>JBCBYV010000044.1:0-26982 GCA_039815685.1 Pseudomonadota bacterium | reverse complement strand
TCTTCAACCGGCCCGCGACCCACGCGGTCCGCGCCGCGGAATAGGGTCATGGCGGTCGGCGCGGCACTCATGGCAATGGGGTCGGGGCGATGATGCGCGCCGGCATCGAGCTCGAGCCGATCTCGCGCCGCGGCCGCGCGAGCCTCACACCGATGATCGACGTCGTCTTCCTGCTGCTCGTCTTCTTCATGCTGGCCGCGTCCTTCGACGAGGCGTTGAAGGCGATCCAGCTCGCGCCCTCGGGCTCGGACGAAGCCGATGAGGACAGCCGGCCCTACGAAGGTGCGCCGCGGCTTGTGGCGATCCGGCCCGATGCGGTTCTGGTGAACGGCATCACGGTGGAATTGGCGGGGCTGGTGGAGGCGGTGGCGCCGCTCATGCCCTCGCCCGACGCGGTGATCATCCTGCGCCCCGAGCGGGGCGCCTCGCTGCAGCGCACGGTCTCGGTGATCGACGCGCTGGCGGCGGCGGGCATCACGGCGGTTGTGCTGGCGGAAGAGGAGGCGGGCTGATGGAGTTTCCGATGCCGCCGATCCGCCGGGGCAAGAGCGAAGGTGTGGTCCCGATGATCAACGTCGTCTTCCTGCTGATGATCTTCTTTCTCATGAGCACGACGCTGGCGCCGGAGCGGAATGCGAATGTGCTGCTGCCCGACAGTGAGGCGGGCGTGGAGGCCGAGCCGGGGCGCGAGCTGGTGGTGGGTGCGCAAGGGACGCTCGCCTGGGGCCAGTATCGTGACGAGGCCGCGATGGCGGCGATCGAGGCCGCCTATGCCGGCGGCAATGGCGGCGTGCTGGTGATCAAGGCGGATCGCGAGGTCGAGGGCGCGGTGATCGCGCGGCTCATCGCGCGTCTGCGCTCGGCCGGGGTGACCGATAGCGCCCTGGTTACAGGCGGCTGAGGCCGCAAGGAAACGCGTCGCCGGTGGGGGCCGGCGGCACGGGACGGCCCGGCGGGTAGCGGGCGTCCATCGCGGGGCGGGTGGCCGGCACTGCCGGTGCCCGTTCTGTACACGGTCTGGTGGCATGTCCTTCGGGGCCGAGCCGGGTTGTTTGGGGGGGAAAGGAAGATGAAGCGGCTAGTCGTCTTCATAGCCTGCGTGGCAGCGGCGGTCGGTGTGCATGTGGGGGCGCTCTTCGGCCTCGGCATTTGGCAGGCGCGCGAGCCCGATGCACCGCCGCCCGAGCCCGTCGCCGAGGCGGAGGTGCCGGAGGAGCCGGTGGAGACGCCGGAAGTCGCAGAGGTGCAGGGCGTCGACGAGAACCTTGGCGAGCTTCTGGCGCTCTGGGACCGTGAGCCCGGCAGCGCGGACGAGCCGGAGATCGCCGATCTCGATGATGTCGACCAGGAGCGCCCCGATGCCGCGGATGCGCTGAACGCCGCCCCCGAGGCCGGGCCGCCGCCCGAGCAGGGCGACGATCCGGACACGGAGGTCGAGGCGGTGCCCGAGGAGTGGGACCTGCCGAGCCGCGTGCGCGTCGCATCGGGTGTTGCGCCCGAGCTCTCGGGGCCCGAGCCGAGCGTCGCCGCTCTCTCCGCGCCGAGCTTCACCGCACCGACGCTGGCGGGTGCCGGCAGCCTCGACGGCGCGCGGGCCGGGCTTGGCGGCGACAGCGCCGTCGCACTCGGCGGCGGGATCGGCGGCGATGCCGGCCCGAGCATCGGCGGCGGCGGTGCCCTCGCCCTCGCGCCCCGGGCCGAGGAAGACCCCTATGTCCCGCCCCCTCCCCCCGAGGAGGAGGAAGAGGTGGCCGAGGGGCAGCCGGAGGAGCAGGCCGAGGAGCAGGCTGGGGACGCGCAGGACACGGCCGAGGATGGGGCCGACGGGTCGGACGATCAGGAGATCGCGGAAGACGCGTCGGACGGGGACATTGAGGAGACCGCCGAAGCCGAGCCCGAGACGCTCGACGCCGCGGACGAGACGGAAGCGCTTGCCGAACTGACCCCGGAAGACGCCGATGCCGATGCCCTTGAGACGTCCGGGGACGACTTGACGGAGCCTGAGACGGCCGAAGGTGAGGCGGAGGAAGCCGTTGCGGGCGCCGATGTCGATCCGGCCGAAGCCGAAACGGACGTCGTTGCCGAGACCGACGCAGACGCCGAAGCGGGCGCCGAGGTGGCGGCTGAGGAACCAGCTTCCGGCGACGAGATCGCGGCGGAGGATACGACGGAAACGACCGTCGAGGAGACGGACGACGCTATCGCCCTGGCCGACGATGCGGTGGAGGCGGCTGACGAGATCGCCGAGGAAGCCGGTCTCACGACCGACAGTGCGGACGAGGGCGGTGAGGCCGCGGCGGAGGATGTGGCGGATGCTGCGTCCGACGAGGCTCTGGACGGTGAGGAGCTCGCGGCGGTCGACCCGGATGCCGAGGCTGTCGATGCCACCGCGCCCGAGGGCGACGATGTCGTCTCGGAGGAGGATGCTGCGGATAGCGCCACCGATGACGCCGCGACCGAGGAGGTGGCGACCGAGGATGCTGGGGATCCGATCCCGCCGCTTGGCGCCGTGGTGCCCGATGGCAGCGAGCTTGCCGATGCGTCGACCGGCATCGTTCCCGTGCCCCGTCCGCGCCCCGATCCGGAGGCAGAGCCTGAGCCGCTCCTCGCCGAGGAAGCGTCGGAGGAGACTGCCGAGCCCACTGAGCTGGCTGAGCCGACCGAAACCGAGGCCGTCGTCGAGGACGCTGAGGCCGGTGAGGATGCTTCGGAGGTCGTTGATGCTGAGACGGCGGAAGCAACCGCGGACGCCGTCATAGCGGAGGCCACCGAGGAAGCTCCCGAAGCGGAAGCTACTGAAGACGCCGTCGTCGCGGAAGCTGTTGAGGACGCGGATGTTGCGCTCGATGAGCCGGTAGCCGAGGAGGCTACGGCGGAGGCGGAGGCCCCGGTCGAAGCGCAGGGGGATGCTCCGACGCTCGCCGATGCGCCGGGCGACGAGGCGCCGGCGGACACGGAGGTCGCCGCCGAGGGGGTCGCCGCCGAGGAGGTCGCCTCAGAGAACGCAGGCGAGGCGGAGGCAGAGACCACGCCGGTCGAGGTGGCGGCGGTGGACGCGGACGCAACAGACTCCGATGCGGCGCTTGGCGCAGAGGCGCCTGACGGGGCTGCGGAGGATACCGAGGGCGCGCCGGTCGCAGACGTGGTGGAGACGCCGGAGGAGGTCGATCTCGGCATCGTGGTTGTCGAGAGCGCGCTGCTGTCGCCCCTCGCGGCGACGGGCGCGAATGGCGAGGGCGAGGCTCCGAACTGGGCGCCGCTGCCCCTGCCGAAGCCTGAGACGGACGAGTCGGCCCCCAGCTAAGCACAGCTGAGCCGAGCTCAGGCGGCCGTCGTTTCTGCGGGGGTCGGGGCGATCAAGTGTCGGTGCCGCGACCCTGTCCGGCGGCGTGGCCGGGACGGGAGCGACGGATCTCGCGCGCGAGCAGCATGACCGGCAGGAAGCCGAAGGCGACGATCACGAGGGACGGGACGGCGGCTTGGGTGAGGCGCTCGTCGGAAGCGAGGCGATAGGCCTGCACCGCCAGCGTGTCGAAGTTGAAGGGCCGCATGATGAGCGTGGCCGGCAGCTCCTTCATCACATCGACGAAGACGATCAGCCCCGCCGTCAGCAGGCTTGCGCGCAGGAGCGGCACATGGACCCGGCCGAGCGTGCTCATGGGCCCTGCGCCGAGGGTGCGGGAGACGTGGTCCATAGACGGGCGGATGGTGCTGAGCCCCGCATCGACGGAATTGAGTGCGACGGCCATGAAGCGCACGAGATAGGCGACGAGCAGGATGCCCGCGCCGCCCGTGAGGAAGAGCCCGGTGGAGATGCCGAACCGTGCCTCCATCACATCGTCGAGGGCGTTGTCGAAGGCGGCAAGGGGCACGAGGAGGCCGACCGCGATGACCCCGCCTGGCACCGCGTAGCCGACGCCGGCAAGCGTCGCCGCCCCGCGCGTGAAGGCGCCGGGCACGAGGCGGACGGCGTAGCCGACGATCAGCGCCGCCAGCACGATGAGCACCGCCGCTCCGCCTGAAAGCGTGAGCGAGTTGATGCTGAAGGAGAGGTAGCGCGGCTCGAACGGGTTCTGGCCCGAGCCGATGGCCATCGAGAACAGCATCACGACCGGGATCACGGCGCCGAGCAGCACCGGCAGCGTGCAGAGCGCGATGGCGCCGGCGGCGGCACCCCCTCGGAGCGGGGTGGGCTGCAGCGCCTCGAACCGCTTGCCGGCCTGGTGGCGTTGCGCGGCCCCGCGGCTCAGGCGTTCGAGCGTCGCGAGGGTGACGGCGAAGACGAGGAGGCAGAGAGAGAGCTGTGCCGCGGCCCCCCGGTCCCCCATCGAGAACCAGGCGCGGTAGATGCCGGTGGCGAAGGTCTGGACGTTGAAATGCGCGACCGTGCCGAAATCGGCGATGGTCTCCATCATCGCGAGGGCGGCGCCGCCTGCGATGGCGGGCCGGGCCATGGGGAGCGAGACGCGGAAGAAGCTGGTCCAGGGTCCGGCGCCAAGGGTGCGCGCCACCTGCGCGGCGGTGACCGACTGCATCAGGAAGGCGGCGCGGGCGAGGAGGTAGACGTAAGGATAGAGGACCAGCGTCAGCATCAGCGCCGCACCGCCGAGGGATCGGATCTCGGGGAACCAGTAGTCCCGCGGGCCCCAGCCCATGAGGTCGCGCAGCGTCGTCTGCACGAAGCCGGGATGATCGAGCAGGTCCGTATAGGCGTAGGCGAGCACATAGGCCGGGAAGGCGAGCGGGACGGCGAGCGCAATCTCGAAGACCGGCCGGCCCCAGAAGCGCGTGTTGGTGATGACCCAGGCGCAGGCGGTGCCGAGGATCGTGACGCCGACCGCGACCATCAGCACGAGCTGGACGGTGGTCCAGAGATAGCGGGGCAAGACGGTGCTGCTGAGCATCCCCCAGGTCTCGAACGACCCGGTGAAGGCGGTGATGGCGACTGAAATCGGCGGGCCCGCGCAGACGGCCGCAACGAGCCCCGCGAGGATCAGGAGCCAGCGTCCCGGCGCCGCGGTCCTCGCCCCATTGCCCGCCACCGATATCCGCTCGCTCAGCATTGAGGTGTCATGGGGGCGGCGGGCGGCGCTGGCAAGGGCGCGGACCTAGGGTCGGCATCACGAGATCATTCGTGTGCGGGCGCAGAGCGTGCGCGGTTGCGGTCGCCGGACGCCTGGGCAGCCTCGGCCCTCAGAGAACAAGTCGAACGATGCCGTCATCCTTCGGCGTGATCGGCGGGTCCGACATGAGAACCCATTGTGCAGCATCTTGGATCGCCGGGTCTGGCTTGGCGATGACGAGAGTGATGCACGTTGATCGGATGGTGCTTCCGAGCACCTTCTTACGCCATGTGCTCGGGTCATGCTCGGCCTTGACCCGGGCATCCGTTGCCAGTGGCGCTGGATTGCCGGGTCAAGCCCGGCAATGACGCAGTTAAGGTGAGCGTGTCGGGTCGGACAGAACGCTAGCCGAGAGCGCGGCGGCGGCAGAGGGGTTCGGATGTGACGGCCATGCGCTGGACGTATTTCAGGTGGCCGATGGCTTTGAGGAAGTCCTGATGCGTGGGCTTTTTCTCGAGGTAGTCCATCAGCCGATAGATGTTGATCGGTTGGGTCTCGATCAGCGACTTCACCGCGGCGACGGCCTCATCGAGCGGGTAGTTGTCGATGAACTGGCAGGCCGTCTGGGTCGGCGTGAGGATCAGGAAGTCCTGCGGCCCAAGCTCCACGTAGCGGGCGATGTCGAAGGGCGAGGCGCCGAGGGCGTGGAATTTCGGGATGATGAAGCGGATATCGCTCTCGTCATGGACGAGCAGCGTGCCGGTCTTCTGGCGAAAGCCGAGGCGGCGGAGCTTGGCGATCGCGTGCTGGCGCATGGCGGGCGAGAGCATGTCCGCGTCCGCCCGGTCATAGGTGGTGTCGTCGAAGACCGAGAGAATGCGGAGATCCGTCGTGACGAGGTGGAGATAGACGTCGCGGTGAAGGCTTTCGAGCGTCTGGGTCACGTGGATGGCGCGATCCTCGGCGTGACCGAGCGTGCCCGGCGTCGTCCCTGCGATGGCCATGTCTTCTCCGGCGCGGCTTTCGGCTTGCCGGTATCAGACTACGCGAACGGCCCGGGTGCGGCGATGACGCATATGCGCCGCACCCGAGGGGCCCACCCAAGCCGGGGGATGAACGGTCAGGCAGGCTCTTCGAGGAGACCCCGGCCCTTCAGGAGCGGCTCGATGTCGGGCATCGCGCCCCGGAAGGCGGTATAGGCGTCCTCCGGTTCCTGTTTGCCGCCCGCGGACAGGATGTGCTCGGCCAGGCGGCCGGCGAGGGCGGGGTCGAAGGGGTTGCCCGTCGCCTCGAATGCCTCGAACGCGTCTGCGTCCATCACCTCCGCCCAGAGATAGCTGTAATAGCCAGCGGAATAGCCCTCGCCCGAGAAGACGTGCTGGAAGTGCTGGGAGGCGTGGCGCATGGCGATGGCCGAGGGCATGCCGATCTCGGTGAGGACCGCGGCCTGGAAGCGTTGTGGGTCGTCGCTCGCCATGCCGGCGGCGTTGGGGACGGCGCGGTGCATCTCGAGGTCCACGATAGCGGAGGCGAGATACTCCACCGTCGCGAAGCCCTGGTTGAAGGTCGCGGCAGCCTTCAGGCGCTCGACGAGGTCCGCGGGCATCGGATGGCCGGTCTCCACATGGCGGGCATGATCGGCCAGGATCTCGGGCACCGAGAGCCAATGCTCGTAGAGCTGGCTCGGCAGTTCGACGAAATCGCGGGAGACGGCGGTGCCGGCGATGCTGGGATAGGTCACGTCGGACATGAGGCTGTGGAGCGCATGGCCGAATTCATGGAAGAGCGTGCGCGCGTCGTCGAAGGTGAGGAGGGCGGGATCCCCTTCGGCGAAGTTGCAGGTGTTGATGACGATGGGGCGGTGCGGGTCCGTGAGCTTCTGCTGGCCGCGGAAGGTGCTGGCCCAGGCGCCGGAGCGCTTGGTCGGCCGGGCGAAATAGTCGCCGATGAATAGGCCGAGATGGCCGCCATCGGCGCGCTTCACCTCCCAGGCGCGGGCCTGAGGATGGTGGAGGGTGAGGCCCGGCTTCGCCTCGAACCGCAGGCCGAAGAGGCGGGAGGCGACGTCGAAAGCCGCGTCGATGACGCTCTCGAGCGCGAGATAGGGCTTCGTCTCAGCCTCATCGACGTCATAGGCGCGGCGACGCTCCTTCTCCGAATAGTAGCGCCAGTCCCAGGGCTCGATCTCGATATTCGCGCCTTCCGATGCGGCGAGGTCGGCGAGGGCCGCCCGCTCTTCCTGCGCCTTTGCGCGGGCCGGGGCCCAGACGCGGCGGAGGAAGGCGGAGACCGCGTCGGGGGTCTTGGCCATCTGGTCGGCGAGGCGCATGGCCGCGAAGCTCTCGAAGCCGAGGAGCTTTGCGCGCTCATGGCGGAGGGCCAGCATCTCCGCGATCAGCGGCCAGTTGTCGTGGTCGCCCCGCCCCGTCCAGGCGCGGAACGCCACTTCGCGGAGGTCGCGGCGGGCGGAGAAGGCGAGGAATGGCTCGACGGAGGAGCGGCTGAGGGTGATGGCCCAGTGGTCGGGTGCGTCCCGCCGCGTGGCCTCGGCCTTGGCGGTCGCGCGGAGCGCATCGGGCAGGCCGTCGAGGTCGCCCTCCTCGAGCCACATGACCCACTCCGCCTCGTCCTTCAGGATGTTCTGGCCGAAGTTGGTGCCGAGGGTCGCGCCGCGCACCTTGATCTCCGCCATGCGCGTGCGGCCCGCCTCGTCGAGCTCGGCGCCGGATTTCCGCATGTTGCGAAGCATGAGGTAGCGGATGCGCGCTTCCTCCGCGCCCAGGCCCTCCTCGGGCACCGCGGCGATGCGGGCGAAGAGGTCGGGATCGAGCATCATCTTGCTGTTGTGTGCCGCGAGCTTCGGCACGACCGCCCGCTCGACCTCCTGCAGTGCGGGCGAGGTGTGCGAGGCGCAGAGGTTGAAGAACACCGCCGAGGTGCGGTCCAGCGTTCTGCCGCAGCGTTCGAGGGCGACGAGCGTATTCTCCGCATCCGCCGGTGCGGGGTTCGCCTTGATCGCCTCGATCTCGGCCAGATGCTCCATCATCGCGGCCTCAAAAGCCGGCTCGAAATGCTGCGGCTCGATCCGGTCGAAGGGCGGCAGGCCGAAGGGGTCATCGAAGGGCTGAAGCAGCGGATTGTCGGTCATGGTCTCTCCGTTGTGGCGCGATCAGCGCGCCGTCTCCTCAGCGGGCGATCGCGCGGCCGGCGGGTGTCTCGGCCATGCGTGCCATCCATGCCTCGAGGTGTGTCAGCCCCTCGGGCATCGGGTGCTTGATGATGCGCCGGAAGCCGCAGGCAAGAAAGGCCGTTATGTCGGCGATGGTGCGACGCTCGGCCGCCAGCCAGTCCCGGCCGGCGAGGCGGGAATCGAGGGTGGCGAGGTGGCCGTCGATCCGGCCGCGGTTGATCTCGCCCCATTCGGCCACTTGATCCTCCATCACCGCAAGGCGCGGGTTGGTGTGGCGAAAGCACTGCGCGACGGCGGAGAAGAGGCCGAGCTCGGCGCGGCGCTGCCACATCTCGATCAGCGCCGTCTCGAGCGGGTCGCGGCCCATGAGGTTCGGCTCGGGCGCCAGCGCTTCGAGGTAGCGGCAGATCGCGGGTGTCTCGGTCAGCACCGTGCCGTCATCGAGCTCGAGTGCCGGGACGACGGCAGCGCCGGTCTTGGCGCGGAACTCCTCCGTCTTCTGCTCCCCGGCCAAAAGGTCGATGGTGGTGCTGGGGACATCGATCCCCTTCTCGGCCAGGAACATCGTCAGCCGCTGCGGGTTCGGCGCGACGGGCTGGGTATAGAGATGGATGGGGCGCGGCAGGGCGGCAGGCTCGGTCATGAGGTCGTTCCTTTGCGATCCGCGGGCGCGTCGGGGGCTAGCGCGGTTGCGTCATGACTGCGCAGGTATTGCCGTGATCGCCAAGGGGCAACTCCGGCCCGAACGTGCCGGTGCTAGGATCGAAGATGCGCAGAAAGCTCGGCGTCTCGGCCCGCACGGCCCGCTCGCTGCTCCAGAGCCCGTAGCCGAGTGCGAGGCGACCGCTCCGCAGCCGGGCGAGGCCGCGGGGGAAGATCCGACCCTGCGGGCTTTCGAGCGGGTAGCGGTGACGGCTGCCGTCCCGCCCTGCCCGCACGAGCGTCCCGAAGCGGCTGTCGATGGTCCAGAAGCCCGTGTCGTCGGGCAGGACGTCGTGATTGTGCTCACCAAGATCGGTGTGCACGGCGCGCCGCACGGCCTGCCCCCGATGCGCGGCGGCCCGGTCGAGCTCCAGCGCGAAGCTGCCATGGCCCCAGTTATGCGCCATCAGGAAGAGGCTGAGGCCGCGGAGGCCGATGGCGTTGAAGTGGTAGAGGTCGGGGTTGTCGTCCGGCGCGCGGGCCAGCTCAGCGGGTACGGCGTCGCCCACCGGCACGCTGGTCACGGCATGCGTCGCGAGGCAATAGCGCCAGAGCCAGGGCGGCGTGGCGGAGGTGAGGAAGAGCGCGCCCGCATCCTCCGCCACCTGATGGAGATCGCTGAAGCCGGGATGAGTGAGGGCGACGTCGCTCCGCCTCAGCCCGCCGAAACGGCCGGGGGCGTATTTCCGAACCGCATTGACCGGCGCGCCCTCGACCCGGCGCTGCCCGACGACATCGAGGTTCCGCTCGGCCGCGAAGACCGCGCGCCCGCGGGTGGTGAGGCCAAAATAGACGCCCATGCCTTCGTGCAGCACGCGGACGCGGCCGAGGCCGCCATCCCGCGTGATCATGACCGAGAGAAGCCGCTCGAAGCAGCTGACCAGAAGGCGCTCCATCCGGGTCCTCCCTCTCGGCCCTGCGGCGACCCAGCGGGCTTGTATCGCCCCGGCCCTCGGGGGAAAAGGCAGGCGTCCCAGCCCGAGGAGCGCGCCGATGCACCCGCGACCGATCCCGCCCGAGGTGTTCGCTCACCGCCACCTCACCGGGATCGCGCAGCTGAGCCCGATGGACATCCGCGCGATCCTCGACCTTGCCGAGGACTATGCCGGCCTCAACGAGAAGCCGGAAAAGCATCTCGACCTCCTGCGCGGGCGGACGCAGATCAACCTCTTTTTCGAGCGCTCGACCCGGACGCAAGCGAGCTTCGAGCTCGCGGGCAAGCGCCTCGGCGCCGATGTCATGAACATGAACGTCGAGACGTCGAGCATGGGCAAGGGCGAGACGCTGATCGACACGGCACTCACGCTCAACGCCATGCGGCCGGACCTCCTGGTGGTGCGGCATCCGCATTCGGGCGCGGTCGAGCTTCTGGCCGAGAAGGTCAACTGCGCCGTGCTGAATGCGGGCGACGGGCGGCACGAGCATCCGACGCAGGCGCTCCTCGACCTTCTCACCATGCGCCGCCACAAGGGGCGGATCCAGAAGCTGACGGTCGCGATTTGCGGGGACATCGCCAATTCGCGGGTCGCCCGCTCCAACATCCTCTGCCTCGGCAAGATGGAGAACCGGGTGCGGGTGATCGCGCCGCCCCCCCTCCTGCCGAGCGGGATCGACCGCATGGGCGTCGAGGTCTTCACCGAGATGGCCCCGGGCCTCGACGGCGCGGACGTCGTCATGATGCTGCGCATCCAGAACGAGCGGCTGGCAGGACAGGCCGTGCCCTCCCAGCGGGAGTACTTCCACCGCTACGGGCTCACGCATGAGAAGCTGGCGCATGCCAAGCCCGACGCGATCGTCATGCATCCGGGCCCGATGAACCGCGGCGTCGAGATCGACAGCGCGGTGGCGGACGACCCGGACGTCTCGGTGATCGAGGAACAGGTCGAGATGGGCGTCGCCGTGCGCATGGCCGCGCTCGATCTCCTCGGCCGTGACCGCCCTGCGGGTTGACGTTCCGCGATCTGTGCCCATTCTGGCGCCAGTCGCAGCAGAACCGTCCCGAGATGTCATTCCGGCGCCCGAATTAGGCCGCCGGCTCGCCGGAAACCCGTGTACATTGACATTATTGTCGGGCAGCGTCCGGCGAGACGAAAAGATCGAGTGACGAGTGGTGGGCAAGCGGTGAGTGCAGCCATCCGCAAAGACGGCGAGACGAAGGGCGAGGCGCCGGGCGCCACGGTCCTTGCGCTGCCCGACGCCCAGGCGCGCGCGCGCTTCGAGCCTTATCTCGATCCCAACGAAAAGATCCTCTGGACGGGCCGCCCGATGCTGCGCCCGCTCCTCGAGGGTCAGGAGATCGTGCTGCCGCTCGTCTCGCTGGTGCTGGCGGGGGCCATCAGCCGCATCATCGTCCAGCACAGCCGCGACAGCTTCAACATCGAGATGATGCGCGTCCTCATGATCACGATGATGCTGGTGCTGCTGGCGCTCGCGGTCTGGCTGCCGCTCCGGACGATCCTGCGCCGGCGACGGAGCCATTATGCCGTGACAGACAAGCGCGCGATGCTGCTGGAGACGGGCATGGGCGGCAAGTTCCGCTCCTACCCCCTCACCTGGGACCGGATCGTCAATGTCCGCCTCGGCCGCCGCGTCTCGGTGATCTTCGAGCTCGAACGCGGTGCCCCCTACGTCTCCGAAGTCGGCTTCGAGCACCTCGACGACGGCATGGAAGTCTACCGCCTCATCCGAGGCGTCCAATCCGGCCAACACAACTGAACCCGGCCACATCTACGCTCCCGCCATGGTCGCGGACAGTCTCATAGAGGAGCGCGGACATCTGCATCTCCTCGCGCGGGACCGCAAAATCAATCCAAGTCTCGATCCGGTGGCCAGCATCCACAAGGATGTCTATGAAACAGAAGGCCTCCCATCCGCCGAGCCATCACTTTGCTCCTACCCGAACCGCCTCTCTTTCAAAGACATCATCCCCCGGCATCGCCGCCAGGTCGCTCGTGCTATCCCAAAAGCAAGGAGACTTTCCGATGGATAAGCCCGAGCCATGTCCACCGTCAGGACGATGCGGTCGGCGGTGAGGTCGAGTGCGAAGCCAAAGATTGATGGGCTGGGGTGGCTAGATAGCCCTGTTGTCTCGCCGACGGATATCTCCGCTATAAGGTTGAGCGATCGGCGGAGCTACATCACTAATGCATTGAGGCAAATTGTGCGCATACTTCTACGCAATTTCATCGATCCATTTCTCCACTCTTAGAATTATCTTGTATTTTAAATCTACACTGATCAAAAAATGCCCCAGTAAATTCCGCTGCAATTGATTTAGCTATGGCTTCACCAAAAAAAATGAGAGGCTCCATTTCTGGCGCCCAACCAAACTTCAGATCTGTACGATATACACCAAATTCAGATACGTGAGACTCTGCCCGAAGTACGAATTCTCCATCGAGTACCCTGAGTGCAGATCGCCCAAGATCACTTCCACATTCAATACAAGTGCCATCGCTCTCAATGAGCCGCTCAAAATGCTCATCAAATAATAGTGTTGATCTAGGGCGCAGAATATATCTACTTTCGGCAATCTGTGAAAATGAGACTTCCGATTCACTTAATTCAGTAATCATATCACAGACATGATTTCGTATTATAAACACTCCAAGATCCGTCGATTCAATATCCATCTTTGATTTAGGTTTTCTATGAAAAAATATTTCCCTCTCGCCCTTCAGATTCGTCCCACATAAGGAGCAGACTTCTGATTTCTCCTGCCTTCTATAGACTCTGCTTATACCAGATCGAGTTGCGGAAAGGAGAAATAGTCGTGGCAAAATACTAGCTTCATCATGGCGCTTTATCATTTACTTTCTCCGTTCGTATAGAGAGCTTCGCATGATTCAATTCTTTTGACTACTATGAAAATCATCAACACCATGTCTGCCACTATCATGATGCGAATTCACTGTCTTTAGATTGGTTAAGTCTTCATAAAATTTATCACATCTAAATCATAAACACGAATTTTATTCTGAGGACTGCATTCATCTTATCAGCCCCTACTAATAGAATTCAGTTGCCCATTGAGGAACTCAGCAAGCTTTTTCTGCGGAGGCAAAGCACCAAGCTTTGAATTTTCGCTCAGAAGCTTAGCTGCAATATCGTATTGACCATCAAGAAAGCAACCGAGCGCCACTTTCAATTGGGCGGCCGTTGATCGTGGCCTTCTTATATCACGACTCTCAATCCACGCTGCAAGCGTCGCAAAATTCTCTGCAATACGGTAAAATTCTTCGATACTATCTATAAGCATAGCCTGAGCATCCACACAATGCTGAATTATTTGCTCAGTATTTTGAAATCTATACATGTCACCATCGGAAAATTCTAAGATGCTGGGGGCTACTCTAGGAAGCGCAACCTCAACCTCTGGCCTCGCCATAATTCCCTCAATCTCTTCTCGGAAAAAGACGCTTCTTCTTAATACCTCTTGCACTTTTTCTGACAAAATCGTCACAAGCACTAGCAAGTCTTGATCATCCTCGTCGCTACGAAGCTGAATATTGACATGCTCTATCCAATCATCTCCCTTAAATCGGACAAAGAACGGCGTACGTGGCACTTTCTCAAAGCCCGCTTTCAGCAGTACTTTAGAGTAGCATCTCTTGATTCTGTCAGAGTCAGATCGCTTCAATAGTACGTTATCCTCACGCTGTGATTACACCCACCACAATCCTAAATTGATCACGCCTCAGCCAAGCCAATCCACATTTTTTGATTTCAGGCCATTTAAAATATACAAAGCTTGACTTTATTGCAAGTCTCATTTACACTTCGATTTTTTTCCAATATTGAGTGAATGCCAATGCACTTTGCAGAAGATATCGCGGGCAGCCTTAGGAAAGATATTCTATCAACTCTTCAGCAATCATGGAACAAATGCAAGCTACTGCAGCGAATAAAATGAACTTTATTGTGCTCCATTGGTACCTTCTTGCGATTATTGGTAGGATTGCAGTGCACATAAAAATTAAAATTATTGACGATATTTCCAAATTTGAGCTCAAAAATCCTATATCATAATCAATCATAATATCAGCGGTAAAAGTATCGAGTCCCAATGAACCAGAACTACCTAAGTATCCACTGATGAATATGAGCTCCATTCCGCCTACAAGATCCTCAAAATTTCCGTAATTTTTTCAGGATAAAGATTTTGTTTCATTGAATCAAGTCTGCCTTTGTGCATCCAGTAAAATTTCCAAGCACCGCGGTCCTGCCGACAGTCACACATAAAACGTCACTGCGAACGAACGATCAGTGAGCATGATGGAAGCGGGCGGGCCGCCGCAGCATGGTCATAGGCGGACGGCCCATCCACCAGGCCCAGGGCGACGGTTTTGAGGTGTAGTCCGACTTGGGGGTCGTATCCCCAGTGCAAGTTCTTTCGCAGGCCTGTCTCGGACTGCGAGCACTGTTCCAGGAAGCGTCGGTACAGGCTGTCGATGCTGGTGCTGTCTGTGGTGATTTCCCAGAGGGCGGGCGACCTGGGGTGAAGTTCCCAGGTCTGAACGCATGATCGTCGGTGCTGCCGGTCAGCACTCGGCGCCTGATCCGCCACTGCCGTGCAGGGGACCTATCCGGCCTCTCGAGATTGATCCGAGGCCGTCAGACGCCGTATGGCTTGGTGGCAGTTGGGGGGAGAGCGTTGACGTTGCGTGCGCGCAGTCTCCCGACGCCTTTGAGCTGGAGGGCGGGGCGCCGAAGTGGGCCGGCCATGCCTTTCTACGATGATTGAGATGCGCGAGCCATTCTGCCGCGACCCGCAATGCGAGTTCGATGACCACCGATCCCACTCCGACCTGGCCCGAGACGACGGATGATGACCGAGCCTTCTGGGCGCCACGGCTCGAGGAGGGTGAAACGTTGCTCTGGGCGGGCAGACCTCCACGACGCCCGTTCATTCTGTCGACGCCGTGGGACGTGGCGTTCACGGTGATGTTCGGACTTTGGATCGCCGGTACCTTCACGGTCGGCTATTCGGCGCTCGTCGGTCATTTCGGCCTCGATCCCTCGCCGCCGATACAGGGCGCCCAGGAGAACCCAGCCGCAGGCCTGCTCTTCCTGTGCTTCTCGATCTTGGGTGTGGTGACATGGTGGCTTGGCCGCTCCTCGCGGGAGAAGTGTCGCTACGCCATCACCGATCGCGCGATACGGGGCGTGACGCCGCGAGGGCTCGGGGGCGTGCTCAACCGCCACGAGCTCAAGCATGATCGCAAGCTCCAGATCGAATTGAGCGCGGGCCGAAGCGGAGAGGGTTGGTTGTTGGTGCACCGCGGCTCGACCTTCTGGCGTGGCTTCGCCTCCGCGGGTATGATCGTCTCACAGCGCGTCTTCGGCGCCAACGCCAACGTCTCGATCTGCTTCCGCGACCCCCTGGTCTTCGACATCGTGACGGACCCGCGCCGCCTCTACGACTGCCTGCGTGCCCTGCCCGCCTACCGCGATTGATCCCGACCGGGCCGGGGCGTATGGCGGAGGGGAGTATGCGGAGGGCCCCATGACCTTGCTTGCGAATGCGCGCCTTGTGGATCCGGCGTCGGGGTATGACGGGCCGGGGGGCGTGCGGCTCGACGGTGGGGCGGTTGCGGAGGTCTGGCGGGAAGCGGTGCCGGTCGCGCCTGGGGCCGTCGATTGCGGGGGCAAGGTGCTGGGCCCGGGGCTCGTCGATGCGCGGGTCTTTGCCGGGGAGCCTGGGGCGCGGCATCGCGAGAGTTTCCAGTCCGCAGGCGCCGCTGCCGCCGCAGGCGGCGTCACGACCATCGTCGCGCAGGCGGATACGACACCGCCGCTAGACGACCCCGCGCTCCTCCAATTCGCGCTGGAGCGGGGCCGCGCCACCTCGCCCGTCCGGGTCGCCGCTATGGGGGCGCTGACGAAGGGTCTCGAGGGCCGCGAGATGACGGAGCAGGCGCTGCTCCTCGATGCGGGTGCTGTCGCGCTCTCGGACGCGGACCGGCCGGTGGCGGATACGGGCGTGCTGCGCGCCCTCATGACCTATTCGACCGGCACGGATGCGCTCGTCGTCCATCACAGCCAGGATCCCGCGCTCTCGGCCAAGGGGTGCGCGACATCGGGCGAGTTCGCCACACGCCTCGGCCTGCCCGCAGTGCCCGCCATCGCGGAGCGGATCGGGCTCGAGCGGGACCTCGCGCTCGCCGAGGCGACGGGAGCGCGGTACCATGCGGATGTGCTGTCGACCGCCGGGGCGCTTCCCGCACTCGCCCGCGCCAAGGAGGCGGGGCTGCGCGTCACAGCGGGGACGAGCATCCACCACCTCACGCTCAACGAATTCGACATCGGCCCCTATCGGAGCTTCTTCAAGATGGACCCGCCCCTCCGCGCCGAGGAGGACCGGCGGGCGACGGTGGAGGCGTTGGCCTCGGGGCTCATCGACATCGTCGTCTCGGGCCACGCACCCTGGGACGCGGAGGCGAAGCGGCTGCCCTTCGAGGAAGCGGCGGCGGGGGCAGTGGGGCTCGAGACCTTCCTGCCGGCGATGATGCGCCTTGTGCAGGCGGGGGAGCTCAGCATGCTCCGGTTCTTCGAGGCGGCCTCGCTTGCCCCCGCCCGGCTGCTGGGCCTTCCCGGGGGCAGGCTTGCGCCCGGGGCGCCGGCCGACCTCGTGCTGTTCGATCCCGGCGCGCCCTTCCTGCTGGATCGGGCGGGCCTTCAGTCGAAGTCCAAGAACACGCCCTTTGACCGTACGCGGATGGAGGGGCGGGTGATCGGCACCTGGGTCGGCGGGGCGCGGGTCTTCCCGGCCGAGCCGGCGCTGGCGGCGGTGAGCTGAGGCGATGCTGCATGAGCTCATGGCGCCGGAGCGGGCGTTGCCCTGGCTCTCCCTCGCCTTCGCCGTGGGGTATCTGGCGGGCTCGATCCCCTTCGGCCTGATCCTGGCGAAGGTGTTCGGGCTCGGGGACCTGCGCGCTATCGGCTCGGGCAATATCGGTGCGACCAACGTGATGCGGACCGGGAACAAGCTCGCGGCCGCCCTCACCCTGCTCCTCGACGGGGCCAAGGGGGCGGTGCCGGTGATCCTCTTCCTCGGCTGGGGGGATTTGGCGGCGCAGGCGGCGGGGATCGGCGCCTTTGTCGGCCACTGCCTGCCGGTCTGGCTCAGGTTCAAGGGCGGCAAGGGGGTGGCGACGTTCTTCGGGGTCGTCCTCGCGCTCTACTGGCCCGCGGGGCTTACGATCGCGGGCATCTGGCTCGGTGTCTTCCGGGCCACGCGGACCTCGGCGCTCGGGGCTCTTGCGGCGGCGACGGCGGTCCCGATCGCGTTCTTCGCCTGGGGAAGGCTCGAGGCGGTTCTGGCCGTCGCGATCCTCGGCATGGCGATCTGGATCACCCATCGGAGCAACATTGCGCGGCTTTGGGGCGGTCAGGAAAACCGGTTTTGATTCAGTATTTAAGCGGCGTTCGTTCTATATTCGTTCAGATTCGCTGAATCGCTTAAGCACCCCTTAACCATGGGAGGCTTCAAGTCCCCCGTGACGCGGGCAGGAGGCCCGCTTGCGGAGGAACGATGATGGCAATGCTCGCCGGCGACGTGGGACTGACTGCGCATACCCGGCCCATACCGCCCGCGACGGGCCCGGAGGAACGCCTCGCGCGCCTGCGGCTGGCGCGGAGCGAGAATGTGGGGCCCCGGACCTTTCTCACGCTGCTCTCCCGCTTTGGCCGGGCCACACAGGCGGTGGAGGTGCTGCCGGAGCTCGCGGCCAGGGGTGGCAAGCGGCATTACGAGCTTTGCCCCGAGCCGATGGCGGCGCGGGAGATCGAGCGGGGGGAGGCTGCGGGCGCAAGCCTCGTCCTTCTCGGCGATGCCGCCTATCCGCGCCGGCTGGCCGCGATCCCGAACCCGCCCCCGGCGATTTGGCTGATGGGCGATGCGGCGGTGCTCTCCCGCCCGGCCATCGCGGTGGTCGGTGCGCGCAATGCCTCGGCGCTCGGTCTGCGCCAGGCGCGGCGGTTGGCGCTCGGCCTCGCGGATGCGGGGCAGCTTGTCGTCAGCGGCCTCGCCCGCGGGATTGACCGGGCGGCGCATGAGGCGGTGCTGGATGGCTGCGGAACCACGGCCGCGGTGCTGCCGGGCGGCATCGACGTGGTCTATCCGGAGGAGCACGCCCCAGTGGCGCGCCGGATTGCCGGAAGTGGCGGCGCCGTCGTCACCGAATGCCCACCGGGAACGGAGGCGACGGCACGCCATTTCCCCCGCCGCAACCGGCTCGTCTCGGGCCTCTCGGACGGGGTGGTGCTGGTGGAGGCAGCTGCCCGCTCCGGCAGCCTGATCACGGCGCGCTGCGCGCTCGAGCAGGGGCGCGAGGTCCTGGCCTGCCCCGGCGCGCCGGAGGATCCGCGGGCGGCGGGGTGCAACGAGTTGATCCGCGACGGGGCAGCACTCGTGCGTCACGCCAATGATGTGCTCGAGGCGATCGCGCCCCTACGCCATCGCGGCTTCGGCGAAGGCGCGGACGACTTCCGCTTCGACCTTGACGCCTTCGACGACGGTGCGGGCATCGACGATTTCTCCGACTTGGATCCCGAGGGGGCAGAGGAGGATTCGGCGCTGGCCGAGCAGATCATGGCGCTGATCAGCACGGCCCCGGTGGAGACGGACGAGCTTGCGCGCCTCTCAGGCGCGAGCCCGGCTCAGCTGTCGCTCGTCCTCCTGGAGCTTGATCTGGCGGGGCGGATCGCCCTCCTGCCGGGCGGCCTTGTGGTCTTGCGGGCGGACTGAGTCTGCCCGCATGCTGGAAGGTCTCTGGGGCCCGCTGCCGGCGGCCTTATGGCGCAACATCGATTGCCGCGCGTTGACAGCCATGGGTGTCGGCTCCATGTTCCCGCGCTGTTCATCCGAGGGCGGAGCGGGGACACGCAGATGGCCGTGGTCGTGGTGGAGAGCCCGGCGAAAGCCAAAACGATCAACAAGTATCTTGGCGCCGATTACACGGTGCTCGCCTCCTATGGCCATGTCCGGGACCTGCCGCCGAAGGACGGCTCGGTCCTGCCGGACAAGGGCTTCGAGATGGCGTGGGAGGTCGACACCAAATCGGCCAAGCATGTCCGTGCGATCGCGGACGCGCTGAAGGGCGAGGACCGGCTGATCCTCGCGACCGACCCCGACCGCGAAGGCGAGGCGATCAGCTGGCACCTTCTCGAGGCGCTGACGAAACGCCGCGCGCTGAAGAAGGACACACCCGTCCAGCGCGTCGTCTTCAACGCGATCACCAAGAACGCGGTGACAGAGGCGATGGCCAAGCCGCGCGAGATCGATATGGAGCTCGTCGAGGCCTATCTGGCGCGCCGCGCGCTCGACTATCTCGTGGGCTTCAACCTATCGCCTGTGCTCTGGCGGAAGCTGCCCGGCGCCCGGTCTGCCGGCCGGGTTCAGTCCGTTGCCCTCCGCCTCGTCGTCGAGCGGGAGCAGGAGATCGAGGCCTTCATCCCCAGGGAATACTGGACTGTGAAGGCGGGGCTCGAGGCCGCGAGGGGCAGCGCCTTCGAGGCGCGGCTGACGACGCTCGACGGGCGCAGGCTCGACCGCTTCGACCTGCCCACGCTCGAGGACGCCGCCCGCGCCGTGCGCGCGGTGGCGGATGCCAGCCTCCGCGTCGCATCGGTCGAGGCAAAGCCGGTCACGCGCAACCCCTCCCCGCCCTTCATGACCTCGACGCTGCAGCAGGAAGCATCCCGCAAGCTTGGATTCGGCGCGCAGGTGACGATGCGCGCGGCGCAGCGGCTCTACGAGGCGGGTCATATCACCTATATGCGGACGGACGGTCTCGACATGGCGCCGGAGGCGGTGCGGGACGCCCGCGCCAATATCGGCCGCCGCTATGGCGAGAAATACGTCCCGGAGAGCCCACGCGTCTACAAGACCAAAGCCAAGAACGCTCAGGAAGCGCATGAGTGCATCCGGCCGACGGATATGGGCGTAAGCCCGGACAAGGTGCGCGCCGAGAGCGATGAGCGGCGGCTCTACGACCTCATCTGGAAGCGCGCGATCGCGAGCCAGATGGCCTCCGCCCGCCTTCTGCGCACCACGGTCGAGATCGAGGACGGGGCGGGCCGCGTCGGCCT
This sequence comes from Pseudomonadota bacterium, assembly GCA_039815685.1. Lineage (GTDB taxonomy): Bacteria > Pseudomonadota > Alphaproteobacteria > Rhodobacterales > Rhodobacteraceae > Thermohalobaculum. Next base: position 6,936 of record JBCBYV010000044.1, on the reverse strand, counting down.
CCGCGCCACGGGCCAGGTCGTGCAGTTCGACGGATTCCTCGCGGTCTATGAGGAAGGACGGGACGAGAAGTCGGACGACGACGATGCCCGCCGCCTGCCCCCGCTCGAGGAAGGGCAGGTGCTCTCCTTCGCCGAGGGCTTCGCCACGCCCGATTTCGACAAAGCGGCAGAGGCCGGCGACGAGGTGCTGGAGAAGACTGCGAAGGACGGCCTCACGGCGCACAAGGCGGGCGTGATGAGCGGCGACGGCGCGGTCGTGGGGCTCCAGTCCTTCACCCAGCCGCCTGCGCGCTATACCGAGGCGACGCTCGTGAAGCGCATGGAAGAGCTCGGCATCGGCCGCCCCTCGACCTATGCTTCGATCCTTACCACGCTCCAGGAACGCGCCTATGTCCGGAAGGACAAGAACCGGCTCTTCGCGGAGGACAAGGGCCGGCTCGTGACCGCGTTCCTGATGAACTACTTTCAGCGCTACGTGGAGTACGACTTCACCGCGGCGCTCGAGGAGGAGCTTGACGACGTCTCGGGCGGGCGGATCGACTGGAAGGCGCTGCTGGAGCGGTTCTGGCAGGAGTTCTCCGAAGCCATCGAGGGGACAGCGGAGCTCCGCATCTCGGAAGTGCTCGAGACGATCAACGAGGTGCTGGGCCCACATCTCTTCCCGGACAAGGGGGACGGCTCGGACCCGCGGCAATGCCCGCTCTGCGCCAAGGGCCGGCTCTCGATCAAGACGTCCTCGAAGACGCAGTCGGCCTTCATCGGCTGCGAGAACTACCCGGAATGCCGGTACACGCGCCCCTTCGGCAGCCCGGACGAGGCGAGCGAGATCGCAAACCCGGACGGCAAGCTGCTCGGCCAGGACCCGGAGACGGGCGAGGACGTGACGCTGCGGTCGGGCCGCTACGGTCCCTATGTGCAGCGGGGCGAGCCTGCGGGCGATGCCAAGCCCAAGCGGGCGAGCGTGCCGAAGGGCAAGCCGCTCGAGAGCGTGACGCTGGAGGATGCACTCGACTGGCTGCTCCTGCCGCGCGAGGTCGGCAAGCATCCGGAGGACGGCGTGGCCATCGAGGCCGGGATTGGGAGGTTCGGCCCATATGTGAAGCATAACCGCACCTATGCGAACCTCGAGAAGGGCGACGACGTCCTGACCATCGGCATGAACCGGGCGATGGAGCTCATCGCACGCAAGGCTGCCCGAGGGGCGGCGCGAGGCGCTGCCGCGAAGCCGATCCGGGAGCTTGGCGACCATCCGGAGGGAGGCGGGATCGGTATCTATGACGGGCGGTATGGACCTTACGTCAAATGGGAGAAGGTGAACGCTACGATCCCGAAGGAGACCGACCCCCAGGAGCTGACCTTCGACGACGCCCTGGCCCTGATCGCGGAAAAGGCAGGCACCAAAGGCAAGCGCAAGCCCGCCGCGAAAAAGTCGGGGACGAAGAAGACGGGCGCCAAGAAGACGGCGAAGAAGACCGTGGCGGCGAACGGCGGTGCCGGCGACTGAGAGAGCGGTTGAGCCGAGCCGCCAGCGTCAGCGCGCCGCAGGGGCGCCCCGACCGCCGAGAGCCATATGGCCCATCCAAGCGGACTGGGAGGACCCATGCTCGACGCCATCGCGCTCTATACGCTGACGCTCGCCTTCGGCGGCATGGTGTTCTTCTCGGCGGTGTTCTCGCCGCTCGTCTTCATCAAGCTACCGGCCGAAACGGCGGGTCCCTTCATCAGGCAGGTTTTCCCCTGGTACTTCGCCGCGGTCGCCCTGGTACTCGGCGTCGCAGGCCTTGCGATCCTTGCAGGCTCCGCCTTCTGGGGCACCGTTCTGATCGTCATGGCCGCCCTCGGCGTCGCGAACCGGGAGGTGCTGATGCCCCGCATCAACAGCCTCCGCGACCGACAGCTCGCCGGCGATGAAGCGGCCGGCCGCAGCTTCGACCGGCTCCACAAGGCCTCGGTCGTCATCAATCTCATCCAGATGATCGCTGCCGGCGCGGCCCTCACCCACTTCCTTTGAATGCCCGTGCCAGGCGGCAAATCTCTTGGAAGAGATTTGCAAGGCTTTTGCAAAAGCCTTGGCCGCTCCCGGAGCCGGCGTCGCTCCCTACGGGCGAGGCCCTAGGCGGGCCGCAAGCCGCGTGATAGGCGGGCCGCATGAAAGCGCTTCCGACAAAAGAGCAGATCCTGGAATGGGTTCGTGAAAACCCGCATCACGGTGCAAAGCGCGATATCGCCAAGGCATTCGGGATCAAGGGTGCCGACCGCGCGGCCCTCAAGGCGCTTCTTCGCGAGCTTGAGGATGACGGTGCCCTGGCGCGAAAGGGCCGGCGCGTCCGCCCGCCCGGCCACCTGCCTCCCGTCACGCTCTTCACGGTCGAGGCGCCGGACGGCGACGGTGACATCTTGCTGACCGCCAAGGACTGGCACGAGCAGTCGGCACACCCGCCCGTCCACTACATGCCCCGCCAGGCAGATCCGGCGCTCGCGCCCGGCGACACGGTGCTGGCGAAGCTCCGTCCGGTGCACACCGACGACACGGCACACCCGCTCAGCTACGAGGCCAGGCTGATCCGCCGCTTGACCCAGGGCGAGCCACGCATGCTCGGCATCTTCCGACAGGGCCCGGAGGGCGGCCGCATCGTCCCCGTCGACAAGAAGTCCGACCGGGAATGGATTATCCCACGCGGCGCGGCGGACGGTGCCGAGGACGGCGAACTGGTCGAAGCCGAACGCGTCTCGAAGGAGCGCTTCGGCCTGCCCCGCGCCCGGGTGATCGCGCGGCATGGCGACCCGGGCGCGCCGCACATGCTCTCCCTCATCGCAATGCGCCAGTTTGGCATCCCCTATGAGTTTCCCGGGCCAGTCGCCGCAGAAGCCGAGGCCTGCGGCCCCGCATCCTTGGACGGCCGCGAGGACGTGCGCGCCCTGCCCCTCGTCACCATCGACCCCGCGGATGCGCGAGACCACGACGATGCGGTTGCCGCGATGCCCGACGACGACCCCGGCAACCCGGGCGGCCATGTCGTTTGGGTCGCGATCGCCGATGTGGCCTGGTATGTGCGCCCGGGCTCGGCACTTGATCAGGAAGCGCGTAAACGCGGGAACTCCACCTACTTCCCCGACCGCGTCGCACCGATGCTCCCCGAACGGCTCTCGGCCGATCTCTGCAGCCTGGTGGAAGGCGCAGACCGCCCCTGCCTCGCCCTCCGAATGGTGCTGAACGCAGAGGGCGACAAGATCGCCCATCGCTTCACCCGCGCCATGATGCGCTCCCCAGCGAGCCTCACCTACGAAGACGCTCAGTCAGCCGCCGACGGCGCGCCGAGCGCGAAGGCCGCACCCTTGGCCGAGACCGCCATTGCGCCGCTCTTCGCCGCCTATCGCGCAGCGACCCGAGCGCGCGACCGTCGCCAGCCGCTCGACCTCGATCTTCCCGAACGCCGCGTCGAGCTCTCGCCCGAGGGTACCGTCACCGGCGTCACGACCCGGGAACGGCTCGACGCGCACCGGCTTATCGAGGAGTTCATGATCCTCGCCAATGTTTGCGCGGCAGAGACGCTGGAGGCCCGCAAGGCCGACTTCGTCTACCGCGTGCATGAAGAGCCGGCGGAGGAGAAACTCGAGGCGCTGCGGGAGACGGTCGAGAGCCTCGGCCTCACGCTCGCAAAGGGTCAGGTCCTCCAGACCCGCCACCTCAACGATCTGCTTGGCGCAGCGACCGACGGCGCCCATCAGGACGTGATCAACATGTCCGTCCTCCGTGCGCAGACCCAGGCCTACTACGCGCTCGAGAACCACGGCCATTTCGGTCTCAACCTCCGCCGCTATGCCCATTTCACCTCGCCTATCCGGCGCTATGCGGACCTGATCGTGCACCGCGCGCTGATCGCGGCGCTCGGCCTCGGCGAGGGCGCCGCCGGCACCGCCCTTCGCGGCCCGGAAGCGCGCGAGGGGTTGCGCGAGACGGCGGAACATATCAGCCGGACCGAGCGGCGCTCGATGGAGGCGGAGCGCGACACGAACGACCGCTATCTCGCGCTCTTCATGGCCGGCCGCGAGGGCGCGGAATTCGCGGGCCGCGTCACTGGCGTCCAGCGCTTCGGCCTCTTCATCGCCCTCGACGAGACTGGCGCTGACGGGCTCCTGCCTGTGCGCAGCCTCGGCGACGAGTTCTTCCACCACGACGCGGATCGCCACAGTCTCCTGGGCGACCGCTCCGGCACCGTCTTCACCCTCGGCCAGCGCGTCACGGTCCGGCTCGTCGAAGCGGTCCCCGTGACCGGCGGGCTTCTCCTAGAGCTCGTGAAGGCCGAGGCGCCGCCGGCGGCCCGCCACATCAAGGCCCCCCGCGGCGGCCGGGGCGCGGGACCCTCTCCACGCCGCAAGCTTGCAAAGGGCAGGATCGCAAAGGCCAAGGCCGCCCGCAGGCAACGCCGCCGGCACTAAGCTCATCAGTGCCGCACCGCGCCGAAGACCGGGCCGGGTCAAGGATGGCAGAGCCACCGGCGCAGCCGGCGCCGAAGGCGTCCTTGACGCGGCCCGGTCTTCGGAAAACGCTCGATCAGGAGCCCCCGCGGCCCCTCCCCAGCCCATGGATGAAACACGGATCGCAGAGCCGATGCAGGCGCATGTCGCACCCTCAACCGGCAGAGCAGCGACCACATACAAGTATCGTGCCGACCAGGCGCGATTCCGCTTGGCTCGAGGCGCTATTCGGGGTCGACCGCGCGGATCAGCTTGCGCTCCAGCACGCGCAAGACGACGCGGAGGTCATGGCCTCGCTTCAGGATCCGCCCGTCCATGCCCAGGACCGAGAACGCCCCCTGCCTCCCCGCATCCTTCGGCCGCTTCTCCACGCGGTAGATCGGCTGCTCGGCCGCGCGCCGGAAGATCGAGAACACCGCCTTCTCGCGCAGCATGTCGATGGCATAGTCCCGCCACTCGCCCGCGGCGACCATCCGGCCGTAGACATTGTGGATGGCCTGAAGCTCCAGGCGGTCGAAGGCGACCACCGGCTGCGCGTCGCCCGAAGGCATAAGGCTGTGCACCGTCATGCCCGGACTGTGACACCCCCCGTCCGCCGGAGCAAGCAGGCCCATCGCCGACGCAGCACCCCTACTCCCATAAGGTGGAACGGCCATGTCTGGCGCCTTCGCCGCCCGGCGGCTATCCGGGATCCGATGCCGCAGCATCCGGCGCAGCAGAACCTGGAGACCGAGAAACCCATGCGCGACTTCCACCTGCCCGGCCGCTCCCCGGCCTTCGCCGCAAACGCCATGTGCGCGACCTCCCACCCGGCTGCTGTGACCGCAGCGCTCGACATGCTGCGCTCGGGCGGCAACGCGGCGGATGCGGCAATCGCGGGCGCCTTGGTGCTGGGTCTAGGGGAGCCTGCGATGACCGGTATCGGCGGGGACATGTTCGCGCTCGTCAAGCCCGCGGGCTCCGAGGAGATCCTCGGCCTCAACGGCTCCGGCCGCGCGCCGGCCGCCCTCTCGGCCGCCGATCTCCGCGCCAAGGGCTGGACGGGGATGGACGAGAACCATGCCATGAGCACGGTGGTCCCCGGCGCCATTGCGGGCTTTGCCGCGCTCGCCGAGCGCTGCGGCAGGAAGGGCCTCGACGCCACCTGCGCGCCGGCCATCGCGCTCGCGGAGGAAGGCTGCCCCGTCGCGCCACGCGCGGCCTATGACTGGGCACGGGCCGAGCCGCGCATGCGTGGAGCCATGCGCCGTCACTTCCTCAAAGCCGACGCGCCCTACGCCGCCGGCGACCTCTTCCGCCATCCCGGCATGGCTGAGGTCCTCCGCACCGTTCAGGCCAGGGGCCCAGCGGGCTTCTACGAGGGACCGGTCGCCGAGGACATGGTGAGAAGCCTTCAGGCGCTCGGCGGCGTCCATACGATGGACGACTTCGCGGCCGTAGAGGCGGACTGGGTCGAGCCCATCGCCGGCCCCTATCGGGGCGCGGAGCTTGTGGAGCTGCCACCCAACACCCATGGCGCGACGGCGATCCTGATGGCGCGCATCCTCGAGAAGTTCGACATCGCAGCACTCGACCCCACAGGCGCCGAGCGCGCGCATCTGGAGACGGAGGCCGCCAAGCTCGCCTATGCCGCCCGCAACGCCGCCATCGGGGATCCGGCTGCGATGACCGTGCAGCTCGATCACCTGACCGGCCAGGCGCTCGCCGACGAACTTGCGGCCCTCATCGACCCTGAGCGCGCAGGCCCTCCCCCGGCCGCCCCGCTGGGCACGCAGCACAAGGACACGATCTACATCACCGTCGTGGACCGCGACCGGATGGTCGTGAGCCTCATCTACTCGGTCTTCCATGATTTCGGCGGCTGCATCGCCTCCGAGCGCTACGGCATCAACTTCAACAACCGTGCCGCCGGTTTCACGCTGGCGGAAGGTCACCCGAACGAGGCTGCGGGCGGCAAGCGCCCGATGCATACGATCATCCCCGCGATGCTGCGCCAGAACGGCAGAACCGTAATGCCTTTCGGCGTGATGGGCGGCGGCTACCAACCCCACGGCCATGTGCGCCTGATCTCGAACATGCTGGACTACGGGCTCGATCCGCAGGCCGCACAGGACATGGCGCGCCTCTTCCATGATGACGGCACGACCTATCTCGAGCGTGGCTATGCTTCGGAAGTGGGCCGCGCCCTCGAAGCCAAGAGCCACAGGACGGCCCTCCGCGACGTCCCCCTCGGCGGCAGCCAGGCGATCTGGATCGACCACGATCGCGGCGTGCTGATCGGCGGCAGCGACCCGCGCAAGGACGGCCTCGCCCTCGGCTACTGACAGCCCCGCCAGCCGCCTGCGCGTCGCAGGGTCGGCGGCGGGGGTGGGCGGGGTCCTACCGTCTTCCTCTTCTATCCCCCTACCCTGCTACTCTACCCTCTGCTTTCGCTCACGATTTGGGGGTCCTCGTATC
>JBCBYV010000046.1:0-22444 GCA_039815685.1 Pseudomonadota bacterium | reverse complement strand
GCATCACTCGGAAAAAAAGACCGGCCATGCAACCGAGCAGGACCGCCCTGACATCCTGAAGAAGCGCCGCGCCTGGTTCGACGCGCAGCCCGATCTCGATCCCGAGCGCCTGGTCTCCATCGACGAAACTTGGACTGCGACGAACATGGCCCGCAGCCACGGGCGGAGCGGCCGAGGCGAGCGGCTGCGCATGGGGATGCCCCACGGCCATCGAAAGACCACCACACTGGTTGCGGGCCTCCGGCTCAGCGGCATGGTCGCGCCGATGGTTCTCGACGGTCCGATCAACGGCGACTGGTTCGAGGCCTATGTCCGCCACGTCCTGGCTCCGACGCTGCGTCGCGGCGACATCGTCATCCTAGACAACCTCTCCAGCCACAGGCGCGCCGCAGCGCGGGACCTGATTGAGGCCGCCGGCGCCGAACTGCGCTTCCTCCCGCCCTGTAGCCCGGACTTCAACCCAATCGAGATGGCCTTCTCGAAGCTCAAGGCGCTCCTGCGCAAAGCCGCCGAGCGAACCGTCGACGGCCTCTGGGACGCCATCGGCCGCCTCGTTGATCTCATCACCCCAGCCGAGAGCGCAAACCTCTTTAACGCCGCCGGCTATGAGCCAGACTGATCGGGAAACGCTTTAGAAGAGCAGATCGCCGACCAGGAAGAAATCGTTGTCCGGCGGTACATCGCCGCTCGCATCGGTCTCGAGCAGCAGCACCTCGGGCGAGCTTGTCAGGTTCTCCGGGCTGAGCGCGAAGGAGACCAGCAGATCGGCCTCGTCCACATCCGGCTGATCGAGGACGCCGAGGAAGAACTCGAGCCCGCCGTCATCCGGCGGCCGGTCGAGCACGTTCTCGAAGAAGGTCGTGACGATGGCCGTGTCGCTGAGCGTGTCGATGTCGCCGAAGAGGCCCACGAACTCGTCGGACGCGATGAACTGCTCCGCGATGGATTGCAGCGACGCACCACCCTGCAGCGCGTTGAGCCAGAAGTTCAGCCCCCCGAAATCCGCCGACCGCCCGAAGGCGGCCTCGTAGAGCAGGGCGAGCTCCTGCACGTCCGTCAGGCTGTCCTCGAACGCGGCAACGGAGAGCCCGTACTCCCCGACGCTCGAGACGAAGCCGCCAACCGCCAGCGTGAAGGTCGCCGTCTCCGGTGCCGTGAAGATGATCTTCGAATCGAAGCTCTCGAAGATGTTGAAGTCGTCGTTCTCGACCAGCGTGTTACCGAAAGGATCGATCACGGCGAGCAGGGTGTCGAGCGTGCTGGTTTCGGTCGCGAAGGCGTCGATGATGACGGTCTGGCCGGCAGTGAACGAAATCTCGAAGAGATCGACATCCGTCAGATCGGCGATGAAGCCCGTCACCGTCTCGCCGATATCGATGTCGCCCGGCGAGCCCGGTACATCATCGAAGAACACCGGGAAATCGATGCTTGGATCGAAGATGGCATCCGAGAAGTCGAAGGGGCTTTCCGGCTCCTCGACCCCGATCGCGCCACCGAAATCGCCGCTAACGAAGTCGGGGCCGTTGAAGCTGGTGCTGATGCCCTGAAAGCTAGTGCTCACACCGTTGAAGCTGGTCTCGACGCCCTGAAACGTGCTCGCACTCGGGCCACCGACGAGGCCGGTGCCGAAGTTCTCGGGTATGATGAAGGTCTTGGTGGGCAGCGTGATCGTGCTTATCGCGCCGCCGCCGCCCGAGGGGATGAGGATGCCGCCGGAGCCGTCCGGCTCGTCCGTGGTGACGTCGCCGTCGCCTGCGTCCGGCAGTTCGTCGGCGCCGTCACCGTCCACTGCATCATCGTCGGTCGGTGCACCGTCATCATCCGCGCCGCCGCCGATCACATCCTCGAGGTCGTCGGTAATCCCGTCCGGAAAATCGAAGCCACCCGGACCGAAGGGCCCGAGAAAGCCCGGCGTCTCATTCAGCATTGCTGCGCTCCCTCGCCACCGCGGCCCCCGCCGCGCGTCTGGCCGTCGTGAAGGCCAGCTCAGGATTGCCTGAGTAGCCACGCTGACGGCGGACTGAAAGCCCTACCCAAAAGCAAAATGCGCTGGAATCGGCGGCGTTTCCACCGCGAATTTGAGACGAGGCTGCGAGATGTGCAAAACGTGAAGCACCGCGGCATGCCTGCACACCGCGGTGAGAGGGGCCGGCGCGGGCGGTCAGACCGCCCGGCCGATGCCGAGGCTTTGCTCGGAAAGGGTCACCGCGTGCTTGCGCACGCCGGCGCCCATCGGCAGGTCGAGCGCCTCGTGGATCGCCGAGCGCTCAAGCCCGATATCGCGCAACATCCGGTCGTCTTGATCCAGCATGCGGCGCAGGACAGCGCGCTGACGGTGGTCTTCCATGTATTTGAGCGCCTTGGCGCCGAGCAGAGCAAACATCGTCCGTCTCCTTCGTGGCAGAGGCCCCTGGGGCCGTTCGATGAGGTCAATCTGAGGATCGCCGCCGATTAAGACCAACTGATAGTATTGACATATGTCTTCAGCAAAGCTTAATCAGCTCGCATGAAACAGCAGCCGATCAGCGCATCGCGCCCCGCCTCCCTACCGCCCAGCGCCACGCTGGATCCGGATGTGATGCGGAGCATCGTGGCGATCGCCGAGACCGGATCGCTCACGCTCGCCGCACAGCGGATGGCGCGGACGCCGGCCGCCCTCTCGATGCAGCTCAAGAAGCTGGAGGAGATGCTGGGCGTGCGGCTCTTCTGCCGGGATCGTCAGGGCATGGCGCCGACGGCGGAGGGCGAACGTCTCCTGCCGCATGCACGCCGGCTGATCGCCGTTCAGCAGGAAGCGCTCGATGCCTTCCGCTTTCCGGCGCTTTCGGGGATCGTGCGCCTCGGCGCCATCGACGACCTCCCGGGAGCGCGGCTCGAGGACGCGCTATCGGGCTTCGCGCGTTCGCATCCCGAGGTGACAGTCAACACGGTCATGGGGACGACGCGACGGCTGGCGCCCATGCTGGAGGCCGGCGAGATCGACCTCGCCCTCGTCTCCCCCGGCGGGGCCACGCCATGGCAGCCGGCCGACCGGATCGTCTCGGACGAGCCGCTGATCTGGGCGGTGCGCGATGGCGGGGATGCCTGGCGGCGCCGGCCCCTGCCAATTGCCGTGGCGACGACCGGCTGTGCCTGGCGGCGCATTACGCTCGAAGCGCTGGATCGTGCGGGCACGCCCTATCGCGTTGCCTACCAGTCGGACTTCCTCGGGCCACAGCAGGCGGCGGTGATGGCGGACCTTGCCGTCGCACCCATTCCCCGCAGTGCGCTGCAGCCGGGGATGCGCCAGCTCCGCCCCTCCGAAGGGTTCGAGCGGCTAGGCAATACGCGCATCGCCCTTCGCCTTGGCCCCGAGCCGAGCCAGGTGGCACTCGCGCTTGCCGAGCGCCTCTCCGAATGCTGCGGGGCGGCACAGGACTAGACTGCCGCGCCAACCTCCCCGATGAGACTTGCGCGTGCCGGCGACGGCACTCGCGATGCGGAGAATGAGGGGGCGGGAAGATGGCGGGCAGGCTGGAAGGTCATCGGATCTTCATCACCGGGGCGGCCGGGGTGATCGGCCGGGCGGTCGCTGCAGCCATCGTTGCAGAGGGTGGGATCGCCATCGGTGCGGACGCCGAGGCCGTTGACGGGATCTCGCATGTCTTCGATGTCACGGACGAAGCGGCGTGGGAGCGGGTCGCCGCCCGTCTGCGGGACGAGCATGGTGTGATCGACGGTATTGTGACGGCGGCCGGCATCCTCAAGACGGCACCGCTGCATGAGACTGCCTATGCGGACTTCAAACGCATCATGACGATCAATGTGGACGGGACGTTCCTTGCGTGCCGGGCGCTCTGGCCGCTCCTTCGCGGGAGCCGGGCGCCCGCGATCGTCACACTCTCCTCCATCGCGGGGCTGATCGGCGGGCGCGGCTTTGGCGCCTACAACGCGTCGAAGGGAGCAGTGACGCTGCTGACGAAGGCGCTGGCGATGGAGGGGGCGCGGGAGGATCCGTGCATTCGGGCCAACTCTGTCCATCCGGCATTTGTCGAGAGCACGATGGTGGACGGGTTGGCGGCGCGCATGGAGGACCCGGCGGCGGGTCATGCGCGGATGAAAGAGATCCTGCCGCTTGGGCGCTATGTGCGGCCCGAGGAGGTCGCCGCGAGCATTGTCCATCTGCTCTCGCCCGAGTCGGGCATGACCACGGGGTCGGAAGCGGTGATCGATGGCGGGCTGACCGCCGGCGTCTGAGCGCGCTACGGCTGGCTCAGGTGAAGCTGCGGTCGACGACGCGCCGGATCGCGGGAATGACAACAAGGGTCATCGTCGGCACCATCACCGCGGTGGTGAGAGCGGTGCGCAGAGGTAGCGTGAGATCCGGCAGGAGCTCTGCAAGGATCAGCAAGCCAATGGTCAGGCTGGGGTAGACGGCAGCGAAGACCGCAACCACGAAGACAATCTGTTTCACCGGTATTCCGCCCTTCCTTCCGCATGCAGGGGCCATGGCCCCTTCGCATGCGCAATATAGGTCATATATACTGACTAATAAACCGAGGTCGTCGGGCAAATGCATGCGTGCGGCGCAGAGCCGCTATGCAGCCGAGACTGGCGGATCGCTGGCGCGCCCGCGTCGCTTCGCGGCCCGAGCTTGCACTTTCGGCGGCGAAGGCGTATCTCACCCACGACATCGCGGTGGCCTCGCCATCCGGCGGGGTCCCGGCACCGGGATTTCGGCGGCGGGCTTTTCCAGGGCGCGCCGTTTTCGTTTTCACCGGTCGGGCACCGCGAAGGGGTCCGAGTTGAGGCCCGGGAGGGCTGATGGCCAACCTCGTCGCCAAGGCACCGATCGACCAGAAGCTGGCGGAGATCGTCCGCCCGACAGTCGAGAGCATGGGCTTCGGCCTCGTGCGCCTGCGCCTGATGGGCGGCAAGCGCACGACGGTGCAGATCATGGCCGAGCGTCCGGACGGGACGATGGAGATCGAGGACTGCGCTAAGCTCAGCCGCGCCGTCTCCGCAGTGCTCGATGTGGAGGACCCCATCGAGGCGAACTATGTGCTGGAGGTGTCGTCGCCCGGTATCGACCGGCCGCTGACGCGTCTCGAGGATTTCGACCGTTGGGAAGGGTTCGAGGCGAAGCTTGAGACCGAGGACATGATCGAGGGGCGGAAGCGCTTCAAAGGCATCCTGGCCGGGATCGAGGGCTCTGAGATCCTGATCGAGATCGATGAGGGGACCATCGGGCTCGAGTTCGACTGGCTCTCGGATGCGAAGTTGGTCCTGACCGACGATCTTGTGGCCGAGAGCCTGCGCCGCGGCGGCAAGGCTGGCCAGCCGGAATTCGACGAAACCGCCTTCGACGACATCGTCGAGGTGGACAACGACGATGAAGGCGACGCCGCCAACGGGACGGAGCGACCGATATGATGCCGCATTGGAGCTGGAAGCACTCGAAATTCGACTATCAAGGGATACCCCTGTCGAGGCCGATCCCTGAGGTTAAGCAGAGAGCCCATGTTCACAGAGTCATGGAACGCTGGTTCTTCGGCATGTGTGTTTTCTTGGCGCTATTCATCCTTGCTGTGACTTCAGTCGTTCTGGCGCTCTGATTGGGCATACAGGAAAGGACTCTGGACAGATGGTCAGTGCGAACAAGCTCGAGCTGCTGCAGATCGCCGATGCGGTCGCGCGCGAGAAGCTGATCGACCGCGAACTGGTGCTCGAGGCGATGGAGGACAGTCTCGGCAAGGCCGCGCGCTCGCGTTATGGCGCCGAGTACGACATCCGCGCCTTCATCGACCGCAAGTCGGGCGAGATCCAGATGAGCCGCGCGCTGGAGGTGGTCGAGGAGGTCGAGAACCACTTCACCGAGATGCTGGTGGAGGAGGCGCGCCTGAAGAACCCCGAGGCGCAGGTGGGCGACTTCATCACCGAGCCGCTGCCGACGATGGATTTCGGGCGGATCGCCGCCCAGACCGCGAAGCAGGTGATCGTGCAGAAGGTGCGCGACGCGGAGCGGGAGCGGCAGTACGAGGAATACAAGGACCGCGTGGGCGAGATCATCAACGGTGTGGTGAAGCGGGCCGAGTACGGCAACGTCATCGTCGATCTCGGCCGGGCGGAGGGTATCATCCGCCGCGATCAGCTCATCCCGCGGGAGGCGTATCGCGTTGGCGATCGGGTGCGCGCCTATGTGCGCGAGGTGCGGCGCGAGGCGCGGGGGCCGCAAATCTTCCTCAGCCGCACGGCGCCAGAGTTCATGGCAAAGCTCTTCGGGATGGAAGTGCCGGAGATCTACGACGGCATCATCGAGATCAAGGCGGTGGCGCGCGATCCTGGCAGCCGGGCGAAGATCGGCGTCATCTCCTATGACAACTCGATCGACCCCGTGGGCGCTTGTGTCGGTATGCGGGGCTCCCGCGTGCAGGCGGTGGTCTCGGAGCTTCAGGGCGAGAAGATCGACATCATCCCGTGGATCGACGACGCGGCGACCTTCATCGTCAACGCCCTTCAGCCGGCCGAGGTCGTGAAGGTCGTGATGGAGGAGGACGCGCAGCGCATCGAAGTGGTGGTGCCCGACGAGCAGCTTTCCCAGGCCATCGGACGGCGCGGCCAGAACGTGCGGCTCGCCAGCCAGCTCACGGGCTGGGACATCGACATCATGACGGAGGCCGAGGAGAGCGAGCGACGCCAGCAGGAGTTCAACGAACGCTCTGCCATGTTCATGGAGGCGCTGGACGTCGACGAGATGGTAGCGCAGCTCCTGGTCTCCGAGGATTTCACGAGTCTCGAGGAGGTGGCCTTTGTCGAGATCGATGAGCTGGCGGCCATCGACGGCTTCGACGAGGAGACGGCGAACGAGCTGCAGCTTCGCGCGCGCGAGAAGCTGGAGGAAGCGAACCAGCAGGCGCTGGCCAAGGCGCGGGAGATGGGCACGCAGGAGGATCTGATCGCCTTCGAGGGGCTGACGCCGCAGATGATCGTGGTGCTGGCGGAAGACGGGATCCTGGACCTTGCCGAATTCGCGAAATGCGCAGATTTCGAGCTTGCCGGCGGCTGGGAGATCATCGATGGCAAGCGCGTGAAGGAAGACGGGCTGCTCGAGGCCTTCGAGATCAGCGCGGAGGAGGCGCTGTACCTGATCATGCGCGCGCGCCTGCAGCTCGGGATGATCGACGAGGAGGAGTTCCTGATCGCGACGCAGCCTGCGCCGGAAGAGGAACTCGAAGGGGAAGAGGCGGCGGATGACGCGCTGCCCCAGGAAGCGACCGCCGAGAGCGTCTTCGGCGCGCCGGCGCGCGGAGATGCTGGGCGGTAGGGCATGGAGGCCGGTTTGGCACGCGGCGGCAAGGCGAAGGAGCGCGATGCGCCCGAGCGGCGCTGCATCGCCACGGGCCGGAGCGGGCCGACTGCGCCGCTGATCCGCTTCGTGCTCTCGCCCGATGGCGGGAGCGTGGTGCCGGATCTCGCCGGCAAGCTCCCCGGTCGCGGGGCCTGGCTGACGGCAGATGCCAAGCTGGCGGAGAAGGCGGAGGCGAAGCGGCTCTTCTCGCGCGCGTTCCGCAAGGCGGTGACGGTGCCCGAGGGGCTGCCGGGCCTCCTGGAGCAGATGCTGGCGAAACGGCTGATCGAGACCGTCGCGCTCGCGCGCAAGGCGGGTCAGGCGGTGACGGGATTCGAGAAAGTGCGCGCGCGACTCCCTGCGGGCCGCGTCGTGCTCCTCACCGCAAGCAATGCGGGCCCCGAAGGGCGTCGAAAACTGCGGAATCTTGCGCAAGAGGCGCCTGAAATCGCGGTTTTGGACGATTCCGAATTGGGTTTGGCTTTTGGACGCGAGTTTGCCATACATGCCGCGCTCGACGCGGGCGGAATAGCGGACCGTGCCCTTCAGGAAGCCGGAAGGCTGGGCGGTTTCAGGGCGCCTCACCCCGATGCGAAGGCAGCTCGGGACGAGGCGGCCGCGGACGTGACAGTCGCAGAAGGCAGTGATGAGACGGGGGCAGAAAAACGCCCCTCCAAGGGTGATTGATGAGCGAGACGAACAGCGGCGATGGCAAGGGTGGCGGTCGCGGGCGTGGTCCGGGACCCGGCGGCGGCGGTCGCGGTGGACCCGTGCGCCAGAGCTTCAGCCGCGGCCGGTCGAACGCCGTCGTGGTGGAGAAAAAGCGCAGCAAGCGCATCCTGACGCCGGGCAGCGGCGCGGCCGGGACAGGTGCGTCCGGCGCAGGCGCTGCTGGTGGCGACGAGGCGCGCCGCGTGACGCTGAAACCGCGGGAAGGCCAGGCGACGGCACAGGGTGCGGCGGCGCGCGGCGCGGCGGCACCCGCCGGTGCTGCCGCGCGGGGTGCGGCAACAGGCCGGGCGGATGCGCCGCAGCGCCAGGGTGCGCGCAGCGGTGGCCGGGGCAAGATGCTCAACACCCTGTCGGAGGAGGAATATTCCCGCCGGCTCGAGGCGCTGAAGCAGGCCAAGAAGGACGAGGAAGTCCGCCGCCGGGCCGAGGAGGAAGCCGCCAAGAAGCGCGCTGCCGAAGAAGCCAAGCGCAAGGCCGAGGAAGACGCCCAGCGCAAGGCAGACGAGGAGGCGCGCGCCGCCGCCGAGAAGGCAGAGGCGGATCGTGCGGCAGCCGAGGCTGAGGCCGCGAAAACGAAGGCGGAGACCGAGGCGGCCCAAGAGCCCGAGCTATCGCCCGAGGAGGCACGCGTGCGTCGGGCCGAGGAGGAAGCGCGCAAGCGTATTGCCGCCTCCGAAGCGCGGAAGGCCGAGATCCTGGCCAAGAATCCGGCGGCTGCCGAGACCGTCGAGCGGGCGGAAGCCGCGCGGGCCGAGGCGGCGCGCCCGCGTCCGGCCGCTCAACCGGCTGGCGCACCGGCACCCGGTGGTGCGCCCGGGCGCGGTCCCGACCGCGACGACGACCGTCGTGGGGCGGCGAAGCGACCCACGCCGACGCGCGGGCGGGGCGATGAAAAGCGCCGCTCGGGCAAGCTCACGATCTCGAAGCTCTCCGAAGATGGTGAGGGCGGGCGGCAGCGTTCGCTGGCGTCCATGCGCCGCCGTCAGGAGCGCGCGAAGGGCAAGGGCGGCCGGCAGGAGGCGCGCGAGAAGGTCACGCGCACCGTCAAGCTACCCGAGGCGATCACGGTGCAGGAGCTGGCCAACCGCATGGCCGAGCGCGTGGGCGACGTCATCAAGGCGCTGATGAAGAACGGCATGATGGCGACGCAAAACCAGTCCATCGATCAGGATACGGCCGAGCTCATCATCGAGGAGTTCGGGCACAAGGTGCAGCGTGTCTCGGAGTCCGATGTCGAGGAGGTCATCAACGTCGGCGAGGACAAGGACGAGGATCTGGCCCCGCGCGCGCCGATCGTGACGATCATGGGCCATGTTGACCACGGCAAGACGTCGCTTCTGGACGCGCTCCGCAAGACCAATGTGGTGTCCGGCGAGGCGGGCGGGATCACGCAGCATATCGGCGCCTACCAGATCACGACGGAGGGCGGCTCGAAGATCACCTTCCTCGACACGCCGGGCCACGCTGCGTTCACCTCGATGAGGGCGCGCGGCGCCAACGTGACGGATGTCGTGATCCTGGTGGTGGCGGCGGATGACAGCGTGATGCCGCAGACCATCGAGGCCATCAACCACGCCAAGGCGGCGCAGGTCCCGATGATCGTGGCGATCAACAAGATCGACCGGCCGGAGGCGGACGCGAACAAGGTGCGCACAGAGCTTCTCCAGCACGAGGTGATCGTGGAGGAGATGTCCGGTGATGTGCTGGACGTGGAGGTCTCGGCCATCAGCGGTCAGGGCCTCGACACGCTGGTCGAGAACATCACGCTGCAGTCCGAGATCCTGGAGCTCAAGGCGAATCCGAAGCGTCCGGCCGAGGGTGCGGTGATCGAGGCAAAGCTCGATGTCGGCCGCGGTCCGGTGGCGACGGTGCTGGTCCAGCGCGGCACGCTCCGCACGGGCGACATCTTCGTCGTCGGTGAGCAGTGGGGCCGTGTCCGGGCGCTGGTCAACGATCAGGGCGAGCGGGTCACGGAGGCCGGGCCAGCGGTTCCGGTCGAGGTGCTGGGTCTGCAGGGCACGCCGGAGGCCGGCGACACGCTGAACGTCGTCGAGGACGAGGCCAAGGCGCGCGAGATCGCGGACTACCGCCAGCGCAAGTCGCGCGAAGCGCAGGCCGCGAAGGGTGCGCGCACGACGCTCGATCAGCTTCTGGCCCAGGCCAAGGCGGACGAGAACGTCTCCGAGCTTCCCATCGTCGTTAAGGCGGATGTGCAGGGGTCGGCCGAGGCGATCGTCCAGGCGCTCGAGAAAGTCGGCAACGAGGAGGTGCGCGTGCGCGTGCTGCACTCCGGCGTCGGTGCGATCACGGAATCGGACGTGACGCTGGCCGAGGCCTCCAAGACGCCGATCATCGGGTTCAATGTCCGTGCCAATGCGCCGGCACGGGAGGCCGCAAACCAGAAAGGTGTCGAGATCCGCTACTACTCGATTATCTACGACCTGGTGGATGACGTGAAGCAGGCGGCGTCGGGCCTGCTCAGCCCGGAAGTGCGGGAGACCTATCTCGGCTATGCGGGCATCAAGCAGGTCTTCAAGGTCTCGGGTGTGGGCAAGGTCGCGGGCTGCGAGGTCACGGACGGTCTCGCGCGCCGGTCGGCCGGTGTGCGCCTCCTCCGCGACAACGTCGTCATTCACGAGGGCAAGCTCAAGACGCTGAAGCGCTTCAAGGACGAGGTGAACGAGGTCCGCGCGGGCCAGGAATGCGGCATGGCCTTCGAGAACTACGAGGACATCCGCGAGGGCGACGTTATCGAGATCTTCGAGACGCAGGAGCTCGAGCGGACGCTCTGAGCCCCTCTCACCCGGAACATCGGGCGGGGGCCGCGGCTCCCGCCCGTTTCGTTTGGAGGATGCCCATGCGCAAGCATCGGAACACATCGGAAGGCCCGAGCCAGCGCCAGCTTCGCGCGGGCGAACTGGTGCGCCGGGCGTTGTCGGACATTCTCTTGCGCGGCGAGCATCACGAGCCGGCGCTGGAGGGCCATTCCATCACGGTGAGCGAGGCGCGGCTTTCGCCGGATCTGCGACAGGCGACCGTCTATGTGATGCCCCTGGGCGGGCGTGGGGAGCAGGCGGCGCTCGATGCGCTGACCGGCGCGCGGGGGCGGCTGCGCAAGCTGATCGGTTCCCGGCTCGAGATGAAGCAGACGCCGGAGCTGCATTTCACGCTCGACACAAGCTTCGACCGGATGGACGAGACGCGGCGCCTGCTCAATCAGGACGCTGTGCGCCGCGATCTCGACTGAGCCGCGTCTCGCAGATCAGAACCGGACGTTGAGCTCCGCGCCCACGGTCCGGGCCTCTCCGACCGAGGCGCGGGTGAGCGAGCGGTCAATGCTCGTCAGGTAGTCATTGTTCAGCAGATTGCGCACGAAGAGCCGCGCCTGGACATGCTCCAACTCGTAGCCGACCGAGGCATTGATCAGGAAGAAGCTGTCGATCTCGAGCTCGGGCAGGTTGTTGATGTCGCCATTGGTGAAGTAGCTGCCGGTGTAGTTGACCTCCGCGCTGCCGAAGAAGCCGCTGTGATGGCGATAGATGCCGCCGATGGCCGCGGTCACGCTTGGCGCCTCGGGGAACTCGTTGCCGCTGCAGTTGCCACCGGAGGGGGCGCAGATCTCGTCCTCGAGATCGTTGATGTTGGTCTTGATGAGGCCGAGGGAACCGAAGAGGCTGAGGCCCGGGAGCGGTTCGTAGCGTCCCTCGACCTCGAGGCCGAAGGAGCGCGAGTCGCCCGCGTTGAAGGTGTTGGTCAGCGGCGCGAAGTCCGGATTGATGATGACGATCTGCTGGTCGTTGTAGTCGTTGAAGAAGGCGTTCGCGCCGAAGCTC
Source organism: Pseudomonadota bacterium (assembly GCA_039815685.1). Taxonomy (GTDB): domain Bacteria; phylum Pseudomonadota; class Alphaproteobacteria; order Rhodobacterales; family Rhodobacteraceae; genus Thermohalobaculum. The sequence goes on along the minus strand of JBCBYV010000046.1, from coordinate 10,552 downwards.
AGACCGCCATCCTCGGACTGGTAGCGATAGGCGAGCTCGTAGGTCCAGACGAACTCGGGATCGACGTCGTTCTGCAGAGCCGTGCCAACGATGTTCTCGGTGAAGCCCTGCCGGTAGCCGCGCGATGCGAAGGCGGAGACCGTTTGCGTGTCCGTGATGTCGTAGGAGAGCCCGACCTTCGGCAGGAAGACGTTGAACTCCGCCTCCACATCGAAGCTGGTCTCGCCACCGAAGAGCGTGGTCGTCTCCGCCCTGTTGCTGACCTTGTCGCGCTGGTAGCGGAGGCCGCCGAGGAAGGAGAATGGGCCCCAGAAGCTGTAGCGAAGATCGGCGTAGAGCGCGAAGCTCCGCGTCTCGCTGGAGCTCGTGCCCTGTTGGAAGAGACTGAGTTCGCCGGAAGGCTCACCGCCACCGAGCGCGGGCAGGTCGATGCGGATGTCCGTGTCGATCTCCTGGTCGAAATCGCCGTAGAACGCGCCGATGACGCCGGAGAGGCCGGTGCCGTCCTGATCCTCGATCTCGACGGCGAGGTCCTGGGTGAAGTCCTTCCCGTCGCGCGTATCGTCCCGCACGAAGACATCGGCGCCCGGGGGGCTGAAGATCTCGAGATCCGTGTCGATGAAGGAGGAGATCGAGCGGACGGTCAGCGCGTCCGTCGCCGCGTAGGAGATGTTGGCGATGTAGTTCGTGACCTCCGCCTCGCGCCCCTCCGAGCCCACGCCGCTTTCATCAAACTCCCGGTCGAAGAAGGGTTGGGAGACGAAGCGGCTGGCCGTCTGGTCGAAGGCGTAGTTGATGGTGAAGAGCGCGCTGAGGTCGGGTAGCGCATCGGGCTCGATCAAGAGCTTGCCGCGCAGGTTCCGGAACTCGTCCTCGGCCAGGAAGTCGTTGACCGGGTCGGTGATCGTGATGTCGGTCTCTTCAGTCTGCAGCTCACCGCTGATGCGGAAGGCGACCTGATCTTCGAGAATGGGCCCCGAGATCATGAAGGCGCCGCCCACGGCCTCGGTCGTGCCGACATTGAACTTGGCCGCAGCCTCGTAGTCGAAGGTCGGGTCCTTGGAGGTGAGGACGACGGCACCGGCGAGGGCCGCGCGGCCATAGAGGCCGGACTGGGGACCGCGCAGAACTTCGATCTGATCGAGGTCCCAGGTGCTGCGGGCGCCGCGGCGGAGGCCCTCGAGGTTCTGGGTGGCACCGTCGATGATCAGCGAGACGAGGGTGGCGGTGTTCGCGATATCCGCGATGCCGTCGGCGTTAAGGCCGCGGACCTGGAAGGAGTCGTTGCCGCCATCGGTATTGAGCCGCCGGACGTTTGCGAGGCGGTTGAAGCTCTCGAAGGTGTCGAAGATGAAGTAGTCCGAGATCTCCTCAGAGGTGACGATGCCCACGCTGGTGGGAGTGTCGAGGAAGGACCGCTCGATCTTGGTGCCGAGGACCAGAAGCTCGTCGGCCATCATGGCATCCGGCGGCGGCGCCTCTGCCTCCTCGGCGGTCTGGGCCAGTGCCGTGCCTTGCGCGATCAAGAGGCTGAGCGCACTCGCCGAACACAACAATCGCCGCCTCATCGGCCTCTCCCCACCGCTCTACGCGTCTTCGATCGCATCGTTCACAAATCAGTGAGAAAGCTGACTGAAACAGTCAAGCTTAGATGCGGCACGGGTGCTGGCGGTCCCGATTTGGTGGGGGATCGGCAACTGACGGGCAGCCTGGGAAGGGGCGGGCGGATACGGCGAGGGCGCTCACTCCGGGGGCGGCGCGTCTTCCGGTGATGGTCGGCGCTCCTGCCCCGTATCAGCGCGCGGGGTCGGCGAGGCGGTCCGTGGCGCGCAGGAGTTCCGTGGCGATGGAGGGCTCGCTGAGGGCGTGGCCCGCATCGTCGACGAGCCGCAGTTGCGCCGCGGGCCAGGCATCGGCGAGGGCATAGGCCGTCGCGGGCGGGCAGATCATGTCGTAGCGACCTTGCACGATCACGCCGGGGATGTCGGCGATCTTCGGCAGGTCGGCGAAGATCTGGTCGTCCCGCTCGAGCCAGCCGCGATGGTGGAAATAGTGGCTCTCGATCCGCGCAAAGGCACGCGCATAGGCGGCCTCGACGAAGCTCGAGGGTACCGGGCGGAGAGCTGCGGTAGCGCTCTCCCACCGGACCCAGGGGCGAGCGAAGCGGGTCTGTTCCGCCTCGTCCTCGGAGGTGAGGCGCTTGTAGTAGGCGCCGATCAGGTCGTCTTGCTCGCCCTTCGGGATCGGCGCCTTGAAGTCGTCCCATGCGTCGGGGAAGAACCGGCCGGCGCCGCCGCCGTAGAACCAGTCAAGCTCGGCCGAGGTCAGGGTGAAGACGCCGCGGAGAACGAGGCTCGAAACCTTGTCCGGGTGCTTCTGGGCATAGAGGAGTGCGAGCGTCGACCCCCAGGAGCCGCCGAAGACCTGCCAGCGGTCGACGCCGATGGCGTCGCGCACGGCCTCGATATCGTCGACGAGATCCCAGGTGGTGTTCGCCTGCAGGCTGCCCTGCGGGCGGGAGCGACCGGCGCCGCGCTGATCGAAGACGACGATGCGATAGCGCGATGGATCGAAGAAGCGGCGCATGAAGGGCGAGGAGCCGGAGCCGGGGCCGCCATGCAGGACGACGACGCTGGGCCCGTCCCGCCGGCCCGAGACCTCGACGAAAAGTTCATGCCCGTCACCGACGGCGAGGTGGAAGCGGGTATGCGGCTCGATGAGCGGATGAAGGCGGGGATCGGCCGTGCCGCGTGAACGAATGTTCAAACTGCCTGCTCCCTCGCGCTTCGCCCCTGTGCGCCCCGCGCCCGCCGCGACGCCGCACCGTTCTGGTGTGCGCCGATCTCGCGCGCTAGGTCAATGGCACCCGGCGAAAGCGTGGCCGGACAGCAGAGCGCAGGTTCGTGATGAGCGAGGAATCGGCGAAGGCAGGCGTCGACCCGGCGGAGGTCGCGAAATTCGAAGCCATGGCGGCGGAATGGTGGGACGCGGACGGCAAGTTCCGCCCGCTTCACATGATGCAGCCCTGCCGGCTCGGCTACGCCGTCGAGGCGATCGCTGCGGCCCATGGGCGGGATCCGAGGGCGAAGCGACCGTTCGAGGGGCTGTCGCTCGTCGATATCGGTTGCGGCGGGGGCCTCCTTTCGGAGCCGATGGCGCGGCTGGGAGCGACGGTAACGGGCGTCGACCCGGCGGAGGCGAACATCGCGGTCGCACGGCTGCATGCCGAACAATCGGGCCTCGACATCGCTTATCGCGCGGCGCGGGCGGAGGATCTCGTGGCCGAGGGGCTGCGATACGACGCGGTCGTCACGATGGAGGTCGTCGAGCACGTACCCGACCCAGCCGGCTATATCGCGAGCTGTGCCGCGCTGCTGGCGCCGGGGGGCGTGATGGTCCTGAGCACCATCAGCCGCAGCCTGAAGGCGCTGGCTCTCGCCAAGGTCGGGGCGGAGTACCTCCTCCGCTGGCTGCCCGTGGGCACGCATGACTGGAACAAGTTCATCATGCCCGAAGAGCTGACCGAGATGGTCGCGAAGGCCGGGCTCGTGCCGCGCGATGCAGTCGGGTTCGTCTACAATCCGTTGAGCGGGGAGTGGCGCATCTCCGAGACCGATCTCTCCGTCAACTATGCCATCACCGCCGCGAAGCCTGCAGAGTGAGTGAGGGGCGCCGTATGTCCGGTGCGTTCCCGCACTGGCTGCGTTGCGTCCAGGCGACGCGAATTGGGTCTTCGTGAGCGGCCGGCGGCACCGCGCGACAGGCGGCGCCCTCTCTGCTATGCTCAAGCGATGGCGGCGTTGGGTGGGCCGCTCTTCGAAGGATATGGGAGGGACGAGGATGGCTGAGCTCCGGACAGCTCAACGCGCCGCAACGCGCGACCATGTGATGCGTCGAAATGCGTTTGTCAGCTTCGCTGTGGCCTCGGCCTTTGCCTTCTGGACGGTCGCGCCGGTGCCGGCCGAGGCGCAAACGAGCCTACCCAGAGGGCGGACGGGCACGATCTATGGCGGCGACAGCGCAGCGGCGCCTTATTCGGGGCGCCAGGACAGCTCCGGGCCGCGCGGGCGGGCGGGCCAGACCTATGATAGCGGGCGTCCGGGCACCATCTACAACTCGGGCGAGCGCTTCCGGTCGGTCGGTGCCGATGCGATCGCGCGCGTGAATGACGGCCTGCGCGAGGAGTGCGAGACCCAGCTTCGCGACACCTATGGCGCGGAGGAAGTGGGCGAGTTGGACCTCCGCCGCCGCGACGAGGACAACAAGCGCATATACACCTCGATCACCCGGGCGGACGGCGTGGAGATGAACGTGCGCTGTGTCGTTCGAAACGGGCGCCTCACGACGGTGCAGACAGGCAGCGGCGACGACTGGGAGGCCGCCGAGGAGTATGAGCGCCCGCCCGAGGAGGAAGAGACCGAAGAGACTGCCGAGGCGACGCCCGAGGAGGATGCCGCCCCCGAGGATGGCGACGGCGAAGAGCGCGCGGATGGGCAGTTCCAGCGACCCGGCGAAGACGATGACGCCGAGCGCGACGACACCGAGAGCGCGCCCGAGAGCGAAAGCGCCGAGGCCGAGCAGGACGGCGAGACGGCCGAGGCGGAGCCCGAGCCCCCGTCCGGCCCGAAGCGCATCCGCGTGCCCACCGGCGATGCCCCGAGGCTCTGACATCGAAGCTCACCGGCGGCTGTGAACGTCATCCGCCGACAGCATTGTCGGCGGGGTGCGGTTCGGCATCGGCAGTCGCACCGCAGTCTCCGGCAGCAGGCTGAACGATGCGGGCGGCAACCTCCAGCGCAGCGTCCGACCCTACGTAACCAGTCGAACGATCCGGTCATCCCCTCGCCAAACCAAGGGACTCAACACCAGAACCCAATGCCCGGTACCTTGGATCGTCAGGTCTCGAGCGCCTTTTCTCGTGATGCTCCCATGTCATGCTTGGGCTTGAGCCAAGCATCCACGCCGCGGCGCTGGAATGCCGGATCAAGCCCGGAGAAGACGCAATTTCGGTGACCCCGTCAGGTAGGTCCGCGCTCCAGCCCGGGGATGACCCCGGAAGGCGATCTACACTACGGTCGAACAACTAGTACATGAAGTAGCGCTGGGCCATTGGGAGCTCGGTGGCTGGCTCGCAGGTGAGGAGTTCGCCGTCGGCGCGGACTTCGTAGGTTTCGGGATGGACCTCGATCTCGGGCGTGTGGTCGTTGAGGACCATGTTCTTCTTGCCGATGTTCCGGGTGTTCGAGACGCCGATGCAGTCCTTCTGGAGGCCCAGATCGCGCTGGACGCTCTCGTTGATGCTGGCCTCGCTCACGAAATGCACGGCTCCCCGTTCGGCCGACCGGCCGAAGGCGCCGAACATGGGGCGCGAGTAGACGGGCTGGGGCGTGGGGATCGAGGCGTTCGGATCGCCCATCTGCGCGCAGACGATGGTGCCGCCGACCAGCACCATCTCGGGCTTCACGCCGAACATCGCGGGCGACCAGAGGCAGAGATCCGCGCGCTTGCCGACCTCGACCGAGCCGATCTGGTCTGCGAGCCCGTGGGCGACCGCCGGGTTGATGGTGTATTTCGCGATGTAGCGGCGGACGCGGAAATTGTCGTTGTCGCCGGTCTCCTCGGGCAGGCGCCCGCGCTGCACCTTCATCTTATGCGCGGTCTGCCAGGTTCGGATGATGACCTCGCCGACGCGGCCCATGGCCTGGCTGTCCGACGCGATGATGCTGAAGGCGCCCATGTCGTGGAGGATATCCTCGGCCGCGATGGTCTCGCGCCGGATGCGGCTCTCGGCAAAGGCCACGTCCTCGGGGATCGATTTCGAGAGGTGATGGCAGACCATCAGCATGTCGAGATGCTCGTCCACCGTGTTCACCGTGAAGGGGCGCGTGGGGTTGGTGCTCGAGGGCAGGACGTGTTCGAGCCCGCAGACCTTGATGATGTCCGGCGCGTGGCCGCCGCCGGCGCCCTCGGTGTGGAAGGCGTGGATCGTTCGGCCCTTGATGGCGGCGATGGTGTTCTCGACGAACCCGCTCTCGTTGAGCGTGTCGGTGTGGATCATCACCTGAACGTCCCAGTCGTCCGCGACGCGCAGGCAGGTGTCGATGGCGCCGGGGGTCGTACCCCAGTCCTCGTGCAGCTTAAGGGCACAGGCGCCCGCCTTGACCATCTCCTCGAGCGGCTCCGGGCGCGACGCGTTGCCCTTGCCCGAGAGGCCGAAATTGATCGGGAAGGCGTCGAGCGCCTGGAGCATACGGCCGATATGGAAGGCGCCAGGCGTGCAGGTGGTGGCGAGGGTGCCGTGCGCGGGACCCGTGCCGCCGCCGAGGAGCGTGGTAGTGCCGGAGTGGAGCGCATCCTCGATCTGCTGGGGGCAGATGAAGTGGATATGCGCATCGAACCCGCCGGCCGTGAGGATGCGCCCCTCGCCCGCGATAGCCTCGGTGCTGGGGCCGATCGGGATGGTCACGTCCGGTTGCGTGTCCGGGTTGCCGGCCTTGCCGATGGCGGCGATGCGCCCGTTGCGGAGCCCAATATCCGCCTTGAAGACGCCGGTGTGGTCGATGACAAGGGCGTTGGTGATGACCGTGTCCATCGCCCCTTCGGCCCGGGTCATCTGCGACTGCCCCATACCGTCGCGGATGACCTTCCCGCCGCCAAACTTCACCTCCTCGCCATAGGGCCCGGTGAGGTCGCGCTCGACCTCGACGAAGAGCTCGGTATCCGCGAGCCGGACCTTGTCCCCCACCGTGGGGCCGAACATGGAGGCATAGGCCTCGCGCGAAATGGGGGTCGGCATGTCACCAGCTCCTTTCGAGATGGGCGCGGCGGGCAATGATCGCGGCAGTTGTGGCGGAGAGCAGGGCCGCAGGTGCCGCGGCCATCGCACCGAACACCAACACATGGCGGATGAGCCGGCCCGTGGCGCCGAACGCGTCGGCTGCGAGGAGGTAATCGCTGAACAGGACCAGGATGCAGAGGCCAGCGACGGCGGCCGTTCGCCACCAGCCGAGGCTGACGCCGATAGCGACGGCGAGCGGCAACAGGGCCGCGAAGAGATTGATCCCGATCTCCTGCGCACCGACCCAGAAGGAGCCTAGGATGATGGGGGAAAACAGAACCGCGACGCCGGCTTCAGCCGATCGCGCCCAGGCATAGCGGACCAAGCAAGCCACGACGCCGAGATTGACGAGAACGACGAGGAGCACGAGCCAGCCCGCGCTCATCGCGATCGCTCCCGACCGGCGGGCGCTCTCACTCGCTGTCCCCCAGATACTGCTCGTCCACAGGCACCTTAAGTTCTGTGGCAAGCGCATTCGTCTGGCTGGCCAGCGCCGCGATGTCGAGGAGATCCGCGTATTGCGCCTCCGTCATCCCCAGATGGCGGGCACTGGTGGTGTGACAGTGCACGCAGTAGACGCAGCCATTGGCGATGGAGATGGCGAGGTAGATCAGCTCCTTGGTGAAATGGTCGAGGCCTTCCCCGCTCTCTTCCACCATCACGGCTCGCATGCGGGACCAGGTGGCGTCCAGCAGGTCTTCGTCCCGTGCCAGCCGTCGCCAGAAGTTATTGACGTGGCCCTGTCCGCGGGTCGCACGGATCTCCTCGAAGATCGCGGCGACGCGCGGGCTCATCGTCGTTTCATCGATCGGGTCGCTCTCGAGCATGAACTTGCTCCCATGGCCGGTCGAAGGTGGCGGGCCAAGTCGGCCCGCTGGCGGCGCGGCGCTCAGATCAGCGCCAAGATGCGGGCACGCCCGGCCGCGCGGAGATGGACACGTCGCAAGCGCAGGCACTCTAGAGCGGGAACAGTCGCGCAAGCATGGTACATGGCTCTTCTCCTCGAATTCGTGGCCCCTTTCAGGCGCGGTCGCCGGGGCCGATCTAGAGCGGGCCCTCGATCTTCTGGTTGAAGCCGAAGACGCGGCGGTCTCCGGCGTAGGCGACGAGGCGGACGGTGCGGGACTGCCCGGGCTCGAAGCGCACGGCGGTGCCGGCGGCGATGTCGAGACGCATGCCGCGGGCCTTCTCTCGCTCGAAGTCGAGGGCCGGGTTCGTCTCGTAGAAATGGTAGTGGCTGCCGACCTGCACCGGCCGGTCCCCGGTGTTCGCAACTTCGAGCTCAAGGCTCTCCCGCCCCTCATTGAGGGTGAGCTCGCCAGGCGCGCAAATGATTTCACCGGGGATCATGGGCGCCTCCTAGCGGATGGGTTCGTGCACGGTGACGAGCTTGGTGCCGTCCGGGAATGTCGCCTCGACCTGCACCTCGTGGATCATCTCAGGCACGCCGGTCATGCACTGGCCGCGCGTCACGACGCCGGCGCCGGCTTCCATGAGATCCGCGACCGAGCGGCCGTCGCGCGCGCCCTCGACCACGAAATCGGTGATGAGGGCGATGGCCTCGGGGTGATTGAGCTTCACGCCGCGCTCGAGCCGGCTGCGGGCGACCATGGCGGCGAGGGAGACCAGCAGCTTCTCCTTCTCGCGCGGGGAAAGGTTCATGCGTCAGCTCCTGGGTCGGCGGCGTCCGGGGTGGGTGCGTGGACGCCGGAAGTCATCTCGAGTGGACGGCCTCACGAAGGGTCATGTCAACACTGCCACACGCGCGGCAGCGGCGTTATCGCGAGGCCGTTCAGGAAGGAAACCAAGGCGCGGCGGAGATCGGCGGCGGTAGGCGCGAGGAGCCGGGCGGCAAGAAGGCCGTTCCAGGCGCTGGCACCGCCCTCCGCCGGCAGTGTGGGCAGCGCGCCGCGAGCGGCAGCGAGGCGATCCTCGGCATTCGGGCTGACGAGGAGGAGGGAAGTCGCGGCCCGGTGCGGGCCGAAGCAGGCCGGACGGGCCGCGATCTCCGCCACCGGCCCCTCGAGCCGCAACGTGTCGGCGAAGACGAGGTGGCCATCCCGCCGGATGGCCCAGCGGTCGATGAGCCGCGCATTCTCGACGGTCTCGCCCATCGCCTGCCGTCCGAGGATGAGCGGCTCTAGGGCGAGGAGCGTGGCCGAGGGGTGCATATCGACCTCGAGCCGCCGCTCGAGCGATCCGCGATCGTAGAGGATGGTCTCCTGCGGCAGCCAGGCGAGGGTGGCTTTCTCTCGCAGGGTGAGGCGGGTCGCGAGGTGCCCCACCTCCCCCGGCTGGACACGATAGGCCCGTTCGGCGGCCTGCGTGGTGAGGGTAAGGCGCGTGCCGGGTCCCGCCTCCGCCACCCAGTCGAACCGGTCGCCCCCGGTGATGCCGCCCGCGGTGTTGACGATCACGCCCTCGACCCGGCCGTCGTGATTGTCCGGCAGGCGTGGCAGGAGGCACTTGGCCGAGCCCTGGTGGCGGAGCCGGTCGAGGCGCGTGCGGCCCTCGGCGTGCTTCACGGCAAGGCGGATGCTGCCCTCGGCCCTCGGCTGACGCGGGACCACCAAGGCGTCAGACCGAGAGGCGGCGTCTAACATCATCCTCGTCCATCTCCGCACCGGGGGTCGAGATCACCACCTCACCCCGGTCCATGACCGTGACATGGTCGGCGAGGTCGCGGGCAAACTCGAAGTACTGTTCCACGAGCACGATCGCCATGTCCCCCTTGCCGCGCAAGTAGCGGATGGCCTGGCCGATATCCTTGATGATCGATGGCTGGATACCCTCGGTTGGCTCGTCGAGGAGGAGGACGCGCGGGCGCGTGACGAGGGCGCGGCCGATGGCGAGCTGCTGCTGCTGCCCGCCAGAGAGGTCCCCGCCGCGACGCTTGAGCATGCTGTGAAGGACGGGAAAGAGCTCGAAGACCTCGTCCGGCACTTTGCGCTGCTCACGGGAGAGACCGGCAAAGCCTGTCTCCAGGTTCTCCCTCACGGTGAGCAGCGGGAAGATCTCGCGGCCCTGCGGCACGAGCGCGATGCCCCGTCGCGCCCGGTCCGCCGAGCTCATGCGCGTGATGTCCTGCCCATCGAGCGTGACCCGGCCCTTAGCCACCGGCTGCTGGCCGACGAGCGCGCGGATGAGGCTGGTCTTGCCCACCCCGTTGCGCCCGAGGATGCAGGCGACCTGCCCCGCGGCCGCCTCCAGCCCCACCCCGCGCAATGCCTGCGCCGAGCCGTAGAAGAGGTCGATGCCGGCAGCGCTCAGCATGACGCCCGCTAGGAGTGTGCGTTTACGGTTTCCTCGTACTCGCGTAGCACGTCGATCAGCTTCCCCTTCACTTTTTCGTATTTGAATTGGTCCAGCAAGTAGATTTTTTTCTTGGCTCTGTGTTGCTCTTTGATTTGCGCGAGGCGTCTGGTCTGCTCTTCCAGCTCGTTTTCGAGGTCGCGCAGTTCTGAGAGATGCTTGCGATTTGCAATTTCGGGGGGTTTTGGGTTCTTTTTGGGTTTTTTGGTGGGAACAAGGCCCAGGTTTTTGTCAATTTTGAAGATATTTCCGGTAAAATGGATTAATAGTTGACTTGGGTCGTCGGAGGCCACCTTGGTTTTTAAGTCTATTGTCGGTTTTTTTTTCCCACAAAAAATTATTAACCAGTTTAAATAAATACCATGGGTTTTGGGGTTTGGGGTTTGGTGTTTGGGGTTTGGG
>JBCBYV010000051.1:0-16533 GCA_039815685.1 Pseudomonadota bacterium | reverse complement strand
TCATGGTGGTCTTGGTCATCGGCGGTTCCTTCGGTGACGGGTTGAAGCGGGAAAACTCCACCCCTGACCGTACACCTCGATGGCCACCCCGATTACACCGCCAGCGCAGACGGAAATTCCACCTCCTCCTCGGACGCTAACACCGCTCGCCAGGCGATCTCCGGGTTGATCGTCTTGGGGTACTGGTCCCCTTTGGCGGTCGACTCCAGCTTGGTGGCCTCGGCGCGGATCAGGCTCGCATCCATTTCGGCGTTCTTCCCGCCTACCACAGCGAAAGCGATGCGCCGGGCAACGACATCTTCGGGCACCTTCCGGTACAGGAAGCTGTCGCGGAAGCGCCCGTGAAGGTTGTTGGAAGAGATCGAGTGATCCGGTATCGGCTCGATGAAATCGAGCCGGCGGAACCAGCTCTGCGACACAATGAGCTGCGTTGGACCACGCTGCTGGAACCGATGGCGCAGCAAGTCTCACCATGACACCTGCGTCGCTAGGACCGGATGCCCTGCGTGTCGCCGAAGGTGATGATGCGGATGAAAAGCGAGAGGTGGATCGAGCACAGCAGGTAGACCCCCGGCACATGATCCTCGAGATTGAACTCTTCGAACAGCGCCCTGCACCACTTACCGACGTCCCATGATCGGCGATCCTATTCACTTCGGAGAATTTAAGCGACGACTAAGCCGCCCCGCAGCAATCGCATTGCAAAGGGGCACGCCCAGGACGGCGAAGAAGGGCGCGGCGTGGCGACGACCGACACTTCCTTCAGCGCTGTCATTCGTTGAGCCTATCCGGTTGATGCATCTTCATCCGCTGATCGCGCTTCCGAACTGAGCATGGCCGCCGTATGGATCGGGCATGCGCATCGTCCTGATAAACCCGAACACTACCCAGGCGTTCACTGACGACATGGTGGCCCTGGCCAATGCCGAGGCGCCAACTGACGTCCAGGTAACCGGGATAACGGCAAGGTTTGGCGCCCCTCTGATTACCAGCGCAGCGCAGTATGACGAGGCTGATGCCGCTGTGCTGGCGTTGATCGATGAGCTGAAGTGCGCTGATGCCGTCATTGTCTCGGCTTTCGGCGATCCTGGGCGCGATGCACTGGCCGATAGGCTGCCGGTCCCCGTTGTTGGCCTTGCGGAGGCTTCGTTCGAGATTGCCGCTGGACACATGTCGGGCCGGTTTGGCGTGGTGACCACGATGCGCGACCTCTGCCCGAGGATCGAAGCATTGGCGCTTCAGCACGGCCATGCAGAACGACTGGTATCGGTTCGGGTCACGTCGGGCGATCCATCAGCCCTCGTTGCGGACGGTGCAGCCTTGGTCGATGCTCTTGCCGATGCTGGCGCTGCTGCAGCGTGCGAGGACGGCGCCGAAGTCATCATCGTGGGCGGCGGGCCACTCGCCGGCACCGTTCCATTGCTGGCCCGGCGTCTCAGGGTGCCCGTCATCTCGCCTGTTGCAGCAGCAGTCGCTGTGGCGGTGCGACGGGCGTGGGCGCACGCGGGATGAACACGCCTCGGCCTGTCAACGATAAGAAAGCGAAGGGATCGCCACCGAAGGGACGCGGCGCTCGAACTGATCTAGGAGCCAGCCGAGCACCGCGCACCACAGGTGCGATGCAGTCGGGCGATCGAGAGGTGGCCATGGCCGCCCGTCTCGCCGACATACTCCGCGATCGCATTGTTCGGGGTGCCCTTGCCCCCGATGAGCGGATCGTCGAGCGGAAGCTCTGCGCCGAACTCGCCGTGTCACGGACCCCGCTCCGCGAGGCTCTGAAGCTCCTGGAGATCGATGGTCTGATCGAGATCCACCGCAACCGTGGCGCGCGGGTCGCGCCGCTTGGCTCGGCCGATGCACGGCATCTCTTCGAGGTTCTCGCCGGCATCGAGGCTACCGCAGCGTCGCTCGCAGCGGAACGCATCGGGGCGCGTGCGATGGAGACACTCGAGGACATGCACGCGCGGATGCTGGGACACTTCAGGGCGGGCGAGCGTGATGCCTATTTCACGCTGAACAGCGAGATCCACGAAGTCGTGCTGGCCGCGGCGGCGAACCCCCACCTCTCGGAGACACATGCGCGCTTGATGCTGCGCGCCATGCGCGGCCGCTACGCAGCGATAATGGAGCCGCAGCGGCTAGCGGAAGCGATGGGCGAGCATGACGCGCTGATGGCGGCGCTGCGCGTGCGCGACGGAGTTGCCGCCGGCCGCATCTGGCGGCGACACCTGTTGCGCACAGGCGAAGCGGTGGCCGGCGTCATCGACCGTGCCGAAGACGCAGCCGACGGTGTAGCGATACCCTGACGAGCAGAGGACCATTGTGTGCCCCGCTGGCTAAGACTTAATCAGGCCATGCCTGCCAGGCCACCACACCGGTCATGATTCATAAAGCCAGGATACGCGTTACACAGCGTTTTCAGAGGCTTCTGGAAATGGCATGCAATTTGATTAGCAACGCGCGACCACGACCTAGCGCCCTAGCGAGGAGACCAGCAGCATGGCCCAGCGGGACGACCGAACACTGATCGGGATGCTCACCCCATCCTCCAACACCGTACTAGAGCCCGTGACGGCCAGCATTCTGAGCGGCTTGCCGCGCGTCAGCGCCCATTTCGGCCGGTTTCGCGTGACCGAGATCTCGCTGTCGGACAGCGCGCTCGGCCAGTTCGACATGGAGCCAATGCTGGCCGCGGCCGAGCTGCTGGCGGATGCCCATGTGGGTTCGATCTGCTGGAACGGCACTTCCGCTGGCTGGCTGGGCTTCGAGCGTGACCGTGAGCTCTGTTCAGCGATCGAGGCCCGAACCGGCGTGGCCGCATGCTCCTCTGTGCTGGCGCTCAACGAGATCTTCGATGCGACCGGCGTGAAGACCTTCGGGTTGGTGACGCCTTACATCGACGGCGTTCAATCGAAGATCATCGCCAATTACGCGGCGAGCGGTTTCGACTGCGTGGCCGAACGGCACATGCAGACCTCGGAGAACTTCGCCTTTTCGCGCTTCACCACGCATCAGATCGCCGAGCTCTGCCGCGAGGTGGCCGGCGCGAAACCTGACGCGATCGCGGTCTTTTGCACCAATATGCGCGGCGCGGAGGTCGCCGCCATTATCGAGGCTGAGACCGGCATTCCCGTCTACGACACGGTCGCGACCGCCGTCTGGGCGGCACTGCGACAGACTGGTGTGAGCCCGAATGGCGTCACCGGCTGGGGGCGGCTTTTCGCCGAGGTCGCATGAACCGGTTCGACACCGTCATTGCCGGTGGGACCGTCGTCACCGCTGCGGATACCTATCGGGCGGATATCGGCGTCGTCGACGGGCGGATCGCGGCCCTCGGTCAAGGACTGCAGGGCGCGGAGACGATCGACGCGAGCGGCCGTCTGGTGCTCCCGGGCGGCATCGACAGCCACGTGCACATCTCCCAACCCTCCGGACCGGGGATCGAGATGGCCGATGACTTCGATAGCGCCACCCGTGCCGCGGCCTTCGGTGGCAACACGACGGTCATGCCCTTTTGTCTCCAGCAACGCGGGCGGACGCTGCGCGAGGCGCTGAGCTGGTATCACGGTCTGGCTGACGGGCAATGCCATGTGGATGTGAGCTTCCATCTGATTATCGCCGACCCCACGGCGCAGGTGCTGGGCCAGGAGCTGCCGGCTCTGGCTGCCGACGGCTACACCTCCGCCAAAGTCTTCATGACCTATCCCGACATGAAGCTCAGCGACCGCGAGATCCTAGAGGTCTTCGGTGCGGCGCGCGAGGCGGGGGTGCTGACCCTAGTTCATGCCGAGAACGATGACGCCATCGAGTGGCTTCGCGACAGGGCGGAGAGTGCTGGCGAGACGATGCCCGTCATGCATGCGCGCACGCGGCCAATCCCGGTCGAGCGCGAGGCGACGCATCGCGCGATCTCGCTGGCCGAGATCGCGGATGTCCCGGTGATGATCGTCCACGTCTCCAACCGCGACGCCATGGAGGAGATCCGCCGCGCCCGCCAGCGCGGCCTGCGCGTGATGGGCGAGACCTGTCCGCAATATCTCGTGCTGACGGCGGACGATCTAGACACCGAGGGCTTCGATGGGGCGAAGCAGGTCTGCTCGCCTCCCCCACGCGATACCGAGAGCCAGGTGGCCTGCTGGGAGGGTATCACCACGGGCGTCTTCGACGTCTTCAGCTCCGACCACTGCCCGTTCCGCTATGCCGACCCCGCGGGCAAGCAGCATCCCGGTGGCCTCAAGAGCTTTCGCTACATCCCGAACGGGATCCCCGGCATCGAGACACGGCTGCCGATCCTCTTCTCGGAAGGGGTGTCGAAGGGCCGGATCGGCCTCAACGACTTCGCGCGCCTCACGGCGACCAACCACGCCAAGATCTATGGTCTCTATCCTCGAAAGGGCACCATCGCCGTCGGTTCCGATGCCGACATCGTGCTCTGGGATCCCGAGCGCCGTGAGACCATCCGACAGGAAGCGCTGCACCACGGTGCGGACTACACGCCTTACGAGGGTTTCGAGGTCACCGGCTGGCCGGTCATGACCATGCTCCGCGGTCGCGTCGTCTGCCGCGACGGTGAGATGGTCGCCGAGGCCACAGGCACCCACCTCGCCCGCGGCCGCCCGGCAGGCTACGCGGCGTGAGCGATGACCGAAGGGTCTTCCGCGCCCCGCCGCCCCTTGCGCTCCGATGGCCCGAAGGCGCGCGCGTCGCGGTCTCCTTCGTCCTGAACATCGAGGAGGGCGCCGAGCTTTCGGTGGCCGATGGGGACGACCGCAATGAGCTGATCTATGAGGCGATCGACGATGTGGGAGCCTTGCCGGACCCCTGTCTCGAGAGCCATTTCGGCTACGGACCGCGTGCGGGCTGGCCGCGTATCGCCGAGCTCTTCGCGCGGCACGGTGCGCCGATGACCCTCTCGGTCTGTGGCCGGTCCGCCGAGCGCACGCCCTGGCTGATCGCCGAGGCGGCCGGGGCAGGCCATGAGATCGCCTGCCACGGTTGGCGCTGGGAACGTCACGCGGGCATGGGCGAGGCGACCGAGCGCGCCGTGATCGCGCGTACCCACGCCGCAATCGCTGAGGCCGCTGGCCGCCCTCCTGTCGGCTGGCACACCCGCTCGGCCGCGACGCCGGCAACGCGGCGCCTGCTCGTCGAGCATGGCGGCTTCGCCTATGACAGCGATGCCTATGACGATGACATGCCGCGGGTCGAAACCGTCGCGGGGCGGAGCCATGTCGTCCTGCCCTACGCCTTCGACACGAACGACATGCGCTTCGGTCCCGGTGGCGCCTTCGTCCAGGGCGAGGACTTCGCGACCTACTGCCTCGCCGCCTTCGACTGGCTGGCGGAGGAAGGGCAGCGCGCCCCGCGCATGATGTCCGTCGGGTTGCACCAACGGATCATCGGCCGACCGGGACGCATCGGCGGGCTTGCGCAGCTCCTCGATGGTCTCGCCGTGCGAGGCAGCGCCTGGATCGCGACACGTGCAGAGATCGCCGCGCACTGGCGGAAGGCGGCTGGCCTCGCCGAGTGGCAGGCCGACTGAGCTCGACGCGCACCACGCGGCCTCAGGCCGCACTGCACAACGCGGAGGCGGCGGCTGCTTGCGAAAATGGCATTCCATTACGGTGGACAGCTTCCGTTCTTCGGAAGCTGAGCAAGTCATTGCTTTGGCGAAGATAAATCTACGCTAGCCCTAAGCTGACCAAATGGCATGCCATTTGCTTTGCGTGGTGCGACGAGTGCCGACGGAGACGCCATGCCTGCCCGCCTCGCCGACCTGCTGTTCTGCCTGCTTGGCCTCGGCACTGCCCTGGCTGCAGCGATCTCACTCTTCGGCGGCAGCCGCGGCGCAGGGATCGAGGCGCTTGGCGACATGACCTCTCCGGCATTCTTCCCAGCTTGCGGTGCCATCGCGCTCACGCTCGCATCGCTTGCCATCGCGACCCGGAGCCTGTCAGCCCCTGCGGCGGCGGCGCTGCAAAGCCCGGGGTTGCGACCGCCTCTCGTCCTGCTTGCCGTCTTCGTGATGGTCTTGCTGATCGGTTGGATCGGCTTCCTCGAAACCCTCGTCCTCGGGCTGCTCGTCTTGCCGCCGGTCTTCGGCCTGTGCGATTTGCGTCTGCTCCTCCCCACCGCCGCCGCCGTCCCGCTTGCGGTGCACCTGCTCTTCGAGCGAGTGCTGCTCGTTCGCTTTCCCGATGGCCTGGTCTTCTGATGCACATCGAGGCCGTACAGCATGGCCTATCCGTCCTCGCCGATCCGATGGCGCTTGCGGCGGCGCTGGCGGGGCTCGCGGCCGGCATCGTCGTCGGCGCCCTCCCGGGCCTGACGGCGACGATGGCCGTGGCGGTGCTCGCCCCCTTCACCTTCTTCATGGATGTGAGCGTCGGGATCCCGTTCCTGCTCGGGATCTACAAGGGCGCGATCTATGGCGGCTCGATCCCCGCGATCACCATCAATACGCCCGGAACCGCTGCCGCAGCCGCCACGGCGATCGACGGAGCGGCGCTGGCCCGCAAGGGTTTCGGGCGCAAGGCACTGGAAATGAGCCTCGTCGCTTCCGTGGTGGCCGACCTGCTGGCGACGCTCGTACTGATCTTCGTCGCCGCCCCTCTCGCCTCGGTAGCCATCGGCTTCGGCTCGCCAGACTTTGCGATGCTCTACCTCTTCGCACTGGTGATGATTGCCGGCGTGTCCGGCTCCTCCGCCGCCAAGGGCGCCTTCGCCGTGGCGCTCGGCGTGCTCCTCGCCTGCGTCGGTCTCGATCCGATGTCCGGCGCCTCGCGGCTCACCTTCGGAGTGATCGACCTTTGGGGTGGTATCTCGCTGGTGCCGCTCCTGATCGGGATGTTCGCACTCTCCGAGATCCTTGTGCAGGCCGAGCGCCTGGGTCGCGAGAAACTGGCGCAGGTAAAGGTCGAGATGTCGGCCGAGGGTATCACCTGCGCCGAGCTGCGCGCGGCAACTCCGACGATCCTGCGCTCCTCGGGCATCGGCGCCTTTCTCGGCGCGCTGCCCGGGCTCGGTGCGGAGATATCGTGTTGGCTCGCCTATGGCGTGGCCAAGCGGCGGAGCAAAGCGCCTGAGGCGTACGGCAGAGGCTCTCTCGAGGGTGTCGCCGCCGCGGAAGCGGGCAACAACGCCGTTTGCCCAGCGGCCCTGATCCCCATGATGGTCTTTGGCATCCCGGGCGACACGATCACGGCCGTCCTGTTGGGTGCCTTTATGGCGCAGGGACTGCTGCCCGGGCCGCTCCTCTTTGAGCAGCATGGCCCCGTGCTCTACGGCTTCTTCGCGATCCTGCTCGTCACCAACGTGATGCTTCTGGTCTTCGGCCTCGGCGCGATCCGCTACCTCCGGCACATCACGGCAATCCAGCCAGGCATCCTCTACCCCTCGGTCATCGCGCTCTGTTTTGCGGGCGCGTTCGCGGTCAATAACGCCGTCTTCGACTGGTGGATCATGCTGGCGGGCGCGGTGCTCGGCTATGCGATGCGCAAGGCCAACTTCCCGATCCCGCCGCTCGTTATTGCGATGCTGCTGACGCCGGGGCTGGAGAACGCGCTTCGCCAGTCGCTGACGCTCTCCGACGGCAGCCTTCTTATCTTCGTCACCGAACCGATCGCCGCCACGCTCCTCGCCATCATCGCGGGGATCATCGGCTTTCTCGGCTGGCGGAGCCTTTCGACCGCACGACCCCCAACCAAGCAACAGGGAGCCTGAACGATGACTAGTCGACGGAAGACCACCCTCGCCCTCGGTGCGGCACTCATGCTCGCGGCAACCGCAACCCTCGCATCTGCGGCGGAGTTCCCCGAGAAGCCCATCACCTTTGTGACGCCCTATCCGCCGGGCGGCTCGCATTCGCTGCATGCGGGCATCATCACCACGGTTGCTGAGCCCTATTTCGGCCAACCGATGATCTCGGTCATCCGCTCGGGTGGCGGCGGCGCGGTGGGTGCGACCGAGGTCTCGAAATCCGGTGCCGATGGCTACACGGTGCTCTTCGGCGATCCGACCATCAACTCGCTCCGCCCACAGGTCGAAGACCTGCCCTACACCACCGAGGATTTCATCCCGGTCGCGCGCATCAACTACTCGCCGGCCGTCTTCGTCGCCCGCGCGGACGCGCCCTTCGAGGACCTCACATCGATGATCGCCTACGCAAAGGAGAACCCGGGCGGCCTCGTCTACTCGAGCGACAACGTGAACGGCTTCACCTACACTGTCTTCGAGCTTCTGAAGCTGAACACCGAGACCGACATGAAGGGCATCGTCTATGGCGGCGGCGGCCCAGCGGTGCAGAAGCTGCTGGGGGGCGAGACCATGGCCTATGCCGGTGCGCCATCGGTGGTGGGTGAGCACATCAAGGCGGGCACGCTTAAGGGAATCTGCACGACCGATTTCGAGCGCTGGGAGAGCTTGCCCGATGTGCCGACCTGCGGCGAGCTGGGCGAAGAGATCATCTTCCACTTCTGGCGCGGTGTGCTGGTGCCGGCCGGCACGACCGACGAGGTGGTCGCCAAGCTGTCCTCGGGCTTCGAGCAGCTGGTGAAGGACGAGGGTTTCCTGCGCCTGATCGGGCGCATCAACAGTCGCGTGGACTTCCTCGGCGCAGAGGAATTCGGGGCGCTGATGGCAGAGGAGCAGGCGCAGCTGAAAGCCGTCTACGACAATCTCAACTGAGGCGCTGATCTGATCCTGTCACGGGCCGGGGCGCGCACTCCCCAAGAACGCGCCCCGGTCCTCCGGAGACCTGCCCATGACCCGGCTGACACTGACCGACGCGCTGATGATTGCCCCGCCGGACAGCGTGGCGCCGGGTGGCCAGGTGGATATCGAAATCGTCGAAGGGGCGATCGCGGAGATCCGACCTGCGGAGCAGGGTGTACCCCGCGGCCAGCCCATCTCTGCGTCCGGTCGGCTGGTCACGCCAGGCCTGATCAACGGCCATCACCACAGCCATGAGCACTATCACAAGGGGCGCTACGACCGGCTGCCGCTCGAACTCTGGATGAACTATGTGCGCCCGCTCTCCCCCATCCCGCTGAGCGCACGGCAGGTCTATCTGCGCACCATGGTCGGCGCGATCCAGGCGCTGCGCTCGGGCACCACCACGATTATCGACGACCTCAATGTCAGCCCCGTGCTGATCTCAGATCACGTCGACGCGGCGTTGCAGGCATATGAGGACGTCGGTATCCGCGCCCTTGTCGGCCCGACGCTCTTCGACCGCCCCTTCTTCCGCGCGCTCCCATTCGTCGAGGACGAGTTTCCGGAGGATCTGCTGGAGCGCCTCTCGGCAGTGACGGCGACGCCGCCGTCGGAAGTGCTGGACTTCGTGCGCGCGAAGGCAATCGAGCGCCATCCTCGTGAGACGCGTGTCGCCATCCTTGCCGCGCCGAGCGCCCCGCAACGATGCACCGACGGTTTCCTAAGGCAGGTGCGTGCCATGGCAGACGAGTTGGCGTTGCCGGTGATCATCCACGTGCAGGAGACGCGACTGCAGGCAGTGACGGCAAAGCGGTTCTACGGCCGCTCGATGTTCGCGCATCTTTACGATCTTGGCTTCCTGAAGCCCGCGACCTCGCTCATTCACGCGGTCTGGGTGACGCCCGAGGACATTCGCCTGATCGCGGCCTCCGGCGCGTCGGTTCAGCACAATCCGAACAGCAACATGAAGCTCGGCTCGGGCTTGATGCCGATGCGCGCCATGCTGGACGCCGGCGTAAATGTCAGCCTCGGCACCGATGGCTGCGGCTCGATCGACACGGTGGACATGCTGCGCGCCGTCGCCTCGACGGCCCTCGTCCAGAAACTGCGTGGCGACGATCCCGACCGCTGGATCGACGCTGAGAAGGCCTTTGCCGCCGCGACGACCGGGGGCGCCCAAGCCCTCGGGCAGGGTGATCGTCTCGGCCGGATCGCGCCGGGGATGCGCGCTGATCTCGCCCTCTGGCGGCTGGACAGCATTCCCTTCGTGCCGCTCAACGACCCGCTTCGACAGCTCGTCTATGGCGAAACAGGCGCGTCGTTGGACCGGCTGATCGTGGACGGCGAGATCGTCATGGTGGATGGTCGGCTCACGCGTATCGATGAGGCAGCGATCCTGGCCGAAATCGCCGAGGCTCATGCCGAGATCGAGCCCTCCCTTGCCGCCGCCGAGGCGGAAATCGAAGCAATGATGCCAGCATATCGTCGCATCGTTACGCGCTGTCACGCAGAGATCGTCGACCCCGCAATCCTCCCAGCCCGCTTTCCGTGATGGCGCGTGTTCGGGCAGCGCCGCTCAGAAAACGGGCAAATGGCATGCCATTAGAACTAAGCAATTGATCTGGAATACATAAATTCTGGCATGGCGTTTGCTTCGAGACAGACGGCAGACCACCACAGCCAGAAGGGAACGACAATGACAGACAACAACGTCACCCGACGCCGTCTCCTAGCGACAGCCGGCGTCGCCGGCTTCGCAATGCCGTTCATCGCCCGCCCGGCATTCGCCGAGACCACCTTCGCCAAGATCAAATCAGACGGTGTCCTGCGCATCGGATGCGAGGCCACCTATCCGCCTTTCACCTTCCGCGAAGGCGGGGAGATCGTCGGCTATGACGTCGACCTTGCAGCGGTAATGTGCGCGACGCTCGGCGTGGAGCCCGAGTTCATCGACACTCAATGGTCGGGCATCATCCCTGCGCTCTATGCCGGCCGCTTCGACATCATTATGTCCTCGATGAGCTACCGCAAGGAGCGTCTCGAGAAGGTCGCCTTCTCGATCCCCTATGCCGAGGCGAGCCAGGCGCTCCTCATCCGCTCCGAGGACGAGGGCAAGATGACCTCCATCAACGACATGTCCGGCAAGGTGCTGGGCGTGAAGCTGGGCTCACCTGGTGAGAGCATGAAGGATGACCTGTCCGCGGAAATCACCGCCGCCGCAGGCGCAGGCTTCGACGACGTGAAGATCTACGACGACCATCCTGCCGCCTATCTCGCCCTCTCGCAGGGCTCAGTGGACGGGGTGCTCAACACCCTGCCGACACTCGGTCAGGTGATGAAGGACCGCCCCGGCGCCTACGCGCTGGTCCGCCCGGTCGGCAAGCCGAACTGGGCCGGGCTCGCCGCGCGCATGGAGGACACCGAGCTCGTCTCCTTCCTTGACGAAGAGCTCACCCGTCTCAAGGACAACGGCGAGATCTACGCGCTCCAGGAGAAGTGGTTCGGGTTCAAAATGGACCTCGCCGACGAGATACCGTCCTTCGCCTGACGGCCCCGAGTACTCCTGACGCTAGAGAAAGGGAGGGGCCGGCCATGGGCGCCGGCCCCAAAACGGTTCTTCCATGAACATCGATTGGCAGATCATCGAGAAGGCGATCCCGCTTCTCTTCGAAGGCGCGCTCGTAACCCTCGAAGTCTCCGCGCTATCCGCCGTCTTAGGCCTCGTGCTGGGCATGCTCTTCGGGCTGATGCTGCTATCCGACAGCCGCATCCTCCGCGGGCTGGTCTCGGCCTATGTCGACTTCATCCGCGGCACGCCACTCCTGATCCAGATCTTCCTCGTCTTCTTCGCCCTGCCGGTAATCGGCATTCGGCTCGACGAGTTCTGGGCAGGCGTTCTCGCTCTCTCGCTCAACGCCGCCGCCTTCGTGGCCGAGGTGGTGCGTGGCGGGGTGGGCGCCATCGAGAAGGGCCAGGCCGAGGCCGCGCGGTCAATCGGCATGCGGCGCGGGCAGATCCTGTTCTGGATCCTGCTGCCCCAAGCCTATCGCCAGATGGTCCCGCCGCTGACCAACGAGATGATCAGCCTCGTCAAGAACTCGTCGCTACTCTCGGTGATCTCGGTCTACGAACTCACCCGCGCGGGTCAGTCGATCATCTCAATCCACTTTGTGCCCTTCGAGATCTACACGCTGCTCGCACTCTACTACTACGTGCTGATCAAGCTGTTGAGCTGGCTGTCGCGCAGGATCGAACGGAGGCTGCCCGCATGGTGAGTGCCTTCCCGCTGCTCCGCATCAAGGGCCTCGAGAAGCGCTTCGGCGACACCACCGTGCTGCGGGGCGTCGATCTCGACATCGCCCGTGGGGAGACGGTGGTGCTGATAGGCGCGTCCGGTTCGGGCAAAACGACGCTTCTGCGATGCCTGAACCGGTTGGAGGAGCCGAGCGGCGGCACGGTCTGGATCGATGGTGAGACCATCGGCGGCGCGTTCGACGGTCCCACCGGTGCATGGCGCGTCGACAGCGAGGCGGCCATCGCGAAACAGCGCCGAAAATTCGGCTTCGTCTTCCAGCGCTTCAACCTCTTTCCGCACCTGACCGCCCGCCAGAACGTGAGCATCGGCCCCGAAAAGGTTCGCGGCCTGTCGCGCACCGCAGCGCGTAAGCTAGCCGAGCGCAAGCTCGTGCGGGTGAAGCTTGCCGATCACATGGACAAACGGCCGTCCGAGCTTTCGGGTGGGCAGCAGCAGCGCGTCGCCATCGCCCGCGCGCTTGCGATGGAACCCGAGATCATGCTCTTCGACGAGCCGACCTCGGCACTCGACCCCGAACTCGTGCAGGAGGTGCTCGATGTCATGCGCGCGCTATCGGATGGCGGTATGACCATGATGATCGTGACCCATGAGATGCGCTTCGCCGCCGATGCGGCGGACCGGGTTATCTTCATGGAAGGCGGCATGATCCTAGAGGAAGGTGCGCCGGCCGAGATTTTCACCGCCCCGCGCGAGGAGGCAACGCGCCGGTTCCTGCGCCATCTCTTGCCAGAGGGAGCGAACCTCTGATGACCGATGTAGGAACCACCGTAGATTTCCTGATCGAGGGCGCGCATATCCTGACCTCCGACCCCGATCAGCCCGAGATCGCGAATGGCCGTATGACCATCGCCGGCGATCGCCTCGTCTCCGTCGGTCCCGCCGAAGGCCCCCCGCCGCTCGCGGCCCGCGTCATCGATGGCCAGGGCTTCGTGATCCTTCCGGGCCTTGTGAACATCCATCTCCACGCAGTCCTGACCATGGTCCGAGGCGTCGCGGAGGATATGGGCTTCGCGCCGGCCTACACGCCAAGCGTACCCCAGGGCCATATGGTGACCGAGGAGGAAGCCGTGGCGCTTGCCAGGCTCGGTGCGCTTGAGGCGATGAAGTTCGGCTCGACCCTCATCAACGACACTTATGTCCATCAGCACCTCACCCTGCCTGCCATGGGAGAGCTTGGGCTGCGCGTCACCGGTTGCGGGCGCATCCACGATGTCGATTTCTCCGGTGTCAGCCTGGGCCGTTGGGAGTACGACACCGCCATCGGCAGGCGCACGCTCGATGAGGCGATGGCGCTCCACCAGCGCTGGCACGGCGCGATGAACGGCCGGCTAGGCGTTCAGCTCGCCGCGCACGCCCCCGACACTTGCTCGACCGCCTTCCTCAGCGAGGTGCGCGCAGCGCGGGACGCCACGGGGATGATGGTCACGACCCATCTTGCCCAGAGCCCGATCGAAGTGGAGCGGATCGCCGAGCGCGACGGCCTGACGCCGGCCGAGCTGCTCGACGAGGTGGGCCTCCTGTCGGACCGGCTGATCGGCGCGCACTGCATCTTTATGACCGAGGACGACATCGCTCGCGCGGGCCGGGCCGGCATCCACGTCGCCCACATTCCCAAGGGCAACGCGACGGGCGGTACCATGGCGCCGACCCTCAGGCTGCGTGAGGCGGGCGCGAACCTCTGCCTCTCCACCGACAACATGCATGGCGACATGGTCGAGCTGATGCGTTGGGCGCTTTGCATTGGGCGCCTCCAGGCAGGCCGGATCAACCAGGACTGGCAGCCCGAGGACATGCTCGCCATGGCCACCGTCAACGGAGCGAGGGCGATGGATCTAGGCGGCGAGATCGGCCAGCTCTCGCCAAGCCTGAAGGCGGATCTGGTGATGATCGACGCGCGCCGCCCGCACCTGACGCCGATGATCGATGCCCTAGGCAACATTGTCCATCTCGGACACGGACGGGACGTGACGCATGTGATGGTCGATGGCCGGCTGGTGGTCGAGGACGGCAGCGCCACGATGGTCAACGAGGCCGCCATCATGCGCGACGCCCAGGCCGCCGCCGAAGCCCTCTGGACCCGCGCCCGCGCCGAGGCCTGAGCTTCGATCTCCGCGGCAGAATGACAATACCCCTTCATGCCCGAACGCGGCAGATCGTTGAGGGGTAATCGAATGTCCGCTTCGTCTGAGGTTTGTGGCTGCTGGATCCGTGCCATCCAGCGGCGAGAAAGCTGACGATGAGGAAAGCACGGGCGAACTTCGATGCTACGGGGATTGAGTGTAACCGTGGCGGCATTTGATGCGCCGAGCGGCAGTTTCGATATGATGGATAGTCGCTGGCCGGTGCATGTTCCCGTTCCGATGTCGCTGGATAACGTCCGCGATCACCATCGAGGCCTTGTCTTGGTGAGAGGTCTGACTGCCTGATCGCTCAGGCTGATAGGGCGCCTGAAAATGACGAGGCTAGGTACGACGGCTGGGTCATGCGGCATCCTCCCACGACGGCACAGGCGAATTCGAGGTCTGACCGTTGGTGAAGGTCTCGATGGCATGCATCGAGCCCGGCTCCCCGACAGCCCACCGATGAGGGCTGGCTTTACCTCGCCGCAGTCAAGGACATGGCGACCATGGAGATCGTCGGATGGTCGATGTCGAACAGTCTGAAGAAGGGGCTGGTGATTGATGGCATGCGAATGGAGCTGCAGAACCGCCGGCTGGCACCAAGGCTGATTTTTCACTCCGATCGCGGCGTACAATGCGCCAGCGGTGACTATCGCAAGCTTCTCACGGCCTACAGGGCCAAGGCGTCGATGAGCGGCAAGGGAAACTGCTTTGTCAACGCGCCAATGGAGGTTCGCCGCGGTGCTCGAACCGGTGGCGCACGGCGCGGCTCACTCTTCAGGTCGCTAAAGACCGAAATGGTCCACAGAGCCCATGGTCCGTTGTGAGATAGTTCGGGTCACCGTGGGCGATGACGCTCTGGAGGGTCTGGTTCGGTTTGGTTGAGGCTCGGCTGCGGGCTGCTGGTTGAGCAAGCGGCGCTGCGGGATGGTTTCGTCCTTGATCCTCCTTCTCTCCTCGAGGATGGCCGGCGCCCTGCCGAAGTAGGCATCGGCAGGCGTGACGTTGCCGAGGCTTTCGTGGACGCGGCGGTGGTTGTCGTGATCGACGCAGTCGCCGACGGCGGCCTCGAGCGCGCCGGGCAGATAGTGGTTCTCGAGCAGGATCCGGTTCTTCAGCGTCTGGTGCCAGCGCTCGATTTTGCCTTGCGTTTGCGGGTGGCTCGGCGCCCCGCGGAGATGATCCATGCCCTTGCCATCGAGCCAGGTCGCGAGCTTGCCCGCGATGTACGAGGACCCGTCGCCATCGTTGCTCGAACCGATGGCGCTCCGATGGCAACCGCTGAGCAGCCTTGGCCGGTGGAGGACCGTTGGCTGATCGTAGCCGGAGGCCTCGAGAGCGAGAACGAGCGTGTCCATCACGTCCTCGGCCCGCATGGTCGTACAGAGCTCCCAGGAGACAACGTATCGGCTGAAATCATCGAGGACGGTGCTGAGGTCGTACCAGCCCCAACCCACGACCTTTAGATAGGTGAAGTCCGTTTGCCAGAGTTGGTTCGGCCGTGTGGTCTTGTCCCGGCACTCGTCGCTCGCTCACGGTCCTCGGACCAGTGGCGGACAGGGGCTCGCCCTTGATCACGACATAATCCGGGCTTGCGATCAGGTCTTGCGCCTTGAGGATCCGATACACCGAAGCCTCTGATACGAAGTGCCTTTTCGTGTCGGTGAACTCGACGGCCAGTGCCCGCGGCGAGAGCTCCGGCTTCTCCGGCGCAAGGTCGACGACGGCCTCGCGAACCACGTCGGGGATGCGGTTCCAGACCCGGCCGGGAGGAGGCCGGCGATCCTCGAGGGCGGTGGCCTCAGCGCACAGCTCCTTCACCTCGGGGCTGCTCGCCTGGCGCGCGGTGCCACCAGCCAACCGGCGTTTGCCGGCCTCGAGAAACTCCTCCGACCAGCTGTAGTAGAGGCTCGTCGCGATGCCTTCGCGGCGGCAGAGCTCCGCGATGCTCCGCTCGCTACGCAGGCCCTCGAACACGATGCGGGTTCGGGATCTCTCTCGAACCCGTGGCGTTCGATCCCTCACTCTCTTCCGCCGAGTGATGCCTGCGCATGCGCCGCCGGATGTCCTCCACGACACGATCGACGGGCGGCTTTTGGGGGCCGGGTTTCTGTCTCATCTCCACTCATTGCCGGTTACGATGAGCCAGAAACCCTCCGTTACAAAATCACCTCAGATGTCCAATGGGCCCCGATCCCGGACACAGTAGCCGGGCGGACTCTCAGGTGTCGCAGCACTTCCTATTGTCCGCCGCCGCGCGGACGCTCTCGCTGTAGGCGATCTTCTCGGAAAGCGAGGACGCGGCATACCGCCGGTTCTGTCGGCTGCGCTGGCCTGAGACGGATGGCGCGCCGGTCTGCCCCGTCTGTAGTTGTCTCGATGTCT
>JBCBYV010000055.1:0-7975 GCA_039815685.1 Pseudomonadota bacterium | reverse complement strand
CGACCGCTTACGCGGCCATCGCCACCGGAGCACGGTTGTCATTGGCAACTGTACTTTGCGGACCGATAACGGTGGTACCTCACCGAGCGAAAGCCACGCCTTTACACGTCTGTCGATCCTGTTTCGGCCCCATCGCCCGCCCAAGAACGGGGTTTATTTGGTGGAGCCGCCGGGTACCGCCCCCGGGTCCAGTCCGCTTATTCCGCGCGCGTTTATCGCCATAGTCCCGTTGCCGAGACACCTCTGATATAGAGGTCGAGATTTAGATTCGTAAGGGTCCTTCGTAAGGCGTTATTGGATGAAGATGATTTTGGGCACGCGCTTGCGCAGTGCCGTGCGGGCCGGTCAGGGAACGACCGTCGCCGACTTTCCGATCTGGCATGTCGCAGCGATAGTTCTTTTTGCGTCGCCACCCTTTCTGGCAGCGGCGCTTTCGGCACCGCATGACACCGACAGCTACTACTTCAACCACGCGTGGGTGGCGTCGTTTGCGGCGGAGATCTCCCTCGCGAACCCCTATCCGCGCTGGTTGCCGGCGCTCTGGGACGGAGCGGGTGGGCCGGACTTCTACTTCTACCCGCCACTGACCTTCTACCTGACAGCCGTTGGCGTGAATGGGCTCGGGCTGAGCACCGATGGCGCGATGATCTTCGCTGCATGGTTGCTGCACATCGCGTCGGGCTTCGGTGTGTGGATGCTCGCTCGAAGCCTGGGTCTCCATGCGAGCAGTCGGTTGGTGGCAGCGGCGGCGGTCCTCTGCCTGCCCTATCACCTCGACACCTTCTTCGTTCGAGGTGCACTGGGCGAGGTGGCAGCCTTCGCCGCGCTCGGCTTCTTGCTGAGCGGCGTCGTCGACATGCTGAGGCACGGTCGCGGGGGGACGCGGGTCGTCATCGCGACCTGCGCGACGATCTTTGCGCATATTCTGGCGGTGGCGCTGGCAGCGCTCGCCTGCGGGGCCGTTGTGCTCGCATTGCGACGCGAGATCGAACTCGCGCGCCTCGCAAGGCTGGTCGGCGCATTGCTGCTCGGCGCTCTCATGGCGGCGGCGTACTGGCTCCCGGCGCTTACGCTCTTCGACACGGTGTCCGGCGATGTCCTGCTGGCGCATCACTGGTGGAGCCATATGGCGAGATGGGAGGCGCTGTCGGCAACGCCGCTGCTCACCGGTCTCTATGCACCCGCGCTGCTTCTGACGCTTGTTGTTCTCGTGGTGAGCTGGGCGGCCCGAAAGACGTCCCCGCTGGCATCGGGTTTCGTGGTTGCGGCGGTTGTTGCCTGCTGGTTCATGATGACGCCAATCTCCAAGGCCCTCTGGATGCACACGCCGCTCGACGTGATGCAGTTCCCGTGGCGTTTTCTCGTGGTGCTGGAGATTGCCGCGGCCATCGGGATCGGGCTCGGCGCGGAGCAGGCGGCCCGGCGCTGGACCGCCTGGCGACACCTGCTTTGGGGTGCCGTGCCGATCACTCTTCTGGTCATGGCCGTTGTGCAGGTGACGCTTGACGCAGAGGCGAGGCGTTTTGGTGAACAGCGGCCCCTCGCGACCTGGGCCCTCGACAAGAAGATCGGACCGATCGAGTGGCTGTCGACGAATGGTGCGGGGACGGCCTTCACGCTGCGCGACCTCGCCGAGTGGGGGGATGTCCTGCAACCGCTCGATGCAACGCCGACCCTTTGGACCGACACGAAGGATGCCGCGATCCTTCCGATCTCGGTCGCGCCGCGGGAGATCGTTTTCCGCGCGTCGAGCGCCGAGGGCATGACGGTTAGTTTTCGGCGGGGGTTCTGGTCGTTCTGGCGGCTCGAGCGTGTCGATGGCAGTGCGGTCGTCCCGCTGGATGCGACCGCGCCGCACCCGTTGCTGACCGCGCGCCTGCCAGCCGGTGATGCGGTCTGGCGGCTCTGGCTTACGCCGCCGATCTTCGCGGTCGCGGGCTACATCACCTCGGCGGCAGCGGTGCTCGTCGGCCTCATGCTCATTCTGACGCCGTTGCTTCGCCGACGAGGAGTGGCTGGTCGATCTCGCGCAGGAGCTTCTTGAGGATGGCGCGGGGGTAGTCCTCGAACCCGTCCGCGACCTCGACGAAGGCGCCGGGGCCGGCGATGACCTCGTCGACATATTGCTGCACGGGGTCGGGGTCGGCGCCGCGGATGACGAGGCCGTTGATGATGAAGCCCTGGGCCTCGAGATGGTCGGAGGCTTCCGCGGGGGCGCGGCCCTCGTTGGAGACGCCGTCGCCCGAGATGTCGATCACCCGCCGGTCGCAGGTGACGGGGGCGGTGGCGCTCAGGTCCTGGGCGTGATGGATCGCCTCCCCGATGGCCGTCGAGAAGTTGCGCCAGGCGCGGCCGGAAGCGCGGATGCGGTCGGCGAAGGCCTGCGCATCGGCCGGCTCCTCGATCACTGTCCAGGGCACCATCTGGCGCTGGCGCGAGATGCCCGACCAGTGGGTCATGGTGACGGCCATGCCGCCGGGCAGGGTCTCGATGGCGGCGATCAGGCTCGTGTTCTCGAAGGCGGCGGCGAGCCCCTCGGTCTGGATGCCGAACTCGCGCCGGTCGATGGATCCCGAGACATCGAGCGCGAGGATGAGCTCGAGCGCGCAGGCACGCACGGCACCCGGCGCCATGGCCACGGCGAGCATCAAAGCCGCCGCAAGGCGCCGCCCCTTCATTCGCCGAAGACCCGGCCGAGGATGAGCTGGGTCTCGATCTCCCGCAACAGCTTGCCGATCATCACGCGGCGATAATCGTCGAAGGTGCGGGCGATGGCCACGAAGGCGTTGGGCCCCTGCATCACATAGCCGCGGTAGTAGATGGCGGGGTTCGGGTAGGCGCCGAGGATCACGAGGCCGTTGATCGTGATGCCCTCGAAGAGCCCCTGCGCGCGGTAGTGTTCGGGCCCCACACCGTCATTGTTCTCCCCGTCGCCGGAGAGGTCGATGGTGCGGCGGGCGCAAGGGGGCGCGGTGGCGAAGAGGTTCGCGCCGTATTCCAGCGATTTGCCGATGGCGGTGGGAAAGTCGGAATAGATGCGCTGATGCGCCTTGAGGCGGGCGGCATAGGCCTTCACGTCCTCGGGCGTGGCCAGCATCTCCCAGCCCGTGATCAGGTCCTGCTGCGCGTAGCCCGACCACTCATAGGTGATGACGGCGATCCCGGCACCCTCGGGCGTCGTGATCGCCTCGATCACCTTGGGGTGGGAGAGCGCGTCGGCAAGCCCGTGGAGCTGCTGCTCGTATTCCCGCTCGTTGACCGAGGACGAGATGTCGAGCCCCAGCACAAGCGCCAGCTTGCAGCCGATGGCATGGGCCGGGGCCGGGGCTGTCGCGAGGCTGGCGGCGAGCACGAGGCCCGCCGCCAGCTTCCGAGGCAGACGGCCGAGGGGGCCGCTCACCACGAGCCGGTGCTCTCCATGGAGGACCAGGGTTCGGCTTTGGGCAGGGGGTCACCGTTCTGCAGGAGTTCGATGGAGATGCCATCCGGCGTCTTGACGAAGGCCATGCGGCCGTCGCGCGGCGGGCGATTGATGGTGATGCCCGCGTCCATCATCTTCTGGCAGGTGGCATAGATGTCGTCGACGCCGTAGGCGAGGTGGCCGAAGGCGCGGCCGAGGCCGTATTCTTCCTCGGACCCCCAGTTATAGGTGAGCTCGACGGGCTTGTCCGGCTCGCCCGGGGGGGACATGAAGACCAGCGTGAATTTGCCTTGCTCGCTGTTCATCCGCCGCGTCTCTTCGAGCCCGAGGAACTCCTCGAGGAAGCCCTTGGTCTTCTCCAGGTCGTGCACCCGGATCATCGTATGGAGGTATCTCGTGCCCATCGTCCTCATCCGTTTTCCACAGAGACTTTGCGTTTGTCCCCGCTCAAATCTTTCTGTCCACAGGACAGTCCACTGCGGCCTGTGCCATGCAGGGTGAACCCGCTGAGGAGGCCGACCGCCCCATGAATGATATGTCCCGCGACGCCGAACAACAGGCCGAGGTGGCCGCATTGCGTGACGATCCGCAACCGACCCGGCGTGCCGTGGCGGAAGCGATGGAGGCGAGGCTATACGAGGCGGTGCCTGTGCTCGATCACGGCTTCGTGCGGGTGATCGACTATATGGGCGACGACGCGGCCATCGTTCAGGCGGCCAGGGTGAGTTACGGACGCGGCACCAAGACCGCGCGATCCGACGAGGGCCTCATCCGCTACCTGATGCGCCACTGGCACTCGACGCCCTTCGAGATGTGCGAGATCAAGCTCCATGTGAAGCTGCCGGTGTTCGTCGCGCGACAGTGGATCCGGCACCGCACGGCCAATGTGAACGAGATCTCCGCACGCTATTCGATCCTCGACCGCGAGTTCTATGTGCCGGCGCCCGAGCATCTGGCCGCACAGTCGAGCAGTAATCGCCAGGGCAGGGGCGCCGTGCTCGAAGGCGAAGCCGCGGCGCGGGTTCTGGATCTGCTCCGGGACGACGCGTCGCGGTCCTATAGCCACTACGAGGAGATGCTGGACGAGGACGGGCCGGGACTTGCGCGGGAGCTGGCGCGGATGACCCTGCCGATGAGCATCTACACGCAGTGGTACTGGAAGACGGATCTGCACAATCTCTTCCATTTCCTGCGCCTGCGCGCGGATGCGCATGCCCAGTACGAGATCCGGGCCTATGCGGAGGCGATGGGCGACATCGTCAGGGACTGGGTGCCGGCGGCGTGGCGGGCCTTCGAGGATTACCGGCTCCATGCGCAGCAGTTCTCGGGCCCCGCGATGGCGTGTCTGCGCCGGATGCTGGCGGGGGAGGTGGTGACGCAGGAGACCTCGGGCATGTCCGCGGGCGAGTGGCGCGAGTTCGAGACTGCACTGAAGGGCTGAGCGGGGTTTTCGCCGTCGGGTAAGACTTGCTTCACCGTGTATAAAGCTGGCTTCAACCTATCCTTGAGACGCTCCACCGGCCGACAGAAAGCCGGAGGAATGCGTCGATGGACCTGCTCGTCATCCTTGCCTTAGCCATGGCCAGCCAGGAGGCGGGGCCCGCGCCGGGCGATCCCGCCGTTAAGGCGGAGCCGCCGCCGGGGGCCTCGCGGCTCGTTGCCTGCCTTGCCACGAGATCCGCGCGTTGTGGCTGTCCCGAGGACCGGGTCGTGCTCGGCACCGGCGCACGTCTCGACTGTGGGCTGGGGCGTTCGCCCGAGCTGTTGGGTGAGACGGCGCTTGCCGGGCGATGACAGCTTGCGGGGCGTTGGCCGTGGCGGGCGATCATGCCCGAGCTGGTCCGAGCGGCGGGTGCTGTAGTGCCGCGCCGGGGTGGGGCGTGGCTCAGGCGGTCTTGGCCGCGGCCTCCGTGTCGGGCACTGGCAGGCTGGTGAGGTGCAGGGCGCGGGCGAGCTTCAGCGTCGGCTTCACGCCGAAGAAGACCGAGCCGATGAGAAAGCACCATGTGCCCGGAAAGACCCACGCCTCGTAGAAGAACATGATCGAGCCCACGACGAAGAGCGCGGCGGCGAGGAAGTCCACGATGAGATGGGCGAAGTCGTAGAGCTGGCCGATATTGCGGTGGCGCTGTGTGCTGAGATCGGGCGTGAGATGCATGTGGCGGTCCCTCTGGAGGTGGTTCCGAGGGCGCCCCGCCGGTCGAGGCGCGCCTCTGCGGCAGGTCAGTCGAAGAGCGGGGCGAGGGCGCGACGGCAGGCAGCGCCGGTGGCGCCGTCAGCGTCGCGCGACGGCGACCAGGCGGAGAGGGAGATGCAGCGGATGTCGTTGCCGGCTCTGAAGCCGGCCAAGGCCTCGGCCAGCGTCGCCGCATCGGGTCCGCCATGCACTGGGTAGTTGAAGGCCGGTGCCTCCCCTGCATCGAGCACATCGAGGTCGATATGCAGGAGCACCGGCCCCTCGAGCCGGAGGGAGGCGAGCGCGCCCGTCTCGATATGGCCGAGATCGGAGCCTGAGACCGCCTCCGCCTCCAGCGGGTCGAGATCCCGCCCGTCGACCAGCGTCACCGCGGCCTCCGCGGCCGGTGTGGTCCTCACGGCCGCCATCATCCATTGCGGCCCCCGACCCACCATCATGGCGAGCGGCATGCCGCCGAGGAACTGGGACGGCGAGGTCTCGGGCGTGTTGAAGTCGCCATGTGCGTCGACCCAGACGATATGGGGCGTGAGGCCCGCGCGCTGACACCCCGCAAGTGCAGGGACGGCAGCGCAGCAGTCGCCGGCGAGGTTGACCGCCCGTGCGCCTGCCTCAAGCGCTCCGGCCACCGCATCGGCGATGGGACGATGGAGACGCGCCATCGCCGCCTCCTCCCGGTCCGCGATGGCATGGGGGCCGTTGACGGCGGCACCGTCCGGCGCCTCGCCCACCAGGGCGGGCTCGGCGTGTTCGAAGTATTGCGGGGTCACGATCCATTGGTCTCTCATGGCGCGAGGCTCCCCCATCTGCGGCGGGGTCGCAAGGCTGGCGCGCGGGCGGTGCTGCGCTAGCTGGCTGCTCCGACCGAAAGGACGTTCATGCAGATCGACTATCGTCTCGTGGCGCTGCTGGCAGGGCTCACGGCGCTCGGCCCCTTCGCGCTGCAGATCCTCGCGCCCGCCTTGCCCGCGGCGGCGCGCGATCTGGAGGTGAGTGCGGGGGCGGCGCAGCTTCTCCTGTCGCTATCGCTCGCGGCGATGGCGGTGACGACGCTGATCTGGGGGCCGCTGTCGGACCGGCTCGGGCGGCGGCCGGTGATGCTGATGGGGGTGGCGATCGCCCTTCTCGGCTCGCTGATCGCAGCGCTGGCGCCGACGCTGGAGGTCGCGATCCTGGGGCGGCTCCTGCAGGCGGGTGGGGCGATCGCGGGCATGGTCCTCGGCCGCGCCATCGCGCACGATCTCTATGGCCGCGACGGATCCGCCGCCGTGCTCGGGCAGATCACCGCCGTCATGGTCATCGCCCCGATGGTGGCGCCGACGCTTTCGGGGCTGATCGTGGGGCAGGGGGACTGGCGCGGCATCTTCTGGGCCGTGGCGTTCCTCTCCGCCCTGCTGCTCGTTGCCGCCGCGATCCGGCTGCCGGAGACCGCACCCCGTTCGGTGCTGGACGGGCATGAGGGCGAGAGCTTCCTCGAGACGCTGCGTGATACGGCGCGTGGCTTCCGCGAGATCGGCGCGCTGCCCGCCTTCTGGGCCTATGCGGGCTTCGGCGTGATGTCGCTCTCGGGCTTTCTGTTCTTCGTCGGCGCCGCGCCCTTCGTCATGGAGGAGGCCTTCGGGCGTGGCCCCACCTCCTACGGCCTGTGGTTCATGCTGATGGCCGCCGCCTACATGGCCGGAAACTTCGCCGTGGGCGCGGTCAGCCGCCGGCTGGGCGGGGACCGGACGCTGCGCTTCGGCGCGGTGATCTCGATCCTCGGCGTGCTGGTCGCCGTGGTCCTGTCGCTGGGGGACCTGCATCACCCGGCGGCGCTGGTCGTGCCGGTGATGCTGCAGTCGGTCGGTGCCGGGCTTGCCGTGCCGAACGCCATGGCCGGGGCGACCGCCGCCGTGCCCGAACGGGCGGGTGCGGCTTCGGGTCTGATGGGGTCGTGCCAGTTCCTGGCCGCAGGGGCCGCGACGCAGATCGCGGGGCTCCTGCCGCATGATACGGCGCTGCCGCTCTGCCTCGGAATGCTGGTGTTGCTGGGTGCCGGGCTCGCCGTTCACCTGTGGTTGTCGGGCTGGCCTGAGGGGCGTCTTGCCGGTTGACGCAATGTCGCGCTCATGAGGGCGAAAATAGCGGTTGCACCGGATTCCGAATCTCCATATACCCCGCGCTCACCGGCGGCGAGGGGGTGTTCGCACACTGCTCGAGCCGGGCGCGCCGAGGGCGCACCGCTCTTTGACAAGGTATTGGAATTGAAGGGATATGTGGGTTGTTTGGCCTGTTTCGGCAGGTTGGATGATTTGCATATCGGCCGCCTAGGGTGCTGGAGAGATCTGGCGTCTGATGATGGTGGTGTCAGCGATGGCTGG
>JBCBYV010000033.1:0-35917 GCA_039815685.1 Pseudomonadota bacterium | reverse complement strand
GGGCCCGATCCGAGTATCTCCATGACCTCACCACGGCATCTCCAAGGCCGCACTCAGAGGCCTGGCAAATGACCGCACCCGATCATGTGCTCACGCTATTCAAAGAACCTTGCATCACCTGGGGCAGCCACAGATGAATCACAGCGATCCCACCTTCGGTAGCTTCTTGCGGGTGTCCAATTCGTGACGCGATATCGGGCGCGCAGGATCCTGTGGCGACGGGGCTCGTAGAACTTGAATGGCATCGTGACCGTCTAATGCGGCGCAATATCGGGCGTCACTCCGATCCGTGCACCAACGCCCTCGCGGACCTCGACCGACGCATCGCTTTCTGTTTGCGCGGCGGGAGGGCCGTCCAGCCCAGCATTAACTGCAGATTAAACTGCGATGAAGGCCCCGTCGCCAGCCTTGCGAACGCGGCTTTCGACCCAAACTGGCGCAGGGGGCGGCTTCCTGAGAGCGACCCCCACAGAGATTTCCGCAGCAGGAGAGATGACGTGCAGAACTTCAAGCTCCTCAAATCCGGCCTGGACCCGAAACCCTTCCTCGACGAGATCGCAGGCGTCTCCGACGCTTGGGGCATTGCCACCGGGCGGCAGGACAAAATCGCGGTCCAGCGCGAGGCGCTCGCGATCCCCCTCCGCGGCTTGCGCAAATCGGCCATCGGCGAGCGCAAGCGCCGCGACGTGCACGAGAGCCGCTGGACCACGGGGTCGGCGTCCTATCCGCGGGCGAGAGCCTTCCTCATCCGCGTTGCAGCGGAGACCGACTGCCTCCTCGGTCGGGCCAAGATCGTCTGCCTTCCGGCCGGCAAGCGGGTCTACCCGCATATCGACCGGGGCGAGTACTACCGTCTCCGGGGCCGGTATCACTTCGTCCTGCGCTCCTCCGCCGGCTCCTGGATGAAGGCCGAAGAGGAAGAGGTGCGGATGCGCGAGGGCGAGCTTTGGTGGTTCGACAACAACAAGATGCACGAAGCCCACAACGACGGCGATCAGGATCGGATCCACATGATCTTTGACATGTTGCCCGCAGCCGACGCCGAGGCCGTGTTCGGCAAAGTTGCATGATTTCTTCGCCCGGTGGGAATAACTGCCCGAGCCCATCGTTTCCTTCCTGAACGGCCGCGCCGACGGCCACCGCAGAAGGAGACTGAAATGAGCTATCGCGCAGCCTTCGTCCTCACCCTGTCTCTCGGCGCTGCGGGATGCGCAGCGCCGCGGGATCTCGGACAATCCCTCGTTGGCCCGATCCATTCGGCGATCGACAGAACACAGCCGACCGTCGTGGCGCGTCGTGTGGAGATCGCGGAGATCCCGTCGCCCAGCAGCGCGAGCCTCACGGACCGCCGGATCCGCAACCTCATCGATGACAGGACGGAGGTTCTGTCCATGCAAGCGAGCCGGAACCGCTTGTCCTTGGTGGAGCCGGATGGCTGCCAGTCCACCCGCTTCAAGGACTGGTTCTCGCCCTCCGTCGCCTGGTCCGGGTGCGGAACATCCCGGAACTGGCACAAGGCACGCGCAGAGGTCGATGTGCTCGAAAGCCTCTATCCCCTGCGGATCGGCGCGACGGGGCAGTATCGGCGCTTCGCGACCTCGCACACGGGGAAGCGCTCGGAACGCACCACCAACTGCCTCGTCCGCGACGCGGTCACCCTCGACCTCGGCCGACGCGACGCTGACGCCTTCGAGGTCCGCTGCGACGACGGCCGGGTCGAGCGCGTCACTTGGTACGCACCGGGCGAAGGGCCGATCGCGTATCGCGAGGCGCACCACCGGACCGGCGTCCGCGAAGCCTGGGTCCTGGCGGACTGATGCGCAGCCAAAGCGGCGAGGAACGATCCCCCATGTCCCATGCCCTTTCACACTGTCCCGCCGTCCTGACGACCAATCCACGCGGCCCCCTGTCCGATAACCTGCCTGACAACACGCCCGCCAATCGGCCCCCCAAACTGCCCCTGTCGGCATGGCTGCACCTGCCGGCCCGAGCCGTGGAGACGCCTCGCATGATTGACCATCCCTCGGCGGATCGGCGGGATTCGCCGCGCCGGGCTCCCGCACCCATCGCGCAGGCACCTGTCCCGCAGCCGATCCACTATCGGGCGAGCGGACGCAACGGCCTCTCCGCCTGGATCGCCATGCCCGAGATCCGGGGGCCTCAAGCGGCGCCCCTGGTCGCCGTGCACGGGATCAAACGCTCCGCCCGCGATCAGGCCGAAGCGTTCGCGGAGCAGGCCTCGGCGCTCGGCAGCCCGGTCATTGCGCCGGAGTTCGACGAGACGACCTGGCCTGCCTATCAGCAGGTTGTACGCAAGGGCCGCGCGGATCTTGCCCTCCTCGCACTTATCGAAGAGCTCGCGCTGAGCGGCATCGTCCAAGGGCGTCAGTTCGATCTCTTCGGCTACTCGGGGGGCGCGCAATTCGCCCATCGCTTTGCGATGCTCCATCCTCAGCGCGT
This sequence comes from Pseudomonadota bacterium, assembly GCA_039815685.1. Lineage (GTDB taxonomy): Bacteria > Pseudomonadota > Alphaproteobacteria > Rhodobacterales > Rhodobacteraceae > Thermohalobaculum. Next base: position 33,457 of record JBCBYV010000033.1, on the reverse strand, counting down.
GCGGCGCCTGAGTATTGCGGCGGCCGGTTGGTACACCTTCCCTGACGCTGCGTGCTTCCCCTACGGCCTCGGCACCGCCGGCTCGGCGACAGAGCTTCGCGCTTGGGGACCACTCATGGCCCAGCGATTGCCCGAGTTTCTGGCGATCCCGATCACCGTGCTCGTCGGCAGCGACGACTGCGTGCCCGACGAGAGCATGCGTCGGCGCGATGCGCTCGACCGCCAGCAGGGCAAGAACCGCCTCAGCCGGGCGCACGCCTATGTGGACGCGCTGCACATGGCGGCCTCGTTTCAGGAGCTCCCGCCGCCGATGGTCCGGCTCGAGATCCTCCAGAACGCGGAGCACGACTTCAGAAGCTGCATCTGGGCGGGCCTCGTCGATCAGGTTCTGTCCTGTCCTCAACCCGAGAACACAACCACCCACAACGGAGAGTCCGATGAACGTTGAGATCGATGTTGCTTCGACAATCGCCGTCGCCGCGAAGTGGGCCTTCACCACGCGCCGTGTAGCGCGAAACGAAGTCAGGCGGCTAGATCGCGATGTCGAGGCCGCAGGCGCCGGCGACCTCGTTCTCGCACGCGTCGAGCGGATCGGCTCGCACAAGCGACTGCAACTCGCCAGCGGTCGGCCCTCGCAGCTCTATGTCGGCGATCTCGTGGTCGTGGCCTGCGGTGCCCGGTATGCGCCGGATCAGTTCGAGGGGCTTGCCACCCTCTCACCGACAGCCGCCGATCTTCTCGCAAGCGGGGGCGTTGCCGGGCAGATGCGCGCGGCGAATGGGCGAATGTCCGCGCCCACGCAGCTAGCACCGCTCGGCCTCCTCTGCCGTGCGGATGGTCAGGTGGTGAACCTCTCGGATTTCAGCCTGCCGACGCACCACTATCCGTCAGAGCTGACGGTGATCGCGGGACTGGGGTCCTCGATGAACGCGGGCAAGACGACCGCAATCGCCGGTCTCGCGCAGGGGCTGGTACGGGCAGGGCACCGGGTGGCGGCTCTTAAGGTGACCGGCACCGGCGCGTTCGGCGACTACCATGCCTATCTCGACGCGGGGGCCCAGTACGTTGCCGATTTCGTCGATGCGGGCATGGTCTCGACCTATCTCGAAGGCGCCCCCCGGATCGTCGCAGGCATGGAGACCCTTCTCGGGCACGCGGCCGAGGCGGGCTGCACGGTCGCGCTCGTCGAGCTTGCGGATGGTGTCTTTCAGCGAGAGACCGCGGCCCTTCTGCGCGACGAGGCGATTAAGGGTGCCTTTCACGGGGTCCTGTTCGCGGCTCCGGATGCTGCGGCGGCCGTTGGCGGGTGCGCGACGCTGCGCGCCATCGGACTGGAGCCCGATATCGTGACCGGGCTCGTGAGCCGCTCGCCACTGGCGGCCGCCGAAGCGGAGGGGGCCGCCGATGTGGAGATCGTTGGGCTGCCCACGCTCTGCGATCCGGCCTATGCGGGCGCCTTCCTGGCCGGGATCGAGCATCGTCGCGCCGAGGCGTGTGCGGGCAGGGATCTTGCAGCGTGAGCCGTCTTCCGCCCATTGCGACGGGCGAGCGGGCGCGCAGCATCGCCGCGGTCGCAGCGCTCTCCCTCGGCCAAGCGATCTCGGCAGCGGCCGCTGCCTTCGCGACCCGGCACGTCTTCGCCGGGCTCTCCTCGCCGGGAGGTGACGTGCCAGTCGTGGCGCTCGGGATGATCGCGTTCGCCGGGCTCGCCATTGCTGCCTGCCGTGCGCGAGAGGCGTTCATCGCGGAGCGGATCGGGCAGCACTATGCCGCAGAGCTGCGGGAAAAGCTCTTCGGACACCTCTCGCGGCTGCCCGCGCGAACGCTAGCGGAGCGGCGGTCAGGCGGGCTCGCCCTACGCTTCGTGGGGGATCTGACGGCAGTACGCGGCTGGATCAGCCTGGGGATCGCCCGGCTCGTCTCGGCCGCTATCGTGTTGCCGGCAGCGCTGCTCGTCGTCGGGCTCCTCGATCCATCGCTCGGGCTCGTCGCCGGGCCGCCGATGCTCATCGGGCTTGGTCTGATGGCCATCGTGGGATGGCGGTACAGCGCCGCCCATCGCCGCCTCCGCGCCCGCCGCTCGGCGCTCGCCGCAGATATCAGCGAGCGCATCCCGAACGCACCGGAGCTGCGCCTCCTCGGTCGCATGGTCGTTGAGCGACGGAACCTTCGCAAGAGAAGCGAGCGGTTGGTCGAAGCGGCACTCTTCCGAACTCAGGGAAGCGCGCTCATGCGCGCCATACCCGACGGGGTCAGCGGCCTTGTCGCAGCCGGCATCCTGCTCGTCGCCGCCCTTCGCCTGGTGGAGCCGGCCGAAGCCGCAGGCGCCTTGGCGGCCGCGGCGCTGATGATCAAACCAATGCGCGATCTTGCCGGGATCTGGGACCGGCGGCGGAACTGGATCGTGGCGAAGGAGAAGTGCTGCCAGCTCCTGAGCCAGCAACCCGTGATACGGCGGTCCGCGCGCCGGCCGAAGGCACGGGCCGCGTACCCGGCACCGGGCGAGCCCGTCGCTCTCTCCTTTCTCGACATCCGAACGAAGCTGCTCAGCAACCTCTCTGCTACAGCACCGGCGGGCCGAAAGATCGCGATCCTCGGCGCCAACGGATCTGGCAAATCGAGCCTGCTCACCCTTGCAGCGGGGCTCGAGGCACCCGGCTCCGGGCGTATCATGATCGGTGCTCGGCCGAGTGACCGGATCCCCGACGCCGACCGCGCTCGCCTGATCGCCTATTGCAGCGACCGCAGTACGATGCTCGCCGGAACGCTTCGCCGCGCCCTGACACTGGGGTCCGCGTCCCAGCCATCGGACGCAACGATCGAGGCTCAGGCCAGTGCTTTCGGCCTCGCCGGCGTTCTCAGGAAGCTCGGCGGCCTTGATGGGCGCGTGGCAGAAGGGGGACGCAATCTATCGGCGGGCGAGGTGCGGCGCGTGCTCCTGACACGCGCCGCGCTCTCGGGGGCCGGCCTCATGCTTCTCGACGAGCTCGACGATGCACTCGATGCTGACGCTCCGACGCTGATGACGCAGCTCCTCAACGGCACCTCGGCGACAGTGCTTTTCGTCACCCACAATCCCGCGGTCGCGCGGCTTGCAGACGAGGCATGGGGCCTCGAACATGGGCGGCTCGTCGACCATGGCGCGCCCGGTGACGTGCTGGCGGGCCCGCTCTATCGACAGAATGCCGCCTGAGCATCACCCGCATCTCGGTGACAAAACTGCACGGTCGTCGGGAATACGCGCCGCGGGTGAGACGTTTCTCCATCAATCGCAGGCGTCGCGCCCATTGCACTGGGCGCCGAGAGAGGATGGAGGACACAAGGTGCAGATCTTGCTGGTCAATGACGACATCCATGTCGCCGAGTTCTTGATACGCGGTTTGCGGGCTGAAGCGCGGTATGTCGTGCGCGCGCCAGCGGCAGGCGGCGGCATCGAGGCGCTCGCCTCGGGCGCGTTCGATCTGGTGCTGCTTGGCGACACGATCGGGGGCGTCGCGGGGCACGCGTTCTGTCGGCATTTGCGACTTCGTGGATACACGACGCCGATCCTGATGCTCTCGACCCCCGAGGACCCGGATGCAGCGGTCGAGCTGCTGCGGGCCGGAGCTGACGACTACCTGCCGCAGCCCTTCGACTTCAACGTATTGCTGGCGCGGATCGACGCCCTCGTGCGTCGGGCTTGCCGGTTCGATGCGGCCACCGGGTTGGCAAAAAAAGTGCTGCAGGTCGGCCCGATCATGCTCAATGCCGAAAGCCTCATGACCTTCGTCGACGAGCAACCCATCGAGATGAGCGCCCGCGAACGGGAGATGCTGGCCTTGTTCCTGTCGAAGCCCGGACGCGTCTTCTCGCGCGAGCGGATCCTCAACGCTGTTTGGGGGCTGAGCGAGGACCCGCTGACCAATGTCGTCGACGTCTATGTCTCAAAGCTGAGACGCAAGCTCGGACCCCATGCCGGACTGCTAAAGACCGTGCGCGGTGCGGGATATCGTCTCGACCCAGCGTGACTGTGCGTGACGCACTCTGACGTTGCGCCTTACCAACAGCGGCCGGTCGTGATCTGCAGAAGGCCGTAGCCGTAGATTTCGTCCCTTCCTTGTGCGCCGAGATCGGCCGCCTTCTGGGCCAGCAGTGCCCTCGCCGCCGCCGCATCGCCCCGCGTCTCAGCCCGCGCGCGCAAGAGCGCTGCCGCAACGAAAGGCACGGCAAAGCTCGTGCCCGTCCATTCCTGCCAGCCCCCGTCCGGGGCGGCCGAGACAACTTCCACGCCCGGCGCTGCGATCTCGACATAAGCGCCTCGGTTTCCCGACCGGAACGCCCGACGCCGGTCATCGAGTGCTGTGACGGCGATCACCTCTGGGAACGCGGCAGGATAGGCGGGATCGGCCGAGCGCCCGCCATTGCCGGCAGCGCCCACAAGGCTCGCCTGGCCCGCGGCCAGCCGGATCGCCTGATGCAGCGCGCGATTGCCGGCGCCTTCGAAGCTCATGGCGATCACCCGCGCGCGATTGGACAGCGCCCAGTCAAGCGCCCGCATGATGGCGACGGTATCGGCACGCGTCTCATCGCCAACCCGGCGAAAGACGGATGCTGCCAGCAGGTGGTTGGCGGGTGCCAATGGCTGCGCCTGTGGCGCGCTTTCTCCCACCAACAGCGCTGCCACCGCTGTGCCGTGTCCGTCTCGGACCTCGCTCTGCCCCGACTGCAGAAAGCTGCGCGCTGCGATGCTCGCACCCTCGAGAGCCGGGTGATCGACATCGACTTCGGTGTCCAGGATCGCGATCGGTGCGCCTCTCCGGCAGGCATCGCGAGGGAGGCGCTCGAACTGCACGAGCTCCGCGCCCCAGCAGTCGCTGCAGCCGATCCCCGAGCCTGAAAAGAGATCATGCACGTCGAACAGCGCTCCCGGTACCAGCGACTGCGCCAAATCGACTGCGCCCTGCGACGTGAGGCCCACAGGGACCGAGAGGCGTATCACCGTCGCATCAAGGGAGCCGAGATCGTGCTCCGAGATCACGTTCAGCCCATTCGTCGCGAGTAGGCCGCGCTCTGCCGGCGTCAGATCCGGTTGGCCGAGTGCAACGATCTCATCGGCGATGATATCGCGGTTTCCGTCACTACCGCCTCCGTCGTTGTCCTCGTCATCGGAGAATAGGTTGCTGAAGAAGTTCGTGATCGGATTGTTCAGCACCTCTTCTTCATCATCCTCGTCGTCCTCATCCTCATCCTCATCCTCGTCGTCCTCATCGTCGTCGTCGGAATCGTCATCGTCCCCGTCGTCGTCGCCATCATCCCCGTCGTCCCCGTCATCCCCATCGTCGCCGTCGTCCCCACGATCGCCGTCATCGCCGCCATCGCCGTCTCCGTCGCCATCTCCGTCCCCACCGTCGCCGTCGCCGCCGTCTCCCCCATCGCCGTCTCCCCCATCGCCGCCGTCGCCATCGCCGCCGTCGCCGCCATCACCGCCGTCTCCCCCATCTCCCCCTTCGCCGCCGCCACCTTCCCCGCCCTCACCGTCCGCGAAGGCAAGTTGAACCGGCCACCAGGGCATAACGGGCTTCGCGACCAGCTCACCGAAGAGCCCCAAGGCCGCGCTGGCCAGCAGCAATCCTCTGACATTCATGCTCGCCTCCGGTCCGTGTGATGCCGGCCTTCAGGGCCCTCGTTGTCGAGATACGCCCGAGGGGGGAATAATCATCCCAGCCAGTCGTTCTTTTCTCAGGGTGTGGACGCGGAGACGATGATGACTGAAGCGCTAAGGGACGAGATCGCGGCGCTGGTCCCTCGACTACGACGCTTCGCCTACGCCCTGTCCGGCAGCCGCGAAGAAGGAGATGACCTCGTGCAAACCGCGTGCCTCAAAGCGCTGAGCCGGCTGGAGCAATACAAACCCGGCACGCGGCTCGACAGTTGGATGATGCAGATCGTCCGCAACCAGTTCCTCGACGACCGCCGACGCTTCGCGCGCCGGGGCGGACCGGTCGATCCTGAGATCGCGGAGCAAGTCTCCGACGAGGGCCTCGATGCCCAGCGGCGAGAGGATCGCCTGACGCTCGCACGCGTCCGGCAGGCCATGGCGCACCTGCCCGAGGAACAGCGCGCTGTGCTCGCGCTCGTGGCGATCGATGGCTACTCTTACAAGGACGCAGCCACCGTTCTCTCAATCCCGGTCGGCACGGTCATGAGCCGGCTTTCCCGAGCCCGCGCGCGGCTCGTGCCACTGATGTCGGAGGGTGAGTGATGACCGGCGAATGGACCGATGAAGAGATCGCGGCCTACGTGGATGGGTCGATCGACGACCCGGCGCTGGCCGCCCGTCTCGGCAAGGCAATCGAGACCGACCCGGCATTGAGCCGGCGCGTCGAAGCGATCAAGAGCGCGAACGCGCTTTTGCGCCGGGCCTTCGACGACCCGATGGCCGAGCCGATCCCAACAGCGATCGAAGCCGCTCTTATGGCCGAGCCGGGGCGGGTGGCCGTGCTGCCGCGACGGCGAGCGCCCTTCTGGGCTCCCGCGGCCATGGCGGCAACCTTGGCGCTCTGTCTCGGTCTCGGTGGAGGCTGGTATCTCGCGGCGGAGCATCCGGCGCCAACGGGTCAGATCGTGCTTGGAGCGTCAGGAACCTCCGACGCGCTGGCGCAGGCTTTGGAGACATTGCCGACCGGTACCGCATCACCCGCCGGCATTCGCCCGATCCTCACCTTTCGCGACGGCGCCGGCCGGGCGTGCCGCGAGTTCGAGACGGTCGCTCAATCCGGGGCCGGCGAAGTGATCGGCATCGCCTGTCGGCTGCCGGACGGTCTGTGGTCCGTGCAGGTGGCTGCTGCGGTAACGGAGCCGACCGGCCAGCCCAATGGCGGCTTCACCCCAGCGTCGGCAATGGCTGGCGACGTGCTCTCGGCAGTGCTCGATGCGCTGGAGGCGGGCCCTGCCCTTCGCCCAAGCGAGGAAATGGCGCTTATCCAAACCGGTTGGAGATCGCCTTGAAGCCCACACTGACGCACAGTGATCCGCGAAGGAGTTCAACGTGGGGAGCGGCTTGTTCGGCTCTTTCTCCTGAAGATACATGTGCGGCGCTCCCGTAGTCCGGAGACTGACCCTAGCGAACAGTTCACTATGCAGGTCCCGGGGATGTAGCCACGGGCTCGGCAATCGATAGCCGGCCTTTGGGGGCTCGCGAAAGAATAAACTCCTACATGGCGACGCTTGGTCCTCGATGGCGCAGGCGGTCGATACCGAGAAGGTCCCCATGCAGGCCAATGACCTCTCGACCAGTAGTCCCGGCAGGAGGCGGCGAGATCAACATCCGAACCGACTGCAGTTCCAGAACGACGACTTCGCATCGTAGCACTGCGCAGAAGCGCTCGCCAGGAAACCGAACTGCCCTGCGATCCTCGACCTCAGCATGCCAGTCAGTCTGGGTACCAACGCAACGCGCGCAGCCTCCGGCGGTCTGCGCCTGCTCACCGATGCCGTCATGGCTTGGAGCGCCGTGCGCATCGATGCCATCGCGGCCGCGCATCCGGAGCTCTATCCGACAGAGCACCTGACCCACATCGCGCCCGCCGCGCATCGTCACGTCGACATGAATGGCATCATGCGCTGCAATCTCGAACGCGCGTCCGACCTTGTCCCAAGCGAGGATACAGACCGAAAAGCTGCCAGTTGAGGAATATCAAAGACTTAGACGATCACAGAGCTGCAACCCACTGAATCTAAACAGCCGGACCACCGGAACCTTCGGGAAAACTGGTACGGAAACCCCTTGATGCAGTCGGGACGAAGTAGCTGGCATCAGCACGCCGCGCCGGTACGTCGAACCGCCCGGTCAGCCAACTCGGCAATGCGGCGGCGGGTACTGCTCTCAGTGCGTTAGCACCTGATCTAGAAACGCCTTCGTCCGCTCGCTCTTCGGATTGTCGAAGAAGGTCTCGGGCGCGTCCTCCTCGATGATCTCGCCCTGGTCCATGAAGATCACTCGGTCGGCAACTTTGCGCGCGAAGCCCATCTCGTGGGTGACGCAGATCATCGTCATGCCCTCCTGGGCGAGCGTGACCATCACGTCGAGCACCTCGCCGATCATCTCGGGGTCGAGCGCCGAGGTCGGCTCGTCGAACAACAGGATGTCGGGCTTCATGCAGAGCGCGCGGGCGATGGCGACCCGTTGCTGCTGCCCGCCCGAGAGCTGGCCAGGGTACTTCGGCGCCTGGTTCGCAATCTGCACCTTCTCCAGGTAGCCCATGGCCGTCTCCTCGGCCTCGGCCTGGCTGATCTTACGCGCGAGCATCGGCGCCAATGTGCAGTTCTCGAGGATCGTGAGGTGGGGAAAGAGATTGAAGTGCTGAAACACCATGCCGACATCCTGACGCAGCTTGTCGATGTTCGGATCGTCAGCACTGATCGGGTGGCCGTTGATCTCTATTAGGCCCGCCTGGTGCTCCTCGAGTTGGTTGATCGTCCGGATCATCGTCGATTTGCCCGAGCCCGAGGGACCGCAGACGACGATCCGCTCGCCCTTGCGAACCGTCAGGTTGATGTACTTCAGCGCATGGAAGGTGCCGTAGTACTTCTCGACGTTGATCATGCGAACGGCGGGGGTCTCGGTCATGGCATCCTCCCTCAAGATTTCTCCGCGGCGGTGACGATGATTTCGACGCGGAGCGCTTCACGCGCGAGCCGGGCCTCGCCGCAGGCGCGCGCAGGTGCATGGCCTTCGGGTATCCAGGCGTCCCAAACGGCGTTCATCTCTGCGAAGTCGTTCATGTCCGCGAGCCAAACGATGGCCTGCAGGATGTGCGCGCGGTCCGACCCCGCTTCGGCCAGAAGTGCGTCGATGCGGGCGAGGCAATCGCGCGTCTGATCGGCCACGCCGTCGCCAGAGCCCACCTGACCGCACAGATAGATGGTGCCGTTGTGCTTGACGACTTTCGACATTCGCTGGCCGGTGTGCAGGCGTTCGATCATCCGAGTAGTCCTCTGATCGTGGGTGCCTCGGCGATCTCGTCGAGGTCGCAGGGTCGTCGATGGCGGCGAGGATGTTGAAGCGCTCGCTGTCCGCGATCATGCGCATCGCGCCGCACAGCACCGTGCCCGAGCGGGTCGTGGGCGGCTGCTTCACCCGGAGCGTGGTCTTGAAGGTGGCCACGGCGCCGATCCGTTCCCGCTTCACGTCGGCTGGGTCTCGGTCCGTGCCGTCGTCCTCCAAATGGAAGCCGAGCAGGACCTGGCCCGCCATGGCGACCGCCGCGGCTACCACCGCGCACTCGGCGATGTCGAGATGAGCGCCGCTCACCTCCTCCGTCACGCCGGTGGCTTGCAACGTTGATAATGTCATCGCTGCGGGCCATGACGGAAACATGTCCGTCCGCGTCGATGATCCCGACACCCGAGGTGACGTAGAAGGAGGAGAGCTCCTCAAGATAGTTCTCGTGAGAGGGCGCTCTAGCGTTCCAGAGCATTCGAAAGCCTGAGGGTGGCAGCAGCAGCTTGCAGACGGTGTTGCCCAGAGTGCCGGGCGCCGCATTGTGGCCCGTGCTATCCAACACTCGGATGTTGGAGTCGGGCACGGCCACACCGGGCGAACCGAGCTTGACCGCGAGCGGCACGAGGCTGAGCGGGTTGCCCAAATTCGCCCAGCCGGGCGCCGTTTGCCACCAGTGGTAGAACTGAGGGCGGCCGAGCATTTCCTCCGACCATTGCACCGTCGCAGCGTCCGAGCGCTCGCCCACAAGGAACAATGTGCGGAAGGCCGAGACGTCATGGTCGGCTATCCGCGCGCTGCCCACGGCCTCCTCGCAGGTCGTAAAGAGTGCTGTTGGCGCAGTGATGAGCGCGGCGACATGGTCGTCAGCAATCACCCGACAGAGGGCGCCGGCGTCGGGCGTGCTTAGGGGGTCGCTCTCGTAGACCAGCTTGGGAAAGCCGTGGAGCAGGGGCGCGGAACAGATGTGGGAGTGGCCCACGATCCGACCGACATCGGAGGCACCCCGGAAGACCTCGCCGGGTGCGAGACTGTAATGGTGCTCCATCGTCCAGCGCTGCGCGACCCTGTGCACGCCATTGTCACGCACGACGCTCTTGGGCTGGTCCGTCGTGCCCGAATTGTAGAGCGGGTCGGTTGCCGCAACCGTGACGCAGTCGGCCGTTTCCCGTCCGGTCATCGCCTGGCCAGCGGCCCCGTCATGGTCGATATCGCGCCCAGGGGTCCTTGGCGCCGGCTCGATCTCGCAGGCAGCCGAGACGATCGGCTTTGGGGCCGTGTCGTCGAACCGGGTCGCGTGCTCGTGCGCCGCGAAGTCGCCGACAACAACCGAGTGGATCGCAGAGAGACGCGACGACGCCAGCATGGCGAGGAGAGCTTGGGGCACCATCGACATGTCGGTGATCACCCGGTTGCCTTTGCCGGCGCTAAACGATCGCATCACCGCAGCGAGCTCTCCGACTTCGGCCTGAGGCTCGGCAAAGCTCAAGCGTGCGACGCTGCCGTAGATTGGTCTATCGTGGATAAGCGTCGTGCACGCGCCATGGTCTGCCGCGACATAGCTGTCGAAGGCGTTCCAGCATGTGTTGCAAGTCGTGCCCGGGAACCATCGGCGCTCAGCACCCAGTTTGGGATCGAAGGTCCTCTCAGCCCAGGAACCTTCAGGGCTGGCCTTCCAGTAGGCATGGGTCTCTGGGCAGCTCATGACATGACGTAGTTGAGGCCGAGGCGGCCGCCATCGACATAGATGGTCTCGCCGGTGATGTAGCTCGCCTTCGACGAGCACAGGAACGCGACAACATCGCCGATCTCGCGGGCGCTGCCTGCGCGGCCCAGCGGTGTGCGGGACATGGCCATTTTCAGAGCGGCTGGGTTGGCGTTGACGCCCGCCATCATCTCGGTGTCGATCGAGCCGGGGCCCACGGCGTTGACCCGGATGTTGTTCGCGGCCAGGGCGAGAGCAGCCGCCTTGGTGAGCTGCATCACCCCACCCTTCGAGGCGCAGTAGGCGGGGATCGCCGGGATCGCCACCTGTGCGTTAATCGACGACATGTTGACGATGGCGCCTTCGATGCCGCGCGCCACCATGGTTCGCGCCGCCCGCTGCATGGCGACGAAGACGCCCCGCAGGTTGACGCCCAAAACCGTGTCGAACGCTTCCAGGTCGTAGGTCAGGAAATCACCTGGCATTGCGATCCCAGCATTGTTCACAAGCGCGCTGACCGGTCCGATCTCCGCCTCAACGCGTTCGAACATGGCGAGGATCGCGTCGGTATCGCCCATGTCGCAGACGATGCCTGTGCCGCCGAGACGGCTGGCCGCCTCCTGCAAGCTCTCCTTGATGTCCACGAGGACGACCCGGTAGCCATCCTCCGCGAGCGCTTCGGCAGAGGCGAGCCCAATCCCCTGGGCGGCACCGGTCACCAGGGCGACTGGCATGTCAGTCATCGATCATTCCTCATAGCCGTAGAGTTTCCTTGCGTCATCGGGTGTGACGAAGCCGCCCGCGACGTCGCGGGCGATGGCGGCCCGGTCGCGCGTCGTCGGATCGCCATAGCCGCCGCCACCCGGCAGGCTGAGCCTCAAGCGCTGCCCGTTGCGCACAAGTTGACGGCCCTTGGAGCGGAGCGCAGTGCCATCGGCGAGCGCCACGGCGCCCGCCGCGCCCTGGCGGCCCCCGTCGCGACCGCGCGCTGCGTTCTCGACCCGGTCGAACATGGCGTTGAAGTAGAAGTCGTAGCCCTGGCGCGCCTCGATCTCGATGGTCTGGCCGAGCCCGCCCCGCAGCGTTCCTGCCCCGCCCGAGCCCTCTCGCAGGTCCTTCCGCCACACCGTGATGGGGCCGACATGCTCGGTCGCCTCGACGCTCATCGTTGAGACCCCAGAGGGAAAGGCAGTGGCAGAGAGCCCGTCATGCGCGGGCCGCGCACCCGTACCGCCCGAGTTGAACATAAGGATCTCGCGGTTCGGCAGTCCGCTCTCAGGGTCCGACGCGCGCGCCGAGATCTGGATGTTCCAGAGCGCACTCGCCCCCTCGGCCGGGACCGTGCCGGGCAGCGCCTTGTGCAACGCGCCAAGCACCACGTCGGGAACGAGATGTCCCATCACGTGACGCACCGAGACCGGCGCGGGCCGCTTCGCGGCCAGGATGCAGCCCTCGGGGGCGGTGATGCGGAAGGGTTCGAGCGAGCCTGTGTTGTTCGGCACCTCCGGCGCGATGGCGCATTTGAGTGCGTAGCAGGCATAGGCGCGGGTGTAGACCTCCGGGCAGTTGACGCCGAACCGGCTCATGCCCGAGGTGCCCGCGAAATCGGCGGTGAGGTTCTGCCCGTCGATGGTGAGAGTGACGGCCATGTGCACCGGTGCGTCGTAGCCGTCCACCTGCATGGTTTCGGCGTAGGTGCCCGAGGGCACCCGGGCGATGGCCGCAAGCGTCGCCTTTCGGCTCGTTTCGATCACGAAGTCCGACAGCGCGCCGAGATCGTCGATGTCGAACTCGTCCAACATCGCTTGGAGCCGTCGGTCGCCCGCCTCGTTGCAAGCGGCCAGCGAGTAGAGATCGCCGATCGTCTGGTCCGGCGTGCGGACGTTGGCGCGGATCATCTCGAGGAGGAGTGGCTGCACCTGCCCGCGCTCTGCGAACTTGGTGATGGGGATCAGGAGGCCTTCCTCATAGACCTCGCCCGCATCGGGCCCGAAGCCGCGCCCGCCGATATCCACCACATGAGCCGTGCAGGCGAAGTAGCCGATGTGTCGGCCCACGCGGAACACGGGCGTGACCACCGTGATGTCGTGCGAATGCCCCGTGCCGAGCCAGGGATCGTTAGTGACGAAGACGTCGCCCGCAAAAGTATGCTCAGCGCCGAACTTCGCGGCGAAATGGGTCACGCTCTCCGCCATGGCGTTGACATGGCCCGGTGTGCCGGTCACGGCCTGGGCGATCATACGGCCCTGCGCATCGAAGAGGCCCGCGGAGAGATCGCCGGCCTCGCGCACGCTGGTGGAGAAAGCGGTGCGGATGAGGGTGGTGGCCTGTTCCTCGACCACCGCGATCAAGCGGTTCCACATGATCTGGTGGTCGATCGCGGTTGGCTCCGTGACGCTCATGACTGTGCCTCCTTTCTGACGAGCAGCAGGCTGCCATCGCCCTGACCGATGGCGCGGTAGCCGGAGGTCACGATTGTGGATGTCTCGCTCTCCACGATGATCGCCGGGCCCTCGACTGCGTAGCCCGGGGCCATGGCGGCGCGGTCGACCTCGTGCGCGTCCACCTCGTGCCGGAGCGCTGCATCGAAGAACCGTCGGGCGCGCCTGGTCTCGGCCGCTGCGTTGCTCCCGCTCCGGCCTACCGTTGCCACCGATGGCAAAACGGTCGAGACGGTGAGGAGCCAGTTGGTGACCTCGACCGCAAGCCCCTCGATGACGCGGCCGAAGAGGGCGCGGTAGGCATCCTCGAAGGCGGCGAGGATGAGGGTCGCGTCGACTGCGGTGAAGACCCTGTGCGGCAAGACTACCGGGATCTCCCAGCCCTGGCCTGCATAGCGCATTTGAGCGACGAGGCGGATCTCGGTGGCCGCATCCCCTGCGCCCTCGCCCACGAAAGCCCGTGCCTCGGCCTCCATCTCGGCAAGCGCGGCGTTGACGGTGGTGGGATCGAAGGCGTCGAGCCGCTGGAAGAGACCGCGCGTCGCCTCGAAGCTGAAGGACGCCTTCAAGAAACCGATGGCTGAGCCCACACCCGCGCCCGGCGGCACGATCAGTGCGGCGATCCCCAGCTTCTCGCAGAGCCGGCAGGCATGGAGCGGCGCGCCGCCGCCGAAGGCGATCATGGTGAAATGCTCGATGTCGCGCCCGTTCTCCACCGTGTGCACGCGCGCTGCATTGGCCATGTTCTCGTCGACCAGTTCGGTGATGCCGAAGGCCGCGTCATGGGCGGAGAGCTTGAGCCTGTCGGCAGCCGTCGCCGCCCTGTCGGGATGGAGCGGGATCGAGCCGCCGGCGAAGTTCTCAGGATCCAGCCGGCCGAGGAGGAGGTTGGCATCCGTCACCGTCGGCTCCTCCCCGCCGCGCCCGTAGCATGCGGGGCCGGGAGTGGAGGCGGCGGAACGCGGCCCCACCTGCAAGCGGCCGAGGCTGTCGATGGAAGCGATGGAGCCGCCGCCCGCGCCGATCTCCACCATCTCGACGACTGGGGTCGAGACGGTCATGCCCGAGCCCTTCTTGAAGCGGTAGGTGCGGGCCACCTCGAAGGTGCTGGCGGTCTTCGGCGCACCGTCCTCAATCAGGCAGATCTTGGCCGTCGTGCCCCCCATGTCGAAGCTCAGCACACGGTCGAGCCCGTGAGCGCGGGCATAGTCCGCCGCAAAGATCGCGCCGCCCGCGGGGCCCGACTCGAGCAGCCGCACCGGCTGTTTCGCTGCGGTTTCGACCGAGATGAGCCCGCCGCCCGAATGCAGCATGAAGACTGGCGCACCGACCCCGATGTCGCGAAGCCGTGCGACGAGCCGGCCGAGATAGTCGGCTACCTGCGGCTGGACATAGGCGTTCGCGATCACGGTGTTGAAGCGCGGCAGCTCGCGCATCTGGGGCGAGATCACCGAGGAGAGCGAGACCGAGAGGCCGGGCATCGCCGCCTTCAGCGCCGCACCCATGCCGACTTCATGCGCGTCGTTGGCATAGGCGTGCATCAGGCCGACCGCCACCGCCTCGTAGCCGCCGGCCCTGATGCGCTCGACCATCGTGGCGATATCTCCCGCGTCGAGCGCCAGCAGCACCTCGCCGTTGGGGCCCATCCGTTCGCTCAGCGTGAAGCGGTGCTCGCGCGCCACCAGCGGGGCGGGCAGCGTCAGGTTAAGGTCGTACTGCTCGAACCGGTTCTCCGAGCGCATCTCGATCACGTCGCGGAAGCCCTCGGTCGTGATGAAAGCCGTCTTTGCACCGCGTCGCTCGATCAGCGCGTTGGTCACCAGCGTGGTGCCGTGGATCACCTGAGCGATGTCGCCAAGGGCGATACCTGCGGCCGTTGCCGCATTGGCGATGCCGTCCAGGATCGCCTGCTCGGGCGCGTCGTAAGTGGTCAGCACTTTGGCCGTCGCGAGACCGCCGGGGTGCTGCAGCGCCACGTCCGTGAAGGTGCCCCCGATATCGACCCCGACGCGGATCTCGTTATGGCTCATCGCAGTCACAGGCTCTTCAGGATCTGGTTGGCGGTGAAGGCGGTCTGGTAGACGCGCGCCATGATCGGTGCACTCGCCACCGTCGAGATCTCGGTAATCGGCAGCGGCAGCTCGGCCGGGTCCATGCCGGTGATGAGATCGGCCATGCACTCGCCGAAGATCGTGCCGGTGGTGATGCCGCGGCCGTTGTAGCCGATCGCCGTGTAGAGGCCGGGTGCAAGGTTGTAGATGCGGGGCAGATGATCTGGCGTCATCGCGATCTGGCCGTGCCAGGCCTCCTCGAATGCAAACGGCCCGAGCTCGGGATAGAGGCGCGCAAGCTGCTTTCTAGCCCAGCGATGGGACAGGCCGCGCCCGACGGAGCCGTGGACTGTGCCCATCGACCCGATGATCAGGCGGTCATGCGCGTCGCGGCGCAGGCTGAACATGATCTGCCCGGTGTCCCAGACGCCCTGCCGGCCGGGCAGGATATGCGAGAGATCGGTGTCGAGCGGCGTCGTGGCGAGCTGGAAGTAGTGGATCATCGTGAAGACCCGCGCGAGATCTGGCCAGAGCGCGTCAGTGTATGCATTGGTGCCGAGCACCACATGACGCGCGCGAAGCGTGCCGGCGGTCGTCTCCACTACCCAGCGCTCCCCATCCCGGCGCAACCCGGTGACGCGCACGCCCGTGCTGATCTCGGCCCCCGCGCCGCGCGCCGCGCGAGCGAGGCCCCGGCAGTAGCCCATCGGGTTCACGGTGCCGGCGCGATGATCAAGCAGGCCGCCATGGAACACCGAGGTGCCTGTCTTCTCCGCCACCTGCTCCTTCGACAGGAGATCGACTGGCTCGCCCAATCGGCGCCACTCGTCGTGGCGGGCCTCGAGGTCGCGCATGCCTGTCGGCGAATGGGCTGCGTGAATGGTGCCCGTCCGGGTCACCTCGCAGCGGATCTGGTGGCGTTCGATGAGCGAGAACACCTTTGCCGGCCCGTCGCCGAAGCATTTGACGAAGCGCGGCCCGTAGGTATCGCCCAGTTTCTGACGCACGGCAGCCGGCGGATGCCAGACGCCCGCATTGACCAGGCCCACGTTGCGCCCTGAGCCGCCGAAGCCGATTTGGTGCGCCTCGAGCACATGGGCGCCGAGCCCCTTCTCGGCGGCGTGCAGCGCCGTGGAGAGCCCGGTGAAGCCGCCGCCCACGATCGCGACATCTGTCTCCGCGTCGCGGGCTAGGGGGCTCTGGATGTCAGGTTCCTCGGCCGAGGCGTCCCACAGCGAGATCGGGCTGTCCTGTGTCATCCGGCGCGGCTTCCTCGTGGGCTGGAGCGTCTCCTTTAGGGTAGTCTCAGATTGCATCGACGACCTGAATGTGTCAACATACGAAATATCCGTATCATATAATGGAACGAGTGAATGCCTCTCAATATAACCGCCGCCCAGATGGTCGCGGACGCTCGCGTCCGGATCGAGGAGATCGAGATCGCCGACGCACTCGCGATGGTCGGCGATCCAAACGTGGTGATCGTGGATATCCGCGACGTGCGCGAGCGTCAGCGTAGCGGGTTCATTCCAGGAAGCTTCCACGCACCTCGCGGCATGATCGAGTTCTGGGTCGACCCCGACAGCCCGTATCATAAGGACGTCTTCGCCCAACCGGGCAAGAAGTACGTTTTCCATTGCGCCTCGGGCTGGCGCTCGGCGTTGACCGTGGCGACCCTCCAGGACATGGGCTTCGAGGCAGCGCATCTGCGCGAGGGCTTTGGCGCTTGGGAGAAGGCCGGCGGGCCGGTCGAGAAGCCCGAGCCGAAGGGCTGATCGGGCGGGGCGGAAGACGAATGGGGAGGGCCAGGCTGACGGCCAACGCGTCGACGGCCTGAGGCGATGCTAACCGAGCCGCAGCTTGCGCGAAACGCTCCCTGCCGCCTCTCGCACAAGCGCGCCGATACGCGCCTCGCCGCCTTCCACTAGGTTGATGTCAGGGAGGGAGACGCCGAGGGCTGCGATCGGTTCGCCATCGGGCAACAGGACTGCCGAGCCGAAGCTTAGGATCCGGTCGCGGAACTCGCCGCGGTCGAAGGCATAGCCCTGGCGGGCCGCTTGCGCGATGTCCGCATGCAACGCTTCCAGCGTCGTGAGCGTCCGATCCGTGTAGCGTACGAGATGGCCCTCGAGCTTCTCGCGCATGCGCTCATAGTTCATTGCCAGGATCGCCTTGCCGGTGCCCACGCAATGGATCGGCGCCGTGCCTCCCACCGGGTTCCAAGAGCGGATCGGCTTCTGGCTCTCGAGCTTATCGATATAGACGACGTGCAGCCCCTCGGGCACGGCGAGGTAGATGGCCTCCCCCGTCTCCTGGCTGAGGTAGGCCATCTCCGCCGCTGCTGTTGCGCGCAGATTGAGGTTCTCCACGGAGGCGCGCCCCACCTGCCAGGTCTTGAGGGTTGCCGCATAGCGCTTGTTCTCCAGATGCTTGACATAGCCGAGGGTCGTCAGCGTCTGGAGCAGGCGGAAGGTGTTGGACTTGGTGAGCTCGAGGTCGCGCGCGAGTTCCGTCACGCCCTTGCCTGTCGTGCTGCCCGCCAGGTTTTCCAGGATCGACAGGCCCTTCGAGAGGGTTGAGTCGACCTTCGGTTGCCGAGCGCCGTCACTCATTCTGCCTCCCCCTCACCGTTTGCGTTCCGTATATCAGGACAAGCTGGGTCCGCAAACGGTGGTGGGTTGTGCGCCTGGACAGGAGGCGGGGCGCCCTCGAAGCGCTTAGCCTCCACCCGGGCTGAATGCGCTGCCGGGCTCTGGCTGAGGCTAGAGGTGCGCAGATCGTGGGTGAGCACGTTCGGATTGCCGTGCCGGTCGCGCGCGTCAGGAGCATCATAGTCCGGGTCGTACCAGGCGCCCGTCCACAAAAAGACGCAGCCCTGCAGGATGTCGGGCGTTAGCCGCGCGCCTGCCAGGCAGCGGCCGCGGTCATTGAAGAGCTCGACGACGTCGCCGTCGGCGATGCCACGCGCGGCAGCATCGGCGGGGTGGAGGAGCACTGGCTCGCGCCCCTTCACCTTCGCTGCGAGGCTCGTGGCGCCGTTGTCGAGCTGCGAATGGAGCCGCGTGCCCGGCTGGCCGGACAGGAGCGCGAGGGGGTAGTCGCCGCGCGTCGCGTCACGCGGAGGGAACCAGGTGGCGTGACCAGGACAGTCCGCCAGTGCGAAGCCCGCGATGCGCTCGGAGTAGAGCTCGATCCGGCCGCTCGGTGTGGGCAGGGGATGCGCATCGGGGTCGGCGCGGAACTCGGCCAGGAAAATCTGGCGGGGCGCGGGGTCGCGCAGCTCCACGATGTCGCCTGCGAGGAAGCTATCCCAATCGGGCAGATGTTCGCCAGCTTGCTCGGCGGCGCTCATGGTCTCATCCCAGATGCGGCGGAGCCAGGCCTCCTGGTCGAGCCGGCCAGTGAAGGTTTCAGCATCGCCCATGCGACCGGCGAGGTCAGCGTAGATCTCGAACTCGGTGCGCGCCTCGCCCGCTGGGGCCGCGCAGGCCGGCATCGGGATGAGCGCATTGTCGGACTTGCCCCCGCCAAAGTCCGTCCGCTCCTGCGGTGCGGCGACGGGGAGGACGATGTCCGCATGGCGCGCCGTCGCGGTCCAGTTCAGCTCGTTGACGATGATTGTCTCCGGCCGCTGGAAGGCCGCGTGCAGGCGCCGCAGGTCCTGATGGTGGTGGAACGGGTTGCCGCCGGCCCACCAGACCATGCGGATATCGGGGAAGACCCGCGTCTCGCCGTTGTAGGCATAGGCCTCGCCCGCGTTCAGCAGCATGTCGGCGATGGTGGCCACGGGCACGAAGTCGGCCACCGGGTTGCGCCCCTGCGGCAGCGTCCCCCAGCGGAAAGGCCGCTCGATGTTGGCGATGTTGGCATTGACGCCTGCGCCGATGGTGTACCCGCCGCCTGGTAGCCCGATCTGGCCCAGCATCGCCGCAAGCGTGACGGTCATCCAGAGCGGCTGCTCGCCGTAGTCCGCCCGCTGCAGGCTGGCCGCGCAGGTGATGAACGTACGCCCCGCCGCCATCTCGCGCGCCAATGCCGCGATGCGGTCGGCTGACAGGCCGGACTGATCGGCCGCCCAGGCTGCGTCCTTCGCCACACCGTCCACCTCACCGCGGAGATAGGCGGCAACCCGGTCGAACCCCACCGTATAGCGCGCAAGGAACGCCGCATCATGCAGCCCCTCGACCAGCAGGGTGTGCGCAAGGCCCATCATAACGGCGGCGTCCGTCCCAGGGCGCGGTGGCAGCCACTCGGCGCCGATCTCCGCGGCCGCATCTGTGCGAAGAGGGCTGAAGTTGACGAAGCGCACCCCCGCCTCCGCGCAGTCCCTGAGATTGTCCGACAGTCGGTGCTTGGCCACGCCGCCATCGCTTACCTGGGCGTTGCGCGCCGCCATGCCGCCGAACATCACGACGAGGTCACTGTGCTCAGCGATCACGCGCCACCGAGTGGCCTGGGCCACATGGGCGCGGAAGGGGCCGACAATGTGCGGCATCAACACGAGCGCGGCGTTGTAGCTGTAGTTTCCTTCCGACCGGACGAAACCGCCTTGCCCATTGAGGAACCGTTTGAGCTGGCTCTGCGCATGGTGGAACCGCCCGGCGCTCGACCAGCCGTAGGAACCGGCGAAAATCGCGCCGTTTCCGTGCTCGGTGCGCACCCGGGCCAGCTCCGCCGCAACGGCGTCGAGGGCTCTGTCCCAGCTCACCTCGACAAAGCAGTCGCGCCCTCGCGTGCCCCCGCCCTCTAGCCAGCCCCGCCTGATCGCGGGGCGCCGCACACGGGCGCGGCCGCCGAGGCTCGAGGCGATATTGCCGTTGATCGCCGAGGGCGCCGGGTCGTGTGGGTGAGGGTGCACCGCGACGAGGCGACCATCGCGCATCTCGGCGATGCCGGCACCCCAATGGTTGGCCGTGGGCAGTCTGGTCGTGGTGTCGCTCACGAGTATGTTCCGATATTCGATACATATTTTCTGAATATTGACACAATTGAGGGCCGCTGTCATCCTGCGCTGGCGGTGGGAGGATGACGGCGTGTCAAACCTATTCGAGGGGATCGAGGACTGTCTCGTGCGGGCTGGCCGGCCGGACCGTGTCGAGGGGCGGCATGTCAACATGCCGGTCGAGCTCGGCTCGACGATGGTGTTCGATACGCTCGACGCGTTTGAGGCAGCCCGCGCCGCACGCCATGAGCCTGGCACGCTCTACTACGGCCGTTATGGCAACGCCGCCGTCTTCAAGCTCGAGGAGATGCTGGCAGCGCTTGAAGGCGCCGAGATGGTGACGCTCACCTCCTCGGGCGTTGCCGCCATCACCACCACGCTCCTGGCACTCACGCGGCCGGGTACGCATCTCTTGGTGGCCGACAATGTCTACGGCAACACACGCGCCTTCTGCGACGGCCTGCTGACTGCGCAGGGCGTGGAGATCGAGTACTTCGACGCGATGATCGGCGGCGCCGTCGACGGGCTGATCCGCGAGACGACAGCGGCAATCCTGTTCGAGAGCCCGGGCTCCGGCACGTTCGAGATGCCGGACATCCGCGCCATCGCGACCGCCGCGCGTGCCGCCGGCGTGCCGACGGTGCTGGACGCTACCTGGTGCACGCCCGTCTTCTGCCGCCCGCTCGCGCTCGGTGTCGATGTCGTCGTCTACTCCGCCAGCAAGTACGTCTCCGGCCATTCCGATTGCATGATGGGCGTAACCGCCTCGGCCGCCGAGATCGGCAGCCGCATCCGGCGCACGGTTATGCAGATCGGCGACAGGACCGGCGGCCAGGAAGTGATGCTCGCGCTGCGCGGCCTGCGTACGCTCAAGATGCGGATGGAGTATGTCGACCGGGCGGGCCGCGAGATGGCCGCCTGGTTTGTAGCGCAGCCCCAAGTCAAGCGCGTGCTCCACCCGGCCTTGCCGACATGCCCCGGGCACGAGCACTGGCAGCGCGACTTTAACGGGGCTGCCGGCCTCTTCGGCGTCATCTTCCACACCGAGAGCGACGAGGCAGTGCGCGCCTTCGTCGACGCGCTCCATCACTTCGGCATCGGTGTCAGCTGGGGCGGGTTCGAGAGCCTGGTCCTGCCCGTGACGCCCTTCCGCACCGCGACTGTATGGGACGAGCCAGGCCGCCTCGTACGCTTCAACATCGGCTTCGAGGATACTGCGAGCCTTAAGGCCGATCTTGCCGCCGCCCTTCCCCTTCTCGACCGCTGAGGCCCCATGCTCAACAAGATCGACCACTTCGCCATCGGTGCCGAGACGCTGGAGCAGGGCGTCGCGGCCATGGAGCATGCGCTCGGTGTGACCCTGCCGCGCGGCTCGAAGCACGATGCGATGAGCACGCACAACTGCGTCTGCCAGGCCGGTAACGAGAGCTTCCTCGAGCTCATCGCGATCGACCCTGACGCGCCCGACCCCGGCCGGGCTCGCTGGTTCTCCCTCGACGATCCAGCTACCCGCGCGCGGCTCGCCGAGCGGCCCCGTCCGCTGTGTTGGGTCGTCAACACGGATGATCTCGACGGGGTGATCGCTGCAAGCCCGATCGATCTCGGTGAGGTCGTGGACTTCCGCCGCGGCGAGCGCACCTGGCGCCTCACGGTGCCGGCGGACGGGCATCTGCCCGAGGGCGGCCTCCTGCCGGCCTTCATCGAGTGGTCGCCGGGCCCCCATCCCTCCACCGGTCAGCAGGATCTCGGCATCCGCCTGCGCGAGGTGCGGATCTCCAGCCCCGAGAGCGCCCAGCTCCGTACGATCTTCGAGGCCCTATCCATTGCCCATCTCGCGACCGTCGGCGACGGCCCCACGGCGCTGTCCTTCGTACTCGACACGCCCAACGATACAGTCATGCTGGACTGAGCCGAGGAGCCCGCCATGACGATCCCGACCATCGATCTTTCCGCAAAGCCCGAAGTGACCGCCTTCTTCGATCCGCACTCCAACACCATCAGCTACGTGGTGCGCGATCCCGCCGGCAGCTCCTGCGCGGTGATCGACCCGGTGATGGAGTTCGACCAGGCGGCGGGACGCCTGACCTTCGAAAGCGCCGACCGGATCATCGCCTTCATCCGCGAGCGCGACCTCACCCTCGATTGGATCATCGAGAGCCATGTTCATGCCGATCACCTTTCCGGCGCGCCCTACATCCAGCGCGCCCTCGGCGGGCGGATCGGCATCGGCGAACACGTGCTGGAGGTGCAGGAGACCTTCGGCAAGATCTTCAACGAGGGCACCGAGTTCCAGCGTGACGGCTCACAGTTCGACCGGCTCTTTGCCGATGGCGACACCTATAGCGTCGGCTCGATGCCCGCCTTCGCTCTACACAGCCCGGGCCATACGCCCGCCTGCATGGTGCATGTGATCGGCGATGCGGCCTTCACGGGCGACACGCTCTTCATGCCCGATGGCGGTTCGGCGCGGGCGGATTTCCCGGGTGGTGACGCGGGTCAGCTCTACGATTCTATCCAGCGTGTTCTCTCGCTCCCCGATGCGACGCGTCTCTTCATCTGCCACGATTACGGCCCCGGCGGCCGCGCCATCGCCTGGGAGACGACGGTGGGCGCACAGAAGGCTGCCAACATCCATGTGGGCGGCGGCAAGACACGCGACGAGTTCATCGCTTTCCGCACCAAGCGCGACGCCGAACTCGCGATGCCGAAGCTCATCCTCCCGTCGCTTCAGGTGAACATGCGCGCTGGCGAAGTTCCGAAGGACGACGCGGGCGACATGATGCTCAAGACCCCGGTCAACAAGCTCTAGGCGTCGAGCGCCGCTGTACTCGGGTCGTCGCACGTGCAGGGAGTGTGCAGCGCCCGGGCGCCGTCAGGTCGCGTTCGCAGCGCGGCGTTTGCCGCGCCGGATCGACGGTGGTCTATCGATGCGCGACCTTCAGACGGCGCTTCAGGTACTCGCCGTATTGGCTGAGGCCGAAGAGGAAGATCCAGTAGATGGCCGCGACGAAGGCGAGGACTTCGATGTAGTAGGGCGCCCATTCGCCCGTGCCGAAGGCCGCGTTGGCGGAGGCAAGAATGTCGAAGAAGCCGATGATGATCACGATGGCGGTCTCCTTGAAGGTCACCACCACGTTGTTGATCGTAGCCGGCAGGGCGTGTCGGAAGACCTGGGGCAGCACGATGCGCGAGAGGATCTGCCAGTAAGTCAGCCCGATGGCCTTGCCCGCCTCGAACTGGCCCTTGGGGATGGCTTGGAAGCCGCCCCGCAGCACCTCGGCCTGGTAGCAGGCGAAGAACAGGCCGAAGGCGATGATCACGCGCCAGATCTTGTCGCCCTCAAGCCAGCTCGGCAGCAGGATCGGCATCACGACCGCGGCGGTGAAGAGCGTGGTCAGCAGCGGAAGCGAGCGGATGAAGTCGATCACCAGCGTGGCGAAGCCGCGCACCACCGGCATCCTCGAGCGCCGCATCAGCGCAAGGCCAAGCCCCATGGGCATACCGATCAGCACCACGCTGGAGAACAGAAAGAGCGTGAGCGCCAGCCCGCCCCACTGATCGGTGGTGACCTGCGGGAGGCCCAGCAGGCTGCCCTCCATCAGCAGGTAGTAGGCCGCGAAGCCGACGATCCAGACCGTCGCCAGGCGCTTCGCCGTCCAGGTCCAGGGAAAGCACGAGAGCACCACGGTGCCCACGATCGACAGGCAGGCGAGAGTCGAGCGCCAGTGTTCCTCATAGGGATAGAGCCCGAAGAGGATGAGGCGGTGGCGCGCATCGATGACCGACCAGCAGGCCCCGCCCGCGCCGCATTGCTCGACCGCATCCGCCGACCAGACGGCCTCCAGCACTGCCCAATCGAGCAACTGCCAGGCGAGCCAGGCAAGGGCTGCACAGACGATCACCGTGATTGCCGTGTCGGCCGGCGTGGCAAAGGCGCGTTGGCGGAAGCGGTTCCAGTCGATGCCTACGGAAAGGGCGGATGCAGCCATCTCAGTGCGCCTTCAGCTTGAGGCTCTCGTTCAGCCCGTTGACGAGCTGAGCGATGGTGAAGTTCACGAGCAGGAAGGCGCCCATCAGGATTGCGATCAGCTCCAGTGTCTGGCCCGACTGGGTGATCGACGTCGAGACAATGTAGAAGAGGTCGGAAAACCCGATGGCGACGCCGATGGTGGTGGCCTTCATGATGAAGATCCACTGGTTGCCGAGCGGCGGCATGATCGTGCGCAGCGCCATCGGCATTTTGATGCGCCGCCAGATCGCCCCGCGGGTGAGCCCCAGCGCCTCGCCCGCCTCGACAAGCCCCTTTGGCACCTCGGTGAGTCCGCCGCGCACCACCTCGGCGATGTAGGCCGAACCGTAGAGCACGATGGCAAAGATCATCACCAACAGCTCCGGCGAGATCGTGAGCCCGCCGACAAAGCGCAGCCCCTTGAGCGCCGGCCACGAGATCACCCCCTCGCCAGCGGGCACGAAGAGGCCCCAGGCGCCAAGGACGAGGAAGAGCGCGAGCCCGATCCACGCGCCAACCGACTTTGTGGTGCCGATCTTCGCCTTCGATAGGAGGTATCCGGCCCCAGCCAGCACCAGCACCATGACGAGCGCGACGGTGAGCGAGACGTTCAGCAGCGGGACCATCAGCCCGCGATTGGAGAGGAACATCCCGTCGCCGAACGACATGGCCTGCCGCGGTCCGGGAAGGTGGATCACGACGGCGTAGAGAAAGATGCCCTGCAGGATCAGCGGAATGTTACGGAAGATCTGGATGTAGATCGTCGCCGCCATCCGCAGCGCCGGATTGCGCGCGTCGCGGCAGGTGCCGATCATGAAGCCGACGATGGTTGCGAAGACGATGGAGAGCAGACCCACAAAGACCGTGTTGAGAACCCCGATCGTCAACGTGCGCATATAGCTGTCGTTGATGTCGCGCTCGATCAGCGAGAACGAGTAGGACCAACCGGTCGAGCGCTCGAGAAAGCCGAAGCCGGAGGTGATGCCGAGCGCGGTCAGGTTGATCCGGGCGCTCTCAACAGCGCCGTAGATCATGAGGGCGGTGACGCAGATCAACCCTGCCTGGATGGCCAGCCGTCGTCGCTTGGCACGGGCTTTCAGTCGCTGTGCGTCCATCGTCGCGCTCCTTCAAAGCGTGGAGCGGCGCCAAAACGCGGGCGGCACCGCTCATCCGTCGCTCAGTCGAGGATCGGTGCGTAGAGCACGCCGCCGTGGCTCCAGAGGTTGTTGAGCCCGCGATCGAGCTTGTAGGGGCTGTCCTTGCCGAGGTTGCGATCGTAGATCTCCGCGAAATTGCCGACGGCGGCGATCATCTCCCGCGCCCAGGTGTCGCGCAGGCCGAGCCGCTCGCCCATGCCCGGCTCGGCGCCGAGGAGGCGGGCCACGCGCGGGTTCGGCGGGTTGGCGGCCATCTCCTCGACATTGGCCTGGGTGACTCCCTCCTCTTCGGCGACCAGCAGCGAGGCGATCATCCAGTTGGCGAGGTCCACAAAGTCCTCGTCGCCCTGGCGCATCGCCGCCGAGATCGGTTCGCTCGAGAGCTGGTCGTTGAGAATGATATGGGCGTCCGGGTTGTCGATTTCGGTCGCGCGCAGCACAGCGAGGTTCGGGCCCCAGCCCGCGAAGGCATCGCAGCGGTTGGCGAGGTAGGCGGCCCTCAGCTCCGAGGCCTTCTCGTAGCTCACCATCGTGTGCTCAACACCGAGGGTAGAGAGGTAGTTGGCCGCGATACGCTCGATCGTCGTGCCGGCCTCGACGCAGATGGTGCCGCCCTCGAGATCCACGGCATCGGTGATGCCGAGGTCGCCGTGGGCCATGAACTGCGTGCCGCCAAAGAAGTAGGGCAGGCTGAACTGCAGGCCGAGTTCGGTGTCGCGGCCCATCGTCCATCCGGTGGCCTTGATGATGATGTCCACGTCGCCCGACTGGAGCGCCGGGAAGCGCTGCGCCCAGCTCAGCGGCACGATCTGCACCTTGTCCGGGTCGCCGAGGATCGCGGTCGTCATCGCGCGGCAGAGGTCGATGTCGAGCCCCTTCCACTCGTTCTTATCGTTCACCTCGACGAAGCCGAAGTAGCTGCCGTTGTGGCCCGAGCAGAGCATCGTTCCCCGCTCCTGGATTTCCTTGACGGTCGGGCTCTCGCCGGCCTGGGCGGTCGCCCCCACCAAACCGGCCGCAACGAGAAGACCAGTTACAAGACCGCGTCCCTTCATCGATACCTCCTCCTGTTTGTTCTGTATATCGTAACATTTATGCTGACATAGAGCATTACTGTTCTGTTTAACGGAGTCAAGCACTGCTTGATCGTTGCGCTTCGCGGGGAAGGCCGGTTGGCGGTGTCCTCAGAGGGGAGGCTTGGCACGGGCCAGATACTACGTTGTGGGCGAAGGAGAGGGATGCCGGACTTAAGCTGGCCAGAACGTCAAGGTACCGAGCACCCGACAACCCATCGCAGGGCATAAACGAGATTGCCGTCAGCGCAGGCGCCGACCTTAGGGATCGTGTGATCTGACTCGACATCCAAAGCGAGCTGCTCGACGGGCTGACGATCCGCGTGGTGGTCCCGCTCATGCCAACCGGTAACGCGCCGTCGAAATCCTGTCCCAGGGGTTCTGACGGAGCGGACAATCCGTTGCGTCGCGCTACGAGTGGCCGACTCTTTTGCAGATGTCGGCATTGAAGTATCCGCCAAGCCTTGATTCAGTCCTTTGAAGAAGAGGGAGGATCAGGCGATGATGGGACTGCGGTAGGTGGCGCAGGGATCGCTGTCCGACGAGTTCTCGATGGAGGAATGCCTCCCGCCGGACCATTCGGTTCGACGAGGACATGGTGCGCGGATTGTCGGGCCGGCATGATGTGGCCTTTGCGGTGGCGCTCAGGCGACGCGGACGGTGACGGGCTTGGCCTGGCGGATGACCTTGTTCGCCGCCGAGATGCGAAGCGCGATTGCCTTCTGCTGCGCACCGAAGGCTCTCGCCTTGAGGCGGTCGCCACCGTTCCGTTTCAAGCGATAGACGGCAGTCTCAGCGTGGGGTCGCTTGCCGTGCTCATGGGCCTTTAACCAGGCCATCCGGCCGTGCGCGGCGATCTCGGCAGCCGGGCCCGCCGGATAGCGTCATAGACCGAGGCGCCGTCATAAGCGCCATCCGCGATCACCGAGGGGATCCGACCGCCCGCAGCCTCGACCAGCGGGCCTGCCATCGTCGCGTCCGAGGTGCCGCTGTCGGTGAGCGCATGGGCCAGGATCTCGCCCGTGCCGGCGTCGACGGCGATGTGCAGTTTGCGCCAGGCTCTGCGCTTCTCGCCGTGCTTGAGCCTGTCCCACTCACCGGGGCCCTAGAATTTCAGCCCGGTGCTGTCGAGGACAAGGTCGGCGGGCGCTTTCCGCCCGAGAGCGTTCATGTCGATCGGCACCATGCGGCGCCGGCGCGAGAGCATCTGTGGTCTGGCACTCTCAGGTCGAACTCCATCAGTTCCATGAACGACCGAACAAACCCTTCGGTCCGGCGGAGCGGCAGGCGAAACACCGTCGCCAACATCAGCACGGTCTCGATCGCGAGATCCGAGAACCGAGCCTGACCACCTCGGGTCTGTCGGCGAGGCGCCGTCCAAGCGCTGAGTGCATCGTCGGAGATCCAGAACCGGATGTCGCCGCGCGCGACCACGCCCTGATCGTATTCAGTCCAGTTGGTCACCCGATAGCGCGCTCGGGGGACCTTATAGCGGCGGGGCTCATGGAACTTGAATGGCATGCCAGCCGCCTACCGCACCGCAGCATCGGCCGCTAGGCCGATCGCTGCACCAACGCCGCTGCGGACTGGCTCGGATCGTCCTGAAAAAAGAAGTGGACCAGAATAGTCGTGTCCAGCCCGATCATCGATCCCGGCGCTGGCGCGGCAGCGCCGGCACAGCGAGCGCCTGCTAACCTCGCCGGTCGCTCGCAAACTGGTGCGCCAGAGCCGCCGGTCCGGTGTGTGCGCGCTCAATCTGTCGCCGGAGCAGTTCAGGCGCATGTCCCGCCCCGAAAGAGCCTCCGGCATTGCGGCTGTTCTGCGCCAGAGATGGAGCCGCATCGAGCAGGCCTCCATCGGCGAGGGGCTGTGCTGGATCGCGATCGAGACGGTGCGCTCTCCCGGCAACCTCGGCACCCTGATCCGGTCCTCCCGCGCCGCCGGAGGGGCCGGGTTCATTCTGATCGGCCCGAGCATTGATCCGTTCTCACCGGATGTCGTGCGCTCCGCCATGGGCGCGCTCTATTGGCAATCCTTCATTCGGTCGGATTGGGACGAGCTGCGCCTTTGGACGAAAGAGCAGACCTGTGATGTCGTCGGAGCGAGCCCGGACGGCGATACGGATCTGCATCAGCTCATGTGCCCGAAGGCGCCTCTGCTCGTTCTTGGAGAAGAGCGGCATGGACTCACTGAGGAGCAAAGGGAACTCTGCAGTCACCTCGTCAGAATCCCCATGACGAAGGGTACAGACTCACTCAATCTCGGCGTCGCCGGCACTCTGTTGATGTACGAGGTTTATCGAAGCAGAGGCTCGCCTGCTCCGACGCATGTTCGCGACACAGCCCCTTAAGGCGACCGACGCCCTCGTCACTAAGCGCCCCGGCGTTTTACATTGTGGGCAAAACTTGAAGATCAAAGGCTAGACCGTGTGCTGCGGTTATTGTTGCGTATACGACGGCTGTGGTCTATCGGTCCCGTGTCAGCGTGGCGACAAGCAGAGGAGGGCGAACATGGCAACATCTCGAAACACTGCCCTCCCGGGCCGGGCTCGGCGCTAAGCCGGATTCTAAGGTTACCACGAGCCCAATGAGACGCGCCTCGTCGGCGCGACCGCTGATTTATTAGCAAGGATGATCTCATGGGCATTCCCATTGAGGGTGGGGCGGCGCGTGGGCGCGCGGCCATCACGACTTTCTATTCGCAGGGCGCCTGGATTGAAGGCAAGGCTGAGACGCAGCTGGCTCAGGTTGCCAGCTGGCCAGGCGTGCGCCAGGTGGCGGCGTTTCCCGACTTGCATCCTGGCAAGTACGGCCCGGTCGGATCGGCCGTTCTGGCGGACCGCCTGTATCCGCAGTTGATCGGCAACGACATCGGCTGCGGCATGGCCTTCTTCCAGTTGGACCTGCCCAAACGCAAACTGAAAGTGGCCAAGGCTTCCGACCGGCTGCGCGCCCTTGAGGGGCCGTGTTCCGGCGGCGCAGAAAGGTTGCGCGCGATTGGGCTCACAGAGGACTTCGGGGCAGCCCTCGGCACGATCGGCGGCGGGAACCATTTTTGCGAAGTGCAGGTGGTGCAAGAGGATACCGGGCTGGCGGCGTTCGGCGTCGACCCGCGCTTGGTCTGCCTGCTGGTCCACTCCGGCTCGCGCGGTCTTGGCAACTGGGTGCTCGAGACGGTGTTGGCCCGGGGTGATCTGGGCATGGATGCGGAGTGCGAAGCAGCCTATCGCTCCAGCCATGATCATGCCGTCGCCTGGGCTGTCCTCAACCGACAGGTCATCGCGGAACGGGCGGCCTCGGCCTTGCGGGCGGATCTTCGGCGGATCGTGGACGTGCCGCACAACCTCGTGGAGCCCTACGCCGGTGGTTGGTTGCACCGTAAGGGCGCTGCGTCGGCGGACCGCCCGTTGGTCCCCTTGGCTGGATCGCGGGAGACAAGCAGTTATCTGCTGGAACCGATGGAGGGCGAACGCAACCTGCACTCGCTGGCCCACGGTGCTGGGCGGAAGTATGACCGCGCCTCGATGCATGGTCGTGTTGGCCGGAAGAAGTCCGACCTTGCCCGGATGACCCAGACCTCCCTCGGGGGGCGGGTGATCTGCGAGGACCGGGATCTCCTCATCGAAGAGGCTGCCACCGCCTACAAGCGCGCGGACATGGTGGTGCAGGAACTCGAGCAGGCCGAACTCGCCCGGTCGGTTGGTCAGCTGAGGCCCGTCATCACCTTCAAGCGCGCCAAGGGGGGACGGGAATGAGTGTAACCCTGCTGATCACCAGTGGCGACGGCCCGGGCGAGTGCGAGATTGCCGTTGCCAAGGTTCTTGAGCGTCTGCGGATCGAGGCAGAGGCGCAGGACATCGACATGGATGCCGCTGTTGTCGAGGGCCGCTCCGGGCTGCTCTCGGCGACCGTATCGCTCGACGGAGCTGGTTCGGGCGCGATGGCCAGCACCTGGTTCGGAACAATCCAATGGATCGCCCAAAGCCCCTTGCGCCCGAAGCACCGGCGCAAGAACTGGTTCGTCGGCGTGCATCCCGTCGACGCGCCGCCGACCATGCCAACGCTGGACCCGAACGATGTCAGCCTGTCCACGCTCCGGGCCGGAGGACCCGGCGGGCAGCAGCAGAACACCACTGACAGCGCTGTGCGGGCGGTGCATGTTCCCACCGGTTTGGCCGTGGTCGCTCGCTCCGAGCGCTCACAGCACCGAAACAAGGCGCGCGCACTGGAGCGGCTGCAGGTTCTGCTTACCTTGCGAACGGTCAAGGACATCGAAGCGCATGACAGATCTCGCAACCGTCTCCATCACCAACTCGAACGCGGAAACCCCGTCCGCGTGTTCAGCGGTGCCCACTTCCAAGAGATCCGTTAAGCGCCACTCGTCCCTTGCTGGAGAAGTGTTGGACGCTGCGTAGGACCGCCAACCGCCTTTCCGGGGGAGTCATTCTGGAGGAATTTTGATGCCTACTGCTGCTCGAGCCACATTCAGAATACTGATGAACTCCTCCCACGCCGGCTGAGGATCTGACGGAAATCCCAGAGACACAGTAGCTTTCCCGGGTCGGCGGCGCGTGAACGCTGCCGTTCGTTGATCGGCAATTCCGTCCTCATCACCACGCCACTGAACGCGACAATGCTGCGCTCAGCACGAATGGCAGCCCCGGGAACGCGACCGCGGACTAGGCGTGGGCAGCAGATAGCAGCTTAGGGCTAAGACCGCCGGTCACGTAGTCTGGCTATCGAAGCCAAGTTTGCGGGCTTCCGCACGTATGTCCGGCGGGACTGAGCCCCGGCGAGTGGCGCCGGAGCGCTCCAACACGCCTACAAGATCGGCAACGCCTTGAGCCTCGGTGCGAGCCGGTCGCCCGAGTGTTCACCGCGGATCTCCGATCCGGCGATGTCTTCAAGCCAGCGCTCGACGCGCTCAGGCACGATCTCGCCGTCATTCAGTGCGCGATCGATGATATCTGCTGAGCGTCGTAGCTCCGCTTCGCGCGAGACGCGACCGAGCAGATTGTCCGAGGCAGAGAGCGTCTTCCTGCCGCCCCAGTCCACACCGTCGCTCGCCATGTCCATTACCGCTGCTTCGGTGACGAGTTGGCGGAGAGCATCCTCGGCACTCTCGAAGCTCGGCAGTTGCTACCGCGCTTTTCTAAAATGTCGCGCCAAAGCCGCGCCAGCGGCGGCTTTACGAGCTCTCGATCACGCAGTTCTTCGAACATGTCGCTGATCGAGAACCGCTCCATGGGATAGCTGTGCCATAAGCCGTAACCAGCACCGGGCCGGTAGTTGAGGTCGCCATGCGCTGCCACAGCATCGCAGGCCGCGAGGAGGAAACGAGAGATTGCCACCGCGCGCCAGACCGCTGCATCCGCCGTGAACGCGCTACCGCCGCGCGGTGGGTCGGCAAGGAGACTGTCGAGACCAAGCCGGACAACCCGGCGACGGTCAATGTCGATGTTCCCGCTGTTACCTGCAGCGGCCGTTGCCCGAAATTCGCGGAGCGCCGCCACAGTCGCCGCTTCGAGTTGGGCCGCGCGACGCGCATCGGCCACGTCGGCTTCGCGCCGCAGCGCCGCCATCCGGGCCGCGGCGCGGCGGCTGTCGACCCAATGTCTCGGCGCGTCGTGCCGGATCGCCTCGGCGACCCTGGCGTAGGAAGCGCCACAGGGTAGCCGTGAGAGGTCGATCTCCAACGTGGAAACGCCCCGGGCCGCAAGTCTGCGCCGCTTGGCTTCATCGACCCGGTGCGTGACGACGATCTCGACATAGACGGCTGCGCCCTCGGCTTGGCCGGCGAGGTCGGGCGTTACGCCGGCTTCCCGTGGTTCCAGCCGAACGTTCTCCAGCGTCATCGAGAACGCCGGGCGCAGTGTTTCCTGGCACACGCCGAGGCGGGCAACGACAGCCGGTGCGCTGAGGCGCGGATCCTCCGACAGGATACGCTTGGCCAGCATGTGCAGGGCGGTCTCGGTCCCCGCGAGACAAGCCGCA
The DNA here is from genome assembly GCA_039815685.1 of Pseudomonadota bacterium. Lineage (GTDB taxonomy): Bacteria > Pseudomonadota > Alphaproteobacteria > Rhodobacterales > Rhodobacteraceae > Thermohalobaculum. The sequence continues at coordinate 1,106 of JBCBYV010000033.1, read as the reverse complement.
CGGCTGCGGTGGCGAAAATGGTGGGCACGGATTTGCCCCTTCACCGCGAGCACGCCCGTGCGACAGGCGGGGCAGATCAGATCCTGCCGCTCTTTCGCCGCGCCCTCCGAGATATGAACCGTGAAGCCCTCCGGCGACAACGCAGCCACCAGCATGCCTGGATCGTCGCCGAGCGTTGACGCGTGCGGCGGCTTGTCGGGCTCGCCATCGATGACGATAGCCCGATCCTGCCGGGCCGGACAGATTTCCACCGTTTCAACGGCCGTTACGCGTCGGCCTCCGGAGGCATCTCTCCGGCGAGGCATCACGTCGCCAGCCCTGCTGGCACGACGGAGGACTTCAATTGCTGACAGAAAAGCGTAGCCATGGGCAAAGCATAGCGGATCCCGCCCAGGACCGCTGCAACGTGATGAAGCTTGGATACCGCCCCGACGCAGCATCGGTGAGCACAACGATTGCCTGAGACGGGCCGGACTGCCGGCACCCGTAGCGCTTGACGACGTCCTTATACTGCGCTGCCGCATGACAATTGGAGGCCGTTGTGCCGCTGCCGTTCTCTCGGAGACGTGCCTGGGTGCGGGATTGCTTTCGTAGGGTGCGCGCCAACAGACCTCAGATCGATGGTTTCGCCGCTCGCCGATCAAGCACGTCAGTCTCTCAGGCATGATAGTGAGGGCGAGGTGTGAAGCCGGTACTGCCGCGCAAACAACGATAGGAATCTGAGAGAATGCCCCGCGATACCAATCTGATCTTGATCCCCATAAACCTTCGCCACGCAAATCTGGACTTCAGCGCATACGAGGAAGCTGTTGCGATGGCGCGACGGCGCGGAGCCAAGCTTCTGGTGGTGACGGTCGCACCGGAAATGGAGCGTAATCTCCAGATCACAGACTCAAAGGAGTACTGGGGCAAAGCGCTGAACAAATTCATTGAAGCTTATCCAGCCGAGGGCGTGGAGTTGGAAACTGTTCTCTGTTTGCGGAGGTGTCAAGGATTGGGGGTCGTTGTCGTTCGGGGTCGCGGTTCTCTACGAAGTTGGTCTTGCCGCTTCATGATGGCGTCCGGGAGCTGATCGGCCAAAATGTCGTTCGCGAAGTGAGCGTTTG
>JBCBYV010000015.1:0-111448 GCA_039815685.1 Pseudomonadota bacterium | reverse complement strand
GGCGGCCTGTTCCGGGCCGCCGCCTCCCCCACCCGACCACCCGTTCGGCGCCGGCCCGGAACAGGTCTGGCATAGGACGGTGCGGGAAGGCCCCGCGGAGCGTTGAGGTCGACGAAGCTTTGGATGCGTCGCTGGAACACGAAATGTCCGCATAGATGCGGATCGATCATCAATTGACGCTCCAGACCATCTCAATCCGGTACACTGCTCCGAGCGGCGTGTGTCCAGCGGTTCGGCCGTAACGCTCGGTAACGTCTTCGCTGGATTCGACTTGCGGATCCAGAAAGCGTCTCACTTTCAATCTTCTGACCATGAGCTGAATTGCCGGGTCGACTCCGGCCATGACGGTAGGAAGCGTCTCGGCCGAATCGCTAGTGGTTCGACCGAGACAGAAGAGTCCGACTGCCGCCGGACCTTCTGCCGAGAAAAGTCGAACCACCACAGTATGTTGCGTTGTGGATGGACCCAGGCGGTTGGGGTGCGGACCGTCTGAGTCCATCCACTAGACGTAGCCGTCGGCGGTGTCCGAGGCGCGGGCGGCGGGGTCTCGGGTGGTGGGGTCGCCGTGGCCACCGCCGCCCGGCAGGACGATGCGCACGCGGGTGCCTGCGGGCAGGGTGCGGGTGATCTTGGGCTCGAGCGGCACCGCTGCGCCGTCAGGGCCAGTCGCCTCGAGCCGTCCGGCCGCCCCCGCCCCACCGCCCGCGAGGCCAGGGGCGGGCGTACGCACGCGCTCATAGAGGCCGGAGAACAGGAAGGGCTTGTCCGTCAGCACCTCGAAGGTCATCGACTGGCCGAGCCCGCCGCGGAAGCGCCCGTCCCCGCCCGAGCCGGGCACGAGGCCGCGTTCATGCACCAGGATGGGTGCGAGCGTCTCCATGACCTCGACGGGAACGCCTGCGATGCCGGAGGGGTAGGCGGTGGCGGAGAGCCCGTCGCGTTCGGCCATCGCACCGACGCCGCCGGAGGAGAACCAGGTGTAGGAGAAGGACCGCCCCTCCCGGTCCTCCCCGGCGATATGCGTATCCCAGAGCCCGTCGGCGCCGGGGGCGGCCACCGCCTCCGGCAGCGCCTCGGCCAGCGCGCCCATGACGACGGAGGGCAGGAAATGGCCGACGAGGTGCCGCCCGCCGACGGCGGCGGGGTGCTTGGCATTCAAGATGCTGCCCTCCGGCGCCTCGATCCGGACGGGCCGGAACGCGCCCTCGTTGTTCGGCACCTCCGGGCTGATCGCGCATTTGACGCCGTAGGTCGCGTAGGCGCGCGTGTAGTTGACGGCGACGTTGACGCCGAGGGGCACCTGCTCGCTCGACCCCCCGAAATCGAGGGTGATGGCGTCGCCCTCGACCACGAGGCGTAGGGCGAGGCGCACGGGCGCGTCGAACCCGTCGATCTCGAGCGCGTAGGCATAGTCGCCATCGGGCAGGGCTCGGATCGCCTGCCGCATCGCCGCTTCCGACCGGTCGATGATCTCGTCGGACAGCGTCTCGATGTCCTCGAGCCCGAATTCGTCGAGAAAGCCCATGAGCTGGCGCGCGCCGACGGCATTGCCGGCGATCTGGGAGTGAATGTCGCCCAGCACCTCCTCCGGCGTGCGGCTGTTGGCGGCGATGATGTCGAGGATCGCCTGGTTCGTGACGCCCCCCTCGGCGAGCTTCATGAGCGGCAGGTAAAGCCCTTCCTCATGCACCGAGCGGCTGTCGGCCGAGAGCCCGCGCCCCCCGATATCGAGCGCGTGGCAGCAGGACGCGAAGAAGGCGATGCAGCGGCCGTCGCGAAAGACGGGGGTCGCGATGGTGATGTCGTTGAGCTGGCTCGCGGTCATCCAGGGATCGTTGGTCAGAAGGATGTCGCCCTCCACCAGCGTCTCCACGGGAAAGCGCGCAAGGAAATGGGTCATCCCCGTCGCCATGGAGTTGATATGGCCGGGCGTGCCGGTCACCGCCTGGGCCACCATGCGCCCGCGCCGATCGAACACTCCCGCCGAAAGATCGCCTGCTTCCCGCACGATCGAGGTGAAGGAGGACCGCATCAGCGCCGCAGCCTGCTCGTTCACTGCCGCGATCAGGCGCTGCCACAGGATATCGAGGGTGATCTGATCCATCGGCGCTGCCTCCTTCCGCCCGCCCCGTTTGGCTAGATGGCGCGCCGCCGGTTGTCCATCCGCCGCCGCCTACCCGGTTGCTGCATGCGCCGCGAGACAGTTCGCGATGAAAACGGTATGGGTGAGCGGTGGGGTGTGCGGTGCTGCAATAGGAAACACAGGAGCCGCAGCCATGCGTGCGATCCGACATCTGGTCCTCGCCCTCGCGCTGACCGCCTTTGCCCTCCCCGCGATTGCCCAGGAAAGCGCCGAGGCGCCGCCGCCCCTGCCAGCGGCCGTGACGGACACCGCCGCGCCCATCGAGGTGCTGACGCTCAACCTCGTGCCGCTGACGGTCGATGAACTTGGCCGGGCGGCGGAGGCCTGGCTCGGCATCGTCAAGGCCAAGACGGAGGAGGTCGTCGCCGCCCAGATCGCCGCGACCACGGCCGAGGGGACTGCGGCGGAGACGGCGCGCGGGCAGCTTGGTGAACTCACGCAGGAGAGAAAGGCGCTCTTCGACGCCTATTCGACGGTCGTCGACAGCTTCGAGAAGAAGGGCGGGGACGAGGCGCAGGTCGCGATCTACCGCGCCTATCGCAACTCGATCATCGTCGAGGAGACGCGCACGGCGGATGTCGAGACGCTCGTGGCGCAAGCACTGGCTTGGGCGACGGATCGGGATGGGGGGATCCAGCTTCTGATCGACATCGCGGTGATCGTCGGGTCGTTCCTGGGCCTTCTGATCGTCGCGCGGCTCGTGCGTCGGATCGCGCGGCGCATCTTCAGCCGGGTGCCGAACCTCTCGAAGCTGCTGCAGGCATTCATGGTCATGACGGTCTACTGGATCGTGATGAGCTTCGGTTTCCTGATCGTGCTCTCGGCCCTCGGCATCGATATCTCGCCGGTCTTCGCGCTTATCGGCGGTGCTTCCTTCATTCTCGCCTTTGCCTTCCAGAGCACGCTCAGCAACCTCGCCTCGGGTCTCATGATCATGATCAACCGGCCCTTCGATGAGGGCGACTACGTGGATATCGGTGGCACGGGCGGCACGGTGAAGTCGGTGAGCGTGTCCTCGACCACGGTGGTGACGCCGGACAACCAAACCATCGTGATGCCGAATGCGATGGTCTGGGGGAACGTGATCACCAATGTGACGAGTGCCGAGACCCGGCGCGTCGATCTGATGTTCGGCATCGGCTACGACGACAGCATCGAGGATGCGCAGGCGGTGCTGGAGCGGGTGGTGTCCGAGCATCCTCTGACCCTGGCCGAGCCCGCGCCGGTGATCCGGGTGCACAGCCTCGGGGCCAGTTCCGTCGACTTCATCTGTCGGCCCTGGGTGAAGGGGGGCGACTACTGGACGGTCTACTGGGACCTGACGCGTCAGGTGAAGGAGGCCTTCGACGCCGCCGGCATCTCGATCCCGTTCCCGCAGCAGGATGTCCACTACATCCCGACCGAGCCGAAGAGGACGGGCGGCGGCGTCTCGGCGCCTTCAGAGACGGCGTCGCGCGGGGAGAAGCCGGAGGCGAAGCACGAGGAGACCGAGATCGGCGGCTGATCGCGTGGCGAGGCGCCTGGCCAGATCTCCTCAGGGCGCCGCGTCTGCCACCGCGCGCGTCGAGACATGGCGCTCGCGGCGTTCGGCAGGTGCCGCGCCTGTGGCCGGTGCGGGGCCGGCGATCCCGCTCAGCTCTTCGGGGTCGCGACGAGGTTGCCGGCCTCGTCGACCGCGATATCGGCGGGGCTCGCGATGACGACGGTCGACTCGCGTTCCTCGATGATCGCGGGGCCCTCGATCATGCTGCCTGGGGCGAGGGCGTAGCGGTCATGCACGGGCAAGGCCTGGTGGGCGCCGCCGGTACCCGTTGCCGCCTGCACCCAGGCCTCCCGCATGCCCTTGAGCGAGGGGCGCTCGCCGGCGGCCTGGGGAGGCATAAGGGAGAGGGCGGGTTTCGGACCCGCCACGCGCAGGCGCCAGCTCACGACCTCGATGGCGGCGTTGGGAACGGTGTGGCCGTAGAGCGCCTCGTAAGCCGCCTCGAAGGCCTTGGCGAGCGGGTCAGCCATGGCGGCATCGAGTGGGCCGTCGGGCACGGGCACCCGGATCTCGTAGCCCTGCCGGGCGTAGCGCATATCGGCGACGCGCTCTTCCGTCGCCCTGGCACCGTCGAGGCTGGGTGCGAGAGCCGCGGCACCCTCCGTCGCCATCTCCGCCATCAGGCCCGCGGCGGCGTCCCAGTCGAGGGCGTCGAGCCGGCCGGGCTGGGAGCGCACGAAATCGAGGCTCAACGGGGCTGCGAGGAAGCCCACGGCGGACATGACGCCGGCACCCCAGGGGTAGACCACGGCGGGACTGCCGAGGATGCGCGCCACACCCCAGGAATGGACCGGCCCCGCACCGCCGAAGGCGAAGAGCGGCAATCGGCTCGCATCCATCCCGCGTTCGAGGGCGTGGAGGCGCGCGGCCGCGGCCATCGCCTCGTTCGCCATGCGGTGGACGGCGGCGGCGGCCTCCAGCGCGCCAAGGCCGAGGGCCTGCCCCACGCCTGCCTCCAGCGCGCGCTCGGCGGCAGCGGTATCGAGCGCCATCTCCCCGCCTGCGAAGAAGCCGGGGTCGAGATAGCCGAGGAGGAGGTCCGCATCCGTCACCGTCGGCTCCGTCCCACCCTTGCCATAGCAGGCGGGGCCCGGCACGGCGCCCGCGCTCTCAGGGCCGACGCGGAGCCTACCCAGCCCGTCGACGCCCGCGATGGAGCCGCCGCCGGTACCGATCTCGATCATCTCGATCACCGGTGTCTTCACCGGCAGGCCCGAGCCCTTCTTGAAGCGATAGCGCCGGTCGACCTCGAAATCGGGCGCGATCAGCGGGCGGCGGTCCCGGATCACGCAGGCCTTCGCCGTCGTCCCTCCCATGTCGAAGCTGAGAAGGTCGTCACGGCTCGATGCTTCCGCGAAATGCGCGGCCGCGAGGGCACCTGCCGCAGGCCCGCTCTCGACGAGGCGCACGGGCAGGCGCGCGGCGATCCCCGCATCGACGAGCCCGCCGTTCGACTGCATCACGTATAGTGGTCCGCGAATACCAATCTCCGCCCGCAGCCGTTCCTCGAGCCGGCCGAGATACCGCTCCGCTATCCGGCGGACATAGACATTGGCGAGCGCGGTGGAGGTCCGGTCGAACTCCCGGATCTCGGGCGCGACCTCGTGGGAAAGCGAGACGGCGAGGCCCGGTGCCTCCTCAGTCAGGATCGCTCCCATCCGCGCTTCGTGTCCGGGATTGGCATAGGCGTGGAGGAAGGAGACGGCAACAGCCTCCGTGCCATCGCCCGCCAACTGCCGGGCCAGCGCCCGCGCCGCCGTCTCGTCGAGCGGCGTAAGCACGCTGCCATCGGCTGTCACGCGCTCCGGCACCTCGTGGCGGCGGCGGCGGGGTGAGATGGGGGCAGGGCGCTCCATGGCGAGGTCGTACATGTCATAGCGATGCTCTCGCCCGATCTCGACCGCGTCGCGGAACCCTTGCGTCGTGATGAGGGCCGTGACGCTCCCCTTTCGCTCGATCAGCGCGTTAGTAAAGAGCGTCGTGCCGTGGACGACATGGGCGACGTCGGCCGCGGGGATGCCGGTGCGCTCGAGAAGGGCGGCGATGCCCTCGATTACCGCGTCGTCTGGGGCGTCGGGCGTCGTCGGCAGCTTGCCGATCTCGAGCTTGCGGCCAGCGGCGTCGACCACCGCGAGGTCGGTGAAGGTGCCGCCGATATCGGCGCCGATGCGGTAGCCGCCGCTGCCCTCTGCCATGCCGTTCTCCCGCCTGTGCTGCGCAAAGTTCTGAAGCGAGCTAGCCGTCCGCATGGCCAGCGGTCAAACCGTGCCTATCGGACGAGGAGCCTGAACTCCGCCGCGCCATCCCAGCCCCAGCCGTCGCCGTGGCGGTAGAGCTCCGGGAAATGGCCGGGGACGATGCGCTCCGGCCAGTCGAGGAGCGCTGCGATCGTGGCTGTCGCAGTGCCGGGCGGCGCGAACTCGAGGTCGCTCGTGCGCGTCATGATCTCCTTGGGATACTTGATCGCGTCGGAGGCGAGGAGCACGGCGCCGCCATCCGTCTTGAGCCTGAGCGCGTGAAGGCCTGCGGTGTGCCCGGGTGCGGCGATGACCTCCACCCCCGGTTCGAGCTGGCCGGCGGTGAGGGCATCATAGCCCCGCGTCTCGAGGCGCGGCAGGATCCAGTCGGGTACGAAATCGTCCGCCGCGTGCGGGGCGGCGGCATAGGCAAGCTCCACATCGGCCACCATCACGCGGGCGCGCGGGAAGAGGTCGAGGTTGTAGACATGGTCGAAATGGAGGTGCGTGAGCACCACCGCATCGATCTCGCTCCCGTCGAGCCCGCGCGCGGCGAGCGCCTTCCGCAGACTGCCCCGTGTTGTCGGCCCGCCCGCATCGACGAGGATCCGCCGCCCTTGGGCCTTGACCAGCACGACGCTGGAGATGCCGAGAAAATCGTCCCCGAGCTTGAGGTTGTTGCCCGTCACGAGCACGTCGTAGCGCACCATGGCCATCCTCCATTCCGCCGGTTCTGAGGGGGGCGAGCGCCGGTATCGGTCAAGCCTGAGGTGGTGCGCTGGCCTGGGCGGGTTCCTCGCCGAGGATCGCGGCGACGAGCTTCTGCGCCCCCTCCTCCGGCGTCGTGTCGTTGAGCACGCGGTGCACCGTCAGGCCCTTGGGGGGCGGCGGTACCTTGCGGGCACGGCGCGCCATGATCTCCTTCGCGCTCTCCCGCCCGCGCGCGGCGAGGCGCTCGGCGACCACGTCCGGGGAGGCGTCGATCACAACCATCTCCATCACGGGACAACGGGCTGCGATCCCGGGTGCGGCGGCGCGCGAGCCATTGGCGACGACCGTCTCACCTGCCGCCAGCCAGTCGGCGATCTCCGCGGGCAGGCCGTAGCCGAGACCGTGTGCCCACCAATGCGCAAAAAAGGCGCCTTCTTCGGCTTTGGCGGAGAAGGCAACCTCGCTCAGCGCTTCATGCGCCTCGCCTCCAGCCTCCGCTGGCCGGGTGATCGTGCGCCGGACGAAGCGGATGCCCGGGTGTCCCTCAAGGGTGGCGCGCGCGTGGTCGAGCAGTGTGTCCTTGCCCGCCCCACTGGGCCCTACGACCAGGATCAGCCGGCCGTGAGGCCTCTTAGCGCTGCTTTCGGCGTGTTTCATGCCCTGAGGGTGAGCAGAGCGCGGAGGCGAGTACAATCGCTGTTCGATGACAGGCGGCGCGCCGGCTGCTATTCGCGCGGCGAGCGGGCGGGAAGGTGACACGCGATGAGGCTCGATCAACGACTCGTCCTCCAGAACCTCGCCGTCAGTCGAGCAGAGGCCGCGCGCCTGATCGCTGAGGGTGCCGTGCGGGTTGATGGTCAGCCTGCCCGCAAGGCGTCGCAGACGGTGGGCGATGGGGCTCGGCTGGACGTCGAACGCACGGGGCCCGGCTGGGTCGGGCGGGGGGCGCTGAAGCTCCTGCACGCGCTCGACCAATTCAGGCTCGTACCGTCCGGCACCGCGCTCGATCTCGGCGCCTCGACCGGCGGGTTCACCGAGGTGCTGCTGGCCCGGGGGGCGGAGAAGGTGATCGCGCTCGATGTGGGGCATGGGCAGCTCCATCCGCGCCTTGCCGCCGATCCGAGGGTGACGGTCATCGAGGGGGTCAACGCGCGGTCGATCCCGGACGGGTTGCTGCCGCGCATCGACTGGATCACCGCCGACCTTTCCTTCATTTCGCTCCGGAAGGCACTGACGCCGGCGCTCGCAGCGGCGCGGCCCGGCGCGCGGCTGGTGGTGCTGGTGAAGCCGCAATTCGAGCTTGGGCCTGAGGTGGTCGGCAAGGGCGGCATCGTCCGCGATCCGGCCGCGCATGCCGCCGCCTGCAGGGCGGTGGCGGACTGGCTGGGGGCCTCGGGCTGGACGATCACGGGCGAGAGCGAGAGCCCTGTGACGGGCGGGGACGGCAATCGCGAGTTCATGCTGAGCGCCACGGGCCCCGCCGTCACTGCACCCGGCGCGTTGTGAGGCGGCGCTTCCCTGCCGTCGGGTCCCCGTGCTCAATGCGGCGTCATGGGTGATGAGGTGCGGATCGCGGTGCTCGGCGCGCAGGGCGACGGCGTGACGGAGGACGGTGCGCTCTTCGTCCCCGGCGCGCTGCCCGGCGAGCGGGTTCGGGTCGCCCGGCTGCCGGGCGCCGAAGGGCCCGCCCGCGCGCGCCTCCTCGAGGTGATCGAGCCCGCGCCAGAGCGGCAACTTGCGAGATGCGTGCATTATGGCGCCTGTGGTGGTTGCAGCCTGCAACACGCCGACGATGCCCTGGTCGCAGGCTGGAAGCGGGGTCTCGTGGAGGAGGCCCTCGCGGCGCGGCTCGGGCCGGAAGCAGCGGCGGCGGTGGAAATCCGTGAGAACGTCACCGTGCCGGCCGCAAGCCGACGCCGCATCGCCCTCTCTGCCCGGCGCACCAAGAAGGGCGCGACGCTAGGCTTTCGAAGGGAGCAAAGCGACGAGATCGTCGCCGTCACTGAGTGTCCAGTCGCGCGGCCGGCGCTCGCGGAAGCGGTCCCGCGGCTTCAAGAGCTCGTTCGTCTGCTCGCGAGCCGGAAAGGTGCGCTGCGTCTGACCCTCGTGGACACACCTGCAGGTGTCGACTGCGCCGTCGAGGGCGCCAAGCCGCTCGATGGGCCTGCGACAGCGTTGCTTGCAGGAGCGGCGACGCGGGCGGGTCTTGCGCGGCTGAGCGTCGAGGGCGAGCCCGTGGTCACGCGTGCGCCGCCCACGGAGCGGCTGGGACGGGCCGAGGTCGTGCTGCCGCCGGGCGGCTTTCTGCAGCCCTCGGCCGAGGGGGCGGCGACGCTGGTCGCCCTCGTGGTGGAAGCGTTGGCGCTCGAGACGCTCCGCCCGCGGCGGAAGGGCCTCGCGCGGGTGGCCGACCTCTTCGCCGGCATCGGCACATTCTCTCTGCCGCTCGCCGAGGCGGCGGATACCGACGCCTTCGAGCTGGAGGAGCCCGCGCTCGCGGCACTCGATGCCGCCTGGCGGCAGGCCGGTCTGCCAGGGCGGGTGCGATGCGAGCGCCGTAATCTCTTCCAACGCCCGCTGGTCGGCCCGGAACTCGAGCCCTACGACGCGGTCGCGATCGACCCGCCGCGGGCAGGCGCCAGAATGCAGTCGGAGGCCCTTGCGCGGAGCGGCGTCCGGCGCATCGCCTCCGTGAGCTGCAATCCGGCGACGTTCGCGCGCGATGCTAAGATCCTTGTCGATGGCGGCTACCGGCTCCGCTGGGTCGCGCCGGTCGATCAGTTCCGCTGGTCGCCGCATATGGAAGTGGTGGCGGCCTTCTGGCGGGACGACTGATCGCAAGCCCGCCCGGCGAAGCGGAATCGCGCCTGGTCGGCGCGATGCTTGTCCGTGGTCGCTGCGGCATCGCCGGTAGGTCGGTGGCGACGACCCTTTGCGCCGGGCCGCGGCATCGATTTGGGGGCTGGGGAGGAGCCGCAGGGGCTCCGTTGCGAGCATGTTGCGACGGGCGGGCCGCGTCAATGACGGGCCGGCTTCGCCGGTCGCTGCGCGATCATTGACCCGGCCCGCCCGTCGCGCAGACTTTGGCTGGAAGCCGGGCCGATCGGGCGTTAGCAGGGGTCAGGATCGTGGTGGGCTGCGGGTGCCATGCGGCGGCGGCCGGAAAGAGGAGGAAGGCATGGACGAGATCGAGGCGCGGCGGGATCTGGCGGCCGCGTTCCGGTGGTGCGCGCGGCTTGAGATGAACGAGGGCGTGGCCAATCACTTCAGCCTCGCGCTCGACGACGCGGGGCGGCATTTCCTGATGAACCCCGCTGGCAAGCACTGGTCCCAGATCCGGGCGTCCGACCTCGTGCTGCTGGACGCGAATGAGGAGCCGGACGGGATCGGCACGGGCATCGATCCCACCGCCTGGGCGATCCATGGTGCGCTCCATCGCAGACACGGCCATGCGCGCTGTGTGATGCATCTCCACACGCCCTATGCGACCGCCCTCTCGGCCATGGCAGACCCGTCGCTGCCGCCCGTCGATCAGACGACCATGCGCTTCTACAACCGCGTGAGCATCGATATGGGCTTCGACGGCATGGGGCTCGGCGACGAGGCGGAGCGGCTGGCGGGTGCGCTCGGCAACCACAAGGTGATGATGATGGCGCAGCACGGCGTGCTGACCGTGGGCTCGGGCGTCGCCGAGGCCTTCGATCTCGTCTACTACTACGAGCGGGGCGCGCGGACCTATTTGATGGCGCTGCAGACGGGCCGCCCGCTCAATGTCGCGACGCCCGAGGTGGCCGAGAAGACGGCGCAGCAATGGTCCGAATATCCGGACGGATGGGACGCGCATATGCGCGCGATCCGGTCGGTGCTCGATGCTGAGGCGCCCGACTACGCCCACTGAGCCGGGGGCCTGCTGCGTGCTTCCTTGCCGTCCCCCGATGCCATAGGCTTGGCACCAGCGCAGCGTCAGGGAGGGCGATATGGCAGTGATCTCGCGGGTGCGTCGCGCCCTTGTTGCAGGGCTGGCGGCGCTCATGGCTCTCGGCCCGCTGCCGGTGGCGGCCGATGCGCTGGACCGTGTGCTGGCGCGCGGCGCGCTGCGGATCGGCGTCTCGGCCTTCACGCCCTGGACGATGAACGACGACGGTCGCCTCTACGGCCACGAGATCGATATCGGCCGGCGTATCGCCGAGGATATGGGTGTCGAGCCCGATTTTCATCTGATCGCCTTCGGCGAGATCGTCGCGGCGCTCCATTCGGGCGAGATCGACATGATCGCCGCGGGGATGGCCATCACGCCGGAGCGGGCGCTCGAGATGGCCTTCACGCGGCCCTATTTCCGGTCCGGTGTCGGGCTGGCGACCAACACGGCGGCGACGGCGGAGATCGACTCCGTAGAGGCGCTCAATGCACCGGAGATCGTGGTCGCTTATGTGGACGAGACGCTGGCTGCGGGGTTTGCCGACGTTTTGTTCCCCGAGGCCGAGCTGAAGGCCTTCGACGATGCAAAGGAGGCCGAGGCCGCGGTCGTGGACGGAGAAGCGGCGGTCTATCTCGCCAGCCTGCCGGAGGCGCGGTTCCTGGCGCTCCGCAATCCGGACCGGGTGGATCTGCCGGTGGCGGAGGCGCTGGTCGGATCGGCCGCGGGCTTTGCCGTGGCCCACGGGGAGGCGCGCCTGCTCAACTGGCTCGATGCCTGGATCGTGGCGCGGACGGAGGACCGCTGGTTGTCGGCGACCTACGACTTCTGGTTTCGCTCGCTCGACTGGGAAGGGGCCGAGGTGGAGAAGGCGGAGTGAGCGCGGCGCTCGACGCGGTCGTGCCTTTGCCTGCCCGCACACTCTCGCTCGGCCTCGGTCTGGCATTCGCCCTGGCGCTGCCTGTCGCGGTTGGGCTGGCCCAGGAGAGCGTCAGTGTCTTTGGCCAAGATGGGGCGGCCCGCTATGGCGATACGATGCGGGACAGCACGGGCGGTACCTGGCGGCGGCGCGCCGATGTGAGCGGGGCGCCGTCGTGGCGCATGGAGACGCCGGCGGAGACGAGCAGGGGGCGGCTGGACCTCAGGACGGATAGCGTCTCCCGTGCTCTCTATCCGCGCAATACGGGTGGGGCGGGCCTCACCCGGTCGGGGCTGCGGACCGCACCGCCAAGATAGGCACCGAGGCAAGCGGCATCCCGGCTGGTCGCCGGGATCGGTTATTGCGGGGTCACTGCGGGGCAGGCGTGGGTGCCATCCGTGACACTCAGCGTCGTTGGTTGTTTCGCGCAGGGGCCTTGGGGATCTCGGTCGAGCCTGTGTTCGAATAGGTCGGTAGCTGAACCAACGCCGCTGGGTTGCAGCCTATGGTCTGCCGTACCCAAGGACTGTCCGTTTCCGTGAATACGGCCTTCCTGAAGGATGCCGAATAGTTGCGTCGGGCAGCGGTGTCAGGACGCGGGGAAGAAGCGGCCGGCGGGTGAGAGGGTGAAGATTTCGCAGCCCGTCTCTGTCACCCCGATGGAGTGCTCGAACTGCGCCGAGAGCGAGCGGTCCCGGGTAACGGCGGTCCAATTGTCCGAAAGCGTCTTGGTTTGCGGTCCGCCAAGGTTCACCATCGGCTCGATCGTGAAGAACATGCCGCGGCGCAGTTCCGCCCCTTCGCCTCGCCGTCCGTAGTGGAGCACGTTCGGTGCGTCGTGGAAGACGCGACCGAGACCGTGACCGCAGAAATCACGGACGACCGAGCAGCGCTCGCCCTCCGCATAGGACTGGATCGCATAGCCGATATCGCCGAAGCGGGCGCCGGGCTTGACCTCCGCGATGCCGCGCATAAGGGACTCGTGCGTCACCTCGATGAGGCGCATCGCCCTCCGCGGCGCGGCGCCTGCGACATACATCCGGCTCGTATCCCCGAACCAGCCGTCGAGGATGACCGTGACGTCGATGTTCAGCACATCTCCGTCCTTCAGCGCCTTCGGGCCCGGGATGCCGTGGCAAACCACATGGTTGACCGAGATGCAGCTCGAATGCTGGTAGCCGCGGTAGCCGAGCGTCGCCGGCAACGCCCCCGCCGCCACGATGTAGTCGTGGCAGATCCGGTCGAGCTCTTCCGTCCTGATGCCGGGCACCACATGCTCACCGATCATGTCGAGGCAGTCCGAAGCGAGGCGGCCCGCCGCACGCATGCCTGCGAAGTCCGCCTCCTCATAGAGGCGGATGCCCTCGGCTGTCCGGCGCTCCGTTGCGCGGGCGGTGACTGTCTCTTCCATGACGCCCATTAGTCTGCGATCGGGATCGGCCGATCAAGCACAATGCCGTTGGGGCTCACGCGCGCGTTCATGGCCATCGCTTCAACGCCCTGCGCCCTAGCGTCCACATAGGCACGCGCATAGCCCGGGTCGAGGTCTTCGGCGAAGGCCAACCTGTCGCAATCGTTCCGCTGGATGATATAGAGCATCACGCCGCGCTGTCCCGCCTCCACCATCGCAGCGAGTTCGGCGAGGTGTTTGGCGCCGCGGGTGGTCACGCTGTCCGGAAACTCGGCGAGACCGGGGGTACGGACGAGGTGGACGTTCTTGACTTCGACGTAGGCGGGTGGGCGATCCGGGTCTTCGAGCAGAAAATCGACGCGGCTGTTCGTGCCGTAGGGTACCTCCGCGCGCACACTGCCGTAGCCGTCGAGCCCCGGGACGCGGTTCTGGCGGAGCGCCTCGCCGGCGATGCGGTTCGGGACGGAGGTGTCGATGCCGACCCAGGCCTCCGTGCGGTCGCCGAGCTGTGCAGCCTCGGGGCCATTGCGATGCAGGCGAACGAGGCGCCACGTGAACTTCAGCTTCCGCTTCGGGTCGTCGTTCTCCTCGAGCCAGATCTCGAGGCCAGGCTCCTTCAGCCCCATCATGCTGCCCGGGTTTGCGAGATGCGCCGTGATCTCCTCACCAGCGCGCGGTCCCTCCTCGAGTCGCGCATCCGCGAGGAATCGCTTGTAGCGTCGGAGGAGCGTGGCACGGATGAGGGGGCGGGCGAATTCCATGAGCGTCTCCGGGGTCGGACAGAGCCGTCATCGACCCTTCTCGTGGCGGGGACAAGGGCCGCCTTGCCGCGGGGCGCGCGCGCAGTAGGTTGCGGCGGGGCTCGTGCAGTGGAGGCAGCGATGACGGGGCAGGACGGGGCAGCGCCCACGGCGGGGATGCTGGTGATTGGGGACGAGATCCTGTCTGGCCGCACGCAGGACGCCAACGCGCACCACCTGGCACGACGGATGAGCGCGCTTGGCATCCCCCTCCGCGAGATCCGCATCGTCCCGGACGAGCATGACCTGATCGTCGGGGCCGTAAAGGCTCTAAGAGACTGCGTTAGTTATGTTTTTACGTCTGGGGGGATTGGGCCCACTCACGACGACATCACTGCCGATGCGGTTGCCGCAGCGTTCGGGGCGGCCATTGACGTACGGGAAGATGCGCGGGCTCTGCTGGCCGCCTATTACGCGGAGCGGGGGATTGAGCTCAACGCGGCGCGACTCAGGATGGCGCGGATACCGGAGGGGGCGCGGCTCATTGATAACCCGGTGAGCGTCGCCCCAGGCTTCATCCTCGGCAACGTCCATGTGATGGCGGGGGTGCCGAGCGTCTTCCGCGCCATGCTGGAGGGCCTGGAGCCCGGGCTGAAGGGCGGCCCGCCGATCCTGAGCCATGGGTTCGAGGCTATGGTGGCGGAGGGGGATATCGCCGCCGCGCTGGGGCAGGCGGCCGAGGCGCATCCCGCAGTCTCGATCGGGTGTTATCCGTTCTTTCACGAGAAACCGGCGGCGCGGGTTGTCCTGCGCTCACCGGACCGTGAAGCGCTCAACATCGCGGCGGACGAGATACGCGAGACTTTCCGAAGGCTTACGGGCGGCGCCTTCAAAGAGACGCCGCCCGCTCGCTGATCGTTGCCGTAAGGCAACGGGATCAAATATAGGCGATGGCGCCCGCCGAGGCGCGGCCGTCGCGGCCCTGCTCGAGCTCGTACTCGATGGGCTGGCCGTCCTTCGGCGCCTCAAGCCCCGCGCGCTCAACGGCGCTGATGTGCAGGAAGACGTCCTTGCCGCCACCCTCGGGCTCGATAAACCCATAACCCTTTGTGGCGTTGAACCACTTCACCTTGCCGGTTGCCATAACCGTTCTCCGTCTCATGCCGGTCCGCGCAACATGCCGGACCTGTGGCTTCGGTCAGAAGGAAAGAGCCGATGCCCCGAGAGACAGACAGGTATCCGTAGTGATCGATAGCGCGACAAAAATTGGCGTTTCGGTCCCCGATTGCAAGAGTTGCCGCCCGAAGATAGCAGGTCGCCACTCCCCCGGCGCGCTGCCCTGACGGTGCGCGCAACACCCCTAAACCCCTGCGATCCTTGGCCAAAGCGCCACGGTGGGCATGCCGAAACCCCACCGGGTGCGATGGTTAACGGATCCGGGAGCACGACATGACGACATCGGGGGCAAAGGAAGAACATGAGGTGCTCAAGGCGGTCGAGGGGGCTGAGCCGGGCGGTCCGGGCGAGGCACGGGCGCTCGACACAGCGCTCGAGGCGCTGATGGCGGAGCTTGCCGAGGCGAGCACGCGGCGCGACCGGGCGGGCCATGCGGTGGAGGCCGCGCGGCGCGAGCACGCCACGCTGCTGGCCGCCGCCAACCGCCTCCTCTGCGTCCTGCCGCACGGCCCTGAGCGTGAGCGATGGGAGGGGCGGCTCGAGACGGCCGCGGCGGTGGAGAGCCCGGGGGCGGGCATGGCCCGGCGCGCGGGCGGCGGTGCGCGGGAGCCGGCTTTCCGGCCCGTCCGCCGCAGTTCGAGCCCGCGCATGGCGGCGGTGCACCGGTTCCTGGCGCTCGAGGGCCGCAGCGCCTTCCGCACCGTCGAGCTCCAAATTCATCTGACGATGATGGGCTTCGACCTCCCCGCCCGCGCCGCCCCCAACATCTGCCGCACCCTCGCCAAACAGGGCCTCATCACCCGCATCGACCACGCCCTCTACGCCATCAACCGAGGCCACCCAGCCTTGATGGAAGTTGAACTCTTAGAGATGAGGACTTCTTCGTAGAAAAATCACGCTCTAACTCTGAGATAGAAGCACCATATTTGATAAATTACTTATTCTCACTCTTCGACATGACCCCATACATTGGCAGATTCAGCATCAAATAGGAAAATTTTCGCCTCACTCCCCTCCCTTATTTTATGGGCTTCCATATTAGAAAACAGTTCTCGACGTTCATTCGCAGTCTTTCGAAAAACGGATATGTAAATCTTTCTAACATTAGACGAGAATATCGCTTGGTAGATGTGCCTATCATTAGTATCTGCTGAGTGGCCAAAAATATATAATTCGCCTTCGAGTCTACTTAACTCATCGAGACAATGAGATAAATATGGGACTGAGCGGATTTTTGAGAGTTTCTTTTCTGTTGAGCCTTCTGCAACGTAGACTGGATATCGGTGCTCATTTTCAATCGTTTCGCTTATCCGTTGCAGTAGGCTCTTTCCGTTAATCCGCTCAATTTTTTCGAGTTCGCGATCCTCAGTCTCAAACAAATGCAATCCACCATGACAAAAATATGTGCAACAATGCGCATCTTTCTGGAAGGGACGTCGAAATCCATTGATCTTTAATCCCTTTCCGAAGCCGTCTGTAAATCGCCGGTCTCCATGCAAGCTTATCCAATACAAAAAAATATCATAATTTACGGTAAATATTTTATCAAATTTTGACAAGAATTTGTCTGCATACTGTATTCCTAGAGAAGAGTGTGATTGCGGATGGCACTTAGTAATCGCGTCAATAAGATAAGATCGTACTTGTCTGGCGCTTGACTGGTACTTGCTATCGCTAGAATCCTGGAAGGCGCGATCTACTACTGATGCATCTTCTAGGGCTTTGATAACAATTTCAAAGTCAGTTATTTCTAAAAGATCAAATAGCTTCCCAATCGAGCTTTCCCCTGAGATTTTTGATGCTTTTAGAAGACTTGGGTAGCTAAAATACTTAATAGAGAAACCGTTTCCAAGCAAAATATGCCTTGGCATTGAGGAAGTGCCTGAATAAAATGCTTCATCGAATTTGAGAACTTTGATCAGTGTGCTTGCTCCCAACTTGATCCACTCCCTCGATCAACAACCAATGGAACTGCTACTCGTGCAGCGGGGCCATCTGCAAGCTGCATCATTTCAGCTGCACTATCGGCAAATTCTTCCGCGCTGTCTTCCCCCACCTCGAACAGGAGTTCGTCGTGGACTTGGAGGAGCATTTTGTTCACGCTGCCGGTGCTGGCCATGTGGCTCGGCAGGCGGATCATGGCGCGGCGGATGATGTCGGCGGCGCTGCCCTGGATGGGGGCGTTGATGGCGGCGCGTTCGGCGAAGCCTCGGTGCGGGCCCTTCTGCTGGATGCCCGGCGTGTGGATCTTGCGCCCGAAAAGGGTCTCGACGAAGCCGTGCTTCTTCGCGAAGGCCTTGGTGTCCTCCATGTAGTCGCGGATGCCGGGGAACTTCTTGAAATAGGCGTCGATGAAGGCCTGCGCCTCGTCGCGCGGGATGCGCAGGTTGTTGGCAAGGCCGTAGGCGGAGATGCCGTAGATCACGCCGAAATTGATCGCCTTGGCTTGCCGGCGGACCATGGGGTCCATGCCCTCGACGGGGACGCCGAAGACCTCGGACGCGGTGATGGCATGGATATCCTCGCCGCGGCGGAAGGCGGTGCGCAGCTCCTCGATCCCTGCGATATGGGCGAGGATGCGGAGCTCGATCTGGGAGTAGTCGAGCGAGAGGATGACGTTGCCGGGCTCCGCGATGAAGGCGGTGCGGATCTGGCGGCCCTCCTCGGTGCGCACGGGGATGTTCTGGAGGTTGGGGTCCGTGGAGGCGAGGCGGCCGGTGGAGGTGGCGGCGAGGGAGAAGGAGGTGTGGACGCGCCCCGTCTCCGGGTTGATGTGGGTGGGGAGCGCGTCGGTGTAGGTGGATTTGAGCTTCGAGATCTGGCGCCAGTCGAGCACCTTTGCGGGCAGGTCGTGGCCCTCCGCCGCCAGCGCTTCGAGGACGTCGGCGCCGGTGCCCCAGGCGCCGGTCTTGCCCTTGCGGCCGCCGGGCAGGCCCATCTCGTCGAACAGGATCTCGCCGAGTTGTTTGGGCGAGCCGACGTTGAATTTGCGCCCGGCGAGCTGCTGGATCTCCTCCTCGAGGCCCGCCATCTTCTGGGCGAAGCGGCCGGACATCTGCGCGAGGATTTCGCGGTCGACCTTGATGCCGGTGCGCTCCATTTCCGCGAGCACCGGGACCAGCGGGCGTTCGAGGGTGTGGTAGACGGTCGAGACGCGCTCGGCGGCGAGGCGGGGCTTCAGCTTGTGCCAGAGGCGGAGCGTGATGTCCGCGTCCTCGGCGGCGTAATGCGCGGCCTTCTCGATGGGCACGCGGTCGAAGGTGATCGCGGATTTGCCGCTGCCGATGAGCTCCTTGATCGGCTGGGGGCGGTGGCCGAGATGGCGCTCGGAAAGCTCGTCCATGCCGTGCCCGCCGAGCCCTGAGTCGAGCGCGTAGGAGATCAGCATCGTGTCGTCGATAGGCTCGAGCGCGACGTCGTGGCGGGCGAAGACCTTGATGTCGTATTTGAGGTTCTGCCCGATCTTGAGGATCGCGCGGTCGGCGAGGATGGGTCTGAGAGCGGCGAGCGCCTCGTCGAGGGTGAGCTGACCCTCGATGCGCGCGCTGCCGGAGAAGAGGTCCGCCTCGCCCTCGACGTGGTTGACGGGCACATAGGCCGCGCGGCCGGGGGCGGGGGAGAGGGCGATGCCGACGATCTCCGCCACCATCTCGTTGAGCGACGTCGTCTCGAGATCGATGCAGAGGAGCCCGCTCTCATGCGCCTCGGCGATGAGCGCGTCGAGGGCCCCGCGGGTGGTGACGGTCTCGTAGGTGCTGGCGTCGAGGTCGGGCAGCTCGCGGAGGGCGCCGGGGCCGTCCGCTGTGTCCGCCTCGCCCTCGGTATCGGTTTCCTTGCGTGTGTCCTCGATCGCCGGGGTCTCGACGCCATGCGCCTCGGCGACGCGCTGGGTGAGGGTGCGGAACTCCATCTCCTTCAGAAACCCGAGGAGCTTGTCCGGGTTCGGCGGCTGGAGGACGAATTCGTCCGTCGCCTCGAGGTCCGGCACTTCGCGGTCGAGGGTGACGAGGCGCTTCGAGACGCGGATCTGGTCGGCGAAGTCGATCAGGGTCTGGCGGCGTTTGGGTTGCTTGATCTCCTCGGCGCGGGCCAGCAGCGTGTCTAGATCGCCGTAGTCCTGCAGGAGCGTCGCCGCCGTCTTGAGGCCGATGCCTGGGGCGCCGGGGACGTTGTCGACGCTGTCGCCGGCGAGCGCCTGGATATCGACCATCTTTTCGGGCCCGACGCCGTACTTTGCCTCGACCTCCTCGACATCCATCGTGGTCTCCTTCATCGGGTCGAAGAGCACGATGCCGCCGCCCACGAGCTGGGCGAGGTCCTTGTCGGAGCTGACGATAGTGCAGCGGGCGCCGACCGCCCGCGCTTCCTCCGCATAGGTCGCGATGATGTCGTCCGCTTCGTAGCCTTCGCGCTCGATGCACGGGAGCGAGAAGGCGCGGGTGGCGTCGCGGATGAGCGGAAACTGAGGCTTCAGATCCTCCGGCGGGTCGGGCCGGTGGGCCTTGTAGTCGGGGTAGAAGTCGTTCCGGAAGCTCTTGGAGGAGTAGTCGAAGATCACGGCGAGATGGGTCGGCGCGTCCTTCGCGAGCCCTTGCACGAAGCGGTGGAGCATATTGCAGAAGCCCGCGACCGCGCCCACGGGCAGCCCGTCTGAGCGCCGGGTAAGCGGCGGCATCACGTGGTAGGCGCGGAAGATGTAGCCGGAGCCGTCGACGAGGTAGAGGTGGTCGCCCTTTGCGAGGCCCATCAGTGCGCCTCGCCCGACGCGCCGGTCTTCAGCACGAAGCGCCGGTCGCAATAGCCGCAATCGACATACCCGCGGGGACCGATCTGCATGTAGACGAGCGGATGGCCGAGGGCGCCGCCCTGACCCACACAGGAGACCCGGCGGGTCGTCACCTCGACGATTTCGGGGACCTTGGTCGCCATGCTCGCACCTCCGCCGCTGAGCGCCTCGCCGGGACGATAGCGCTGGGGCGGGGCATGGCCAAGGGCGTGTTCAGATGCTGCGTTGCCTCCGGCGGCAGGCGATCCCGAGCCCGCCGAGCGCCGCTGCCAGGAGGAGCGCAGAGGCCGGAACGGGGATCTCCGTCGTGGTGTTGGCGAGGATCAGATTATCGACACCGAAAGAGCCTTCATCCGAATCTATCGAGCTGCTGCGGAAGAGCACGGTCTGAAACGTCGACATGAGATCGATCACGCCGAGGAATCCCTCGCTGGCGCCAAGCTCATCTGTGAGATCGAAGAAGGTGGTGCCGCCGTCCACCGAAAACTCGACGCCGCTGTTGTCGTCCGCGCCAGGAAAACTCGGGTTCCCGCCGGAGGTGAAATCGGCCCCGAAGCCGATGACGGGCGTCCCGAAATCAAGGGTGAGAAAGAGGGCGCCGGTGCTGCCGTCGCCATCCACCAAACCCTGAAATACGCCCCCGGTCACCGAGTTGTCGACGGCCGCGAAAGCGAGCGAGCCGCCCGAGAGCGTCGATGTGGTGCCGTTGGCGAAGGCGATGCTCACCCCACCCGCCACGTCGCTGTCGAAGGTCTCGGTGCTGGTCGGGGCACCGGCGATTGCGGTGTTGAAATCTGCAAGCGACGTGACGGTTACCGGCGCGGCCTGTGCTGAGGCCGCGGTTATGAACGCAGCGAAGATAGCAAGATTCTTCATGCTGATCCTCCTGGGAGTGTGGGATGGTCGTCAGATCTATGTGTCAAAACCGTACACGCATGTGCAGCATTTGAACAGCGCGGTTTACGGCTGCGGCAGTGACAGGGGCAGCTTTCGCGCCATGTGCCTGCAGGAAGGCGAAGGGGGATGCGATGCCGGTGAATGCGATCGAGGTTCGGGGGCTCGAGAAGGTCTATGAGGCATCGGGCGCGGGCGAGGCGAAGCGGGCGCTGAAGGGCGTGGACCTCGATGTGCCGGCGGGCTCGATCTTCGGGCTTCTGGGGCCCAACGGTGCCGGCAAGTCGACCTTCATCAACATCCTGGCGGGGCTTGTGCTGAAGACAGCGGGCAGCGTGCGCATCTGGGGCTTCGATGCGGATGTGAACCCGCGCCAGGCGCGCGCGGCCATCGGGGTCGTGCCGCAGGAGCTGAACATGGACCCGTTCTTCACGCCGCTCGCGAGCCTCGAGACGCAGGCGGGGCTCTATGGTGTGCCGAGGGCGGAGCGGCGGAGCCGGGAGATCCTGGAGCGCGTGGGGCTCGGCGACAAGACGGATGCCTATGCCCGCACGCTTTCGGGCGGCATGCAGCGGCGGCTCCTGGTGGCGAAGGCGCTCGTCCACAACCCGCATGTGCTGGTGCTGGATGAGCCGACGGCGGGGGTGGATATCGGGCTGCGCCGGCTTCTGTGGGACTATGTACGCGAGCTCAACGATGCCGGGACGACCGTGATCCTGACGACGCATTACCTCGAGGAGGCGGAGGCGATGTGCGACAGCATCGCCATCATCGATCACGGGGAGATCGTGGCCTGCGAGGACAAGGCGACGATGCTGGCTAGGCTCGATGCCAAGACGCTGGTGCTGCGGCTCTCGGGCGAGATCGCGGCGGCGCCCGATTTCGGCCCGGGCGTCGAGGCGAAGCTGCGGGCCCCGGATACGCTGGCGCTGACCTTTCGCAAGAGCGAGACGGCGGCGCCTGCGCTGGTGGAGGCGGCGGTGGCCAAGGGGCTCGCCATCGTGGACATCTCGACGGAAGAGCCGCATTTGGAGGATGTGTTCCTCTCCCTCACCCAGGCGGCCGCCTGACTTCTCCCACCGCGCGACGGAGCCCTGCCATGGCCTATGACTACGATCCCGAGAACATCTTCGCGAAGATCCTGAAGGGCGCGATCCCGTGCACGAAGGTGGCGGAGAGCGCGCACAGCCTGGCCTTCGAGGACATCCATCCCAAGGCGCCCTGTCATGTGCTGGTGATCCCCAAGGGGTCATACGTGAACGCGGACGATTTCGGCGCGCGCGCATCGGATGCGGAACTCGCGGATTTCGCCCGGCTCGTGAGCCAGGTCGCCCGGGAGAAGGGCGTGGCCGAGGCGGTGGGCGGCAACGGCTTTCGCATCATCTCGAACGCGGGCGAGGATGGCGTGCAGGAAGTGCCCCACTACCACGTCCACATCCTGGGCGCCCGCCCCCTTGGCCGCATCGTGCCGAAGGCCGCGGGCGAGGCGTGAGCGCGTTCCCCTGAGCGGGTTCCCCTGATCGCGTTCCCGAGAAGCGCGGGGGATGTGGGACTGCCTGCGCCGCGCTCCCGATCGAGGCGAGAGCGCCGATCATCGGACTGCGGCGTCATCCGGTGCGGTGCGTTTCCCGGTGGCTGGATCTGCGAGGTTCAGCCAGGGGCGGCGGTTGCGATAGCCGCCCCGGACGAGGAAGCCCGGCTCACGGATCTCGGGAAACCGGTCTGCCCAGTCGCGGTAGCGGTCGTTCGTGACCACGCGCGCGCCGTAGAGCTTGGCGGCCTTCAGGATCAGCACATCCGCCGGCGTGCCCTTCGCTGCGACCATGACGTGGTCGCGCGGCAGCTTCAGCATCCGGGCGAATGCGCCGTCGTGCAGGTATCGGCCGGAGACGAGATAGCCGGCATTCGCATCGAAGATCACGCCGGGCTCGAGACCGAGGCTCTCGATGTACCGGACGACGTCGCGCAGGACCTCGATCCGCGGGTTCCCGTCGGCCCAATGCATCACGTTGGAGCCGTCCACTACGATGCGTTGCCGCCGTCGGCGCCCGACCGACGCGCGCAGCAGTAGGAGAACGCCTAGGACGCCGAGACCGCCTGCGACGAAGAAGAGTTCCGGGACTGCCGGGAGTGCCAGCGCGCCGACGACAAAGCCGGCCGAGGAAAGGAGAAAGACAAGCGCCAATTTCATGGCCCTCGACTACCGCAGGCCAGCCGCGTCTCCAAGCCTATCGAACATGGCGCTCTTCACGGTGGCGTTCATTAGGGCGGCGCTCTTGAGGGCGGTGCCATCGGCGGGACGAGGCGAAACGGCGCCTCGCCCCGGCGGTCAGACCGCGACGATGAGTTTGCCGGTGTTCTGGCCCTTGTAGAGCATTTGGATGGCGGCGGGCGCGGCTTCGGGGCCTTCGAGGATGTGCTCGCGGGTGGTGAGGGTACCGGCGCGGAGCCAGCCGGCCAGCGCCTCGCGGGCCTCTGCGAGGCGGTCCTTGTAGTCGAAGACGAGGAAGCCCTGGATCCTCGCGCGGGCCACCAGCAGTTGGCGGTGGACGCGGGGGCCCATGGGGATCGGGTCCCATTCGGTGATCGCGGCCGTGCCGCAGATGGTGATGCGGGCGCCCTGGGCGAGGCGGGTCATGATCGCGTCCGAGATGGGGCCGCAGGTATTGTCGAAATAGCAGTCGACGCCGTCCGGGCAGTGCTCGGCCACGGCGGCGGCGACGTCCTCGGCCTTGTAGTCGATGGCCGCGTCGTAGCCGAATTCCTCGGTGCACCGGCGGACCTTCTGGGGCCCGCCGGCGATGCCGACGGTGCGGCAGCCCTTTATCTTGGCGATCTGTCCGACGGTGGAGCCCACGGCGCCGGCGGCGGTGGAGACGACGACGGTGTCGCCTTCGCGCGCGGCACAGCTTTCGAGGAGGCCGAAATAGGCGGTGGTGCCGTTGAGGCCGAGGATGCCGAGGGCGTGGGTGCGGGGCAGGTCGGTCTCCGTCACCTTGCGCGCGATGGCGTCGCCCTTCACGACCGTGTGGGTCTGCCAGCCGAGGAGCCCCTCGACCACGTCGCCTTCGGCGTATCTGGGATCGCGTGAGGCTAGGACGTCGCCGACCGCGAAGGCGCGCATCGGGTCGCCGAGGGCGACGGGCGGGGAGTAGTTGGGCACATCGTTCGCCCAGCCGCGCTGCGCGGGATCGACGGACCAGTGGGTGAGGCGGACGAGCACCTCGCCCTCCGCCGGGTCGGGCACCGGCGCTTCGCGGATCTCGAAATGCTCCGGCGTCGGCACGCCCACGGGTCGGTTCGCGAGGATGACCTGGGTGTTCTGCATGGGTTTTCTCCTCGGGCTCGGGTCAGAGGGTTCGGAGGACGCGGCAGGGATTGCCGGCGGCGAAGGTGCTTGGCGGCACATCGTCGGTGACGACCGCGCCCGCGCCGATGACTGCGCCGTCGCCGATGGTGACGCCGGGCAGGATAATCGCGCCGCCGCCGATCCAGACATGCCCGCCGATCCTCACCGGCTCGGCCGTCGTGCGGTAGGCCGGGATGCCGTCCCGGTCGAACATCCGGTCTTCGGCGCGGAGCGGGTGGGTCGTGGCGTAGATCTGCACCGCCGGGCCGAGGAGCGTGCCGGGGCCGAGCGTGATCGGTGCGCCGTCGAGGAAGACGCAGTTGAAGTTGAGGAAGGCGCCGGCGCCGAGCGCGATGTTGGCGCCGTCGTCGCAATGGAAGGGCGGCTCGATCCAGACGCCCTCACCGACCGAGCCCAGCAGGTCCTCGAGCGTCCGGCGGCGAAGATCGGCCTCCGTCGATGCGCTGTCGTTGTACTGTCGGAGGAGGCGGCGGGCGCGGTGATGCCGGGCGAGCGCTGCAGGTGCGCGGGTGTCGAAGCTGGCCTGAGTGCCGTGATCACGGTCGGGCGGGGTCTCCACGGGTTCGGTCCTCCGCGCGGCGCGTTGCGGTCAGGCGCCCGGAAGGGCGGCGGCGGCGGCGTGGAAATCCTCGGCCACGATGTCCCAGTCCTCGCTCGGGGCGAGGTCCTTTGTCTGGCCGGGCCCGTGTTCGGCGGGGCGGGGGACGAAGGCGGTGCGAAGGCCCTGCGCACGGGCGGCGACGAGGTCGTCGTTATGGGCTGCGACCATCACCAGTTCCTCGGGCGCGAGGCCGAAGGCTGCGGCCGAAGCGGTGTAGACCACGGGCTTCGGCTTGTAGTCGCGGGCGATCTCCGCGCCGAGGATCGCGTCCCATTCGAGGCCGGCGAAGCGGGCGAGGCGGCTCATAAGCGCGATGGAGCCGTTCGAGCAGGGGGCGACGAGGACGCGGGCGCGGATCGCGGTGAGGCCCGCGGGGACGTCCGGCCAGGCCGGCAGCTTCTCCCAGGCGCGGTTGAGGGCGTCCTTCTCCGCCTCCGAGAACGTGGCCTCGAGCCCGGTGGCGGTAAGGGCGCGGTCAAGGTTTTCGCGGTGCAGGATGTCGAGGGCGGTATAGGGGCGGCCCTGGCTGCGCACCGCCTCCATGCCGGGCTGGTACTCCGCGCGCCAGGCGTCGGCAAACGCGGCCGGATCGAGGGCGATGCCCTTGGCGGCGAAGGCGGGGGCGACGGCCTCCGCCACGCCGCGGCGCCAGTCGACGCAGGTGCCGAAGACGTCGAAGATCGCGGCCTTGATCGTCATGGGCTTCCTTCGCTGGTCCGCTGGAGCGGCTTCTCATAGTCGATCACCTGGGTGCCCTTGTAGGGCCTGCGCCCGGTCTCGCGCCAGCCGAGGCGGGTGTACAGGGCCTGGTTCTCCGTCATCACGATGTTGGTGAGGAGGATGGCGCGGGCATGGCCTTCGGCGCGGCCCGTCGCCTCGCCATGGGCGAGGAGGGCGCGGCCGAGGCCTCGCCCTTGGGCCGCCGGGGCGACAGCGAGGTTTTCGATCACCCAGGCGTCGGCTTCCGCGAAGTGGATGAGATAGGCGTCGGGGCCTGCGGGGCCGGGCAGCAGCTCGACCTCGCCCCGCGCGATATGGGCCGCGAAGTCCGGGCGCATGGCTGGCGGTTCGTAGCCGAGACGCTCGACGTATTTGCCATAGGCGGCGACGGCGAGGGCGGCGAGTGCTGGCATGTCGTCGGCCGTCGCGCGGCGGAGCGGCAGGGGGGGCGGAGCGGGCGGGGCCTGGTCAGACACGGTTGTCGCCGATCCGTCCCTGGTTCTCGCCGACCTGCCCGCGATGGAGGAGGAGGTGATCGAGGAGGACGCAGGCCATCATCGCCTCCCCCACCGGCACGGCGCGGATGCCGACGCAGGGGTCGTGGCGGCCCTTGGTGACGATCTCGGTCTCCTGGCCCGCCTTGTCGATGGTCGCGCGGGGCGTGAGGATCGAGGAGGTGGGTTTGACCGCAAAGCGCACCACCACGTCCTGCCCCGTGGAGATGCCGCCGAGGATGCCGCCCGCATGGTTCGCGTTGAACTCGGGCCCGTTCGGGCCCATGCGGATTTCGTCGGCGTTCTGGCTGCCCGACAGGGCGGCGGCGGCGAAGCCTTCGCCGATCTCGACGCCCTTCACCGCGTTGATGCTCATCATCGCGGCGGCGAGGTCGGTGTCGAGCTTGGCGTAGATCGGCGCGCCGAGGCCGGGTGGGACGCCCGAGGCCACGATCTCGATGACGGCGCCGACGCTGTCCCCGGATTTGCGGAGGGTGTCGAGATAGTCGGCCCAGTCCGTGGCGGCCTGCGGGTCCGCGGCGAAGAAGGGGTTGCGGTCGACTTCGTCCCAGTCCCAGGCGGTGCGGTCGATGGTCTTGGGGCCCATCTGCACGAGCGCGCCGCGGATCTTGAGGTCCGGGGCGAGGTCTTGGAGGGCCGCGCGGGCGATGCCGGAGGCGGCGACACGGGCCGCGGTCTCGCGCGCGGAGGAGCGGCCGCCGCCGCGATAGTCGCGGATGCCGTATTTGACCCAGTAGGTGTAGTCCGCATGCCCCGGTCGGAACTTGTTAACTATGTCGCCATAGTCTTTCGAGCGCTGATCCGTGTTGCGGATCATGAGCTGGATGGGCGTGCCGGTGGTGCGCCCCTCGAAGGTGCCGGAGAGGATTTCGACCTCGTCCGCCTCGCGCCTTTGCGTGGTGTAGCGGCTCTGGCCGGGTTTGCGGCGGTCGAGCCAGTGCTGGATCGCACTCGCATCGATGGCGATGCCGGGCGGGCAGCCATCGACCGTGGCGCCGAGGGCGGGGCCGTGGCTCTCGCCCCAGGTGGTCACGCGGAAGAGGTGGCCGAAGCTGTTGAAGGACATGAGGTGCAGGCTCTCGGCTTCGTGGATCTCTGGTTCACTGAATTTGAGCGGTTGTATCTCGGAACTGGCATCCGAGGCGATGCGTGGTCAGGATGAGAGGGCACCGATCAAGCAGGTTGCGCCGCGTAGGACAAGGGCAGGGCGAGCGGAACCGGTTGGGCTGAGACATCATGGGCGCGGGGTGGGCGTCTGCTGGGAGAGAGGAGACGGCGATGCGGATCGACGAGTTGACCGACGGCACCGCGACCCTCTGGCGCAGTTTCATGGCGTTGCCCGAGACGCCAGTGGATGCGCGGTTCTACGATGTGATGCGCGTGGGCGAGAGCGCGATGGCCGCGGATGAGGGCGCCGCGCTGATCCTCTCGGGCGCGAAGACCGCCACCTCCTCGCTGATGGAGGAGTTCAGCCCCGACCTCGGGCCGCCGCCGATCGGCAGCTACTCGATCGTGCTGGACGGGTCGGGGAGCGCGGTTTGTGTCGCACGCACGCGCGCGCTCATGCTGGTGCGGTTCTGCGACTGCGAGGAAGGGCTGGCGCGGGCCTATGGCGAGTGGGACGGGACGCTCGAGACCTGGCGGCGGGAATGCGGCGCGTATTACGCCGAGCGGGCGGCGGCGCTGGGCGTCGAGTGGCACGAGACGCGGGAGCTTGTGATCGAGCACTTCAACGTCGTGCATCGCGCGGACTGGTTGTCGGGCCGCCGGGGGCCGTAGCGGTCGCGTGGACCTATGAGGTTCGGGGATCTCAGCAACATAGCCAGCGCGGCGTCGGACGTGAGAGAACCAGTCGAATGATCCCGTCATCCCCCGCCTTTATCCGGGGGACCAACATAAGAACCCGATGCCAGATATCTTGGATCGCCGGGTCTGGCTCGGCGATGACCGCGGTGGTGCCGGTTGATTGGATTGCGCTCTAGAGCACCTTCTTACCTCACGTGCACATGTCATGCTCGGGTTTGACCCGAGCATCTACGGCCGGTGGCGCAGGATTGCCGGGTCAAGCCCGGCAATGACGCAGCTACAGTGAGCACGTCTGGTCGGTCCGCGCTCTGGCGGTTCGGCCGAGACGTTCGATAGCGCCGCTGCCGGACTTGATCCGGCAATCCGGGCCGTTGCCAGTGGATCGGAGTTGGGGGGCTTTCCGGATGCCTGGGTCGCGGCCGGGGATGATTACGATCGGTCCTTTCCGGCACGGTCCTGGGTCCTGCTCTAGATGCCACAGATCTCGGCGAAGGCGTTGCGGGCATCTGAGGTGCCCGTCAGGCCCGCCGTGACGAGCGCTTTGCCCTCGAAGAGGACACGCAGGCGCGAGCCCCTTGCGAAATCTTCGAGGAACCCGGTGTCGAGCGGGATGCGGCCCGTGAGGGCGCGGCCGCGCTTGTTCAGGATCATCCAGGCGGTGTGGGTTCGCACGCCGCCGCCCGGCAGGCTGATTTCGAGTGCGATTCTGCGGTCTTTCCGCTTGAGGCCGCCGGGGAAGCCGCGGGCCGCGATGAGGCTGAGGACCTGGTTCTCGACCCCGCGATAGCATTGGAGCTGGAGGTAGATCCGGCCGAGGGACACGCTGCTGATTGCCATGCTCTCGGTCACGGCACGCGTGCGCCAGACATCCTGAGACGCAGCGCCGGGGGACGCGAGGAGGGCAGCGAGCAGCGGGGCGATAAGGGCGCGGGACGTGAACATGACCAACGAGAGCCTCGCAGGCTGCGCGATCCGAGAAAAGAAAAACCCCGCAACCGGGCGGGGTTTCTCGGCAATGCGCGGTTTCCCGCGGGCCATGTCGTGCCTTTCGGGGTTGGGACCCCTCAGCTCTCCTTGCCCTTCACCGCAGCCCAGATCTGCTTGTTGGTGAAGTAGAGCAGCACCGCGAGCACCACGAGCATGAGGAGGTTGCGGAGACCGGCCTCCTTGCGCTCCACCAGCTTCGGCTCGGCCGCCCACATCAGGAACGCGGCGACGTCCGCAGCCTCCTGCTCGATGGTGGGCTCGGGCGGGATGTAGGACGAAGTCTCGGCATCCGCGCCGAACACCTCGTACTCAACATCGTCGCCCCAGAGCGGGGGCGCCATGTTGATGAGGCCGCCGGCCATCACCGTGTTCTCGTAGAGGATGGTGCCGGCCTGCTCGACCTCCTCGCCCGTGTAGCCGAGGAGGAGCGAGTAGATGTATTCCGGCCCGCCGATGCCGTTCACGAGCTGGTCGATGCCGGTGCCGTAGGGCCCGTGGAACCCTGCGCGTGCCTTGGCGAGGAGCGACATGTCGGGCGCACCGAGGTCGTCATTGGCCGGGAAGTTGTCTGAGGGTTTGCCCTCACGCTCTTCGCCGGTGATGGGGTCGATGACGAAATACTGGGCCGCGATGGCGCGGACCTGCTCCTCCGGAAACTCCGGCCCGCCGGGCTCGCCCAGCGCGCGGAAGGAGACGTATTTCATGCCATGGCAGCCGGCGCAGACGTTCTGGTAGATCTGGAAGCCACGCTGCAGCTGGAACCGGTCATAGGCGCCGAACGGCCCTTCGAAGCTGAACTCGTGGTCTGTGACCTCGCCTGCGCCGCCCGCGGCGAGGGCCGCCCCGGGCAGGGCGGCAGCCAGGATCGCGGCGCTTAGAAGCTTGCGGAACATATTCGTTCTCTCCTGTTCAGCGCTTATTCGGCTGGGGTCGCGGAGCCAGACGCGGAGCCGTTGCCGAAGGTCGGGCCCGCACCCGCAGTCTGCCCCGAGCCGGTGCCGACGATGAAGCCGCCATTGTGGCCGATGGCAGGTGCCTTGGGGTGCTGCTCCTTGAAGGCTTCCTCGACCGTCGCAGGCTGTGCCTCCGGCGTCTCGAGGATGCCAAGCACTGGCAGGATCACCAGGAAGTAGGCGAACCAGTAGATGGTGCCGATGAGCGAGATCGTCGGGATCAGCCCCTCGGCCGGCATCGCACCCGCCCACATCAGGACGAAGAAGTCGACGATCAGGATCCAGAAGTAGATCCGCAGCATCGGGCGGTACTTGGCCGAGCGCACGCGGCTCGTGTCGAGCCAGGGTGCCAGCGCCATGATGATGATTGAGCCGAACATCGCGATCACGCCACCGAGCTTGCTGTCGATGAAGAGGATGTCGAAGTCGATCGCGCGCAGCATCGCGTAGAACGGCAGGAAATACCATTCGGGCACGATATGCGCCGGCGTCACCAGCGGATTTGCCTCGATGTAGTTGTCCGGGTGGCCGAGATAATTCGGCATGAAGAAGACCATCACCACGAACAAGATCAGGAAGAGGACGACCGCGTAGAGGTCCTTGATGGTGTAGAACGGGTGGAAGGGCACGGTGTCCTTCTTCGTCGTCACCACGTCGTCCTTGCGGATGTTCACGCCGTCCGGGTTGTTGTTGCCGGTCGTGTGGAACGCCCAGATATGCACGACCGTGAGGCCGAGGATCATGAACGGCATCAGGTAATGGAGCGAGAAGAAGCGCGTCAGCGTCGCATTGTCGACCGCCGGGCCGCCCACGAGCCAGGTCTGCAGCGGCTCACCGATGAGCGGCAGCGCCGAGAAGAGGCCGGTGATCACGGTGGCACCCCAGAAGGACATCTGACCCCAGGGGAGCACGTAGCCCATGAAGGCCGTGCCCATCATCAGGAGGTAGATGAGGATGCCGATGATCCAGGTGATCTCGCGCGGCGCCTTGTAGGAGCCGTAATAGAGCGAGCGGAAGATATGCGCGTAGACCGCGATGAAGAAGAACGACGCGCCGTTCATGTGGATGTAGCGGATCAGCCAGCCGCCATTCACGTTGCGCATGATGTGCTCGACCGAGCCGAAGGCGTGGTCCACATGCGCCGTGTAGTGCATCACGAGCACGATGCCGGTCACGATC
The DNA here is from genome assembly GCA_039815685.1 of Pseudomonadota bacterium. Classification (GTDB taxonomy): domain Bacteria; phylum Pseudomonadota; class Alphaproteobacteria; order Rhodobacterales; family Rhodobacteraceae; genus Thermohalobaculum. The sequence continues at coordinate 80,841 of JBCBYV010000015.1, read as the reverse complement.
TGGATGATCAGGAAGACCGTGAGCATCACGCCCCAGACCCACATCCAGTTGAGGTTCTTCGGCGTCGGGAAGGCGATGAAGTCGAAGGCCATGCGCACGACCGGCAGGCGATCGTCGATCCATTTCTCGGGCGCGGTTTTCGGCTCGTAATGGTCCTGGGGAATACCGGACATGGGTTGTTCCTCCTCAGCCGATTTCGATTGTTGAATCGTCGATCATCGCAACCGCGGGCACATCGAGGTTGCGCGGGGCCGGTCCCTTACGAATGCGGCCCGAGGTGTCGTAGTGGCTGCCGTGGCAGGGGCAGAACCAGCCGTTGTAGTCGCCCGCGCCATTGCCGAGGGGCACGCAGCCGAGATGGGTGCAGACGCCCAGCATCACGAGATACTTGCCCTCGGGATCGAGCGCGCGCTCCTCATCGGTCTGCGGGTCCTTGAGGTCCGAGAGCGGGACATCGCGCGCCTCCTCGATCTCCGCCGCGGTGCGGTGACGGATGAAGACCGGCTTGCCCTGCCAGAGGACGCGCACCTGGCTGCCCTCGGCCACATCGTCGAGGCTGGTCCGGATCTTGGCGAGGGCGAGCACGTCCGCCGACGGGTTCATCTGGTCGACGAGCGGCCACACAGCGGCGCCGCCGATCACGGCGCCGGTCGCCGCGGTGGCGACGAAAAGGAAGTCGCGGCGTTCGTCGTCGTGCTCGGTCTCCGTCTCGGCCATGCCAGAACTCCTGATCTTGCTTTCGGCGCCAACCCACAGACGCCATGGCTGGTTATAGTTTTGCCGCGTACCTATCCAACGGTGCACCGCCGGTCCAGCGCCCAGCACGCCGCATGATGCCGCAGATTGCCTGCCAATCCGTGATCAGGGGCGCTTTTCCATCAGGAAGACGCGTCTTTCAGGATGTATTCCACGCGGGCCGTCCGCCCAGAGGGTTCGGGCCTGTTTTCGAGGACCCTCAGGTGGCGGCCTTTCCGGTGTATCCGGGTGCTGCGAAAGCCCCTTTCGCGGACCGGGCGGTAGGAGCTGCGAAGGCGTTGTCGCCTGGCGCGCCGATCCCGGGGCGGAGACGCTGTCGGGCCGGTGCTTGCCGTCAGAGCTTGGGCGCCCTCCGCTCGCCGGCACGACATCGTGAACGAGGATACCCTCCGTCGGTGCTTTTGCGCAGGGCGGCATCCATCGGGCAGCATCCCGCGCCGCACTCACTGGGCGGCATCACCGGTCGGCATCGCGGTCGAGCATTACGAGCCGCCCCTATTGCTCGAAGCTGCGCCAGCAAGGTGTCCATCGCGCTGCACCGACACCCGGATCAACAACGGCCGAGGCTCGCCGTGCGCCCGCGCCCTCCCACGGCAGTGTTGACCTCCACTCATGAATTTTCGGCGAACGCTCCGGGCTGTCGGTGCGCAACGGCGCTGCGGCCGGGGTCAAGGCTGTTAGCCGAATGTTCGCCCGACTCACTCTAAACTGTCGTGGGTGGGGGCGCTTGGGGGCCTTGTCGGGCCGTCAGCGGGAAGGCGTCGGTGCTTGCCGAACGTGACCCTTCTGCCGTGATCACGGACCGATGCCTCTCTGTCCGGCACCTGGAGGGCTTGCGCGTGATCGCCTGCTTCAGGTCAGGCGGCCGTGGCAGTGCTTGAACTTCTTGCCCGAGCCGCAGGGGCAGGGCTCGTTCCGTCCGATCTTGCCCCAAGTCTCCGGGTTCTCCGGATCGCGCTCCAGCACATCGACGGTCGCCGGTGCTTCCATGAGTTGTGGGGCGGGCGTGCCGCGGGGGGCAAGTGCCTCGCCGGGGTCGCTCGCCCCGGCCAGCGCCTCGGCGCCGAGCGATGCCGCTGCGGCTGCCTGCTCCGCCTGGCGGCGCATCCGGTCGGCCGCCTCGCGCATGATACGCTCGCGCTCTGCCTGCTCCTCGGGGCTGATCAGGCGCACGGCCATGAGCTGGCGCGTCACGTCGGTGCGCAGGCGCGCGAGCAGCGACTCGAAGAGCTGGAACGCCTCGGACTTGTACTCGTTGAGCGGATCGCGCTGGGCATAGCCGCGAAGCCCGATCACCGAGCGGAGCTGGTCCAACATCACGAGATGTTCGCGCCAGTGGTGGTCGAGGATCTGGAGGAGGACCTGCTTTTCAATTTGGCGCATGGTCTCGCCGCCGATCTCCTCCTCCTTCTTGGCCATCACCCCGTCGCCATACTCGGTCAGGCGCTCGAGCAGGGTCTCGTCGTCCACCCCTTCCTCGGCTGCCCAGTCCGCGACGGGGAGGTCAGTCACGAGGACGTCCTGCGCCTCCGTCTGCAGCCCTTCGGTGTCCCACTGGTCGGCATAGGCTTTCTTGGGGATGTGTCGGGCAACCATCTCCTCGATCACCGTGTGGCGCATATCCGCCACCGTCTCGGAGAGGTCGTCCGACTCCATGATCTCGCGGCGCTGCTCGAAGATCGTCTTGCGCTGGTCGTTCATGACGTCGTCGAATTTGAGGAGGTTCTTGCGCATGTCGAAGTTGCGCGCCTCGACCTTACCCTGCGCCTTCTCGATGGCCTTGTTCACCCAGGGGTGGATGATGGCCTCCCCCTCCTCGAGCCCCAGCCGCTGCAGCATCGTATCGAGCCTGTCCGACCCGAAGATGCGCATGAGATCGTCCTGGAGGCTGAGGAAGAAGGACGACCGGCCCGGATCGCCCTGACGGCCCGAACGGCCGCGGAGCTGGTTGTCGATGCGCCGGCTCTCATGCCGCTCGGTGCCGATGACCCAGAGCCCGCCCGCATCGAGCGCCCGGGCCTTGCCGGCATCGACCTCGTCTTCGATTCGCCGCGCGATCTCATCATGCTCGGTCTCGGGAGCCTCCGACGTGGCTGCCGCGATCAACATTTCGGCATTGCCGCCCAGTTTGATGTCGGTCCCGCGGCCCGCCATGTTGGTCGCGATCGTCACGGTGCCGGGGCGCCCGGCCTGGGCGACGATCTGCGCCTCCTGCTCGTGATAGCGTGCGTTCAGCACCTGGTGGGGGATCCCGCCGCGCTCGGCGATATCGCCAAGATAGCGGACCATCTCGTCCAGATGGGCGGCGCGCTCGGCGCTGCGCTCCTGCTCGGCCGGCTTGGCCTCGGCGATGCGCTGCCGCTCTGCGCTCAGGCGCTTCGAGATGCTGCCCAGGAGCTTGGCATCCTTGAGCATGGCCGAGAGCGTCTCGGACTTCTCGATCGAGGTCGTGCCCACGAGCACCGGCTGCCCGCGGCGCACCGCATCGGCGATCGCCTCGACGATGGCCTCCGACTTCTCGTGCGACGTACGGTAGACCTGATCGTCGTCGTCCTGGCGGGCGATGGGCAGGTTGGTCGGGATCTCCAGCACATCGAGGCCGTAGATCGACTGGAACTCCTCGGCTTCCGTCAACGCCGTGCCAGTCATGCCGGCGAGCTTGTCGTAGAGGCGGAAATAGTTCTGGAAGGTCACGCTCGCGAGGGTCTGGTTCTCGGGCTGGATCGCCACACGCTCCTTCGCTTCCAGCGCCTGGTGGAGCCCGTCGCCATAGCGCCGCCCCTCCATCATGCGGCCGGTGAACTCGTCGATAATCACGACCTTGTTCGATTTGACGATGTAGTCCTTGTCCTTTTGGAAGAGCTTGTGGGCCCTCAGCGCCTGATTGACGTGGTGGACGAGGCTGACGGATTGCGGGTCGTAGAGCGATTGCTCCGCGTCCAGCATGCCGCGTTCCTGCAGCAGGCGCTCGACGGTCTCGTTGCCCTCATCCGTCAGCGTAACCGTGCGCTGCTTCTCGTCGAGCTCGTAGTCGCTCTCCTCGAGATCCGGGATCACTTCGTCGCAAGCGTTGTAGAGCTCGGCCTTTTCCTCGACCGGGCCGGAAATGATGAGCGGCGTCCGGGCCTCGTCGACCAGGATCGAATCCACCTCGTCGACGATGGCGTAGGCATGGCCGCGCTGCGCCATGTCCTCGAGCCGGAACTTCATGTTGTCGCGGAGATAGTCGAAGCCGAGCTCGTTGTTCGTCGCGTAAGTGACGTCGCAGGCATAGGCTTCCTTGCGCGCCGCATCGTCGAGCCCCGGGACGATCACGCCGGTGGTCATGCCGAGAAAGCCGTAGACCTTGCCCATCCATTCCGCGTCGCGCCGGGCGAGGTAGTCGTTGACCGTCACGACGTGGACGCCCCGGCCCGTCAGCGCGTTGAGATAGACCGGCATGGTGGCCACGAGCGTCTTGCCTTCGCCGGTCTTCATTTCGCTGATCTTGCCCTCATGCAGCACCATGCCGCCCAGGAGCTGCACGTCGAAGGGGCGAAGACCGAGGGCGCGGCGCGCCGCCTCGCGCACATTGGCGAAGGCTTCGGGCAAGAGGTCGTCGAGGCTCTCGCCGTTCTCGAGCCGGCCCCTGAACTCGTCGGTCTTGGCGCGGATCTGATCGTCCGTGAGCGCCTCGAACTGCTCTTCGAGCGCGTTGATGACGGCGACGCGGTTGCGCATCGCCTTCACCTTGCGGTCGTTCGTCGTCCCGAAGAGGCGCTTTGCGATGCCGCCAAATCCGATCATGAACCTATCCCGTATGATGCCCGTGTTCGTGCCCTTGGGCTGGGTCGGGGCCGGAGGATACGCCGCCGGCATTACTGTTCTGCCGTGTCCGAGAGGGGCAAACCGCCGCTGCACAAGGTTGCGCGCCTGCGCTTGCCCTCCCGTCGCGGTAGCCGCTAAGTCTCCGCCACACGCGCGGACGGGCACCCCCGCCCACCGCGACATCGGGGATGTATTGGGCGGCCCGGAGGCTGTCAACGCGGCCTCAGGCTGGCGTTTGGCCGGGTAACGCCTACGAGGAGGTAGCACGTGAGCAACCAGACCACAGGCTCGACCGCGCGCACCGCGCTCGCGGCGCTGTTGATCGCCGGGCTTCTGCCGGCGGGTTTCGCCCTGGCGCAGGATCAGAGCGAAGGCGAGGCGGCGGCCGAGGCAGAGGCGCAGACCGAGGCGGAAGCACCGGCCGAGGAGGCGGCGACGCCGGCTTCCGCACTCGACGTCGTGGCGACGGTCGGGGAGAAATCGATCCGCCTCGGCGACGTCATCACGCTCCGCCGCGGGCTGCCGCAGCAGTACCAACAGCTCCCGGACGAGATCCTGGGCCGTGGCCTGATCGACCAGCTGATCGATCAGACCCTGCTGGCCGAGAAGGCGGTGGAAGAGGGCGTGGACGAGCGCGCTTCCGTCAAGTTCCAGATCGAGAACCAGATGCGCGCCGTCCTGGCCGAGGCCTATATGCGCGCCGCGGTCGAGGAGCGGGTCGACGAGGACGCGATCCGAGCGGAGTACGATGCGCGCTATGCCGAGGCGGGGCCGGAGACGGAGGTGCGCGCGGCGCATATCCTGGTCGAGAGCGAGGAGCTGGCGAAGACGATCAGGGAAGAACTCGACGGCGGGGCGGATTTCGCGGAGCTTGCAGCCGAGCACGGCACGGACGGCACGGCGCAGCGCGGCGGTGACCTCGGCTACTTCGTGAAGGCCGACATGGTGCAGCCCTTTGCCGAGGCGGCGTTCGAGATCGAGCCCGGCAATGTGGGCGGGCCGGTGCAGACGCAGTTCGGCTGGCACCTGATCAAGGTCGAGGACAAGCGCCCGCGCGCGGCCCCGCCCTTCGAGGCGGTGGCGGGCGACATCGCGCAGGAGCTGGTGCAGGACGCGCAGCGCGCGGTCGTCGCCGAGCTGCGCGAAGGGGCCGACGTCACCGTGACCGAGCCTGGGCCCCCGGCGGGGGCGTTCCGTGACGACGATCTTCTGAACAACGCCGAACCCGCGGCCGAGTAAGTCGATCATGGGGGACGGGGGGGAGCTCGAGCGGCTGAAGGCCGAGCGCGCGGCGATCGACGCGCGCATCAAGGCGCTGGCCGGCGCTGTCGAGGGCCCCGCCGTCTCGCCGCTGGCGCCGCCGCACTTTCCGGCCCTGCCTGCGGTGGCGGGGGTGGAGGTCGCGACGGCCAACTCCGGCACGAAATACGAGGGCCGCGACGACGTGCTGCTGGCGCGCATGGCGGCGGGCACGGTCGTTGCCGGTAGTTTCACGCGCTCGCTGACCCGCTCGGCCCCGGTCCATCGCTGCGAGGCGCTGCTGGCGTCCCATGCTGCGGGGCATGCGGGAGAGGCCGGGTTCGGGCTTGTGGTTAACGCGGGCAATGCGAATGCCTTCACCGGCAATCATGGCGAGGAGGCCGTGGCGCGGGTGACGGAGGCGGCCGGCACGGCGCTGGGCCTGCCCGGTGGCGCGGTCTTCATCGCCTCGACCGGGGTGATCGGCGAGCCGCTGGACCATGGCCGGATCGCTGCAAGGCTCTCGGAGATGGCGTCCGGCCTCGGCCCCGGTCCCGGGGAGGCGGCGGCGCGGGCGATCATGACCACGGACACCTTCGCGAAGGGGGCTGCGGCGGAGGTTGCGCTCGATGGCGTGCCAGTGCGCGTGGCGGGCATCGCCAAGGGCTCGGGCATGATCGCGCCAGATATGGCGACGATGCTGGTCTTCATCTTCACGGATGCCGCGATCGAGCGTGCGCTTCTGCAGGAGTTTGTGGGGCAGCTGACCGACCGGACCTTCAACGCGATCACTGTCGATGGCGATACCTCGACCTCGGACACGCTGCTGGTCGCCGCGACGGGCAAGGCCGCGATGGCGCCGATCCTCGGGCGCGACGACCCGCGCCTCGGCGCGTTCGAGGCGGCGCTCTGCACGGTGATGCACGACCTCGCGATCCAGGTGGTGAAGGACGGGGAAGGGGCGACGAAGCTCGTCCGCATCGTGGTCGACGGGGCCGCTTCGGACCTCTCCGCCCGAAAGATCGGGCTGGCGGTCGCCAACTCGCCGCTCGTCAAGACCGCGGTCGCGGGGGAGGACCCGAACTGGGGGCGCATCGTCATGGCCGTCGGTAAGGCCGGGGAGCCGGCGGAGCGCGACCGGCTCAGCATCCGCTTCGGCGACATGGTGCTGGCGGAGGCGGGCTGGCGCGCGCCGAGCTACGACGAGGCGTCGGCTGCTGCCTATATGAAGGGCGAGGAGATCGAGATCGGCATCGATCTCGGCATCGGGGAAGGGCGTGCGGTCGTCCACACGTGCGACCTCACCAAGCGCTATATCGAAATCAACGCGGATTACCGGTCGTGAGGGTCGTGCTGGTGGCGGCAGCGGCCCTGATCGACCCCGACGGTCGAGTGCTGCTCGCTCAGCGGCCCGAGGGCAAGGCGATGGCTGGGCTCTGGGAGTTTCCGGGCGGCAAGGTCGAGGCCGGGGAGACGCCCGAGGCCTGCCTCATCCGCGAGCTCTCCGAGGAGCTCGGCGTCTCGACGGTGGAGAGCTGTCTCGCCCCGCTGACCTTCGCCAGCCACTCCTATGAGGATTTCCACCTGCTCATGCCGCTCTATGCCTGCCGGAAATGGGAGGGCGTGGCGCGGGCGCGGGAGGGGCAGCGGCTGGCCTGGGCGCGCAGGGGCGCGCTCCGCGACTACCCGATGCCTGCAGCCGATCTGCCGTTGATACCGATTATTCAGGATTGGCTGTAAAACTCCTATATTCCTCCAAAATTCCGGCTCAATCTAATTGATATAGAGATGATGAGCGTAATCGTATTTGTCGTGAGATGGTAAAAGAAGTCCAAAGAACGGACTACCTTGCCCAAAAGGTGGCGGAACGTCGGCGTCAACTTGGCGGCGCCGCGCCAGAGTTCTATTGGCACTACGATCCCACGCTGCCCGAGGCCGGCATGCTGATGGCGGAGGCCCTGCCTGTGCTGGTCGATGCGATGCTCGATTGGGGACAGACGGCGGGGCGGTCGGCCGTCTGCGGCATCGCGATCTGGCGAGGTCATCGAGAGTTCGGTGATGCGCCGGGCGACCTGGCGGTCGAGGTCGCGCGTTTCTCCGGCAAGGAGCAGCGCGCACCGGATCCAGATGGAGGGGCGGTGGCGGCGCTCAGCCGGCTCGAGACCGAGGTGGCGCGCCTCGGCCTGGCGGCGCCGAGCGTTACTGATGGCATCGGGGCGGAGCGCCGGCTGGTGCGCCTGCCCCTGGGGCTGCCGCAGGAGACGTCGCAGGAGCCGCGCTGGGGGCACGCCTTCGAGCGGCGTCGGCTTCTGGTCCTGCGCCACCCGATCATGAGCGGCGAGCGGATGCGCCGCTCGCTCAGCAGCTCGTCGCTGGTCACAGATTTCGTGCCGGAGCCGAGGGCGGCGCGGGAGGCGGTTCTTGCCCGGGCCAAGGGTGAGGCGCCCTATGACTTCGCGGTGATGAATGCCGGCGTTCTCGGCGACGCGCTCGCGGACACCGTCGAGGGGTTGCGGGAGGCCGCGGGGGACACGGATCTCCGCATCGTCGTCAGCGGCGCATCGAGCGGCCATGACGCCATCGCCGGGGTCGACCGGCTGATCCTGCACGACCGGCCCGAGCGGCTGATGGATGTGCTCTTCGAGGTCGTGCGCCAACCCTCGCATGCCCGAGGAGCGCCGGCCGAGACGGAGGTGCCGTCGCTCATCGGCAGGCACCTGCTGATCGTCGAGGATGTCGCGATGAACCGGGCGCTCCTGCAGGCGATGCTGGCGCCGACCGGCGCGACGCTGGAGGTGGCGTCGAACGGGGCGGAGGCGGTGAAGGCGGTGGCGGCCCGGAAGACCCATCTCGTGCTGATGGACATCCAGCTGCCGGTGCTCGACGGGCTCGAGGCGACGCGGCGCATCCGCGCCCAGGGACGCACGCTGCCGATCATCGCACTCACGGCGAATGCGCGGGAGACGGACCGGGCCCTCTATCTCGGTGCCGGCATGGACGGCTACCTCGCCAAACCGATCCGGGTCGACGATCTCTACGCTGTCCTCAGAAACGTGCTGACCGCGGTCGCTGGCGACTGAGCGTCGACCCAGTCGCGTGTGGACGCCCGACGATGGGGACTCTCGGCCATTTCAGGGTCGTCTGCTAGAGCTGGGGTTGGGGTCGCGCCGTGTCGTCTGCGCCCGCGCCCTCCCACGTCAGTTTTCGCCGGAACGTCTTGAGAAAGACCGAAGACACGGAGGGTCGTTGCGGGACAGGGCCTCTTGGATGCCGGGTGGGCAGTTGGGCGCAGGATCGGTCCTCGCCTCCTGTCCTTCGCGCCTTCCACCGGCTGTCCGGTGCGGCTAACCGGTCTGTCGTGCCACCGCGATACTGCCGTGCCCATGCCCGTTTTCGGGCGCGTGAACCTGCCCATGCGCCAGCCCGGGGCCGATCCCGCGTTCTGCATGGGCGGCGCGGGCATCTTCGCCGAAGGCCTGCCAGAGGGGACGGTGCACGGCATCGGTCAGTGGATCGAACTCGGCATGCCACTGCACGCCGAGGGCGAAGCGCCGCGCGCCCGCGACCGAGACCGCTTCGACCGTGCCGTCCTCGGCCCAGCCTTCGCAGACGATCCGTTCGCCCGCGCGCCAGACAGCCTGGCCGTGGAGCGAGTTGGTGATGACCTCCTCGGCGCCGAGGAGCCGCGCCATCGGCCCGCCGGGGCGGAGGCGGACGAGATGGCGCTTGCGGAAGATGACCGAAGGATCGGTCTCGCCCGGCGGCATGCGGTGGTTCATCCGACCAGGCTCGTCCCGCACCTCGGGGTGCAGCGTGCCACCGAAGGCCACGTTCATCTCCTGGATGCCGCGGCAGATCCCGAAGACGGGCTTGCCCGCATCGATCATGGCGCGGAGGAGCGGCAGCATCACGGAGTCCCGGCCGCGATCGAAGGGCCCGTGCCGGCCGTCATCGGCCTCGCCGTATGCGTCCGGATGCACGTTCGGCCGGGCACCCGTGAGCACCAGACCGTCGAGGAGGGCTACAAGCTCCGCCGTCGCCGCTGCGCGCGGTAGGCCGGGCAGGATGACAGGCCAGCAGCCCGCCGCATCGACCACCGCCTCGATCGACCGGTCGCCGGTGATCTGCGCATCGTAGGTGTCGTTTATGCGATGCGCGTTGGCGGAGACGCCGATCAGCGGACGTAATGTGGCCATGTCAAATCCTCGCGGTCAGTGAGCCGTACGTCCGTCCTAATGTCCGCATCCTTCGAAACGGTTTCTCCGATGAAAGTATCGCCGTTCTGGCCGAGGGCAACGTCTTTGCGTCTCGTCTGGCGCGGCTGGAACGCTGCATCGCCGAAGGTGCTACGGCCCTGTCCTAGGGTAACTTTCGCACGTTCCGCAGGGGCAGATTCCGGGAGAAACGGGCTCAATGCCGGGCGCCCCGCGAGCGATCAGATCTGCCGCTCGGGCATGCGCACCACCAAGCCCTCGAGCGCCTGCGTCACCTTGATCTGGCAGGTCAGGCGCGACGTGTCGTCGGGCTCGTAGGCGAAGTCGAGCATGTCGACCTCCATGTCCTCCTTCTCCGGTAGCTTGTCCGTCCAGGCGGCGTCGACATAGACGTGGCAGGTCGAGCAGGCGCAGGCGCCGCCGCAATCGGCGTCGATCCCGGGGACGTTGTTGGTCACGGCTCCTTCCATGAGCGTGAGACCTTCGGCCACGTCGACGACGTGCTCGGTCCCGTTGTGCTCGATGAAAGTGATCTTTGGCATGGCTGCGGTCCTTCTGAGGGGAGGGCCCGGTCGGCTATCCGTGCTGTCATCGGCGCTGCGGCGCATGCCGTCAGCGTTTCGGCGGCGTGTCTAGCGCCTCGCATTCCCGGGCGCCAGACCCGGTTTCTTCTCGTCCTGAGCGTCAAAGCCGCCGGGGGTTGCCGCGATGACGCTGCGGGCCGAGGAGAAGGGGACGGCCTCGAGCACCATGGCGCCTGCAGCGGCATCGCGCTCGACCGGCGCGGTGCGCTTCAGATGGCCACCGGTGAGGGCGACGGCAAGGCTGCCGACAAGCACGGCGGCGAGCGCCTGGATCGCAACGGCGGTCTGCGGCCCGAGCGAGAGGATGCCGGCCGAGGCGATGGCGGCGAGGAGCGGGATCGCGCCCGCATCGCGCGACCAGTTGAAGCCCGTGGACCAGAGCGGGCGGCCGAGATTGTTGCAGGCGGCGTTCGAGACGAAGAGCCAGCCGGTGAAGAGGAAGGCGCCGGCCCCGTAGGTGGTGAAGGCGCTGACGACCTCCTCCCCTGCGCCGGTGACGCCGAAGCTTGTGACCAGCCAGCCCTGCAGGAACCAGAGCACCGCCCAGACGACCGCGACATAGGCGGCGGCGAGGATCAGCGCGTCGCGATAGGTGCTGCGGATGCGCTCGTTGAGCCCGGCGCCCGCGTTCTGCCCGAAGATCGGGCCGACAGCACCTGACATGGCGTAGAGCCCGCCGAAGGCAACGGTGCCGACGCGGCCGATGACGGCCCAGCCCGCCACCGCCTCGTCGCCATACTCGGCCACCACGCGGGTGAGGTAGGCCATGCCGAAGGGCGTCGAGAGCTGTGTCGCGACCGCTGGCCCCGCGATGCGGAGAAGGGCGGCGGTGTCGGCGGCGAGGGCTGTGGCGGTGGGCACTCCGAGGAGGTTGTGCGTCCGCGTCACGTAGTAGATCCCGAGCCCCGCGATGAAGGTCCGGGTGATGATCGCGACGATAGCCGTGCCGTCGAGCCCGAGCCCGAGGCCGAAGATGAAGATGGGGTCAAGTGCTGCTGCCAGCGCCCCGCCCGAGAGCGTGACGATCATCGCCCGCCGCGCGTCCCCCTCCGCCCGCAGGAGCCCCGAGGTGACCATGGCGACGCCGAGGAGCGGCATCGCGGGCAACACGATGGCGAGGTAGCGCTCCGCAAGCGCCGCCGTCCGCCCCGTGGCGCCGAGAAGCGCCAGTGCTTCCGCGCGGTAGATGAAGGCCGCGATGGCGCAGAGGGTAAGCACGCCCACGAGGACGCCGAGGGCCGTGCCCGCCTTCTCCCGCGCGCCCTCCCGGTCCCCCGCCCCGATGGCGCGGCTGACGGTGGCGGAGGCGCCGATGGCAAGCCCGATGGAGACGGAGACGAGGAAGAACTGAAAGGTGCCGGCGAAACCGATGGCCGCCGCCAGCTCCTCCTGCCCCAGAAGCGAGATGTAGAAGAGGTTGAGCGCGTCCACCATGAAGAGCGCCATCAGCCCGATGGCGCTGGTTCCCGTCATGACCGCCACATGGCGCATGGTGGGCCCGGTGGTGAAGCGGCCGGCGCTGCCCTCGCCTTCCTTCGCAGTCTCGGCCATGCGCTACTCGGCCGGCTGCTGCAGCGCGCCGGTCGGGCGGGTGAGGGTGGTCTCGTAGCCCTCCCTCGGATGACGCGGCACGAGGGCTGCGAGGAGGAGGGAGAGGAGCGCGAGACTGGCGGCAAGGCCGAAGACGGCACCGGGGGCTGCGAGCCAGAGGAGCCCGAGCGGGGCCGGCAGGGCGACCGCCGCAATATGATTGATCGTGAAGGACACTGCTGCCGTCGGCGCCTGATCTGCAGGGTCGGCGATCTTCTGGAAGTAGGTCTTGTGCGCGATGGCGAGGCTGAAGAGCATGTGGTCGACGATGTAGAGGACCATCGCGAGCCACACGCCCCAGTCGAAGAAATAGATCCCCGCATAGAGCCCGAAGACGACGAAGAGCCCGATATATTCGGCACAGAGCGCCAGCCGCTCCCCAAAGCGCTGGATGAGCCGGCCTGCCACCGGCGCAAACCACATCACGAAGAGGTAGTTCACGAGCATGAGGCCCGTGACCTCGTGCACCTCCAGACCGAAATGCTCGACCATCATGAAGGGCGCGAAGACGATGAAGATCTGCCGCCGCGCGCCGCCGATGAACTCAAGGAGGTAGTAGAGCCAGTAGCGCGAGCGGAGCACCATGCTCTTGTTCTGCACCACGGGTGCCACGAAACGCGGAAAGGCCACCCAGCAGAAGACGGCGATACCGGCGCAGGCGAGGCCGGCGGTCCAGTAGACGACCGAGTAGGGCAGCTCGAAGAACCGCCAGCCCGCGATGATCGCACCGAAGACGATGAGGCTGCCGAAGGACTGTGCCGCCCTGATCCGCCCGATCGCTTCCGGCGCACGGTGCTTCGGCAGCCACTGGAGCTGCAGGGACTGGTTCACGGTCTCGTAGTAGTGAAATCCGATCGACGAAAGCACCGTCGTGAACATGAGACCCCAGAAGGTCGGCAGATCGCCGGTGATCGCGGTGCCGAGGCCGAGGACGATGAGCGAGAGATAGGCGAGGAGCTGCTCGCGCATCAGGAGCAGGATCCAGACGACCAGGAACGCGAGAAAGCCCGGGATCTCCCGCGCCACATGCAGGACGCCGATATCGAGCCCGTCGAAGGCTGCCTTCTCCACCACGAAGTTGTTGAGGAGCGCCATCCAGGTCGCGAAGGCCAGCGGCGACGCGATGGCCATGAGCACGAGCAGCACCTCGGGGCGCTGCCAGCGCGGCAGATGATCGGCCTCCCATACCGGCACGCCCTCGCGGGCATCGGCCGGATCGCTCGCTGGTGCGGGGGCGCCCAGGGGCGTCGGCGGGGGCGTCGGCGGCTGCATCGTCTGCTCCTTCTCCGGCGACCCTAGAGCGGTGTCGCCCGCTTGGCCATGACGCCCTGGGAAAAGCTGTGTTGCGCGACGGCACCCCCTGCCGTCGGGAACCGTCGCGGCCTTCGTATTGTTGACGCGACGATCCTGTTGCCTGCAGGAGCCGCTACCGCAACTCTTCGCGCGACGCCGATATAGGGAAGCCAAACGATGACCGTCTCGCCCCGTGAATACGCATGGATGGCGCTCGACGCCTATGACAGCGCGCCGACCCCGAACGATCCGGACAGCGTCGTTCTGGCCGATCCTGCGGTGGAACTGGAGTTCCCCGAGTGGCGCGTTCTGCCGCCCGAGGGCGAGAAGGCCGCGCTGCGGAACGCGACGCGCACGGATATGAGCGGCTTCGAGGCGAACATCTATGTCAACGACGAGACGCAGGAAATCGTCATCGCCTTCCGCGGCACCGAGTTCGGTTTCTTCATCGATGCGGCGACGAATGCCGAGTTCGATCTGATCGACGACGCGAACCTCGACAACGATGTCGAGAGCCTCTTCGGCTACTATCAGGACGGCGGCGCGACGCTGAAGGGGATCGAGAACGAGGCCGGCGGCTTCTCCCAGGCGCTGCAGGACACTTTCGGCTTCAGCGAGCTCGAGGCGAATGGCTTCGAGGCGCTGCTCACGATCTTCGGCTTCGTCGGCGACCCGGTGGAGGAGCTGGCCGAGGCGGGCGAGGAGGTCGTGCGCGAGCAGGCGCGCGAGGCCGTGCGCCTGACGCTCGAGACCGCGGCGGCAAATCCGGGCTACGAGATCTCGGTCACCGGCCACTCGCTCGGCGGCGCCCTGGCCGCCTTCACCGCCGCCGCGCTCGGCGTGCAGGCCGTGACCTTCGATCCCGCACCCTATGGCGAGCAGAACTGGCTTGCAGCCCTGCGCGCGGAGACCGATGCGCTGGTGGCCGAGAGCTTCTCGGATCTCGACTTCGAGGCGCTGGGCTGGAACCGCGAGCTCGGGCCTTCCTTCGCTGCGTCCGAGCTTGTGAGCGTGCAGCGGCTCGAGGGCAGCTTCGTGCCCGAGACCTACCGCACTGCGAGCCCGCTCGATCTGCCGGGCGAGCGGTCGGACACGGTGATCGGGCCGCTCGGCTTCGGGATCGATCCCTTCACGCTGCATTCTGCCGATCTTTTGGTCCTGATCCTCGACAGCGACATCCGCGAGACGGAGGAGCGGCCGGATTTCGAGAGCCTGATGCGGGCGCTCCCGAACACGCTCGACGAGTTCGACGAGCGCGATCTGTCGCCTGACGGCGCCACGAGCACCTTCTTCCGCACCCTGCTGGTCGAGGACGCCTTCTATGCCTTCTTCGCGGAGGTGACCGGGACGCTCGGCTCACAGTATCGTGGCTTTGCGCCGGAGGGAGCGGAGGTCATGGCGGCGCGCGAGGTCGAGCGCGGGCTGACCGAGCCCCTGATCGAGGCGCTGCCGGATCTTCTGGAGGGACCCTTCGATACGTTCCCCAGCGTGGATCTCTTCCTGCCGGGCGCGCCGGGCGACGGAGACGATCTCGTCATCGGCACCTACGGGCGGATCGACGTCCTCTCGGGCGGGCTCGGCGCCGACCTGATCGCGCCGGGCGAGGGGCAGCGGGACATCATCACCGGCACGCTGGCCGAGCATGACGGCGACACGATCACCGAATTCAGCCCCGGCGACCGGCTGGTGGTGACGGATGCGGAGGTCGTGGCCATCGAGACCTCGAACGCGGGGCCGGGCGACCGGCTCGTCATCACGGCCGGCGACGGGCGGGAGGCGACGCTCCAGGTCCTCGCCGAGTTCGACGGCGTGACGCTCCGGACCTTCAGCGAGAGCGGGCAGGCGGTCATCGAGGCGCTGCCGCCGACGGCGCTGACGCTCGAGGAGGTGCAGCGTGTAGCACTTTTCTACGAGGCGGTCTTCGACCGGCAGGCGGATGACGGGGGGCTGAACTTCTGGGTCGGCGCGATGGAAGACGGGCTGAACGAGTTTGCGCTGGCAGAGCGGTTCCTCGAGAGCGCGGAGTTCACCGGGCTCTACGGCGATGTCTTCGCGATCGAGGATCCGGAGTTCATCGAGATCCTCTACACCACCGCCCTCAACCGCCCGTCGGATGAGGAGGGTCTCGCCTTCTGGTCCGAGCGGCTCGACGACCTGAACTACGGGCGGGAGGAGGCGGTGATCTCCTTCGCGCTCTCCGACGAGAACATGGGCAGCGCCACGGGCATCGACCAGATCGCGCAGGACGAGAACGGCGATTGGGGTTTTGCGTAGAGTGGGGTTCGACACCACCGCATGTGCGCCGTGCCGATGGTGGGGTGGAACCCCACCCTACCGCAAATGGTAGGCGCGATGCGTCCCGGGTTTGCCCCGGGACCTCCTGGCAGCCCTCGGAGAGGTCCCGGGTCAAGCCCGGGACGCATTGCGCCTAACCTCGGACAGCAGCGCGAGGCCACCAAAGGAAAAAGGGCGCCGCGGTAGCCGCGACGCCCTTTCTCGTTCGATCCGGCAGCGGATCAGTTCTTGGCGTAGTACTCGATGACGAGGTTCGGCTCCATCTGCACCGGGTAGGGCACGTCGCCCAGCGCCGGCATGCGCAGGAAGGTCGCGGTGCCCTTCGAGAAATCGGCCTCGATGTAGTCCGGCACGTCGCGCTCGGCGCTCTGCTGCGCTTCCACGACCAGCGCCATCTGCTTGGCCTTGGGCCCGATCTCCAGGATGTCACCCTCCTTCACCTGATAGGAGGGGATGTCCACCTTCTTGCCGTTCACGCGCACATGGCCGTGGTTCACGAACTGGCGTGCAGCGAAGATCGTCGGCACGAATTTCGCGCGATAGACCACCGCGTCGAGCCGGCGCTCGAGAAGGCCGATCAGGATGTCGCCGGTATCGCCCCTGCGCCGCTCGGCCTCGGAGAAGATGCGGCGGAACTGCTTTTCCGTAAGATCGCCGTAGTAGCCCTTCAGCTTCTGCTTCGCGCGGAGCTGGATGCCGAAATCCGACATCTTGCCCTTGCGGCGCTGCCCGTGCTGGCCGGGGCCGTATTCGCGGCGGTTGACGGGGCTCTTGGGGCGGCCCCAGATGTTCTCGCCCATGCGGCGGTCGAGCTTGTACTTGGCGGACGTGCGCTTGGTCACGAGCCTCACTCCTTCGTCAATGTCTCGGCGCCCTCCTTTCCCGTGCCCGTTAGTCCGGGCCGGGCGACAGGTTCCCGCTTTCGCGGGCCGCAAGCGCCACCTCCTCCGCCCTAACGGACGGAGCGCGCCGTATGGCCAAGGGGGCGCGGGATGTCAATGCCGGGACGGGGCCAGGACGGGGACAGGACGGGGCCGGGGCCGGTACGGGGCTGGGCGCGCTAGGATGCCGCCTCCAGCCGATCGAGCAGGGCAGGGAGGTCCGCGACTGTGTCGATCACGTGATGCGCGCCGGCGGCCAGCAGCTTCTCCGCGGCCCGGTCGCGCAAGGGTGCGAGCTCCGCTTCCGACATCGCCGCGACCTCCTCGGCCGTGCGCGCGACCTCGTTGCCCGAGAGCGTGACGCCGACGGTCAGGCAGCCCGCCGCCAGCCCCTCGAGAATGCCGGGGGCCGTGTCGTCGACCTTCACCACGGTCTCCGGCGGATAGACGGCGAGATCGACGAAGCATTTGTACATGCCAAGCGGGCCCGGCCGCCCCTCCGCCAGATCGTCCGAGCATACGAGATTGTCGGGCGCATAGCCCTGTGCGGCGGCCAGCGGCAGCACCCGCTCCATGATCGAGCGCGTATAGCCCGTGGTCGAGCCGATCTTCAGGCCTCGCGCCCGCAGCGTCTCCACCGCTTCCCGCGCGCCGGGGATCAGCGTGGCGTAGTCCGCGACGACCGTCTCGTTCATCGGCACGAAGACCTCGTAGATCCGGTCGATATCCGCCTCGCCGGCGGGGCGGCCGTGGGCTGCTTCCCACCGCGCGGCGATGGCGGGGTTCTCAAGCATCGCGCGGATATGGTCGCGCTTCGGCGCCCCCATGGGCGCGCGCGCCTCCGCCATGCTCGTCTCCACCTGGAACTGGCGGAACGCCTCGACGAAGACCCCCATGGGCGCGAAGGAGCCGAAATCGATCATCGTGCCGGCCCAGTCGAAGACCGCCGCCTTGAACTTTGTCATCGGGCTCCTCCGATCCCCTTCGCCATGCGGTTCGCGCTAGGCAGGCCGCCGCCGCCATGCGTATCTAGGACAGGCGCCGCCAAGGGAAGGCCGATGGATCACAAAGCCTGGATACGCACGCTCCCGCCCGAGACGCTGGCGGCGCTTAGCGAGACGTCGGACCGGGCGGGGCTCCTGCATCTGGCGGGGCATCTGGGCGCGATCCTGACGGTGGGGGCGGTGATCATGGCGGGCCCGCCGAGCTGGTGGCTGCTGCTGCCGGTGCAGGGGGTGCTGCTCGTCTTCCTCTTCACCCTGCTGCACGAGACCGTCCATTTCACGCCCTTTCGCAGACGCTGGCTCAACGTCGCGGCAGGGTATCTGGCGGGGGCCGTGCTGCTGATCCCGCCGCACTGGTTCCGCTATTACCACCTCGCCCACCACCGCCACACACATGATCCCGCCCGTGATCCGGAGTTGGCGGCGCCGAAGCCCGAGACCTGGGCGCAATATGCCTGGCATCTCACGGGCCTTTCGGTCTGGCGGTCGAGCATCGCGACGCTCCTGAGGAACGCCGCGGGCCGGGCGCGAGAGCCGTTCCTGCCTGAACGGGCGCGCGGGCGGGTGCGGGCGGAGGCTGTCGCGATGCTTGCCGGTTATGCCGGGGCTGCGGCGCTTTCCGTGTCGTATGGCAGCACCGCGCTCCTCTGGCTCTGGGTCGCGCCCGCGATCCTCGGCCAGCCCTTCCTGCGGCTCTATCTCCTGGCCGAGCATGGCCGTTGCCGCCATGTCGCGAACATGTTCGAGAACACGCGCACCACCTTCACCAGCCGGGCGATCCGGTGGCTTGCCTGGAACATGCCCTATCACGCGGAGCACCACGCGCTGCCGACCGTGCCCTTTCACCGGCTTCCTGCGCTCCACGCCCTCACCCGGCCGCATCTGCAGGTGACGGCGGCGGGTTACGGGGCCTTTCACGCAGAATATCGTTCGAGCCTCGGCCGCAAGAAGGAAGCCACGCCATGACGGACCCGCATGCGATCTCGGACCTTGCGGCGCTCGAGGCGCGCTACGGCACGGTGCACCCGATGTCGCTGGCCAAGGAGACACCGTATCTCACGCCCGCCTATCGCGCGTGGATCGAGGCTGCGCCCTTCATGGCCATCGCGAGCATCGGACCCGGCGGGCTCGACTGCTCGCCCCGGGGCGATGCGCCGGGTCAGTTCTTCGCCGTCGAGGACGACCGGACATTGCTGATCCCCGACCGGCGGGGGAACAACCGGCTCGACACGCTGAAGAACATCGTGAGCGACCCGCGCCTCGCCCTCCTCTTCCTCCTGCCCGGCGTGCCCGAGACGCTGCGGATCAACGGGCGGGGGACGGTGACGGCGGACCCGGGGCTGCTCGCGCGGTTCGCGGTCGGCGGCAAGGAGCCTGCGACGGTCCTCCGCGTCCAGATCGACGCGGTCTATTTCCAATGCGCCCGCGCGCTCATCCGCAGCCGGCTCTGGGACCCGGCGGCGCAGGTGGCGCATGGTGCCGTGCCGACGGCGGGCCAGATGACCAAGGAGGCCTCGCCGTCCTTCGATGCCGAGGCCTATGACCAGGCGCTCCGCCCCCGGCAGAACGGCTCGCTCTACTGAACGGCGGATCTCCGAAGCGGGGGGCGGTGACGCGGCGCTGGAGCAGCTTCTTTTCGCACGTGCGCACGTCTTGCTTGGGCTTGATCTCAGCATCCATTCCCGCGGCGCTGGGTTGCCGGGTCAGGCCCGGCAATGACGCCAAAAGGGTGAGCGCCTCAGGCAGGACCGCGCTCTAGCGCCGTTGATCCCGTGTCCTGGGCTACTCCGCGAGACGCCAGGGACGGGCGAAGCCGCCGAGCACCTTCTCGAGCTCGGTCTCCTCGACCGTGCCCGGGCCGCCCTGCAGGCTGATCTCGGCGGTGAGGCCGAGCTTCTTGTCCTCGACCACCGTCACGCCGGCGCGGATGCCCGCCTCCTCCAGCGTCCGCTCGTAGATCCGGGTGATGGCGGAGCGGCGGAGATCGGGCTTGAAGATCTTGCCGACGGCCGTCTTCGGCAGCTCGCCCATGACCTCGATGTATTTGGGCACCGCCGCCTTCTCGCTGATCGCCTCGCGCGCATGCGCCATCAGCCCGTCCTGATCGATGGTCGCCCCATCGGTGAGCTCGACATAGACGGCCGGGACCTCGCCCGAATGCACGTCCGGCTGGCCGATCGCGCCGGCGAAGGCGACATCCGGGTGCGCGCACATCGCTTCCTCGATCACCGCGGGGTCGATGTTGTGCCCGCCCCGGATGATCAGGTCCTTCGCGCGGCCGGTGATCCAGACATAGCCATCCGCGTCGATCCGGCCCAAGTCGCCGGTGCGCAGATACTTGTCCGGCCCCGCGAAGAGGTTGCGGTTCTTCGCCTCCTCCGCATAGCCCGGGAAGACGCCGGGGGAGAGCACGCAGATCTCGCCGACCTCGTCGACGCCGCATTCGCGCTTGATGTCCCCTTCGGTGCCGCAGTCGAAGATCTTCACGTCCGTATAGGGGATCGGCAGGCCGACCGAGCCGATCTTGCGCTCCCCATGCGGTGGGTTGATCGAGACGAGGCAGGTCGCCTCGGTCATCCCGTAGCCCTCGAGGATCTTGACGCCCGTCGCCTCCTCGAACCGGCGGAAGAGCTCCTGGGGCAGGGGGGCGGAGCCGCAGAGCGCGTATTTGAGGCTGGAGACGTCATGCGCGATCTTGCGCTGCATGAGGGCGGAGGCCGCGGTCGGGACCATGACCATGAAGGTGACGCCCCAGCGCTCCACGAGGGCCCAGAAATTGTCCATCACCCCGTCGCCGCGATAGCCTGCGGGTGTGGGCAGGACCACATGCGCGCCGGCCGCGATGGCGCTCATCAGCACCGGGTAGGCGCCGAGCACGTGGAACATCGGCAGCGGGCAGAGGAGCACGTCGGTCTCCTCGATCAGCCCGCGGCTCGGCACCACGCCGTTATAGATCATCCCGCCCTGATGATGCCGCGCGATCTTGGGGCTGCCGGTCGTCCCGCCGGTGTGGAAGGTGGCGGCGATGCGGGCGGGGTCGTCGTTGACCTCGAAATCGAGGACCTGGCTTTCCCGCCGCCGCGCATCCTCGAAATCGAGGATATCCGCGTTGTGGAGCACATCGATCTTCGGGCGAAGGAGCGAGATCAGCCAGGAGAGCGGCGGCTTCAGGTACCGCTTGAGATCGATCTCGATGATGTTGGTGACTGAGGGCGCGCTGCGCACCGCGGCATGCACCTTCTGCGCGATATCCGTCTTGGGGAAGGCTTTCAGCGTCACCACGACCTTGGCATTCGTCTCGCGCAGGATGCCCGCGATCTGTCCTTCCTCGAGGAGCGGGTTCACCGGGCAGACCTTGCCCGCCGCCATGCCGCCGAGCAGTGCCAGCACCGTCTCGTTCGAGTTCGGCATGACATAGGCGACCGTGTCCTTCTCCCCGATGCCGAGATGGCGGAAGAGGTTGGCGGTGCGGTTCACCTCCGTCAGCAGCTCGCGATAGCTGAGGGTTTCCGCGGCGTCCTTCGGCCCGCCCTTGAGCTGGAAGCTGAGCGCCGGGCGATCCGGGTGCCGCGCCGCCGTTTCGGCCAGCATGCGATGCACGCTGATCGGGCTCCAGCGCTCCTCGGCCGGGATCGCCTCGATGCGCTGCTTGTCTTCGAGCGTTCCGAGATGCCAGCGCTCCTGCGCCGCCGCACCGTCCATGGCCATCAATCGCCTCCCATGTTGTGCTGTTATTGGGCATGCACGCATCAGCGCGCCGCCGCAACCGCTTTGCCTCCCGTCGCGTGATCGTAGTTGACGTATAAGTCAAGCCGCGATCTTCGTGTCCGAGCCTTGGCATTGGCGCGGGTTCTGGCCGGCCGCGCTGGCGCCTGCTAGGCAGGCGCCATGTCCCGCCCCGACCCGCATCGCCGCATTGTTACCTGCTGCTACTGCGCCTCGCGCTCGGTCCTGCCGGCGAAGGGAGGGGGGCGGCTCGTCTGCCATGGCTGCGGTGCGCCCATTCGGGTGATCGAGGCGCTGGAGGCCCCGCCCGAGAAACGGCGCAAAAAGAGCAAGGGCAAGAAGCCCGCCGTCCCGCATCCCGCGCTGGAGCGCGGCGAGCACAAGCGCCACGACATGGCGCTCCGCCGCCGCAAGGGCAAACGCCGCAAGAGCCTCATCGACCGCCTCGAAGACCTGATCGAAGAGGCCTGGGACGAGATCGAGGACATCTTCGACTAGAGCACCTTCTTATCCCACGTGCTCATGTCATGCTCGGGCCTGACCCGAGCATCCACGGCCGGTGGCGCCGGATTGCCGGGTCGAGCTCGGCAATGACGCAATTGCGGTGAGCACGTCTGGTCGGTCCGCGCTCTAGGGTGCCCTTGTCCGCGCTCTCAACGTCGTAGGGGCGGCAGGCGCAGATCCTCGGGCATCGAGCGCGGGCGGCGGCGCGGCTCTGCAGGCTCGATCTCCGCCCCGCCCTGGATCGCGCGCAGATAGACGGTCAGCGCATGGATCCGACCCGCAACGACCAGATCCGACGAGTAACCGAAGGGGATGGGGCCGCGGCCGCGCTGTGCCTCGAGCCGGAAGGTGCGCCCCCAGACCGGCATCTCGGTCGAGCCGTGCCCCTCCACGGGCATACGTCCGTCGATGATCCGGAAGACACGCTCGAAGGGGAAGCGCCCGTCGCTCCGCGCGCTCAAGGTCGTGAGGTCGGACGGCGGGACGCTGAGGAGCGTGGCCATGCCCCCATCCCCCCGACCATGCGGCCCGTGGCAGACGGCGCAGGCATTGCGGTACTCCCACGCCCCCTTGCGCGCCATCGAATCGACCTCCAGGGCCGGGGCGGCGCCGGAGAACAGGATCGCTCCCGCCGTGAGGAGCGGCATGATTGGCTGTCGCATGTGCTCACCATTGCTCGATCCATATGGGCCGAGCTTGGATGCACATGCCGAGCGCCGCCATGACGACGGTCAATTCGGAAGACGTCGGGACAACGAGCTCTCGAAAGCCGCGCGATACCGTGTCTGCCGGAAGCAAACCCGCCACGAGGACTCTGCCATGATCACCCGGCGGCGATCACTCGGCGGCAAGGCCCTCGGTGAACTGGAGGCGGGCGAGGCGGGCGTAGAGGCCGCCTTCGGCGACCAGATCGTCATGGGTGCCGGTGGCGACGATCCGGCCCTCTTCCAGCACGATGATGCGGTCCGCGCGCTTCACGGTCGCAAGGCGGTGGGCGATGACCAGTGTCGTCCGGCCCTCGGAGAGCCGCTCGACCGCCTCCTGCACGGCCCGCTCGCTCTCGGCATCGAGGGCGGAGGTCGCCTCGTCTAGCAGGAGGACGGGCGCGTCGCGCAGGATCGCGCGGGCGATGGCGATGCGCTGCTTCTGTCCCCCGCTCAGGAGCACGCCGCGCTCCCCGAGCCAGGCGTCCCACTGGCCGGGCAGACGCTCGATGAACTCGGTCGCCGCCGCGGCCCGCGCCGCCTCCTCGACCTCCGCATCCGTCGCGCCGGGGCGGCCGAAGCGGATATTGGCGCGCACCGTGTCGGCGAAGATGACCGGCTCCTGCGGAACGCTCGCCATCGCCTGGCGCAGATCCTCGAGCGCGAAATCCTCGATCGGCATCCCGTCGAGCGTGATGCGCCCGGCCACGGGGTCGTAGAACCGGGTGAGGAGCTGGAAGAGCGTCGTCTTGCCCGCACCCGAAGGACCGACGATGGCGACGGTCTCGCCGGGCGCCACCTCGAAGCTCACACGGTCGAGCGCCGAGATCTCAGGCCGGCTGGGGTACCGGAACGAGACGTTGGCGAAGGCGATCCGCCCCTCCGCGCGCCTGGGCGCCGCCACGGGCGCCTCCGTCTCATGTACGGGACTGCGCATCGCGAGGAGCTCCGCCAGCCGCTCCATCGCTCCGGCCGCGCGCTGAAGCTCCCCCCAGACCTCGGAGAGCGCGCCGACGGCACCGGCGGTGAAGACCGCAAACAGCACGAACTGCGCCATCTCGCCCGGGCTCATGACGCCGGAGACGACGTCCCTCGCGCCGATCCAGATGACGCCGACGACGCCCGCGAAAACGAAGAAGATCACCAGCACCGTGAGCCAGGATCGGGCGACGAGGCGGGAGCGCGCCGCATCGAACGCCTCCTCGACCCGGCTGCCGAAGGCGTCGCGCGCCGTACCCTCGTAGGTGTTCGCCTGCACGGTCTGCGCGGCCTGCAGCATCTCGCCTGCATGGGCCGCGGCATCGGCCAGCTTGTCCTGGCTGAGGCGCGACAGCTTCCGCACCCGCCGCCCGAGGATCAGGATCGGGAACACCACTGCCGGCACGATCAGCAGTGTCATGCCCGTAAGCTTTGGCGAGGTCACGAGAAGCGCGATGATCCCGCCGAAGAGGATCAGGATGTTGCGGAGCGCGATGGAGATTGTCGAGCCCACCACGGTCTGGATGATCGCGGTGTCCGCCGTCAGCCGGCTCAGGACCTCCGCCGTCATGATCCGCTCGTAGAAGGCCGGCGACATGCCCACCACATGATCGAAGACGGCCGAGCGGATGTCCGCGATGACCCGCTCACCGAGCCAGGAGATCAGGTAGAAGCGCGCGGCCGTCGCGACCGCGAGGGCGGCCGCCACGCCCATGAGCGCGAGGAAGTACTTGTCGATCAGTTCATAGGCGCTCTGGTCGATGACATCGATCACGCGGCCGAAGGCGATGGGAACCATGAGCGTGAAAACGGCCGCCAGGACCAGGGCGACGGCGACCAGGACGATCCGCGTGCGGTAGGGCGCCAGGAAGGGCAGGAGGCCCCGCAAGGGCGCGAGCTTCTTCGACTTCGCCCGGTCCCCGCTGTTCGGGGTGGGGCCGGACGCATCGTCGGGCTGCACCGCTCCCTCGAGCGCGCCGGTCCGCGGCTCCCCCGTTCCTCTCGCCCCGCCGTCCAAGCCTGCCTCCCGCGCGGACATTCCAAGTTGCAATTAGCAAGCCTGCAGACGACCCGGCAAGGCACCTTGCCCGGACGTGCCGTCGCGCCCCCCATTTTGACGCGATCCGGTTCTCTATCCGCCGATGCGTGGGGTAGCGGTGCGCGCCCGCCGCTCCGGCGGGCGGCGCCTGTAGCGGCGATCGGTTGGGCAGAAGCGCTCTCGGGCGAGGCAGGCGCCCCCGGTGTCGCTTTAGCGACGGTCTTTCCCGATCACTTCGGACATACTATGCGCCCCTATCGCCCCGTGAGCGCGCCCGCCCCGTGAGTGCCCCCAATGACCACCCTGATCTCTTTCGCAGCACTCTTCCTCTCGATCTTTCTCGTGCAGCTCGGCTCGGGCTCGCTCGGTCCGCTCGACGTGCTGGCGGGGGCGGAGCGGGGGTGGAGCCCGGCCGAGATCGGGCTTCTCGGCTCGGGCCATTTCGCGGGCTTCCTGATCGGCTGCTATCTCACGCCGCGCTTCATCGGCACGGTCGGGCATTCGCGCTGCTTTGCGGCCGCGGCCGCTATCGGGGCGACGGGTGCGCTTCTGCATCCGGTGATCGAGGGGCCGGTCGCCTGGATGTGCCTGCGTGCCCTGACGGGCGTTGCCATCGCCGCGGCCTACACGGTGATCGAGAGCTGGCTGCAGGCGAAGACCCCGAACGAGAGCCGGGGGCGCGTCTACGGCGTCTTTCGCGTGGTCGACCTCATGGGCCAGATCGCGGCACAGGGGATCATCGCGGTGCTCGATCCCTCGGTCTTCGTCGCCTACAACATCATCGCGGTCTTCTGCTGCCTATGCCTGCTGCCGCTTGCGCTCTCGAAGCGCGCGGCACCCGCCACGCCCGTGCCGCCACGGCTGCGGCCCATGGCGGCCTGGCGCCTCTCCCCCTCCGCCATGGCGGGTGTCATCGTGGCCGCCCTCTCGGGGGCCGCCTTTCGGATGGCAGGACCCATCTACGCCCTCGAGAACGGGCTCGAGCAGGGGCAGATCGCCATCTTTCTCTCCGCCGCGATCTTCGGTGGCGTGGCGGCGCAGTACCCGGTCGGCTGGATCGCAGACAAATTCGACCGTCGCCACGTGCTGATGGGGCTTTCGGCCATCGCGATTGCCGGCTGCGTCTGGATCGCTCTCGGCATCGGTCAGGGGGATGTCAGCGGCATCTATGCCGGCGCCTTCATCTTCGGGCTCACGGCCTTCCCGATCTACTCGGTCGCTGCGGCCCTCGCCAATGACTATGCCGAGCCCGATTTCGTGGTCGATCTCAACGCCTCCATCATCTTCTTCTTCTCGGTCGGCGCCATCTTCGCGCCGGCCATCGCCGCCCGGCTGATCGGGCTCTACGGGCCGGGGGCGATGTTTCTCTTCATCGCCGGCGCACATCTTTTGCTGATCCTCTTCGCGCTCTATCGTATGACCCGCAGGGAGGGCCGTCGCCCGACGGCGCCCTATGCCTATACGCCGCGCACCTCCATGGTGCTCGCAAGCCTCTTCAAGGGCCGCCAGGACGATGGCGGCAGCCCCGACCAGGAGACGGGAGACCCGCGGACGAACCGCGGCCGGCCGGCGCCGGAGACCCCCGAAAGGAGACCAACGTGAAGCTCTACTTCTCTCCCACCTCGCCCTTCGTGCGGAAATGCATGCTGGTCCTCTACCTCCGGGACATGATGAACGATGTGCAGCTGGTGCCTGCCGCCGGCACGCCGCTCGACCCGAACAAGCTCGTCACGGGCGCGAACCCCGTGGGCAAGATCCCGGTGCTCATCACGGATGACGGCCACGCGATCCACGACAGCAAGGTGATCACCCGCTATCTCGACCAGCGCTCGGGCGGAGGCTTCTATCCGACGGGGGCGGAGGAGTTCGCGGTGCTGACGCGGGAGAGCATGGCCGACGGCATGATGGAGGCGGGCATCCTCGCCGTCTACGAGACCCGGCTGCGCCCCGAGGGCATGCGCATGGGCGCCATCACGGATGCCTATCTCGGCAAGATCGAGCGCATGCTGGCCGCCTTCGAGGCGGAGGCGGCGGCTGTCACCAAGGACGACCTCACCATCGATCAGATCGCGCTCGCTTGCGCCCTCGGCTACATGGATCTGCGCTTTCAGGGCGTGGTCGGCTGGCGGGGCAAGGCGCCGAAGCTTGCGGAGTGGTACGATGATTTCCGCGAGACGCCGCCGATGCTGATGACGGCTCCGAAAGCCTGACCGCCGCGGTCGAGAGGGCGTGCCCTGGGCCGAGATGCTGACGGCCTGGGCCGTCTTTGCCGGCAATATCCTCAGCCCCGGGCCGAACGTCTTCAACACCATCGCCATCGCGCTCGGCTCGGGCCGGCGGGTGGCGCTGGCGGTGGTGCCAGCGATCGCGATCGGGGTGCTCGCCTGGGCGACGCTGGCGCTGGTGGGGGCGGCGGTGGCGTTCCGGCAGGTCCCATGGCTGCCCATCGCGCTGACCGCCGTCGGTGCGACGCTTCTCCTCATCTTCGCGCGCCGCTATGCGCTCGCCGCCTGGCGCTGGGGGGCGGCCGCCACGGAAGGGCGGCTCATGTCGCCGCGCGAGGCATTCCTCCTGACCCTGGGCGTGCTGGCTGCGAACCCCAAGGCGCTCACCACCTGGCTCGTGCTGGTCGGGATATTCCCGGCAGGGGAGGCGACGCCCGAAGCCATCGCCGTCATGGTGGTCGGATCGGCGGTGGTGGCGAGCCTCGGCCACGCCGTCTATGCGATCGCCTTCTCCACCCGCGCGGCCGCCGCCGCCTATGCCCGTGCTGGCCGCTGGATCACTGCCGGCGTCGCGCTCTTCTTCGCCGGCCTTTCCCTGACCCTCTGGACCCGCGTGATCGGCGCTCTCCTTCCACCCTGACGCCGCCGGCACGCGGCAAATTCCTTGCAAGGAATTTGCAAGAACCTTGCAAGGTTCTTGCTCGGCGCGGGGTGGAGATCCTTGCCGGGATTTCTGGGTCAGGCCGCGGCGTGGCCGGTATCGTCAGGGTCGGGAACGTCGCCTGCGTGGCGGTCGGCGTAGTCGGGCAGGGCACTCATCCTGACCTGGACGCTCAGATGCATCGCCTCGCCGTCGCCCCGGCCCGTTTGCCGCGGCTGGCGCAGGACGAAGGCGCGGGAGAGCGCCGTGCGATCTGCCGAGCTCTCGGCCGTGGCATCCTCGGGAAAGCGCGCGGCCCAATCATCCGGCAATATGAGACCATGGCGCTCCGCCCGGCGCAGCATCCAGTTGAGCGGTATATTCGCTAGCGGGCGGGCCGCCGGCCAATGCCGCACCTCGCCGCCCACATCGCCATGGCAGCCAGGAAACCAGACCTGCTCGAGCCGTCCGCGCCAGTCCCGGCTCCCCCGCCAGAGCCGCGGGCGGAAGGCGAGCCGGTCCTCGTCGAGCGCCAGCGCCTGATAGCCGTTCCGCACATGCTCGGGCAGCGCATCGTCGCGGAACCGCGCGGCGAGCGGTGCGAGCCACGAGAACCCCGGCAGCGTCAGGCCGAGCGCGCGCACCGTGTCCCAAGCGCCGACCATCTCGACCGGCACATGCTCGTGGCAATGCGCCTCGCGAAACGCCCGCCGTCCCGCGGGCCCGCCGGCCTGCGTCTTGCAGAGAAACCGGCGGAAGGCGGCCACCAGATTGCGCTCGGTCGCAGCCTCGCTTCGCAGGAGCCCGACATCGCCGATCATGCCCGCGAGGAGCCGCACGGCATAGGCGCCCCGCGAATAGCCGAGAAGGAAGATCCGGTCGCCGGGCCGATAGCGGCTGGCCAGGAACTCATAGCCGTCGCGGATCGTGTAATCGATGCCGAGCCCCGTCGCGGCGTTCAGCCAGCGCGTGAGCCCAGTACCCTGCACCCCGCGATCGTAGTGGACCAGTTGCTCGGCGCTGGGACCGAGTTCGGCGAGAAGGGCTGCGAGACGCCCCGCATTGCTGCGCGCCCCCGGCTCGTCCGAGCTGAGCGTGCCGTCCGAGATGAAGACCAGATTCTTCGTTGGTCTCACGCTCTTGCCGTCGGCGCCCATGCTACTCCCCGATCCACTCCCGCATGATACTATCATGACTGCCAGATGGGAGCATCCTTAAGGGACTGCCATTGCCGTTGCGTGAGGATTGCGTGACCCGCGCGTTACCTCACGAATCTTGATCCCTGCTCCCTCCGCACAGGGTTACTCCGCCGCGACCCGATCCGCCTCGGCGTTCTGCAGCGCCTGCCAGACCTTGAGCGGGGTATAGGGCGTCTGCAGCTCCTCGCGCACGCCCGCGCGCCAGAGCGCGTCGAGCACCGCGAGCGAGCCTGCCGGGATGCCGCCGACGCTGCCCGCTTCCCCACAGCCCTTCACGCCGAGGGGGTTGGTGGGGGTCGGGATCTCCTCGAAGGCTAGCTCGAAATGCGGCACGTCGCCGGCGCGGGGCAGCGCGTAATCCATGAAGCTGCCCGTGAGCGGCTGGCCGGTCTCGTCGTCCCAGACCGCGGCTTCGCAGAGCGCCTGACCGAGCCCCTGCACGATGCCGCCATGCACCTGCCCCTCGACCAGCATCGGGTTAATCATCCGGCCGAAGTCATCGACGATGGTGTAGGCGACGAGCGCCACGGTGCCGGTCTCGGGGTCCACCTCGGCCTCGCAGATATGGCAGCCGTTCGGGAAGGTGGTGTTCGCCTCGTTCACATCTGCGGCCGCATCGAGCCCGCCCGCCGCAGCGGCCACGGCCGCGATGTCCACCGTCCGGTCGGTCCCGGCGATACGATAGGCCGCGGCCTCGGCATCGTATTCGATATCCGTGTCGGCCGCCTCCAGCATCTCCGCCGCCTGCGCCCGCCCTGCCTCGATCAGCCTGTCGGCGGCCACTGGCAGAACCTGGCCCGCCTTCACGGTCGAGCGCGAGCCACCCGTGCCGCCCCCGCCCGGCAGACCGTCGCTGTCGCCCGGCATCACGACGATCTGGTCAAGCGCGAGGCCGAGCGTCTCGTGCGCGATCTGCGCCCAGGCCGTCTCGTGCCCCTGCCCGGAGCCCTGAGTACCGATTCGGATCCGCAGGACGGCGCTTTCCGGGCTGTCGCCCTCGAGCTCGAACTTGGTGTGCTCGACCGGGCCGCCGCCGGTGCGCTCGAAATAGTAGGTGACGCCGATCCCCCGCAGGCGTCCGCGCGCGGCGGCCTCCGCCGCCCGGGCCTCGAAGCCTGCGTAATCCGCCATCTCCAGCGCCCGATCGAGCACGCGGGCGCAGTCGAGGCTCTCGAAGGTTAGACCGCCGGGGGAGGGATGGGGCAGCTGCTCGGTGCTGAGCAGGTTCAGCCGGCGGAAGGCCGCACGGTCCATCCCGAACGCCCGCGCCGCCGCCTCCATCAGCCGCTCGGTCGCGTAGATCGTCTCGGGCCGGCCCGCGCCGCGATAGGCGTCCGTCGGCGGTGTGTTGAGGAAGGCCCCGCGCACCGAGACATGCATCGCGTCGATGGCGTAGAGCCCGCCGAGGAGGGGCGCGGAGAAGATCGTGTGCACTGCCGCGCCGGCGGTCGAGAAATGCGAGCCGATGCCCGAGACCGTGCGCATGCGCATCGCAAGGCAGCGCCCATCCGCGTCGAAGGCGCCCTCGACCTCGCCCCGCATGTCCCGCCCCTGCGCGTCCGAGAGGAACGACTCACTCCGGCTCCCGACCCATTTCACGGGCCGATCCAGATCCTCGGCGGCCATGGCACAGAGCGCGTATTCCGGGTGGTCCATCAGCTTCATGCCGAAGGCGCCGCCGACATCGCCCGTGTGCACCCGCACCCGCTCCGGCGCGACCCCCAGCGCCTTGGCGATCTTGGCGCGCATACCGAAGACGCCCTGACTCGATGTCCAGGCTTCCCAACGCTCCGTATCCCTATGATATGCCACGTTGATACAGCGTGGCTCGATCGAGGACACGACGACGCGCTGGTTCACAACCGGCACGCGCACGACTCGCGCCGCTCCCGCGAAAGCGGCATCGGTCGCCGCCTCGTCGCCACATTCATAGGCGTAGGCGAGATTGCCAGGGGCCGCGGCGTGCAATTCGGCGGCGCCGGCGGCAAGTGCCGCGACCGGATCGACGACCGCCGGCAGCTCCTCGATATCGACCTCGATGGCCTCCGCCGCGTCCTCGGCCGCCGCCCGGCTCTCGGCTACGATGAAGGCGAGCGGCTGGCCCACATAGCGCACCCTGTCGCTCGCCAGATGCGTTACCGAAACGTTAGCAATTTCATGTTGTAAGGGGACTTCGCTGCCGAGTGGGGCAAGCCGGCCATCGATATCCGCATGGGTCCAGATCAGCAGCACGCCGGGCATCTCCCGCGCCGCCGCCGCGTCGACCGCGACCACCCGGCCATGGGCTACCGGGGATCGGAGGAGTGCGGCATGCGCCTGGCCCGGCAGCGTGAGGTCATCGACATAGGCGCCCTCGCCACGCAAAAGCCTCAAATCCTCTACACGTTGCACGTGCTGGCCGATTCCAAACTTCATGGCTGGTCTCCTTCCCGGCGGGCGTCGGGCAGGTTGGGGCGTGAGCGTGTGGGGTCAAGCGAGGAGCGACTAGAAAAGCTTCTGCTGCACTGCTAACTTGTGCGGCGGCTTTCAGCCGGGGTGGAATGTGCGCGGTGACTGGGGTAGAGCCGCGCGCTGGGGTGAACTGAGGGTGGTCTGACGTGTTTAAAGACGATCGGATGATCTCGATCTTGAGCGGCATCGTGCTGATGCTCGCCATCGGGACGCTCGTCCAGCGCCAGGATCTTGTCGCCGACTTCTTCGGCGATGGCTCCGGCGATGCGACGACACTCGCCCTTCGGCCGGACGAGGTTAGTGTCGCGCCCGATACGCTGACGCGCATCGATGTCCTCGCGAACGACACGGGCTTTGCCGAGGGTGATGAGGAAAAGCTTGCAGTCCTGACGCAGCCGGGCTGCGGTCGGGTCTTCGTTCAGGGCGGCGCCCTGCAGTTCCTCGCGGAGAATGACTGCGAGGCGACACAGAAGATTACCTACACGATCGAGGATCGCGACGATCTCGAGCCCGGCGTTGTCGTCGTCAGCGTCATCGGCGCGACGGGGACGCGGAATGCGCCCGAGCCGGCGCGGGGTGGCGGAATCGTGCTCGCGAGCCCGACGCTCGAGGCGCCGTCCGCGGATCAGGAGACGACCGCCCTCGGCGTTGAGCGCAATACGGCTCCGGCGCGTCCGCTGCCTTCCATCGTGATCTCTGGCGGTGCGGAGCAGCCGCGCGCGCCGACGACCGAGACGACGACCGTCGCCGCTGCGCCACGGCCGAGCGCGCCGGGCAGCAACCGGCCCGCGGCGCCGAGCCGTGCGGGCAGCCCGTCCGCGCCGCAGATCGGCGGTCTTCGCGCGCCCCAGATCGGCGGTGGGCTCGACAGCGGTCTCGCCCTCGCCGACAGCGCGCCGACCATCGGTGGCAGCGCGGCTCCTTCTGCGCCGTCCCTGCCGGGCCGCTCAGCGCCCAGCTCCGGCGGGACTGCACGGCCGGCATCGCCGGGTGCGCTCGCGGGCCTTACCGCGCCCAGCGCGCCGTCTTCGGTCGGCCGTCCTGCGGGCAGCGTGCCGACGATCTCCGCTCCGTCCCGTCCCGGGTCCCGTCCTGCGCAGGGCACGGCACCCAGCGGTCCGGCGCTCGCGCTTGCACAGCCCGGCGCACCGCGGCAGCCCGGCACCGTGCGCCCGACGCGTCCGACCACCGGCACTTCGGGCAACACGCCGTCTGCCGGCGCGTCGCCTTCCGCACCGTCGCCTTCCGTGCCGGCACCGTCCACGCCGACGCCTGCCGTACCGAGCACGACTGCCGGCGGTATTGCGGTGCCCTCCGCGCCGAGCATCGGCGGCTCCGCGCCGTCCTCGCCTACGCTTGCCGGGATTGCCGCTCAGCAGCCTTCGCGTCCCGGTCAGAGCCCGTCGCTCGGCGGTTCCGTGACCGCGCCCTCCGGCCCGGCGCTCGCCTCGAGCGGCGCAGGCCTGAGCGCCCCGTCGCTGCCCGGCAGCGGTGCCGTCGCCATCGGCCGCAATGGTGGTAGCCCGGCGCCGTCCTCCATCGGCGGGCAGGGTGTCGCACCCGCCCCGTCGGCCATCGGCCGGCAGGCGACGCCGACGCTCGCGCTCGCGCGGGTCGAGGTTCCCAATGCCATCGCCGCGCCGAACCAGGCCGGGGCCGAGACCATGGAGCTCGCCGGTCCGGATACGGACACCTCGCAGCTCAACCCGGGTCTCTCCGTGGGCTCCGTCGCGACCGGCGGTGAGGCGATCGCCTTCGCCGAGCCGACCGAGGCGCTCCGCGAGATCATGGATCTGCGCGACACCATGTCGACGCTGCCGCTCATCGATACGACGGGTCCCGAGGCGCTCGCCCAGCCCGGCGAGGTCGGTGCGGACCGCGATGTGCGCGTCACGGCCATCAGCCCCGACAGCATCACCGCGCCGATCCCGGGTGTCGGCGGTGTCGATCAGGCGCGGCCCGACCTCTCCGACGCGCCGGAGGGCATCGATGTCGCCCGCCTGCCGTCGAGCGAGCTTGCCTGCGTGGTCCCGCCCTCGATCACGCTCGATGTGCGCGCAGCCGGCGAGACCGATCTCATGATCACCTCGCCCTGCCATGCCGACACGGTCGCGGAGCTGGCCTATCTCGACATGCGCTTCGGCGTGCAGATCGACCGTACCGGTCGTGGCGAGATCACGATGTATGGCTTCGAGACCTCGGCCGACGCGGCACTCAGCTTCAAGGATGACGAGACGCTTGAGTTCAGCGTGCCCTTCACCGCCGTCGAGCGGACGGAGCGCGTGGCGCTGGCCTGGGACGCCCCGATCGTCCTTGGCCTGCACGCCCTCGAGTTCTCGAACGAGCGTGAGAGCAGCAGCCATGTGCGGGTCGACCAGCCGCGCGACTTCCGCGCGGTGCGTCGCCGGGGTGGCGGCTATCTCGTGAGCTTCGCGCCGATCGACGGTGTGGGTCAGAACGTGCAAATCTACACCCATTGGATCCGCCGCGGCGGCAAGTCCGGCGTCGTCAAGATGTACATGGACTTTCCAAGCCGCCATCGCGACCGCCTCGCCACGACCTGTGGCACCGGCGAGTTCGCGCGGCCGAGCTTCACCGTGACGCGCAGCTCGCGCGGGCGGATGGAGGAACCGGAGGACCGTCGCCTTGGGGCGCTGTCCTGCGACGATGTCACGGATGAGAGGGACCCGCTGATTGGGGCTGCTGTCCGCGATATCATTATCTCGCAGCGCTGAGGGGCGCTGCACCAGAGGGAGCGTAACTGAGGGGATTATGATGCTCACCGACCTTAAGCGGCACAGCGCCGCGCTCGCCGTCGCCATGTCGACGACCCTGCTGGCCGGCGCCGCCTTCGCGCAGTCCAAGGCCATCACTCTCCTGTCGCTCGATGGGGCGACCGCGTTGAACGGCGAACTGATCGAATTCGACGGTTCCAGCTACACCATCGCGACCAGCCTCGGCACGCTCAACATCGCTGCCAGCCAGGTTTCCTGCGACGGCCCCGGTTGTCCGGTGGACGAGCTCTTCGGCGCCGAGTTCGGCGTCTTCGGCTCGAACACCATCGGAGCCCAGCTCATGCCGGCCCTCGTCGAGGGGTATGCCTTCTCGCTCGATGCGGATTTCGAGCGTGAGCTGTCTGCCACCGAGAACGAGAGCACGCTGCGCATCGTCCACCCGGACGGCCGCCAGATGGCCTCGATCGATCTCAAGGCGCACGGGTCAACGACCTCGTTTGACGGGATCGCCGCCGGCCGGGCCGCCCTTGGCATGTCGAGCCGCGTGATGCGCGACGACGATGCTGAGAAGCTTGCGGCCGCGGGCATCGGCGACCTGCGCGAGGGTCCGAACGAGCACGTGATCGCGCTCGACGGCCTGATCGTGGTCGTGCACCCGAACAATCCGATCGGCTCGCTCTCGCTTACCGAGATCGCGGATATCTTCGCGGGCGAGATCACGAACTGGTCGGAGGTCGGCGGGCTCGATCTCGACATCAACATCTACTCGCGTGAGCCTGGCTCGGGCACCTTCGATACCTTCCGCAGCCTGGTGCTGCGTCCGTCAGGTCTCGACCTCGCGACGGATGCGGAGAAGTTCCAGGACAACGCGCTTCTCTCGGACACGGTGTCGAACGACCTTGCCGGCATCGGCTTCACGGGCATCGCCTATGAGCGTGCCTCGAAGAAGCTGGCGCTCCGTCTCGAATGCGGCATCGTCGCCCGTGCCACGACCTTCGCGATGAAGACCGAGGAGTATCCGCTGAGCCGGCGTCTCTATCTCTACGAGAACCCGCAGGTGGCCTCGGCCCATGCGGAGAACCTCGTGGACTTCGCGCTTTCGGACGAGGCACAGCCGCTGATCGAGGATGCGGGCTTCATCTCGCTCCGCCCCGAGAGCCGTCCGCTCTCGGAGGAGGGTGAGCGCATCGTCTACACGATCACGAACGAGGAGGAGTTCTCGCTTCCCCTCATGCGCGAGATGCTGACGGAGCTGCGGGGCGCCGAGCGTCTGAGCCTCTCCTTCCGCTTCACGCCGGGTTCCTCGCGTCTCGACCCGAAGTCGCTACGTGACGTGCAGGACCTCGCGGCGCGTCTATCGGCGGGCGAGTTCGTCGGCCGTGACGTGATGCTGATCGGCTTCACCGACTCGATCGGCCAGTTCGACCTGAACCGTGCCCTCGCCGTCCGCCGCGCCCAGGGCGTGTTCGACGAGATCTTGGGCATCACCGGCCAGGAGGCGCTCAACCGCTCCCCGGTCGTGGTCCAGGGCTACGGCGAGCTGACCCCGGTGGGCTGCAACGACAACTTCGCCGGCCGCTTCGCAAACCGCCGCGTCGAGGTGTGGGTGCGCGAGAGCGACGGCTGATCCAGCGGACCCGGCGGGCGCGCGCCGCCCGCCGCATCTCCGAGACGACTGGCCGCCCCGTGCTTTCGCGCGGGGCGGTTTTCGTGTTGAAGGGGGGTCAAGCAAGAGACTCACGGAGGAGACTTCCATGGCCCGCGACGTAGTGATCCTCGACGGCGCCCGCACGCCGATCGGCACCTTTCTCGGCGCGCTCTCCAGCATCGCACCCACTGCCACCGGCGCCCATGTCGCGAAGGCCGCACTGGAGCGCGCGGATGTGGCGCCGGACCGGATCGGGCATGTGGTCATGGGCCATGTGATCAATACCGAGCCGCGCGACATGTATCTCTCCCGCGTCGCCGCGATCGAGGCGGGCGTGCCGGACACGACGCCGGCTATGAACGTCAACCGGCTTTGCGGCTCGGGCGTACAGGCGGTGGTCTCGGCGCTGCAGTCGGTCGCGATGGGCGATGCGGATTACGCGATGGCCGGCGGCGCGGAGGCGATGTCGCGGAGCCCCCACGCCATGAACGTGCGCACGGGCCAGAAGATGGGCGATGCGGGCATGGTCGACATGATGATCGGCGCACTCAACTGCCCCTTCGGCACGGGCCATATGGGCGTGACGGCGGAGAACGTCGCGGCCGAGCATCAGATCAGCCGGGAGGATCAGGACGCCTTCGCGCTCGAGAGCCAGAAGCGTGCCGGGGCGGCCATCGAGGCCGGGCATTTCAGGGACCAGATCGCGCCGGTGACGGTGAAGACGCGCAAGGGCGAGATCGTGGTCGACACGGACGAGCACGCCAAGCCGCAGACCACGGCCGAGGATCTCGCGCGCCTTCGCCCGGTCTTCAAGAAGGATGGCACGGTGACCGCCGGCAATGCCTCGGGCATCAATGACGGGGCGGCGGCAATCATCCTGGCCGATGCGGAGACGGCCGCGCGCGAGGGCAAGAAGGTGCGGGCGAAGGTCCTGGGCTATGCCCATGCCGGGGTCCGGCCGGAGGTGATGGGGCTCGGCCCGATCCCGGCGGTCTCGAAGCTCCTGGAGCGGATCGGGCTCAGCGCCGGGGATTTCGATGTGATCGAATCGAACGAGGCCTTCGCGGCGCAGGCCTGTGCCGTGAACAAGGGGCTCGGCCTCGACACGGCGAAGGTCAACCCGAACGGCGGCGCCATCGCCCTTGGCCACCCCATCGGGGCGACGGGTGCGATCCTGGTGCTGAAATGCCTGGCCGAGCTCGAGCGCACCAACACCAAGCGCGGGCTCGTGACGATGTGCATCGGTGGCGGCCAGGGCATCGCTCTCGCATTCGAGCGGGGCTGAGCGGCGCGCGGCGGACCTGCCAGCTTCCGCTACTTTGAAAGCGGGTCCCGAGCGCCCCCTCCCTGCGTCAGCATTGACCGAGTCGCCTGAACATCCCGCTAACATTGCGATACGGCGCGCGGCCGCCGTTGCGTCGAGCGGCACTGCTGCGCGCGCATTGGGCTGACGATGCAGGGTGCGAGGTCAGGCGAGACGGCGCTTGATCGGGAGGCTTCCGGGCGGCGCTACGGAGCTGCCCCGGATGATTTCTCAGCGTGTTCAGCTCCGACTAGGCCGTGCCTTGGGCGCCGTTTGGTCGCGCGCTGCGGTGACCGGGGGCTCGCACCCGCAGTCGGGCTTCTCGCGTGACCGTCACCGCGCCTGCGCATCGCCTGGGTTCGCCGAACGAAGACCGGGCCCATCTGGGCGGGGTCCAGTGTCTTTGGCTCGGTCCCCCTCAGGCAGGTCGCGTTCCCGCCTCCACCTTTCGTGCGAGATCGACGTTCAGGAGGGTGTCGAAGCGCTGGCGGAGCACGGGGCGCCGGCCGAGGAGCGTGGTGAGCGCGTCCCGCTCCCAGGAGACGTACCGCACCCCCGGGCGGACGCGCACCGTGGCGCTCGCCGTGGTCCCCATCAGGAGCGAGACCTCCCCGATGAAGGCCGGCGGCTCGATCGTGAAGCGCATCCCCTTCTTCTCGATCTCGATCGGGCCTTCGGTGACGAAGTAGAGATGGCTCGGCCGCTCGCACTCCCGTGTCAGCACCGTCTCGGCATCGACCTCGTGGAACTGCGCCACCCGCATCAGCCGCCGGAAATCGCCGGGCGACATCGGAGCGAAGCGGTTATAGAGCGCGCGCTGGCTGGCATGGATGCCGAACCCCACCCGGTCATGCGCCATCTCGATCATGACGTAGATATTCGCGACGGCCATGATCGCGGACCAGATGATCGCGTCCCAGAGAGGCGTGTCCGAGACGAGCCAATAGTAGGCGATGTAGAAGAAGGTGCCGATGAGGAGCAGCAGCCGCAGCCAGAGCTGATCCCGGATGAGGTATCCCGCGACATAGGCCGCCGCCGCCAGATGCACGAAGACACTCGCATCCAGAACCGGCATGCCCGACCTCTCCTCAACCCGACACCTCGATCAATTCCTTAGCCCCGGCATCGAGGGGACGCAGCGTAAAATCGCGATACGAACCGTATCCCCAGCGTATATTGCGGCCGGGTGGCGTCAGTCCGGGGGCGAGGCGAGAGGCGCGAAAAGCGTGCTCGCCTCGGCAAGACCGTCGAGCGGCACGGTGCCGATGGGCGACCAGTCGCCCGAGGCGAGAGCGACGACCGCCTCCTCCGCGAGCACCGGGCTCTTGAGGGTCTTGGTCGCGGCCTCGATCCGCTGCGCCCGGTTGACCGCGGTGCCGATGCCGGAGAAGGCGAGCCGGTCGGGCACCCCGATATTGCCCATCATCACCTCGCCGAGCGCGAGGCCGATGCCGAAATCGAGCGGTGCGCCCCCCGGCGTCCCGGCCGCCAGGGCCGATGCGCGCGCCTCGAGTGCCGCCGCAATCGCGCCCTCCGCCTTCGCGACGGCCGGTCCTGCATCCCCGTCGGGCACGCGGAAACCCGCCAGCACCCCGTCGCCGATGAAGGTCAGGATCTCCCCGCCCGCCGCGATCACCGGTGCCGCCGTGCAGGCATAGTAGAGGTTGAGGAGGGCGAGGTAATCGTCCCCTGCCATGCTCTCCGAGAGCCGGGTCGAGCCGCGGAGATCCGAGAACCAGAGCACTGCGGGGATCGTCTCGCCGTCCCCGAGCTTGATGTCGCCCGTGAGGAGCCGCCGCCCCGCCGTCTCGCCCAGAAACGTCGTCGCAACATTGCGGAGGACCCGGTGCTGCAGCGAGGCATGCGTCGCGACCGCCAGCGGCTTTAGCACCCGTTCGAGCGCGCTCAGATCGTCCGGCGTGAACCCGCCCGGCCGCCGCGTTGCCCAGCTCACGATGATGCCCGGCCGTCCCCCCAGCACGTTCGGCATGTCGCCGACGCGGAACACCGCCTTGTTGACGAAGTAGTCGGTGAACCCCTCCGCTGCGAACTCCTCGAGGATCGGGAAATCGAGCAGCGCCCCCTCACCGCTGAGCCGCCTGCGAAGGCAGGCGAGCCGGTTGCTGTGCACATGGGCGAGCGGGCTCTGCTGCCAGAGGCGACCGCCGATCGTTGCGTGGTCGTACTGCACGAGCCCGACCTCGCCATCGCTGGTCCACGACACTTCCTCCGAGCCGAAGAGCGGATGCAGGATGAGCCAGCTCATCAGCGCCCGATCGACGGGCACGCCGATGCCGTGCAGACGCTGGCAGAGCGCGGCGAAGAGTGCGGGCGTATCCGGATCCTCCAGCGCCTCGCTCAGGAGCCAGTCCTCGATCCCCAGCGTGAGCGGCGCGTGGGTCATGCGTCGGGCTCATGCGAACCGCCGGCAGGGTGCGGCGCGGCCTGACTGCCGGA
The DNA here is from genome assembly GCA_039815685.1 of Pseudomonadota bacterium. Lineage (GTDB taxonomy): Bacteria > Pseudomonadota > Alphaproteobacteria > Rhodobacterales > Rhodobacteraceae > Thermohalobaculum. The sequence continues at coordinate 41,569 of JBCBYV010000015.1, read as the reverse complement.
CCACCGCGGGCTCCCGGGAGGTCCCGGCTCAGGGGCAGGGACAGGGGCCGGGACAGGCCGCACTGCACCGGGGTGCCGCATCGCTACCCGGCCCCCGCGAAACGCGCGGCCATCTCCTCCCGCGCCTCATCCGTGATCTTGGCGAAGAGGTTGTCCGGCACCGTGAACGCATCGCCCGGCGCGAGCGCCTCCTGCGCTGCCCCAAGGTCGCCTGGCCAGGCCTCCGCATCGCCCTCCCGCCCAAGCGCGCGCAGAATGGTGTCCGACGCATCGGGGATGAACGGACGGCTCAGGATCGCATAGAGCCGCACGAGGTTGAGGGCGTAGCGCACCGTCGCTTTCGCCGCCGCCTCGTCCGTCTTGATCGTGGCCCATGGAGCGGCTTCCTGCAGATACTCGTTGCCGAGCACCCAGATCGCGCGCAGCTCCGCCGCTGAGCGCCGGATCTCCATCGCCTCGAAATGCGCCTCATAGGCGCGGAGCCGTCCCTCGATCGCCGCCGTCACCGCATGCTCCCGCGGGCCGTAGGCGCCATCGGGCACCGCCTCCCCGAATTTCGAGCGGCAGAACTTGGTGATCCGGCTCACGAAATTGCCGAGCACATCGGCAAGGTCCTTGTTCACCCCGCCCTGGAACGCCTCCCAGGTGAAGTCGGCATCAGCACTCTCGGGCGCGTTCGAGAGCAGCCACCAGCGCCAGTAGTCCGACGGCAAAAGCCCCAGCGCCTCGTCCATGAAGACGCCGCGCCCCTGGGAGGTGGAGAACTTGCCCCCGTCATAGGTCAGCCAGTTGAAGCCCTTGATATAGTCGACGAGCTTGTAGCGCTCCCCGTTCCCGACCTCGTTCGCGCCCATCAGCGTCGTGGGAAAGCTCAGCGTGTGGAACGGGATGTTGTCCTTCGCCATGAACTCGACATAGCGGACGTCCCCGGCCCCCCGGTCGATGCGCCACCAGCGCTCCCAGGCCGCATCGTCCTGTCCCGTCGCATCCGCCCATTCGGCGGTCGCGGCGATATAGGCGATGGGTGCGTCGAACCAGACATAGAAGACCTTGCCCTCCATGCCCGGCCAGTCCTCCGCGCCGCGCTTCACTGGAATGCCCCAGTCGAGGTCGCGGGTGATCGAGCGGTCCTGCAGCCCTTCGCCGTCGTCGAGCCATTTCTTCGCGATGGAGGTCGTCAGGATCGGCCAGTCCTTCTTGCCCTCGATCCAGTCGCGCAGCCGGTCGCGCATCTGCGACTGGCGAAGATAGAGATGCCGCGTCGTCCGCACCTCGAGATCCGTGGCGCCGGAGATCGCGGAGCGGGGATTGATCAGGTCCGTCGGGTTGAGCTGCTTGGTGCAGTTCTCGCACTGGTCGCCCCGCGCGCGGTCGTAGCCGCAATTGGGGCAGGTGCCCTCCACATACCGGTCCGGCAGGAAGCGCTTGTCGGTCGGTGAGAAGACCTGCTGCTCCTCCACCTCTTCGATCAGCCCCGCATCCGCCAGGCGCCCGGCGAACTGCTGGGTCAGCGCGTGATTGCGGGCCGAGGAAGATCGGCCGAAATGATCGAAGGAAAGCTTGAAGCCTTCCCCCAGACGCTTCTGCACCCCGTGCATCTCGGCGCAGTAGGCCGCTACGTCCTTGCCCGCCTTGGCAGCGGCCAGCTCGGCCGGCGTGCCATGCTCGTCCGTCGCGCAGATCAGCAGCACCTCATGCCCCCGCGCGCGCAGATAGCGGGCATAGGCACAGGACGGCAGCATCGAGCCCACCAGATTGCCCAGATGCTTGACGCCGTTGATATATGGCAGGGCAGAGGTGATCAGGATACGGGCCATCTCGGCAGGCTCCCGTGGCGTTGCGGCTGGGGCGCACCGGGCTGCCCGGCGCGTCCGCCCGGGTCTATACCCCGCCGATGGCCCCCGCAATGGCAGCCCCCCTGCCGCAAAGGCACCGTTTCGGCATCTCGAGGATGCGGCTTGAGGGGGCGGGTCGAGCGTGCGGGCTTGGGGGGGTGCGGGCCGGCGGGTGGGCGGAGCAAGCCGCGGGGCAACGCCCCGCGTCGCGCGAACGGGCACCCTGCCGGCCCGCCCTCCCCACTGGCGCCCTCCCCACCGGCGCACCCACACCGGCATATCCTGCGCGTGGCGCGAAGGGCGCGGTCGCGCGCCGCACTCATTGCGACGAAATGAGACCGGTGACTCATCCGGGCCTTCTGCTAGGTTCCGCCTCACACAATCGAACCTCCGGAGAGCGTGGTGGACGGCCCGACATTCCTGACACGTCTTGCCGTGGCGAAGATGGCCGGTCTCATGATCGGGCTCGTCGGCTTCGTGCTCGTGCCCATCATCACCCCCGCCGCCTCCGACATCGCGCGCTGGGGCGTGCTCCTGTGGTATCCGACCATGGGCGCGGTCATCGCCATGCTCGAGGTGCTTGAGAACAACGGCGCGCTGCCCTGGCGCGTGCCCTGGTGGGTCCGGGGCGCCTTTGTCGGCGCCTGGTTCAACCTCCTCATCGCCATGTTGGGCGATGCCTTCATGCGCGCTTTCGTCGTCGAACTCTTTGGCGCGGAGAGCCCGCTTGCAACACCCTTCCTCTTCGTGCCCGAAGGCGCGCTCGCTGGCACGGTCATTGCCTATTTCGTGATGCGTTTCGGCGGCGAGGGCCGCAAGATCGAGGACGACTGAGGCGGGGCCGGCCGAGCCACCGCCGAAAATGGCGGAGGGCCCATGGCAGCAGCACCCGGCGACGTAGCGGCCGACCCGATCCTGACCGGTGCCGTCGTGTTCCTCGGCGCCGCCGTGATCGCCGTACCGGTCTTCAAGCGCCTCGGCCTCGGCTCCGTGCTCGGCTATCTCGCCGCCGGCGCGCTGATTGGCCCCCATGTGCTCGGTGTCGTGAGCGAGGCGGAGAGCGTGCGCCATGTGGCGGAGTTCGGGGTCGTGCTCCTCCTCTTCGTCATCGGGCTCGAGCTTCGGCCCCAGCGGCTCTGGCGCATGCGCATGGAGATCTTCGGGCTCGGCCTCGCCCAGGTCGTCGCCACCTCCGCGCTTCTCGCCGGCACGATCTGGGCCGTGATGCCGCTCGGCTGGGCGCCCTCGCTCGCCATCGGGGCCGCCCTCGCGCTCTCCTCCACCGCCTTCGCGGTGCAGATCATGCGCGACCGGGCCGAGCTCACGACCCCGCATGGCGACCGGGCCTTCTCCATCCTCCTCTTCCAGGACATGGCCATCGTGCCCCTTCTCGCCCTCGTCGCCTTTCTCGGCAGCGGCGGGGGGGACGGGATGTCGAGCGCGGGCATCGCGGATGTCGCCATCGGCCTCGGCGCCATCGCGGGCGTCATCGTCGTCGGGCGCTACGGTCTCCGCCCGCTCTTCCATGTCATCGCCCTCACCCGCACGGACGAGATCTTCACCGCCGCGGCCCTCCTCGTCGTCGCGGCCTCTGCCCTCGTCATGCAACTCGCCGGGCTCTCCATGGCCCTCGGCGCCTTCATCGCGGGCGTGCTCCTCGCCGAGAGCGAGTTCCGCCACCAGCTCGAGGCGGATATCGAGCCCTTCCGCGGCCTCTTCCTCGGCCTCTTCTTCATGAGCGTCGGCATGGGCGTCGTCTGGCCCGTGGTGGCCGAGTGGTGGTGGCTCGTGATCCTCGGCGCCGTCGTGCTCTATGCTGGCAAGGCGGTCTTTCTCTGGGTCCTGACCCGTGCCGCGGGCTCCACGCCCGCTGCCGCGCTCCGCATCGCGGCGCTTCTCGGCCAGGGTGGCGAGTTCGGATTCGTCATCCTCGGCTTCGGCTCGGCCGCCGGCCTCTGGGATCGGGAGACCGGCACGATCATCGCCGCCATCGTCGTCCTGACCATGGTCATGACGCCGCTCGCCGTCATGGCCGCCGACCGTTTCACCCACAAGGGCGAGAGCGGCGCCATGGAAGGCATCGAGGGGGTCGACAAGGCGCCCAGCGGCGCCCCGGTCATCGTCGCGGGCTTCGGTCGTTTCGGCCAGGTCGTCGCCCGCATCCTCAAGCTCCGCGGCTACGACGTGACGCTGATCGACAAGGACCCCGAGCGCATCCGCATCGCTGAGAGCTTCGACAACAAAGTCTATTTCGGCGACCTCCGCCGCTCGGACGTGCTGAAGACGGTGGGGGCGGAGGAGGCGCGCGCCATCTTCCTTTGCGGCGACGACCCGGATGCGAACGCCAAGGCGCTCGAGAAGCTGCGCGCCCGGCTGCCGAATACCCCGATCTTCTGCCGCGCCTTTGACCGGTTCGAGGAGAACCGCCTCGAACGCCTCGGCGCCACGGGCGTGGTGCGGGAGATGCTGGAGAGCGCCATGCTCCTCGCCCGCGAGGCGCTTGAGGAGCTCGGCGATGGCAGCGCGGCCGAGGAGACCATCGACGAGTTCCGCCGCCGCGACGAGGAACTCCTGAAGCTCCAGGCCGAGCACGGCATGCGCGACGGCTACAAAAAGATGCGCGCCCAGTTCACCCTCGATGACGAGCGCTGAAGACGCTCAGAGCGGGGCGAGCACCGCCGCATGAAGGGGATCAGCGGTGCGCCGACTTACCGCGCACGCGATGCGTCCCGTGCCAGAGCGCAGTCTGATCCGCTTGGGCCCCTGTCATCGTCGCCAGGCTCCATCCGCCGATACAAAGCACGACAATGCACCGGGCACCGGGTTCTGGTGTTGGATCCCCCGATCGAGCGCGGGATGACCGGATCGCTCTACTGGTTCCGTCGGGGCGCAGGCCGCCCCGGCACACCTTCTTGCCGCACGGAACCCCGTCATGCTCGGGCTTGCCCCGAGCATCCACCGCCGATGGCGCTGGACCGCCGCGCCCGGCAATGAGGCAACAACAGTGATCCCGTGAGGTCAGACCGCGCAGTAGCCTCCGGACCTCTCCGCGGGCTGCCAGCGGTCCCGGGTCAAGCCCGGGACAGACCGCGCAAGGTGACGGCCGACCATCCCGGCGCTCCAGCGCCTGCGACGGGCCGCAATCGTTAGGTCGTGGGGTCAGGCGCCAGCGTCAGCGAGGGCGCGCATCATGGCGGCGATCTTTGCGGTCTCCATACCCGGCGTGCCGCCGGCGGCGATGGCGGCGGCCGCGCCGTGGCGTGCGCTGTCGCTGCGGTTCTGGTTGAGTTTCACCGTGCTCTCAACGCCCGTGATCTCAAGCGCCACGGGCAGGATGCTGCGCATCATCTTCTCCAGCGTCTCGGTCTGCATCTTTTCCGTGTTCCAGGGCTTTTTCGGCAGGAGCTTCCCCTCGAAATGCGCCGAAAGCCGGTCGAGATGGGCGCGCATGTCGCGCTCGGGCGTGAGCCGCAGGCGCCCGCGGAGATGCACGGCGACGTAGTTCCAGGTCGGCACCTTGTCGTCCTCCCCGTACCAGTCCGGCGAGATATAGGCGTCCGGCCCGCTCACGATCAGCAGCGCATCGAGTGGGCCGCCCGTGGCTCTCAGGGCGCGCGTGAGGGCCGTGGAGCGCACGAGATGCGCCTCCGCCTCGCTCCCCGCCTGATCGAGCAGAAACGGCACATGGCTCGCGAGCGGACCGCTGGGCCCTTGCGCGGTCAGGATGCCGAAGCCGCGGCCGCGGGCCATCGTGAGCGCGTCGATCTCTGCCTGGCCGCGGAAGGCTGGGTTGGGATGCATCGTCGGTGTCCTCGGTCAGGAAGGGATGATCGTAGCTGGGTGCCGTCTGTCCCGGGCTTGACCCGGGACCTCTGGCAGCCCTTGGAGAGGTCCCGGGTCAGGCCCGGGACGCATCGCATGCGACGTGGACATCGTCACACCGCCGTCGCCGTGGTGAGGATGGGCACGGAGGAATGGAACATCTCGCCCGCCGCATCCGCTGCCTCCAGCGCCGCGAGCCAGGCGGGGCCTGCGGGCGGTCCCGCCTCCTCCGCCATCAGGCGCGCCATCCAGGGTGCTAGCTGGTCCTCGGCGAGGGAGGCATTCACGACCGGCACCGGCACCTGGCGCTGTCCGCCGAAGCCTGCGCGGGCGAGCATCGGGCCGAGCTGTGCCGGCAGGTTCGGCCGTGGCAGCCCGGCCCGCCAGGCCCCGACCACCGATGCCGTCAGCTCGGCGGCAGGCCCGTGCCAGAAATCGCTGTCCCAGTTGACCGCTAGACAGACGAAGCGCGCACCGGGCTTCAGCGTCTGCCGGATGGCGTTCAGCGCTTTCTCCGGCTCGTCGAGATACTCGATGACATGGGCGGCGACGGCGGCGTCGAACACCGCCTCGGGCCAGTCGAGCGCCATGACGTCGCCGACCTGCACCTGCACGCCCGGCACGCCGGCGCACTCGGTCTCCGCCGCAGCGACCTGGTCGGGCGAGATGTCGATGCCCGCTGCAAGCCCATGCGGACCTGTGGCAAGCGCGATCTCGCGCAAGAGAAGCCCTGCGCCGCAGCCGATCTCGAGCATCCGCTCGCCGCGCCGCGGTGCGAGCTCGTGCAGGATCGCGAGCCGGCGCTGCGCGAGATCGCGCGTCTCCGCCATGCGCCGCTGCAGCGCTGCCGATGTGCCCATGAACTCCATGCGCCTCGGCATAGGCGGCGGCGCCGGGGCCGTAAACTCTCCGCGGGATGCCTTTCCGCCTGGTGCGTTCTGCTCGGTGCATGGGTGGGGCCGACTGGGTGCCCGTTCGTCCCTCGCCGGGCTTGCGCCCCGCGAGGGACTCCGCCCACCCGCCGGCCCGCACCCCCAACCCCCCATCGGCGCATACGGGTCTTTGCGCCTTGGGTCGGATCGGGCAGGGTCCCGCGCGACGCCCAAGGGAAGGAGTGCGCATGCCCATGACCGAGACGCCGCCGGGCAGCGACCGGGACCCGGGCCTAACCGAGGCGCTCGAGGCGGACTACCGCGCGCTCGGCGACGGCTATCGCCCGCGCACCCATTGCCTGACCCCCGCCGGGCGGGCGCGGTTCGTGAACCGGCTGATCCGCGAGGCCTCCCCCTATCTCCGCCAGCATGCGCACAACCCCGTCGATTGGCGGGCCTGGAGCGACGAGACGCTGGCCGAGGCCGCCGCCCTCGACCGTCCCGTGTTCCTCAGCATCGGCTACGCCACCTGCCATTGGTGCCATGTGATGGAGGAGGAGAGTTTCGACGACGAGGAGGTGGCGGCGGTCCTGAATGCCCGCTTCGTGCCGGTGAAGCTCGACCGGGAGGAGCGGCCCGATCTCGACCAGATCTACATCACCGCAACCCAGCTCCAGCAGGGGCATGCGGGCTGGCCGAACTCGGTCTGGCTCATGCCTGACGGGCGGCCCTTCCACACCGGCACGTATTTTCCGAAGCCCCAGTTCCTGAAGATGCTGGCGGGCGTGCGCCGCGCCTGGGACGAGAGCCGCGACAGGGTGGAGAGCGTCGCGGGCGAGATCGCCCAGACCGTCGCCGCCATCGGCGCACCGGGGGGCAAGGCGCCCGCGCCGCTCGAGGAAGGCGTCCATGCCGCCCTCTCGGCGCAGCTTGCGCAGATGTACAACGCCGAGGAAGGCGGCTTCGGCCACGCCCAGCAGTTCCCGCAGGAGGGCTTTCTCCTCTGGCTTCTCGACCACTGGCGGCGCACAGGCGATGGGGCGGCACTGGGCGTCGCGAGCCACACACTCACGGCCATCGCGGCGGGCGGCCTGCACGACCATCCGGGCGGCGGCTTCCACCGCTACACGGTCGATCCGAACTGGCGCACCCCGCATTTCGAGAAGATGCTCTACAATCAGGGCCAGCTCGCCCGCGCCTTCGTCGAGGGATGGGAGGCGACCGGCGAGCCCGCCTGGCGACGCGCGGCCGAGCGGTGCTTTGCCTATGTGCTCCGCGACATGACCGCATCCTCGGGCGCGTTCTATGCCGCCGAGGATGCGGACAGCCTCGATGCCGCGGGACGGCGGGAGGAGGGGGCCTTCTACGCCTTCACGCCCGGGGAGATGCAGACAGCCCTCGCCGCCCTCGAGCCGGCCGAGCGGGACTGGGCCATCGCGACGCTGGGCGGGCACGAGGCGCCGACGATCGAGGCTGGCGCCGTCCTCCACCTCAAACCCGACGCGACGCTCGAAGCCGCCCACCTCGAGCCGGCGCTCGAGGCGCTGCGGCGATACCGGGAGGAGCGCCCGAGGCCCGTGCGGGACGACAAGATCATCGCCGGCTGGAACGGCCTCATGATCCGTGCGCTGGCCGAGGGGGCCGAGGCCTTCGAAGCGCCTGAGTTGGCCGCAGCGGCGGTGCGGGCGGGCGAGGCGCTCTGGTCGGCACTGTGGGACGCCGAGCGACAGCGGCTCACCCGGCTGATGGATGAGGACGCGGGCGGGCGCGTGGCCGGGCTTCTGGAGGATTATGCCTGGCTCGGCCTCGGCTTCCTCGCGCTCGCCGATGCGGCGCCGATGGGCAAGGGCGAAGTCTGGCAGGACCGGGCGGAGACCCTAGCGGCAGCGGCGGATGCCGCCTTCGGCGAGCCCACCGGGCGGTTCCGCATGGCCGAGGCGCCGGGTCCGCTCGGGCCGGTCTTCGAAAGCCAGGACGGAGCGACGCCGGCGGGGGAGAGCGCCATGGCCGAGCTTCTGGCCCGCCTCGCCCGCCGCGGCGCGGGCCCGGCGACGGGGGCACGGGCGCAGGCTCTCGTCACCGCGCTATCGGGCACGCTGGCCGAGACGCCGATGCTCCGGCCAGATCTTCTCGTCGCAGCGCGCATCCTCCAGGGCGGGGAGAGCGGGGTGCGGCGCAGCCTCGGCGACGGGCAGCTCCGCGCGCGGCTCGATCTTCGGGCGCCGGGCGGCCCGCGCCTCCATCTCCGCCTCGCCCCGGGCTGGCACATCGCGGCCGGCGGCGATGCGCTCGCGGCCCCACGGCTCGTGGGCGCTGAGGCGGACTGGCCCGCGCCCGTCCCCCTATCGCTCGGCTTTCCCGGCGGCGAGGCGATCACGGGTTACGAGGGTGCCTTTTCGGTCCCGATCTTGCCCCTCGACGACGCCCGCGAGATCGCGCTCGCCGTGCAGATCTGCGGCGAGAGCGTCTGCCTCGCGCCGGAGGAGGCGCGCTGGCGCCGCATCTGAGTCACGTTCATGCTACGCGGCGCTTGTGCGGCGTGGCGGTCGCTTCGAAACTCGCGTATTACTGCGGTGCCGCGCGCGTTGGGGAACGCATGGCGCGGCTATGGGGATCGGTGCGCGACACCGAAGCGAGTTTTGGGGAGGGGCGTCGCCGTGGCGCTGATGGGACGACTGTATCTGGGCCTCATGGGAACGCTGCTCGGCGTTGCCATCGTTGCGGCCGGCGGCCTTGCCGAAGCGTCGGCCGCTCAGGCCGGTGGCGAGCCGATGAGCCCGGAGGAATTCCGCGCCTATGCCGAGGGCCACACGCTCTATTTCGAGAAGGATGGCGAGCCCTGGGGCTCGGAGAGCTTCGACGAAAGCGGCGACGTCATCTGGCGCTACCCCAGCGGCGACTGCATGCCCGGGGTCTGGCGGCCCCATGAGGGCAATGTCTGCTTCTACTATGGCCTCGGCAGCGAGGTGCTGTGCTGGTCGCTCACGAAGCGCGATGACGGCATCCTGGGACGCCTCCTCGACGGGCCGGACAAGGGTCTCGAACTTCTGATTACCGAGCGCGACCGCCGCCCGCTCCTATGCAGCCAGGGCGGGGAGCAGCTATGAGCGAGGTCGATCGGACCCCCGATGCGCTGGCTGGGGCAGGGGCAGGGGCAGTGGCGGAGGCGGAGGCCGGTGCCGCTGCGCGGGACCTGCGCGAGGCGGCGTGGCTCGACGGCAAGCGCGCAGCCTCCTGGCTCTGGTTCGGCGCCGTGGGCGTGGTGGTGATGGCCATCGGCTCGCTCTATTCGAGCTATGTGAACCCCGAGCTTTTCGGCAAGATCTTCAAGCCGCCCGACTACATGGCCTTCTGGACCGCGTCGGTGGTGATGATGGAGCAGGGCGCGGCGGCGACCTATGACTGGGCCGCGACGCATGCCGTGATGCTCGAGACCTTGGGCGTCGAGACCATCGGCGGGATCCTGCCCTGGAACTATCCGCCCCATGCGCTGCCCTTCATCTCCTGGCTGGGCCTCGGGCATCCGGCCTGGATGATGGTGGTCTGGGTCGGGCTCCAGGTCTCGATCTTCCTCTTGATCTGCTGGCGCATCCTGCCGCATCGGCTGACGCTTCTGGGTGCCTTCCTGACCGCACCGATGCTGATCACACTGGTGACGGGGCAGGCGGGGCTCTACTGGGCCGTGCTGCTGGCGCTCGCCATCGAGTATCGCCGCTCCCATCCCGTGCTCTCGGGCCTCGCCCTCGGCTTCGCGACGATGAAGCCGCATCTCTTCGTGCCCCTGCCGCTGGCGTTCCTGGCGGAGCGGACGGTGATGGCGCTTGTCTGGGCGAGCGTCACGCTGCTCGCGCTGGTGGCGCTCACCACCCTGGTGGGTGGCTTCGCGGTCTGGGAGGCCTGGATCGGAAAGCTCGAGGCGACGACGGTCACGCATACGAGCGACACGGCGGATTACCGGCTGACGGCGAGCGTCTTCAGCTATCTGAGGAGCTGGCTCGTGCCGATTCCCGTCGCGGGGGCGGTGCATGCGGGCCTCGCACTGCCCTGCGTCGCCATCATGGTGGTCGTCTGGGCGAGCCCGCGCATGCCGGAGGATCTCAAGGCCGCGGTCCTCTGCTTCGCGCTATTCGCCGCGGGACCGCGGACGATGATCTACGAGATGGCTCTTCTCTACGTCGGCATCCTCTACCAGCTCCGCTATGCGCTGGCGCACGGGTTCTTCCCTTATGAGAAGATCATGCTGGTGGCGCTCGGGGCGTTCAACGTGATGTCGATGACCAAGGTGCCGGGGGTTTTCCCCGCCTTCCCATACATCTTGCTGCTGGCCCTCTTCTTCGGGCGCTGCCTGCCGATACTGCGCAGCCGCGCGGCGATCAGCTAAGCGGAATCGCGCCTGGTCGGCGCGATGCTTTCTTGTGGTGTCTGTGGCATCTGGGCTGGGACGATTGCCTGCCTCTGGGGCATGGCTCGCAGGTCCTATCTGGGGCTGGGGAGGAGCCTTGGGGGCTCCTCTTCGAGCGTGTTCGAAGCCAGGGCGGCGTCAAGGACGGGCCGGCTTCGCCGGTCGCCTCGCGGCGATCCTTGACCCCGCCCGGGCTTCGGGGCCCTGCTTCCGGCCCCTGAGTTGGGCTCCTGGGTTGGGTTCAGGCGAGGCCTTCGACGAGGGTGATGGAGACGATGCCGGCCCCGTCCCGGTGCTTTCGGGCTTCCTGGTATGTTTCGGAGTGGTAGCAGGCCTGAGCGGCTTCGAGGCTGGGGAACTCGCAGACGACGTGGCGGCTGCGCCCTTGCGGGTCTTCGGCTTCTTCATGGGCGCCGCCGCGGGCGAGGAAGGTCGCGCCGTGAGCCTCGAAGGCCGCCCGGGCGGCGGCGACGTAGCGTTGCCAGGCCTCCATGTCCTGCACATCGGCATGGGCGATCCAGTATCCCTTGGGCATGGGGTCGGTCCTTCTCGCTGATCAGGTTTCGTCGAACAGGCTCGGTTGGCGCGCCCCCGGCGCGGTGCGGGGCCCTTTCGGCGTCGCGCGCGGTTGCTTGGTCGGTGCGGCTGTGGACCCCGCCATGGCGGTGACGCTGCCGTCATGGAAGGTGAGGCTGATGGGCTCGCCCACCGGCACGGCGGCGGCGGCGGTGACGATCTTACCTTCCGCTCCGCGCACGATGGCGAAGCCGCGCTTGAGGGTTCCCGCCTCCGACAGGCTTTCGAGAAGGCGGGCGGCAGCTCCGACCCGCTCCCGCAGGACGCGATGTCGGCGCTCGACTGCCGGCGCGAGGCGGGCCGCGAGGCTTCCCACATCCCGGCGCCCCCGTCCGGTGGTCTCCGCGAGGCGGCGGGGGACGAGGCGCGCGGCGCGCTCCGCAAGTGCCAGCCGACCGCGTCCGACAGCGCTGCCGAGCGCCGGGGCGAGACGGCCTGCGGGCAGGGCGAGACGCTGGCGCGCCTCGGCCACCGAGCGCCGCGGGTCGGGCAGGCGGAGGGCTGCGAGACGTTGCCGCCTGAGCTCGACGAGCTCGGCCGGTCGGGGAAGGGATCGGGCGATATCCGCGAGCCGCTGTCGGCGGAGCACGAGGCTCCGGCTGAGTGCGCGCAGGCGCCGTGCCTCGAGCTCCGCGATGCCAGCTGCAAGCTCCGCCCGCACCGGTACCGCCATTTCCGCGGCGGCGGTCGGCGTCGGTGCGCGCCTGTCGGCCGCGTGGTCGATCAGCGTGGTGTCCGTCTCATGCCCCACGGCGGAGATGAGCGGGATTTCGGAAGCGGCGGCGGCGCGAACGACCGCCTCCTCGTTGAAGCCCCAGAGATCCTCGATCGAGCCGCCCCCGCGGGCCACGATCAGCACCTCGGGCCGCGGCACCGGCCCATCGGGGACAAGTGCGTTGAAGCCCCGGATCGCAGCGGCGACGGCGGGGGCGCTGGCCGGGCCCTGCACTGCCACGGGCCAGACGATCACCTGCACCGGAAAGCGTTCGGCCAGCCGGTGCAGGATGTCCAGGATCACGGCGCCGGTGGGCGAGGTCACCACACCGATCACGTGGGGCAGGAAGGGGAGGGGGCGCTTCCGCTCGGCTGCGAAGAGCCCCTCCTCCGCTAGCGCCTTTCTCAGCCGTTCGAGCCGGGCCAAGAGCGCGCCCTCGCCGGCATAGGCCAGGCTCTCGATCACGAGCTGGTATTTCGACTGGCCGGCAAAGGTGGTGATGCGACCCGTGGCGATGACCTCGTCGCCTTCCTGCGGCCGGATATCGAGGCTTCGGACTGCGTTCTTCCAGATGACACCCGCCAGCACCGCGTTCTCGTCCTTGAGGTCTAGATAGACATGGCCGTTGCGGTGGAAAGTGACGCGGCCGAGCTCGCCCCGCACCCGGACATGGCCATAGGCGCCCTCGAGCGTGCGTTTGACGCCCCGCGAAAGCTCGGAGACCGTGAATTCTGGGGTGTTCGCGCCGGGCGCCGGCTCGTCATCGATCAGGCTCATTTCGGTCTTCTACCCTGCTGCCAATTGTCCCGCCACCGCGCGGCGCAGGCAAATTCCTTGGAAGGAATTTGCAAAACCCTTGAAAGGGTTTTGGCGCGGTGGCGGGTTGCGGGGCGGGGCGGCGAGGGTCTAGGCGGGACTGGTACGAGCGTATGGGGTCTATGGGAGAGGCTTGCATGGATGTCCTGATCCTCGGTGGCGGTGGGCGTGAGCACGCCCTCGCCACCGGCATCGCCGCCAGCCCGGATTGCACCCGGCTGCAGGTAGCACCCGGCAACGCGGGGATCGCCGCTGTCGCTGACTGCGTCTCACTCGACATCCTGGATCCGGCGGCGGTGGTGGCCTTCGCGCGCAGCGAGGCGGTCGGCTTCGTCGTGGTGGGGCCAGAAGCGCCGCTCGCTGCCGGCATTGTGGATGCGCTTAGCGCCGCGGGCATCCCCGTGCTCGGTCCCACCGCCGCGGCCGCCGCTCTCGAAAGCTCCAAGAGCTTTACGAAGGAAATCTGCGATGCCGCCGGCGCCCCCACCGCTGACTGGGCGCGGTTCGGCGATGCCGCCTCGGCACGGGCCTATGTCGAGCGGCAGGGCGCACCCATAGTTGTCAAGGCGGACGGGCTTGCCGCGGGCAAGGGCGTGACCGTCGCGATGACGGTGGCCGACGCGCTCGCCGCCATCGACGCGATGTTCCACGGTGCCCACGGGGCCGCAGGCGCGACCGTCGTGATCGAGGAGTTCATGACCGGCGAGGAAGCCTCCCTCTTCGTCCTCTGCGACGGGGCGACCGCACTGCCGCTCGCCACCGCACAGGACCACAAGCGCGCCTTCGACGGGGACGAGGGCCCCAACACCGGCGGCATGGGCGCCTATTCGCCCGCTCCCGTGCTGACCCCCGCGGTCGAGGCGGCGGCGATGGACCGGATCGTGCGCCCGGTGCTCGCCGAGATGGCGGCGCGCGGCGCGCCCTTTCGTGGCATCCTCTATGCCGGGCTGATGATCGAGGACGGCGCCCCTCGCCTCGTCGAGTTCAACACCCGCTTCGGCGATCCGGAGGCGCAGGTGGTCCTGCCGCGGCTTCGCACGGATCTTCTCGCCCTGCTCCTCGCGGCGGCGGAGGGGCGGCTCTCGACCATGACCCTCGACTGGACGCCCGAAGCGGCCCTGACCGTGGTGCTGGCCGCCAAGGGCTATCCCGGCGCTTACGCCAAGGGCGAGGCGATCCGGGGCCTTGATCAGGCTGCCGCCATGCCCGGCGTCCGGATCTTCCATGCGGGCACCACCGCGGGGCCGGATGGGCCGATCAGTGCGGGCGGCCGGGTGCTCGCCGTCACTGCCCTCGGCGCCGAACTCTCGGAAGCCCGGAACCGCGCCTACGCCGCCGTCGACCTCATCGACTGGCCGGGCGGCTTTCATCGCCGCGACATCGGCTGGCGCGCCCTCGGCCGCTGAGCTGGTAATCTGATCGCGTCGTCTGATCTCCTGGACTGATCGACTACGCCGACAGGACCGAGGCGACGGGCAGGTGCCGGCAGGGCTCGCCCCGAATGCTCACCATCTCTGGGCTCTCGTCATGGGTGGAGCGCAGCGTCAGGAGATGCGGCAGCGAGGCGAGCCCGTCTGCCCGGTCGAACGCCTGCTCCACGATCACGCGGGCCTTCGCGCGCAACGTTGCCGCATCCACCGGCAGCGCCCCGATCCGCACGGCCTCGAGCGCCTTCAGCCTCTTCCTTGCCTTCGGAAAGTGGGTCGAGAACGCCATCTCCGAGTGAAGATCCACGAAAGCGACTTGGTCCTCCATCAGCCAGTCGCGCTCGAACCACCCGTCCACCGGGGCGGCGCGCACGGCCTCCAGCGTCGGCTCGGCCCCCTTCTCGAGCCAGGCGACGGCGATGAGATAGCGCGCATGAAAGTCCTGATGGAGCCAGCGGTCGAAGACGATCATCGCCCCCCAGCCATCTCTCCGAAAGAAGTCGCCGATGGTCGCCGGGTGATAGTCACCCCACTGCACCGGGATCGCGGCGTGGTTCATCGTCGGATAGACCCAGACATCGCCGATATCGAAGACGAAGGGCTCCGGCCCCTTCATCATCTTGCGCTTGCGCGGCTTCGGATGCGGCACGGCCCAGCGGTCGAGGAGCTGGCCGAGCACCACCTTGCGCTTGGCAAGGTCCCGCGGCGCCATCTCCAGCGCTTCCTTCGCCGCCAGATCCGCGCCGCTCGTGATGATCTCCCGCGCGCGGTCCATCGTCGGCGCATGCTCGATGGCGTAGAGATGGAGCTGATCGGCAAGCGCCAGCCAGAAATCCACCTCCTCCTCGTCCATGGGTGCTGCCCCCATGCCGAAGCGCGTCGCCATCCGCTCGACAAGCTCCGCCGGCTCGACGGGCAGGATCACGAGCTCCTTGAAGGCCTCCCGCACATCCAGCGCCGTGTCGTCCTGATAGAGCCCGCTGCCCCAGCTTCCCATTGCATGCCCTCACCGCTGTCGCCCCCGCCTCACCATCCGGTGCACCGGCGGGGATGGCAACGGCCAAGGCATGTTGCATCGCCCGCACCCTCCGTGCTTCCGTGCCGCTTCCAGTCCCCGCCGAAACTGCGCCCGGAGCACGCCCGCCATGATGCCGATCCGCCTCGCCGCCATCGCAGCGGTCCCGTTCCTGTTCCTGACGCTCGCGCCGCCCCCGGCGGCCGCGGATCAGGAGGGGTACTATTATCCGGAGGTTGCGTCGGAGGAGACGTTCTCGCGCCAGATCGCACCGGCGCCCCAGCAGCCCTCGCGCAATGTGCGCGTCGCCTTCATCACCCAGATCACCAAGGCCCAGCTCGACGCGCCCGAGACGCCGCGCTTCGCCATCTTCGCCAAGGGTGCGGAGGCCGAGCACATGATCATCGTCGCCCTCGACGACGAGGTCTTCAGCACCCTCTTTCGTGCCCGCGCCGTCCTCGCCCAGCTCACCTCGAACGCCCGCGGCACGGACTTCTTCCGCAATGCCGGGATCGAGACGACCGCGACCTGGTTCGATCTCGCCAAGCTCCTCGGTTTCGAGGATCTGGTGATCTCCGACGGCTCGAGTTGGGCGCATCGCGTCCGTTTCGAGGCGGCGGAGTGAGCGACACGCCGCGCTTTCTAGGCCAGGAGACGGGCCTGCCTGCAAGCCCCGAGGACGCCGTTCTCGACCCCGTGCCGAACCCGCATCCCGACACGAATTACGTCGCGCGGTTCGTCGCGCCTGAGTTCACCTCGATCTGCCCGGTCACCGGCCAGCCCGATTTCGGGCATCTCGTGATCGACTACGTGCCGGATCAGTGGCTCGTGGAATCGAAGTCGCTGAAACTCTAGCTCGGCAGCTTCCGGAACCATGGCGAGTTCCATGAGGGCTGCACCGTCGGCATCGGCAAGCGGATCGTCGCCGCCATCGCCCCCCGTTGGCTCCGCATCGGCGCCTACTGGTACCCTCGCGGTGGCATCCCGATCGACGTCTTCTGGCAGACCGGCCCTCCGCCCGAGGGGCTTTGGCTCCCCGACCAGGGCGTGCCCCCCTATCGCGGCCGCGGCTGAGCCGGGGCGTGCAGACGCTCGATCTCGTGCCGCGGCTCGTCCCGGAGGTCCTGAGCGGCGGGAAGCGCTCGACCATCCGCTGGCGCGAGCCCCGTATCCTGCCCGGCCCCCTCCGCTTCACCTCTGCCGAACCGCCGCTCGAGACGGTCGTCGAGGTCTGGCGGGTGACCGAGATGCCGCTCCGCGATGCCGCGGCCTTCCTCGGCCGCCAAGCGGACTGGCCGGACGAGGTCATGCTCGCGGGCATGCGTGAGCACTACCCCGCGATCACCCTCGATGCGGTCGTGCAGGTGGTCGAGTTCCACCCGCCACCCCGCCCCTGACGCCCCCATGACGCTGGCCCCTAGCCGTCCCTGCCATTCCATCGGGCGCAAATGACGCCTGCGGGCACCCGGTGCGGCTGGACCCTACACGCCGCCTCCGCTACGTCGCCCCGGAACGAGAACAGGAGGGACGGCCATGGCGGCTACGGTGATCGACGGGAAGGCTTTCGCGGCGCGCGTGCGCGGGCAGGTGGGCGAGCATGTGACGCGGCTCAAGGCCGAGCTCGGGCTCACCCCGGGCCTCGCCGTCGTGCTGGTGGGCGAGGACCCGGCCTCCCAGGTCTATGTCCGCAACAAGGGCAAGCAGACGGTCGAGGCCGGCATGAACTCCATCGAGCACAAGCTCGATGAGAGCACGTCCGAGGCCGAGCTCCTCGCCATCGTCGAGAAGCTAAACAACGACCCCGCCGTCCACGGCATCCTGGTCCAGCTCCCGCTACCGAAGCACATCGACGGGGAGAAGGTGATCAACACCATCCGGCCGGAGAAGGATGTGGACGGCTTCACCATCTCCAATGTCGGCCTCCTAGGCACCGGGCAGAAGGCGATGGTGCCCTGCACGCCGCTCGGCTGCCTCATGCTCCTGCGCGATCATCTGGGCTCGCTCTCGGGCAAGTCGGCGGTGGTGCTCGGCCGCTCCAACATCGTCGGCAAGCCGATGTTCAACCTGCTCCTCAAGGACAGCTGCACCGTCACCGTCGCCCACAGCCGCACCCAGAACCTCGCCGAGGTGTGCAAGCAGGCCGACATCCTGGTTGCCGCCGTGGGCCGGCCGGAAATGGTGACGGCGGACTATGTGAAGCCCGGCGCGGTCGTGATCGATGTCGGCATCAACCGCATCCCGGCGCCTGAGAAGGGGGAGGGCAAGACCCGCATCGTCGGCGACTGCGCCTATGAGAGCTGTGCCGAGGTCGCCGGCGCCATCACCCCCGTCCCGGGCGGCGTCGGCCCGATGACCATCGCCTGCCTCCTCGCCAACACCCTCACGGCCTGCTGCCGCGCCAACGGGCTTCCCGAGCCCGAAGGGCTCACAGCATGACATTGCCCGAAGGGCTTGCAGCGTAGCTTGGCCCGAAGGGCTTGCGGCCTGACCCCGCTGGCGGGGCTCACAACAAACCTCAAGCGCTCCCGTCATGCTCGGGCTTGACCCGAGCATCCAAGGCCGGCGGCGCCGGGCTGCCGGGCCGAGCCCGGCAAGGGCGTGACCCCCGCGAGCGCAGAAGGTCGGTGCGCGCTCAGGGGCAGCGTCCGGCCTGACAGAACCAGCCGAACGACCCTGTCATCCCCCGGCTCGACCCGGGGGGGTCACCAACAAGACCCGGTATCTTTGATTGCCGGGTCTGGCCCGACAATGACCAAAGCCGCGCATGCTGATCGGATGGCGCTCCAAAAGCTCGCCTATTTGAAGATCTCGGGCAGGGCGGCGAGCAGCGGTGAGGTGATCAGCGGCGCCGCTGTCGCCAGCACGCCGCTGATCGCCTGCTGCGGGTTGAGCTGGAGCATGTTGTCCGCCCGCCATTTCTTCCGCCGCTCCGGCGTCGCCTCCTGCAGCCGCGCCTCCGCCTCGATAGCTGCGTTGAGCGCCAGGATCGCCGGCAGCGAGGTGGAGATCAGGATGAGCGTGTAGAGCGTCCCCCAGAACCCGGTGGCCGACGCCGCGATGGGTCGCATCAGCGCCGCGCTTTCGGGCGTAAGCAATGTCTGCGGCCAGGCGTAGTAGGCCGAGGTCGCCACGACGGCCAGCGTCAGGATCACCGCGCCGAAGAGAAGCGTGTTGCGCAGCGCTGCCCAGCGCTGGCGCAGATCCTCCGCCTCGTCCTCCGCCGGTTCGGGCGGAGACCAGGCGATCTCGGCAAACCGGATAAGGAGCGCCCCGGTCGCCGCGAGCCCGATGGCCGCAGCACTCGCCGTCAGCCACATGATCTGGTCGATCGTCGCGTCCCCGATCGCCGCCTGTCCCATGGGCAGCGTCGCCATCGGCACGGTCACCACGACCGCACGCAGCGTCTCGCCGATCGACTCGCTCTCCGCGTTGACGACGCTGCCCAGCCAGCCGATCAGCGGATAGCCGCCATCCGCAATGTCCGCGGTGATCTTCTCGTCGCCGACGAAGGTGAAGACCCCGGCGATCAGCGCAGTCAGCAGCGCCGCCCCGGCCCATCCCGCCCCGCGCCGCAGATAGAGTGCGATGACCGTATAGGCCATGCCGACAAAGGCCGCGGCAAAGAGCACGAAGGTCGAGAGCGTGTAGGACATCCGGCCCGGAAACTCGCTCAGCAAGAGGTTGCCCGAGTTCGGCTGCAACACACCGTCCAGCGTCGCCCGCGCCGCCTCGTCCGGCCCGATCGCGTCGAACAGCGTCCGCGTCAGCCCGAAATAGACAAAGGCCGGCCCCAGGACCGCAAGCGCGGGCCAGACCCACGCCATCGCGCCCAACACTGCGGAACGATCGCTGCTCTCCAACGGGCCCTCCTCCGGAACGGCTCACATTCGGATACCCTAACGGAGCGACTCCGACGCTTGGAACCCGCATCGGTCATGCTCCGGCTTGACAGTCGCTGTCTGTGCTGTAATTTCAGTCGTAACAGAAATTTGGAGCGCGTCATGCACCTCACACCGGCAATGCGGGAATTCATCCTCCACTGGGGGGAGATGGGCGCGCGCTGGGGCGTCAACCGCTCGGTTGCACAGGTGCATGCGCTGCTCTTCGTCAGCCCCAATCCCCTGCCGGCCGATGAGATCGCCGAGACGCTGAGCATCGCCCGCTCCAATGTCTCGAGCGCGATCCGGGAGCTGCAGGGCTGGAAGCTCGTCAAGGTCAGCCGCGAGCTCGGCGACCGGCGGGACCATTTCACCACCCTCCACGACCTCTTCGACCTCGTGAAGGCCGTGGTCGAGGGGCGGCGCGAACGCGAATTCGTCCCAACCATGGCCGCGCTCGAGGAGGTCTTGGAGGCATCCAAGAGCGACGGGGAGACGCCCGAGGAGGTGCACAAGCGCCTCGCCGAGATGCTCGAGACCATGCGCCTCTTCGACACCTGGTACCGGGAGGTGAACCGACTGCCACGGGGCGCCCAGACCGCGCTCCTCAAGGCCGGCGGCGCCGTGAGCCGCTTCCTGCCAAAGACCAGCTAAAAAATTTTGTGGAGAAACTTCAGTGATGACTGAAAAAACAACCATAACAGTAGCGACGATCGGAGGGCCCTGGCTCAGAGATCCTGGACCGCGCCGAGAGCGCCCCGCGCCTCCGCCGCCGCTCACCAATGAGGCGCGCTCCGGCGTTGAGCCCTACGGCACCAAAGTGAACGTGATCGCCTTCGCCCTCACCGTCGTCGCCACGCCGCTCATGATCGGCATCATCGGGATACCGCTCGTCCTCCCGCCCTTCGCGGCAGTCTTTGGGCTGCCAGTCTACCTCATGGCCGGTGTGCCCGCCTTTTGGATGCTCGCGCAGCGGATGCACCGGAACGGGCAGCCCCTGAAGCCCTGGCGCTTCGCGCTAGTTGGGTTCCTGACCAACCTGTTCACGCCCGCAATTTACGCCCTCTGCTTCAGTATGGCGCAGATGAAATCCGGTGATCAGATTGCCGGCGCGCTGCCAGTATTCTGGTACTTGGGCGCCCTCTTCGCACCTCTCTTCGGGGCAGTGTTTGGCAGCACTTACAAGTACTGCGCCAGAAGACTCGCCGCCTGATCTCGACACGTCGCTGCAGCAAGGAGCTTGCCATGACCGCCTTCCTCACCCCCGCGCTTCTCTACTTCATCATCACGATCGCAGGGCTCCTCGCCGTCGGCGGTGTCCTCGTGCTGATCGGAAAGGCCGCCCAAGCCTGCCCGCAGACAGCCGCGGCCGCGCCGCTCGGCACTCTCGTCGTGACCACCGCGTTTCTTGCAATCGGCGCAGGCGTGATCACCCTGATCGGTGCCGCCCTTCCGGTGCTCAGCGCCGGGGCGGCGACCGGGCTCTATATCGCGATCGGCCTCGCCTTCGTGGCCCTCGGCCTCGGCTTCCAATACGCCGCCGTCACCTTGCGTGACATCCTTAACGCAAGCCGCGCCCAGGATCCCGCACCGTCGCCCGCGCCGTCGCCCACACTGCCGCCCGCGGCGGCCTGAACCGCCGCAGCCGGGCTGTCAGACCACGGTCTCGGGGCCCTCGCCCTCATGGCGGGGCAGGCCGTCTCCCTCGGGGAGGCGGCATTCCTCCGTGAAGATATGGGCCGCGAGCTTCAGGTCCTTGGTGTCGTCGAGCGCGCCGTAGGCCACGTCGATGGTGGTCCCGCCCACGGGCTCCCAGAAGAGGTATCCGCCGCAATCCCGGCAGAAGCCGCGCCGGGCCCTTGCGCTCACGCTGACCCAGGCCAGCCGCTCGCGCGCGATCGTGACGTTCTCGCTCGGCGCGGTCACCGCAACCCACATGCCCCCGCTCTGGCGCTGGCACTCGCGGCAGTGGCAGGCGACGGGCGCGCTCACCGCCCCCTTGATCGTGAAGTGAACGGCACCGCAGAGACAGCGCCCGGTCAGTTCCTGTGTCATGGAATTTTCGCGTCGCAGCATAGTCCAACGCGTAGCAACTAGAAACTAATCGGCCTGTCCACAAGGGCGCGACTGCCGCAGGGTGCGGGCACGGCATCGGGCGGGGTGCCCGGGCCCGCCGGGAACGGGACCTAGCGCCTGACGGTATCGGCTTCGGACACGCACAGGAACGTCCCGAGAGCGGTCGCCACATGCCGGGCCGCGCCGTCGCTGTCGAGGGCGTAGACATCGCTCCGCCCGACCGTCAGCCGCCGCCCCGCCCGCTCGACCTGCCCCAGGGCGCGCAGCGTCTCGCCATGCGCCGGGCTCAGGAGGTTGATCTTGAGCTCGACCGTCAGCACGCCGTCGCCCGGCGCCATCAGGCTTTGGGCCGCAAAGCCGCCCGCGCTGTCGGCAATGGACCAGAGCGCGCCGGCATGCACGAAGCCGTGCTGCTGGCCCAGAACCTCTCGGATCGGCAACAGGATCTCGATCCTGCCGGGTGCCAGGGCCCCGAGCGACGCGCCGAGATGCACCATGAAGGGCTGGGCGCCGAACCCCTCCCGCACACGCGCCTCCCATGCCGGATCGCGTGGCTCGGGCAGCGGCCGGGCAGGGGCCTCCGTCACGCCATCGCGCCAAGGCGCGCGCGCGGCACCGGCGTCACGCGCCGGCCGAGCATCAGCGCCGCAGCCTGCCCGCCGAGGAGTGCGTCGAACACCGGGTCGCGCGCATCCATGCCGCCGGTGAAGGTCCCGAAGGCCGGCAGGATCGCCCGGCTCTCCGAGGCGAGGAAGCAGCGCCGCTTGAGCCGCGCTCCCCGCCGGAAAAGCTCCGCCTGCGGGTGGTAATGCGCAGAGATCTCGCCCTCGCCCGGCCCAGGCGCCGCCGCCGCCGCGATATGCCGGAAGACGAGGGGACCCGCCCGATACTCGGCCAACGCCTCCCCCGGCAGGCCCGGCACGGGCCGCGGGTCGTGATTGCCGGCGATCCAGAGAAGCCGCCGCCCCGCCGCCAGCCCCGCAAGCGCGGGCGCCAGCACCGCCGCCGTCTCCGCCGCACTCCGATGCTCGTCGAAACTGTCGCCGAGGAGCAGCAGCGTCGAAGGGGCCAGCGCCTCGACCTCCGCCTCCAGCCGCGACAGCGTGTCCTCATCCGCATAGGGCGGCAAGAACCCCTGGTTCCGCCGCGCCATTGCCCGCGCTTTGCCGAGATGCAGGTCGCCGACGGCGAGCAGGCGCTCGGCCGCCCACCAAAGCGTGCCGGCAGCCCGAGCCTCCAGCACCTCCCCCGCGATTCCCAGCGCTGCGTTCTGCATGTGTTCTGGCTAGCTTCTCAGACCCACCCGGTCAATCGCGCGCAACGAAAAACCCCGCCGCGACGGTCGCAGCGGGGCTCTCCAACAGTTCGCGCGGATCAGGCCGCGGCGACCGCCCGCTTCGTCATCACGCCGATCAGATGGGCGCGGTACTCCGGCGTCGCATGGATGTCGCCGATCATGCCGTCCGACGGCGCCTTGAGCCCCGCCACCGCATCGGCGCTGAAGCTTGCATCCAGCGCCGCCTCGGCCTCGCTCCAGCGGAAGACCCCGCTCTCGGACGCGCCGGTCACGGCCACGCGTACTCCGCCGGCGGTCTTTGCGACGAAGACGCCGACCAGCGCGAAATGCGAGGCCGGCTGCACGAACTTCATGTAGGCCGAGGCCTGCGGCACCGGGAACTGGATCGAGGTCAGCAGCTCACCCTCCTCCAGCGCCGTCTCGAACATGCCCTGGAAGAAATCGTCCGCCCCGATCTCACGGCCGGCGGAGGTCTTGAGCGTCGCCCCCAGCGCCAGCGCTGCCGACGGGTAGCAGGCCGAAGGATCGTTGTTCGCGATGCTGCCGCCGATGGTGCCGCGGTTGCGCACCGCCGGGTCCCCGATGCGGCCGGCCAGCGTGGCGAGGCCCGGTATCTTCGAGGTCACGAGCGCATGGCCAGCAACCTCCCCATGGGTCGTGCCAGCACCGATGGCGATCGCGCCGCCATCCGCCTCGCAGATCCCCTTGATCTCCGCGATCGCCGTCAGATCGACGAGCTTCGAGGGCATGGCGAGGCGTTGCTTGAGCGTCGGGATGAGGGTCTGCCCGCCGGCGATGGCCTGCGCATCATCCTCTGCGAGGGCTGCGACGGCGTCGGCGAGGCTCGTGGGTTTGACGTAGTCGAAGGCGTACATGGGCTGGTCTCCGTTTAGGCGCGACTGGCTCGAGTTCGACCTGGGTCAGCGTGTCTCCGTTCGGCCCCGGGTCGATCCCGTCGGGATGATCCGGGGCATGATCTCGCGGTGGCGATGTCGCGCTCGGGGCGCCGTTAACCATCGCAACCGGTGGCGCTGCGGCAGCGCCACCGTGGCGCCGTGGCTACTCCGCCGCCTGCGCCGGCCGGGCTGCGTCGATGGCCTCCCAGACCCGCCGGGGGCTGAGCGGCATGTCGATATGCGCCACCGCGACGCCGCCGCGGTTCAGCGCATCGATGACGGCGTTCACCAGTGCAGGCGGCGAGCCGATGGCTCCGGCCTCGCCACAGCCCTTCACCCCCAGCGGGTTGTGCGTGCAGGGCGTGACGCAGGAATGATCGACCGTGAACATCGGGAAGTCACCCGCCCGCGGCATGGCATAGTCCATGTAGGAGGCCGACTGGAGCTGCCCGTCCGCATCGTAGACGCAGGCCTCCATCAGCGCCTGGCCGAGGCCCTGCGCAAGCCCGCCATGCACCTGGCCCTCGACGATCATTGGATTGACGACGTTGCCGAAATCATCCGCCGCGGTGAAGTTCATGACCGTGGTGACGCCCGTCTCCGGGTCCACCTCGACCTCGGCCACATAGGCGCCGGCGGGGTAGGTGAAGTTGGCCGGATCGTAGAAGGACGTCTCCTCGAGCCCCGGCTCAAGCTCCTCGATCGGGTATTTGTGCGGCACATAGGCCGCAAGGCACACATCGCCCCAGGCCAGCGTCCGGTCCGTGCCGGCCACGCTGAACTGCCCGTTCTCGAAGGTGATATCCGCCTCCGATGCCTCGAGCAGATGGGCCGCGATCTTCTTGGCCTTCGCGATGATCTTCTCGACCGACTTGTAGATCGCCGAGCCGCCGACCGCGAGGCTGCGCGAGCCATACGTTCCCATGCCGAAGGGCACCTTCGAGGTGTCCCCGTGCACGATATCGACCTGCCCCTCGTCGCAGCCCAGCATCTCGGCCACCACCTGCGCGAAGGTCGTCTCGTGCCCCTGCCCGTGGGAGTGCGAGCCGGTGAAGACCGAGATCGATCCTGTGGGGTTCACGCGCACCGTTGCGGCCTCGTAGAGCCCAGCGCGCGCACCGAGCGCGCCGACCAGCGAAGACGGCGCAATCCCGCAGGCCTCGATATAGGAGGCGACGCCAAGACCACGGAGCTTGCCGCGCGCCGCGCTCTCCTGGCGCCGCGCTTCGAACCCGGCCGCATCGGCAAGGTCCATCGCCTTCGTCAGCGTCGCATCGTAATCACCCGTATCATATTGAACGGCCACGGGAGTTTGATACGGGAAGGCGTCCACCGGGATGAAGTTCTTGCGGCGAAGCTCCGCCGGATCGACGCCTACCTCCCGCGCGGCCATGTCGATCACGCGCTCGAGCTGATAGGTCGCCTCCGGCCGCCCCGCACCGCGATAGGCATCGACGGGTGCGGTATTGGTGAAGACCGCCTTCACGTTGGTGTAGATCAGCGGCGTCTTGTAGTTGCCCGCGAGCAGCGTGCCGTGCAGCCAGGTCGGTACACAGGGCGCGAAGGTGCTGAGATAGGCGCCCATATTCGCCAGCGTCGAGCAGCGGAGCGCGGTGAAGTTATGCTCCGCATCCATCGCAAGCTCGATGGTCGTCACATGGTCGCGCCCCTGAGCGTCCGACAGGAATGCCTCCGAGCGGGTCGAGGTCCATTTCACGGGCTTTGCAAGCTGCGTCGCCGCCCAGGTGACGAAGGCCTCCTCGGCATAGTGGTAGATCTTGGAGCCGAAACCGCCGCCCACATCCGGGGCCACGACCCGCAGCTTGTGCTCGGGGATCGAGAGCACGAAGGCCCCCATCAGGAGCCGGATGACATGCGGGTTCTGCGAGGTCGTGTAGAGCGTGTGCTCGTCCCGCGCCCGGTCGTACTCGCCGATGGCGACGCGCGGCTCCATCGGGTTGGCGACCAGCCGGTTGTTCACGAGCTCGAGCTTCGTGACATGGGCGGCACTGGCGATGGCATCATCGACAGCCTGCTTGTTCTCCTCGACGAAGCCCCAGTCGAAGCAGAGGTTGTCAGGCGCCTCGTCATGCACCGCCGCGGCGCCATTGATGGCATCGGCCATGCTCACGGCTGCCGGCAACTCCTCGATGTCGAGCTCCACCATCTCGGCGGCATCCCGCGCCTGGTCGAGGCTCTCGGCGATGATCGCCACCACCGGGTCGCCGACATGGCGCACCTTGCCCTCGGCCAGGATCGGGTGCTTAGGCTCCTTCATCGGCTCGCCGTGCTTGTCCGTGACCTGCCAGCCGCAGGGCACGCCGCCGACCGCGGCCAGATCCTCGGCCGTATAGACCGCCACCACACCCGGCGCGCCCTTCGCAGCCGAGGTGTCGAGGCTCGTGATCTTCCCGTGGGCGATATCCGAACGGAGGAAGTGGCAGTAGAGCTGCCCGGGCCGGTTGATGTCGTCGGTGTACTGGCCCGTCCCGGTCAGGAACCGGGTGTCTTCGCGGCGCTTGGAGCTTGCGCCAATGCCTGCGTCCTTAGGCATGATCCTCTCCTTGAGCTTGCGTGTCCGCCCGGAAAGATGCCCGAGCAGCCTGCTGGCAGTCGCCGGCCCCTCTGGCGTGGGCCTGGCATGTCGCCGTGTTTTACTCGGCAGCGACCGAGGCGCCGCGCATCTCAGCTGCGGCGGCCATGATGGCCTTGACGATGTTGTGGTAGCCCGTGCAGCGGCAGAAGTTCCCCTCGAGCCACTGGCGCACCTCACCCTCGCTCGGGTCGGTGTTCTGCTGCAGAAGGTCCGCCGCGGACATGATCATGCCCGGCGTGCAGAAGCCGCATTGCAGCCCGTGATGCTCCCGGAACGCCGCCTGCAGCACGCCGAGCGAGCCGTCCGGGTTCGCCATGCCCTCGATCGTCTTCACTTCCGCGCCGTGCAGCGATCCGGCGAAGACCGAGCATGCCTTCACCGAGGCACCGTCCACATGCACGACGCAGGCGCCGCATTGCGAGGTGTCGCAGCCGACATGGGTGCCGGTCAGGCCCAGCCCCTCCCGCAGGAATTCCACGAGGAGCGTGCGCCCCTCGACCTCTCCGCTGACGGGTTTTCCATTCACCGTCATCGAAACCGTTGCCATCGTCTCCTCCCCGTCTGGCGGCAACCCGGCCGCCCCGTTGTGTTGAAAAGATTTCCCCACCGCCGGTCGCTACGGAAGGGACATGCCGACGCAGGCGGGCGGAGCGCCCTCCCGGCGGCCCGGATACGCTCAGCCGAAGATGCGCTTCAGCCAGCCTTCTTTCGCGGGTGCTTCCGCCGGAGCCTCCGCTGCGGCGGGCGCCGCTGCAACAGGTTCTGCCGCAACAGGTTCCGAGGCGGCGGCCGGTTCGGGCGCAGCCTCCGGCTCAGCGGCGGCCTCCTCGGGCTCGCTGGCGACCCTGGTCGAGAATTTGTCGAAGAAATCGTCCGCCATCTTCCGCGCGAAGCCGTCGATCAGCCGCGAGCCAAGCTGCGCGAGCTTGCCTCCGACCTTCGCATTGGCCTCGTAGGAAAGCTTGGTCGCGGGTCCCTCCGCGCCCTCCGGCGCCTCGGCGTCCGACAGGGTCACGGTCGCGCCGCCCTTGGCAAAGCCTGCGGCACCACCCTTGCCCTCGCCGGTGATCGTGTAGCGCTCGCCCGGCACGATGTCCGAAAGGGTCACCGCCCCTTTGAAGGTCGCGCTCACCGGCCCGACCTTCTGCTTCACCGTGGCCGCGAAGGCATCATCGGCGGTCTTCTCGAATTCGGTACAGCCCGCGATACAGGACTGCAGCACATCCGGGTCGTTGAGCGCGGCCCACACATCGGCACGCGGTGCTAGGATGATGCGCTCGCCGGTCATCTCCATGGCTTCTCTCCCCTGTCCATCACGCGGCGCATATCGCGTGCGCCGGAATTGACGGGATCGTGGGGCAGCGAGCGACCTGTGTCCAGTCGGCAGCGCAAAAGCGCTGCCACGGCCTCATCAGCCGGCCTTGGCCGAGGGCAGGGCGTAGACATCGTCGCGCCCGAGGCTGAGGTCGCGGAGGAAGCGCATGACCTCCGGCACATCGATACCGCGCGCCGAGGAGAGGAGGTCCGGCCCGAACCGCTCCTTCAGGAGCCCGCCTTCCTGCCGACCGTCATAAAGACCCATCGACCAGCCGCCGAAGGTCCTGGCATCGACCGCCTGGAAGCCCATCATCCGCACGCTGTCGTGCCGGGGATCCGCCGCGATCGTGTCGAAGAGCGTCCGAACCTCGGCCTCCGGGCCTTCCAGCACCTGCAGGAAGGCCGCGTTGTCGTAGTAGAGCATGCCGGTAACGCCGCGGATCGCATTGTTCGATTGCGATTTCCACGCGATCTCGCTCATGTCGATACTATCTGCCTCGACAAGGCTACGGCTGACGTAGAGCAGGCTGTAAAGCTGCATGATCCCAGTTTCCCGTTTTATATTAAGACTGACCTAAGCACGCGTGCGCCACGGCACCAATGCGGCAGAGCAGCATCCCGCCATGAATCGCGCCCTGTGGAGTGCCTTCCCGAATAGGGCAGCACGCGCTAAGCCTCGATCTCCGGCCGGCGACGGGGCAGCCGGGCACCGAGAAGGCACCGACAGGGAGCATGCCATGAAGGAAATCCTCGACGAGCTCGAGACGCGCCGCGCGGAAGCCCGGCTCGCCGGCGGCCAGAAGCGGAACGACGCGCAGCATGCGCGCGGCAAGCTCACGGCGCGCGAGCGGATCGAGGTCCTGCTCGACGAAGGCAGCTTCGAGGAGTTTGACATGTTCGTCTCCCACCGCTGTACCGAATTCGGCATGGCGGAGACGACCTATCCCGGCGACGGCGTGATCACCGGCTGGGGCACGATCAACGGCCGCCAGGTCTATGTCTTCAGCCAGGACTTTACCGTTTTCGGCGGATCGCTCTCCGAGACGCATGCCGAAAAGATCTGCAAGGTCATGGACATGGCGATGCGCAACGGCGCGCCCGTGATCGGCATCAACGACTCAGGCGGCGCCCGGATCCAGGAGGGCGTGTCCTCGCTCGCAGGCTACGCCGAGGTCTTTCAGCGCAACATCATGGCCTCGGGCGTCGTGCCCCAGATCTCCGTGATCATGGGCCCCTGCGCGGGTGGTGCCGTCTACTCCCCTGCGATGACAGACTTCATCTTCATGGTGCGCGACACCTCCTACATGTTCGTCACCGGCCCGGATGTCGTGAAGACCGTGACGAACGAGAAGGTCACGGCCGAGGAGCTGGGCGGTGCCGTCACCCACACCCGCAAGAGCTCCGTCGCCGATGGCGCCTTCGAGAACGACATCGAGACGCTGGCCGAGATCCGGCGGCTCTTCGACTATCTGCCACTCTCGAACCGCTCGGCCGTGCCCGAACGCCCCTTCTTCGACCAGCCAGACCGGGTGGAGATGTCGCTCGACACGTTGGTGCCGGCGAACCCGAACACGCCCTACGACATGAAGGAGCTGATCCTGAAGACGGCGGATGAGGGCGATTTCTTCGAGATCCAGGCCGAGTTCGCCAAGAACGTCATCACGGGCTTCATCCGGCTCGAGGGGCGGACGGTCGGCGTCGTCGCGAACCAGCCCATGGTGCTCGCCGGCGTGCTCGACATCGACAGTGCGCGCAAGGCCGCGCGCTTCGTGCGCTTCTGCGACTGCTTCTCGATCCCGATCCTGACCTTCGTGGACGTGCCCGGCTTCTTGCCCGGCACGGCGCAGGAGTACGATGGCGTCATCAAGCACGGCGCCAAGCTGCTCTTTGCCTATGGCGAGGCGACGGTGCCCAAGGTGACCGTGATCACCCGCAAGGCCTATGGTGGCGCTTATGTCGTCATGGCCTCGAAGCATCTGCGCGGCGACATCAACTACGCCTGGCCGACCTCCGAGATCGCGGTGATGGGCGCCAAGGGCGCGGTCGAGATCCTCTACCGCTCCGAGGCGGGCGACGCGGAGAAGATCGCGCAACGCACCAAGGATTACGAAGACCGCTTTGCCAACCCCTTCGTTGCCGCCGAAAAAGGCTTCATCGACGAAGTCATCATGCCCCACTCCACCCGCCGCCGAGTGACCCGAGCCTTCGCCGCCCTCCGCAACAAAGCGCTCGAGAACCCCTGGAAAAAGCACGACAATATCCCACTGTGAGAAACTTAGATGACCGATCTTGATAGAGTAATTGATCTTCTTGTCAAAATTGTACAGTGTAGCGACGATAAAAAGACACTTGGTGCTTTTATTGTCGAGCATTTTGAGGTAGAAAATCATACAGATTTTATTATGGGTTTGCCATCTCTTCTAAATGAGGCGCTAGAGGCGATGTCATCTCTTGATTTTGAGGGGTCAAACACGTCATTTCAGATCTTGTTGCAGACTAAGAGGCAGCTTTTCACATCCTTGCGCTCGCAGAATGTTAGTGAATTTAAGTCATCTTTACGAATTCAGGAAAGGCTAAATTATCTTTACCTAATCAAGAATAGTCTGCAGGCAGCTCAAATTAGGCAGCAAGAGCCACTTCGACGAGATAATCTGGCATCAGATCTTCAAGCATTACTGGGCTCTGTGCGATCTGCTGATATACCAGAGTATGCGAAGATCGTTCTCGATATGAAGATTCGATCACTAATAACAATCTGCTCTTTTCCTGAGCACTATTCAGATCAAGAGCTTAGGTTGCGTATAAAGTCTGTATTTGCAGATCTAGAAGCTGAGTTTTCTCAGAATGATAAGAAATACCAGGATTTGCGGGAAACTGTATTGCGACTTGTAAAGAGCTATGGTGGATATGGTCTCTTGGCTTTGTCTCTGGGTGCCGATGTTACGGCAGTGGCTGGATTGCTTTCGGCGCCGCCTAAAGCACTGCCGCCGCCTTGACCAAGATTTGCAGCAGTTGCGGCTGACGAGATGCGGTGTTGGCTAGGGGATCCTGGGCGGGGTAGCGCGGAGGATAGGCTGACGCCATCAACGTTGGTCATCGCCGGGCTCGACCCGGCGATCAAGAGGTCAGGTGGTGATCTCGGGCCAGAGGTCGCGCCAGCCGGGGTTGGTCCTCTCGATCAGCGCGAGCTTCCAGTCGCGCCGCCATTTCTTGAGCGTTTTCTCGCGCTGGATGGCTGCGCGCGGGCATTCAGCGCTTTCGAACCAGACAAGCCGCTTTACGCCGTATCGACGGGTAAATCCGGGCCGGGCGTCGGTCCGATGTTCGTGGACGCGGCGCACAAGGTCGTTCGTTACGCCGATGTAGAGCGTGCCGTTACGCTTGCTGGCCATGATGTAGACGAACATCTCGCGGCTCTGCTGGATCGCCGGATCAAGTCCGGCGATGACAGGGTCTGGTGGCGCGGTTAACGATCGATGACCGCACCGCGGGTCGGATCAGTGGAGAGGCCGAATGGAGTTCATCAACGTCTCAAGCGCGCCTCAGGCCGTCGCCCCCTTCTCCCATGCGGTTGAAGCGGATGGGTGGGTCATCCTCACCGGGCAGATGCCGACCTGGCCGGGGGAGCCGGAGCGGGCGTTGCCGGAGGGGGTGGCGGCGCAGGCTGAGCGGGTGCTTGAGAACCTCGAGATCGTGCTCAAAGGGGTGGGGCTTGACCGCTCCCATATCCTGCAGTGCCGCTGCTATCTCACGCATTTCGAGCGGGACTATGCCGCCTTCAACGAGGCCTATGCCGCCTTCTTCCCCGCCGACCGGCTGCCGGCACGGACGACCGTCGGCGTCACAGCGCTCGCCGTCGGCGCGCTGGTCGAGATCGACTGCCTCGCCCGCCGTCCCGCCCCCTGAAACCCGGTTCCTCAGATTTTTTGCGACGGAATGGGGTGGGGTCTGCGTTCTTCCCATAGGTGCCCGGCGCAGAGGCCGGCGGAGGGACCAGGGAGACAAGCCATGAAGGCACGCAACCTCGCCGTTCTCGCCATCGTCGCCATGAGCATGAGCGGGTGCTACCGCTACGGCTACGGGCCGGGCCCCGTGCTGGGGGGTGCCGCCGTCGGGGCTGCAGCAGGGGCCGTCGGTGGCGCCATCGTGGGAGCGCCCGGCATCGGTGCGGCGGTCGGTGCGGCGGCAGGGGCCGTCACGGGTGCCGCCGGGGCCGCACGCGGCGGCCCGCGCTATGGCGGCAGCTACTACGACGGCGGCTACTATGGCGGTGGCGGATACTATGGCCCGGCCGTCTCCGGCTCCGTCGTGATCATCGACAACGACCGCCCGCGCTACCGCGGCAAGCGTCACTACAAGCGCGGCAAGCCCCGCTACCGAGGCCACCGGCGCGGCTATGCCAAGGGCTATGGCCGCGGCTACCGCAAGGGCTACCGGCGCGGATACCGCCGCGGCTACTACGACTGAGGCCCTCGGGCCCCACGTGGTATCTTGCCACTGAGCCGGTTGGCGCATCGACGCCCGTCCCCTGCGTCATATCCTTCTCTCCACCAAGAGACGGAGACCGTGATGGACGCAAGCGGCAGGCAGCGCGATCGGGAGAGGCGGCAGGACCCCTTCCGCCTCGTGCGGCTCGTCGCCATCGGCGCGGCCGACGGTATCGCGGCCGGCTGGATCGCGCTCCTGCTGATGGTGGAGCTGGATTTCCAGGGCCTCGGCAGTCTCATGAAGGGGACGGAGGATGGCGGGCTCGCACTCGCGATGCTCGCAGCCTTCTTCGCCGTCACCTTCGGCATGGTCGGTATCGCCTGGCGCGTCATGGTGCTCCTGCCGGAGGAGGACTGACGCAGGGCGCGAGTGAGCCGATGCCCAGGTCCCCGCATGATACGCCGCTGCCGCGCCTTCTCCGCGACCTCGCGCATCACGCGTCCGATCGACGGCCCGATGGCGGGTCTTGCGGCGGTTTCCGCCACCACATCCATGACGGCGTGCTCTGGCTCATGCCCCGCCATCTCGCGGGCATCGAGCGCGCAAAGACCCGCGCCGGAGCCGCACCGCTTCTGCAAGCCGACAAGGTGTCGGCATACTGGCTCGCCCATGCGCTGAGGCAGGATACGTGGCGGGCGCTCCGTGGCCTGCGCGGCGTGCTGCCGGTCGCGGCGGTCTCCCTGCATCACGATGGCGTGGGGGAGACGCCCGTCCTGATCGGCGCGCTCCTCCCTCGCGGCCGCCGGTTGGCCCCGGGCAGCCTCGACCGCGTCCTGCACCCCCCAACCCTCGCACGCCACGCCCGCTGGGCATCCGGCCGGGCGCGGGCCGGCGCATATTGACGCGCCCCGGGGCGCGCGCAACAACCGTGCTCGGCGGGGTTCCAGCCCGCCGCCGCGCCCCGCGCGCCGCGCATGCCCCGCCCCGGAGCATCGCCGGCGCCCCCGAGAAGGGCCGGCATGACAGGGACAGAGCCGAGGGACGCGGATGTTCGACAAGATCCTCATCGCCAACCGGGGCGAGATCGCCTGCCGCGTGATCAAGAGCGCGCAGCGCCTGGGGATCAAGACCGTCGCGGTCTTCTCGGACGCCGATGCAGACGCCCTCCATGTGCGCATGGCGGATGAGGCGGTCCATCTCGGGCCCCCGCCGGCCGCCGAGAGCTACCTGCTGATCGAGAAGATCGTCGAGGCCTGCAAGGCGACCGGCGCGCAGGCGGTTCATCCGGGCTATGGCTTCCTCTCCGAACGCGCGGCCTTCCCCGAGGCCCTCGCCGCCGCCGGCGTCGCCTTCATCGGCCCGCCCGTCGGCGCGATCGAGGCGATGGGCGACAAGATCACCTCGAAGAAACTCGCCTCGGAGGCCGGCGTCTCCACCGTCCCCGGCTTCATGGGGCTGATCGAGGACGCGGGCGAGGCCGTGAAGATCGCGGGCGAGATTGGTTACCCTGTGATGATCAAGGCCTCCGCGGGCGGTGGCGGCAAGGGCATGCGCATCGCCTGGAACGAGCAGGAGGCGCGCGAGGGCTTCCAGAGCTCGAAGAACGAGGCGAAGGCGAGCTTCGGGGACGACCGCATCTTCATCGAGAAGTTCGTCACCACGCCCCGCCATATCGAGATCCAGGTCCTCGGCGACCAGCACGGCAACTGCGTCTATCTCGGCGAGCGCGAATGCTCGATCCAGCGGCGGAACCAGAAGGTGATCGAGGAGGCGCCCTCGCCCTTCCTCGACGATGCGACACGCAAGGCGATGGGCGAGCAGTCCGTCGCCCTCGCCAAGGCGGTGGACTACTGCTCCGCCGGCACGGTCGAGTTCATCGTGGACGCAGACCGCAACTTCTACTTCCTCGAGATGAACACGCGCCTCCAGGTCGAGCATCCGGTCACGGAGCTCATCACCGGCGTCGACCTTGTGGAGCAGATGATCCGGGTGGCGGCGGGCGAGAAGCTGCCCTTTCAGCAGTCCGACATCCAGCTTCAGGGCTGGGCCATGGAAAGCCGGCTCTATGCCGAGGACCCCTATCGCGGCTTCCTGCCCTCCATCGGCCGGCTCACTCGCTACCGCCCGCCGGCGGAGACCGAGGGCTACCTGCCCGGCCACCGTCCCACGGCCCCGATCATCCGCAATGACACGGGCGTCGAGGAAGGCGGCGAGATCAGCCGCTTCTACGACCCGATGATCGCGAAGCTCTGCACCTGGGGAGAGACGCGCGCCGATGCCATCGAGGGCCAGCGCAACGCCCTCGACGCCTTCGAACTCGAAGGCATCGGCCACAACCTCCCCTTCCTCGCCGCCGTCTACGACCACCCGAAATTCATCTCCGGCGAAATCTCCACCGCCTTCATCCAGGAAGAGTACCCGGACGGCTTCGCGGGTGCGGTGCTCCCAGATGAAGTCGTGGATCGTATCGCGCGTGTTGCCGCACAACTGTGGCGTATTCGGCGCGACAACGAGTTGAGCATCAGTGGTGCCATCCGCAGCGCACCGTCGGACCCTGGCGTCGAGTTCGTCGTCGACTTGAACGGCCGCCAGGTTGAGATCTCGCTGAGCGGTAGCGAGCAGTTCATTGGGTCTTGGGCTTTCCGAGGTAGCCGGATCAGGGGCGAGGGCGCCGTGCAGAAGGTGGCGAGTTTCGACAATCGGGTACAGTCGATCCTTTGGTATCCGGGCCGGACCTTGGCCATCGTCCGCTCCGATGCACGAGGCGACGCTCTCGCTCGAGAGAACGCAAGTCGCTCCGACACGCCATGGATTGACGACCCGGATGAGATCGGAATGATCTTGAAGGTCGATCCTCGGACCGAAGGGTTCCGGATCCGGTATCGCGGGGCGGACCTCGAGGTGACCGTGCGCTCGCCGCGGGCAGCCGAGCTTGCCGCGCTGATGCCGGAGAAGGAGGTGGCGGACACCTCCAAGATGCTGCTCTGTCCCATGCCCGGCGTCGTGGTCTCACTCGCCGTCGGCGAGGGCGAGGCGGTGGAGGAGGGCCAGGCGCTCTGCACCGTCGAGGCGATGAAGATGGAGAACGTCCTCCGCGCCGAGCGAAAGGGCACCGTCAAGAAGATCAACGCCGAACCCGGCGCCTCCCTCGCCGTCGACGACGTGATCATGGAATTCGAGTGATGCCGCGCTCCCCCGATCTCGCCGCCGCGCTCGATGCCCGGTTCGGCGAGACTGCGGGCGCGAGCGACGATGGGGTGGAGGCAGGCGCCCAGGCGGCACTCACCACCATGGTGGACCGGCGGGTATGCCGACGGTTTCGGCGCGAGCCGGTGGGGGAGGGGCTCTTGCGCCTGGTGCTCGCGACCGGCCTCTCGGCGCCCTCGAAATCGGACCTGCAGCAGGCGGATATCGTCTGGGTGCGCGACCCCGCGATCAGGGCCGAGATCACGCAAGGCTGCGGCGACTGGGTGGTCGATCCGGAGACCGGGCCGGCGGAGATCCTGGTCGTCTGCGGGAACGGAGCGCGGCTCAGGGCGCTCTATGAGGACGCGTTTCCGAATGACCATTTCGATGCGCTCTTCAACGCCACCGGGGACGCCGCGATCCTTCTTGCGAACACCGTGGCGGCGGCGACGCTGGCGGGGCTCGGCAGCTGCCCGATCAGCGTGATGCGGAACCGGGCCGCGGCGGTGTCCGAGGCGCTGGGCCTGCCGGACCGCGTCTTCCCCTTCGCGGGCCTCACCCTCGGCTGGCCGCTCGAACCGCAAGCGCCCATCAGCGCGCGCCTCGGTCCTGCTGGTGCGCTTCATATCGACAGGTTCGACGCGGCAGGACAGGCCGCGGCGGTCGCCGCCTATGACGCCCGGCGCGCGGCCCGACAGACCGGCAGCGACGGGCGACCCTTTATCTGGTCCGAGGCGAAGCGACGGCAATACAGCACGCCGCAGCGCACGGATTTCGGCGCTTTCCTCCGCGCCAAGGGGTTCTCGATGGAGTGAGGGGCGCGCACCCCTCGACCCCTCAGAAGCGCTCGGCCCGGCGGATCACGCCGCTCCGCCCGCCGATGCGAAAGCCGAACTCGTTCCCGTTGCGCAGTGCTGCGACCCGGAAACCGCGCCCCGCCGGTGCGATATCGATGCGTCGGAAGCCCATGTCGCGCAGATTGCGGCGGATCTCACGCGGGTAGTAGCCAACGAAGCGCCCCTCGAGCCGACGCTCGATCCGCTCGCTCCGCAGCTCGCGCCGGGTGTAGCGGTCATCGTAGTAGTAGCGCCGGTCGTAGCGCGGCCCCGCGAACACCACGCCCGGGAAACCGAACTGCAGCGTGAAGCGGCTGTCGACCTGCTGCACGGGCAGGCTCACCACCGGGTCGGCGGCGGCGGGAATGGCGGCCAGGCCCGTCGAAAGGCCCGTGGCAAGGGCGCCGGCGATCATCGTGGACTTCATCATGGTCACTGCTCCTCTCAAAGCCTGTGACCCCTGAAACGTCCCGAACGGCCGCTCCGTTCGCTTGATGCGGTAACGATAATTTCTGGGCATGCCGCAACGGAATGACGGGCGCGTTACGTTGCCGGCGGGGCGCCGCTCAACCGCCCGTCCGCATCTCCCGCCGGCGCATGGGCATCCCGTCGATGAGCGCGTTCAGCGCGTCGACAGCGACGACCCGGTCGGACCGCAGCTTCTCGCCCCCATCCTTGCCCAACAGGACGAGCGTGAAGCCTTCGGGCCGGAAGCGTTCGGCGAGCGGTGAGCCTGAAATGCGCCCGACGACGATCACGTTCTCGCGCTCACGCAGCTCCGCCGCAGCCTCACGGAGGAGCGTCAGTTGCTCCCCGAGCTGCGGATCGTCCTCCGCCGCGAAGATCAGGATCGGCCGCGCCTCCCAACGATAAGCCGAGAGCCCGGCATCGAGCTCTGCGGCCGGCACGGGGCCGAGACCCGGACCGATGCTCAGAATGGCGGCGGCGAGGGCCAAGGTCATGCTATCCTCCGCTGCGAACACACCGCCGATGTGGGCGTGGAGCGCTCGGCGCCAAGGCGGCGGAGCGGCGCGGCACCCCCCGAAGGCTTGCAATCCCGTGCCGCAGCGCGAAAAACGGGCGGAACGGATGCGGAGGAGACGGTCGATGAGCGACGACAAGAAGGCGTGGAGAGAGCTCGCCGAGAAGGAGCTCAAGGGCCGCTCCCCGGAGGACCTGACGTGGCAGACCATCGAGGGCATCCCGGTCAAGCCGCTCTACACCGCCGAGGATACCGCCGGGCTCGACCATCTCGGCAGCCTGCCGGGCCTGGCGCCCTTCACCCGCGGCCCGCGCGCGACGATGTATGCCGGGCGCCCCTGGACCATCCGCCAATATGCCGGGTTCTCGACGGCGGAGGAATCCAACGCCTTCTATCGCCGCAACCTCGCCGCGGGGCAGATGGGCGTCTCCGTCGCCTTCGACCTCGCCACCCATCGCGGCTACGACAGCGACCACGAGCGCGTGGAGGGCGATGTCGGGAAGGCAGGCGTGGCCATCGACAGCGTCGAGGACATGAAGACGCTCTTCGACGGCATCCCGCTCGAGAAGATGTCCGTCTCCATGACCATGAACGGCGCCGTCATCCCGGTGCTCGCGAGCTTCATCGTCGCGGGCGAGGAGCAGGGCGTGCCGCGCTCGGCCCTCTCGGGGACCATCCAGAACGACATCCTCAAGGAGTTTATGGTCCGCAACACCTACATCTTCCCTCCCGAGCCGAGCATGCGGGCCGTCGCGGATATCATCGAGTTCACCGCCAAGGAGATGCCGCGCTTCAACTCGATCTCGATCAGCGGCTATCACATGCAGGAGGCGGGCGCCGACCTCGTGCAGGAGCTTGCCTTCACGCTGGCTGACGGGCGCGAATACGTGCGCGCAGCATTGGCGCGCGGCATGGATGTGGACGCCTTCGCCGGGCGGCTGTCGTTCTTCTTCGCCATCGGCATGAACTTCTTCATGGAGGCCGCGAAGCTCCGCGCCGCCCGCCTCCTCTGGCACCGGATCATGTCGGAGTTCGAGCCGAAGAAGCCGGGCTCGCTTATGCTGCGCACCCACTGCCAGACCTCGGGCGTGAGCCTGCAGGAGCAGGACCCCTACAACAACATCGTGCGCACGGCCTTCGAGGCGATGTCGGCGGTGCTCGGCGGCACGCAGAGCCTCCACACGAACGCCTTCGACGAGGCGATGGCGCTGCCGACCGAGTTCTCCGCCCGCGTCGCCCGGAACACCCAGCTCATCCTCAACCACGAGACTGGCGTGACGAAGGTGATCGATCCGCTCGCGGGTTCCTACTATGTCGAGAGCCTGACGAACGAGCTCGCCGAACGGGCCTGGGCGCTGATCGAGGAGGTCGAGGCGCTGGGCGGCATGACCGAGGCGGTGGCGTCGGGCATGCCCAAGCTCCGCATCGAGGAGGTGGCCGCCAAGCGCCAGGCCGCCGTCGACCGGGGCGAGGAAGTCATCGTCGGCGTCAACAAGTATCGACCCGAGACGCCCGACAAGGTCGATATCCTGAACGTCGACAACGTGAAGGTGCGCGAGGCCCAGGTCGCGAAGCTCGAGCGCGTGCGCGCGACGCGCGATCAGGCTGCCTGCGATGCAGCACTCGAGGCGCTGAAGGAGGGGGCGAAGGGCGACGGCAACCTCCTCGCCCTTGCCGTCGAGGCCGCGCGCGCCCGCGCCACGGTCGGGGAGATCAGCTCGGCGATGGAGAGCGTCTTCGGCCGCCATCGCGCAGAGACGCGCACCCTCGCGGGCGTCTACGGCTCGGCCTATGAGGGCGACGCAGGCTTCGAGCAGATCCAGCGGGATGTCGACGCCTTCGCCGAGGAGGAGGGCCGCCGCCCCCGTATGCTCGTCGTGAAGATGGGTCAGGATGGGCACGACCGCGGCGCCAAGGTCATCGCGACCGCCTTCGCCGATATCGGCTTCGACGTCGATATGGGCCCCCTCTTCCAGACGCCTGACGAGGCGGCGCAAGACGCGGTGGACAACGACGTGCATGTCATCGGCGTCTCGTCCCAGGCCGCCGGCCATCGCACCCTCGCGCCGAAGCTGATCGAGGCGCTGAAGAAGCAGGGCGCGGGCGACATCATCGTCGTCTGTGGCGGCGTCATCCCGCAGGAGGACTATGAGTTCCTGCTCGGCTCCGGCGTGAAGGCGATCTTCGGTCCCGGCACGAACATCCCCGAGGCCGCCGCCCGCGTGCTCGACCTCATTCGCGAGGCCCGCCGCCCCGCCGCCGCCGAGTAACCTCCGTGCGGTTTGCGATCATCGGCGCCGGCGGGATCGGCGGCCAGCTCGCCGTGCGCCTCGCGCGCGCGGGCGAGGCTGCCGGGGTCGTCGCGCGCGGCCGACATCTCGCCGCGATCAATGAGGGCGGTCTGACCCTCCGGACGCCGGACGAGGAGGTGAGCGCCGGGCTTCCGGCCGCCGATCATGGCCGCGACCTTCCGCCGATGGGTCCGGGCGACGTCGTGATCTTCGCCGTGAAGGGCCAGGACCTCGCGGACGCCATGGACGTGGCCGAGCCGCTGATGGCCAACGGTGCCTATGCACTCCCGATGCTGAACGGGGTCGAGGCGACGGATGTGCTCGCCGCGCGCTACGGCGCTGATCGGGCGCTCATCGGCATCGCCCGTGTGGGGGCGCATATCGAAGCGCCGGGCGTCGTCGCCCAGACCACCCCCTTCGCGCGCTACACCGTCGGCACGGCGGATGGCGGGCAGTCCGCGCCGGTGATCGTCGAGATCCGCCGCCGGTTCGAGGCGGCCGGGATCGCCACGCTCGATCATCCGGATTTGCGCGTCGATCTCTGGCAGAAATTCGCGATGTTGACCGCGCTCTCCGGCACGACGGCGGGCGCGCGCTGCGACGCCGCGACCATCGCGGCGAGCCCCGCGCTCATGGCGCTCTTCCGCCGCCTCGCCCTCGAGGTCGTCGCCCTCGGCCGCGCCCGGGGCGTGCCGCTCAGCGACGGTCTGGCGGAGGAGGCCGTCGCGTTTGTCGAGAAGGCCGGCCCCGGCATCCGCTCCTCGATGAGCTTCGATCTCGAGGCGGGCAAGCCGCTGGAGCTCGACTGGCTGAACGGTGCCGTCGCCCGGCTCGCCGCGGAAAGCGGGATCAACGCACCCGCCCACGCGACGGTCGCGGCCCTTCTCGAGCCCTTCAAGGCGGGCCGGTCCTGAGCACCCGTCAGGCGAAGCAGCCATGCACATGCCAGCGCCGCGCCACCGGCGCCTCGGCCGCTGGCGTGTGGAAGAGCCAGAGCCGCGGTCCCTCCGCCGTCGCCACGCGCCAGTAGTCCCGCGGGCCCGAGGCCCAGGCCGGATCGTCCCACCACCACTCGGGCGCCAGCCGCTCCGGCCCCGCCACGGCCGCGAGGCTCAGGGTCTGCGCGCGCCAGCGGAAACGGCGCGGCGGGGGGCGGAGGCTGCCGGCGGCGGTGTGGTCCCGGGGCTCCGGGCCTGTCGGCGCGATAGGCTCGGGCGGGAAGAGCGTCAGCGGCCGCGCCGGTGCCCCCGGCACCATCGCCCGGCGCCAATCGCCGCGCTCGGACCAGGCGGCAGCGGCCTCGGTGAACGCGCGCTCCGGGATATGGCTCTCGGCGGGCAGCAGGCGGCTCACGCTCTCGAACCCGATGCGGTTGCCGATCCGGCTCATCAGATCCGCCAGCGCGTCGGCCTCCGTCGTGGCCGGATTGCCGCTGCGCCCCGTATCCACCGTGCGGGCCTGCGAGGGGCGCATCGGTTCGGTCTCGGGGGCGGCAAGGCGCAGCGCGTCGATCCCCCAGCCCGCGTCGAGGTCGTCGATCTTAGGCTCCATCAGGGCGCGCAGGCGCATCGGGTCCCGCATCGGGCGGGCAAGGCGGATCTCGGCCGAGACATCCGCACCATCGACGCGCCGGGCCGTCAGGCGCAGGCAGCGGGCGCCGAGCCCTTCCTCAGCCAGTCGTGCGGCGACGACCTCCAGCAGCCGATCGAGCCCCGCCATCACGTCGCGCGTGAGCCCGATCGGCTCGGCCAGCGTCAGGCGCCCGGCGACCGGGCGGATCTGGCGGGCCGGGGCCACGGGCTCCGGTTCCTGGCCGAGTGCCTGGTCGAGCCGCTGCACGGTGCGGACGCCGAAGCGGCGGGCGATCTGGGCGCGGGCGACGCCGGCCATCTCGCCGATGCTGGCGAGGCCGACGCCTGCCAGCCCCTCCGCCACCGCGGGGTCGAGCCGGAGGGCGGCGGCGGGCAGATCCGCGATTGCCGCGCGGCTGCGCCCGGGGGGCGCGATGGCGAGGCGTGCCCCGCCATACTCCGCCAGCGCCCAGGCCGCCCCCTTCGTGTCGGCCATCGCCGCACGAGCCGTGAGGCCGAGGCCGCCGAGGCCCGCGAGAAGCGCTTCCAGCATCGCCGCCTCCCCGCCATAGAGATGCGCGCAGCCGGTTGCATCGAGCACGAGCGAGACACCCATGGGCCCGCCGCTCGCGCCCTTGGCGCCCCCGCGTGCCCTGGGGCGGGTAGCGGTTGCGACGGCGGCGCCGGCCTGCGTGCCGGTCGTATCACCGCGGCGGCCGCGCCCGCGGCCGCCGC
>JBCBYV010000005.1:0-229427 GCA_039815685.1 Pseudomonadota bacterium | reverse complement strand
CTCGCCTTCGTAGCCGCACTAAATTTATTCCTGCTAATGCTGCTGGAGCACCCTTTACTAAAGACCAAGGTGGAACATCCTTATCTATCCCACTATGTCCACCAATCATGGCTTCTTGCCCTATGTGTACCCTCTGGTGAACGGCAGACTGTCCCCCAATCACTGTGCCATTACCAACATGGACGTGGCCGCCAATACTTGTGTTTGCACTTATGACAACATCATCCCCAACGCGTGCATCGTGCCCTATGTGAACACCGCTCATTATCAAGCAGTTGTCACCAACGTGTGTAAGTCCAGGCGGGCGGGAGCCGACGCCCGGGCGGCGCGCATCGGGGTCG
This sequence comes from Pseudomonadota bacterium, assembly GCA_039815685.1. Classification (GTDB taxonomy): domain Bacteria; phylum Pseudomonadota; class Alphaproteobacteria; order Rhodobacterales; family Rhodobacteraceae; genus Thermohalobaculum. The sequence goes on along the minus strand of JBCBYV010000005.1, from coordinate 229,086 downwards.
GGCAGGAGACCGAGCCGTTCGAGACCCTTTCGCGCGGAGCCGACGATGCCCTCGGGCGCCAGGATCACGACGGCGATGACGGTGAGGCCGAGGACGAGGCGCCAGTACTCGAAGCGCGTGAGCCAGTCCTCGATCAGCGTGAAGGAGGCGGCGCCGACCACGGGGCCCGCGAGCGTCTTCACGCCGCCGAGGAAGACGACGATGAGAGCGTCGAAGCTCCGTGCGATCTCGAGTTCATTGGGAAAGATCGAGCCCTTTGAGAAGACGAAGAGCCCGCCGGCCGTGCCCGCCATCACACCGGCGAAGGCGAAGGCCGCCCATTGGACGCGCTTGGTGTCGATGCCGGTCGCCTCGGCCCGGCGGGCGCTGTCGCGAGCCGCGCGCAGGGTGTAGCCGAAGGGGCTGTGCGCGGCGTGGCGGAGAAGCAGGACGCCGCCGCCGGCCAGCACGAGGGTGAGGTAGTAGAAGACGACGGTGTCCTTGGCCCAGGCGGAGGGCCAGATGCCGATGAGGCCGTCGTCGCCGCCCGTGACCTCGATCCATTGGAAGGCGAGCGACCAGAGGAGCTGGGCGAAGGCGAGGGTCAGCATCGCAAAATAGACGCCGGTGAGGCGGAGGCAGAACCAGCCGACGGCGAGCGCGAGGAGCCCGGCGCCGAGGGGCGCAAGAAGGATTGCGAGCTCCATCGGTGCGTCTGCATAGGTGACGGCGAGGGCTGCCGCATAGGCGCCGCCGCCGAAATAGGCGGCATGGCCGAAGCTCACGAGCCCGCCGAGGCCGAGGATGAAATGGAGGGAGGCTGCGAAGAGGCAGAAGATCAGCACATCCGTCGCCAGCACCAGCGCGAATTTCGAGCCGACCATGGGCAGGACCGCGAGGGCGAGGAGGATCGCGCCGACTACCGCCTTGGTCGTGGGGCCGGTGGGGCGGAGGGGGCGTTCGGGCTCGCCCACCTGGCCGTGCTCGCCCGCGACCTCCTCGCGCCCGAAAAGGCCGTAGGGCTTCACCATCAGCACGAGCCCCATGACGACGAACATCAGCACGAGGGTCGACTCGGGCACGTAGGTCACGCCGAGGACGTTGAGGACGGAGATGAGGACGGCGGCGACGAAGGCGCCCGGCAGGCTGCCCATACCGCCCACGACGACCACGACGAAGGCGGCGGCGAGGATGTTGAAGTCCATAAGCAGGTCAGCGCCGCCCTTCGGCAACTGCACCCCCCCCCCGAGACCCGCGAGCGCGCTGCCGAGAAAGAAGACGCCGGTGAAGAGCCAGGCCTGGTTGACGCCGAGGGCGCCGACCATCTCGCGGTCCTGCGTCGCCGCCCTCACCAGCACACCCACCCGCGTGCGGCGGATGAGGTACCAGAGCGCGAGACAGACCACAGGCGTGATCGCGATGAGGGCGAGATCGTATTGCGGGATCGGCTCGCCGAGGATGCGCACGATCCCCTCGAGCCCTGGCGCGCGGGGGCCGAGCCGGTCCTCCGGCCCGAAGCTCATGAGCGCGAGGTCCTGGATCACCAGGATCACGCCGAAGGTGGCGACGAGCTGGAAGAGCTCGGGCGCGCGATAGACGGGGCGGAGCACCAGAAGCTCGACCAGCATGCCGACAAGGCCCGTGAGAAGCCCCGCCATCAGCATCGCCACCCAGAAGCCGAGCCAGCCCTCCATCAGGGCATAGAGCTCGATCCCGAAATAGGCGCCGAGCATGTAGAAAGAGCCGTGCGCGAAATTCACGATCCGCGTCACACCGAAGATCAGGCTGAGGCCCGAGGCGACCAGGAAGAGCGCGCAGGCATTGGCGAGGCCCGTGATAAGCTGGGCTATGAGGAGTTCCATCACGGCTCCCGGTCAGGCGGTGTCTCACCTTCGGGGCGCCGGGGGACAGGGTCAATCCCGCCGGTGATGGCCGGCGGGATCGTCGCGGCATCGCGTCAGCGGGCCGCCATGTCCAGGTCTCCGCCGCCGGGCGCTGCCGGATCTCGGTCGCGGTCCCGGTCGCGGATCAGGTTGAAGAAGTTCCGGAACTCCATATCCCAGCGCCGGCCCCGGGCGGCGTTGCAGGGGGGCGGGTTGTTCCAGATCGCCTCCGCTGTCGGGCTCCAGGGCAGGTTGCAGACCGCGAAGGTCTCCCGGCGCTCCACATTCGCCCAGGTGCCGAGATTGATGGCGACCGAGATCTCGCCACGCTCGCCCGGACCGGAGCGGGTGTATTCGGTCAGTGCTGCGGTGACGGTGCAGACCTGCTCGCGCCGGTTGATGCGCCGGGCGATCTCGCAGCTGCAGCTCTGGTCGAGGCCCGTGGAGGAGGTGACCTCGAGCTCGCTCACGCGGCCGACGAAATCGAGACCGGGTATGGGGCGTGTCTCCGCCGCGGTGTCGCCGGCATGGGCGACGCCGAAGAGGGCCGCGAAGCTCGGCAGCACGCTCGCCAGCACGTTGTAGAAGTGCTTGTCGATGCTCTCGGATCTGAGATCGCCGGGTTCGGGCCGCTGCGAGCAGATGCGCTCGGGCAGCGAGACCCCATCCGGCTTGTAGGCCACAATGTCGCCGGCCTGGAGCAGGCGATAGCTCGGATGCTCGAGGCCGTAGTGCCGGGACACATCCCATTTGGTGATGCCGGTCGCGACGACGTAGACCACGCCGGTCGCGAGCACGGTGCAGCTCAGCGCAATGATGCGCCAAGGGGCGGACTTGATCGATGGCAGACGCATGGCATCACCGCGAACAACAGCTGTTGCCGCAGGGATAGTGCGTCACCGGACAGTCGCTGGCCTGAACGCTCACTACTGTCAGCATGAGGGCCGTGGTAACGGCCATGATCGTGCAGCAATTATTCATCCTATTACTCCCACACCCTTTTTAATCGATGGTCTGAGGGTGGGTGAGTCGCCGGATTGTCGTCGTGTCGCGCGGCACAACCCAGAGTTTATTCCGATATTCGAGTAATCGCGGTGGCTCGGACTGCTGCGCGGGAGAGCTGCGGCTCAGGGGCGGCGGGTCGGGCGGGCGGTGGCGAGCGGTTGGCCGCGCTTGCCCTCGCGCATGAAGACGTAGAGCCCCGCGCCGCTGATGAGGGCCGCACCGAGGAGTGCGGGGTTGCCCGGTATCTCCCCGAAAATCGTGAAGCCCCAGAAGAGCGAGAGCGGCAGGAGCACGTATTCGAAGGGCGCGACCGTTGCGGCTGGCGCCGAGCGGTAGGCCTGGCTGAGGGTGTAGCCGATGAAGCCCGCGCAGAGGCCGAGCGCGCCGATCAGCAGCAGATCCTCCCGCTCCGGCATGATCCAGGGGCGGAGGAGGAAGACGAGGCTCTCGCTCTCCACCCCCTCGACGAACCGCCCGTCGCCCGCGACGAGCCAGAAGACCACGCTGACCATCAGGAACGTGCACTGGATGTAGATCGCCATGGCGGCGGCGGGTGCCTGCGCGCCGAGGCGGCGTGTCAGGATCTGCATGCCCGCATAGGCGAGGGCGGATCCGATGGGGAGAAGCAGGAACCAGCGGTTGACGCCGTCCGAGCCCTCCGCGCCGAGGCCGAGGGCCGCCCATGGCTCCATCATCATGACGACGCCGAGAAAGCCGACGGCGACGGCGGTGAGGCGCCGCGGCCCCACGGGCTCACCCAGGAGCGGGATGGCGAGGAGTGTGATGATGAGGGGAGCCACGAAGAAAAGCGCCGTCGTCTCCGCCAGCGGGAGGACCACGACGGCGGCGTAGAACAGCATGTTCGCCAGCACGACCAGCAGCCCGCGGGTGAGATGCAGGAACGGCGTCGAGGTGCGCAGTTTCCGCAGCCCGCCCTCGAAATGCAGGAAGGTGAAGGTGAAGGGCAGCGCCAGGAGCGAGCGGAAGAAGACGAGCTGATGCAGCGGGTAGTCGCCCGACAGCGTCTTGATGATCATGTCGTTGAGAGAGATCGCGAAGGCGCCAACTAGCATACAGGTGATCGCGAAGCGGGTGCCAGCAAATGCGCCCCCGCCTGCGCCCCCGGTCCCGTCCGCGCTCGTCATGCCTCCCGCACCTCTGCCGCTTCGGGCCCGGCTGAGCGCCTGCCCGCGCGTTCAGGATGGCAGAGGGCACAGGGTGGCGCGAGCTTGGATGCGACGTTCGCTGTCGCGCAGCCTCCGGCTGCTACCGACGCGGGAGCGTGAAACGACACACAACTGTGAGCTGCAACACAGGGGGGCATCGGGCCGCGCGGCTAAGTCGGAGGGCGGAAGGGTGGTGCGGCGCTGCTGGAGGTCGGTGATGAAGACGCTCAAGACGACAGGGATCAGCTACGACGACCGGTATTTCGACGAGGAGACGCTGCTCGCGCTCGTCGCGGGGCAGCTCTGCCCGCCAGGTGCGTCGGTCGACAAACTCGCCCTCGGCATGTCTCCGCTGCGCGATGCGCGCATGGCGTTTCGCGAGGCGTGCTGCGATCTTGCGGACAGCACCGTGCTGGCAGCTGCGCTGGACGTCTCGGAATGCCGGCGCGACGCGATGTTCGCCGAGGCCGTGCGGCGGCAGTGGCGGGGTACTGCCGGCGAGGATGCGGACTGCCCGCCGATCGATCACGATGTGACGGTGACGCTCGATGGCGCGATCGAGCACCGGATCGACGATACCCTGGTGCTGGTCCTGCCCGGGACGCTCGCGGCGCGAGAGGATGCGTCGGAGCGGATCGGGTTCGCCGTGGCGCAGGCGCGCCTCGCGGTCGATGCGCTCGTGCTCCTCACGGCGTCCTGCGGGGTGGATGTGGCGCTGCTGGTGCCCAAGCGCGCCGAGACCGTGCGCTTCGCCCTGCAGCAATATGGCGGGGCCATCCTCCTCCATGCGCCGCCCTTCGCGCATGACGAGGCGGCGGTGCGGTCGTCGCATGGCTCCGCCGGAGAGGCGCGGCTTCTGACGGTGCTCGGCTTCGTGCGCCGGGCGACGACACCGCTCTGGATCGCCGAGCGGCTGCTCGCGGATCTGCCGCCGGCCGAGCGCGGGCGGGCGGCGCTCGACCTGCTCTTCAACCTGAGGCTCACGGCGATGCGGTGTTCGGGCCGCGCGGCGATGCTCCGCCGGATCCCGGCGCTGCCGCGCGCGAGCCGGGGTTTCATCGATGCGCTGGCGGACGCTGTCGGTGCCTCGCGCGTCTGTCCGCTGCCGCCGCAGCGCATGGAGGCCGTGGCGGCGGCGGGCTGAGACGGGGCTCAGGTGGGGCTGAGGCGGGGCTAGTTGGTGCCCGCCCGCAGGCTCTTCACCGTCTCGTCGTCGGGCAGGTAGTCGGCGCCGGCCTTGTAGGTCCAGTCGACCATGCGGCCCTCTCCATCCACGAGCTGTATCGTGCCGACATAGGCGCCCATCGTGGCCTGGTGGTCGAGCTCGCGGAACTCGATGGGACCGACGGGGGTCTCGAGCTCGAGGCCCTTGAAGCCCTTGATGAGTGACGCCGTATCGGTGGCCCCGGCCCGTTCGATGGCCGCGGCGATGGACTGCACGGTCATGTAGCCGACGAGGCTGCCGAGGCGCGGGTGGTCCTCGAACCGCTCCCGATAGGCCTCGACGAAGGCAAGGGCGGCCGGCTCCTCGACCGCGTACCAGGGATAGCCGGTGACGATCCACCCCTCCGGCGCCTCGGCCCCCAGCGGGTCGAGATATTCGGGCTCGCCGGTGAGGAGGCCGAAGACCTGGCGTCCCTCGAAAAGCCCGCGCAGCGTGCCCTCGCGGACGAATTTCGCAAGGTCAGGCCCGAAGGTGACGTTGTAGATCGCGTCGGGTTTCGCGCGCTCCAGCGCCTGCACCTCGGCGCCTGCGTCGATCTTGAAGAGTGCCGGCCATTGCTCGCCCACGAACTCGACCTCGGGCTTCAGCGCCTTGAGGTTCTCCTTGAAGGCGGCCACCGCGTCGCGGCCATAGGCATAGTTCGGCGCGATGAAGGCATAGCGGATGGCATCGGTCTTCGCCGCCTCTTCGGCCAGCATCGCGGCCTGCATGAAGGTCGAGGCGCGAAGGCGGAAGGTGTGCTCGTTCCCCTTGGCCCAGACCAGCGCATCGGCCAGCGGCTCGGCGGCGAGATAGACGACCTCGTTGGCATCGGCCCAGGACGAGATGGCGAGCCCGACATTGGAGAGGATCGAGCCCGTCAGCATCGCCACGCCGTCGCGGCTCACCAGCTCCTCGGCGATCTTCACGGCCTCGCCCGGCTGGCCCTGGTCGTCGCGGAAGATGAACTCGAGCGGCCGGCCGAGCACGCCGCCTGCGCTGTTGACGTCATTAAGCGCGAGCTCGATGCCCTTCTTGTAAGGCTCGGCGAAGGCTGCGAGGCGCTTGTAGTGGTTGATCTCGCCGATGAGGATCGGCTCGCCGTCCTGGGCGAGGACGGGGGCTGCGGGCGCCGCGAGGAAGCCCGCGAGGGCTGCGGCGAGGGCGTGGCGTCGAGTGAGGCGCATCGGTTATCTCCCTGTCTTCGCGGCGGCGCCGCGGGGAGAGCCTAGCCAGATCGGAGGGCCGGCTGCACGCGAAAACGGTCTTTGCGCCGACCCTCGGGATGCCGCGGCGCGCAGGGAGAAAGGCGCCGAGCGCCGTCGCGCTCGCCCGAACCGGCGCATCGCGGCGCCAGCGACGAAGATGATCCTGCGTCCCGAAGGACAATCGTTTTTATCTGAACGGGCGTTTGTTCGACATATGTTCACATCTCTTGGCGAAACCTGTCGTGGGTGGGGGCGCTTGGGGGCTTGCGCGGTCGCGCTGCGCTTGCGGGGCGCGCCGCCGGAGCGGAGGGCAAAGCATTTCTGGGCCACGCGAGTCGTCGCCCTGCGGAAACGCGGGTGATCTGCCACAGGCGCCCGGTTCTTCTCGCCGACTTGTGGCGCCCTCGGCTCGATCAGAGCTCGGGTTTCGGCGCAGCGGCGCTCGGGTTCTCGCGCTCCATGGTCGTGGCAAGATCGGTGGAGAGACGGGCGGCGACGCGCTTCCAGATCTCGTCGTTCATGAGGTCGTAGGCCGCGATGTGGAGATCGAGCACCGGGTGCTCGAGGCCGGTCTTGCTGCTGAGCCGCTCGGTGATCATGGCGCTCGTGAAACTGCCGCAGAGGGCGAAGACACCGGTGCTGAAGCGAGACTGCTTACCGGGGATCGAGATGCTCTGCTCGTAGGTGCCGTCCTCGCGTCCCGAGCGCTCCATCGCGTCGCGGCAATAGGGGCGCGGCCGGGTGAGGAGGCGCCCTTCCTTCACCATGCCATCGACCTGGGCGCCGCTTGCGTCATAGAAGCGCGTGATCTCGCCCGGTCCGTACTTTGCCGCGACCGCGTCGGTCATGACGTCGAGCGTGATCTTGGCGTCGGGATGCGTGACCCAGTGGCGGCGGATCGAGACGGCGCGGGCATCCGTCGATGCGGCGGAAGCAGCATCGGCGCCGCCCTCATAGGCGACGACGACGATATCGTCCGCGATGTTGGCGTCCGGAAAGTCCGGCTTGCGCGCGTAATGCACGATCTCTGCGACATAGCCCGCATCCTCGACCTTGCGGCTCCTGTCTGCCTGCACGGCGTAGCCTTCGGCATCGACGAGGATCGCCTCGACAGCCGAGCGCGCGGCACCGATGCTGGCGCCGAGGACGTCGAGGTTTTCGGGTAGCGTCGCGCGGGAGGCGGGCGGCACCGGGCCGACGCGGCGGCGAAGCGGCGCGGGTGGGAGCTCGGGCACGCCGTCGCCCGCGACCGTGAGGGTGAGCGCATCGCCCTCGCCCTCCACCGGATCGAGGGTGAGTTCGGGTTTCGCGGGGCAGGCCGGCGAGCTCAGGTTCTCGCGCCGCAAGGTCTCGCCGATCTCATCGCCCTCGAGCCTCAGGAGATAGCGGCAGCGGAGCGTACCCTTGAAGGCGCCGCCCTTCGCGGTGAGGGTCATCTCGCCGAGGGTGCCGACGAGGGAAGCGCGCACGGATACCGCCGCGCGCTCGCCCTTGGTCTCGCCCTCCCAGATACCGTCGATCAGGGGGCTGGTCGCGGCGGGCAGGACGGGCGCAGTGAGGCAGAGGGCGAGGAGCGCGCCGGTGGCCGTGCGCCGGACGGCGCCCGATGCGAGGGCGTGGGAGGGACGGGTTGGCATTGGGCGCGGCTCCTGCAGTCTCGGGATGTCACACGATGTGGCGGGGATACGCGGATGGTCTGACCATTCTGTGGCAGCTTCGTCCGAGGGTGCGATTTGGCATTTGGTGCTTCCGGACGGCCCGCTGGCGTTGGGTATGGCGGCCTTCGGGCGCCTTCGCTCATCGCGCGATGGTCGGATCGTGGGCTTGTCTGACGGGCGCCCGTTCGCGGGGGATGGGGCTCGCGCCCCATGCCCCGCTCCGCCCACCCGCCAGCCTGCACCCGTCTCCGATGGCGGTCGATCGGATCGGCGGTGGCCTGCCAGCACTGGCGGTGTCGGTGCCGAGGGTGAGGTATGCGCCGGCGATCAGGCCGGTCGTTGCAAGGCGCTCCGCCTCCGCCCGACCGTTGGTGAGGGCCGAGATGGCGAGCTCGGCCGGCAGTCGATCGACCTTCAATGTCACGGGGCGGTCGCCGAGGTCGCTGTCGGGGCTGAGCGCGGTGGCCGGTCGGCGTTCGACATAGGGCGCGAGCCTGGTGTCACCGGGCAGATCCACGGCGTTGGCGATCAGGGTCGCCGCGACATCGGCCTGAGCGGCATCGGTGGCGAAGACCGTCACGGCATCGGCGATGCCGAGGGAGTGGCTGCGCCCGCGCCATCCGCTGGTGGCGACGCCCCGGATGCCGCTTGCCGCGGTGATTTCGACCGATCCCGCGGCTCGCGGCGCGCCGGGTTCTGGGTCGGTGCAGAGCGTGAGGCGGATACCATGCTCTTGGGAGAGGCGAAGGGCGATATCGCCACCATCGTTGACGATGAGGCGATCGAGGGCAGCGGCGCCCGCGATCGCGTCGGCCATGTGATCGGCGACCGCGCCTGCGACAGCCGCCATGGGGGTGACGAAGTGCCGAGCGGCGAAGGGGGTAACCGCTTCGATCATTCTGGCGCTGACCGGGCCTCTCGCACCGCCGCTGGTCCATGATTGCGGGGAGGCGCTGCGCAGGCGCGGAAGATCGGCAACGAGTCCCTCGAGCACGCTGGCGAAAGCCTCGAGTGCCGCTGAGAACGCATCACGCCGGGCGGGCATTGTCCCCTTGACCGTGATGATGAGGTCGATCGGTCCGTGCTGGAGGTGGAGGCGGCCGTCCGGCAGGAGCGCTGCAGTCGCACCATAGGGCCAGCGCGCTGGCAAGCGGAGCCGGGTCATGCCCCGCCCCCACCCCCGCCCCCACCCCCTGCCGCGAGGCGGGGCGGCGGCCAGGGGCCGGTCGGTGGCGGGGCGACGGCGCGGCGTCCCTTGACGAGGTGGTCGTTCTGGCGGGCGGTGAGGCTGCGCAAAGCTTCTTCGAGCGGGATGACGTAGTCGGTATGGCCGCCGAGGGACGCGTAGTCCGACGCGGTCATGGTGAACTCGATCGGGGCGACGAGCGCTGGCGTCGGCACGTAGCCGAAGGCGCGGTCCGGCATGGCCAGGATATCGACCATGAAGGTGATGCCGCCGCCGGGCCAGACATAGGCGGGCGCACCGCCGCAGGTCACCCGCACCAGCCGGTCGGCGACCGAGCGGGTGAGGCCGACCGGGTTCTCGGTGACGCCGGAGCGGAGGGAGCCGCCGGCACCGCCCATGAAGAGGACCGAGGCGAGGGCGGGCTCGCAGTTCTCCGCGATGCGCTCGACCGACGGCAGGAGGCGCGTGGGCATCTCCGTCTCTCGCGGCGCCAGAGCCTCGTCGAGTTCATAGTAGGCCGCGTCCTCGCCCGTGGTGCTGACCATGAGGAGGCTGAGGCCGGGGCGGGCGTGCTTTGCGTCCCAGGGCTTGAGGATCGCCAGCGGATCGGTCACATCCGTGCCGCCCCAGCCCGAGCCCGGGGAGGCGACGCCGAAGTAGCGCCCGGGCGTCGAGCGGCGGCCCGCGATACGGATCCCGGTGGGCTGCCAGCCAATGACCTTGCCCGCCTGATGCTCGGACATGACGCCCGTGATGTGATCGTCGACCACCACGACCTCGTCCACGAGCCCCCGCCATTGCGCGGCGAACATGCCGATGGTCGCGGAGCCGCAGCCGACCCGCATGCGCCGCTCCTCGACGCCATTCACGAGGGGCGCCTGCCCCGCCTGCACTGTGAGGGTGGCGCCGCCCTCGATCTCGAGCTCTGCCGCCCCCTTGTTGGCGAGCGAGAGGAGGGTGGCGCAGGTCACGCGCCCCTCCTTCTTGCCCCCGCCCGTCAGGTGATTGACGCCGCCGAGGGAGAGCATCTGGGAGCCGTATTCGCCGGTCGTGACATGGCCGACGGGCTCGCCCTCGGCCCGCACCACCGCGCGTTCGGGGCCGAGATGGCGGTCGGTGTCGATCTTCACCTTGAGGCCGCAATAGCTGAAGATCCCTTCGGTCACGACGGTCACGGCATCGACGCCGTCCATGCTGCTGCCGACGATGAAGGGCGCGGGCTTGTAGTCCGGATAGGTGGTGCCAGCGCCGATGGCGGTGACGAAGGCGCGCTCGCCCGGCACGATGCTGCCGTCCCACTCGCCGGGCTCTTCGCCGCCGAGGAAGGGTACGAGCTGGCCCGCCTCGCTCGCGGCCTGTTCGGCGATGATGGTGAGGGGGTCGACGCGGATGAGGCGCCCGTCTTCGTTCGCGTAGCGGTCGCAGGCGCCGGCGCGCCCCTCGGCGATGTAGCACATGACGGGGCAGGCATCGCAGCGGATCTTGCCGCCGACGGGTGCGTCCCTTCCCTGCCGCTCGTCCATGGCTTGGCTCCGTCGCTCAGCCCATGGGTCGAGCGAAGCGTGCCGGGCCTGCACTGTCAAAGGAAAAGGAATGCCGGGGCTCGGGTGCGTGCCCGTGCTTTTCCTTTGACAGCTTGGGGCGCGCGGCACAGCCTTGGGCGATGAATTACGCGAGACCGGTGAGTGTGGAGGAGGCGGTTGTGTTGCTCTCGGCGGGCGGGTGGCGTCCGCTGGCGGGGGGGACGGATGTCTACCCTGCGCTGGGCGAGGCGGCCGCACCGCCCCTTCTGGACCTCACCGGCATCGGCGCGTTGCGCGGTGTGCGCGATGAGGGCACGGTCCTGCGCATCGGAGCGCTCGCGACCTGGACCGAGGTGATCGAGGCACCGCTGCCCCCGGCCTTCGACGCGCTGAAGGCTGCAGCGCGGGAAGTCGGCGGGGTGCAGGTGCAGAATGCGGGTACGGTTGCCGGCAATATCTGCAACGCCTCGCCCGCTGCCGATGGCATGCCGCCGCTGCTGGCGCTCGATGCGGTGGTCGAGGTCGCAGGTGGGGCCGGCCGTCGGAGTGTGCCGCTCTCGGCCTTCGTCACGGGGCCGCGGCGGACCTGCCTTGCGCCTGGGGAGATCGTGACCGCGCTGAGGGTGCCTAGGCCCGACGCGAAAGCGCGGAGTGCGTTTCTCAAGCTCGGGGCGCGGACGCATCTGGTGATCTCCATCGCCATGGTGGCGGCGGTCGTCCGCCTCGATGCGGCGGGGCGCGTTGCGGCGGCGGCGCTGGCGCTCGGTGCCTGCGGGCCGATGGCGCGGCGGCTTGCGACCGTGGAGGCCGCGCTCGAAGGCTGCCTGCCCGGGGTGGAGACCGATGCGGCGATCATGGTGGCCCCGATGCCGGAGATCTCGCCCATCGACGATGTACGCGCGACGGCGGCCTATCGCGAGGCTGCGGCGCGCGAGATCGTTGCCCGTGCGGTGCGGCAGGCGGCGGGCTGCGGCGCGGAGGCTGCCGCGTGAGCCCGCCGGAGGATGCAGCCCTCAGGCCTGCTGCGCCGGCCGAGGCGGGGGGCGTCTCGTTCATGCTCGATGGGGCTGCCGTCCGGGCCGATTTGCCGCCGGGCACGCGGCTTCTGGAGGCGTTGCGCGGCCCGCTCGGTGCGCGGGACGTGAAGAACGGCTGCAATGCGGGGGATTGCGGGGCCTGCACGGTGCTGCTCGACGGTCGCCCGGTCTGTGCCTGTCTCACGGCCGTGGGCCAGGTTTCGGGGCGGCGGGTGGAGACGCCGGCGGGTCTCGTGGCGGGCGACCCCGTGGCCGGGCGCCTCGCCACGGCCTTCGCCCGCCATCAGGCGGCGCAATGCGGGATCTGCACGCCGGGGATGATGGCCTCGGCGACGGCGCTTCTGCGCAAACGCGAGGTGCCCGATACCGCGTCGGTGGAGGCGGCGCTCGGCGGCGTGCTCTGCCGCTGCACGGGCTACCGCAAGATCATCGCCGCGGTGCTGGAGGCCGGCGGCGCGCCGGCATCAGCGGGCGCGGGCATGGCGGCATCATCGGCGGAGGGTTTCGTCGGCGATGCGATTCCAAGGCTCGATGGCAGGCGCAAGATCGCCGGGCGTGAGGTCTTCGGCGACGACGATGCCCCGGCCGATGCGCTCGGCCTTGCCGTGATCCGGTCCCCGCACCACCACGCGACCTTTGCCCTGGGGGACCTCGCGGCCTGGGCGGCGGCCGAGCCGGGCATCCACCGCGTCCTGACCGCGGCCGACATCCCCGGCGACAACGTCCATGGCGTGATCCCCGGTTTCGAGGACCAGCCGGCCCTGGCGGAGCGCAAGGCGCGGTTCCTGGGCGAGGCTGTGGCGGTCGTCCTGGGCGAGCCCGAGGCGCTGGCCCGCCTCGACCTCGCCGGCTTCCCCGTGACCTGGACCCCGCTGACCCATGCGCTCACGCCAGCGGAGGGGGAGGAGGCCGAGCCGCTCCACCCCGCCCGCGCCGGCAACGTGATGTGCCGGGGGCGGGTGGTGAAGGGCGATGCGTCTTCGGGCCTCGCTGCCGCGGTCCATCGGGCGGAGGCGCGGATCGAGACGGGGTTTGTCGAGCACGCCTATATCGAGCCCGAGGCCGGCTGGGCGGAGCGCGTGGGCGACCGGCTGGAGATCCGCTGCTCGACCCAGGCGCCGCATATGAACCGCGAGGGGTTGGCGCGCATCCTGGGCCTGCCCGGCGATGCGGTGCGCGTGGTGCCCTTGGCCGCGGGCGGGGGCTTCGGCTCGAAGCTCGATCTCTCGGTGCAGCCGCTTCTGGCGCTTGCGGCCTGGGTCTCGGACCGGCCGGTGCGCCATGCCTTCACCCGTCGCGTCTCGATGCAGTCGAGCACCAAGCGCCACCCCGCCTCGGTCCAAGTGGCGATGGGATGCGATGCGGCGGGGCGGCTCACGGGCATGACGCTGGAGGGCGTGTTCAATACCGGTGCCTATGCGAGCTGGGGGCCGACGGTGGCCAATCGCGTGCCGGTGCATGGCTCGGGCCCCTACTATGTGCCGAGCTACGCCGCTCATACGCGCGCGGTGCATACCCATTGCGCGCCCGCCGGGGCCTTCCGCGGCTTCGGTGTGCCGCAGGGGGCGCTGGCCGGCGAGGCGGCGATCGATGCGCTTGCGGAAGCCGTGGGGATGGACCGCCTCGCCTTCCGCCGCCTCAACGCGATCCGCGCGGGGGAGGCGAATGCCTGCGGGCAGGTCTTCGAGGAGGGCGTCGGCATGGTCGCCTGCCTCGACGCCCTCGCGCCCCGGTGGGCCGAGGCGCTGGCCGAGGCTGCGGCCGCGAATGACGCGGCGACCGGGCCCGAGCGGCGGGGCGTCGGCATCGCCTGCGGCTGGTATGGCTGCGGCAACACGGCCCTGCCGAACCCCTCGACCATCCGCGCGGGCCTGACCCGGTCGGGCGAGGTCGTGCTCCATCAGGGCGCCGTCGATATCGGCCAGGGCGCCAACACGGTGATCGGGCAGATCTTCGCGACGGCACTCGGCGTGCCGGCGACCGCCATCGCGCTTGCCCCGCCGGATACGGACATCACGCCGGACGGCGGCAAGACCTCCGCCTCGCGCCAGACCTATGTCTCGGGCGAGGCGGCGCGGCGGGCGGGCGAGGCGCTGCGGCGGGCCATCCTGCGCCAGGCCAACCTTGGCGAGGACGGCTCGGTGCGGCTCGAGGCCGGGCGGCTTGTCCTCTCCGCCCAGGGCCAGCCCGAGCGGGTGCTCGACCCCGCGACGCTGCCCGAAGGCCCAGGGGGTTATGTGATCGAGGTCGCGGAGACCTACGATCCGCCAACGACCGCGCTCGACGTGGACGGGCAGGGCGCGCCCTATGCCGTCTGGGGCTATGCTGCGCAGATCGCCGAGCTTTCCGTCGACACGGCACTCGGCACCGTCCGCCTCCACCGCATCACCGCGGCCCATGATGTGGGTCGCTGCATCAATCCGCTGCTGGCCGAGGGGCAGGTCGAGGGCGGGGTCGCGCAGGGTATCGGCATGGCGCTGATGGAGGAGTTCGTGCCGGGGCGGACGGAGAACCTGCACGACTACCTGATCCCCACCTTCGGCGATGTGCCCGAGATCGTGACCCATTTCATCGAGAGCGGCGATCCCGAGGGGCCCTATGGCGCCAAGGGGCTGGGCGAGCACTGCCTGATCCCCACCGCGCCCGCGATCCTGTCGGCCATCCGTCACGCGACCGGTGCGCGCATCGAACGGCTGCCCGCGACGCCCGACCGGGTGCTGGCGGCGCTCGAGGCCGCGGGCTGGCGGGGCGGGCGGCGGCGTGGCTGACGGGCGCGCGGCCGGCGGGGTTGCCGGCATCGATGTGGGCGGCACCTTCACGGATCTGGTGCTCGTTGACCCGGCAACGGGGGCCATGCGCCTCGCCAAGGTGCCGACGACGCCCGAGAACCAGGCTAACGGCGTGCTGGCGGCCCTGGAGGCGGCGGAGGCGGATCTCGCCGCCCTCGACCTTATCGTCCACGGCACGACGACGACCACGAACGCGGTGCTGGAGCGGCGCCTCGCCAGGACCGGGCTGATCACGACCGAGGGGTTTCGCGACGTCCTCGAGCTTGGTCGCCGCACGCGGCCCCAGCCCTATGGCATGACCGGCGGCTTCACGCCGATCATTCCCCGCGATCTCCGCCTCGAAGTGCCCGAGCGCTGTGATGCGACCGGCGCCGTGCTGACGCCGCTCGACGAGGCGGCGGTGGCGGCCGCTGCACGGGCGCTGCGGGCGGAGGGGTGCGAGGCGCTGGTGATCCACTTCCTCCACGCCTATGCCAACCCTGCGCATGAACGCCGCGCCGCCGAGATCGCCGTGGCGGAGGGCTGGCCGGCGGAGGCAATCACCATGGGCCACGCCCTCCTCTCCGAAAGCCGGGAGTTCGAACGCGGGGTGACGGCAGCGGTGAATGCCGCCGTGCAGCCGCTTCTTGCGCGTTATCTCAACCGTCTGGTCGCCGCGCTGTCGGATCGGGGCTATGCCCGCGATCTCCTGGTCATGAACGGCAATGGCGGCACGGTCTCGGCGGGGCTGGTGGCGCGGGAGGCGGCGAAGACCGTGATGTCCGGCCCCGCCTCCGGCGTGATGGCGGCGGCCTATACCGGCGCCCGCGCGGGCATCCCCGATCTCATCACCTATGACATGGGCGGCACCTCGACGGATGTCGCCTTGGTGCAGGGTGCGGTGCCCGCCGTCTCGAACGAGATCGAGGTCGAGTACGCCATGCCGATCCACGTGCCAATGGTGGATGTGCGCACGGTCGGTGCCGGCGGCGGCTCCATCGCCCGCGTCACGCCTGCCGGGCTCCTGCAGGTCGGACCGGAGAGCGCGGGCGCCGTCCCCGGTCCCATCGCCTATGGCCGCGGTGGGCGCGAGCCGACGATCACCGACGCCAATATCCTGCTCGGCCGCATGGGCGGCCGGCTGGCGGACGGCGAGATGCGCGGGGCCATCGCGGCGATCTTCGAGGAGGTGCTCGCCCGCCCCCTTGGCCTTTCGGTCGAGGAGGCCGCGGCCGCCGTCATCCGGGTGGCCAACACCGTCATGGCGGGTGCGATCCGCATGGTCTCGATCAGCCTCGGCCACGACCCGCGGGACTTCGCGCTCTTCGCCTTCGGCGGCGCCGGGCCGCTCCATGCCTGCGCGCTCGCTGCGGAACTCGGCATCCCGCGCGTCCTGATCCCTGCGCGGCCCGGCATCACCAACGCGCTCGGCTGCGTGGTCGCGGATCTCCGCCACGACTTCGTCACCACGCTCAACAGACCGCTCCCCGCCCTCGCCGCCGCCGACCTCCACGCTGTGCTGGAGGCGCAGGAAGCGGAGGGCCGCCGCCTCCTTGCCCGGGAACGCGTGACGATCGAGGAGGTCCGCGTTCTCAGAAGCCTCGACATGCAGTTCGCCGGCCAGACGCATCTCCTCCGCGTCCCCCTCGGCGATCCGCACGCCAGCGTCGAGGATCTCGCAGCCCTCTTCGCCGAAGCCTACGATGCCCGCTTCCGCGTCCGCCTGCCCGAGATGCGCCCCGTCCTCGTCAACGCCAACACGAGCGTCATCGGCCGCCGCCCGACCTTGAGCCTCGCGGGCCTGGTCGATCCCGCGGCCCGGGCCGGCACAATCGACGCCGCCGAGCTCGAGCGTCGGCCCGTGTTCCTCGACGGTGCATGGGTCGAGACGCCCGTCTTCGCGCGGGAGCGCCTGCCTCTCGGCGTGCGCCTTACTGGCCCCGCGATCCTCGCCCAGATGGACACCACGCTCCTCCTCGAGCCCGGCTGGCACCTCGCGGAGGATGCGGACGGCAATCTCCTCCTGACCCGCGCATGACCGGCATCTGCGCTTTGCGGTCGCCGAGCGCCCCAACGCGCGCTATGCCGGTGGCGCCAGCGGCGCACCAAGGGGCAGGGCCATGAAGAAGACCATCCGCATCGCCGTCATCATCGGGGTCGTCGTGCTCCTCATCATCCTCAACGAGAACCGCGACTGGTGAGCGACGCGGCCTCAGCCCCCGGTCCCGCCGCCGCGATCGACCCCGTCACCCTCAGCGTGATCGAGGCGGGGCTCGGCCAGGTCTGCGACGAGATGGACCTCGCCTTCAGCCGGGCCGCCTTCAGCCCCGTGATCGCGGAGGCGAACGACCGATCGGACGGGATCTACGGCCTCGACGGTGCGCTTATCGCGCAGGGCATCGGCGGGCTTCCAGTCTTCGTCGGTGCGATGCAGGAATCGACCCGCTGCCTCGTCGAGCGGATCGCCGAGGGCCTGACCGCGCCGCCCGAGCCCGGCGACGTCTACATCGTCAACGACCCCTATCTCGGCGGCACGCATCTCATGGATGTGCGTTTCGCGCGCCCGTTCTATCGGCCGTCGCCGCAGGGCCCGCGCCTCTGGTGCTGGCTTTCCAATACCGGCCATTGGCCCGACACGGGCGGGGCGGTGCCGGGTGGCTTCTCCGCCTCCGCCACGGCCGTCGAGCAGGAGGGCCTGCGCCTGCCGCCCGTGAAGCTCTTCAAGCGCGGGGCAATGGATGCGGAGATCTACGCCATCATCTGCTCCAATATCCGGGTGGCCGATCAGCGCATCGGCGACGTGAAGGCCCAGGCCGCAGCCCTCGAGCTCGGTGCCGCCCGGCTCGACGCTCTCCTCGACCGGTATGGCGACGCCATGGTCGAGGCCGCCATCGCCGAGCTCCGCGCCCGTGCGGCCGCACAGATGCGCGCCCATATCGCCGGGATCCCGGAAGGGCCCGCGGATGGCCGTTGGGAGGGCCGCGCCTTCCTCGATAGTGACGGGGTAGTGAACGAACCGCTCGAGATCCGCCTCGCCATCCATCGCTTGGGCGAGGATCTGGTCTTCGACTTTGCGGGCTCCTCACCCCCCTGCGCCGGGCCGATGAACTCCGTCTGGTCGACGACGCTTTCCTCCGTCTGCCTCGCCATGCGCCATATCTTCCCGGACGTGGCACTCTCGGCGGGTGCATTCGAGCCGCTGCGCGTGATCCGGCCCGTGGGGACCTTCCTCGATGCCCGCTATCCCCGCCCCGTCTCGGGCTGTGCGGCGGAGGTCAGCCAGCGCATCGCGGAGGCGGTCTTCAACACCCTCGCCCCCGCGCTGCCGGAGCGTGTCACCGCCGCCCCCGCCGGCACCTCCGGCAACTTCGCGCTTGGCGGCCATGACCCGGACGCCGACGGGGGCAGGGGCCGCGGCTTCGTGATGTACCAGCTCTCGGGCGGTGGCTATGGCGGCGGGGCGGCAGGCGACGGGCTCAGCAATGGCTGCTCCACCATCGGTATCTCCAAGGCACCGCCCGTCGAGATCATGGAGCAGCAGTTCCCTGTCCTCTACCGCCGCTATAGGCTGCGCGAGGGTTCCGCCGGCCCGGGCCGGCACCGCGGCGGCTTCGGCCTCGACTACGAGATCGAGCTTCGCCGCGGTACCGCGCGGGCAAGCTTCGTGATGGATCACGGCCGCTCGGGCCCTCCGGGCGCCCTTGGCGGCGGCGCGGGCGCAGCCAACACGGTCGAGATCACGCAGGACGGCCGCAGCTTCACCCCCGACCATCTCTCCAAGGCGCAGGACATCCCCCTCGGCCCGGGCGACCGCGTCCGCGTCGGCACCCCCGGTGGTGGTGGCTGGGGCGACCCGAAGACCCGGCCCGCCGAGGCCGTCGCCGAAGACGTCCGCCTCGCCCGCCTCACCCCGGAGGCTGCCCGCCGGGACTACGGCGTCGCGGTCGAGCCCGATGGCACGCTCAACCGGGCCACGACCGAGACCCTCCGCAAAGCCGACGACTGACCGCGCCGAAGGGTGGGCCGGGTCAAGGATCGCGAAGCGGCGGGCAACGCCCGCTCGTCCTTGGCGCGGCCCACCCTTCGAGGAACGCTCGATCAGGAGCCCCCGAGGCTCTTCCCCAGCCCCCTTCGAGAGCTGGCGTGCGACGATGCAATCACCCCGAACTCCGAAGGCTCGATGCAGCAGCGATCCCGGAAGAACCGATCCCGGCGACCAGCCGGGATGCCGCTTGCCTCAGGCCGCTTGCCTCAGGGCGCGGGCGCTTCGGGTTCGAGCAGTGTGAGGCTGCGGGCGACGAGGGCCGGTCGCGCGCCATCCTCGATCTCGACGGTCGCATCGAGGGCGAGGAGGAAGCCGATGCGGGCCGCCGTGACCTCCGCCACCTCGACGCTCAGCCGCACGCGCGCGCCCGCCGGCACGGGTGCGGGGAAGCGCAACCGGTCGAGGCCGTAGTTCACTAGGCGTGCGCAGCCCGAGAACGCCAGGATCTCGTCGCGGAGGTGCGGCAGGAGGGCCAGGGTGAGGTAGCCATGCGCGATGGTGCCGCCGATCTCGCGCGCAGCACGGGCGCGGTCCACATGGATCCACTGCCGGTCGCCCGTCGCTTCGGCGAAGGCATCGATGGTGGCCTGGTCCAGGGTCAGCCAGGGGCCCGGGCCGAACCGCCGTCCGACCGATCCCGGCAGATCCGCATAGTCGAGAACCGCCATCCCACTCACATCCGCACGCTCAGCCCGCCATCCACCACTAGGACATGCCCGGTGATGTAACTTGCCGCGGGGCTCGCGAGGAAGAGCGCGGCTGCGGCCACCTCCGCCGGCCGGCCCCATCGGGGGATGGCCGCGCGGGTCTCGAGAAAGGCCGCGATCTCGGGATCGTCCGCCATCGCCGCATTCGCCTCCGTCAGCGTGAAGCCCGGCGCCACGGCATTCACCCGGATGCCCGAGGGGCCGAACTCGACCGCGTGGGAGCGTGTCAGCGCCTCGAGTGCGCCCTTGGCGGCCGTGTAGCCCGCATCGCCCGGCCGGGCCCGCGGCCCCGCGATGGAGGTGACGTTGACGACCGAGCCGCCGCCCCGCGCGGCCATGCCGGGGGCGAGCGCACGGGTGAGCGCATAGGCGCCGAGGGCATGGGCGCAGAAGAGATCGAGCACGGCCCCGGGCGGCAGATCAGGCGTTCGCCGCCGATCCCGCGGGCCGGCGGCGTTGACGAGGATGTCGATCGGGCCTGCTTCTTCCGCCACGGCTTCCGCTCTATCCGTGTCTCCTGCATCGAACACTGCCGCTGCCGCATCGATCCCCTCTGCGGCGAGACTGTCCGAGGCGTCGCGGGTCGCGCGCTCCGAGCGGCCGTTGACGATCACCGCAGCGCCGGCTGCGCCGAGCGCGCGGGCGATGGCAAAGCCGATGCCGCGCCCGCTGCCGGTCACGAGCGCCAGTTGGCCCACGAGTGCGCCAGCGGTCATCCTCGAGCCGTGCGCAAGCGGGGATCGGGTGGGAATGCGATGCTGTAGCTCATGCGCGCGAGCTTGCTGCCCGCGCTGCCGCGCCACAAGTCCGGCCTTATGCGGCGCGGGTGCGGTCGCGCTGTTCTGGGCGTTGGCTGGAGGGCGCCCGTTCCCTCGCCGTGCCCTGCGGGCGCGGCATCGGTCCGCCCACCCACCAGCCAACGCCCTCTGCCCGGCCTCCTGCGTGGTCCAGGACACTGTCCTGAAGGCTGCAGGGGCCGGCAGGGTCAGTCGTTCGTGTCGAGCACGATCTCGTCCGGGCAGGTCACTCGGTCGAAATGCCCGCTATTGGGCGGGTTCTCGTTGTAGCAGTTATAGGTGCCCTTGCTGATCGGCACCCGGCCCGTGAGCGTGGCACCTCGCGGCGGGGTTCGCCGCGCCGTGGCGACGCGGGTGCTGAGGCGGCTTTGGACGGCCACCTGGCTCAATCGGTTGCCCGGCCGTGCGACGGGCTGGTTGCCGGGCCGGGTGCCGGGCTGTGAGGCGCTGCTGTTGGGCTTGGCCACGATAACATCGGGGCATTTCACCTCGGTTCGCGTGCCGTTCGGGCCCTTGTTGTAGCACTTGTCCTTCAGCGCCTGCACGGCGATCAGGTCCTTCGAGGCCCGCGCCTCGGCCCCTGCGATGGGCATGAGAACGCCCAGCATGGCCAGCCACGCGACGTTTCTTCCAACGGTCGTCATCTCGGGTCTCCTCGGTTTGAGACCGCCCGCCCCACGCAGGCGGCCATGGCCCGAGGATCGGAGGGCGGCGTCAGCGCTGCGTGACCTTTGCGTAAGTGCGATATGACGTAGCGTCAGTTTTGCGGTGAAACCACTTACCTATGCGTCAATCGCCCGGCAATTCGGCAGGATGCACCGCTTGCCGATGCGCCATCCATGAGCGAGGCTCCGGCGCCGACAGCGAGGAGACGGGCATGCGTGAGGGTGGGACTGATGGCGCGAATGCGCCTGTGGAGACGCCGCATCTCTGGATACCCATGAGCGATGGTCGACGGCTCGCAGCGCGGCTTTGGCTGCCCGCGAGTGCGTCGACCGGCGCGGCACCCGTGCCCTGCATCCTCGAATACCTGCCCTATCGCAAACGGGACGGCACGGCGCCGCGGGATGCCAGCACTCATCCCGCCTTCGCTGCCGCGGGCTACGCCTCCATCCGCGTCGATATCCAGGGCAGCGGCGATTCGGATGGGCTGTTCGACGATGAATACTCCGAACGCGAGCTTGCCGATGGCGAGGCGGTGATCGCCTGGATCGCAGCCCAGCCCTGGTGTGACGGCACGGTCGGCATGATTGGGATCAGCTGGGGTGGCTTCAACGGGCTCCAGCTCGCCGCCCGACGACCCGAGCCGCTGAAGGCCGTCGTCACCTGCTGCTCCACCGTCGACCGGCATGCGGACGACATCCATTTCATGGGCGGCTGCCTTCTGACGGACAACTTCAATTGGGGCGCCCAGATGACCGCCTACATGTCGCGCCCGCCGGACCCGGCCCTGCGCGACGACTGGCGGGTGCGCTGGCGCGAGAGGATCGAGGCGCTGCCCTTCCTCGCCGCCGACTGGCTGCGCCGCCCTGTGCGCGATGCCTATTGGCGCCACGGCTCGGTCTGTGAGGATTTTCCGGCCATCCGTGCCGCGGTGCTGGCGGTGGGCGGCTGGAACGATGCCTATGTGAATGCGCCGCTCGCCCTTGCCGAGAACCTGACAGCGCCTGCCGCGGCCCTGATCGGACCCTGGGAGCACAAATACCCCCATCTCTCCCGCATCCTGCCGTCGGATTTTCACGGCGAGGTGCTGCGCTGGTTCGACATCCACCTCAAGGGTTTGACCCCCGAGGCCCCGCCGGCCGCGCGGGCCTGGATTTCGGAGCATGCGCCCGAGGCGGGGCCGCTCGCGCGCACCTACGGCCCCAGTCCCGGCCGATGGGTGGCGGAGCCGCGTTGGCCCACCGCCCATGAGGCGATGGCCGTGCTCGCACCCGATTCCGATGGCCGGTTGCAGCCTGCGCCGGACGACGAGGGGCTGACGGGGTCCGGTCCCGAGGTGGCGGTGGCCACGCCGCTCAGCGTCGGGTCCGGGGCTGCCTATTTCTGCCCCGGCATGCGCGTCGATAACGAGCTTTCCGCCGATCAGGCCGAGGACGATGCGGCCAGCGTGACATTCGAGACGGCCCCTCTGTCGGCCCCCCTCGAGATCCTCGGCCGCCCTGTGCTCAGCTTCACCTTCCGTGTCGATCGTCCGGTCGCACAGCTCTGCGCCCGGCTTTGCGATGTGAGCCCGGACGGCGCCTCAATGCGCGTGAGCTACCGGCCGCTCAACCTCTGTCACCATGCGGGCCATGACCGGCCCGAAGCGCTGGAGCCCGGGCAGGAGTATCGCGCGATGATCGCGCTCAACACCTGTGGGCACCGCTTCCGGGCGGGGCACCGCATTCGCCTCGCGCTCTCCACGAGCTACTGGCCGGTGCTCTGGCCCGCGCCTGAGCCCGCGACCGTCACGCTGCCGCTCAACGACATGCGCCTCCTGCTGCCCGAGCGGGTCGTCACGCGAGAGCCCGATGCCAAGGCGCCGGGGCCTGCACGGACGGCCAGCGCGCCGGTTGGCACTGAGCACGCGGCGCCTGCATCGACGGCGGCCGAGGAGGTGGCGGAGGACGGGACCCAGGCGCTCGTCACCCGCGATTTCTTCGGGCGCCTCACCCATGCGGATCATGGGCTCGAGGTCGAGAGCGGCGTCGATCAGCGCTTCGAGATCCATCCCGGCGATCCGCTCTCGGCGCGCCACGTCGCGGACTGGCGCTTCGCCTTTGCGCGCGACGGCTTTTCGGCCGAGATCCTTAGCCATGCGGAGATGACCTCGACCGCCACCGCCTTCCGCCTCCACCGCCGTGTGGTGGCGCGGGAAGGGGGGGCGACGATGATCGAGAAGGAGTGGACCGAAACGGTTCCACGCGGTTATCTCTAGTCTGAAAAAGAAACGAAAATCCGTACGTAACCGACAGGAGAGACGTATGACCTTCTCACTGGGAGAAACGAACCGACGCGGCTTCATGGCTGGTGCTGCCGCTTCGGCCCTTATCGTTGGCCTTGACGGCAAGCCGCTTGCGGCCGAGCCGAAGAAGGGCGGTCGCATCCGCGCGGCCCTTGCGGAGGGATCGACCTCCGACAGCCTCGACCCGCAGACCTACACCGACATCTACATGATCTCGGTCGGCTTCGCGACGCACTCGACGCTGACCGAGATCGCGCCGAACGGCGATCTGGTCGGCGATGCGGCCGAGAGCTGGGAGGCGAATGCCGATGCCTCGCAGTGGACCTTCAAGATCCGGCCGACGGTGACGTTCTCGAACGGCGCGAAGCTCACGCCCAACGATGTGATCGCGTCGCTGAACCATCACCGGGGCGAGGAATCGAAATCGGCCGCCAAGGACATCGTCGCGCCCATCATGGAGATGACGGCGAAGGGCTCGGACGCGGTGGTCTTCAGCCTCGACGCACCGAATGCCGACTTCCCCTATCTCATGGCGGATTATCACCTGCTGCTGATGCCGGCGAACGAGGACGGCACGGCGAACTGGCAGGACTATGTCGGCTCGGGCGGCTATGTGATGAGCAGCTTCGAGCCCGGTGTGCGCACGCTGCTGACGCGGCGCGACGACTACTGGAAGGAAGGCCGCGGGCATTTCGACGAGCTCGAGATCCTCTACGTGGCCGATGCCGCGGCGCGCCAGAACGGTCTCGCGACCGACGAGATCGACTTCATGAGCCGGGTGGATCTGAAGACCGCCTCGCTCCTCGGCCGCCGGCCGGGCCTGCGCGTGGAGGAGGCGACGGGCTTCCTGCACTACACCGCGCCGATGCTCACCAACGCGGCACCCTACGACAACAACGACCTGCGGCTTGCGATCAAATACGCGATCGATCGTGAGGAGCTTGTCTCCAAGATCCTGCGCGGCCATGGCGCCGTGGCCGCCGACAGCCCGATCGCGCCGTCGGTGCCGTTCTACAATGCGGAGGTCACGCGGTCCCAGGACCTCGACAAGGCGAAGTTCCACGCCAAGAAGGCCGGCTATTCCGGCGAGGAGCTCGTCTGTGCCGCGGCCGATGCCGCCTACGCCGGTGCGGTGGACGCGACCGTGCTGATGCAGGAGCAGCTCGCCAAGGCCGGCCTCAACATGCGCGTGGACCGGGTGCCGGCGGATGGCTACTGGTCGAACATCTGGCTGAAGCGGGCGTGGTGCGCCTGCTACTGGGGCGGACGGCCGACCTGCGACTGGATGTTCACGCAGGCCTATGCCTCGGGCGCCAACTGGAACGACACCGCCTGGGAGAACGAGCGCTTCAACATGCTGCTGGCCGAGGGCCGCGGCGAGACCGATCAGGGCAAGCGCGCCGAGATCTACGGCGAGATGCAGCAGATCGTCTCGGACGAGGGCGGCGCGGTCGTCTGGGGCTTTGCCAACTACGTCTACGCCATGCAGGACAAGGTGCAGCACGGGCCGGACGTCGCCGCCAACTGGGCGCTCGACGGCGGTCGCTGGACCGAGCGGTGGTGGATGGCCTGAGTCTAGTTCTGGTTCTCGGCCGGGCGCCTGCCTCAAGCGGGCGCGCGATGTGAAAAGGGGCCCCGGGCATCGACCCGGGGTCTCCTGCTTTGAGCGCAGCCGTCTGGCGCGCGGGGCACTTAGGGCGCCCGGGAGCGCGGTTGGGTGCTGCCGGCTGCCGGGCCTACATGCCCCTGACGAGCCCTGAGTTGCGCTCAAGGATGCTGTTGGCGGTGGAGGGCGTGCGCCCGTCCCCTGCGGTCGCGCGCTGCGCGGCACGGTCAGCGTCCTCGATCGCCGGCGATTTCGAGCCGGAACGGTCCGATGCATCACTGACCGCGGCCTGCTCGGCGCTTTGGGTGCTGCTCTCAGCGATGGGCGCCTTCTCGGCCGCCATGGCAAGGGTTCCCGCCAGCGCGGCGACGAGCGCCATGGTGGTGAGGCGCAGGGGCTCATTCGTCATCGGATCCTCCATCGACTGCTTGGCCCGGAGCAGATGGGAAATCGACCCATCCAAGTCCCGCCTCATGCCGAAGTGGTTACCCCCCGTGTCCGGCGGTTCTGTCTAGGCGCGTCCGGTGCCGTCCCCCACCCAAGTCAGGCTACCGAGCCGGAATGACCATAGTGAGAACAAACCAATCCGCATCCACCACGTGCCGAAGAGATACTGGCGGTCACGAGCGCCCGACGGCCGGCGATGCTTGGGCTGCTGGTCTGGTGGTTTGGCCGAGACCTCTGGTGCCGTCATTGCCGGACTTGATGCGGCAGTCCGGGGCGTCGCCAAAGGATTGGAGTTAAGAGGTTTTCCGGATCTCGGGGTCGAGCCCGGGGATAACGTCGAACCGTTTCCTCGATCCCGATCATACCACCAGAGCGCCATTCGACCAGCTTGCACCGCTGTCATCATCGCCGTGCTGGAGCACCTTCTCACCGTACGCGCTTTCGTCATGCTCGGGATTGACCCGAGCACCCACGGCCGGTGGCGCTGGATTGCCGGGTCGAGCCCGGCAATGACGGTGAGCACGCTAGGTCGGTCCGCGCTCCAGACCCGGCGATCCAAGGCTCCGGGTACTGGGTTCTGGCGGTGAACCCCCCGGCCAGGCCGGCGGATGAAATGGTCGCTCGATCGTTTCTGTAAGGTCGCACGCAGCACTTAGTGCGAAGGCGGTTTCTGTACGCATCCGGCTTCCAGCGAGCTGTGGCGTAGCTGGGTGGTGCGGGCTTGCTTTGGGGGGGCGCCTACGGTGCTGCGTTCCCCTGGCCTTAGCCTGCAGTGGCGACCGCAACCGCCGGACTGCCGGGGCGTGTCCGGCGATGGCCCCTCCGGCAGGAGCTTGCGGGTCTCCGGATGGCTTCAGTGCCCGTTGGCGAGACGGTCGCTTTCCGTCTCTAGAACGCGCTCGATCTCGGTGAGCATGTCCTCGGGCGTCTTCGCGTCGATGGGCGGGTGGAACTCGAGGACGGCGGTGCCCGGGCCGGCGAGGCCGCCCTTGCGATCCCAGAAGAGGCCCGTATTCGTGCTGGCGGGGATCACGGGACGGGCCAGCGCCTCGGCGATCAGCACCGCGCCCCGGCGATAGGGGGCGGGCGTCAGCGGGGCGACGCGCGTGCCTTGCGGGTAGACGACGATCTGGCCGCCGCTCTCGGGCGGGGTCGTCGCCTTCAGATGCTCGATCATTCGACCCGCCTCGCCCTGCTTGCCGCGCACCACGGTCACCATGCCGATGCGCCAGGTATAGAGGCCGAAGACGGGCACCCAGAGAAGCTCGCGCTTCATGATGAAGCGGGCGCGGGGCAGGTGGGTGTAGAGGATGTAGACATCGAGGAGCGACTGGTGCTTGGCGGCGATCACCACCGCGCCGTCCGGCACGGCGCCGCGCAACTCGACCTCGACCCCGGCGACCGCGCGGATGAGGCGGAGGATGGTGCCGGAATAGAGCCGCATCCACTCATGCGTCGCCCGCCTGCTGACAAGGAGCGGCAGGCCGATGACGCCCATCACCCCCATCAGCGCATAGGCGGCGACGGCGAAGGCTCTGCTCCGAACGGGGCCGAGGGGACGCGGTGCGCTCACGGCAGCTCCGCAAGTGCCGCCCGCACGGCGAGATTGGCCGAGACCCAACCGATCAGCGCCGCGCCCGCCGCCACGGCGAGCGTGAGGAGCGCGAGGGGCAGAGGGTCCGGCGCGAGGTCGAGACCCACCACCTCGCCCGCCCCGGGTAGAAAGGTCAGGGCCAGTGCCGCGAGACCTGCGCCAAAGGCTGCACCCAGCCCCGTGCGCCAGGCGAGCGGGCGGACGAAGGCGCGGGCGATGAACCGCTCCTCCCCGCCGATCAGCCGCACGACGCGCACGATCTCGGCATTGCCGGCGAGCGAGGCGCGGGCGGCGAGGGCCACCATTCCCGCCGCTGCCAGCGCCACCAGGACCGAGGCGCCGATGGCCAGGCGCTCGACGGCGCGCGCGCCTTCTATCAGCGGCCCGCGCCAGGAGCCGTGATCGTCATAGACGGTGCCGGGTGCGGCCTCCTCCAGCGTGGTGGCGAGCGCGGCCGCATCGGGGCCGCCGCCTTCGAGCGTGACGTCGACGAGCCGGGGGACGGGCAGGCTCTCGAGCGCCTCGCCCTCTCCGAGCCAAGGCGCGAGGAGGGCGGCCTGCTCGGCCCGGTCGAGCGGGCGGGCCGCGGCGATGCCGGGCGTGGCGGAGAGGATCGCGAGCACCTTTGCATCCGCATCCGCCTCGGCGCCCGCGGCGATACGGACCGTCGCGCTGCCGGAGAGGGCTGCCTGCCAGTCCGCGCCGAGCTGTGCTGCAGCAATGCCGGTCGCAAGGGTGATCAGCGCTAGGAAGGCCATGGCAAGGCTCGCCAGCGTCGACAGCGCCGCGCTCCAGCCACCGCGCGGCAATAGACGCAGCCGCCCGCGATAGGGTGCGGGTGCCGGTTCCTCCGCCTCGCTCACAGCTCCGCCCCCCCGACCGTGAGCTGCCCGTCGGCGAGCCGCAGGATGCGGGTCGTTGCCATCCGCCTCGCCGAGCGGATCAGGCCGAGGTCGTGGGTCGCGATCAGCACCGTCTTGCCGAGCCGGTTGAGCTCGACGAAGAGACGGAGGATGCGCATCCCCATCTCCGCGTCCACATTCCCCGTCGGCTCGTCCGCCAGGATCACGTCCGGCGAGGTGATCACGGCCCGGGCGATGGCGGCCCGCTGCTGCTCTCCCGCCGAGAGCGCGCGCGGCCGCGCCTCCGCCCGGTGCAGAAGGCCGACCCAGCGCAGAAGCTCCGTCACATCGTCCGCATGCGCGGCCGGATCGCGGCCATGCACCATGAGCGGCAGGCGCACATTGTCCGCGACATTCAGGTGATCGAGCAGCCGGAAATCCTGGAACACGATCCCGATGCGCCGGCGCAGCATCAGCCGCGCTGGACCGCGCAGCGTGTCCGGATCTTCGCCAAAAAGCTCCACATGGCCCGATTTTGGGCGCAGTTCGAGGTATAAGAGCTTCAGCAGCGTGGATTTTCCCGCGCCTGACGGGCCGGTGAGGAAGTGGAACGAGCCCGGCGCGATCTCGGCATCGAGGTCTCGCAACGTCTCGCGACATTCGTAGCCGAAATTGACCTGGGAGAGAGAGATCAAGAAGCCATCCCGTCACACTGGTAGGACAGAAAGGCCATATCCGCAGGGCTTTGACAACCGGCATTAACAATTGCGTAGTGCTCTGCGGCGGGACTGGGCTTAGACTTCCCATGAGGGCGTGTCCGGCGGGAGCCGCTTGCCGGAGCACAGGCAGGATAGCATGGCCGCAAGGGCGGCCGAGGGAGGGCAGGGGTGAGCGAGATCGAATGCCCGGCATGCAATGCGCGGTATAGCGTGCCGGCCAGCGCGATCGGCCCCGAGGGCCGGCGCGTGCAGTGCGCGAAATGCGGAGAGATCTGGTTTGCGAAGCCGATCCCGTCGGAGGCTGAGGCGGCGCCGCAGCCGGTACCCGAGCCTGAACCCCACGAGCAGCAGGCCCTCGCGGCACCGGCCGATGCCGGAGGTGCCCCGGCAGGGGCGGCCAGCGCCGATCATCACAGCGCCGATCATTCCAGCGCCGATCACTCCAGCCCCGAGCAGGTCCAGGCGGACCGCGTGAATGCGGACGCGGACGACGCACAGGCGGCCGATGCGGAGATGGCCGGCGCCGAGGAGAGAGCCGGCGCGGATACGGCCAGTACTGACGCGGCCAGTGCAGACGCAGCTAGTGCCGACGCCGCGAGTGCGGAGACGGACGACTTCGAGGAGAGCCTTGAGGCGGAAGAGGCGACGGCCGGCGGGCAGGTTGCGACGTTGCCGAGCAGCGCCCCGCGCCGCCGTCGCCGCTGGCGCGACCTCCGCCGCGACGCGGAGGATGTCGAGGAAGAGGAAGAGCAGCTCGGCGCCATGGAGGGCGGTGGCGGCGAACCGGGGAACGATCCCTTCGCCGAGCGCCTTGCCCGGCTGCGGCAGGCCAGTCTCGCCCCGGACCCGATGCCCCGCGCCGATCAGGAGAGCGCCATCCGTCGCAAGCGCGGCGAGAATGGCGAGAATGGCGAGATGGGCGATGATGCCGATCTCGACGCCCTGCGCCGTGATGCCGAAAATGGGGGCCTCGACGGCGTGGATGCGGCCGCCGGTGGCGCCATCGCCGCGCGCGCCGCGCTCGAAGCCGCAGAGGCGGATGCGCCCGCGGGCGGGACCGATCCTCGCTCGGACCAGATGGCCGAGATCCGGCGCATGCTCGACGAGATGAAGGTGCCGGGCAGCCGTGGCGAGGCTGCCGATCCGGAGGCGGAGAAGGCCTTCAACCGCGAGCGCGACGTCGCCGGCATCGAGAAGATGGCGCCGAGCCCCGCGGTCGAGGCACGGCGCAACGACGACTATGTCGATCCGCTGCGCGAAAAGCTCCTCGATCCGCAGGTGAAGGCCAAGCGCGCGGGACCCGATGGCGAGAAGGCTCGCGCGGGTCTCATGCGCAAGCATCAGAAGCGCACCCGGCGCCGTCAGCGTGCGGAGCAGAGCCGGAAGTCCCGCGGCGGCTTTTATACGGGCCTTATGCTGGTCGTGGTGACCTTCGGCATTCTGGCCGGCGTCTATGCCTTCGCGGATGTGATCAAGGCACGCGTTCCGGGCACGACTTCTGCGATCGACGAGTATGTCGGCACCATCGACGGCCTCAGGCGTCAGCTCGACGAGAGGCTCGTCTTCCTCGAGAAGCGCGTCGACGAGATCATCAAGGTGATGTCGAAATAGCAGCCCGCTCTCGGGCTGCTGATCAGGCGCCGTGGCCGACGGTGTGCCAGCCGTCCGCGTTCATCTGCGCGTCTCGGGTTCAGTCCCGGGCTCAGTACTGATCCAGCAGCCGGTCCAGGTAATCGAGCTCGTAGTCGGGCCGCGTCGCTTCGCCCGCCCGGCGCCGTAGCTCGTCCAGAAGCTCGCGCGCGCGGTCCATCAATGCCCGGTCCGGCACATCCGTGTCCCGCCCGTCGATGGCCCCGAAGCGGCCGGAGGGGCGGTCGAAGGGATCGGCCTGATCGTCCTCGGCACCGTCGCCGCGCCCCTGTCCGTTTCCTTGCGCGCTCTGCTGGCCCTGACCCTGCTGCTCGAGCTGCTGGGCGAGTTCTTGCGCGCCCTGGGAGAGCTGGTCTAGCGCACGAAGCTGGTCGTCGACCGCCTCGCCCGGTGCGTTGCGGTTGAGGTCGCCCTCGGCATCGCCCATGGACTGGCCCGCGCCTTCGAGCGCGCGGCGGATCGCCTCCGACCCCTCGCCGCCCGGCAGGTTGCCCATCAGCTCGTCGAGCATCTGCTGGAGCGCGCGCTGGTCCTGCGCGAGCTGCCCGTTCCGGCCCTGGCCGCTGTTGCCCTGACCCTGCTGGCCGCCGGGGCTGTTCTGCCCCTGACCTTGGCCCTGGCCCTGCTGCCCCTGCTGGGCCTGGCCCTGCTGGCCGGGCTGTCCGCCCTGACCGGGCTGGCTCGGCTGACCGCCCTGGGGCTGCCCGCCCTGCTGACCTTGCTGACCCTCGCGCTGCTGGCGCCGCTGCTCGCCAAAGGTCTGGTCCGAGAGCTGGCGCTGGCGCTGGATCAGCTCCTGAAGCTCCTGCAGCGCCTGCTGGCCCGGCCCGCCCTGCTGTGGCTGGCCCTGCTGGGCCTGGCCCATCTGCAGGTTCTCGAGCATGCGGCTCAGCTCCGAGAGCATGTCCCGCGCCTCGTCGCGGAGCCCGCCCTCCGCCCGGCGCTGGAGCTCGTCCAGCATCTCGTTCAGATCCTGCTGGGTCAGCGTATCGCCGTTCTGCTGCTGCGGCTGGGCCTGCTGCATGCCCTCCTGCATCATCTGGCGCGCGAACTCGCGGAGGTATTGGTCCATCGCGGCGCGCAGCTCATCCATCGCGCGGCGGATATCCTCCTCCGTCCCGTTCTCGAGCGCGTCCTCCAGCGCCTGCTGCGCCTCCCGCAGACGGTCGAGCGCGGAGTTGAGGTCCCCGCCCTCGAGCTCGAGGGCGGCCTGCCACAGGAACTCGGCGATGTCGGCCGCCTCATCCGGCACCCGCTCGTCGCCGATGGCGAAGGCGAGCCGACGGATCGCGGTGCGCACGGCAAGATAGGCGCCGTGCTTCTCCCCGAACACCGGCTCGGGGCGCTTGGTGATGGCCTGCAGCACGTCGAGCACCCGCGGCGCCCGCGCGAATTCAAGCGAGAGGTCCCGCCGCTGCTCCACCAGCGCGCGGGCCATGGGGTTCGAGAAACGTCGCCCCGGCAGCGTGAAGGTGATCGTCTCGCTCTCGCCCACCTGGGCCGCGCCATCCTCGGCGCGCAGCACCATCTCGACCTCGCCGCCCGCCAGCGGATGCTCCGAGAGATCCTGCATCGCCCGGTCACGCACCCGCCGCGGGTCGCCGGTGATGGGCAGCGGCAGGGCGAAGGTGATTGGCTCCTCGACCAGCCCCTTGCCGGGCTCGACACCGCCCGGCGGCACGATCTCGGCCCAGGCGGAGACGACGCCGTAATCGTCCGACGCCTCGAAGCTGAGCTCGAGTGCGCCGGCAAAGGTGCCCTGCGGCTCGCCGTCGAGCGAGATCTCGGGCGTGGCGTCCGGTGTCACGGTGATGGACCAGCCGGCCATCGCCTCCGTCTCGTTCGTGACGGTGAGCGGCCCGGTCTCGGCAAGCCTGCCGCGTAGCTCGTGCAGTCCTGCACCGAGCGATTGCAGCCCGAGCTCGCTCTCGATCCCCGGCGCATCGACCAGGGGCGCCGCGTCGAGATCGGTGACGCGCAGCGTGACGTCCGAGCCCTCGGGCAGCGTGAACTCGGTCGTGTCGCGGTCGAGATAGACCGTGCCCATGCCCGTATGCACCGGCGGCACGACCCACGCCTCGGCCAGCGGCACGCGCTCGAAGGCCGGGGCCGCGGCGGCAGCGGCTGGCGGCACGGGCGGCGCGAGCAGGGTCGCCAGCCGTTCGCCCCATTCGCCGTTCGCGCCGACGAGGCCCGCCAAGAGCACGACGGGCGCGAAGAGCCGGAGCGCCCAGGTGTCGATGCCCGCAAGGCGCGGATCGGCTTTCCGCGCGCTCAATGAGCTCAGCGCCCGCTCCGCGCGCCGCTGGTGCTCGAGCCAGATCGCGCGCGCCGTCGCATCCTCCCGCCCGGAGGCCTGCGCGTCCGCGAGGATCCCGAGCGGCTTCGAGCTACTGTCCGCGTCGAGCCGCCCTCGCGCCTCCGCGGGGCTCGGCCAGCGGAAGCCCCAGAAACCCCAGATGACCGAGGCGAGCACGAAGAGCCCGGCGGCCCCGACGATGAAGG
The DNA here is from genome assembly GCA_039815685.1 of Pseudomonadota bacterium. Classification (GTDB taxonomy): domain Bacteria; phylum Pseudomonadota; class Alphaproteobacteria; order Rhodobacterales; family Rhodobacteraceae; genus Thermohalobaculum. The sequence goes on along the minus strand of JBCBYV010000005.1, from coordinate 196,610 downwards.
GATGGAGCGGCGCGGGCAGGACACCGAAGAAGCCGAGGAAAGTAAGCCCCAGGACCACCGCCACGGCGCTGAAGCCCGGCCAGAGCGCCCGCGACAGCCGTTCCCAGAGCAGTGCCCGCCTGCTCCGCCCGATCAGCCGCCGCGTCCGGGTATCGGGCCGGAAGAGGGGCTCGCGCTGCGTATTTCGGTCGTCGGCGTTCCGGGGTCCTGAGCTTAGGGCCATGGGAGCCTTTCCTTCGCCGCACCGCGGCCCCGGGTTCCTCCCGTCAGACCTCGGCCGGCTCGCTGATCCATGCGGGCACGCTATCACGCGCCAGCATCTCCTCCAATGTGGGCCGCGACCGCACAGTGGCAAAGGCACCGCCGCGCACCAGCACCTCCGGCGCCAGCGGTCGGGAGTTGTACTCCGACGCCATTACCGCGCCATAAGCGCCGGCCGAGCGGAATGCGACCAGATCGCCCGGCCCGACGGGCGGCATCATGCGCTGGCGGGCAAAAGTATCGCCCGTCTCGCATACTGGCCCGACGATATCGACCGGGGCGATGGGAGCATTGGGCGCGGGTTCCGTGACGGGAACGATTTCGTGATAGGCCTCGTACATTGCCGGTCGGATGAGATCGTTCATCGCCGCGTCGAGAATCAGGAAGTCCCGCCCCGCCCCCTCCTTGCGGTAGATGACCTTCGAGACGAGCAGCCCCGCATTGCCCGCGATCAGCCGCCCGGGCTCGATAGTGATCTTGCAGCCGAGATGCCCGACCGTCCGCTTGATCAGCGCGCCATAGTCGAAGGGCAGGGGCGGCGCCTGGTTCGACTGCTGGTAGGGGATGCCGAGCCCGCCGCCGAGGTCGAGCTGCCGGATCCGGTGCCCCGCCGCGCGCAGCTCCTCGGTCAGCGCTGCGACCTTGCCGAAGGCGGCCTCGAAGGGTTCGAGCTCCGTGAGCTGGCTGCCGATATGGACATCGACGCCAACCACCTCGATCCCCGGCAGATCCGCTGCGCGGGCATAGAGAGCGGGGGCGCGGTCGATGGGCACACCGAACTTGTTCTCCGACTTGCCGGTGGAGATCTTCGCATGCGTCCGCGCGTCCACGTTCGGGTTCACGCGCACGGCAATGCGCGCCGTCGCCCCCATCCCGGCCGCCACGGCGGAGAGTACCTCGAGCTCCGGCTCGCTCTCGACGTTGAAATGCCCGATCCCGGCCGCGAGGGCCGCGCGCATCTCCTCCGCCGTCTTGCCGACGCCCGAGAACACGACGCGCTCCGGCGGCACCCCGGCCTTCAGCACGCGCGCAAGCTCCCCGCCGCTCACCACATCGGCCCCGGCGCCGAGCCGGGCGAGCGTCGCGATCACGCCGAGGTTCGAATTCGCCTTCACCGCATAGGCGATCAGGTGATCGGTGCCCTTCAGCGCCTCGTCGAACACATGGAAGTGCCGCTCGAGCGTGGCGGTCGAATAGACGAACAAGGGCGTACCCACCTCGGCCGCGATGGCCTCGATGCCCACCTCCTCGGCATGGAGGCGCCCGTCGCGATAGGTGAAATGGTCCATTCAGCCGCCCGTCCCGGAGGTTGCGGGCTCCTCGGCCGGTGTCTCCGGCGCTGGCTGCTGGGCTGCGGGCTGCTGCACGGCGGGCTGATCCGGGGCGGGCGGCCTCGGATCGCCCCGCCGGCCGCAGGCGGTCAGGGTCAGCGACAGCGCCGCGGCCAGCGCCGCGAGCCGGATGACGGGCGAGCGAAAAGCCTTCATGGGCCGGTCTCCTCGGCAAGGGCCTGGCGCCAGCGTGCGATCTGCGCGCGTACCTGCTCGGGCGATGTCCCACCATAGCTCCGGCGCGATGCGGCGGAAGCCTCGGGGCTCAGCACCTCCGTCACTGCCGCCGTGAGCCGTGGCTCGACCGCCTGCAGCGCGGAGAGCGGCATCTCGTCGAGCGCGACGCCCGCCGTCTCCGCCGCCGCGACGATCCGGCCGGTCACGTGATGCGCGTCGCGAAACGGCATGCCGAGCTCGCGCACCAGCCAGTCCGCGAGGTCGGTGGCGGTCGCATAGCCCGCCCCTGCGGCAGCCGCCAGCACGGGCCGGTTCGGCGTCATGTCCCGCACCATCCCCTCCATCGCCGCCAGCGCCAGCGCCAGCGCGTCGGAGGCGTCGAAGACCGGCTCCTTGTCCTCCTGCATGTCCTTCGAATAGGCGAGCGGCAGGCCCTTCATCACCGTCGCCAGCGCCGTGAAGGCGCCCATGATGCGCCCCGCCTTGGCCCGGCACAGCTCCGCCGCATCCGGGTTGCGCTTCTGCGGCATGATGCTGGAGCCCGTGGTGAAGGCATCCGTCAGCGTGACGAATCGGAACTGGGCCGAGGACCAGATCACGATCTCCTCGGAGAGCCGCGAGAGATGCGTCGCACAGATCGCCGCCGCCGAGAGGTATTCGAGCGCGAAATCCCGCGCGGAGACGGCATCGAGCGAGTTTGCCATCGGCCGGTCGAAGCCGAGGACCGCCGCCGTGAACCCCCGGTCGATCGGAAAGGAGGTGCCGGCAAGTGCAGCGGCGCCCAGCGGGCACTCGTTCATCCTGAGACGCGCATCGCGAAACCGCCCGCGGTCCCGCGCGAACATCTCCGCATAGGCCAGCATGTGGTGGCCCCACGTCACTGGCTGCGCGCTCTGGAGATGCGTGAAGCCCGGCATCACCGCATCCGCCCCCGCCTCCGCCTGATCGACCAGCGCCGCGATCAGCGCGGTCAGCGCGGCCTCCGTCTCATCGAGCCGCGCACGCACCCAGAGCCTGAAATCGGTCGCCACCTGGTCGTTACGGCTCCGCGCGGTGTGGAGACGCCCCGCGGGCTCGCCCACGATCTCCTTCAGCCGCGCCTCCACATTCATGTGGATGTCCTCGAGCGCGCGGGAGAAGACGAAGCGCCCCTCCTCGATCTCGCGCGCAACCTCCGCAAGGCCTGCGTCGATGGCGGCTGCGTCCTTGGCCGAGATGATCCCCTGCTGCGCCAGCATCGCCGCATGGGCCCGGCTGCCTGCGATATCCTCCGCGGCGAAGCGCCGGTCGAAGTCGATCGAGGCGTTGATCGCTTCCATCACGGCGGCAGGTCCCGCGGCGAAGCGCCCTCCCCACATCGTGTTCGCGCCGTGACCGGCAGCGTCGCCGGGCCTTGCGGCTGTGGGGTTACTCGCAACCCCGCTTGCGCTATCTCTGCCCATGACTGCGAGCCCGTGAGAGGATCAATGCCGATGACGACCTTGTCCCGCCGCCTGAGCGGACCCGCGATCGCCGCCCTCCTATACGGTGCCGCCGCCATCGGAGCAATCGGTGCCACGGCGGTCGCACTGGCCGGGTCCGGGGCAGGGGCCGGCGCAGGGCTCGCGCCCGCGCACCATGCGGCCTTCAAGGCGGAAGCCGCGGCGGCGCTGCCCAAGATGGTGGTGCACAAGGACGCGCGCGGCCCCTATGCCGAGGGCTTCAAGGATGGCGAGGACGCGGCGATGACCCTCGCCGATTTCGAGGGCCGCGTCGTGGTGCTGAACGTCTGGGCCACCTGGTGCCCGCCCTGTCGCAAGGAGATGCCGTCGATCGACCGGCTGGCCGAGGCGGTCTCGGGCGAGGACGTGGCGGTCGTCGCGCTCTCGACCGACCGGGGCGGTGCGGATCCGGTGCGGCGCTTCTTCGGAGAGATCGGCGTCGAGCATCTCGGCATCTATGTCGACCGGCGCGGAAAGCTGCCGCGCGAGGCTGCGGTGATCGGCCTGCCCGCGACGCTGATCCTCGACCGGGAAGGGCGCGAGATCGCCCGCCTGACCGGCGATGCGGAATGGGACACGCCCGAAGTGATCGCACTCGTCCGCAAGCTTGCCGAGATGACCGACGGGACCGCCAACCGAGCCGCGGCGCCGAAGGCGGAGACGCGCTCGTTTGCGCAGAGCTTTGGCGAAGGGCGCCCGGACGCATTGCTATCCCGTGATGCGCTCTGACGTCCTTTTGGGAAGGCTTCCACCCCCGTCGCCTGGCTCCGACCAACCCGGTCACGCCCGCGCCCACCCACGTCAGCATAGGCTGCAATATAAGAACATTATATGAACTTCTGGCCTGATGTTCAGGGAATATTCTAGGTTTCGCGGCACATGCTGACGTGGGTGGGCGCGGGCGCCGCTGACGGTTCGGAGATCGATCCAGCCGGCTCCGTCCACCGACTTCTCCCGCCGCGCCCGGCGCAGACCGTTCGCGACATCTGCGATGGATTGCTAAACCGCCATATCTCCCCCGGGCGGCAGCGTCTTCACTCCGATCCGCTCAACCCGACAGGGACAAGCGATGAAGCGCTCACAAGGGCCGCACGACGTTGACCCTTGGCCAGATGTGATCGCCGTCTGCATGGCGCGCTGCCGATGGCCTCTTCGTTTCGCGGGATCCGTCCGAGACTGCCGGCGTGAGCCCGATCAAGTGGCCCGAACGCTTCAAACCCGGATCGGTCTTCCTCGGGTTTGATCTAAGGATCTCAGGCAGCGTCCTACCTAACGGAACCAGCCGAACGATGCTGTAATTCCCCGTCTCGATCGGGGATCCACCACCAGAACTCAGTGCCCGGTACCCCGGATCGCAGGTTCTCGCCCGGCGATGACGACAGCGATGAACGCAGATCGGATGGCACTCTGCCAAAGATCGCATTTCCAACACTGTCGATTGCCGCGTCAGGTCCGGCGATGACGAACTCATCCGATCCGGCAGGACCACCAGATCACAGGGCGCCGACGAACCTTAGGGGCCCGGGGGTGTTCGCGTCAGCGCCTTCGACGACAGGCCGCATGTCCCTGCTTCGGGGAGCGCTCCATATCGGTCGCGCCGTGCAGTCGAAAGCCTTTTCGGACCGCAGGTTTTCACGCCCCGCGACCACGCGGATGCTGTTCGAAGCCGTGACACCCAATGGTGCTGCGTCTCGCAGCCGGATTTGCTCGCCGCCGACTGAGCCTCGCGCCAAGCGATCAGGTCCGCGATCTGGGCCCGCGCCCTTGCTCAATGGACTTACCTCGTTGCTTTGGCTGCGACCTTCGGCGGCCGGCATCGCTCGTCGTGCAATGACCCGGCGCACCCGATCCTCGGCGCGATGCTCCCTTCAGCCGCGGTCCGTCTCTGCTTGGCCCGTGATCATGCGGGAGAGGAGCCCGTCGCGGTCCACGTATTGGTGCTTCAGCGCCGCCGCTACATGCAGGACCAGCAGCACCGCGATCCCCCAGGCCGCGAACTCGTGGATCACCTGGAAGGTCTCGGCAAGGTCCCGGTCGCCGACCGGATAGGGGTCCGGCATCTCGAAGAGCCCGAAGACCATGTTCTTGATCTGGAAGGGATAGGCGTCCTCGTCATTGAGCGGCGAGGCGGAGGACATCAGCCACCCGGTCAGCGGCAGCACGACCATCAGCACATAGAGCGCGATATGGCTCCCGCGCGAGGCCATGCGCTGCCAGTCCGGCATCGGCGGCTCGGCCGGCGTCGGGTTGAGCGCCCGCCAGATAATGCGCAGTGCCACCAGCATGAACGCCACGAAGCCCCAGCTCTTGTGGATCTGCACCTGATCGAAGCGCTCGAAGTCGCCGAGGAAATTGACCATGTAGTAGCCCATGCCGAGCTGGAACAGGATCACGGCACCGGCGACCCAGTGGATCGCGCGCTGCACCCAGCCCCAGCCTGCCGTCGTGTTCGCTGCCGTCATGCCTTTGGCTCCTGTCATTGCGACCTTTCGCTACCGCCGCCCGCGAGCCGGGCGACAAGGCTGTATTCGACTGTGACCCACCGCCCGATATCGACGAGCGAGGCGAATGGGCCGACCCCGACCCGGAACTGCAGCCGGTCTAGTCTCACCTCCCCCTCTGCGCGGGCGACGCCGTCCGCGATCCGCAACGTGCCGTCGCCAGTCAACGGCCGGCGGCGCCCCTTCATCTCCGCAACGCCCCGCGCCCTGAAGCGATCCGCGCCGAGCGGGTCCAGACGCTGCAACTCGAAACTCGCGAGCGGGTGGTTGCGGCTGTCGAACCCCTCGACCGAGGTGGCGAGGGCCTCCTCCAGGGCATTGCCGAGCTCTATGCTCTCGGTCTCGATCCGGAGCGTCAGGCGCGCCGCCTCCGGATGATCCGCATCGAAGCTGCCGCGTCCCTCGAACCGGGCGAAGCTGCCCTCACGCTCCGTCCCGCCGAAGGTGTAGGTGAAGGCGACGCGCGAGGCCGCCGCATCCACCACCCAGTCATCCGCGGCCGCGCGCCCGACCCAGGCCGTCGCGACGACTACCGCCGCCGCGAAGACTGTGACAACGAACCGCACGCGCGGACGCTCCGCTACGGCCTCAGCTCGCCGGGCTCATCTCGAGATCGACGCGCACCGGGATCACGGCGCTCACCGCGGGTGCAGCATAGTCCATGCCGAAGGCGGTGCGGTCGATCTCACCGGTGACGGTGAAGCCCGCGATCTGCTGGTTCGGATTGAAGGGCGAGGGCCCGAGCTTGTTGAGCTTCGCCTCGAAGGTCACGGGCTGGGTCTGGCCGAGCATCGTGAGCTCACCCTCTACCTTGGCGGTGTCGCCACCCGTCGGCGTGACGCTGGTCGAGACGAAGGAGATCTCCGGGTGGTTCTCGACATCGAAGAAATCCGCGTTGCGCAAATGCTCGTCGCGCTTGGCCCAGAAGGTGTCGATGCTTCCCGCCTGCACCACGAAGCTCACCTGCGTGTTCTCGACGGCCTCGGGGTCGAAGGTGATATCCGCTTCGATATCGCGAAAGACGCCATGCACGGTGGAGAAGCCGAGGTGATCCACCTGGAAGCTGATCACGGTGTGGCTCTTGTCGAGCACATAGGGCTCGGCCGCAGCGGGGGCTGCTGCAAGGGCGAGCATGCCCGCGACCGGGGCGGCGAGGAGGATGGTACGGCGCATGGGGTTCTCTCCCGTGTGTTTGCCTTCCGAACAGGGCAGGCCGAGCCAGTCAGCCGCCCGATTGCGGTGAGTTAAGGCGCCGACCGGCACGTTCCATATGAAGGACCGGAAGAGACTGTTACCGTTCTGCGAAGGATCGGGCGCCGCCCGACCCCGCCAAACGCCGTCCAGCGCCGCCCGCCGGCGACGCGCGCGCGGCCTCAGCGCCGCCTGTAGCTGTGGAAATACTCGTACTCGCCGAAGGTCGTGGCCGGTTCGTATCGTTCGAGCACCCAGGCGGTCACCGGGTCGTTCTTGGCCCAGTAGTTCTCGCGCGAGAAGACGACGATCTCCGGCCGGTCCGCCTCCAGCATCTCGACCACTTCGCCGAGCCACATCTCCTGCCGGGGATGGCTCACTTTGCGCAAAGGGATCGAGAATACGAACCGCGTCGGGGATCGCTGGCCCGCATAGAGGTAGATCGCGGGCTCGGACCCGTAGTGAAAGAGCCCCTGCTCCTCGCTCACTGCGTCGTTGAGCTTGAGGCCGAGGTCGCGCGCCTCGGCGTGCCGGCCCGGAGCGAAGCCGAGCGAGAGATTCGGCATCTGGGTCATGTTGGTGAAGGCGTGCACCGATGCCATCGGCAGGCAGAGGATGAGCGCCCCCAGAAGCTGCAGCCGGGCGGCGTTCTTGGTGCCCGCGAACGCGCGGCCGAGGAGCACGGCAAGTCCCACGCAGAGCGTCGGCACCATGATCTGCATGTAGTGCTGGTAGAACCGCATCGGCATCACGGTGATGACCGCGGCGCTGAGGAAGGCGGCCAACAGGAAGGACTCCGGGAACCGCGTCACGCGCAGCAGCAGGAGGCCGAGGGGCAGCAGCGCCGCTGCGAGGTACAACAGAAATATCGCGTTCACCCGGCTCAGGCGCTCGAGGCTCGCGCTCTGCCCGTCGTTCTCGGACGCATAGAGCAGCAGATACTCGAAGTTGGCGTAGAAGAACGCGTCCAGGCTGCCGCTCGCCCAGGTATAGGCGAAGACCAATCCCCAGGCCGCAGCCCCGATGGCCGCCATCGTGCCACAGACAATGGCCGCGTGGCGCAGGAGCGCGGCGCGCAAAGCGGGTGCTGCCGCCAGGGCGCGCCCGAGGTAGAGAACGGCAAGTGCTGCCGGCACAAGGATCATGTGCTGCTTCATCAGGGTCGTGCAGGCCAGCAGCATTCCCGCAGCGACCGTATCGGCGAGGCTTGGCCATGCCTGACGCGACAGCAGGGCGAGCGCCCAGACGACGCAGATATTGATGATCGCTTCGCCATGGGCCCGGTTCGCTTCGAGCAGTGGATCGTTGCCGAGGAACGCCCAGGCCAGCAGCGCCGCCAGTCCCGCCCCCCGCCCGCCGAGGTTGGTCGCCAGCGCCAGTATCCCGAGGCCGGTCAGCAACCAGAGGACGGCGCCGAAGACGAAGAGGCCGAGATGCAGATCCTCGGCAATCAGGAACGGCAGGGCCCAGGGGATGAACGCCATCGGCGGCTTGTGGTCCCAGCCGCCGAGATAGAGCGCCTCGCCCGCGAGCCAGTTCTCGGCAATCGTGAGCCAGATCGCCACGTCGCGCTGGATTGGCTGGAAGAACCCCGGTGTCCTGAGGAGAAGCCCGAGGATCAGGATGCCGATGGCGAGTGCCCAGAAGAAGCGCACTGCGTCTTCGCCCGGAGCTTCCGGGTTCCCCGGCACGCGCGACGCCGCTGCCGCCGCGACCGGCAGGGCGCTGAGGAGCCCGACCGCGGCGACGCCCCATGCCATCGGGTAGAAGTCGCCAACATTGCGTGCGCCGACCAGCCCGATCGTGCCTACGGTCCAGAGCAGGATGGCTGCGAGCCACAGGATCACCGCTGCGCGGGGGCGCGGCGCCGACCAGCACCAGAGCGCGAGCAGCGTCAGGGGGGCCGCCATCATCAGGACATGTCGACCGATGCGCAGTGCCGCGCGCTCGAACCTTGCATCGAAGTGCCGTTCGAGCGACTGCACCGGCAGGAGCGTCGACTGGATCAGGTCGAGTATCGGGTCGGTGCTGAGGAGAAGGACCACCGCCGAGAGCGCCACGAACCCCGCCATTACGTAGAGCGAGAACGATCTCTCTAGAGAGCGGCTCTCAGCCATGGCGGCCGGGCGGGATCAGCGCGTCGGCACCGGGGTCTCGCCCCGGTAGTCGTAGAAGCCGCGCTGGGTCTTGCGGCCGAGCCAGCCTGCCTCGACATACTTCACCAGAAGCGGGCAGGGCCGGTACTTCGTGTCCGCCAGCCCGTCATGCAGCACGTTCATAATGCTGAGACAGGTGTCGAGCCCGATGAAATCCGCAAGTTCCAGCGGGCCCATCGGGTGGTTCGTGCCGAGCTTCATCGCCGTGTCGATCGAGGTGACCGTCCCGACGCCCTCGTAGAGCGTGTAGATCGCCTCGTTGATCATCGGCAGCAGGATGCGGTTGACGATGAAGGCCGGGAAGTCCTCGGCATTCGCTGGCGTCTTGCCGATGGCCTCGACCAGCGCCCGGATGCGGGAGAAGGTCTCGTCATCCGTCGCGATGCCGCGCACAAGCTCCACGAGCTGCATCACCGGCACGGGGTTCATGAAATGGAACCCCATGAACCGCTCCGGGCGGTCCGTGGCCGAGGCAAGCCGCGTGATCGAGATCGAGGAGGTGTTCGAGGTCAGGATCGTGTGGGCCGCCAGATGCGGGCGCAGCGCCTCGAAGATCTTGAGCTTGACCGCCTCGTTCTCGGTCGCGGCCTCGATCACCACGTCGGTCTGCGCGATCTCCTCGGTCGCCGTCGTCGTCGCGATCCGGCCGAGCGCGGCGGAGGCGGTCGTCTCGTCGAGCTTGCCCCGCTTGACCAGCCGGCCATAGCCCTGCTCGATCCGTTCGATCGCCGACTGCATGGCCGCGGGGTTCACATCGTTGAGCAGAACCTCGAAATCGGCCTGAGCGAACACCTGCGCGATGCCCGTCCCCATCTGCCCGGCGCCGATGACGCCAATCCTGCGGATCTCCATGGCTCTTCCCCCCGAGAAGCGCTTCAGCGCCCTTCGTTATTGTGCAACGCAACATAACCATATCGGCGCCCTGCATGCCTTGGCAAGGGCGACGGTGCCGCCTCCGTTGTCCTCGCAGGGCTTACACGCATTGCCTGCAACCTTTCGCAACGGCATGCTCCGGGAACTGTGCGAGGAGGACACGATGCTCCAGCCGCTCGACTGGACGCAGATCACGATCCTGATGGTCTTCGGCGGCGTCTTCGCCCTCGTTGGCCTCTATATGCTGCTCCGTCCGCCACCCAGCGACGGGGAGACGAAGATCGAGCTCTTCGGGCTCAAGTTCAACGCATCCTCCGGCGGCCTGCTCGTCTTCATCGTGGGCTGCGGGTTCCTCGCCTCGCCGACCTTCATTCCGAAAGCAGCGGCACCGTCGGCGCCTGCGAGCACAGGCAGGGCGGTGGCATCCGGCGATGCGAGTGCTGCCTCGGTCGCCGGCGCCGTTGCCATCGCCGCGGGCGCGGAGGTTGAGCCGAACGATCATCCCCGCGGCGCCAACATCATCGAGGTTGGCAGCGCTTATTCCGGCCTCGTCGAGCACGGGGATATCGATCTCTTTGAAGCGCCGATCCGGGAGGGGACGCGCGAACTCCGCTATGTCTGGCGGCTGCTGAGCGGGGAGGGAAACTTCTCCGGCTATCAGCAATGCGTCATGTCGCTCCTCGACGAGCACGGCAGCCGGCTCGAGATCCAGCGCTCCGCCCCGGCGATAGGGGAGGCCGCATCGAACGCCGTCATTGTCGCTGGAAACGCTGCCGTGGGCGTGAAGGTCGCGGCGGAGGAGAATGCAAGCTGCGGCTACGAGATCGAGCTTCGTTACGAATGAAGGTCCCGCGTCGCCACGGGACCCTCAGCAGTTTCGCAGGCCTTCACGCCAGGCTCAGCTCAGCTTGCCTTCGAGTTCCGGCATGATGTCGAAGAGGTCGCCCACGAGGCCGTAATCCGCGACCTGGAAGATCGGGGCCTCGTCGTCCTTGTTGATCGCGACGATGACCTTCGAGTCCTTCATGCCCGCAAGGTGCTGGATCGCGCCGGAGATGCCGACGGCGATGTAGAGATCCGGTGCCACCACCTTGCCGGTCTGGCCGACCTGCCAGTCGTTCGGCGCATAGCCCGAGTCCACTGCCGCGCGGGACGCACCCGTGGCCGCCCCCAGCTTGTCCGCCACCTTCTCGATCAGCGCGAAATTCTCCTTCGAGCCGATCCCGCGGCCACCGGAGATCACCACCTTGGCGGAGGTCAGCTCCGGCCGGTCCGAGGCCACGACCTTGTCCTCGACCCATTCCGAGAGCCCGGGGTTCGACGCCGCCGAGACGTTCTCGACCGGTGCCGAGCCGCCCGCGCCTGCCGCATCGAAGCTGGCCGTCCGGATCGAGACGACCTTCTTCGCGTCGCCAGACTTCACGGTCTGGATCGCGTTGCCGGCGTAGATGGGCCGGATATAGGTGTCCCCGTCCACGATCTCCTGCACATCCGTGATCACCATCACGTCGAGGAGGGCTGCGACCCGCGGCAGCACGTTCTTCATCGCCACCGTCGCCGGCGCCATGATGTGCGTGTAGTCGCCAGCGAGACCGACGATCAGGTCGGCCAGCGGCTCGGCGAGCTGGTTGCCATACATCGCGTCATCGGCGGAGAGCACCTTGGCCACGCCATCGAACGCCGCGCATTCCTTTGCCGCCGCGTCCGAGCCTTCGGAGGCGCAGAGGACGGTGACATCGCCCAGCGCCTTGGCCGCGGTGATGGCCTTCGCGGTGGAGTCGGATGCGAGCTGGCCCCGGCTCACCTCGGCGATCAGAAGAACCGACATCAGAGAACCCCCGCTTCCGTCTTCAGCTTCTCCACGAGCTCGTCGACCGAGCCCACCTTGACGCCAGCCTTACGGGCCGGCGGCTCGCCGACGGAGACGACGGATAGCCGCGGCGCGACGTCCACGCCGTAATCCTCGGGCTTCTTCGTCTCGAGCGGCTTCTTCTTCGCCTTCATGATGTTCGGCAGCGACGCATAGCGCGGCTCGCAGAGGCGCAGATCCACCGTGATGATCGCCGGCATCTTGACCTTGATGGTCTGGAGACCGCCATCGACTTCGCGGGTCACGGTGGCACCATCGCCCTCGACCTCGATCTCCGAGGCATAGGTCGCCTGCGACCAGCCGAGGAGCGCCGAGAGCATCTGGCCCGTCGCGTTGAGATCGTTGTCGATCGCCTGCTTGCCCGCGATCACGAGACCCGGCTCTTCCGCCTCGATCACGCCCTTCAGGAGCTTGGCGACCGCCAACGGCTCGATATCCGTCTCGGCATTGTCCGCAGCCTCGATCAGGATCGCCCGGTCCGCACCCATGGCCAGCGCGGTGCGCAGCGTCTCCTGCGCCTTCGCAACGCCGATCGAGACCGCGACGATCTCGCTCGCCTTGCCCGCTTCCTTGAGGCGGATCGCGGCCTCGACCGCAATCTCGTCGAACGGGTTCATCGACATCTTCACGTTGGCGAGATCGACGCCGGTGTTGTCCGACTTGACGCGGACCTTCACGTTATAGTCGATCACGCGTTTGACGGGCACCAGCACCTTCATCGCGTTCTCCTTTCGGCGGCCGTTTTCGACCGCGGCATTTCCCCGGCTACCATTGGCCGGATGCTGCTCCCATATCGCGCGCGTCAGCACAAGACGGGCCCGCATGCGACCGAGCGTCGTCGCGATCACGCTTTCCTTGAAATCGGGCGCTGCGCAACGGATGCCGAAACTGTTACCTTGACGCCGGGGAGCAGGGACTGATTCTTGCAGCGCAACGGAGGACAGCCATGCGCGCATTCCTTGGATCGACCGACGGTGCGATCACGATAGATCAGGTGGCCCTTGGCGCGGCCCTGATCGTGGTGGCGCTTGGCGTCGTCGATCTGGCCAGCGAGGAAGGCGGCGTCATCATCGACATAATCCAGGGCGAGGGGCTGGGCGCTCTCTTCGAGGGTCTTGCCCCCGCGGACTAGAAGGCTGCGGACTAGAAACCTGCGGACTAGAAGGCTGCGGGCGCTCCGTCAGCCCTATGCTGCCGCGCACTCCGACATTGACTCTACCCCTGATTGATGGCTTCTGAGGCGATCTATCGGAGGTAGTGTCATGGCGGAGTTTCCGCGCGTACGGTTTGGCCACCGCACCCGGGATTGGGCAGCGCTCGGCGTCGGCATCTGCATTCTCGTCGTCGGCATCGGAACCATCTTGCTCAGCAGCGGTGAGGAGACCTCGCCCGAGCTGCAGCTCACCGTTGGTGGTGAGCCTAAGCGCGTCCTCGATCTCGTGCCCGCGACGGAGTGATTTCGCCTGAACGATCAGGGTTCGGTGAACGCGAAGGTCGCGTTCAGTTCTTCCTCACGACGCAGCTTCCGCCCGCGGTCTTGATGCGGCGGCAGATGCGCGATGCCTCGCGCCGCGACTTCGCGCCCGCCTGACCGGACCAGAGCGGGCGCGTGCCCCGCGGCCCCCGCTTCGGCACAAGCTGCATCGTCGCGCCGCCGATGGCGCGCGCATAGCGGCGCTTGATCCGGCTCATCTGCGCGACCGCCCGGCTGCGATTGATGTTGCCCGCGACCTGCGCGCCCCAGGGCAGGCGCGGCGTGCCGAAGACCGAGCGCGTGCGGATGATCGGCAGTGCTGCACAGGCGGCATCGAAGCTCGTGTTCTTTGCGAGCGGGCGATCCGGCATCCGGGCCGCGCGCTTGCGGAAGAACTCCGCCGGCTCCCCGGTGATGGAATAGACATAGTCCCGCGTCTCGCCGGGCAGCCCCGAGCGGCCCCGCAGCCACCGGTCCACCCGCCCCTCGCCCGCATTATAGGCGGCCGCCGCCAGCCCCCAGTTGCCGAGCGCATTGCGCAGATCGCGAAGATGCGAGGCCGAGGCCGGGATGGCCTGCGCCGGGTCCCACGGATCGGCGAGCCCCACGAGCTTCGCGGTCGCCGGCATGAACTGCGCGATCCCCTGCGCCCCCTTTGGGCTCAGCGCCTTCGCATCGAACCGGCTTTCCTTCCAGATCAGCCGCGCGAAGAAGGGTGGCGGCAGACCGTGCTCGCTCGCGGCAGTCTTGATGAGCCCGCAGATCCGCGCGCCCTTGGCCAGCGCCGCCACATCCCGCTCCCGCCGCTTCGCCGCCGCCGGTGCCCGCTCCGGGGCAAGCGCGCCTGCCGGCACCGCCCTCAGCCCGTCGTCGGGCCCCGGCCAGACCGCTGGCGCCGCTTCTGCCGATACCGGCGCAGATAGCGCGACCGCGAGCGCCAGGGCGAGACCGCGCGTCCTTCGCGCCCATCCCGCGCCGCCGCCGCCCAAAGCGTCGCCGCCTCGTCCAACACATCCTGCCATTCCGGCTCCGTCTCCCGTTCGAGGGCGCGCGGGATCATCACCCAAGGTTCCTGAAGAACCAGCCAACACTTCGTGACATCCATAGCCTTTGGCGAGACGAAAGTATCGGCCGCGAGATACTCCGCGACCGCCTCGAACCCCGGTTGGCCCTGCGCGGCATAGGGCGCGGCGTAGTTCCCGACTGTCCAGCGCGCGATCTCCCGCGTCCGCGCGGCCTCGGGCGCAGCCTCCGCGCCGGCGAACACCGCCTCGACACCGACACAGCCCTCATCCGCCATGGAGAGGAACACCGGCAGGCCCGGCCCGCGCAAATCGTCCGCAAAGGCAGCGCTTCAGGCATCGGGATGTTCGAGGTAGTCGGTGACAAGCGCTGCTACGAACGCCCTGACTGCCGCCACCGGCCGGTCGGGCCAACGCTCCGGAAACCCGCTGCGCGGCAGGAGCGAGAGCGCGAACGACCAGCCGAGAGCACCACGGCAATGCTCCCCGCGCGCGATATGCTCGCAGAGCGCCGGCAAGAACCACTGCGCCTCGGGAAGCGGCAGCTCGTTGGGCCCGTCCTCCACGTAGTCGTGGAGATCCTGAGGCGTCAGATCCTGCCTCCGGCGGGAGAGGATCCGTTCCTTTGCCTCGCGCGCCACGACGTGCCAGCCCTCGAGATCCTTGGGCTGGCGTAGATGGACGACGGAGGACCAAACCTCCGCCAGCGCGTCGGTAAGCGCGTCGCTCAGCGGTTCTTGCCGGGGACCCATAGAATGTCGGCCTTGCCGTCGTCGTTGGCGATGCGGCCGGCGACGAAGAACCAGTCGGAGAGGCGGTTGAGATATTTGAGCGCCGCTTCGTTCACCCCTTCGCTCGCCGTGAGCGCGATGGTCATGCGCTCCGCGCGCCGGCAGACCGTGCGGCAGAGATGGAGATGCGCCGCGAGCGCCGAGCCGCCGGGGAGGATGAAGGAGCGGAGCGGCGTCAGCCGCGCGTTCATCGCATCGATCTCAGCCTCCAGCCGGTCGACCTGCGAGGCGGCCATGCGCAGCGGCGGATACTCCCGCTCCCCGTCCCGCTCCATATCGGGCGTGCAGAGATCGGCGCCGAGATCGAAGAGATCGTTCTGTATCCGCGCGATCTGTTCGGCCAGCAGCCCCTCGGCATGGAGCCGCGCCATGCCGAGCGTCGCATTCAGTTCATCGACCGTGCCATAGGCGCTGACGCGGGCGCTGTTCTTCGCAACCCGGCTGCCGTCGCCCAGCGCCGTCTCCCCCTTATCGCCCGTGCGCGTGTAGATCTTGTTCAGAACGACCATGCCGGCTCCTCCCGCTTCAGGCCCGTCGGTCTGTCATTCCCCGCTCTGGCTGACAAGCGCGAGCGCGACCAGCAGCACGACGGCGACGGCTTGGGCGGCGACGCGCAGGCGCATCATCTTCTGGCTGAAGCTCGGGCTCGCCTTGCCCGAGCCGAAGCCGCCGACGCCGATGGCGAGGACGATGAGGACGGCAATGCAGGCCCCGACGCCCAGAACGGTGAGTGTCTGTGTCATCGTGCGCGACATAGCGCCCCGACGCGCGAGGTCACAGAATGGCGAAAGGCGGCACCCGCCGCGGCGCTATGTCGCCCGTCCCTCGGCGCGCGGCGTGCTCGGTTTCCGAAGCTCGGCTGCCAGGATCACCTTGTCGTTGAAGCGCGCAGGGAACAGGCGCCGGGCGAAGACCATGGCCCAGGTCGGGAAGGTGACGGGGTAGTGGAGCCGCGGTGTCGGCGCCTCCAGCGCGTGGATGACCTTCTTGGTCGTCGCCTCGCAGGTCAGCTCCCCGAAATCCTTCTTGTCGCTGGTGTCGTAGAGACGGGGCTCGAGCTCCTCGCGATAGAACCGCGCCCAGGCGCCGTCCTTCCGCGTCCATCGGGCATAGTGGCCCTGAGCGTTCTGCCGGATCGCCGTGCCAATCGGTCCGGGCTCGAGCAACATGACATGAATGCCTGCGGGCGCGAGTTCGAGCCGAAGGGTGTCCGAGTAGCCCTCGAGCGCGAACTTGGTGCTGTTATAGGCACCGCGCATCGGCAGGGCGGCGAAGCCAAGGATGCTCGAGTTCTGCAGGATGCGCCCGTGCCCCTGCGCGCGCATGGTCGGCAGGACGGCCTGCGTGAGCGTGTGCCAGCCGAAGAAGTTCGCCTCGAAGATCTCGCGGAGCCCCTGCGTCGGCAGATCCTCGATGGCCCCCGGCATCATGTGGGCTGCGTTGTTGAAGAGCGCGTCGAGACGGCCGCCGGTCTCCTCCAGCACCCGTGCCACCCCTGCCTCGATGCTGGGGGTCAGGGTCACGTCGAGCGCGAAGCTCTCGAGCCCCTCCTCCCGCAGGCGCGCACAGTCGCTCTCCCTTCGGCACGTGGCGAAGACGCGCCAGCCGCGCGCCTTCAGCGCATGCGCCGCGTGATGGCCGATCCCCGTGGAACAACCCGTGATGAGGACGCTTTTCTCTGCCATCGTGATCTCCCGCCTGCAGCACCCCGCGGCGATCTAGGTCGGCAGGGTGCGGAGGGCGAGGACGTAGGCGCATGTGGCGACAAAGGATGGTTCGCAGAGCGCACCGGAACCGCACGACGATCGCGCCGCGACCCACGAAACTCCCTGAGTTCCGGCCGAACGGGCTGATACTGTAACGTTCGAGACTGGAGCGATCGCGCATCCGAACCCAGAATGTTCGTATAATGTTCACTCTAACGAGACAACAATATCGTGGGCGGGGGCGCTTGGGAGCGGATCGAGGTCGCAGGACGGATCGGCGTCGCGGGTAACGATCCCGGCGAACGGATTTGCGGTCGCCAACTCAAAGGTCCGCCCGCTCGCGGCCGCCCGCTCCGCGCCTCGTCAACGTCGTTTGCGGCGCGGGTTCTTCTGACTGCGACTGTGGAAGGCCGGATCCTTCTTCGCGACCCAGCGGATGAAGCGCGCGAGCCGCGGATGGCTCCGTAACGCCTCGATGCTCGCATAGTCCCGCGCAAGCTCCGCTTCGGTCAGCGTCGCATGGATCTCGTTGTGGCAGATCTGGTGGAGCAGCACGGTCTCGCCATGCGCCCCGCCCTTCAGCTTCGGCACGAGGTGATGCAGCGACTGGCGCGCATGGCGCGGGATCTGCCGGCCGCAGAGCGGACAGGTCGGCACTTCCTCCGCCGCCGCCGTCTGCCACCTGGCCTCGCTTTCCCGCAGCTTCCGCGCCATAAGCGCGAGGTATCCGAACCCGCTGCCACGTCAAATCCCGCACCGGGTGTCTGGGAGGCGCCATGTCCACGATCATCGCCGACGCTCCCCTGCCGATTGAGACGGGGACGCGGGGAGAGACGCGCCGGGTCGGTGTCGAGCTCGAATTCGGCGGGGTCGGCGCCGAGCATGCCGCCGCCACTGTCGCCCGCGTCTACGGCGCCCGGGTCGAGCGCGTCTCGGCCCAGCAGTTCACGGTTCGCGTCGATGAACTCGGCAAGTTCACGGTCGAGCTCGATGCCCGCTGGACGCATCCGGGCTTCGTTCGCGGCAAGATCGAGGACCTGCCCGAGAGCTGGCGCGACGGGCTCGATGTGACGATCGCCGACCTCGTCGCCTCGCTGGCGGGCTCGGTCATGCCCGTGGAGGTCGTCGCGCCGCCCATCCCCCATGACCGGCTCGGCCGCCTCCAGCCTCTCATCCGGGCGCTCGCGGAGGCGGGGGCGGAGGGCACGAAGCACTCGGCGCTGCAGGGCTTCGGCATGCATCTCAACGTGGAGGTGGCCTCGACGGCCCCCGGCTATCTCCTCGGCATCCTGCGGGCCTATGTCCTCCTCGCGGCTGCGCTCCGGCGCGACGCGCGGCTCGACCCGATCCGGCAACTCCAGAGCTATATCGATCCCTTCTCGGTCGCCTATGCGCGCCACATCCTGCGTCCGGCTTATGCGCCGGATACCGAGACGCTGATCGGGGACCACATCCGCTTCCACCCGACGCGCAACATGGAGCTCGACATGCTGCCCGTCTTCGCCGAGATCGCGCCGGGGCTGCTCGCGGAGCTGCTGCCGGACGAGAAGAACAGCGCCCGCCCCGCCTTCCACTGGCGCCTGCCCGATTGCCGGATCGACGAGCCGGGCTGGGATTTCCTCGAGGACTGGCGCCGCTGGATCTCGGTCGAGCGCCTCGCCGCGAATGCGGCGTTGCTGGAGGAGGAGGCCGAACGCTTCCTCCTAGGCGGTCCCCAATCCGAGGTCGAGGCCCGCCTCACCCGGCTTCGCGACGCCCTCGGCTGAGGCAGCGGCCGGCCGCTCGGCGCGATGCGTCCCGGGCTCGACCCGGGACCTCCCTGGAACCTCCCCGGAGCCTCCGTCGCAGCCGTCAACGCAGCCGCCCAGGAGGCCCCGGCTCGAGGCCGGGGCGCATCGCACCCGGCGCCCCCGCTGCCGCCCCGCCTTCCAATCCCCGCGCCGCTCTGCTCCTCTGGCGCGCTCAAGGGGAGGATGCAGGATGACGGAAACCGCAACACGGTCGGTGCCGAGGCCGGAGAGCGAGGTGACCCTCCAGACCATCGCCATGCCGGCGGACACCAACGCGAACGGGGACATCTTCGGTGGCTGGCTCATGGCGCAGATGGACCTCGGCGCGAGCATCCTCGCCCGCCGCCGGGCGCGCGGCCGGGTCGCCACCGTCGCCGTCGAGCGCATGACCTTCCTCAAGGCTGTCCGCGTCGGCGACGTCGTCTCGATCCACGCGGTCATGGAGCGCGAGGGCCGCAGCTCCATGCGCATCGGCGTCGAGGTCTGGATCACCCGCCAGCCATCGGGCGAGCACCTCCAGGTGACCGACGCCACCTTCACCTTCGTTGCCATCGACGAGCACGGCAAAAGCCGCCCGCTCCCCTGACCTCCTCAGCTAGAACAGATCCGCAGCATCCTGTAGAGCGGGCAGAAGCGGATCGACGCCGTCGCGATCAGCACCGCGCCGATGCCGCCCGACACCCATTGCACATCCGCACCCAGCTCGGCCGCCCAAGCTGAGAGCGTGGCGAAGCCGAGCAGTGCGAAACCGAGAACGAAGCGCAGCAGCCGATCGATGCGACCGATGCTGCCGTGATAGCCCGCGGGCACCATGACAGGTCTCCGAATGGTTGCATGATGCGCCAGTCTCTCCGCGCGTTGCGTCGCGCGCCTTGCGCCGTGTCAAATCGGGACGGATCGCAGTCGGGCCCGTTCGACGGCGCTGGACGCCGGGCAGCGCCACAGGTACACAACATCTATGGCTAATGATGTGATCGACGACGATATGAGGGCCGGGGAGCCGGAGGCGCATGAGCCCTTGGACCGCGCGCTTTCCGAGCGGTACCTCACTTATGCGCTCTCCACCATCATGCACCGCGCGCTGCCCGATGCGCGCGACGGGCTCAAGCCCGTGCATCGCCGCATCCTCTTCGCCATGCGCGGCCTCCGCCTCGATCCCGCCGCCACATTCCGCAAATGCGCCAAGATCGTCGGCGAGGTGATGGGGAACTACCACCCCCATGGCGACGCCGCGATCTACGACGCGCTCGCCCGTCTCGCTCAGGATTTCAGCGTGCGCTATCCGCTCGTCGACGGGCAGGGGAATTTCGGCAATATCGACGGCGATAACCCGGCAGCCCAGCGCTACACCGAGGCGCGCCTCACGGCCTTCGCCGCGGCGATGATGGAGGGGCTCGACGAGGACGCGGTCGCTTTCCGCCCGAACTACGACGGCTCGGAGCAGGAGCCGGAGGTGTTGCCCGCCGCGGCCCCGAACCTGCTGGCCAACGGTGCTGCCGGCATCGCCGTCGGCATGGCGACCTCGATCCCGCCGCATAACCTGGCCGAGCTCTGTCGCGCGCTCCTCCACCTCATCAAGCACCCGAATGCGAGCGTCGAGAAGCTGCTCGAATTCGTGCCCGGCCCCGACTTTCCCACGGGCGGCGTGCTGGTGGAGCCGGCCGAGAACATCTTCGACGCTTACCGCACGGGCCGGGGCGGCTTCCGCCTCCGGGCTGCCTGGGAGAGGGAGGATCTCGGCCGCGGTACCTGGCAGATCGTCGTCACCGAGATCCCCTATCAGGTCCAGAAATCCAAGCTGGTGGAACGGCTTGCGGAACTCGTAACCTCGAAAAAGGTCACGGCCCTTGGCGATGTGCGCGACGAGAGTGCGGAGGATATCCGCCTCGTGCTTGAGCCCCGCGCCCGCGGGATCGACCCCGCCGCGCTCATGGAAACGCTCTTCCGCCAGTCCGATCTCGAGCTTCGCGTCAGCCTCAACATGAATGTGCTGATCGACGGGCGCACGCCGCGCGTCTGCTCCCTGCCGGAAGTCATGCGCGCCTGGCTCGACCACCGCCGCAACGTCCTCCAGCGCCGCTCCCGCCATCGCCTCGCCAAGATCGCGACCCGGCTCGAGGTGCTGGGCGGCTACCTCATCGCCTATCTCAACCTCGACCGCGTGATCGAGATCATCCGCAACGAGGACGAGCCGAAACAGGCGCTGATGGCCGAGGACTGGGCTGTGGTCGAGGGCGCCGGCCCCGCTCGGCTGACGGATGTGCAGGCTGAGGCGATCCTTAACATGCGCCTCCGCTCTCTCCGCCGTCTCGAAGAGATGGAGATCCGGGCGGAGCGCGACCGGCTCATCGAAGAGCAGACCGGGCTCGAGGCGCTACTCGCCGACGAGGCGCAGCAATGGGAGCGGATCGCGAGCCAGATCAAGGAGTTGGCGGGCAAGCACGGTACCCCCCGGGCCCTCGCAGGCATTACCGAGGCGGGCGCCTTGGCCGAGGCCAAGCGCAGCACCGTCCCCTGGCCCCCGGGCGCCCGGCGCACCGGGTTTGCCGAAGCGCCCAAGGTCGCGGAGATCGACGCCACCAGCCTCGTCGAGCGCGAACCCGTCACCGTCGTCTGCTCGGAACAGGGCTGGATCCGGGCGATGCGCGGCCATCAGGACCTCGCCCAGGACTTCAAGTTCAAGGACGGGGACGGGCCGCGCTTCGCCTTCCATGCGCAGTCGACAGATCGTCTGCTGGCCTTTGCCTCGGACGGCCGCGTCTTTACCCTCGGTGTCGACCGCCTGCCCGGCGGGCGCGGTATGGGCGAGCCGCTGCGACTGATGGTCGACCTCGCGCAGGACGCAGAGATCGTGGACCTTTTCGCGCATGTGGCCGAGGCCCGCTACCTCATCGCCTCCACGGCCGGGGACGGCTTCATCCTTGCCGCCGACGATGCGCTGGCCCAGACCCGCGCGGGCCGCGTGGTGCTGAATGTGAAGGCCCCCGCCCGCCTCGCCGCCGTCGCTCCGGTGCAGGGCGACCATGTCGCGGTCGTCGGGCAGAACCGTAAGCTCGTCGTCTTTCCGCTCGACGAAGTTCCGCAGATGGGACGGGGCAAG
Organism: Pseudomonadota bacterium; assembly: GCA_039815685.1. Taxonomy (GTDB): domain Bacteria; phylum Pseudomonadota; class Alphaproteobacteria; order Rhodobacterales; family Rhodobacteraceae; genus Thermohalobaculum. The sequence continues at coordinate 174,886 of JBCBYV010000005.1, read as the reverse complement.
GGCGTGCGGCTCCAGAAATACAAGGATGGCGGGCTGTCGGACGTTCGCATCTTTGCGCTTGCGCAGGGGCTTAGCTGGCCCATGGGTGAGCGGACCCGGACAGTGACGGAAGCGGACCTCGCCGACTACATCGCCAAACGCGCCACTGCCGGCCGCATGGCCCCGCGCGGCTTTCCGAAGAACAACCGCTTCTCAGGCGACTGAGCGGACTGTTGGTCCGGCTCAGACGCTTTCTACCGTCACTGCCGGGCTCGTCCCGGCGATCCAGCGCCACCGGTCACGGCTCGACGGGTCAAGCTCGCGCATGACGTAAGCATGTGAGGTAATATGGCGCCCTGGTCGCCCGCGCCGGGGCGCTCACTGCCCCGTCCGCTGCCGCACATCGACGATGGCGACCGATCCCGACTGGAAGGTCACGCTGCCGCAACGCGACATTCGCTCCCGGCTCTCGGCGGAGAGGGTCACGAGGAAGCTTACCGGATAGTCCGCAAGACGCGCGCACGCCCCGCCAAAGACCGCGTCGCGCCACAAGACCCGCCGATACCACTCGGCCAGCGTCGGCTTGGTGACGGGCACGAATTTGTAGACGACGAGGCTTGGCCGCCCGGTAATCGCTTCCAGCGCCATCCAGGGCGGGTTCCAGTCCGTGTGCGGCGTGCCCTCGAACACCACCACCGCATCTCGCGCCGTCTCCTGCTCGATCCACGCCATCGCCGCCCGCTCGTCCACATTGGCTGAGGCGTCCAGCCTCCAGAGGTTCGCGCGGTCCTCGAGCAGGCTTTTTGCCATGACAGGCACCCGCTCGCCAACGATCAGCGCGCCGAAGATCAGCAAAAGGACCGGCAACGCCACCGACGACGCGCGGGAGAGCCGGATCGTGGCGGCGAGGATCGCGATGACGGAGAAGAGGAGGACGAGCGAATTCGGCCGGAAGATATAGAAGGGCACGAGGAGGTTTGTTTCGCGGTCCAGTGCCGCGAGCCCAAGCGCCACCAGCAGATAGACGTGAAGCAACAGAAGCCACGGGTACATGACCGAGATCGGTCCATCTCGATCCATGAACCACAGCATCGCGAGCGCGCAGCCCGTCGCCGCCAGAAGCACGACACCCGGAAACCAGGAGAAGGCGAAGCCGCCGAGGTTCAGGAACGGCAACACGTGATGGATGTTGCGGGACGCGTAGATGTCGTTGATAGAGGCGCCCAGATCGCTCATTTCCGGCGCCGCGCTCAGAAGCTGCTCGCTCACCAGAGCGATGACGAGCGGCGAGACGATCAGGACGAAGACCCCCGTCGCCTTCGCCAGCTCCATGATGCGCTGGCGCAGGAGCAGGCCGAGCAGCAAAGCGCCGCCGAACCAGAAGCCGCCGATCAGGAAGTGGAAATAGGTGGCGAGCGCCATGATCAGCGCCGAGGACAGCGCCTTGCCCCTCAGCATCGCCGCGATCCCGAAGATCACGACCGCATAGGAGAAGCCCTTCGACTCCGTGCTGCCGAACAAGTAGGAGCCCGAGAAGAACTCCTCCCCCAGAAAGATGAAGATGATGAGGGCGATGGGCATCACCAGAAAGTGCAGCCCTAATGCCCGCGACAGCGCGATGAAGGCGGCGGCATAGGTGCCGAGCAGCACCAGCCGCATCAGCACGAAGGCCGCTTCCCGGCCGATCAATTCCTGGATCAGGCCAAGCGCGAAGAACGGCAGGAAGCGCGCATAGCTCCCGCCGGAGATGCTGTGAAACTCCCCAAACCCCGAGCTGTCGAAGTTGAAGCGGCTGAGTTCGAAGTAATAGATCTCGTTCGCGGTCCAATAGAGCGGGAACGTGTGCAGCGTCAGCACGCCGACGATCAGCAGGGCCGAGACGACTGTTGCGACCGGGCTTTGCGAGAAGCGCTCGAAGGCCGTCGGCGCCTGGGTTTCCGTCATGCTGTCTGTCCGCGATAGGGCGAGGATCGCCGCCCGCTCGAGGCGACAGCCGCCTTATGGACGCGCAGCATGCTGCGCCGCAAGAACTACCGCTGACGCGCCCGTCAGCGTCGCCGGAGCCTGCTATTCCGCCGCGGCGCTCGCGCTCGATGCATCCGCCAGTTCGGCGAGGAAGCGCTCGGCCTCCAGCGCGGCCATGCAGCCCATGCCGGCCGACGTCACCGCCTGGCGGTAGATGTGGTCGGTGACGTCGCCCGCGGCGAAGAGGCCCGGGATCTCGGTCGCGGTCGAGTCCGGTTTCGTCACCACATAGCCGCCGTGATGCGTCTCGACCTGCTCGGCCACAAGTTGCGAGGCAGGGGCGTGCCCGATGGCGATGAAGACGCCTGCAGCCTCGACCTCCCGCGTCTCGCCGGTCTTCGCATGGGCCAGCCGGGCGCCGGTCACCCCATCGGTCATCGTCCCGAGGATCTCGTCGACCGTGTGGTCCCAGATCACCTCGACCTTCGGGTGGTTGAGGAGCCGGCGCTGGAGGATCTGCTCGGCGCGCAGGCTGTCCCGCCGATGCACCAGCGTGACCTTGGAGGCGAGGTTGGCGAGATAGAGCGCTTCCTCGACCGCCGTGTTGCCGCCACCGACCACGATTACCTCGCGCCCGCGATAGAAGAAGCCGTCGCAGGTGGCGCAGGCGCTCACGCCCTGTCCCATGAACTTCTGCTCGCTCTCGAGGCCGAGCCAGCGCGCCTGCGCCCCCGTCGCGAGGATCACCGCATCCGCGGTCCAGACCGTGCCGCTGTCGGTCTCGGCGCGGAAGGGACGGGCGGAGACGTCGAGGCTCGAGACATGATCCGCCACGACCTCGGTCCCCGTCGCGACGGCATGCGCCTCCATCTGCTGCATCAGCTCGGGGCCCTGGGTCGTGACGAGGCCGGGCCAGTTTTCGACATCGGTCGTGATCGTGAGCTGTCCGCCGGGCTGGATGCCCTGGATCAGCACGGGGTCGAGGAGCGCTCGCGCAGCATAGACCGCCGCCGTGTAGCCGGCCGGACCCGAGCCGATGATGAGCACGCGGGTATGCCGCGTCTTGCCTGCGCCGTCGTCCGCCATCTTGCTCGCTCCTCTCGCCCGACCCTGTGCGCCCGCAGCCGCCGCGTCTTTTCAGTTTCGAATGTTGATCGAGAGATACGGTACGCGGCGACGGCGAAAAAGGGGATATCGCGGCTCCGTGTGCGTTGCGGCTATCGGCCCCTGCTGTCGGGCGCTGGCTGGGCCTTGTCCGTTGGCCAGTCGGGCAGCAAGCGGTCGGCAACGACCGCTGCGAGCCTGTCCGCCTCCGCCAGCGGCGGATAGGACCAGTGCTCGATCCGTCCTTCGAAGGTGCGGCTTGCGCCTTGGGCCCTCAGCGCATCGTGGAACGCGCGAAGCTTCCGGTCGAGATGGGCGATGGGGAAGACATGGAGCGGCAGGCCGCTTGCTGCCGCCTCGGAGGCCATGTTGACGCTGTCCGCCGTCACCAGCACTGCGTCCACCAGTCCCAGCATGCCGGGGTAGGGATTGGTCGCGTTCTCGTCCCAGAGGTAATGACCCTCGCCACGCAACGCCTCCCGAAGCGCGGCAATCACGGACGGATCGGTGCGGCGGGAGGGGGTGATGGCGAGCGCTTGGCCCTCTGCTGCGAGGTGCCGGCACGCGGCGATGAAGCCCTCCACCTCTTCGGCGGACCAGCGGGCGCTGCGCGAGTTGCCGCCGAGGAGGATGCCGATGCGCGGGCGGGGCAATGCCTTGATCTCGGCTACAAGTGCTGCCGGCAGCGCGGCCCGGGCGGCGGTGATGCTCTCGGCCGTCACGCGCCCAACGGCGCCGAGCGTGGTCACGGCGTTTGGCGCGCGGAGGCCATCATGCGCGGGTGCGGCGACGAGGGAGAAGGCGCCCGGATCGATCTGCGGGTCGAGGAGCTGGACGCTCGGCGCGCCGGTCCGCCGCGCGAGTGCTGCGACAATCGGAGCCGCCCGCCGCCCGGCGCCGATCAGGAGCGGTTGCGGGCCGAGCGGCGCGAGGGCGGCGGAGCCATCGCGCAGCGCCATCGCCGGCCAGCCCGGCAGAGGGCGCAGCGCGTGCCAGAGACCCGCCGGCATCAGGTCGAAAGGGCGGCGCAGCACGACGGTCCGTTCTTGGATCGTGGCCGGCCCGAGGCGCACCAGAGCTTCCGCCAGACCGAGCGCCTGCGCGCGGTTGCCGGCGCGCCCATCCGTCAGCACCGTGACGTCCAACGCCGAAGAGATCGGCGTTTCATCACCATGTGACGCTTTTCTGTTCATTTCTTGCGCCCCTCCGCAAGATTCTTGCCATCGGCGCAGGCTTCACGTAAGGCGCGTTGCAGCGCACCCGCGTGTGAGGGCGCGCTTTCCGAAGCGCTGACGACCCTAGGATTTTGCATGCCCGCTTCCAAGCTGGACCCCATCGACCGCCACATCCTCGCGGAGCTTCAGGCGGATGGGCGGATGACGAACGTGGAGCTGTCGCGCCGTGTCGGCATTTCCGCCCCGCCCTGCCTCCGCCGTGTGCGGGGGCTCGAGGAAAGCGGGTTGATCGAGGGCTATCATGCCGAGGTCAATGCCCGGGCGCTGGGCTTCGAGGTGGCAGTCTTCGCCATGGTCAGCCTCAAGAGCCAGGCCGGCGAGGACCTCGCGGCCTTCGAGGCGCGCTGCGAGGAATGGCCGCTCGTGCGCGAGTGCCACATGCTCAACGGCGAGATCGACTTCCTCCTCAAATGCGTCGCACCCAGCCTCTCGGCCTTCCAGAACTTCCTCACCAATGAACTGACGACCGCGCCCAATGTCGCGAGCGTGAAGACCTCGCTGGTGATCCGTGCGGCCAAGACCGTGCCGGGCGTTCCCTTCGAAGTGCTGCCCGAGGAGACGGGTTAGCGCTACGGCGGCCCGGCGGATCTCAACCATAGGTTGGCATGACCCAACGTCGTTGATGCGCGTTGTGGCGACAAAGATCATCGACGACTAGGCTTCCCTCATTCGCTGAATGATTGCGTGGGGGGATATCATGAGATTTTCGAGCTGGAATCGCGCGTTTCGCGACGCGCTGCTGGTATCGGCTGTGCTGCTGCCAGCCGCGGATGCGGAGAAGAGCGCACCGAAGGCTGCCGAGCCGGTTGAGGCGGCGCACTGCATCACAGAGCCGGTTGTCCTGCGGCCCGACGCCCGGTGGGTTTTCGCATCCGCTCGGGACTGCGGCGATCTGCTGGTAACGGCCGAGACAGGGCTGCCGGATGGCAGCGCGCTCCGCGCGCGTTTCTTTCTCTCGAGCGCCGCCGGCGGGCTCGAGGCGCGGTTCGAGGGCGATCGCTTGCTCGCGATAGAACAGCCCCTCGGCGCCATCTGGAGCTTCGAGCCGAGCACGTCGGATATCGTACCGGCACCGGCTCAGGGCTATGCGATCCGCAGCCTCCAGAGCGGCGATGCGGTGCTGCCGGGGGCCAGCGTCACGATCGAGCCAATCGACAACCTCTCGGCATCTAGCAACGAGATCCTGAACCTCGAACTCGATCCCGGGGAGCGTCTCTCGATCGGTCGCTTCGCCGTGGTGGGTATTGACGGCTCCCTCGCCATCGAGGGCAGCGATGGTGTCGCGAGCATTGCGCAGGTCGCGCGCGAACGCGCGGCGCTGCTCGAGCCCGGCGCGCTGCGCGAGGCGCAGGAGCGTGCCATCCGGGACTGCGTCGCGTCCAGCCAGCCCGGTTTCTTCGGACAGGTCCCCGGCCGCGGGAACCCCGTCTCGATCCGTCGGGACCGCTCGCCCTACTCCGGATCCTATGACGGGCGCGGCGGCGTCGACACGCTCCGGTTCGACGGACCGGCAACGATGGTCCTCGGTGGGGATCGGTTTCGATCACTGGAGATCGTGAACGTCGCCAATGGCACATTCGACGTCATCGCCCCTCTCGCCCGCTACTTCTCGAAACTGGAGTATGGCGAGCTCGAAATCGTCGCCGACTTTTTCGATGTGGTCATTCTCGATCCAGCGCTGGAGTGGACCGCCACACTCGAGCCAGGGGAGCGGCAGCGCCTGACGGCATCGGACTGGGGGGGAGACTATACGATCATTCTTCCGCTCGATGTGACCGTCTGGCACGGACCGGTGGAGAGCGTGGTCACGACCGCGGACTGGCCCTCCCGCGTCGGCCATCCGGGTGCACCAGCGACGGTCGCGCCCCACGCGGGCGTCTCCGCGTTCGCGGACGCTTGGGACGCACCGGCGCCGGATGAGACGGCAGATCGCCCCGCCACCGTCATCCGCCTCAGCGGCGATGCGGCAGGCGAGCGCGTGCGCCGCTTCGATCTGCGCAATGCAAAGACCGATCTGCTCGAGATCGATCTGCTCGATCTCCTGGACGAAGGCGACGTGCGTCTCGACGTGATGGCCGATGCCGAGGATCGGGTGGCGCTCGCGCAGCCCGGCTGCTGGCAGATCGGTGGCCGTGATGCTCCGGAGGGTGACGCCGATGGGCGCGTCTGGTTGGCGGGGGGCAGTGATCTCGGCCCCCGCATTACCCTGACCGCACCGGCGGCGATGCTCCCCGAGCCGTCCTGGCAGCTCGAACCGCCGTCGCCGGATCGCAGGCCCGTCTGGGTGCGCTCGAAGGGAGATGCCTTCTACCATCTCGGCACGGATATCCGCGTGCGTGCCGATGCGATCGATCTGGCGGATGGGTGGCAGAACACTCTGGTCGTGCGCGCCGATGGCCGCCTGATCGCCGGCAGGCCGGTGCGCGTGCGCGGCGATATCGGCGACCGCGTCTGGCTCGACGGCAGCGCCGGCTGGCGGCTGGAGGTCGTCGGTGGCGCGGCGCGCGCGCTCGTGCCGGCACCGGACGGGCATTACCGGATCCTGCAGTTCGAGGCGGGCGTGGAGGTCGGCCTCCTGCCAGCGCCCGGCTTTCTTTGGGATGCGCGCATGACGGCGCTCGCCAGCTACCCCGGTGCGGCGGATGCGAAGCTGCGCGGGTCCAAAGTCACCCTCTCGCGCGGGGGCAGCGTCGCTTTCTCGGCGACGCAGATGGAAGGGGTCGAGGCCATCGATCTCACGAATGGCTTGCCCAACCGGCTCGTGCTCGACCCCGCCCGCCTCGCCATGGCAGCCGGCGTGATCACGGTGCGCGGCGATCCCGGGCTCGACATCGTGGAGGCCCGCGGGTTTCGTTGCGCCACGTCAGACTGCGCGCGCAACGGCGATGTCCTGACCCTCAGGCCAGAGGCGCCGTTGGGCGAGCCGCGCGAAATCGACATCGTTCTGCTGCCGCTCCTGCGCTGAGCGCGGTCGGCATCAGAGCACGGTCATCTCGAGGGGCATCTGGCTAAGCGGCTCGGCGGCGCCGTCGGTCACCAGCGATGTGCGACCGAGGCACATGGCCGTGGCGCTGTCGCTGTCCATCAGGATCATGTGCAGAAAGAAGACCATGCCGGGTTCGATCACCGTCGGCGCAGCCTCGTAGAACATCTGGTCCTCCATCCAGGAGGGCGGAAAACGGGGGCCGAGGGAGTAGCCGCAGGCATTGAGGCGGTGGGCACCGAGGCCGTGGGCGTCGAGCGTACGGGCATGGGCGTCGAAGACTTCTCCCATCGTGCGGCCGGGCGCCAAGGCCCCTTCGCACGCCGCAAGCGCCTCGGCCGCGGCGGCGTGCATGGTGGCGTGGGCGGGGCGGGGCCGGCCGATCACCAGCGTCTTGAAGAGGGCCGCGTGGTAATGCGCTGCGACGCCCGCCCATTCGAGGTTGAGCTGATCCTCTGCCTCTAGCTCCCGGCGCCCCTCCTGATAGCGGCAGAGGAGCGCCCGCTCGCCCGAGCCGATGATGAAGGCGTTGCCGGGATAGCCGCCGCCGCCCGCCAGCACCGCGCCCTGCATCGCCGCCAAGACGGCACTTTCCGACACGCCCGGTGCCGCTGTCTCCACGGCGGCATTGTAAGCGGCGTCGGCGAGCGCGCCGGCACGACGGGTGAGCGCGATCTCGGCTGGGGACTTGACGAGGCGAAGGAGGCCCATGAGCGGCGAGGTGTCGACGAGCGTCGCGATTGCGCCGACGGCGGCCGCGACCTTGGTGCCATTTGCATGCGTCAGGCCGTGGGTCGCGGTCTCCCAGCCGATCCGCTTGCCCGAGAGGCCCAGTTCACGGAGTAACGCTGCGAGGTCTGCCGCAGGCTCCGCCCCCGCCCGGTCGCGCCAGACGCGGATGTCCTTGACCGTGCTCGTAAGCTCCGCCTGCCTCAGATCCGCCGAGCGGGTGAGGAGCACCGGTTCGCGCTCGCTCACGATCAGGCACTGGAAGAAGCAGTAGCCGAAAGTGTCGTAGCCCGTGAGCCAGTACTGGCTCTCCGGCGCGAAGAGCAGGAGGGCATCGACGCCCTCACTTGCCATCGCCGCCCTTGTGCGCGCCATGCGCTCTTCGAACTCGGTTTGGGAGAAGTGCAGCATGGGCGCTCCTTTTCTGGTCACTTGGTCTCGATCCGGATGCCCCGGTCGGCGAAGGCGGTGATCAGCTTCTCCCGTGGCCCGGTGTTGCAGACGGCGGGGACGCGTCGCTCTCCGCCCTCACGCAGGACGAGGTAGATATCGGTGCTGTCCGACCAGTTCTCGATGCGCAGATGGTCGATCTCGGCGAGGGCGACCTGCGCGCCGCGCCAGCCGTCATTCCAGGAGACGGCACTGTCATCCACCGTGAAGCGCGCGTCCTTGCCGTGGAAAAGCGTGACGGCGACGGGTAGGAACGCCAGGATTAAGGGAATGAAGAACCACCACTCTGCGCCGAGGGCTGCGGCGGTGGCGGCGAAGGCGAGGATGAAGAGAAGTACGATGACGTTGAGCGGGGAGCGTGCACGGCGCGTCCGCTCATAGGCCGGCTGCATGATCAGGGCTTTGCCGGAAGCGCGATGGCGGCGACGAGGCGGCCGTAATCGGGCTCGCCCGCCTGTCTGCTCCGGCGGTAGCTGAAGAAGCGGGCAGGGTCGGAATGGGTGCAGTGGCCGGTCCAGGAAGCCACGCCCACGCCTGCGTCGCGGAGGCGGGCGAGCGCGTAGGACGGCAGGTCGAACTGCGCCCGGTCGCCTTCGGGGTGTGGCCTGCCTGCAGCGAAGAAGCGGGCGTTCTCCTGGTCCTCGTCGAGGAAACGGTCGAGGAACTCGGGCCCCACCTCGTAGGCGCGTTGCGAGATGGTCGGACCGATGACGGCAGTGATACGCCCGCGGTCGGCGCCGAGCTCTGCCATCGCATCGAGGACCCCTTCGAGCACGCCGGAGAACGCGCCGCGCCAGCCGGCATGGGCGGCACCGATCACACCGGCGTCTGCGTCCGCAAGAAGCACCGGGGCGCAGTCCGCGGTCAGGATGCCGAGGGCGAGACCGGGGGTTGCCGTGACCATCGCATCGGCTTCGGGTCGTGCGCCCTCGAAGGGATGCTCGACGATGACTGCCCTGGGGGAGTGCACCTGAGCGACGGAGACGATGGAATGGGCGCCGAGATGAGCGGCGATGCGCTCGCGATTGGTTGCGACCGCGTCGGATGCGTCCGCCGAGCCCGGACCGCCATTCAAGCTTTCGTAGATGCCGCTCGAGACGCCGCCGGCACGGGTGAAGAAGCCGTGGCGGATAGCGCCAAGCTCGGATGCATGGACCGGGACCAGCGGTGCGGGGGCGTCGGTCATTGCGTCTCGCCGGGCAGCGGCGCGCAGGCCGGGAACCCGGGAGGTTGGCTGCCTTCGGGCGATATGGCCAGCACATTGAAGCGCTTGCCCATGGCATCGGGTCCGCAGAGCCGGTCGAGCGCATCGGCGATGGCGTCGGCCTCGCCCGGTGCTGAACGGGCGAGGGTGGCGGCCCGCTGACCGATGCCGAGTGCCGCGAGGAAGGCGCCCTGTTCCGCGAGGCTGACGGATACCGGGGCTGCCGCCGCGGCCACCCCCGCCAGCCGGTCGAAGTCGGGCAGCCAGGTGAGGTCTGCCGTGCCGGGCGCCGCTAGCGGGTCGGCTCGGGCATGCGACCGTATCGCCTGCAGCGTTGGGCCCTCAGGCCGGTCCTCCGCGCGATAGCCGTAGTCGATAAAGAGTGCAGCACCACCATGCATCGCGACGCGTCGGGCGGTCTCGGCAACGATATCCTCGGCCGCCGGGCTCTCCTCGATCCAGGCACCTGAATGCGCTGGGCGACGGCCGGGCAGGCGGTCCGAGAGGCCGAAGGAAAGGGCGCCTTCTCGCGCGAGCCCGACCCGCACTTCCCGCCAGCCTTTGCCGTCGGAGAGGTACTGGTGGATGGGCAGGGCGTCGAGGAATTCGTTGGCGACCAGCAGCAGCGGACCCTCTGGCACCTCCGACAGCGCGGCGACGTGCCGGCATCCGGGCAGCCGTGCTGCCTGTTCGCGACGGAGTACCGGCGAGGTCTCGACGAGGGTGAGTGGCAGGTCGCGCAAAACAGGCGCTGCGCGCAGGGCGTCCGCCATCAGCGTGCCGCGGCCGGGGCCGAGTTCGACGAGTGCAGGGCGGGTCTCCGCTGGCAGGCTCGCGAGCCGATTGACGAGCCAGAGGCCGATGATCTCGCCGAACATCTGGCTGATCTCTGGCGCGGTCGTGAAATCGCCTCCGCGCCCCAGCGGATCGCGGGTCGTGTAGTAGCCGTGTTCGGGATGGCCTAGGGCGAGCCCCATGAATTCCGCCACGCTGATCGGGCCGCGTGAGGCGATCTCTGCGCGGATGATCGCCTCGAGCGGCGTCTGCTCCGCCATGTTGCAGGCGGGCTCGCTCATGCCAGATCTTCGTTGCGCGCCCGGTGGCGGGCATAGAGGAGGAAGACGACGCCGATGGCGATCATCGGCAGAGAGAGCACCTGGCCCATCGTGAGCCCCGCGGCCTCGGGTCCGATGCCGAAGCGGATGACCTGGCCCCAGGGGTTGTCGGGCGAGACGAAGCCGAAATCGCCCTGCCGGAAGTTCTCGACGAAGGATCGGCCGAGCCCGTAGCCGATGAAGAAGACGCCGATGATGGCGCCCGGACGCTTCAGCCAGCCGCGCGCAAGAGCAAGCCACCACATCACGGCGAAGAGGAAAAGGCCCTCGAGCGCAGCTTCGTAGAGCTGAGACGGGTGGCGGGGCAGGTTCTCCGGCCCGCCCCAGAGCGCTTGCGGTACGGTCGGGAAGACCATGCCCCAGGGTTGCTCGGTGATGCGCCCCCAGAGCTCGCCGTTGATGAAGTTGGCGATGCGGCCGAAGAAGATGCCCGCGGGCGCTGCGAGGGCGACGGCGTCACCTGCCTGCAGCACCGGGATCGCGTTCCGCCGCGCATAGAGGACAAGCGCAGCGATGACGCCCAGAAACCCGCCATGAAAGGACATGCCCCCCTCCCAGATCGCGATGATCTCGAGCGGGTTCTGGATGAAGTGGAGAGGGGTGTAGAAGAGCACGAAGCCGAGACGCCCACCGAGGACCACGCCCAGAACCATCCAGGTCAGGAGCTCCTCGGGCTGCGCCGGCGTCATCGGCGCCTTCTCGCCGGGCCAGAGCCGGGGGCGGCGCATCAGCCAGACGCAGAGCCGCCAGCCCAGCACCAGCCCCGCGATATAGGCCAGCGCGTACCAGCGGAGCGAGAACTCCATGCCGGCGACTTCGAGCGTGAAGAGCGCGGGGTCGATCTGCGGGAAAGGCAGGGCCAGCATGGCAGCGTCCTATAGGGGCGTCCTGGGGCAGCTCGGCATCTGGCAGGATCGCTGGGGGAGGGGCGCGCCGCTGTCAAGGCCCAGGGCCCAGGCCCAGGGTCAGGGAGGAGGGTCGGGGCCCGGCCGGGTTGCCGCGGCTTGCAAGGGGCGCGCGGGCCTGTCATGGCAGAAAGGGTGAAGTGACCCCGGGAGGATGCCATGCAGAGCCGCTCGACACTCTTCGACGATCTCGCGAAGCTCATGACCAATGCCGCCGGCATGGCGCAGGGCATGCGCGAGGAGGCGGAGACCGCGCTCCGCAGCTCCTTCGAGCGCTGGCTCCGCGAAAGCTCGATCGTGTCGGAAGAAGAGTTCTCGGCTGTGCGCGAGATGGCGCTGAAGGCGCGGGAGGAGAACGCGGCCCTCGAGGCGCGCATCGCGGAGCTCGAGGCAAAGCTCGCGAAAAAGCGCTGAGCGCGCGACGCGGCTGGGCGAGGGACCCGCGGTCCCGATCTATGACGATTTAGGGGCGCATGCGTTTTTCGCTTTGTGAATCTCTTTTGGAGTGCCACCATATCTATGGGTCCAAGACCTAAAGGCACACGACCCGTGGCAACCCTTGGCGCATGAAGGGTCCGCAAGCGGCCCTCGGCACCAGAGCAGTAAGGGGCTTTGAGGCATGTCGGCAGCCGTTCGAAACTTCGAGAACACGGATATTCATCCCATCGATATCGTCGAGACGCTGGCGGAGCAGTCCGCCTGGGATTTCGACCGGATGGGCGAGGACCAGATCGCCATGGTGATCGAGGGCACGTGGCGCAACTACTCGTTGTCGCTCGCCTGGTCGGAGCGGGATGACATGCTGCGCCTGATCTCGTCCTTCGAGATGGTGCCGCATGAGGAGTGCCGGGAGGCGTTCCAGGGGCTCCTGGTCATGATCAACGACCGCATCTGGAACGGGAGCTTTTCGTTCTGGCCCGAGCAGGGGCTGGTGGCGTTCCGCTACGGGCTGACGCTGGCCGGCGGGGCGACAGCGACGCCGGAGCAGATCGAGGCGATGGTGCTCTCGGCGCTGGCGCTTTCGGAACGCTTCTATCCCGCGCTGCAGGCGACGGCCTGGACCGGCGAGACGGCGGAGGACGCGCTCGACCTGGTGATCGAGGACGCCTACGGCACGGCCTGAGTGTCTGGGTCCTGAGTGTCTGGGTCTTGAACGACGCTGTCGGGGCGGTCTGGTGGGCGCCCCGACTTCGGGCCTGACGGCCCTCAGCGGCCCACCCGCCAGCCAACGCCCCCTCTCTGAGCTGTCGTGACCCTGGCTTGTCGTGCCGGGTCCGGCATGGCACCTCCCATACCGGTTGATCGAAGGAGGTGCCGCCATGGCCGAGCTTTCCGCTGTCGTTCCGTCGTTGCTGCTGCTCGGTTGCGGCAAGATGGGGGGCGCGATGCTGGAAGGTTGGCTGGCGGGCGGCCTCGCGCCCGCGGCCGTTCAGGTGATCGAGCCTGCGCCGAGTGCGCGTCTTGCCGCATTGAGCGAGGAGGGGCTGGTTCTCAATCCGCCCGTGCCTGCGTCGCCGACCGTCGCAGTGCTGGCCGTGAAGCCGCAGATGATGGCGGCGGCGGCGCCGTCCCTGGCGGCCTTCCGGGGCGGCGGGACGCTGATGGTCTCGATCGCGGCCGGTACACCCATCGCGGCCTTCGAGGCGATCTTCGGGGTGGAGACGCCCATCGTGCGGGCCATGCCCAACACGCCTGCTGCGATCGGACGGGGGATCACCGCGCTGGTGGCGAATGCGGCGGCGGGCGAGGCGGCGCTGGCAACGGCCGAGGCCTTGCTGGCGCCGGTCGGGGAGACGGTCCGGCTGGAAGCGGAGAGCCAGATGGATGCCGTGACAGGGGTGTCCGGTTCGGGCCCGGCCTATGTCTTCCATCTGATCGAGGCCCTTGCGGCGGCGGGCGAGGCGGAGGGCCTGTCGCCCGCGCTCGCCATGCGCCTTGCCCGCGCGACCGTGACCGGGGCAGGAGCGCTGGCCGCAGCCTCGCCCGAGAGCCCGGCGGTGTTGCGGGAGAATGTGACGAGCCCCGGCGGCACGACGGCGGCGGGGCTCGAGGCGTTGCGCGCCGGGTTGACGCCGCTCATGACGCGGACGGTGGCGGCGGCGGCACGCCGGTCGCGGGAGCTTGCCGAAGGCTGAGACCGTGGCGGGCGAACGACACGCCGCGAGCGCCTTCCGCGCCCATGCTGCAATGCAGCGGCAGGCTGCTTGACTTTTTTTGTGCGGCGCAACATATCTTGGGCGTTACAGCGGGCGACGCGCCCATGCCAACCGGTGGAAGAGGCCGCGCCCCGCTCCGCCAAGAGAAACGCCAGGAGATACTGATGATGCACGAGAAGTTCCCGTTCGCCGCCGATCTCGAGAAAATGTCGGAGATGTTCAAGCTGCCCGAGCTCGACAAGATGTTCGACGGCTCGAAGATGCCGGCGATGGATGTCGTCGTGAAGGCGCATGAGAAGAACATGAACGCCGCGCTCGAGGCCAACAAGGTCGCGATGGCCGGCTACCAGAGCGTCTACAAGCGCCAGGTTGCCATGGCCGAGGAGGCGATGGCGCAGATGAAGGATGCCGTGACCGAGCTGCAGGGTCAGCCGATGACGGCCGAGCAGGCGCAGAAGAACATGGATGCAGCTCGCGTGGCGCTCGAGAAGGCGGTCAAGGACGCGCAGGAGCTGACCGAGATGGCGCAGAAGGCCAACACCGAGGCTTTCGAGATCGTCAAGGCGCGCTTCGAGGAGGCGATGGCCGAGCTCAAGTCGCAGTTCGACGCCGCAAAGGCCTGAGCGCCTTTCCGAGCGCTGAGCGTCTAGCGGGTCCGACCCGCAGAAGGCCGCCCCCGGGAGACAGGGGGCGGCTTTTTTCATAGCCGCGCCTCTGTTAGCGATCGGGCAGTTGCCGGGCGGGAGGGCAGGATGGCGGAGCAGGCGGCGGAGATCGCGTTCGACGATTTTCTGAAAGTTGATATCCGGGCCGGGCGCGTCCTGCGTGCCGAGGCGTTCCCCGAGGCGCGCAAGCCCGCGATCAAGCTCTGGATCGATTTCGGGCCGGAGATCGGCGAGCGGAAGACGTCTGCGCAGCTGACGGCGCATTACACACCCAAGAGCCTGGTCGGGCGGATGGTCATGGCGGTGGTGAATTTCCCGCCGCGCCAGATCGGTCCCTTCATGTCCGAGGTACTGACGCTGGGCGTCAGCGACGGCGATGGCGGCATTGTGCTGATCGCGCCGGATCGGGATGTCGCTCCCGGGGAGCGGATGCACTGACGGCAGGGGGCGGGCTGGAGGACGCCCCGACCTCGGGCCTGCGGCCCTAAGCGGCCCGCCCGCCAGCCGCGCCCTCGCTGAGGCTCCGTTCAGCGCGGCAGGCGGAGGGTCGCGCGGAGACCGCCGAAGCGGGGGCTTTCGTCGAGTTCAAGCGTGCCGCCATGGGCGCGTGCGGCTTCGAGTGCGATGGAGAGCCCGAGGCCGGTGCCGCCGCCCGCATCCTGTCCCCGCGCGGGATCGAGACGGGTGAAGGGGCGGAGCATTTCCTCGCGCCGATGCTCGGGGATGCCGGGCCCGTCATCCTCGATCACGATATCCGCCGTGCGCCGCGCAAGGCGCAGGGTGAGCGAGATCCGACCGCCATAGCGGCGCGCGTTCTCGACGAGGTTCACGAGCGCGCGCTTCAGGAAATCCCGGCGCACGGAGACGACCGGCGAGGCCGCGTTCTCGTGGTCGGTTGCGACGCTCGGACGGGCCCCGAGGCGCTCGGCCTCCGCCGCGATCTCCTCGATCAGCGTGACGAGATCGGTCGGGGCCGCTTCCTCTCCTGCCTCGCCGCGGGCGAAGGCGAGGAAGCTCTCGAGCATGCGCTCCATCTCGACCACCTCACGGCCTAGGGCGCGGCTCTCGTCGTCCTCGGGCATCATCGCGAGGCTGAGCTTCATGCGGGTGAGAGGTGTGCGCAGGTCGTGGCTGACGCCCGAGAGCATTGCCGTCCGGCTCTGGATCTGGCGTTCGAGCCTGTTGCGCATTTCGAGGAAGGCATGGCCCGCGCTGCGGATCTCCTCGGCGCCCGAGGGACGGAGGAAGGTGGCACGACCACGCCCGAAATCCTGTGCCGCTCGGGCAAGCTCGCGGATGGGCCGCATCTGGTTGCGCAGGAAGACGAGGGCGACGGCCACGAGGCCGATGGCAACGAGGGTCGTGACGATAATGAGCTGATGCGGGTTGGCCGGGTTCATCTGGCGCCGGGGTACCGTCGCAGTGAGCGTGCCGCGGGAGGTGAGGATGTGCATGATCACCGCCTTGTCGGTGCTCGCGAGATCGAGCGTGACCGGCCGCTCGATCCCGGAGGTTACCGTCTCGTCGATCACATGGCCGGTGAAGTCCCAGAAGCCCGGCGGGTTGCTGGGCGGCAGGTCATCGGCCTCGGCGTCGAGACGGAAGGCGATGCGTAGAGGCGGGCCGACATTGGCGAGGAGCAGGCGGGCCTGGAGCAGCCCGGGCGCGCTCTCGACCTGGTCCACGAGATAGTCGAGCTCGCGCGCAACGCCCGAGCTCATCTGCAGGGTCACGCTCTCGTAGTGGCGGGTGACGAGGACGGTGGTGACGACCGCTTGCAAGAACAGGATGGGCAGGACGAGGATCATGAGCGCGCGGCCGAAGAGGCTGCGCGGCAGGTAGCGCTTGAGACGGGGGCCGGGCGCTTGCATCGTTCGACCGCATAAGCCCGGGAGCGGGGCGGGGACAAGGCCCCCGGACGGGAGCGGCAGCGTGGGACGCGGCAAGGAGGGCTGCATGGACGGAGAGGGTGCAGCCTACGGCAGGGCGGAGCCGCTGGGGGAAGGGGTGCAGCGGGTGACGGCGCCGAACCCTTCGCCCATGACCTATCGCGGAACATGTTGCTATCTTGTTGGAGACGAGGCGGAAGCCCTCCTGATCGATCCGGGGCCGGCGCTGCCGGCGCATCGCGCGGCACTTATGGCGGCGCTGGGATCGCGGCGGCTGATCGCCGTTCTGGTTACGCACAGCCATGTCGACCATAGCCCCAGCGCGCCGGCGATTGCGGCGGAGACCGGGGCGCCGGTCCTGGCATTCGGGAGCCATGGCGCGGGCATGAGCGCACAGATGCAGTCGCTTTCCGAAGGGCCGGGGGGCGCCGCGCTCGCGGGTGGGGAGGGGGCCGACGCCGCCTTCGCACCCGACCGGTGCCTGGCCGATGGCGACGCCGTGGCGGTCGGTACGAGGCGGCTGATTGCCCTCCACACACCGGGGCATCTCTCGAACCACCTCTCCTTCCGCATCGAGGGGAGCGGCACGGTCTTCACCGGGGACGCGGTGATGGGCTGGTCGACGACGCTGGTCTCGCCGCCGGAGGGGGATATGGCCGCGCAGGTGGCGACGCTGCATCGGATGGCGGGGCTGGTCGCGGAGATGGCCGGCGGCGGTCTCGCGCCCCGCTTCCTGCCGGGTCATGGGGAGGCGGTGGCGGATCCCGCCGCGCTCCTGGCCCAGCAGATCGCGCATCGTGGCGCGCGGCGGGAGGCGTTGGTCGAAGCCCTCGCCGATGGTCCGGCCACTGCCCCCGACCTCGCCGCGCGGCTCTACATTGAGACGCCGCCCGCGCTCCTTCCCGCCGCTGCGCGGAACGTGCTGGCCACGCTTCTCCAGCTCGAGGCCGAGGGCGCCGCCGAGCCCTGCGGACCGCTCACGGCGGAGGTGGCGTTTCGATTGACGGGCGCCGCTTAACCGGTTGTGGCGCAGATGTTCTGCAGCGCCACCCAGTCCCGGTCGCTCAGCGCGGGCGTGAATGTCTCGCCGACGGTATCGGCCGCCGCCGCACGCTCCGCCCGCGCGGTGTGCGAGGGGTGCGTGGAGAAGTAGGACATCACGGCGGAGGTTTCGCCATACTCTGCGCGGAGCCGCAGGAAGAACTGCGAGAAGGGAGCGCTCGGCAGCCCCGCATCGGCAAGGATTCGCAGCGCTTCCTCGTCCGCCCGATCCTCGACCTCGCGCTGATAGTTGGCGTTCAGCAGCGCCTCACCGGCCGCGGCGATAATGCCCGCGCCGAAGATATCGCCCAGCACGACGCTGAAGATGCCGGCCGTCCCCGCGGCGCGCAGCACACCGACGGTGGGGTCGCGATAGACGACATGGGCCATCTCATGCGCCAGCACGGCGGTCACTTCCTCCGGGCTCTGCGCTTTGTCGATAAGGCCGCGGAGCAGGAAGATGCGCCCGCCCGGCATGGCGAGGGCGTTGACCAGCCCGTTGTCCAGCACATCCACCTGGATGGGCAGCGGCAGGTTCGCATGACCCTCGATCCGCTCGGTCATGCGCTGGAGCGCGGCCAGGCCCTCGGGGTGGCGGCAATAGGCTGCCTCCTCATCCTCGGCATTGGAGAAGAAACTCGCCACATAGCCGGCCACCGCATCGCCAAGCGCCTTTTCGCGCTCATAGGGGATCATCGGGGCGAGCTGCACCGCGAGCGCCGGGATGATGTAGAAGATGAGGAGAACGACCGAGCCGACGGCGCCGAGGCCCCATAGCCCCGCGACACCGAGCTTCCGGCCGCTGACCGGGCGGCGGTAGAGGTCGCGGCATACGCGCTCGATCGCCTTCATCATCACTGGATCGTCGAGGACGACGCGCTCTTCTGCATCATGGCTCGGCGAGAGCGTCATCTCACCCGCACCGCGTCCGCCGATGGCCTTGAGTGTGGCCAGCGGCCAGTGGGCGAGGGCCGTATCCCCGTCGGCATTGGCGCGGCCGTAGATCACGAGGGTGCGGGCGCCGAAGCCAACGACCACCGGCTCGACCCGGGGCGAGAGGCCGTCGTAGTAGCGTGCCGGCGCCTCCAGCCGTGCGTATTCCTCGAGCGCTGTCTTCATCCGAAGCCGGCACCCACATCGACACCCAGTGCATCGGCGAAGCCGCCCGCATCGCGCATCTCGTCGCGGCTGCGCTGCTGTGCCGACAGAAGAGCCTCGGGCCGGCGGATCAGCATCGCCTCGACCTTGAGCCGCAGGATCGGCTGCGTGATCAGGCTCTGCCCGAAGGCGAAGGAGGCGGCGAAGAGGAAGAAGTAGGTCAGCGCCACGCCGATGAAGACCGGTGCCATTGTCGCCAGCCGCTCGGGCGAGGGAAGTGTCTCACTCTCGAAAAGGGCCTGTAGGTCCTGGCTCAACAGCTCCTGCGTTCCTTGGGCTCCCTCCATGAGCGCGCCGGTGATGAAGACCCCACCGCCGATGAAGACGATGCCGGCGATGATGCTGACGATCATCGTCAGGAAGCTCACCAGGAACGAGCCCTTGAGGTAGGTCCAGATAATCGAGCCCACGGTGACGTCGTTCTCGATGCTCGCATTGCCGATGCGCCGGTTGTCCCAGAGATAGCGGAAGGCGCCGATCTGGTAGTTCATCATCATGATGAAGATCAGCAGCATCGCAAAGGGGGTGAAGACCGCCAGCAGGATGCTGATGCCCTCCTCGCCAAGCCGCATCTCTTCGGCGAGCCCCCAGGCTGCGAGGAACACCATGCCGAGCGAGATATAGAGCCAGATCCAGTAGGCGAGAAGGCCGAGCCAGCTCCCCTCCTGCTTCATCGGGATCGAGCCGAAAAAGCTCCGATCCGTGATGTACTTGGCCTGCCGGAAATGGAGGTAGGGGTAGAGAAGGCCGAGCGTCAGCACCGCGGCAAGACCCCAGAGGAGCGATCGCAGTGTGTAGCCCCAGGCCCCACCCGCGAGGCCGAACCGGATGCCGCGCCAGTTGAGCCTGGCCAGAAAGTACTTCTGGCTCCGGTACTGCGCCCAGAAATAGAAGGGCAGCACGGCGACGAGGCTGACCGGTGCGAAGAGCGCGCCCGCATCGAGCGACACGATGCCGGCAAAGATCAGGAAGACGTTGGCGATACCGAGATAGACGGCGAGGAGGGCGACGGCGATGAGGAAGCCGAGCATCTTCTCGAAGCCCGTGCCGGTGTACTCGATCGGGTCGCCATCGATGCGGATCGAGCCTGCATAGGCGCGCCGAAGCCGTGTGATCATCCAGAAGCGGTAGAGCCCGACCGTCAGGACGGAGAGGATCGCGCCCGTGAAGGCGATCCAGAAGATCGTGCCGGCCTCGACGAAGCGCGGGCGCTGCTTGCCCTCGGCCGGGGCGAGCCAGTCGCCGTCGTCCTGCTCGGTCAGGTATTGGTCGTGGAAGGACTTGCCCCTGGCGCCCTCCGCTGCGGCGGTCGCGATCTCCTCGCGGCGCTGTGCCCGGCGCTCCTGGCGTGCCTTGACCGAGTACTGCTCGAGATCCCAGGTCGGCCGGCCGCCGCCGAAGCCGTCATTCGTGTCATCCGTCAAAGCCGCGCCCGCCCTCTCTGCGCTCTCCGGGAAACCGCCACGCCTACCATCCGATTGGACGGGCGCTCACGCATTGCGCGCATTCGCCCACCTGAACCGCCTATGGCGTGAAAATATGGCGCCTTTGAGAAGGTGGATCATATTGCGTCGCGGTCTTTGCGCGCGGATGCTCACGCTTTGTCGCGCAGATCCGGCAGGGTGTAGCCATCTGCTGCAAGCTCCTCGCGGAGGGATCGTTTCGAGATCTTGCCCGTCGCCGTGTGCGGCAGCGCCTCCATGAACAGGATTTCGTCCGGTAGCTGCCATTTGGCGAAGCGCTTCGAGAGGAGCCCGCGCAGGCTGTCTCGGTCCGGCGTGCAGCCGTCTCGGGGCACGATGACCAGCACGGGGCGTTCGTCCCAGGTCGGGTGCGGCATGGCGACCGCGGCGGCTTCGGCGACGTCCGGATGGGCGACGGCCGCGTTCTCGAGATCGATCGAGCTGATCCATTCGCCGCCGGACTTGATGACGTCCTTGAAGCGGTCGGTGATGCGCGTGTAGCCGGCCTCGTCGAGGGTCGCGGCGTCCCCGGTGTCGAACCAGCCCTCGGCATCCGCCGTATCGGTCTCTTGCCCGAGATAGCGCTGCACCACGCCCGCGCCGCGGATCTGGAGGCGCCCCTGGGTCTGCCCGTCGCGCGGCAGCTCGGCGCCCTCGTCGTCCACGACGCGCAGATCGACGGTGAAGGGCGGGTGGCCGACCGTCTCCTGCATGTCGAGTTGCTGCTCGGGCGGCAGCGCGCGCACCTCGGGCTTCAGCGACGCGAAGGAGCCAAGCGGCGAGGTCTCGGTCATGCCCCAGGCGTGCAGGACCTCGACGCCGTAGTCGTTCTGGAAGGCCTCGATCACTGCGCGGGGGCAGGCAGAGCCGCCGATCACGACCCGCTCCAGCGTCGGCAGCCCGCGGCCGGTGGCGCGCAGATGGGCGAGGAGCGGCAGCCAGACGGTCGGAACCGCGGCGGTGATCGTCACACCCTCGTCGAACATCTCGCATAGCGAGGCTGGATCGAGCGCCCGGCCCGGCATCACCATCGCCGCTCCCGCCATGGGCCCCGAATAGCCCGTGGACCAGCCATTGGCGTGGAAGAGCGGGACGACGGGCATCAGGACGTCATTCGCGGAGAGGCCCAGCATGTCCGGCTGGATCATCGACATGGCGTGCAGCGTGTTGGAGCGATGGGAGTAGACGACGCCCTTCGGGTTCCCCGTCGTCCCGGAGGTGTAGCAGATGCCGCAGGCTGCGCGCTCGTCCACCGCCTCCCATTCGGTTGCGGGGTTGCCGCTTGCGATCAGGTCGTCCGCCGCATGGGTCTCGGTCGTGATGCTCTCCAGCACTTCCGGCACGCTCGGCCCGAGAACGACGACGGCGGCGAGGTCCTTCACCAGCGGTGCGAGTTCCGCGATCTTCGGCGCGAGGTCCGGGTCGCAGATCAGAAAGCGGTTCCCCGCATGATTGGCGATGTAGTCGAGATCGGGCGTACCGAGGCGGGGGTTGAGCGTGTGGAGCACACCGCCCGCGCCGGGGATGCCGTACCAGGCCTCGAGATGCCGGGCCGTGTTCCAGGCCATGCAGCCGACGACATCGCCGGGCTTTAGGCCGAGCCGGCGGAAGGCGTCGGAAAGGCGGCGGGCACGGGTATGGATCGTGCCCCAGTCGGTCCGGGCGATGGCGCCGCTCTCGGGCAGGCGCGAGATCACCGGGCGGCGGGCGTTGTAGCGCGCCGCATGGTCGAGGATCCGGTGCGTGCGCAGCGGCCAGTCCTGCATCTGCCCGAGCATGGGCCTCTCCCTGTCGTCCTCTTTTGCCGCGAGCATAGCCGGGTGCGGGCGGCGGGCAAGGCGAGGGTGCGTCGCGGGAGGCGTTCTGACATGAGCGCCGTGGGGCGGCTTCCGGGGGCCCGCGGCTCGGCCCTGCGGCCGAGCGCGCCCACCCTCCAGCCGCCCCCCACCATGCGCCCGATCGGTGGTGCCGACATCGCGGCCGGGCGTTCGGGCGGCGTGGCCGTCCGCGGACACGCGGGGGCTCGATGCCCCCGTGGGGCCGGCCTGGGTGCCGTGCCGCGGGCTCAGTGGAAGTCGCGGCTGGGGAAGAGGGTCTTCGCTTCCTCGCGGGGGTGGCGAGCGCGGGATTTCGCGCGGGGGGCCTTGCGGCTTTCCGGCGGGACCGGCCGCCTGGCTTCGTCCCCGCGTTCCGAGGAGAGCGGATCCTCAAGCCCGAGTTCGTCGAGGAGGGCCGAGCGGTCCTCGATCCGCCACGCCACGAGATGGCGTACCGCCCCCTCGCGCTGCAGTCGGCCGGTGACGGTCAGCAGCCGGCCGCCGATGACCGCCCGGCGGAACCGCTCATAGGTCTTGGGCCAGACGACGACATTGGCGACGCCCGTCTCGTCCTCGAGCGTGAGGAAGATGACGCCCGACGCCGTGCCCGGCCGCTGCCGTGTGATCACGAGGCCCGCGATGCGCGCGAGGCTCTTGTCGCCGAGTTCTGCGAGGGCAGCACAGGTGATGAGCGGTGGCGGTTTCGCGGGCATGGTTCTCGAAAGCGGGTCACGTCGATACGCAGAACTTAGCGCGAACATGTGCGCTCCGCCAGCGCGCTGCATGCCGCATCCTCCCGTCAGACATCCCGTCAGGCTGGCAGCCACTGGTTGCGCTCGAGCCAGAGGGCGCGGAGGGCGGCACTCTGCTCAGCGAAATGCGCATCGAGCGGGCTTACGGCCAGGAGACGGTCGGTGCGAAAGTGCCGGAACCCCTCGCGCAGCTCGCACCAGGCAGCCAGCATGGTGCAGTCCACATGGTAGACGAGCGCGACGGGGCGAACGGTGCGCGCGCTCTCCTGCCCCTCGCCGTCGCGATAGTGGAGGTGGAGCTTTCGGGCGTCGCGCACCGCATCGCGGAGCGGCGCGATGGCCGTGGGGCGCAGTGCGGCGTCGTTCTCGTCCTCCCGCGCCGGCAGATCCGAGGGCGCGCCATAGGGCGCGACCTGAAGCCAGTCAGCCTCCTCGGCGAGCGCGTCGATCTTGTTGCGGATGCGGCTTGCTGCGCGCTGCAGCGCACTGTCGCCCGTGCGGGCGAGGAGGGTGAGGCCGACCCGCAGCGCCTCGATCTCCTCCTCGTCGAAGTTGAGAGCGGGCAGATCGTAGCCGCGGCGCATCACGTAGCCGAGGCCTGCGGCGCCCTCGATCGGCGTGCGCATCGCCTGGAGGGCCGCGATGTCGCGGTAGACCGTGCGCGGCGAGACCTCGAGCCGTTCGGCGAGCGCGTCGGCGGTCAGCGGCCCGCGGGCGGCACGGAGCGCCTGAATTATCTCGAAGAGGCGCGTCGCGCGGCGCATGGGGGGGCTCCTTGGGGTCGGTCGCGTGAGACAGGCTCCTGACAGCTAATCCTGCCCTCCTGCCAGCGGCCTGTCAGGAGCGGTCGCGTAGCACCGCGGCAGCAAAGACAGGAGGCTGCTATGAGCTATTACGATGAAGCGGTGCTGATGACGTATCAGCTTGAGCGCTGGGGCAACGGGGCCCAAGATCCCTCGGGCACGCCGCGGACGCTCGGCTTGCGCCGACGGCCGCGTGTGCCGGTGCGCCGGCCGCTGCCCTGGTCGTTTATCCGCCTCGTGCCCTGAAGCGGGCTCGAGAACGGTTGCGCATGGGGCGACGAGGCAAGCGGCATCCCGGCTGGTCGCCGGGACACTTGTCTGTGGTCGCTCCTCCATGAGCATTGGGTCTCCGTCGTCGAGCGCTCGCCCGGATGAGATGGTGTTGGGGGGCTGGGCAGGAGCCGCAGGGGCTCCTCGACCAGCGTGATCGAAGGCCGATGCCCGTATCAAGGACGCCTGTGGCGCCGGCTCTGCCGGTGGCTGCGCCATCCTTGACACAGGCACCGGCCTTCGGGCGGCGACGCGGACGTGGTGCCGTGCGAGGGCACGGTCAGTGGGAAGGGGTGGGCTTTCCGTTCGGCCCTCCGGCCTCGAGGCGGGCTCGGAGGAGTGCCATGGGATGGGCGCGGAGCGAGAGGCGGGTGGCCTGGTAGTCGGCGACGACCTCTTCTCCGAGCGCCGCCTTCGGCAGGTCAGCACTGCCTTCGTCGAGCCCCTCGCCCTCCGCGAAAAGCGGAAGCGGCGTGTCGCCGGTGAGGCCGCGGGCCTGCCAAAGCGCATTTCGCCGGCTGGTGGGCGGCTCCGTGCCAGCCCCGCCCGCCTCGGCGAAGGCGTCCGCCTCCGCAAGGCGCGTGACGGCGGCGCGGGTGATGCCGGCGCGGCGCCAGAGGCTCTCGATATCCGGATAGCCGTTGCCGCGGGCGGCCGCGATCCACTGGCCGTCCTCCTCCTTGAGTCCCTTTACCATGCGAAAGCCGAGGCGGAGGGCGAGCTGGCCCTTTGCGTCGCGCTCGAGCGTGCAGTCCCAGAAGCTCGCATTGATCGCGACGGGGCGGATCTCCACCCCGTGCTCCCGCGCATCCCGCACGATCTGCGCCGGCGCGTAGAAGCCCATCGGCTGTGAGTTCAGGAGGGCGCAGGCGAAGATCGCCGGGTGGTGGCGCTTCATCCAGGACGATGCATAGACGAGAAGGGCGAAGCTCGCGGCGTGGCTTTCGGGGAAGCCGTATTCGCCGAAACCCTCGATCTGGGAGAAGCAGCGCTCGGCGAAGTCCTGCTCATAGCCGCGCGTCAGCATCCCCTCGATGAAGCGCTCGCGGAAGGTGTGGATGGTGCCCGAGCGGCGGAAGGTGGCGAGCGCGCGGCGGAGCCTGTCCGCCTCGTCCGGCGTGAAGCCCGCGGCGACGATGGCGATGCGCATCGCCTGCTCCTGGAAGAGCGGCACGCCGAGGGTCTTGCCCAGCACTTCGCCCAGTTCCTCTGAGGGGAAGGTCACTGCCTCTTCGCCGGAGCGGCGGCGAAGATAGGGGTGCACCATATCGCCCTGGATGGGGCCCGGGCGGACGATGGCGACCTCGATGACGAGGTCGTAGAAGTTGCGCGGGCGCATGCGGGGGAGGAAGTTCATCTGCGCGCGGCTCTCGACCTGGAAGACGCCGAGACTGTCCGCCGCGCAGAGCATGTCGTAGACGGCCGGGTCTTCCTTGGGCAGGGTCGCGAGGCTGTGATGCTCGCCCTCGTGCTGGGCCAGGAGGTCGAGGGCCTTGCGCATGCAGGTCAGCATGCCGAGCGCGAGGACATCGACCTTGAGAATGCCGAGGGCGTCGATGTCGTCCTTGTCCCACTCGATCACCGTGCGCCCCTCCATCGCCGCGTTCTCGATGGGGCAAAGCTCGTCGAGCCGGCCCGCGGTGATCACGAAGCCGCCCACATGTTGCGAGAGGTGGCGCGGGAAGCCGATGATTTGCTCAACGATGTCAAGCGTCTGGGCGAGGCGGGGGTCGGCGGGTTCGAGCCCGATCTCGCGCAGGCGATGGTCATGGATCGCCTCGCGCGACCAGTGCCAGACCTGGCCGGAGAGGGCGGCGGTCACGTCCTCCGAAAGCCCCATCGCGCGCCCCACCTCGCGGATCGCGGCGCGGGAGCGGAAATGGATGACGGTTGCCGTGAGGCCCGCGCGTTCGCGGCCGTAGCGGTTGTAGATGTGCTGGATGACCTCCTCGCGCCGCTCATGCTCGAAGTCGACATCTATGTCGGGGGGCTCGTTGCGGGCCTCCGAGACGAAGCGCTCGAACACCATGGTGATGCGCTCGGGCGCGATCTCGGTGATGCCGAGAGCGTAGCAAGTCGCTGAATTTGCAGCGGAACCTCGACCCTGAACGAGGATGTTGCGGCTCCGGGCATAGGCGACGACATCGTGGACGGTGAGGAAATAGGGAGCGTAGCGGAGCTTTGCGATGAGGGCGAGTTCGCGCTCCACAAGGGCACGGGTCGCCTCCGGCGCGCCCTCCGGGTAGCGCCACTCGAGCCCCTCCCGCGCGAGGCGTTCGAGACGCTGTTGCGGGGGCTCTCCGGCGACGATCTCATCTGGGTACTCGTAGGCGAGCTCATCGAGGGAGAAGCTGCAGGAGGCGGCGATTTCCTGCGCGCTTTCAATGGTTTGGGGGTGCTCAGCGAAGAGGCGGGCGAGTTCTCCGGGGCCCCGCAACCGGCGCTCGGCGTTGGGGAGGGCGCGGGTGCCTAGGGTCTCTACGGTGCAGCGTTCGCGGATGCAGGTCAGGATGTCGGCTAGGCGGCGGCGAGCGCCACGGTGCATCATGGGGTCCGCCGTTGCGGCTGGGGGGAGGCCCAGGCGTTCGGCCTCTGCCGCGCGGGCGGCGAAGCGTTCGGCGTCGCGGCCGTCATAGGCCGGGGCCATGGCAAGATGCAGGCTTCGGAGATTTTTTGTCCATAATCCCAGTGGGTTGGTGATGCTCCCTTCGATCAGCGGGTCGGGGGTGAAGAGGAGGCCGGCGAGGCCCTTGCCCCAGGTCTCGAGGTCCGAGAGGTAGAGGATGCAGCCGCCCTTCTCCGCCCGCCTTTTGCCGAGCGTCAGGAGGCGGGAGAGGCGGGCATAGGCCGGCCTGTCGGGCGCCAGAACCACCAGCTCGAAGGGCGCGTCGACGAAGCTAAGTCGTGTCCCCACAAGGAGTTTCGGGATCGAGCGGTAGGTCTCGGGCTCGGGCTCGGCGCCCTCTGGCATCGGCTCTTCCAGGCGGGAGGAGGGGTCGATCCGGGTCTGGCTGCGGATGCGTTTGGCATGCGCGATTACGTCCCGGCCGGTGATGTTGGGGTCCTTGCGCGTCACCTCCTCCCGCGCGATCTCCTTCAGGCGGACATGGGCGCGGACGACGCCGGCGAGGCTCATTCTATCCGTGATTCCAATGGCTTGAAGGCCCATCTCGGCCGCGCGCTCCACCATCTCCTCCGGGTGCGAGGCCCCGGTGAGGAAGGTGAAATTGGTGGTGCTGACCAGTTCGACGCTCATATGTTCGATATACGTTCCGCACGCCTCCGCCGTCCAGATGTCGCCAAGTCGCGCCCCCGCGCCACTGTGGCGCTTGCCGATGCCCACCGGTTGCGATGGTTAACGGCGCTGGAAGAGCGACATCGCGACGTTCGCCCCGGCGCCGGCCTTCGAGGCTTCTGGAGGGCTCGGAGAGGTCCCGGGTCGGGCCCGGGACACATCGCGCGTCACTGGAGGGGCCGGCCCTCGGGCGGCGGGGCATCGGGCGGGGTGACCCAAGGGACGGGAATGTCGCCCCAGCCGCCATCCTCCGCCGCGCCCTCCGCATGGATGACGCCATCCACATAGCTGCGCCAGCGCCCGTCCCCCATCGCCTTCCAAACCCCCTCGAACACGACCGGCACCTCCCCCTCATCGCAGAGCAGAAGATCGAGGAAGGTTTCTCGACTGTGACGAACGATGACGCCTCCAATGCGCTTGGGGTCGGCGGGCAAGAAGTCTAGCGCGTCGCGGAGGGTATCGGACAGCGCGGTTTCCGGACCGGGCAGGCAGCTCCGAACGGAGAAGCCAGCGGGTAGACGCGTGTGCTCGTTCCCAATGGCCTCTCTCAGAATGCCACCCGCTCCGCCAAGACAGAGAACCGTCGCGTTTGGCAGCGCCGTCCCTTGGAGGGTTGTTGCGCCGCAGAAAGCACTCTGCATCTCCGCGCCCAAGAGGTCCGCCGCGTGCATTCTGGCGTTACGGAGGAAGGCGCTCTGCATTTTCACGCCGCGAAGGTTCGCCGCTTGCATCTCCGCACCGCGCAGAACGGCCCCCTGCAGCTTGGCGTGCGAGAGGTCCGCCCCCTGCATCTCGGCGCTTACAAGGTCAGCGCCGCGCATGTTTGCGCCGCTGAAGTCCGCCGCCCGCATCCGTGCGCCGAAGAGTATCGCTCCCTGCATTTCCGCACTGCTAGCATCACTTTCTTGCATCTCAGCACGGCGGAGGATCGCTCCTTGCATCTCTGCGCCGATAAGGTTTGCGCTATGCATCCCGGCTCCGGAGAAGTCAGCGCCCTGCATCTGGGCTTTGCTGAGGATGGCTTCCTGCATCGCAGCGCCTGTGAGGTCCGCGCCTTGCAGTTCGGCTTCGAAGAGGATGGCGCGTTGCATGTTGGCTTCGCGGAAGTTGGCGCCGGGGATGAAGGCTCCCCAGAGTGCGGCCTGTCTCACATCGCGGCCGTCGAGGTTTGGAGCCTCGAGCTTGGCGATGTAGTCCGCGAAGCGTTCTTTCGCGTCGGTCTCGAACTCGGCGGTGTTTCCACTCTCGCGGAGTTCTGCGGCTGTTAGACCCTTGCGGTCGCGGTACTCCTTCTCGAAATCCTCCATCCAGTTGGACCAGGAGCGCCAGTCGGGCGGGCGCTGCGTTAGCTCGGATTCGAGCATGTTTGCGGTGGAGAGGGGCGCGAGGGGGTGCCAGCGGCGTATTTTGTCAGAATCGTTGGACTGTCCGTCGCCCCACTCGGCCAGAACCGTGGGCAACGCCGCCACGCCATCGGCGGTGTTGCGGGATTCGGCGGTTTGGAAGAGGGCGATGACGATGCGGTTGCGCTCGGCGGCGCGGTAGATGACGGCGCCGCCTTCGGTGCGCTCCCAGCTCCAAACGGCGACGAGGGGCAGGGCGAGCGTCGTGGTGAGGGCGAGCCAGGGGGGGAAGCTGTGGGCGCGGGCGTGCTGGGTGCCCGCCATGAGGCGCCACATGGCGAATAAGCTGCGGACGCCGATGAAGCCCGCGGCGGCGAGGCAGGTGGCGATCCAGAGGGTCAGGTATTCCTCGTGATAAGCGAAGCTTTCGGTCCAGAGGCGGCCGAGGGCGAGGAGGCCGAAGATCCA
Organism: Pseudomonadota bacterium; assembly: GCA_039815685.1. Lineage (GTDB taxonomy): Bacteria > Pseudomonadota > Alphaproteobacteria > Rhodobacterales > Rhodobacteraceae > Thermohalobaculum. The sequence continues at coordinate 146,097 of JBCBYV010000005.1, read as the reverse complement.
GGTGATGAGGAAGCTGATGAGCGCCGTCGCCATGCCGAGGGCGCGGCGCGGCGAGGCGCCGTCCTTGCGGATAACGCGTCGGAGCCAAAGCGCGGCCTGGGTCAGGAGCCAGGGGTAGACCCGCTCGGATATGGGCGGTGCGCCCTTCTCCTGCGGTAGCGCGGCCAGCGCGTCCCAGAGGGCCATGAGGTAGAGGTGGAGATAGGCGTAGACGGCGGCCAGCAGGAGCGGGGCTGCGATGAAGAAGGCGGTGGTGGGGACGGAGATGCCGACGAGCGGCAGCTCGGTTTCGACGCCAGCTGCGAAGAACTTGGTGTCGTCATGCGCCATAAGGGTGACGGTGACGAAGGCGAGGAGGGCAAGGAGGCCGAACCAGGTGGTGCGGGCGTTCTGGCTGAGCTCGCGGATGTGGTCGAGGCGGGTCTCGGTGTCGTCCGTGGGTGGTTGGGACGTGCGGGTTTTGTGCTCGGGTCGCTCGTCCTTTGGGGGCTCGTCCTTGGGCAAGGGGTACGTCCTTGAAATACGCTGATGGGGTTGAGCCTAGCACGCCCCGGCGGTGGCGTAACGTTGCGTTCTCCCGCCGGCACGGCTTTACAAATCGGCGCATCCGGCCAAGCCTCCTCGGCGCCGCGGGAAGACGGCGGGCCGGAACGGCCGACCCAGAACGGCAAACTCGGGGAGAGAGATCGCATGGCGGATGGCGAGAAGGCGGGCGAGAAGGCTGGCAAGGACGATGCGCTGAAGACGGCAGCACTCGTCTATCACGAGGTGCCGACGCCCGGGAAACTGGCCATCCGGGTGACGAAGCCGATGGCGACGCAGCGGGACCTCTCGCTTGCCTACAGCCCGGGCGTGGCGGAGGCCTGCGTGAAGATCCGCGAGAACCCGGAGGATGCCTATCGCTATACGGGCAAGGGCAACCGGGTGGCGGTGATCTCGAACGGGACGGCGGTGCTGGGGCTCGGCAATATCGGGGCGGTGGCCTCGAAGCCGGTGATGGAAGGGAAGGTCGCGCTCTTCAAGAAGTTCGCGATGATCGACGGGTTCGATATCGAGGTGGACGAGGCGGATCCGAAGAAGCTGGCGGAGATCGTGATCGCGCTGGAGCCGACCTTCGGGGCGGTGAACCTCGAGGACATCAAGGCGCCGGACTGCTTCGAGGTGGAGCGTCTCTGCAAGGAGCGGATGGGGATCCCGGTCTTCCATGACGACCAGCACGGGACGGCGATCGTGGTGGCGGCGGCGGCGATCAACGCGCTGCATATCGCGGGGAAGAATTTCGCGGATCTGAAGATCGTCAGCACCGGGGGCGGGGCTGCGGGGATCGCGTGTCTCAACATGCTGCTGAACCTTGGTGTGAAGCGGGAGAATGTCTGGCTCTACGACATCGCGGGGCTGGTGCATGCGAGCCGGGACGATCTCGACGAGACGAAGCGGAGCTATGCCCAGGCGGGTGCGGCGCCGACGCTGGACGAGGCGATCGCGGGGGCGGATCTCTTCCTCGGGCTCTCGGCGCCGAACCTTCTGAAGCCCGACTGGGTGGCGACGATGGCGGAGAGCCCGATCATCTTCGCGCTTGCCAACCCGGTGCCGGAGATCTGGCCGACGGATGCGATGGCGGTGCGGCCGGATGCGATCGTGTGCACCGGGCGGTCGGACTTTCCGAACCAGGTGAACAATGTCCTGTGTTTTCCGTTCATCTTCCGCGGTGCCCTCGATTGCGGGGCGACGCAGATCAACGAGGAGATGAAGGTGGCCTGTGCCGAGGCCATCGCGGCGCTGGCGCGGCAGACCTCGAGCGCGGAGGCGGCGGCGGTCTATCGGGGCGAGCGGATGGTGTTCGGGCGGGAGTATCTGATCCCGAAGCCCTTCGACCCGCGGCTCCTGGCCATCATCGCCTCGGCCGTGGCGAAGGCTGCGGCGGAGAGCGGCGTGGCGCGGCGGCCGATTGCCGATATGGCGGCCTACAAGGCGCGGCTCGAGGGCTCGGTCTATCGCTCGACGCTGCTGATGAAGCCCGTCTTCGAGGCCGCGCGGGCGGGGTCCCGGCGTCTGGTCTTTGCCGAGGGCGAGGACGAGCGGGTGCTGCGCGCGGCCCAGAGCATGGTGCAGGAGGGCGTGGACCGGCCGATCGTGATCGGCCGGCCGGAGGTCATCGAGAACCGGATCGAGCGCGCGGGCCTGACGGTGCGGATGGGCGAGGATTTCGAGATCTGCGACCCGACCGACGACCCGCGCTATCGCGACTACTGGGAGACCTATCACACGCTGATGGAGCGGCGGGGGGTCACGCCGGAGCTTGCGCGCACGATCATCCGCACCAATTCGACCGCGATTGCCGCGGTGATGGTGCATCGGGGCGATGCGGACAGCATGATCTGCGGCACTTTCGGCACCTATCTCTGGCACCTCAACTACGTCTCGCAGGTTCTGGCCGGCGGGCCTGACGGTCTGGGGCCGCAAGGCGCGCTCTCGCCGCTCATCATGGAGCAGGGCACGATCTTCATCGCCGACAGCCAGGTGAACCACGATCCGACGCCGGAGGAGGTGGCGACCACGACGGTGGCGGCGGCGCGGCACATCCGGCGCTTCGGCATCACCCCGAAGGTGGGGCTCCTCAGCCACTCGGTCTTCGGCAGCCTCGACACAGCCTCGGGGCGCAAGATGCGCGAGGCGTTGCGGATCCTGGACGGCATGGGCCTCGACTTCGAGTATGAGGGCGAGATGCATGCGGACCATGCGCTTGATCCGGAGCTAAGGGCGCGGATCTTCCCGAACTCGAAGATGCAGGGGGCCGCGAACTGCCTGATCTTCTCGAATGTCGATGCGGCGTCGGGTGCGCGGAACATCCTGAAGCAGCTTGGCGGCGGGCTGGAGGTCGGGCCGATCCTGATGGGGATGGGCAACAAGGCGCATATCGTCAGCCCCTCGGTCACGGCGCGGGGGCTGCTGAACATCGCAGCGCTGGCCGGGACACCGGTCGCTCAATATGCGTGATACGTGAAGATCGAGGCTGGGTCGTTCTGCACGCGAGGGGCGGGGGGCCCTCGCGTGCTTAGAACAACGGCGGTAGTGCGATCAGCACTGCCAAGAGGCAGATACCAACTGCGGCTGCCACCGGGATAAGCACGTGCAGGTTATCGATCTGCATGGCGTCTCCTTCGGTAGATGAGGCAGTCCGAAGTAAGCAACGCAAGTACCAGTAGAACGACTCGCGTATACCGGTATTGTCCTACATTGAAACAGCAAACGATAACAGCCCCTTAATCGATCGGTCTCGCTGACTTTTTCGGCATTGCAATGCAGGCCGTTTCGGAACGGATGCGTCGACGGGACGGCTGCAGCCGGATCGGCGGTACTGGCGGGTCGCGGGGGCTGCGCTGCCGGCTGAGTTTCCGGGCCCGGAGCTGGATCGCCGGAGCGACGATCCTACCGCGAGGAAGATGGCGCTTCCCTTGAAGTCTGAAGTTGATATGGGAGGAGAAACGCCGGGTAGAGCACTCGGGCGGCAGAACAGGGACTGGGAGGAGTAGAGGATGGGCAGCTTCAGCGCCGAATACGAGGCATCGATTGCCGATCCGGACCGGTTCTGGATGGATCAGGCGGGTGCGGTCGACTGGACCAAGGCGCCGACCAAGGCGCTGGATGAGGCGGCAGCCCCCTTCTATCGCTGGTTCGCGGATGGGGAGTGCAACACCTGCTGGAACGCGGTGGACCGTCATGTCGCGGCGGGGCATGGCGAGCGGACGGCGATCATCTATGACAGCCCGATCACCGGCAAGAAGGCCAAGATCAGCTATGCCGAGCTGAAGGACCGGGTCGCGCGGCTGGCCGGTGCGCTGTCGCGGAAGGGCGTGGCCAAGGGTGACCGGGTCATCCTTTACATGCCGATGGTGCCGGAGGCGGCGGTCGCGATGCTGGCCTGTGCGCGGCTCGGCGCCGTGCATTCGGTCGTCTTCGGCGGGTTCGCGGCGCATGAGCTGGCGGTGCGGATCGACGATGCGACGCCGAAGGCGATCTTGTCGGCCTCCTGCGGGATCGAGCCCGGGCGCGTCGTGCCATACAAGCCGCTGCTTGATGCCGCCATCGAGCATGCGACCCACAAGCCCGATTTCTGTGTGGTGCTGCAGCGCGAGCAGGCCGAGGCGGCGATGATCGACGGGCGCGACCATGACTGGGAGGCGTTCCAGGAAGGGGCGGAGCCTGCAGATTGCGTGCCCGTGGGCGGGGCGGACCCGCTCTATATCCTGTACACCTCGGGCACGACGGGGCAGCCGAAGGGTGTCGTCCGGCCGAATGGCGGGCACATGGTGGCGCTCATCTGGACGATGAAGAACATCTACGACATCGAGGCGGGGGATGTGTGGTTCACCGCCTCGGATGTCGGTTGGGTCGTGGGGCACAGCTATATCGTCTATGCGCCGCTTCTGGTGGGGGCGACGACGATCCTTTTCGAGGGAAAGCCCGTGGGGACGCCGGATGCGGGCGTGCTGTGGCGCATCATCTCGGAATACGGGGCGAAGGGCTTCTTCACGGCGCCGACTGCCTTCCGTGCCGTGCGGCGGCAGGATCCGAACGGCGAGTTCATCGCGAAGACGCCGATGCCGACGCTGAAGAACCTGTTCTTCGCGGGCGAGCGGGCGGATCCGCCGACGGTTGAATGGGCGGGCGAAAAGCTGGGCGTGCCGGTGATCGACCACTGGTGGCAGACCGAGACGGGCTATGCCATTGCGGCCAACCCCATGGGCCTCGAGCCGCAGCCCTTCAAGGCCGGCTCGCCGACGCTGCCGATGCCGGGCTACAACCTGCAGATCCTGGACGAGGGCGGGCATGAGGTGGCCGCCGGGCAGCTCGGGGCCATCGCGCTCAAGCTGCCGCTGCCGCCGGGCACGCTGCCGACGCTCTGGGGCAACGACGCGCGGTTCAAGAAGAGCTATCTCGAGCACTTCCCCGGCTACTACGAGACCGGCGATGCGGGGTATGTGGACGAGGATGGCTATGTCTACATCATGGCCCGCACGGATGACGTGATTAACGTCGCCGGCCATCGGCTTTCGACCGGCGCGATGGAGGAGGTGCTGGCCCGACATCCGGACGTCGCCGAATGCGCGGTGATCGGGGCGGCGGACGAGCTGAAGGGGCAGGTGCCCGTGGGTTTCCTCTGCCTCACCGCCGGCTGTGCGCGCGGGCATGACGATATCGTGTCCGAATGCGTGAAGCTCGTGCGCGAGGAGATCGGGCCCGTGGCCTTCTTCAAGAGTGCTGTCGTCGTCGAGCGGCTGCCGAAGACGCGGTCGGGCAAGATCCTGCGCGGGATCATGGCGCGTATCGCGGACGGGCAGGACTACAAGATGCCCGCGACGATCGACGATCCGGCCATCCTGGACGAGGTCGGAGAGGCGCTCGGCAGTCTCGGTTATGCGGGCGCTGCGCCGAAGTAGCCGCATTCGGGGCGTAATTCTGCCCCACTTGCAAACCATTCATTAACCGTGCGGAGGGATGTCGGTGGGAACAACGCCGGCGGTTCTGCCGCGTCGGTTTGCGGTTGATGGTTGTGTGAGTCGGGGTGGCTACGGTGCAGTTTCCAGGTGAAAACGGTCCGGCATCGACGGGAACGGAAGCATTCGGCGGTGGGCCTATCCGGCCTGCGCTGAGCGGAATGCATGCGCTCGTCGCCGAGGACAATGTCGCCAACCAGCTCGTGGTGCAGGAGATGCTGCGCTTTCTGGGCGCAACCTCGGTGATCGCGGGCGACGGGCTCGTGGCGCTGGACAAGCTCGACAGCGAGAGCTTCGATCTCTTGCTGGTCGATATCGAGATGCCGCGCCTCTCCGGGCTCGACCTGATCTCGCAGCTGCGCGCCGGGGGCGACGAGCGCGCGGATATGACCATCATCGCACTGACGGCTTATGTCATGCCGGAGCATCGGCGTGCCATCGAGCAGGCGGGTGCCGACGGCGTGATCCCGAAGCCGCTCCTTTCGATCGAGGCTTTCGGCGACGCGGTCAGCGGCTTCATGGAGGCCCGGGCGTCCAAGGGCAAACGCTCCGTGCCGCCGATACAGTCGAACGACGAGCGGCGCTCGGCCGAGGAGTTCGATCCCGGCGTCCTCAACCGGCTGATCGAGCTCTCCGGCGCCGAGACCGTGGCCCGGATCGTCACACAGGCGAAGGGCGATATCGACGTAGCCATCACGGCGCTGATCGAGGCACTTGCCCTCGGCGATCCGCGGGCCGCGAAATTTCAGGGGCACAGCCTGGCCGGCATGGCGGGCGCGGTCGGTGCGCTCGAACTCGAACGTGAGGCACGAGCCATCGACCGCGATCCCGAGGCTGCCCTGAGGCGGCGCAACAGCATCGTGAGCGCGCTCCGAGGGATGCGCAGCCGCACGGCGCAATGGCTCGGTTCGGACTGGTTGAACTGAGCGACGCCTCTTGAACTGAGCGACGCTTCGACGGCTGCGATGACGCGTTGAAAATTGCGATCAGGCCTCTGAATCGCGGCTTCTGAGTAGCAATCGACAACGTTGTCATTTCGTCGCATACTTTTCTTTCCTTTTCCGCCTGCTGCACCACGTTTCTGAGTTGGGCGGGAATGGCGGAGGAAGAAGGCGTGGCAGATCAGAGGAACCGAACGGCCGGACAGGTGAGGTCGCTGACGCGGGCCTTGTCGCTCTTGCGGCATCTGGCGTCGAGCAATGAAGGCATGTCGCTCACGGAGTTGTCCGAGGCTGCGGGTCTGCCGCCCTCCACGACCCATCGGTTGCTGACGACGCTCGAGGCGGAGCGCTTTGTGCGCCCCGATCCGCAGGGCGGTGTGTGGCGGGTCGGCGTCGCGGCCTTCTATGTCGGCTCGAGTTTCGCGCGGTCGCGGGACAAGCTGACGCTTTCGCGCCCCTATCTGCGCCGGCTGATGGAGGTCTCGGGCGAGACCGCGAACCTCTTCGTCGAGTCGGATGGGGAGGCGATCTGCATCGGGCAGATCGAGTCCCGTCATGCGATGCGGGCGATCACCGGGGTCGGCGGGCGCGTCGCGCTGCATGCCTCGGGCGCGGGCAAGGTGCTGCTCGCGCATATGGACCCGACCCGCCGGCATCATCTCCTGTCTGCCATGCCGCTCGCCCGCGTGACGGCGGCGACGATCACGGATCGCGCCCGCCTCGATGCGGCGCTCGAGGAGGTCCGTGGTCTCGGCTACGCCTCGGACGACGAGGAACATGCGCTCGGCCTCCGCTGTGTCTCGGCCCCGCTTTTCGACGAGCATGGCAATGCGGTTGCCGCCATCTCGGTCAGCGGGCCATCGGCGCGCATCCCGATGGAAAGGCTCGCCAATCTCGGCCGGATGGTCGCCCAGGCGGCGAGCGAGGCGACGCGGGATTACGGCGGCACGGTGCCGATGGCGGCGCAGTAATCCGCCTGTTCGGACATGGGATGTCCCAGGGGCGGGCGGCAAGGGTTCAGGTCCTGCCGCGTCGCTTGACAGGCGACCATCCCCCCTTTATCCCGCCGCGAGCGTGCAGGCCGAGACCCGCGCGCGTTACCGCCCAGGCGCTATTCCGGCGTAGCTCAGTGGTAGAGCATCGGACTGTTAATCCGCTGGTCGTAGGTTCGAATCCTACCGCCGGAGCCAGGGTAACCTTCTTCCTCTAACGCTCTTTCACTCTGTCAGGTCGTAAGGCCCGGCAGGTCGAGGCCGTGATCGCGGGCGCAGGCGATGGCGTCCTCGTAGCCTGCATCGGCATGGCGCCAGACGCCGGAGGCCGGATCGTTCCAGAGCACGCGCTCGAGGCGGCGGGCGGCGTCCTCCGTGCCGTCGGCGACGACCACCATGCCGGCATGCTGGCTGTAGCCCATGCCGACACCCCCGCCGTGATGGAGCGAGACCCAGGTGGCGCCCGAGGCGGTGTTCAGCATAGCGTTGAGGAGCGGCCAGTCGGAGACCGCGTCCGAGCCGTCCTTCATGGCCTCGGTCTCCCGGTTGGGGCTGGCCACTGAGCCCGCATCGAGATGGTCGCGGCCGATCACCACCGGCGCCTTCAGCGCGCCGGATGCCACCATCTCGTTGAAGGCGAGGCCTGCGCGGTGACGCTCCCCGAGCCCGATCCAGCAGATGCGCGCGGGCAGGCCCTGGAACGCAATCCGCTCCCGCGCCATGTCGAGCCATTGGTGGAGGTGGGTGTTCTCGGGGAAGAGCTCCTTCATCTTCGCGTCGGTGGCGTAGATGTCCTCCGGATCGCCCGAGAGCGCGCACCAGCGGAAGGGGCCGATGCCGCGGCAGAAGAGCGGGCGGATATAGGTGGGCACAAAGCCGGGGAAGGCGAAGGCGTCCTCGAGCCCTTCGTCCTTGGCGACCTGGCGGATGTTGTTGCCGTAGTCGAGGACCGGGAGGCCCGCGCGCCAGAAGGCGACCATCGCCTCGACATGGGCGCGCATGGAGGCTCGGGCGGCGGCCTCGACCGCCGCCGGGTCGGTCTCGCGCTTCGTGCGCCACTCGCCGAGGGTCCAGCCGGCGGGCAGGTAGCCGTTGACGGGATCGTGGGCGGAGGTCTGGTCCGTGATGATGTCCGGCCGCACGCCGCGGCGCACGAGTTGCGGCAGAACCTCCGCCGCGTTGCCGAGGAGGCCGATGGAGCGGGCCTCCCCGGCCATGGTGAAGCGGTCGATCATCTCGAGCGCGGTGTCGAGATCGGTTGCCTTCTCGTCGAGATAGCGGGTGCGCAGGCGGAAATCGATCCGGCTCTCGTCGCATTCGATGGCGAGGCAGGAGGCGCCGGCGAAGACCGCGGCAAGGGGCTGCGCGCCGCCCATGCCGCCGAGGCCTGCGGTCAGGATCCAGCGGCCCGTGAGGTCGCCGTCATAGTGCTGTCGCCCGGCCTCCGCGAAGGTCTCATAGGTGCCCTGCACGATGCCTTGCGTGCCGATATAGATCCAGGAGCCCGCGGTCATCTGGCCGTACATCATGAGGCCGAGGCGATCGAGGTCGTTGAAGTGTTTCCAGGTGGCCCAGGCGGGGACGAGGTTGGAGTTGGCGATGAGGACGCGGGGCGCGCCTGCGTGCGTTCGGGCGACGGCGACGGGGCGGCCGGATTGCACGAGGAGCGTCTGGTCGCCCTCGAGGCGCTGGAGCGTGGTGAGGATGCGGTCGAAGTCGTCCCAGCTTCGCGCGGCCCGGCCGATACCTCCATAGACGACGAGCTCTGCCGGGTTCTCCGCCACCTCCGGATCGAGGTTGTTCTGGATCATGCGGAGCGCCGCCTCCTGCCCCCAGCCGAGGCAGGAGCGGTCCGGCCCTCGGGGGGCGCGCACCTCGCGAGCGTTCTTGAAGCGATCATTCATGCGTGCCTCCCGCGCCTGGATCTGCGGAGAGCATGCACCGCGCGCTGCCCGAGGGCAGCCTGAACGCTCAGCGAACACAACGTTGAGCATCGCACCCCGGACGCCGCTCCTGGCGCCCCAAGGCTTTTGCAAAAGCCTTACTTCAAATTCCTTTAGAAGGAATTTGCAAATCTCTTGAAAGAGATTTGCTCGGCGCTTGGGTCAGTCTTCCTCGCCCCGGCCGGCGATGCTGAGGGGACGGGCCTCGATGCCTCGCGTCGCGCACCAGTGGCAGAGCGCCTCCTCGGCGCCATGGGTCACCCAGATCTCGGCGGCGCCGGTCTCGATGATCGTGTCGCAGAGCTCGTCCCAGTCCGCGTGGTCCGAGATCACCATGGCTAGCTCGACGCCGCGTTGCTTCGCGCGTTGGCGCACGCGCATCCAGCCCGAAGCGGCGGCGACGATGGGGTCGGGCAGGCGGCGGCACCAGGTGTCGGCGAGCGCCGAGGGTGGAGCGAGGACGATGGCGCCTTTCGTCTCGCTGCCCTCCGCCGCCGTCGCATAGCGGGTCTCGCCGAGATCGCGGCCGAGTGCGCGATAGGCATCGCAGAGCTTGATGAGTGCGCCGTGCAGCCAGACGGGGCGGTCGTACCCTGCGGCGCGGAGTTCCATGAGGAGCCGCTGCGCCTTGCCGAGGGCATAGGCGCCGACGGCGTGGGCGCGGTCGGGGAAGGTTTCGAGCGAGCGGAGGAGCTTTGCGATCTCGCCCTCGACGGGCGGGTGGCGGAAGACGGGCAGGCCGAAGGTCGCCTCGGTCACGAAGAGGTCGCAGGGCACGAGTTCGAAGGGCTGGCAGGAGGGGTCGTCGCGCCGCTTGTAGTCGCCCGAGACGACCGCGCGGACGCCGCCCTTCTCGATCACCACCTGGGACGAGCCCAGCACGTGGCCGGCGGGTGCGAGGCGGAGGTCCACCTCGCCGATGCGGATGGCCTCTCCGTAATCGAGGGCCTGGGTGCTGGCAAAGGCGTCGTCGCCGTAGCGGGTCTTGGCGATGACGACGGTCTCGGGGCTTGCGAGCAGCGCTTCGTGCCCCGAGCGGCAATGGTCGCCATGGGCGTGGGTGACAACCGCGCGAGGGACGGGCCGCACGGGGTCGATATGAAAATCGCCCTGGGGGCAGTAGAGGCCCTGATCGGTCAGGGTGAGGAGATCGCGCGCCTGCATGACGGGGATCTAGCGCCGATGGGCTCCCCGCACATCGCCGCGGATCAGTCGCCCCCTTGCCCGCCGTCGCCGGTGCTCGGCGCGGCACTGCTCCGCCAGCGGAGGCGGCGGCGTTCGCCGGGAACGCCCTTCCGCTTCCAGCCCTCGAGAAGGTGAGTGAGGCGCTGGCGGTAGCCGGCGTCGGGCGGGCGCGCGGTGAGTTCGGGGATGTCCTCGGGCGCCACATCCGCATCGGCGCGGCGGACTGCGCCGTCGCCATAGAGGCCCCGCCCGTAGCCGAGCTCCGACCAGTGATTGGCGATGTTGCGCTCGAGGCCATCGGTCTCCCGCGGACCCGAGGGTTTGCGGTAGACGATGAGAAAGAGGAAGAGCGGGACGAGGATGATCAGGAGGCCCGCGGTCACGTAGACGGCCGGATGCACCGAGCCTGTCCAGGCAAGATCGCCCGCAAGCGTCGAGGCGCCCTCGAAGAGCTCCGTCAGTTCCGGATCGGATGCACCCGGTTTGGCTGCGCTCGCCCCGCCGGGCGGCGCCACGATATGCTGGTTCATCGGCTGCCCCCGATCACCCGGCCACGAGCGCATATTCGCCCGCCGTGGCCGACACCCCATCAACTACCCCAGGCGAACCCTATCACAATCCGGGCGGGCGGCGAAGGGTCGCGGTGCGGGCGCTTGCCCGGATGCGCGCCGGTCGCTCCCGTGCGATGAAGGGGCGAGATCGGGTGATCGCCGTCGCGCCGCCGCCGCTATGAGCGCCGTTGTGGAAGAAGACCATCCGTCCGAGGAACGATGCGATGCTGATGCTGATGTGTCCCTATTGCGGTGTGCTCTGCGCCGAGACGGAGCTGCAACCGGGCGGAGAGGCGCATCTGAAGCGCATGGGGCCGGGGACGAGCGACGCGGATTTCTCCGGCTACCTCTTCACCCGCAAGAACCCCAAGGGCGTCCATTTCGAGCGCTGGCGGCACATCTATGGCTGCGGGAAGTGGTTTCATGCCGCGCGCTGCACCGCGACGCTGGAGGTCTTTGCAACCTATCCCGCGGATGTCACCGAGATCCCAGCGGACGTGATCGCGGCCATTCAGGCGCGCCGTCCCGACTGGCAGCCGTCCTACTGGAGCTGAGGCCATGACTTTTCGGATCCCCGCGCATGAGGACACCGCCGCCGAGGGTGCTGCGCACCGGGCGGGCACCCATCTCGACAGCGAGCCGATCTTCGGCCGCGTGATCGACCGGCGAAAGCCGCTCAAATTCACCTTCGATGGCCAGGAGATGACGGGGTACGAAGGGGACACCCTTGCCTCGGCGCTGCTGGCCAATGGGCGGGTCTTTGTCGGGCGCAGCTTCAAGTATCACCGACCGCGGGGGATCGTCGCCTCTGGCGCCGAGGAGCCGAATGCTCTGATGGGGATCGGGGCGGCGACGCCGGCAGGGCCCCGCTTCGAGCCGAACCAGCGGGCGACGACGACCGAGCTTTTCGACGGGCTGGAGGCGGTCAGCCAGAACCACTGGCCGAGCCTGGAGACGGATGTGGGCGCGATCAATGCGGCGGTGGCGGAGGTTGCGCCCGTCTTCTCCGCCGGGTTTTACTACAAGACCTTCATGAAGCCGAAGGTCGCGTGGAAGAGCGTCTTCGAGCCCTTCATTCGGCAGGCAGCAGGCCTCGGCAAGGCGCCGGGGGCGGAGGATCCGGACAGCTACGAGCATTTCCATGCCTTCTGCGACGTGCTGGTCGTGGGGGGCGGCCTGGCGGGTCTGGCGGCGGCGCGGGCGGCGGCGGCCTCGGGCGCGGATGTGCTCCTGGTCGAGCAGACGGCGCATTGGGGTGGGCGGGCGCTCGTTGAGACCGACACGACCGTCGATGGCCGGTTGCCCGTGGACTATGCCGCCTCGGAGATCGCGGCGCTCGAGGCGATGCCGAATGTGCGGATGCGCGCGCGGACGATGGCCGCGGGGCTCTACGATCATGGCTGGGCGCTTCTCTATGAACGCGTGCGGGACCATGAGCCGGGCGTGCCGGGGCCGCGGCACAGGCTGTGGAAGGTGCGGGCGAAGCAGATCGTGGTGGCGACGGGTGCCATCGAGCGACCGTTGACCTTCAACTGCAACGACCGGCCGGGGGTGATGCTGGCCTCGGCGGTGCGGGACTACATCCGGCTCTATGGCGTCTGTCCGGGCAAGCGCGCGGTTGTGGTCGCGAACAACGACGACGCCTATCGCACGGCGCTGGCGCTGCACGATGCGGGCGCGATCGTGAAGGGGGTGATCGACACGCGCTCCCGGGCCGAGGGGGCGCTGCCCTCGAAGGTGCGGGCGCTGAAGATCCCTGTGCATGAAGGCCATGCCATCGCGAAGGTGGAGGGCACCAAGGCCATCGAGTTCATCCAGCATGGGCGGGTCACGAAGGACGGGCTGATCGGGCGGACGGACCGGCTGCGCGCGGATCTTGTGGCGATGTCGGGCGGCTGGTCGCCGGTCGTGCATCTCTACAGCCATTGCGGGGGCAAGCTGACCTGGGACGACGAGCAGGTGATGTTCCGCCCGGCGCCAGAGCGGGGCGCGCCGACGGGTGCCGCCGGCGAGGTCACGACGCGCTGTGCCGGGACGGCGAACGGCCATCTCTCGACGACGGCGATGCTGAAGGATGCGGCCGCGGCGGGGAGTGCGGCGGCGGAGGCTGCGGGCTTCGCGCCCGTGGTGGACGATCCGGCGGTGGTGCTGGAGGTCGAAGAAGCGCCCATCGAGCCTCATTGGATGAGCCCGTCGGAGGGCAAGCTCCGCTACGGCACCAAGCACTTCGTCGACTTCCAGAACGATGTGACGGCTTCGGACGTGATGCTGGCTGCGCGCGAGGGCTATGAAAGCGTCGAGCACACCAAGCGCTACACCACGCTCGGCATGGCGACGGATCAGGGCAAGACGTCGAACATCAACGGTCTCGCGCTCCTGGCCGAGCAGCTGGGGGTGACGATCCCGGAGGTGGGGACGACGACTTTCCGCCCGCCCTACACCCCGATCTCGATGGGCGCGATCGCGGGGCCGGCGAAGGGCAAGCTCTTCAAGCCCGTGCGCCAGACCATGATGCATGTCTGGCATGCCGGGAACGGGGCGGATTTCGAGCCCGTCGGCGATTGGGAGCGGCCCTATTGCTACCGCCGCGGCCATGAGAGCCGGGAGGCGGCGGTGCGGCGCGAGGTTTTGAATGCGCGCCAGCAGGTGGGGCTGCTGGATGCCTCGACGCTCGGCAAGATCCTGGTGAAGGGGCCGGATGCAGGGCGGTTCCTCGACCGCATGTACACCAACATGATGTCGACGCTGAAGGAGGGCCGGTGCCGCTACGGCCTGATGTGCAACGAGAACGGGTTCCTGTTCGACGATGGCGTGGTGGTGCGGCTGGGGCCGGAGAGCTTCCTTTGCCACACGACGACCGGCGGGGCCGAGCGGGTGCATGGGCATCTCGAGGAGTGGCTGCAGACGGAGTGGTGGGATCTCGAGGTCCATACCCTGAACGTCACCGAGGAGTGGTCTCAGGTCGCGGTCGCGGGGCCCAATGCGCGGCGGCTGATCGAGGCTGCGGGGACGGATATCGATGTCTCGGCCGAGGCGCTGCCCTTCATGAGCTGGACGGCCGGGACGATTGCGGGCTGCCCCGCGCGGCTCTTCCGCATCTCGTTCTCGGGCGAGCTTTCCTACGAGATCGCGGTGCCGGCGTCTCATGGGCTGAAGCTCTGGGCCGCGCTGCTGGCGGCCGGCGAGCCGCTGGGCGTCATGCCCTATGGCACCGAGGCGCTGCATGTGATGCGGGCCGAGAAGGGCTTCATCATGATCGGCGACGAGACCGATGGCACGGTGACGCCGCAGGATCTGGGCCTGCACTGGGCGGTCTCGAAGAAGAAGGAGGACTTCATCGGCAAGCGGGCGCAGGCGCGGGTGGATCTTGCCCGACCGGGACGCAAGCAGCTGGTGGGGCTCCTCACGCAGAACCCGGCGGAGCGGTTGCCGGACGGGGCCCATGCGGTGGCGCGGCCGGATGCCCGGACGCCGAACCCGACGCTCGGCCATGTGACCTCGACCTATATGTCGCCGACGCTCGGCCGGTCGATCGCCATGGGGCTCATCGATAGCGGGGCGGAGCGGATGGGCGAGGTCCTGAGCTTTCCCGTCGGCGAGGGCAAGGTGATCAAGGCCGAGGTCGTGGATCCGGTCTTCTACGATCCGGAAGGGGAGAAGCTCCATGCCTGAGGTTCAGAGTGCGTCCCATAGTGCCGTCCTGAGCGCGCCGATGGGCACCGCCGGGCGGGTGATCGAGGGGCATGTGCGCGTCGCCGAAGCGGGGGCGCAGGGCATGGTCTCCGTGAAGACCGACCTCGCGCTGCCGGCGCTCGATGCCGTGTTGCGCGAGATTTGCGGCGTCGGCGTGCCGATGCGGCTTACGGTCTGGTCGAACGGCGACCGGGCGGTTGTCTGGATGGCGCCAGACGAGCTCCTGGTCCTGGTGCCCGCGGCGGAGGCGGGTGCAGTGGCCGGGCGGATCGAGGCGGCGCTTGGTGAGACGCATGCGCTGGTCGCCGATATGTCCTCGGCGCGCACGCTCTTCCGGCTTGAGGGCGCGCGCGCGGGCGAGGTGCTGGCCAAGGGCGCGCCACTCGACTTTCGCGATGCGGGTTTTGCCGTGGGCACGGCGCGGCGGACGCATCTGGGACCCGTTGCCGTCGGCATCTGGCGCGAGGCGGCGGAGCTGTGGTCGCTCGTCTGCTTCCGCTCCTATGCGCCCTACACGGCGGACTGGCTGGCGGCGGCGGTGGCCGAGGGCAGCGAGGTCGGGCATTTCTGAGGGGTCGGGCTGACTGGTCGCCCGACCCGCAGCCCCGACTTTGGGCGCTTTGCGCCCTCAGCAGACCGCCCGCCAGCCGCGCCCAGCCGGCGTACCCTACTGATCTATACACTCGGTCCGCCCGCCTGCTCGCGATCCGTTCCTTCGCAATTGCGAAAGGCCGGTTTGCAGGATTGGCGGTGCCGCTGCGGGCATCGAATGCCTAGTTTCTCAGCACTCCAAGGGGCCGCGCGGCGGACGCCTGCCGGTAAGTGCCGGTGACGGCCGACACGCGACCCGGTAACCCAAGGAAGCTGAGAGATGACACGGTATATCGACGACCTCGACCAAGGATCCGGACGCCCTGCGCCGACGCCGACGGAGGTCAATGCGATCATCGAGGAGGCGCGCGTGATGCGCAGCCGCGCCTATGGGGAGGCCTTTGCCTGGCTCGGGCGGGCGGTTGGCGCGGGCGTGGGTGCCCTGCTGCGCCCGGCCGGCCGAAGGCCGCGCGGGCCGATCACGCTGCTGCTCGACCTGATGAGGTCGCGCGGGACGGCGCGCGGCTGATCGCGCTCACTCGGGCATCAGGGTCCTCTTGCGCTTGCATCCTCGGCGCGCCGCGGCCATGCTCACGGGCAGTCATGAAGCAAGCGAAAGGAGGTGGTCCGATGTCGAGTGAGATCATGGGACGGTTCGGGCAAGATGCGGTGCCGGGGACGCGCTGGGAGCAGCCTCTCTTCGCGGCCTGAGCATCGGGGGCCTGGCCCGTCGGGCCGGCGCCGTCCCAGCTCACGACCGAAATCGAAGGGTCCGCGCATGGCGCGGGCCCTTTTTCGTCGGCCGGTGCCGTGCCATGGGAGGCGTCGGGCAGCGGGTGGCGGACGGTGGGCGGCGGCGGGGAGAGCAGATGAGCGGAGAGCCGAGCGATACGGTGGAGGGTCCCGCGGCCGCGGCGCGGCCAGTCGTGAAGCTGCGCCCGGGCAAGGGGCGCAGGCTCGCCGCCGGGGCGCCCTGGATCTATACCGACGAGATCGCGATGGACCGCCGGACGAAGGCGCTTGTGCCGGGGACGCTCGTGCGGCTGCAGGAAGGGGAGCGGGTGCTGGGCCTCGCAGCCGTGAATGCCGCGAGCCAGATCGCGGGGCGGCTCCTCGACGCGGATGCCGAGGCGGTGGTGGACCGCACGTGGTTCCGCCGTCGTTTCGAGCGGGCGATCGCTATGCGCCGGGAAGTGCTGGGCTGGGAGGGTGCCTCTTCGGACGCGGCCGCCTTCTGCCGGTTGGTGCATGCGGAGGGGGATGGTTTGCCGGGGCTCGTGGTCGACCGCTTCGGGCCGGCTGTCGTGATCCAGCCGAATGCCGCCTGGGTCGAGACCCTGCTCGAGGCGGTGATCAGGGGGCTCGACGATGCGGTGGCGGCGCTGGGCGGCGCACCGGTCGAGGCCATCGTCGTCAACGCGCAATCCCGGGTACGCAGGCTCGAGGGGTTGGAACAGCGGCTCGAGGTCGTGCGCGGGGACGCCGCGGCGCCTGTTGCGGTGTCGATGAATGGGGCGGTCTATCTCGCGGATCTGATGGGGGGGCAGAAGACGGGCCTCTTCTACGATCAGCGGCCCAATCACCGGATGGCGGCGCGGATCGCGGCGGGGATGGGCCCGGGGCTCGGAGCGGGCGAGCCTGCGACGGCCCTCGATGTCTTCTCCCATGTCGGCGGGTTCGGCCTTGCCATGCTGGCCGCCGCGCCGGATCTGCGGGTGACGGCGGTGGACAGCTCGGCGCCTGCGCTGGGCCTTGCCGAGGAGGCGGCGGCGCGGATGGGCGTTGCTGCGCGATACGAGACGCGGCGGGCGGATGCCTTCGAGGCGATGGCGGCCGCGGCGGCGGCGAGGGAGACCTATGGCGTGGTGATCTCGGACCCGCCCGCCTTCGCCCCGCATAAGGCGGCGCTGGAGGCGGGGTTGCGGGCCTATGAGAAGACCGCGCGGTCGGCGGCGCGGCTGGTGAGCCCGGGCGGGTGGCTTGTGCTCTGCTCCTGTTCCGGTGCCGTTTCGGCCGAGGCACTGCGCGAGGCTTCCGTCCGCGGGATCAGGGCGGCTGGGCGGGCTGGCGCCCTGGTTCATGTGGGGCGCGCGGGGCCGGACCACCCGCAGCATATGGCGCTGCCCGAGACGGGGTATCTGAAGGCGCTGTTCTTCCGGCTCGATGGCTGAGGGGGCGGGCGAAGAGGCGGAGCCCGAGCGCTGGTTCCTAGATGCCTGCGTGCTCTACCCGCAGCTTTTGCGCGGTGTGCTGCTCGGGCTGGGGCGCGCGGGGCTGATCCGGCCCTTCTGGTCCGAACGGGTGCTCGAGGAGTGGCGGATCGCGGCGGCGCGGGCCGGCGGCATGGCGGCGGAGGCCGCCATTCGTGCGGAGGCGGCTGCGATGGGTGCCGATTTTCCGGCGGCGAGCGTGGTACCCGACGCAGCGGTCGAGGCGGCGATCCGGCTGCCGGACCCCGCGGATGCGCATGTGGCCGCCGGGGCGGCGGCGGCCGGCGCGGTCGTCGTCACGCTCAACATCCGCGACTTCCCGGGGCGGCGGCTGGCGGCGCATGGCATCGAGGCGATGCATGCAGACAGTGCGCTCTGGCGCCTCCGGAGTATGGCGCCCGCGGCGGTGGATCGCGTCGTGGCGGAGGCGAGCGCGATGCTCGCCGAGGGGACTGGTATCCGGGGCGCGCTGAAGCGGGCGGGCCTGCCGCGTTTTGCCAAGGCGGTCTCGGCGGGTTGAGTCATCCGGTGGTATGACCGAGACAGGCGAGAGGCCTCGCGATCATCCCAGGGCTCGACCCGAGGATCCGGAAAGCCATTCAATTGCATTCCGCTGGCGACGACCCGGATTGCTGGATCGGGTCCACTAGTGACGGCACCAGGCGTCTCGGCCGAACCACCTGGGAGGCGGAGAAGGGGCTTTACATCCCGTTCGCGAGCGTGATCGTCGGCAGCTGGCCGCGCGAGGCCGCGTCGGTCCGTCCGGCGATCCGGCAAAGGGGGGAGATGAGGTGACGAAGCTTTCCGAGACGCCCCTGATCGAGCCGGGTTGTACGGTGGTGAACTCGACGCTCGGGCGGTACACTGAGCTGCAGGCGGGGACCTTGCTCCTCAACAGTACCTTCGGCGACTACTCCTACACGGCCGGGCAGTGCGACATCGCGAATGCGACGGTTGGCAAATTCGTCAATATCGCGAGCTTCGTGCGGATCGGCGCGACGGATCATCCGATGAGCCGGGCCTCGCAGCATCACATGCTCTATCGCTCGGCGTCCTACTGGGACGATGTGGAGGATGACGCTGATTTCTTCGCGGCGCGGCGGGCGCGGCGGAGCGTGATCGGGCACGACACCTGGCTTGGCCATGGCGCGATGATCAAGCCGGATGTGACGGTCGGGCATGGGGCCGTCGTCGGTGCGGGGGCGGTGGTGACGAAGGACGTGGCGCCCTATGCGATCGTCGCCGGTAACCCCGCGCGACCGATCCGCGAGCGTCACCCGCCCGAGATCGCCGAGCGGCTGATCGCGCTCGCTTGGTGGGACTGGAGCCATGCGGCGCTGCGCGCGTCACTTCAGGACTTCCGGTCGCTCGAGGCGGAGGGGTTTCTCGAGAAATACGAGGCGCTTGCGTGATGCGGGCGGTGGGAGAGGCCGCCCGCCTCCGCCACCCACCCGCCCGCTCGGCAGGGGGTCTCTTCGGCGCCGTTGCCCGTGGTCTGGGGTTTTCTTCGGTGCTCGTGCTGCTTGCCGCCTGCGAGGCGCCGGTGGTGCCGGCGGCGCTGAGCCCGGATCCGTGGCGGCCGGTGACCGATCCCGGGCGGTTCTACGACCTCGTGGCGGGGCGGCGTCTTAGTGCGGGTGAGGATCACCTCGTCTTCTTCAACGACGGGCGGCTTGGCGGCTTCTATGACGGGCAGGTGCTGGAGGGCCGCTGGCGCTGGGACGGGGACCGGCTGTGCCGCACGGCGAGGCTGGGGACGCGGACGCTCTATCCGGATTGCCAGCTTATAGCTTGGGATGGCGAGCGGTTGCGCGTAACGCGGGAGGAGGGGCGCGGCAGCGAAGTGGTCTATGCCATTGAATGACCCTCGCGCTGTGTCGCGGCATGCGCGGCGATCCGGTGGGCTCTTGTACCGATGAGCGAGGAAGGATGCCGGCGTCCTTGAGGGCGGGCTGACTGGTCGCCCCGACTTCGGACGCTCCGCGTCCTCAGCGGCCCGCCCGCCAGCCGCGCCCAGCCATGGGCATCAGCCGTTGGATCGGGGCCTTGCCTGTTCCTTGGGGGGTGCTCGGAGCGCCCGGCGGCGCCATCGACGGCTCCGGTCGGTGGCGAGGCGTCTCGGTGCTTGCGCGATGTCGAGACGGTTGCCGATTGCGACTGCGGTGTTTCTCTCTCGCTAACGCGATCCGGTTCAACCTGACGCGGGAGGGGGCGGGCCCTGGCTCGGCGATTTTGGGTCAGTGTTCTCCGACGAGGCTTGGCAGGGCGGCGCGATGGGCGTCGGCGAGGCGCGCGAGGGGGAGGTGTTCGCGGCCGAGGGCGATGACATCGCCGCCGACCCGGCCGACCGCAACGGCAGCGACGCCCGCTCGTCGGGCCATCCCGAGGGCGTCGCCTGCATCGCCCGGTTCCACCGCGATCAGGTATCGACCCTGATCCTCGCCGAAGAACCAGGCGAGCGGCTCCATCCCGTCGGCCGGATCTAGCGCGATACCGCAGCCGGCGGCGAGCGCCATCTCAGCCGCTCCGAGGGCCAGCCCGCCATCGGAGAGGTCGTGGGCCGCCCGGACCAGCCCTGCATCCCGCAGTGCTCGTACCAGCGAGCCTGCGGCCCGCTCCGCCGCCAGGTCGACCGGTGGCGGCGGTCCCTCGGCGCGGCCTGCAACCTCCCAGAGGAGCGCCGACTGGCCGAGATGGCCGGTGGTCTCGCCGAGCATCAGCAGCGTGTCGCCGGCTCCCGGCGCCATCGGAATGGCGTCGCTCAGACGTTCGAGCACGCCGACGGCGCCGATGGTGGGGGTCGGCAGGATCGCCCGCCCCTCCGTCTCGTTATAGAGCGAGACATTGCCGGAGACGACGGGCATGTCGAGCGCACGGCATGCCTCCCCGATCCCGCGGATGCAGCCGACGAACTGTCCCATGATCTCCGGCCGCTCGGGGTTGCCGAAATTGAGATTGTCGGTGACCGCCAGCGGTTTCGCGCCCGTAGCTGAGAGATTGCGGAAGGCCTCCGCCACCGCCTGTCGCCCGCCCTCTACGGGGTCTGCCGCGCAGTAGCGGGGGGTGACGTCTGCCGTGAGCGCCAGCGCCTTTTCGGTGCCGTGCACGCGCACCACGGCCGCGTCCGAGCCCGGGCGCACGGCCGTGTCGGCCATGACGGTGTGGTCGTATTGCTCCCAGACCCAGGCGCGTGAGCCGTAGTTCGGGCTACCGACAAGCCGCAAGAGCGCTTCCACCGGTGCGATCTCGGGCAGGGGTCCGAGCGGTGGGGGTGCTGTCGGCGCCTCATGCGGCCGGTCGTATTCGGGGGCGGTGCCGGAGAGCGCGGCGAGCGGCAGGTCCGCCTTGAGCGTGCCGCCATGGGAGACAAGGAAGCGGTCCTGGGCGATGGTCTCGCCCACGATGGCGAAGTCGAGATCCCATTTCTCGAAGATTGCGCGCGCGGTGTCTTCGCGGGCCGGGTCGAGCACCATGAGCATGCGCTCCTGGCTCTCGGAGAGCATCATCTCATAGGCGGTCATGGCCGTCTCGCGGCAGGGCACGACGTCGAGGTCCAATGCCACTCCGAGGCCGCCCTTGTCCCCCATCTCGACCGCCGAGCAAGTGAGGCCGGCCGCTCCCATGTCCTGGATCGAGATGACGGCGCCCGAGGCCATGAGCTCAAGGCAGGCTTCCAGCAGACGCTTTTCGGTGAAGGGGTCGCCGACCTGGACGGTGGGACGTTTCTCCTCGGCATCCTCGCCGAACTCGGCCGAGGCCATGGTGGCGCCGCCGACGCCGTCCCGTCCCGTCTTGGCGCCGAGATAGACGACGGGCCGGCCGACGCCTGAGGCTGCCGAATAGAAGATGCCGTCCGCGCGGGCGAGGCCCACGGCCATGGCGTTGACGAGGCAGTTGCCGTTATAGGCGGGGTGGAAGCGGAGCTCGCCGCCCACCGTCGGCACGCCGAAGGCGTTGCCATAGCCGCCGATCCCCTCGACCACGCCCGCCAGCAGGCGCTTCGTGCGCGGATGGTCGGGCGCGCCGAAGGAGAGCGCGTTGAGGGCGGCGATAGGGCGGGCGCCCATGGTGAAGACGTCGCGCAGGATGCCGCCGACGCCCGTTGCCGCGCCCTGATAGGGCTCGATGAAGCTCGGGTGGTTGTGGCTCTCCATCTTGAAGACCACGGCGAGCTCGTCGCCGATATCTATGACGCCCGCATTCTCGCCGGGTCCGCAGATCACCTGAGGTCCCTCCGTCGGCAGGGTGCGGAGCCATTTCTTCGAGGACTTGTAGGAGCAGTGCTCGTTCCACATGGCCGAGAAGATGCCGAGTTCGGTGAAGCTGGGCGTGCGGCCGAGAAGATCGAGGATGCGCTGATATTCGTCGGGCTTGAGGCCATGCTCGGCGGCCAGCGCCTCGGTGACCTCGGGCTCGCGGTTTTCGTTGGGCGCGGGGGCGTGGATCGGGTCGGCTTCGCTCATCGGCATGCTCGCTCGGCGACGGGTGCGGGAGGGTGGCACCTTTCGGCGCCCGGCGCGGGTCTCATAGCCCAAGGCTCGGGGCGGCGGAAGGCGCCAGCGCGGGCTTGGGGCGTGGATCAGGCGAGGACGGCGGCGTAGGGGCCGTGGCCTGTCGCCTCCACGGTGTCGAGATGCCAGCCCGCGGCCTCGGCCAGCGGGCGGAGTTCATCGGGGCCGAGATGGTGCCAGCGGAACCAGGACCCCGTGGTACCGTCGAAGCCGAGGCGGATGAGGAGTTCGCCGGGCGGGCGTCCCTCCGCGCGCCTTGCGGCGTGGTAGGCGAGATGGGTGGGGGTCTCGGTCTCGGCGACGTCGACGGAGGTCAGCAGGACGACGCCGCCGGGGCGGATCGCCTGGCGGAGGGCTGCGAGAAGGCGCGTTGTGCCATCGGCCGTGCCGCCAAGGCCGAGATTGTTCCCGAAGAGGAGGGCGGTATCCCATGCGTCCTCGCCGAGCCCGCCGGACAGAACATCGCCTGCGACGACATCCCGGCAGCCGCGCTCGCGGCAAAGGGCGATGAGGGCGGGGTCGAGGTCGATGCCGGCGGCGTTCCGGCCCGCTTGCTGGAGGCGGAGCACGTGACGGCCCGCGCCGCATCCGACATCGACGATGCGGCCCATTGCCCGGTCGAGCACCGTGGCCTCGAGCGGTTGCGGCTCGGCTGCGAAGTAGAACTCGACAGGCTGCGTGGCCCAATATCCGTCGTCCCGTTCGACGCGCAGTGCCGCGTCGGTGCGACCGTCGAGATAGGCGCGGCAGGCCTGGGCGAGGATGCCGCCATCGGTGCCGATCGCGGCTTCCGACGGCGCGGTGTCATCGCCGCCGGGCATCGCGATCAGGCTGGCTGCTGGACGACCGGCGCGTTGGGGTCGAGGGCGGGGCAGGCGACCTCGCCCGTGCGCTCGGCACGCTCGAGATGCTCGATGAGCCGCCGGGTCTGCTCCTCATTCGTCACGGCAGCGCCGGAGAGGCGCATGGCGGCGAGCGATTGCGGCGTGCCGCGCGGGATGAAATCGACGATCAGGAGGTCGTCCGTCTCGCCGGTCATCACGATGCGGCCCGAGGCGCGGTCGACGACCATCGCGTCCGCGCGGAGCACGCCGTCGAGCCAGCAGCGGGCGGCGACCTCCTCGACGAAGAGCTGTGCCTCGGGCTGGGGCAGACCGAGCTCGATCGTGAGCTCCGGCCCCTCGGCCAGCGGGTAGTCGGGCAGGCCCGGCGGCACGTCCTGGGGCTGATAGAGCCCGCCATCGGCGCCGCAGGCCGCGAGGCAGGCGAGCAGCAGGCTCGTGGAGGCGAGGCGCCGGATCGGGCGGCTGCCAGGACGGCTGGTGGCGGTATGCAGCATGTCAGCTCTCCTGCAGGGCGGCGGTGAGGCTTTCGAAGACGAGGCGGCCATCCGAGGCGCGGTCCGCCCCGCCGAGCTCGGGCTCCGCCATGCGCTCGGGGTGCGGCATCATGCCGAGGACGCGGCGGTTCTCGGAGAGGATGCCGGCGATGGCGCGCATGGAGCCGTTGGGATTGGTATGTGGTCCCTCGCGCCCGTCCGGTCCGGTGTAGCGGAAGGCGATGCGGCCTTCGCCGTTAAGCCGGTCGAGAAGCGCGTCGTCGGCCACGAAGCAGCCGTCATGATGGGCGACGGGGATGCGGATGACCTGCCCCTCCCGCAGCGCGCCGGTGAAGGGGCTGGAGCTGGTCTCGCAGGCAAGATGCACGTCGCGGCAGACGAATTTGAGGCCGGCATTGCGCATCAGCGCGCCGGGGAGGAGACCCGCCTCGATCAGCACCTGCCAGCCGTTGCAGATGCCGAGGACGAGGCCGCCGCGCTCGGCAAAGCGGCGGACGGCGCGCATGATCGGGGCATGGGCCGCGATGGCGCCGCAGCGAAGATAGTCGCCAAAGGAGAAGCCGCCGGGCAGCGCGAGGAGGTCGAGCCCGTCGGGCAGCGCGGTGTCCTTGTGCCAGACCATGGCCGGCGCCCGGCCGGTCGCACGCTCGAGCGCGACGGCCATATCACGGTCGCAGTTCGAGCCCGGGAAGACGACGACGCCTGTTCTCATCGCGCGCGCCCCATGGTCAGAGCACCTCGACGGCGTAGTTCTCGATCACCTGATTGGCGAGGAGGGTGTCGGCCATGCGCGCCGCCGCGGCTTCGGCCTTGGCCGGGTCCGTCTCGTCGAGCTCGAGCTCGATGATCTTGCCCTGGCGCGCGCCTTTCACGCCCTCGAAGCCGAGCGACGAGAGGGCCGCGGCGATGGCGGCACCCTGCGGGTCCAGCACGCCGGGCTTGAGAGTGACGGTGACGCGCGCCTTCATGGCTTTCCTCGCTCTGCTCGCGGTGTCGTAGCGCTCGCGGGCGGGCGGGGCAAGGCGCTGAGCCGCCGAGCGGCGCGCTCGCCGCCGGGCTGTGGCGCGGCGATCGCAACTCGGACCCTGGCAGATCCCTGGCGGATCGCGGGCGCCGAGCCGATCTGCGGGTTCAGGCGGAGGCCCGGCGGAGAGCCAAAGCCCCGGGGCCGAAGCCGTGGCGTGTGAGCGTGACGATCAGGAAGCCGAGGAGCGTGCCGTTCAGGATGTGCCAGGCGAAATGCGTCCCCAGCGGGAAGCCGTTGCAGACCGGGATGTCGAGCGTGCGGAAAGTGAGGGAGGCCGTGAAGATCCCGGCGGCCGCGATCAGGTTGATGCCGGCCGCATGTCCTGCGCGCATCAGCCATGCGCCGACGCAGATGAGCATCAGGAGGGCGGGGATGTAGGAGACCGAGCCGCCGATGATCGGCCGCAGGATCGGTTGCAGGACGGTCGAGACGGCGGGGAGGGCGAAGATCAGGATACCGGTCGCGATGGCGCTGCCGCGCAGGGTGAGCCCGACGAAGCGGTGCATCGCGATTGCGAAGTACCCGAGGATGAAGACCGCGATCGGGGCCACGTCAGCGAGTGCGGCCCAGCGGGTGGCGTAGGTGTGGAAGAGGAAAGACCCGATGCCGATTGCCGTAAGGGTGGCGAGCAGGAACCAGGTCGCCGTATCGAGCCGCCCTTGCCGCCGCGCATAACCCAGCGCCAGGATCGCCGCGATGATGAAGGCCGCATTGGTGATGGCGTTTATCGGCTCGGCCCAGAAGGCGTCGGACATGCGTTCGCAATAGCCGTCGATCCGCGCGTTCCAGTTCATCAGCAGTTCCTCGCCGTCGCCCGCTTCCTCACGCTGAGCCATAGGTCGGTCGGCGGGCCGGGCGATCAAGGGCCGGAGGTGGTTGCCGCTACGTTCGTCGCATCCTAGGGGTGGGGCCGTGACGGTCGAGACCACTCGAGGTCGTTCCCTGGCTCCACCCGGGGCTCCAGAACACCGATGCAGTCCTGGCGCCGAAGTTGAAGCTGGATTGCCGGATCGAGCCCGGCAATGACGGTGCCAGCAGTCCCGGTCGAACCGGTAGGAGGGCTGGGCGCGTCAAAGGCGCGTGCGGGGCGTTGAGGGGAACGTGATGACGGGCTGGCGGCTCCTGGCGGTTCTCTTTGCGGCGCGGGCGACGATGGCGTTCCAGTTTCAGGCGGTGGCCGCGTTGGCGCCGTCGCTGATGGAGCGTCACGGTGTCGGGCTTGCCGAGATCGGGCTCCTGATCGGGCTCTATCTCTCCCCAGGGCTCGTTGCGGCTTATCCGGGTGGGGCCATCGGCCGGCGGTTCGGGGAGCGGCGGGTGGTGCTCGCCGGGCTCTGTCTGATGCTGGCAGGCGGGCTTCTGACCGTGCTGGCCCCGGGCTGGGAGGCGCAGCTTGCGGGTCGGGTCGTCGCCGGGACTGGCGGCATCCTGCTCAACATGCTGATGACGAAGCTTGTGACGGACGCCTTTGCCGGGGGGCGGTTGGCCACAGCGATGTCGATCTTCGTGAATTCCTGGCCGCTTGGCATCGGGTCCGCGCTGTTGGTGCTGCCGCCGGTGGCCGAAGGGGCGGGTCTTGACGCAGCCCTTTGGCTGGTGGCGGCGCTGGTGCTGCTGGGGCTTCTGATCTTCGCGTTCGGCACGCGACCAGCGGCGGAGGGGGCGACGCAGCCTCTGACGGCAGAGCGCCTTCGCGCTGCGCCGCTTACGGGAGCGGTCCTGACCGGGGCGATCTGGGGGCTCTATAATGGTGGGCTTGCGATGGTCTTTGGCTTCGGCCCCGCCTTGCTGGCCGAGCGGGGCTGGGGGTCGGTCGCGGCGGGCCAGATGACGAGTGCCGTGCTCTGGCTCATGACGCTCTCGATCCCGCTGGGCGGCGTCTTGGCGGATCGGACCGGACGACGCGACGCGGTTCTGGCCGCAGGGCTCCTAGGCTTCGCCGTGTTCATGGCGCTCGGGGCGGTGCCCTGTCTGCCGGGGGCGGCGTTGATCGGCCTCTTCCTGATCCTCGGGCTTTTCGGCGGGATCCCGGCGGGGCCGATCATGAGCCTGCCGGCTGGCGTCCTGCCCCCGCCGGTACGGGCGGAGGGGATGGGGGTCTTCTTCACCCTCTTCTATCTCGGCACCATGGGCGCGCCGCTGGCGGCGGGCTGGCTGTCCGAGGTCTCGGGCACGTCGGCCGCCGCTTTCGTCTTCGGCGCCGTGCTGCTTCTCCTCTGCCTGCCCGCGCTCACGATGACGGCACGGATCGCGCGCGGCCTTCACTCGGCATAGAGAGCGACGGCGCCCAGCGCGATGAGGGGCGCGAACATCAGCGGCACGCTCGCCCCGTCCCAACGGTCGCGGACGATGCGGCCCGAGCGGGGATTGCGGAGAAGCGCGATCCGGTCGCCGGGTGAGAGGGGTCGCTTGCGGATGTCGATCTGCACCGGCGTCTCGCGCGGCGCCTCCTCATCCAGCACCCGGTAGGCGACTGCGTGGGTGTTGGCAGCGAGCGTCCGGCGGCTGGCCACACCCAGCACCTCGGCCTCGACCGGCTCCCAGTCCCCCCGCCAGCGCCAGACAAGGAGCGGTGTGCAGGCGATGCCGAGCGCGAAAAGCAGGATGAGCGCCGTGGTCGGCCCGCGCCCGAGCGTCTCCTCGATGGATTGCAGGAGGCCGAGCATGCCTCAGCGCGCCCCCTTCGCCGGCCGTTAGTGGACGAGCTTCGGGCCCTGCTTCGGCACCTGGCCGTTCTCCGGCATGATGCCGAGGCGCTTGGCAACCTCCGTATAGGCATCCGTCAGGTTGCCGAGATCGCGGCGGAAGACGTCCTTGTCGAGCTTCTCACCGGTCTTCATGTCCCAGAGGCGGCAGGAATCCGGGCTGATCTCGTCCGCGACGATGATGCGCTGATAATCGCCCTCCCAGATCCGGCCCGTCTCGATCTTAAAGTCCACGAGCTTGATGCCGACGCCGGTGAAGAGGCCGGAGAGGAAGTCGTTCACGCGGAGTGCCAGCGAGACGACATCGTCGATGTCCTGCTGGTTTGCCCAGTTGAAGGCGATGATGTGCTCTTCGGAGACGATCGGATCGCCGAGCTTGTCGTCCTTGTAGTAGAATTCGATGATCGGGCGGGGGAGGGCCGTGCCCTCCTCGATCCCCAGCCGCTTCGACATCGAGCCCGCGGCGACGTTGCGGACCACCACCTCGAGCGGGATGATCTCGCAGGCGCGGATCAGCTGCTCGCGCATGTTGATGCGGCGGATGAAGTGGTTAGGGATGCCGATCGCCGAGAGCGAGGTCATGATGTGCTCGGAGATGCGGTTGTTGAGCACGCCCTTGCCGTCGATGATCTCGTGCTTCTCCGCGTTGTAGGCGGTGGCGTCGTCCTTGAAGTACTGGACGAGCGTGCCGGGCTCTGGACCCTCGTAGAGGATCTTCGCCTTGCCTTCATACACTAACCGGCGGCGGGCCATGCGTTTCTCCCGGGGGGTGCCGCGATGCTCGGACGGCGGCACGAATTTCCACGTCACAGCAAAGCGCTGCAACGGTGCCGCGTGGGTATAGGTGTCGTCACGACGTCTGCCAAGGGGCTCAGATCAATGTCTGCAGGGGGCGCGGGTGCTAGAGGCGTGCCCGCGGGGTGGATGCGTGGACGAAAGTGCCCCGCGCGTTAGGCGCCAGCGATTGCACAAGCGCGCTCCGTGCGTACATCGGTGTGAGCTGCCGCTCCGTTGCGGCAGGCCAAGGCAGGGGAGACCGAGCGATGACCAGTTTCGACGAGCGCGAGAGGGCGTTCGAGAGCAAGTATGCGCATGATGCGGAGATGCTGTGGAAGGCCGAGGCGCGGCGCAACCGGCTGCTGGGCGAGTGGGCGGCGCGCGAGATGGGCATGACCGATCCGGGCGAGATCGAGACATATGCGAAAGCGGTGGTGAAGGCGGACTTTGAGGAAGCCGGCCACGAGGATGTCGTGCGCAAGGTCATGGGCGATTTCGAGGCGCGGGCGACCGGCATCGAGGAGGCGACCCTGCGCGCCAAGATGACCGAGCTCCTGTCCGAGGCGAAGAGCCAGCTCATGGGCGAGTTCGGCGGCTGATCGGGGGCTGAGAGGCGGCGCATCGGCGAAGGGCGGTCTCCCGCGCGGTTCAGCCGCGGGTGACGGCCGCCTCTCCGCTCTTTGACGGCCCGGCCTCGCGGGGCATTTCTGCCCCATGCTCCACGTCGTCTGGTTCAAGCGCGATCTGCGCATCTTCGATCATGCACCGCTCGCCGCCGCGGCGGAGGCTGCGGCGGGCGATGGCGGGGTGGTCGTTCCCCTCTATGTGGCCGAGCCCGCGATGTGGGG
This sequence comes from Pseudomonadota bacterium, assembly GCA_039815685.1. GTDB lineage: Bacteria > Pseudomonadota > Alphaproteobacteria > Rhodobacterales > Rhodobacteraceae > Thermohalobaculum. Next base: position 117,286 of record JBCBYV010000005.1, on the reverse strand, counting down.
GGCGCCCACGGCCTCGCTCCGGCAATGGCGGTTCGTGGCGGGCGCGCTGGGGGCGCTGGACGAAGCCTTCGAGCGTCTTGGCACGCGTCTCGTCCGTCGTGAGGGCGCGATGGCGGAGGTGCTGGCGGCGCTGCATGCCGAGCATGGCATCGCGGGGCTTTGGAGCCATGAGGAGACCGGGGAGGCGTGGTCTTTTGCTCGGGATCGGGCGGTGGCCGCCTGGGCGGCGCGCGAGGCCGTGCCCTGGCGCGAGTTCCAGCATGCCGGCGTCATCCGACGGCTGAAGAGCCGGGATGGCTGGGCGCAGCAATGGGACCGTCGCATGCTGAAGGCCGCGACGCCGGCGCCGAAGGGCCTCGCCCCGCATGGCGTCCCGGCAGGGGTGCTGCCGGTCGCTGCCGATCTGGGGCTGGCACCCGATCCGGCGGAGGAGATCGCGGCGACGCCGAGCGCGGGGCGACATCTCCTCGAGAGCTTCCTGATGAAGCGGGGGGAGCATTACCGGAGGGAGATGTCGTCGCCGGTGACGGCCTATGACGCGTGCTCGCGGCTGTCGCCGCATCTCGCCTGGGGCACGCTCTCGACGCGCGAGGTCTATCAGGAGGCGGTGGCGGCGCAGCGCTATCACGTGAGCAAGGCCTACCGGCAGTCGATCGACAGCTTCATCGCGCGGCTCCACTGGCGCTGTCACTTCATGCAGAAGCTGGAGGACGAGCCCGAGATCGAGCAGCGCTGCATGCATCCCGTCTATGAGGGCATGCGGGAAGGGGAGCACGACGAGGTGCGGCTGCAGGCCTGGCTCGCGGGCGAGACGGGGCTGCCGATGGTCGATGCCTGCATGCGGGCGCTGCGCGCGACGGGCTGGCTCAATTTCCGGATGCGGGCGATGGTGACCTCGGTTGCGGCCTATCACCTCTGGCTCGACTGGCGGCGCTTCGGGCCGGGGCTCGCGCGGCTCTTCACGGATTTCGAGCCGGGGATCCATTGGAGCCAGAGCCAGATGCAGTCCGGCGTGACGGGCATCAACACGGTGCGGATCTACAACCCCGTGAAGCAGTCGAAGGACCATGATCCCGAGGGCCTCTTCCTGCGCCGTTGGCTGCCGGAGCTTGCCGGATTGCCGGTGAAGCGGCTGCACGAGCCCTGGCGCGCGACGGAGGCGGAGCAGGCGGCGGCGGGCATGGTGCTCGGGCGCGACTATCCCGAACCCTTGGTCGAGCCGGTGGCGGCGGCGCGGGCGGCGAAGGAGCGGGTCTTCGCGCAGCGCTGCAAGGAGGGGTTCGAGGAAGGCAAGGCGCGGGTGCTGAAGAAGCACGCCTCGCGCCGTCGCCCCCGGATCGAGCATCCGCCGCGCGAGGACCGGCAGGGCCGCTTCGAGTTCTGAGCCCTCGGGCCATGCGGTATCGCGGCGGGGCCGCGATGCTTGTTGCGCTCGCCCGACGCCCTCCGGCGCCAGGCAAGCCGTGGGTGGCGGGGTTGAAGCCGTGTCTTGCTGGCGCTTCGGACTGGGGCGGCGGCGCAGATGGGCTGGGGAAGGCCGCCGGGGGCGGCCGGGCGGCAGCCTCTGCGCGAAGGGCGGCGCGTCAAGGACGCCTTCGGCGCCGGCCTCGCCGGTCGGCTTCGCCGATCCTTGACCCACCGCCCTTCGCGCGGTCTTGGCGATTGGTTTGCGGGATGCGGTTGATCCGGGCCGGTCTGCCGGGGACGTGCGTGCCTGGGGACGTGCCTGTCTGGGGACGTACTTGCCTGGGACGTACTCGCCTGGGGCGGGCTGACCTCGGCTGGGCTGGGGCGCGGCGATCTGACCGCTCCGGGTTGCGCTTCCTGGCTCGCCCGAGGCCGGCTGGCGGCTATGTCGCCTCAAATGATCAGTCTGCTGCTCGCCACCGCCATGCCCGTCTGTGGGCCGACCGCGGAAGCCCGCTTCTACGAGGGCGCGCCGGTCGACCGCTTCGAGATCGCGCATCTCTCTCCCGATGGCTGGTCCATCGAGGCGGTGTCGATCGACCTTGGCCCGTCGGCGGGGCGATTGGTGGTGGATGCCGTGCCGGGCGGGGCGGGCTTCAACGTGGCGCAGCCTTTTCGCGCGGAGGCGGGTGCGGCGCGTTTGGCCGAGGGGCAGGCAGTCGAAGACGGCGACGAGGTCATCGCGCTCCGCTTCCGGCACTTCCCGGAGGCGACCGAGTTCCGTTTCACGCTCGATCTCGATGATCGGATCTCGGGGCTTGCGGGAACGCGCGTTGCTGGCGCGGAGATGCGGGATGCGAGGCTGAGCGTGCGGTTTCGTCATCGCGAGGGGGCGATCGAGGAGCATGAGGGGCTCTTCGGGGACGGGGTCGGCGGGGCCGTGATGGCGCGCGCGGGCGCCCCCTGCCTCGGCTGACATCTCATGGCAAAGATGCGGCGCAAGGGCGACCTGCCGACCAAGACCTGCGCGGTCTGCGGTCTGCCCTTTGCCTGGCGCAAGAAATGGGAGCGGGTGTGGGACGAGGTGAAGTACTGCTCGGAGCGCTGCCGGCGGGCGGCGAAGGGGCGCTGACGGCATGACGGAAGGATACCGGCGCGCAATCCTCGTCCTCGGCGATCAGCTGGATATTGAGGCGAAGGTGCTGCGCGAGAGCGATCCCACGCGCGACGTCATCGTGATGACCGAGGCGCGGGAGGAGGCAAGCTACCTGCGCCAGCACAAGAAGCGGCTGGTGCTGTTCTTCTCGGCCATGCGGCATTTTGCGGATGCGCTGCGTGAAAAAGGCTGGACGGTTGTCTACCATGCGCTCGATGGCGATGCGCCGGCGGAGAGCCTTGCCGAGGGGGCCGCGCGGGTCGAGGCCGCGGAGATGCATGTCACGCTGCCTGGGGACTGGCGGGTGCTCGAGGCGCTGAAGCGGCAGTTCAATGGGCTGACGATCTGGGAGGACACGCATTTCCTGTCCTCGCCCGAGGAGTTCGCCGAGTGGCGGGAGGGGCGGAAGCGCTTCATCCTCGAAGATTTCTACCGACGCAAGCGGCGCCAGACAGGCTGGCTGATGAACGGCGACCAGCCCGAGGGCGGGGAGTGGAACTACGACAAGGAGAACCGCGCGAGCTTCGGCAAGGGCGGGCCGGGCGAGACGCCGGGGCGGCCGGGCTCCGCGCCGGACGAGATCACAATGGCGGTCATGCGCCTTGTGGAGCGAGAGTTTCCCGATGCGCCGGGCTCGACCGAGGGGTTCGCCGAGGCAGTGACGCGGCGCCAGGCGCTCGCGCATCTCCGACAGTTCGTCGAGCGTCGCCTGCCACTCTTCGGCGACTATCAGGACGCGATCGCGACGGGGTATTCGACGCTCTATCACGCCCGGCTCTCGGCCTATCTGAACCTGAAGCTGCTCGACCCGCGCGAGGTCTGTGCGGCGGCGATCGAGGCCTATGAGGACGGCGGTGCGCCTCTGAATGCGGTCGAAGGGTTCGTGCGCCAGGTGCTCGGTTGGCGGGAGTTCGTGCGCGGTGTCTACTGGACCGAGATGCCGGACTACGCCGGCATGAACGGGCTTCAGGCGGAGGCGGATCTGCCGGCGTTCTTCTGGACCGGCGAGACGGAGATGTCGTGCCTTGCGGATATGATGGGCCAGCTCGTGCGGGAGGCCTATGCCCACCATATCCAGCGGCTGATGGTCGGGGGGCTTTTTGCGCTTTTGTGGGGGGCGCATCCCTACCGGTTCCATGAGTGGCATATGGAGATGTATCTCGATGCCATCGACTGGGTCTCGTTGCCGAACACGCTGGGCATGAGCCAGCATGGCGATGGCGGCATCGTGGGCACGAAGCCCTATGCCGCGTCCGGCGCCTATGTCAGCCGGATGTCGGATTGCTGCAAGCGTTGCCGGTTCGATCCGAAGGCGTCAGTGGGCGAGAAGGCGTGCCCCTTCACGGCGCTCTACTGGGATTTCCTGGCGCGGCACGAGACACGCTTTCGGCCGAACCGGCGGATGGTGATGCAGATGAAGAACCTTGATCGCAAGAAGGATGCAGACCTGCCTGACATCAGACGGTCGGCCGAGGCCATCCGCAAGGCGCATGCCTGAGGTTGAGAGGTCTTCGAGTGGCTCCAAGGAATTCAGGGGCTTCCGGGGGTTCCAAGGACTCCAAGGGCGAAGCAAGCGGGATCGCGGCTTGTCGCCGCGATGCGTTTTGCGGGGTCGCACCGTGGCGGCGTCGGTTGGGTGGTGCCTGGTCGAGCGCATGTGGTTTGGATCGGGGTCGGAGGGTATCCCGTGAGATGCGGCCAAGGGATGACGACCCGATTCATCGCGGGCGCCGTCGCATCGTTGCCGGTCTTAGACGGCCGGTTCGCGGCGCAAGCTTGTCCGAAGACGCGCGCCAGGATGGTAGGTGACGTGCGGTTGTGGAGGCGCACTTGACACTTGAGTAGAAGCCCTCTCGTGTTCGGCTCGTGGGGCGGGGCAGCGATATCGGGAGCGGCCCTCGTTTCAGGGTGACGCGGGTCCGATCCGCTTCTTGGCGGTGAGAACGGCGAACGGGTCGTCTAGAGTTGCCTATCACCATTGAGTTGTTCACATAATGTTCACATCAGCCGCCCTATCCTGACGTGGGTAGGGGCGGGCCCTGAGCGGCGCGAGCATGCGGCTAGGGCAATGGCGCGAGGGCGTCGCCGCCGAGGACCCAGAGCCAGAAGGTGATCGAGAGGATGCCGATGCCGGTGGAGAGGAGCACGATCGAGGCTGCGGCCTGCACCGAGCGGTCGTACATCGCTGCGAAGACGTAGCCGTTCACGCCCGTGGGCATGGCGGCGATGAGTACGGCTGCCCGGGTGAATTCGTCGGAGAGCGAGAAGACATGCACGGCCAGGACCCAGGCGATGGCGGGGTGCAGGAAAAGGCCGATGAGGCTGACGGTGAGCGCCTCCGGCACCGCAGCCGCGAGCTTGTAGCGCGTGAGGACGCCGCCGAGGGCGAAGAGGGCGACGGGCAAGCCCGCGCGGGCGATGAGGTCGACCGCCGCTAGCACGGGCTCGGGCAGGACGATGCCGAGAAGGTTGAAGGCGAAGCCCGCCGCGATGCCGAGAGTGAGCGCGTTGTGGAACATCGCATCCGCCGTTCGGCGGAGGGCGACGATCATCGGTGCGCCGTCCCGGCGGCTCATCTCCATCGCCAGGATCCCGATGAGGTAGCAGAAGGGCGCGTGGAAGGCGATGATCGCGAAGGCGGGCTCGAGCGCGAGGTCGCCATAGGCGCGCGTCATGATCGGCAAACCGAGCAGGACCGAGTTCGAGAAGAGCGCGCAGAAACCGACCGCCACCGCCTCGCCCGGCCGTCGGCCGAAGGCCTTGCGGGCGACGAGCGTGCCCATCGCGAAGCTTGCGAGGGCGCCTGCGTAGAAGCTCGCCAGCAGTCCCGGCTCAAGGGCCCGGCCGAGATCGAGGCCGTAGATCGAGCGGAACAGAAGCACGGGCACGGCGATGCCGGTCGCGAACTTCACCAGCGCAGTCACGCCCTGGTCCGGAAAAACCCTGGTGCGGACCGAGAGGTAGCCGGCGCCGACGACCAGGAAGACCGGCAGGACGATGAGGAAGAGGGCGGTGAGACCGGTCATGCTCCCGCGCCCCCACCGGTCATGCCGGGTAGTCCAGCACCAGACCGTCATGCGCCGGGTGGATATGCGGCGGGGTCTCGGCCTCGAGCACCGCATAGTCGAGATCGACATGCAGGTTGGTGAGATAGGCGAGCGGCGGTGCCGCGCGGTCGAGCCATTCGAGTGCCTGCTCGAGATTGGCGTGGCTGGGATGGCGGGTATAGCGGAGCGCGTCGAGGAGCCAGACATGGGCGCCGTCGGTGACCTCCCAGGCCTCTGCTGTCATCTCGGAGATGTCGGGCAGGTAGACGAGCGGACCGATGCGAAAGCCGAGGGCCGTCGCACCGCCATGGGGCACGCTGAAGGGCTGGAAGGGGATCGCGCCGCCGGGGCCTGGGACGCTGAAGGCGCCCTCGATCGGCACGCGGTCGAGGATCGGGGGATAGCTCGATCCCTCGGGCGTCTCGAAGGTGTAGCCGAAGCGGGTACGCAGCGTCCTCTCGGTCGGCGCGTCCATATAAGTGGGCAGGCGGGAGCGGCGATTGAAGACGACCATGCGCAGGTCGTCGAGACCGTGGCAGTGGTCGGCGTGGTCATGGGTCAGCACCACGGCATCGAGCAGTCCGCGGCCCGCTGCGATCAACTGCTCACGGCAGTCGGGCCCGGCATCGACCAGCACCGTCGTCCGGTTGCCGGGAGCGATGCGCTCGACGAGGAGCGCGCAGCGGCGACGGCGGTTGCGCGGGTTCTCCGGATCGCAGGCGCCCCAGTTCGGACCCTCGGGGCCGATCCGGGGCACGCCGCCGGAGGAGCCGCAGCCGAGCACGGTGAAGCGCAGCCGATCCCCGCCGCCCTGATCGGTCCCCTCCGCGGTTCCGGTCGAGGCCCCGGTTGCAGCATCGTTCACGCGGCCGCCTCCTCGCCATGCGCGGCGGCCTTGGAGAAGAGGCGGTCGAAATTCGCGGTCGTCTGGGCGGCGAGGGCAGCGGGATCCTCGCCCCAGGCCTCGGCCACGGCACGCAGGGTGAGGGCGGTGTAAGCGGGCTCGCAGCGCCTGCCGCGGTGGGGCGGTGGTGCGAGATAGGGGCTGTCGGTCTCCACCAGCAGCCGGTCCCGCGGGGCGGCGGCAAAGATATCGCGAAGGGGGCCGGAGTTCTTGAAGGCCGCGATACCCGACATCGAGAGATAGAAGCCGAGGCCGAGCGCGGTCTCCGCCAGTGCTGCCCCGCTCGAGAAGCAGTGCATGACGCAGGCGTAGCGCCCGGCGGTGTGCTCCTCCGAGAGGATGCGGGCCATGTCCTCATCCGCGTCGCGCGCGTGGATGATGAGGGGCAGGCCCGTTCTGCGTGCGGCCTCGATATGGAGGCGCAGGCTCTCCTGTTGCCGGGCCGCGCTCTCCGCCGTGTAGTGATAGTCGAGGCCCGTCTCCCCGATGCCGACGAATTTCGGATGGGCGGCGAGGGCCACCAGCTCCTCGACCGTCGCCATCGGCGCGTCCGCCGCCTTCATCGGGTGTGTGCCGGCGGCGTAGAAGACGCCCGCATGGCGCTCGGCAATGGCGCGAACGGACGGTTCGGCGGCAAGGCGCGTGCAGATCGTGACCATGCGCGTGACGCTGGCGGCGGCGGCGCGGGCGATCACGGCGTCGAGCTCGGCCACAAGCTCCGGGAAATCGAGGTGGCAGTGGCTGTCGACCAGGCGCAGGCGTGCCGTCTCCTCCGCGCCGTGCTGACCGGTGGGTTCAGACATCGGCGGGGGCTCCTTCGCACAGCAGGGATCGTCGTCAGGGGTCTGCGGAGCGTTGCCTGAGGGACGGGTCGGCCTGCGCGTCAGACGCGCGCGAGCGGGCGGGCCAGGGCGGCTTCGAGACCGAGCCACGTATCTATAACGGTCCGCGCCGGGTCAAGGGAGACGGCCCGGGCGGCGCCGCCATCCTCCGCCATCGTGCCGGCGGCTTCGGCGAGGGCGGGGGCAAGGGCCGGGTTGCGGGCGGCGTGATCGAGGAGCCGAGCCTCCTTTGGCAGCGCCGGGCTCTGTGCGGCGCCGGCGGCGGCCCGGGCAAGGCGTGCGAGGAGGAGGGGCCCGAGCGTCAGGGCGAGGGCATAGCGTCCCTCGCCCGGCTTGCCGCCCATCCCCTCGGCAAGCCGCACGAGCGCCGTGCGGTCGACGCGGAAGGCCGGCAGGTCGCCTGGGACGAGCAGGGCGCAGAGAGCGCCGTAGAGGTCGAGCCCGCCCTCGGCCGAGAGGGTCATCGCGACCCCCACCGATCCGCCGGCAAGGGCTGCGAGCCCAGCCGCCTCCTCAGCCGTAGGCCGTTCGCCGAGGCCGTCGAGGGCCGCGGCCAGTGTGTCCGCATCCAGCGGGCCGAGGTCGAGGGCGCGGGTGCGGGAGCGGATGGTGGGCAGGAGCCGGCCCGGTGCATGGGCGACGAGCAGGAAGGCCGTGCGGGGCGGCGGCTCCTCAAGGCTTTTGAGGAGCGCATTGGCGGCCTGCACCGTCATCTCGTCCGCCGCATCTACCAGCACCACGCGCCAGCCTCCATCCGGGGCGGATAGGGCGAGGAAGGGGCGGAGGGCGCGGACATCGTCGACGCCGATCTGGGTCTTCAGCCGTTTGGTGGGTTCGTTGAGCCCGCGTCGCAGGACCGCGAGCCGCGGCTCGGCACCGGCCCGGATGCGTCGCATCACGGGGCAGTCTGGCGGGGGTGCGAGGCTTCCCGGCGCCGCGCCATCGCCCGCATCGATCAGCGCGCGGGCGATGCGGTAGGCGAGGGTCGCCTTGCCCACCCCCTCGGGCCCGCGGAGGAGCCAGGCGTGGTGAAGCCGGCCCGCGCGCCAGGCGTCGAGGAACGCGCTCTCCGCCGCCTCTTGGCCCAGGAGCGTCGTCGCCTCCCGCGGATGGGGCAGGGCGCCGCGCCGGTCTGGTTCTGGGAGGTCGTCCGCGGCGCTCATGGCTGCGTGCCCGGAGCGGGGAGCATCGCGCTCAGGGCCTCCCAGAGCCGCGTCTCGACCATTTCCGGCGCGGCATCGGCGTCGATGATGCGGCAGCGGGTCGGCTCGGCTGCCGCGGTGGCGTGAAAGGCGCCGCGCAGCGCCTCCTGAAAGCCGAGGCCCTTCTGCTCGAACCGGTCCTCTCCTTCTTGGGCCGTCGCGTGTGCCTTGGCGCGGGCTGTAGCGCGGGCCAGCGCACGCTCGGGCGCGATGTCGAGGATCAGGGTCAGGTCGGGGTCGAGCCCGATGGCGAGGTGGTGGAGCGCGTCGACGAGATCGCGCGCGGCCGCGGCCTGATAGGCACGGGTCGAGTCGATATAGCGGTCGCATAGGACGATCTCGCCGGCCGCGAGCGCAGGCGCGATCACCCGCTCGACGTGGTCCCGGCGGGCGGCCGTGAAGAGGAGCGCCTCGGTCTCCGCCGACCAGCGTCCGGGCTCGCCGGTCACTAGAAGCTGCCGGATCGCTTCGGCGCCGGCAGCACCGCCCGGCTCGCGCGTCAGACGCACGCGATGCCCCGCTGCCTCGAGCCGGGCCGCGAGCGCCCTTGCCTGGGTCGACTTGCCCGCGCCGTCCGGTCCTTCGAGCGTGACGAAGAGGGCGCCCGGCGCGCGGGGTGGCCAGTACGGCAGTGGCGTCTGATCCCCCTCGGCCGGTCGCTGCACGGGAGGCCTGCTCAGAGTCCGGCAAGCGCGAGGGCGCGGTAGAAGAGGAGCTCGGCCGCGGCCTCCATGCGCACGAGGAACCCGCCGGGGGCGACGTCGACGGTGGCGACCAAGGGCACGCGGCGCACCGGCAGGCCCGGCACCTCGATCTCGAGCGCGCCGAGCACGTCACCCTCCTCGATCGGCGCGGGCAGCGGGCCCTCGTAGAGCGCGGTCACGGTGGCCCGGTCGAGATCGCCGAGGGGGGCGGTCAGGATCACGTCCTCCGCCGGGGCGAGCGGTACGATGGGCGCCGCACCGGTCCAGGTCGCGGCATCGATCACGGGCTCGCCGGCCTTTTGCAGTACCTTCGTGTCGAAGGCGCGAAAGGCCCAGTTCATCAGCCGCTCGGCCTCTTGGCGCCGCTGGCCAACGCTTTCAAGGCCCGCGACGACGAGCAGCACCCGCCGCCCTTCGCGCTCGGCCGAGGCGACGAGGCCATAGCCCGCTTCGGAGGTGTGGCCGGTCTTGAGGCCGTCCGCCCCCTCCACGCTGCCGAGGAGGGGGTTTCGGTTGCGCTGGGTGATGCCGTCCCAGGTGAATTCGCGCTCAGAGAAGAGCTTATAGTGTTCGGGGAAGTCGCGAATGATGCGTTCCGCGATCTGTGCGAGCGCCCGGACGCTGATGCGGTGATCGGGATGCGGCCAGCCGGTCGCGTTGGCGAAGCGGGCGTTCTCGATGCCGAGTTCCGCGGCGCGCCGGTTCATGAGCTTCGCAAAGTCGTCCTCGGTGCCCGCGATCGCCTCTGCCAGAGCGACCGCTGCGTCGTTGCCCGACTGGATGACGACGCCACGCAGCAGATTCTCGACGCTGACCCGGCTGCCCTGCCGGACGAACATGCGCGAGCCGCCGAGGGCTGCGGCATTGGCGGAGATGAGGAATTGGTCCGAGAGCTTGAGGCGGCCGCTGTCGAGCTGCTCGAAGACCATCATGTTGGTCATGAGCTTCGACATGGAGGCGGGCGGCAGCATCTCGTCCGCGTTCTTCTCGAGGAGTACGGCGCCCGAGAGCATGTCGATGACGATGGCTGCCCGCGCAGGCGTCGACTGCTGCGCGCTCGCGGGCCCGATCATCGCGATGAGTGCGCCCAGGAGCAGAAGAGCGGTAAGGACGGGGCGAAGAGGGTGCAGCATGGCAGGCTCCATGGGGTCGCTCCCATCTTCCTAGCCGTCGTCGCCGCTCCCGCCTAGGCCCTGCTGAACGCCGCACGACCCGCTCGGCGCCGCGCAAGGAAGTTCAAACTTCCTTGCAAATTCCTTCCAAGGAATTTGCCCGGAGCGCGCCGCGGGGCTCAGCTATCCGTGCCGACGGCGTAGCTGTAGCGGTAGATCCCGCCATCGGTGTCGGTGCTCGTTACCTCCATCGCCCGTGCCCCGACATCACGATAGGTGAAGCGGAGGGCCGGATCCTCGGAGATCGAGATACCGCCGGTCATGCGAAAGAGCTCGGTGTCATCGAGGGTCACCGTCATCTCGTCGATGAAGAATGCAGGGATGTGGAGGAGCGACACCTGGTCCACCTGAAATCCGGAATTCTGCGGGTGGCGGATCATCACCTGCGCCTCGCGGTAGCCCGTGGGTGCCGCCTCGTGCCCGAAATCGCGGATCTTCGTGCGGCCGAGCTCTGCCAGTGCCGCCTCGGCGTCCTTCGCGGCCGGGGCCGCGCAGCCGCCCGACGCCTTCACGTAGCGGCCGACTTCGATCAGGCTGCCGTCATCCATGGTCGCGACGGCACGGATATTCGAATAGGCGTCGACGCGGACGCGCGTCGAAAGCGTGATGTCAGGGCCCATCGCCTCGCCGAACGTAAACTCCGCGGCGACGGGGGCGGGGTTCTCCTCGACGAGCAGCACCATCTTCTCGACCCGACGACCTGCCTCGGGCGTGATGCGGATCTCGATGGGCACGATCGCGGCATCCGCTGCGCGCTTCGGTGCGTCCATATCGATGACCGCGTCGCCATCGGCGATCTCCTGGCCCGGCCAAAGCTCGGCCTGCAGCAGGTCCCAGGTCTCGCCCGGCTTGTCCGGAACGCCGCCGGCAAGGGCAGGTGCTGCAAGGAGCGCAAGACCAAGTGACGCGCTGAGGAAAGTTGTTGCTTCGCGACGCAGCCCATCCATGCCGAGCCCTCCCAGTTACCTCATTTTTCTGACGCAACGGTATCAGGCCTGCGCCGAAACGTCACGCTTTGGCATGGCCGTTGGCGCATGTCGGCGACCCCTGTCGGCCTGATGGGACTTCTCAGACTGTGAAGCCCCGCGAGAAACCTTGCACTTTCCGGGTGCCTCGATATGTTCCACGTGGTCGTGAAATGGAGGTTACCATGGCTTGGACTGCACCGAAGATCGAAGAGCTCAGCTGCGGCATGGAAATCAACATGTATTTCCCCGCGGACGACGAAGGCACGCTGTTCTGATCAGCTGCTCTTCGTAGCCTTGGCTACGGATCGGATGAGGGCGCTCGCTGGTTGGCTGAGCGCCCTTTTTCGTTGGATCGGGTTTCTTGTTTACCGGCCAGTGCGGCCACTTATCCGAAGCGCGCAGGCCTCCGCGCGGCTCGGCGAGCAGCTAACCTGGCCCCATTGCCGTTCCGAACTGCCGCAGGGAGCGGCGGCGCTCGCCCGGGTCTGAGGCCGGGCTGGGGGACGAGCGCTGCTCCCTCAGCAGTCGGGCTTCAGGACGACGCGGCGGTCCGCCACGCCGACGAGGCTGACACTGCATCCGCCGATCGTCGCGCTGCCGGCCTCCGGACCGATCGTGACCTTGCCCGCACCTCTCACGAACAGCACCACGTCGTTGGCTGCCTTGCGCGAGAAGAAGACCGCGGCATCGCCGATCGACTGCGTCTCGCCCACACCGATGACCACGGCGTCCGGTCCGGCGCTGGCGATGAGGGCGTCGGCGCCCGAGGCCGCGTCGTCGGCACCCTCCTCCGCGGCGGCATCGGTTGCGATCTCCGCCTCTGGCGCCGTCGCGGCCACCTGCACGGTCGGCAGCTTCACGCTGCAGTTCGACCGGAACGCCGCCGCTCGCCCATCGATTTCGGCCAAGGCGATGACACAGCCGGCGCCGATTGCCGTGGCGTAGCCGTCCAGTGTCAGAATGATGTCGTCGGCCCCGGCGACACGCAGATGCGCCTGCTGCCCGGTCACGCGGGAGAAGAACACGCGGCCCTCGCCGATCCCGGCCGTCTCGCCGGGTGAGAGCGTGAAGGGCTCCTCCGTGCCATCGAGCGAGGCGGGTTCGGTCCCGAGGGCGGCGGGTGCCGCTTCACCGCTGCAGTCGGCGTCGAGGAGCACCTGGCGGTCCCCGGTACCCACCAGGTCCAGGGTACAGCCGTTGCCCAGTACTGCCCGGCCAGCGGATGGCCCGACGGTCACGTTGCCAAGCCCCGCGACGCGCAGGACGACGTCACCCTGATGCATGCGGGAGGCGAAGACACGAAGCCCCTCGATCTCGGCGCTTTCGCCGAAGCCCAGCGTGAAATCGCTCTCGATGCTTGCCGCCTCGGTTGGCGTGCTCTCAGCCGCTGGTGCCGGGTCTGGTGCGGCCGCAGTCTCGGTCTCAGGCTCGTTCGTCGTGGGAGCGGCCGGTGTGGCTGCAGCTGTCGGGGCAGACGGGACTGACAGCGCGGCCAGACGCTCCTCGAGCGAGGTGCTGCGCTCCTCCGCCGCGGCGGCGAGGGCATCGACCCTGGCAGCGAGGCTCGCCAGCCCTTCATCCATCCGGCTGGTCACCGCATCCGCCGTTGATGTGGAGCGCTGATCCAGCGCTGCCTGGCCGGCCTCGATCTCCGCGAGTCGTTCCTCGAGACCGCCGAGGCTCTCGACGGCGGCGGTGAGACGGTCCATCGCCGCGCCCGCGGCACCGACGCTTTGCGCAGTGCCGCTCGCATCGCTGGCCACGGCGCCGATTCGGTCTTCGAGGGCTGTGACCTGCGTGTTGAGCGATCTGAGTTCCCGCGCGGTGTCCTTCTCGGCGGAGTAGCCGAAGGCGAAGCCGAGCGCCCCGACGACCATCACGGTCACAATCCTGTTCGTATCGGTCATGAGCCCTCCCATAGGCGTATCACGCGATCGGCCCACTCACGGGACCGTTGGTTTCGAGGCTAGCACAGCGCGGTAAGGAATATGTGGCAATTTATCGCGTCGATTAGAAACCCACTGTCTCAGCGCGTGAGCACGAAGCCCTCGCCCCTGACGGTCTCGATCCGGAGGGGGACCTTTGCGGCGGCGAGCTTGCGCCGGAGATAGCCGACATAGACGTCGATGCTGTTCTCCGTGACTTCTCCCTGGCGTTGCCAGGCCTCCTCGATAAGCGCCCGGCGGCTCACCGTCTCGCCGGGACGGTCGAAGAGGTGGACGAGGAGCGGCCATTCGCGCGGGGTGAAGCGGACGCGTTCGGGACCGAGAAGAAGTGTATGCCCCTCCCTGTCGAGCACCGGCTCGACCATCCGTTCGGGCACGCGACGGGCGAGGGCGGCAAGGCGGGCGAGGAGTTCGTCGAGCTCGAAGGGTTTCGTGAGGTAGTCGTCGGCGCCCGCATCGAAGCCGGCGAGCTTGTCCTCGAGCGTGTCCCGGGCGGTGAGCATGCAGACGGGCGCGCGGCTGCCGAAGCGGCGGAGGGCACGGCAGAAGGCGGCGCCGTCGCCGTCGGGCAGCATGCGGTCGAGCACGACGAGGTCGTGGAGGCGCTCACGCGCCGCATCGGTCGCGCCGGCGAGGTCCCGCACCCACTCCACCGCATAGCCCTCGGCAGCGAGCCCGCGCTCGAGCATCCGGCCGATGCCGGTGTCGTCCTCGACGAGGAGGAGCCTGAGCGCTTCGCCGCCGGTCGTCTTGGTCGCTTCTTCCGCCATGTCCCCGAGCCTAGCCGCCTTGATCGGTCGGGGCCACCGTCGGAGGGACGCGGGGGAGGGACAGCGCGACGACCGCGCCACCCTCGGCGCCGGCGCGCGCGGAGACCTCGCCGCCATGCGCCTCGGCGATCCAGCGCACGATGGCGAGGCCGAGGCCCGATCCGCCCGCCGCGCGGCCCGTGCCTTCCTGCGCGTAGGCGTCGAAGAGCGCGGTGGGATCGCCCTCGAAACCGGGTCCTGTGTCGCTGACCGAGAAGGAGAGGGTGTCGTCGGCGGCAGACAGGGCGACGGTCACGCGTCCACCCGGCGGGGTGAATTTGATGGCGTTGTCGATGAGGGCGAGGGCGGCCTGGGTCAGCGCCTCCTCGTCCCCTTCGAGCGCGAAATCGGCCTCTGGAGCTGTCTCGGGCGGGCTCGGCGCGTCGAGGGTGATCTCGCTCGCGGTCGCATAGCCCTCGGCGGTATCGACCGCGCGGGTTACGGCGGCTGCGAGGTCGGCATGCCCGATACGGAGGGCGAGTTGCCCGTCCTCCGACCGCGCAAGGCGCATGAGATCGTCGAGACGACGGCGGAGGAAGCCGCCCGAGGCTGCGATATGGGTCAGGGCCTCGCGCTCCCCGCCCTGGGTGCGGAGCGCCAGTTGCGCTTCGCCGAGGAGGACGGTGACGGGGGTGCGCAGCTCATGGCTGACATTGGCGAAGAAGCGCCGTCGGGCCCTGTCCACGGCGCGGAGTTCCGCGTTGGCGGCCTCCAGTTCCGAGGTGCGGGCGGCAACCTCGCCCTCGAGCCGCGAGCGCGCCTCCTCGATCCGGGTTGCCATGGCGTTGAAGCGTCGGGCGAGCCGCGCGAACTCGCCGGGCAGCTTCTCCGGCACCCGCGCGCCGCCCGTGCCGGTGCCGACCGCCTCCGCCGCGCCGGCAAGGCTCGCGATGGGACGCATGAGCCCGCGATAGAAGATGAGCGAGAAGGCGGCGGCGGCGAGCACGAGGGCCGCGGCGATCCCGCCCCAAGCCCAGGCGAGACGGCGGCGGAGGCGGTCGAGCCCCTGGAAGGCGGCGACCGCCTCGGCCCGCTCGTCCTCCAGCACATCGGCGATGAGCCTGCGGAAGCTCTGGTCCCGCGGCGCGACGATCCCCTCGGTGAAGGCCTGCGCGGCGCGGCCGGCATCGAAGGTGCGCCCCTCGATCCGGTCGAACATCGCTTCGGTCTCGATCGTCTCGAAGAGGCTGACGAGACCATTGGCGCGGATCATCTCCCGCCGCTCTGCGTCCCGCTCCGCATCCGTGCGCGCGCTTTCGATCTCGCCGGCGATGACCGCGCGATGGGAGAGGAGGGCGCCGCGCAGCATGCCAGCACTCGCATGCTCGCCCGTGCTGCCACCGCCGCCAAGGCGCCGGCGCGTCTCCGCCAGGAGATAGCGGTTGTAGGCCGCCTCGATGGCGCGGGCGTTTTCGATCTGCACGAGGCTCTGCTCGGCCGCGTCCACTTCCTCGAGCGCACGCTCCACCCCCCAGACCGTCAATCCGCCGAGCGTGGCGACGAGGAGGGCGAGGACGAGGAGGGCGGCCGCAAGCTGGACGACGATGGAGCGGCGCTGCGCGGGCACCGCCCCCTGCTCATAGGGGCCGTCATCCTTCGGAGATTTCGTCACGCTCTACCAGTCCTCAGTGTCTTGGCGGGGTCTTGGCGGGCGGCCCGTGCCGCCGCTCCTTCACTGCCTGAGGATCCGGTTCTTGACGATGTAGTCCACCCCGCGACGCCAGCTCTCATCGGTGTTCGAGCGAATATCGGCCGAGCCGCCGCCGATCAGCCGCGCGGTCCCGGCCTCGCGGACATAGATCGAGATATGCAGGATCAGGTTCGAGGTCTTCTGGATCTCGCCCGAGATGGCGACGGCGGCGCCCAGCTCCTCGGCGAAGGTCGTATCGCAGCCGTTGCAGTGGGAGGGGTTTTCATAGTGGGCGAGGCGCTCGGTCACCGGCGCGATATCGACGAAGGCGTAGGCACCCGCCGCCTCCAGCTGTGCGCGCAGCCGATCCTCGACCATCACAAGACGCTCCCGCTCCGCCGTGCTGGTGGGCTCGAGGCTCGTCTGCACGAAGGTCATGCCGAAATAGGCCGCGCTCACGGGCTCGGCGATGGCGCTTCTGCTGGCGAAGAAGCTGATGGTTAGGCAAAAAAGAAGGGCGCTACGGAACAGTGTGCTTCCGCAGCGCCTTAGGAGGATGATCTGCCACAATGGCATCGTCAGGATAGTAGGCGGCGGAGGTGGTGGTCCGTCAATCGCGCTGCCAGGCCCTCTCAGAAACTGAAAGCTCAGGCATGGTCGGCGCTGTCTCGGTTGACGTCCGAGAGCGCAGCGGGTGCGATAGCGACAGTCCCGCGGAGACGGGACATGGTTGCGTGCGCCGACAGCGGCGCCGGGAGGATGGTATGATAGGCCGTGCGCTTGCACTCGTTGCAGGCCTCGCAGCGCTGGGCGCGTCGGCGCCCACAGAGGCGCAGGACATCAAGTTCACCGTGGCTGCGGCAGTACTGCGTGTCGATACCTCGGCCGAGTTGCCGCTCTCGCGCCTCGACATTCCGCCGGACAATGATGGCTTCGCCGGGGCCGAGCGGGCGGAGGCGGACAACGCGACGACGGGCCGGTTTCTCGGCCATGCCTACGAGACGCGCTTCGTCGACACGACACCGGAGGAGGCGGTCGCAGCACTCGAGGCCGCGATGGCCGAGGGTGTTCGCCTCTTTGTCGCTCTCGCCCCAGCGGAGACGCTGCTCGCGCTTGCGGACCGGGCGGCACAGGATGGTGCGCTCGTCATCAACGCGCAGGCGCGGGATATGAGCCTGCGCGAGGGCGAATGCCGCGCCAATGTGTTTCACGTTGCGCCGTCGCGCGCGATGCTGGCGGACGGGCTTGCGCAATACATGGTCTGGAAGAAGTGGACCGACTGGGTGCTGGTCGAGGGGTCCAATCCGCCGGATGTGGAGATGGGCGAGGCCTACGCCTCGGCGGCGAGGAAGTTCGGGATCGAGATCGTCGATCGCCTCGTCTTTGAGGATACCGGGCGCGCGAGGCGGTCCGACAGCGGGCATGTGCTGGTGCAGCGGCAGATTCCGACCTTCATGCAGTCCGCAGATGATCACGATGTGGTCGTGGTTGCCGATGAGAGCGCCTATTTCGGCTCCTACATGCCCTATCGGACCTGGGCGCCGAGGCCGGTGGCAGGCGATGCCGGCCTCATTGCGCGGAGCTGGCATCCGGGACACGAGTCCTGGGGGGCGACGCAGCTCCAGCGCCGCTTCGAGGGCGACCACAACCGCCGCATGACCGAGATCGACTACCAGACCTGGCTCGCGCTCCGGGTCATCGGGGAGGCGGTGACGCGGACCGATAGCGCCGATCCTGCGGTGCTAGCCGACTATATCCGCTCCGACGCCTTCGAGATCGCCGCCTTCAAGGGCGAAGGGCTGACATTCCGGCCGTGGAACCAGCAGCTTCGTCAGGGCGTGATCCTGGCCGACGGCCCGTTGGTCGTGACCGTCAGCCCGCAGGAGGAGTTCCTGCACGAACGCACCCGGCTCGACACGCTCGGCATCGACGAGCCCGAGAGTACCTGCAGCTTCGAATGAGGTCCGAGATGATCCGTATCCCCGCCCTCGGCCTTGCGGCCGCCCTTCTCGCCGGTACGGCGGCGGAGGCCTACACGATCTATGTCTCCAACGAGAAGTCGAACGATGTGACGGTCATCGACGGCGAGACGCTGGAGGTGATCAAGACCGTGGATGTGGGCCAGCGCCCCCGCGGCATCACCATCAGCCCCGATGGCAAGGACCTCTATATCTGCGCCTCCGACGACGACACGGTGCAGGTCTTCGATGCGGAGACGATGGAGCTGAAGCACACATTGCCGAGCGGGCCGGATCCCGAGCTCTTCGTGCTGCATCCGTCGGGCAATCCTCTCTACATCGCGAACGAGGACGACAACATCGTCACGGTCGTGGATGTGGTCGAGAAGCGCGTGCTGGCCGAGATCCCCGTGGGCGTTGAGCCCGAGGGCATGGGCGTGAGCCCCGATGGCAAGACGGTGGTCAACACCTCCGAGACCACGAACATGGCGCATTTCATCGACACGGAGACGTTCGAGCTTCACACCAATGTTCTGGTCGACAGCCGCCCCCGCTTCGCGCAGTTCACGGCGGATGGCTCGAAGCTTTACGTCTCGGCGGAGATCGGGGGGACGGTCGCGGTGATCGACCCGACGAGCGGCGAGATCACCAAGAAGATCAGCTTCGCGGTACCGGGCATCGCACCCGAGGCGCTGCAGCCCGTAGGCGTCCGCGTGACATCGGACGGCAAGAAGGTCTTCGTTGCCCTCGGCCCCTCGAACCGCGTGGCGGTCATCGACGGCGAGACCGATGAGGTGAAGGACTATCTGCTGGTCGGCCAGCGGGTCTGGCAGCTCGGTTTCACGCCGGACGAGAAGTACATCTTCAGCACGAACGGCAACTCGAACGATATCAGCGTGATCGACGTGGAAGCGGAGAAAGTCATCAAGTCGATCGCGGTCGGCGAGCAGCCCTGGGGCGTCGTCGTGTCACCGAACTGAGCGGCCGGGCGCGGGCAAATTCCTTGGAAGGAATTTTCAAGGCTTTTGCAAAAGCCTTGCTTGCGCCGAGCCGAGCCGCCTTGCCCGGATGTCGGGCTGCTGGAGAAGACAACAACAAGGGAGAACCACCATGATCCGCACGACCGCCATCGCGATGTTCGCTGCCGGGCTCTACGCCGGCACCTCTGCTGCCGCCCCGCTCTGTGAAGGTTCGGAGATGGGCTTCGCCGGGCTTCTGGCGAAGTGCAACAAGGGCGAGGAGATCGAGCTTACGCTGGCCGCGGGCAAGCCGCTCGCCGAAGGTCCGATCACGCTGCAGTCGGGCGCCTATTACGAGATGATGATCACATCGGACGGCAGCCAGGAACTCGCTCTCCATGGCCCCGATTTCTTCCGCGCGGTCTGGATGGACGAGATCGTTATCAACGACCTCGAGATCCGTCCCATGGCTGTCGACAGCTTCGAGTTCGACGACGAGGGCACGATCGAGTTCTCCTTCATCGCGATCAAGCCGGGCCGCTACGAGATGAAGATCCCGGGCTCGACGGGCGAGAGCCAGCGCGTCGACATCCAGATCCAGTGACCCCTGAACCGATGACCGGGAGAGACCCATGATCCGCACCCTGTCCGCCGCTGCAGCTATTGGCCTTCTGGCCTTGCCCGTCTTTGCCGAGGAGAAACCCTCGAAGGAGTCGATCGAGAAGATCATGGAGGTCCTGCTGGCCGAAGAGTGCCAGATGGACGACGGCGACATCGAGGTGGACGGCGATGGCTACGAGCTGGACGACGTCTTCTGCTCGGACGGCCAGTACGACATGGAAATGAACGCGGCTTTCGAGATCACCAACCGCCGCAAGGAGTAGGCGTGGCCGCACCCGCGCTCGAGATCGAGGGGCTCGGCCACAGCTTTGGTGAGCGGCGGGTCCTCGAGGACGTGTCACTTACCGTCAAGGCGGGGTCGTTCACCGCGCTTCTCGGTGTGAACGGAGCGGGCAAGACGACGCTCTTCAACCTCGTCACCCGCCTCTATGACGCGCGTGAGGGGCGGATCGCTGTCTGCGGGCATGACATCAAGCGCGCGCCCGAGGCCGCTCTCGGTCGCCTCGGTGTCGTCTTTCAGAGCCGCGCGCTCGACCCGAACCTGACGGTGGCGCAGAACTTCCTCTACCAGGGCGCCCTGCATGGGTTGCCGCGGGAGGAGGCGCGGTCGCGCGGTGCGGCGCTGATGGCGGGCATGGGGCTCCATGATGCCATGGAGACGAAGCTCCGCGCGCTTTCGGGCGGACAGGCGCGGCGGGCGGAGATCGCGGCCGCCCTCCTCCACCGCCCCCGTCTTCTTCTCTCCGACGAAGCCACCGCCGGGCTAGACATCCAGGCACGTGCCGCCCTCGTCGAGAACATGCACCGCCTCACGGCGGAGGAGGGGGTCGGTGTTCTCTGGGCCACGCATCTCGTCGATGAGATCCTGCCGCAGGATCTGGTGATAGCGCTCCACAAGGGCCGCGTCGTCGCGCGCGACAGTGCCGCCGCGATCGCCGGCGAAGGCAGCCTCGCCGACGCGTTCCTCGCCCTCACAGGGGCGGCGGAGGCAGCGGCCGAATGACCGAGCCCCTCGAGGAGACGCAGGACACCGCCGCATGGGAGGCGGAGGGATGGCGCGGCTGGGCACGCTGTGCCGGCGGGATCATCTGGCGCGAAGGGCTGCGCTTCCTGCAGCAGAAGGAGCGCTTCCTCTCGGCCCTCGTCCGCCCGCTCGTCTGGCTCTTCATCTTTGCCGCAGGTTTCCGCGCGGTGCTCGGCCTCTCGATCATCGAGCCCTATGAGACCTATGTGCTCTACGAGGTCTATGTCGTGCCGGGCCTCTGCGCGATGATCCAGCTCTTCCAAGGCATGCAGTCCTCGCTCTCGATGGTGTATGATCGGGAGACGGGGGCGATGCGCTCGATGCTGATCAGCCCCTATCCGCGCTGGTTTCTGCTCTTCTCGAAGCTCCTCGCCTCGACCGCCGTCAGCACGCTGCAGGTCTATGCCTTCCTTGCCATCGCCTGGGCCTGGGGAATCGAGCCCCCGCGGCTGGGTTTCCTCGCCGTCCTGCCCGCGCTCATCCTTTCAGGCATGATGCTGGGGGCGATCGGGCTCTTCCTGAGCTCCACGGTGCGCCAGCTCGAGAACTTCGCGGGCGTCATGAATTTCGTGATCTTTCCGATGTTCTTCGCCTCCTCTGCGCTTTACCCGCTCTGGCGGATCAAGGAGGGCTCGCCGCTGCTCTACGACATCGCGCGTACGAACCCCTTTACCCATGCCGTCGAGCTCGTCCGCCACGCGCTCTACCTCAAGCACAATCCGGATGCGCTCGCCGTCGTCATCCTCGCCGGCATCGCCTTCTTCGGCGCTGCGGTCTGGGCTTACGATCCGGCGCGTGGCGTCATGGCGCGGCGACGCGGCTGAGCTTTCCTGATGGTATCGAAGCGCTACTTAGCAGGTCTGATCGCGATCGACGGAGCAACCCATGCGCAAGATCCTGACGGCTCTCTGCCTGCCGCTAGCCATCGTCGTCGCGGCGGTGACGGTGCCGCATCGCGAGGCCGGGGCCGTCTTCAGCGGCGATATGAGCCCGCGGGCGGAGTCCGGCGACAAGGACTACGCGGCCGCAATCCGGTTCCGGAAGGAAAAGGACTGGATGAGCATGGTGAACAGCCTCAACAGGGTCGTGCGCCGCAGGCCCTGGCACGACAACGCGCACAACCTGCTGGGCTACGGCTACCGCAAGATGCATCTCTACGAGCTTGCGCTGAAACACTATCACACCGCCCTCGAGCTTAATCCGCGCCATCGCCAGGCGCTCGAGTATCTCGGCGAGGCCTATCTTCAGATGGGCGATGTGGCGAAGGCGGAGGAGACGATGGAGCGTCTCGCCAACGTCTGCGGGGCGGTGAGCCTGGCCTTCTCCGACGGGGATTTCAGCGACGGGTGCGACGAGTATCGCGACCTCCGCGAAGCTTACGACTTCTACCTCGCAAACGGCGTGCCCATGGCGGACGAGGACGAGTTCGACGAGTAAGCCTGGCAGCGAGGCATCAACTCCTCGCCTTCTGGAGGTGTGCGTCCGCGCTTCGGCACGACTAGCGCTGGACCTGCCAGGCCAGGTGCGTCTCGCGCCACTGTGCTAAGGAAGCCGGTGCCTGGAGGTTGCAGGCCATGAGGGAGATGGGCTCATAGATGGGGATCGCGCGCTCGCGGCGACTGTCGGGTGCCGAGGCGAGGCAAACAAGGAAGACAAGCGTCATCATGGCAGAAATCCTAGAGGCACGCCGCGCTCGTCGCGCAGCTCAATCATCCCGGAACTCCCTTGGCCCCCACGCTTCTTCCACTGGCAACGGTGACACTAGTCTAGCGCGTCTCAGGTCGGTGCTTGAGTACTGCGTGGGGGCTCAGGGCGTGTTTTCGGTCTTCGGTCAGAAGGCGCGGGCTTGGTGGGCCCTGTGGCCGACGCTGCTGCTGGCGTCGGCTCTCTCCTCGTCGCCCGCGAAGGCGGATCTCGGTCAGCAGGACTGGCCCTGCCAGCAGCGTAAGGTGCTGCATCTTTCCTGGGGCCAGATGTGGGCCGGGCCGCCCTTGCCGGAGGATCCGGCGGCATGGCGCGACGATGCCGAGATCGACCGGTTGTCCGCGCTGCTGGCCGCCCGCCGCACGTCCATGGCAGAGGCGGAGATGCTGGTTGCCGCGGTCGATGCGGGTGAGGGGCGGGCGCGAGAGGACCGGCTCGTTGCCCTCTTCGCGGGCAGCTTCGCGCTGATTGACCGGGAGCGGGCGCGCATCGTCCAAGGGATCGAGCGGCTGTCCCGGCGCGAGCGGGCGCGGACGGATCGGATCGATGCGCTGAGGGCCGAGATCACGGGGCTCCGTGAAACGACGCCCGAGGCGGATTTCGACGGTCTCGACCGCATTGAGGAACTCGAAGACACGCTCGCCTGGGAGACCCGGATCTACGAGGACCGCCGCCGCTCCCTGCAATTCGTCTGCGAGAGCCCGGTGATCCTCGAAAAGCGCGCTTTCTCCCTTGCCCGCCTTATTCAGGAGAATCTCTGAACCGGGTGCAAAGCAAATTCCTTTGGAAGGAATTTGCAAATCCCTTGCAAGGGATTTGGGTGCCTCACTCCGCTAGCTCGAAGAGGGTGATTTCTTCGAGGGGAAGTTCCTCCCACTTCCAGCCATCGGTGCCGTCGGGGTACCAGAATACCCGCGTAAAGCCGTGGTCGAGGATCGCGCGGCGGGCGGCGTTCCAGGACATCCAGCAGTCTTCGCGGCAGAAGATGAGGAGGGGCGCGTCCCGGTCGCCTCCCGTCATCTGGTCGAGGGCAGCGAGGAAGTAGGCCGCACGGTCCGGGTGGATTCTCCCGTAGCCGACATTCGGCACCCAAAGCGCGCCGGGGATCGACTTCCGCGGCTTGTCGATCCAGAGCGTGCCCTCGGGCAGGTTTGCGGGCTTCTCATCCCTCGGCATCACGTCGATGAAGGCGATGCCGGCGCGCCAGAGTGCCTCGGCCTGGTCCGTGTCGACGACGAAGGCGCCGCTCAGCGTCTCCGGCACCGGCGCGCGAAATGCCTCCATGCGGTAGCCGGTAGGCTCCGGGACGGGATCGGCCGCAGCCGCGAGCGGAAGGAGGACGGCGAGCGTAAGTGCTGTCGCTCTCACTCCGTCGCCCCGTCGGCGCGGCCGAATTCATCGACGATCGGCACGCCGTATTCTGCCAGGATCGCGTCAATCTCATCCTGATTGCGGCGCAGCAGGCTGTTGAGCTCGCGCTTCCAGGTAAGCTCGCCCTGGCGTACGCCGAGGGTGATGCGGAAGAAGAGGCGTGGCGGGCCTTCCTCGCGGAGGAGGGGGGTCACCTTCAGATCCGCATCCGCCTCTGCCGCATACCAGCCCGCGATGGGCCCCCAGAGAAGGGCGCCGTCGGTCTCGCCCGAGACGATATCGTCGATCGCGAGTTGCGTCGGGTCGTCGTGGCGCCGGTCGACCATGAGCGGGATCGGCTTGGCGCGGCCCACAAGTCCGTTCCGCGCCGCATGGGTGGCTGGCGGGCTGCCGGCGACGATGCCGAGCCGCGCGTCCTTGAGGACCGGGTCGGAGAGCTGCTCGACATCCGCATAGGGCCCGTCCGCCTTCGTCACGAGCACGTAGGACGAGACGTAATAGTGGTTGGTGTTGAGGACGAGTTCATGGCCCTGGGCGTAGCCGATGATCACATCGCATTTCGCAGCGCGGAGCGTGTTGCGCACGAAGCCCGTGGCTTGTGGGAACCAGGTGTAGGTGAGTTCGCGGCCGAGCTTCTCGGCAAGAAGCTCGGCGATCTTGTTCTCGAACCCCTCACCGGCCTCGTTGGAGAACGGCATGTTGGCGGGGTCGGCGCAGACGCGGAACTGCGTTCGAGAGACGAGGTTGGAGGTGTCCACGGCCCATGCAACCGGCGCTGCAAGGCTTGCAAGACCGCAGAGCGCCGCCGCGATGCCTGCCGCCCGGAAGGGTCTCGCCACCATAGAGATGAGGTCGTTCATCTTCATCGGTTCTCACCCCGTGCTGTGGGTCGACGCCCGGCGGGTCCGGCAGGGCCGGAGGCGCCGGACGCAGGACCTCAGAGCATGCCTTTCGCGTCGAGTTCCTGACGGAGCTTCTTCAGGAGGCCACGGGCGGGGAGGTTGGACTTGTTGCTGTCGGTCGATGCCATATAGGCGTCGATGATCGCGCCCGCGTCATCGGGCGTGCCGACGACGATGATACCGCCCATGCGCGCGCCCCAATGGGGTGTGCACTTGTAGACGACGATGCCCACGGTATCGAAGGTCGTGAAGTACTCCTCGCCGAGCTCGGTCTTCACCTTGGGCTGACCCTCGGGCACCATTTCGTCGATGGTCTCGACGTTGTGGCTGGCCATCCTCTCCCAAGCGACGGTGTCGCCCGGGTTGATGAAGGTCACCATGGGGGCGAATTTCACGCCACGGGCCTCGACGATATGGGTCTCCGGCTCGGTCTCAGGGGCGGCGGCTGCCGCTTCGGCTTCCGTTGCTGCGGCAGCTTCTTCTTCGGCCTTTGCCGCAGCTTCTGCCTCGGCCTTCGCAGTGGCCTCCGCCTCCGCCTTTGCGGCGGCTTCGGCCTCGGCTTTCGCGGCTGCTGCTGCAGCCTCCTCCTCGGCTGCTTTGGCCGCGGCGGCGGCTGCGGCCTCTTCCTCGGCCTTCGCAGCAGCCGCTGCGGCCGCTTCCTCCTCGGCCTTGGCTGCTGCCGCGGCTTCAGCCTCCGCCGCCGCAGTGGCCTCCGCCTCAGCCTGCGCTGCCGCCTCGGCTTCGGCCTTTGCTGCTGCTTCCGCTTCGGCCTCCGCGGTCGATGCGGGCTCGGCTGCCGACTGGTGCGAGGACAGGTTGTTCGGGAAGTCCGGATGGTCCATCGGGCTCATATCGCAGCCCGGTAAGGTGTCGAAGTCCTCGGGACAGTCGGCGTCGGCATTCTGCGCGGTGGCGGGTGCGCTAAGCCCGGCGGCAATGACTGCGGCGGCGGACAGCTTGTAGATGTTCTTCATTATCGTTCCGATCGCGATGCGGCGTAGGGGAGGGCGGAAGCAAAAGATGCCGGCGCACGGGGTGTGCGCGCCGGCATCCACAGCACTTGCCGTCTCGATCAGTTCGGCAGGGTGAAGACCGTCACCTGACCACCGAGTGCGGTGTAGTCCGAGAGGCTTGCATACCCGCCGACGGCACCAAGACCGTCATTGGGGTTCACAAGGCCCGCCGCGAGCCCGATGCCAGCCCAGCCGCCGATGCCGGAAAATACTGCGACATACTGCTTGCCGGCATGTTTGTAGGTCATCACGTTGCCGATGATGCCAGACGGGGTCTTGAACTTGTAGAGCTCTTCGCCCGTATGAGCATCGACTGCCTTCAGGTAACCCTCAAGCGTGCCGTAGAAGACCACGTCACCGGCCGTCGCAAGAGCGCCCGACCACACCGAGAACTGCTCGGGCAGAGACCAGACAATCTCACCCTCGGTGGCGTCCCAGGCGATGAAGTTGCCCATGCCGCCATGGCTGTTCGGCGCGGGATACATCGCGAGGGTGGCACCGACATAGGGCTGGCCGGCGGTGTAGGCGACGCGGAACGGCTCGTAGTCCATGCAGACATGGTTCGTCGGCACGTAGAAGAGACCCGTTTCCGGCGAGAAGGCTGCCGGCTGCTGGTCCTTGGTACCAAGGGCTGCGGGGCAGATATTCGTGGTGTTCACGTCCTCGCCCTGCTGGCGGGTCGAGAACTCCGAGACCACCTGCGGCCGGCCGTATTGATCCGAGTTCGGATCCATCTCCACATGGGTCGCCCAGTTGACGGCGGGGTCGAACTTCTCGGCCACGAGCAGCTCACCTGTCACACGGTCGAGCGTGTAGCCAAAGCCGTTGCGGTCGAAGTTGACGAGGAGCGGGCGCATCTCACCGTCGATCTCCTGATCGACGAGGATGTTCTCGTTCACGCCGTCGTAGTCCCACTCGTCATGCGGGGTCTTTTGATAGAACCACTTGGCCATCCCCGTATCCGGGTCACGAGCCATGATGGTCATTGACCACTTGTTGTCGCCCGGGCGCTGGGAGGGGTTCCAGGTGGAGGGGTTGCCGGTGCCGTAGTAGAAGAGGTCGGCTTCCGGGTCGTAGGAGTACCAGCCCCAGGTCGTCCCGCCGCCGATCTTCCACTGATCGCCTTCCCAGGACTTGAGCGAGCTGTCCTTGCCGATCGGCTTGCCGAGATGCGTCGTCTTCTCGGGGTCGACCAGCATTTCCTCGTCCGGACCGGTCGAGTAGGCACGCCAGACGAGCTCGCCCGTTGCCATGTCGTAGGCCGTGACCGAGCCACGCACACCGAACTCACCGCCGGAGATCCCGACGATCACCTTGTCCTTCACCGGCAGCACTGTGGCCGTGTTGGTCTCGCCCTTCGTCGGGTCGCCGTTCACCACCGACCACCGCACCTGACCCGACTTGGCGTCGAGGGCGACGACGGTCGTGTCAGCCTGATGGAGGAAGAGCATCCCGTTGGCATAGGCCGGACCGCGGTTAACCGTGTCGCAGCACATCACGGGAATGACGCTCGGGTCCTGCTTCGGCTCGTAGCGCCAGAGGATCTTACCGTCGTCGCTGAGGTCGAGGGCATAGATTTTGTTCGGGAAGGGCGAGTGGATATACATGATGTCGCCGATCACGAGGGGGCCGCCCTCGTGCCCGCGGAGCACGCCCGTCGAAAACGTCCACGCCACCTGCAGATCGCCCACATTGTCGCGGTTGATCTCGGCGAGCTTGGAATACCGGGTGTTGGCATAGTCGCCAGTCTGCAACGCCCATCCATTGGGGTTCGATGTCAGCTGCAGAACATTGTCGTTTGCGAGCGCCGGCGCACCGAGCGCCGACGCCGCAAGCAGACCGATCAGGGCCTTCTTCATTCCGATCATCCTCCCGTGGCGATTTACCGCCAGATGCGGCCCGCCATCAGTGCCGTACCGGGCATTGGCCCTGGTCGGCAGTTGTTCGACGGCTCATGCCGCCAGGCGACGCGTTCTTTCGCGGAACTCGGCCACCGCGGAACATCCTATTCAATCGGTTCCTCTCATCAACCAATTAATGCCCGAAACATACTCAAATCGATGAAATGCGATGTTTTCGCTGCGCTGACATGCGTCACTCCCACTCGAGTTCCTTGAAGGCTGCCAAGGCGTTTCTTGTCCCGAAAACAGACACTAAGAGCCAGCCATCGGTTCCTGTGCGACCGAGTGTCTCGCCGGCGGCACCGATGCTGACGCCGTTGGCGACCGCTTCCCTGGTGGCGGCGGTGAGCGCCTCGAGATACGCGGTCTGGCGACTCATCGCGCGGGGCCAGAGCACGCTGACAGGCCCGTGGCCGGGCACGGCCCGCGCCGCGCGGATCTCGGCGAGGTCGGGTGTGAGCGTGATCCAGCCGAGGATCGAGCCGTCGATCACCGGCAGGTGATGGAGGAAGAGGAGATCGCCGGCGAAGAGCGTGCGGGTCGCCTCGTCGAACACCGTAAGGTCATTGTCGGTATGCGCCGTGGGATGGGCCGTGAGGCGCAAGATCCGGTTGCCGAGGTCGATTTCTGCGGTCCCGGCCACCTCTTCGTCGGGGTATGCGATCTCGGTGCCTTCCGATGCGTCGCCGAGGATACGCTCGGCAGCCTCACGATAGCTCTCCGCCCGGCGCGCCAGCGCATTGCCGAGCCGGCGGTGGCCGATGATCTGTGCCCCTTCCGCCGCGAAGACCGAGGCGCCGAGGGCGTGGTCGGGATGCATATGCGTGAGGATCAGGTGGCTGATCGGCAGGTCCGTGCGCTCGCGGATGGCGGCGAGGAAGGCGCGGGCCACCCTGGCGGAGCCGCCGGCGTCGATGACTGCGACGGAGCGCTCACCGATCACGACGCCCAGATTGGCGATGTCGCCCGCGTTCTCGCGCGTGGCCTCGGCATGCGCCCCTTTGTGGACTAGGACGCCCGGCGCGATCTCGGTCAATGTGAAGGCGGGCGTGGTACCCGCGGCGACGCAGGGCCAGTCGACCGCGACCTCCCTCCCGTCATCGCGCGCCGAGGCGGTGAGCCGGGCGGTGTCGGCCGTGGCATGGCACTCGGCCCGCGTCGGACCGCCCTCCAGCCGCTCGGTCCGGCACTGGTCCGGCTGGGCCGCTAGGCAGAGGGTGAGGAGGATGTCGAACATCGGGCGGTCAGAGCCGCTCGGCGTGCCAGCCGATATGCTCCTCCATGAAGCTAGCCACGAAGTAGTAGCTGTGGTCGTAGCCGGGCTGCATGCGAAAGATGCCCGGCGTGCGGGTGCGCGCCATGGCGTCGGCGAGGGCTTCGGGCTTCAGGAGGTGGAGAAACTGGTCCTGGCTGCCCTGATCGATAAGAATATCGCCCTGCCAGCCCGTCTCGCCGAGCTGCACGCTGCTGTCGAACTGCCGCCATAGGGTTTCGTCCCCGCCGAGATAGGTGCCGAGCTGCTTCTGCCCCCAGTCCGAGCCGGAAGGGTTGGCGATGGGCGCGAAGGCGGAGAGCGAACGGTAGAGGTCGGGCCGCGCGAGGGCGAGGGTGATGGCGCCGTGCCCGCCCATCGAATGCCCGGTCAGCCCCATGCGCCCCTCATCGACTGGGAACTCGGCCGAGACGAGCTGGTGCAATTCCTCAGTGATGTAGCGGCGCATGGTGAAGTGGGGTGCCCAGGGGCTCTCGGTCGCATCGACGTAGAAGCCCGCCCCCTGCCCGAGGTCGTAAGCCTCGTCGTCGGCGACGCCCTCGCCCCGCGGCGAGGTGTCCGGGAAGACGACTGCAATCCCCTGTTCCGCGGCCCAGCCCTGCGCCCCGGCCTTGGTCATCGCGTTCTCGTGCGTGCAGGTGAGGCCCGAGAGATACCAGAGGCAGGGCACTGGCCCCTCCTCCGCGGCGGGTGGCAGGTAGACGGCGAAGGTCATGTCGCACTGACACGCCGTGGAGCGATGCTTGTAGACGCCCTGCACGCCTCCGAAGGCACGGTTCTCGGACACGGTTTCCATGGGCTCTCTCCCTCAGCGTGTTCTAGTCGGCAACGTCTATCATCCGCGCAGCCGTCGCGTTGGCCAAGGCCTGCGGTGCGACCGAGAACACGGCATCCGGCGCGCCCGCGGCCGCCCAGACGGTGTCGTGCATAAGGAGGCTCCGGTCCATCCAGACGGGCACCGGCGAAGCATGCCCGATGGGCGGCACACCGCCGATCGCAAAGCCCGTCTCGGCCCTGACGCGTTTCGGGTCGGCGCGGCCGAGCCGCTCCCCGGTCTCGGCGGCAACCCTGCCGATATCCACCCGGTTGTCCCCTGCGACCAGCAGGACGCGGAGCTCGCCCGCCCCTTCGACCTCGAAGACCAGCGACTTCACGATCTGTGCGATGCCGCACCCGCAGGCGATTGCCGCCTCCGCCGCTGTCCGTGTGGACGCCGGCATCCGCCGCACCTCGATACCGAGCCCCAACACGGCGGCGGCCGCCGCCACCCGGTCGGGCCCGGACATCCTTCTGGCCTCACTCATCTGCGCTGGACCACAACCTTATCGCCCATCAGGTGTTTGCGGGCGATCCGATCCACCGCCTGTAGGAACCGACCCTCGAGTGCACCTCGCAATTTGGCCTCGAAACTAAACCGAGGGCCGTCAATCTGGTCGAGGTCCATCTCGATGCGTCGCTCTCCTCGATGTTCTGCCCAGACATCCTCGGCGAAGTTGTGCCAGCGATGGATACCAGTTCGCTCCGGATCAACCGCTCGAACAACCAGAACGACGATCAAATCAGTACTGGACGACGGCGCGGATGGATTTGCCCTCGTGCATCAGGTCGAAGCCGTCGTTGATCTGGTCGAGCGGCAGGGTGTGGGTGATCATCGGATCGATCTCGATCTTGCCGTCCATGTACCAGTCCACGATCTTCGGCACGTCCGTCCGGCCGCGCGCGCCACCGAAGGCGGTACCCTTCCAGGTACGTCCCGTCACGAGCTGGAAGGGGCGCGTCGAGATCTCCGCCCCTGCGGGTGCCACGCCGATAATCACGGAGGTGCCCCAGCCCTTGTGCGAGCATTCGAGCGCTGCGCGCATCACGTTGACGCTGCCCGTCGCATCGAAGGAGTAGTCGGCGCCGCCCTTGGTGAGCTCCACGAGATAGGGGACGAGATCGCCCTCCGCCTCGTTCGGGTTCACATAGTCGGTCATGCCGAAATGCGTCGCCATGTTGGTCTTGGAGGGGTTGATATCGACGCCCACGATCTGGTCCGCGCCCGCAAGGCGCAGACCCTGGATCACGTTGAGCCCGATGCCGCCGAGGCCGAAGACGACGGCGCGGCTGCCCTGCTCGACTTTTGCCGTGTAGAGCACCGCGCCGATGCCCGTGGTCACGCCGCAGCCGATGTAGCAGACCTTGTCGAAGGGCGCGTCCTCCCGGATCTTGGCGACCGAGATCTCGGGCAGCACGGTGTAATTCGAGAAGGTCGAGCAGCCCATGTAATGGAGGATCGGTTCGCCATCGAGCGTGGTGAAGCGCGAGGTGCCGTCGGGCATGACCCCTTTGCCCTGTGTCGTCCGGATCGCCTGGCAGAGATTCGTCCTGGGATGCAGGCAGTACTCGCAGTTCCGGCATTCGGGCGTGTAGAGGGGGATTACATGGTCGCCCTTCTTCACCGAGGTAACGCCGGGCCCGACCTCGACCACTACGCCCGCGCCCTCATGGCCCAGGATCGCGGGAAACGCGCCCTCCGGATCCGCGCCGGAGCGGGTGAACTCGTCCGTGTGGCAGATGCCGGTGGCCTTGATCTCGACCATGACCTCGCCGGCCTTGGGGCCTTCGAGATTGACCTCGGTGACCTCGAGCGGCTTGCCTGCCTCGAAGGCGACGGCTGCGCGTGTCCGCATGGCGTCCTCCCAGTCTTTCTGTTGTCGCGCCCGCACGGCCGGCAGGCTGCGTCACCGTAGCACGGGCGCCTCGAATGCCAAGCGCGGAGACGCAAGCGAAAAGAGGACGCGGCCCGGTCTCGGATGACCGGTGGCTTCAGATGATCTCGTCGTCGGAGATGACGGCGCAGTACCAGCGCTGGACCTTCCAGTTCTGATGCATGACCTGCCAGCGGGCCACGCGGGGCGGGGAGGAATACATGCACTGTGCCGCGTCGCCGCCGGTCAGCGTGAGGCGGAGCCGGTGCTCCTTGCAGGTTTCCGGGGCACTCAGCAGGCAGGCGACGAGAATGAGCTCCATGGGCGTCCCTTTGTCCTTGCTGCGACGGTCTTGCCTATGTTTCGCGTAGCGTCGAAACTAGCGCGGTATACTGCGGCGACGAAGGGCACCGATGTCACAGCTGCGCAACCGCCTTCTCGAGCGTGCTGCCGTTTTGGCGCTCTGTCTTGTTGTCGCCCTGCCGGCGGCAGCGTCCGGGTCGGAGACGGCGCCTGTCGATCTCCTCTTCGCGACGCCGCATCTCGAGCACACGAAGCCCGGGGCCGTGATCGGATACGCCCATACGCGCCGGACGTTCGATGCGGCCCGCGTGGGGCCGGATTTCGATCAGCGCATCACCGTGGAGAACGGGACGGAGGATGATCCGGTGACGCGGGTCGTCTTGGATGCGGAGGGGACACCGCGCCGGCTCGATCCCTTTCGCGGGGTGCCGGGCAATCCGCTGCTGATGGTGTTCCTTGAGAATACCGTGCGCGCGGTGAGCCGTGCGACGGGGGGCAGCCCCTTCTATCTCCGCAACCGCATTCGCGAGGCGCTGGCCGACCGGCTGGTGGCGCAGCCGATGATCCTGGCGGCCGGCAATGCTCGGATGCCGGCAAGGTCGCTGTCCGTTCGTCCCTTCGAGGGCGATGAGAACGCGGGCCGGATGGGGCCCTTTGCGGGTATCGAGCTGCGTTTCATAGTGGCGGAGCAGGCGCCGGGCATGCTGGTGGCGATGACGGCTGATGCAGGCCCTCGGACCGATCCGCAGACGGGTGCCGAGACGGGGATCGCGGCACCCGACGGCGGCGCCGTCTATTTCGAGGAGATCCGCCTTGATCCGAAGCCCTAACCTCTTCGCGGCCGCGACGGTCGTGCTTGGATTGCCCGCAGCGGCGCAGGAGATCGGGAGCGACTACCCGACCATCGCCCGCGCGGACTATGTGCTCGGCTGCATGGCCGCGAACGGGCAGAGCCGGGCGGTCCTCGAGCGCTGCAGTTGCTCCATCGACCACATCGCCACCGTGCTGAGCTACGAGCGCTATGTCGAGGCGGAGACGATGCTGCGCACCCTGCAGGTGGGCGGAGAGCGGGTGGCGGCGATGCGCGGCTCGGCGCAGCACAACGCCATCGTCAACGATCTGCGGCGCGCGCAGGCGGAGGCCGATCTCGTCTGCTTTTGAGGTATCGAAGGCAGGGGCCTCCCAGGTCCGAGTGGCCGGTCGGCCCCAGTGGTGCAGCCGGGACACCTGGTAGCGTCACTGCCGGACTTGATCCGGCAATCCAGCTCACCGACAGGCGCTTGAACCGCCACGGTGTTCCGGATCCCCGGGTCGAGCCCGGGGATGACCGCGAACGGCCTCTTCTCCCTCGGTCCTGTTGCTAGCGCCGCGTCGGCGCGGCATCCGCGATGCCGAGACTGCGTAGAAGACGTGTGGCGTCTCGTCGACGCTCGCGGCTGTCAAAGGGGCCTGCGACGACCCGGTAGGCAACCCCGCTGCCAAGCGTCACGTTGCTGATGCGGCCGTCATAGCCGGCCTCGCGCAGGTTGGCGACGACCCGGCGCGCATTGTCCTCGACCGAGAAGACGCCGGCCTGGACGAAGGGGCGCGCGAGCGCCGGCTCGTCCTCAATCGGGTCTTGGGTCTCCTCAGCAGGCTCCAGCGGTTCGTCCGGTTCATCGAAGCTGAGCTCGAACGGGTCATTGCCGGGCTCGGCCTCAGCGACTTCTACGACCTCTGGCTCGGGCTCCGGTTCTGCGCTCGGTTCCCGCACCGGCGCGGGTTCGTCGGTGACGACTGGTACCGGGGCCGGGACCGGGTCAGGTGCAACCTCGGCCAGTTCCGTCGGCTCCTCCGGGGGCGTGCCGTCGATCTTGATCACCCGGTTCTCCTGGAGGTCGTCGAGTGTCGGCGGGGTTGCCTCATCGGTGGTGGCGCTTTCGACGGGTTCGGGTTGGGCTTGTGGCGGCTCATCCGCCTCCTCTGCCTCCTCCCATCGGAAGACGCCATCGGCGGCATCCGTGCCAGTATCGATCTCGGCGTCCGTACGGGGCGCCTCCTCGGTGACGGGCCCTTGCAGCGCGTCGATCGCGTCCTCGGCCTCCGTTAGGAAATCGGGTTCGTCTACTGGCTGTGGCGCTTCGGCCAGGGCGACCTCCGGCTCCTCCGGCGCCTCGATTGCCGGCAGCGATGCCTCGTCCGGTTCGACGTCGTCGGGGAGCGTCGCCGCCGCCGTCTCGATGCGGGCATTCGAGACGACGTCGTCGATCTCTGCCGAGGCAAGCGGATCGGCGTCGGCCGCACCGCCCGCGGCCGCTGCCGTCAGCACCGCCTCTTCGGTGACCGGCTCGGCATCGTCGGGTTCTCCGACGGCGATCACGGTCGGCAGGTCGACGGCGACGATCACGATCTCTGTGTCCCGGAAGGGCCGGATTTCGAGTGCCGTCGCAGCCTCCGAGGAGATCAGCGGCGCTTCGGCGCCTGCGCGACGGATCAGCGCGCCGTCCGCGCCACGCCCGGTGCGCGGGTTGATGAAGCGGGCGCGGATCGCCGGGGGGGCGTCGGGGTGGGAGACCCAGATACCGGCGAGCGTGTCCTGCCCCCGCCAGCGGACGATGTCGCGCGTCTCGAAGATATCCGGCCGGGGCTCGAGGCCCGAGAAGATGGGCCCCTCGAGCGGACTGCCGTAGAGTGCCGGATCGACAAGCAGCGGTCCGGTGAAGCCCGCAGGCAGCGCGGCGGTGCCGGGCAGGGGAGCGGGGGTGACCGCGCCCTCCGCGCCCTCTCCGTCGGCGGTGGTGCTCACCGCCGGTCCGGTCCCTTCGGGCTCCATACATCCCGAGGTGGCGAGCAGCAGGGCAAGTGCCAGCGACAAGGCTATGCGCCGCTGGAGCGGGTCAGTGTCCTTCGCCGTACTCGTCCGCCTGATGATCTGCATAATGCTGCCCGGAGCGTTCGCGTCCGTGCCCCCTCAACGGTGATCCCCTCAATCTGTGCGCGAGCCTAGGCGATGGCGCGGGCGCTGGAAAGCGGGCGGCGTTGACAAGGCGTGCAACGCTGGGTCTATCGGGGCGCCCGGCGCGGGAGTTGGCAGAGCGGTCGAATGCAGCGGTCTTGAAAACCGCCGAGCCTGCAAGGGCTCCGTGGGTTCGAATCCCACACTCCCGGCCGAGCGTTAGAGCCCCCTTCTTGTTTCACATGCGCAGGTCGTGCCGAGGTCACGCTCGGGTCATGCACTGGCCTGACCCGAGCATCCGTCGATGGTCGCGCTGGAATGCCGGGTCAAGCCCGGCAACGACGCAGTTGCAGAGAGCAGGTCAGGTTGGGCGACGCGCTAGGCTTCCGTTCGCGGTGCCATGATGCGCCCGCCGGCTGCGGCGGCATCCTCGTGGTCATGCGTCACCAGGATGGCCGGCAGGCGGGCGGCGGTGATCTGCTCGAAGGTGAAGCTGCGGATCTGTGTGCGCAGGCTCGTGTCGAGCTTGGAGAAGGGTTCGTCGAGGAGGATCGCGCGTGGTTCGGCGAGGAGTGCGCGCATAAGGGCGACGCGGCTCCGTTGCCCGCCGGAGAGGGTTGCGGGGTCGCGCGCGGCCATGCCGCCGAGCCCGGCGGCGTCGAGGGCCGCCTCCACCCGTGCCGCTCGG
The DNA here is from genome assembly GCA_039815685.1 of Pseudomonadota bacterium. Taxonomy (GTDB): domain Bacteria; phylum Pseudomonadota; class Alphaproteobacteria; order Rhodobacterales; family Rhodobacteraceae; genus Thermohalobaculum. Next base: position 82,157 of record JBCBYV010000005.1, on the reverse strand, counting down.
GCGGCGTGGCCGCGGATGGTGGGGCTGAGGCCAAAGGCGAGGTTCGCACCGACGGAGAGATGGGGGAACAGCACATCGTCCTGCATCATGAGCCCGATGCCGCGGCGATGCGTCGGGCGGTCGGTGATGTCCTCGCCATCCAGCAGCACGCGGCCGGTCATCGTAAAGCCCGGGGCGAGGGTCCCGGTTATCGCGGCGAGGAGGGTCGACTTGCCGGAGCCGGAGGGACCCATCACCGTGAGGATCTCCCCAGGGTCGACCGTTGCCCCGATCGCCACGAGACCGTTCGTGCCGAGGGAGACGGTCAGGTCCTCAAGCCGGAGGCCTGGGGCGGAGTCGCTCAGGTTCTCGTTCATCGCGCGACCGTCATGCCGCGCCGGCGGCGGAAGAGGATTGCCGGCAGGGCGAGGGCGAGCGCGAAGGCCGGCAGGGGGGCTGCGGCCTGTGCGAGGCCGTAGAGCCCGATGAGGCGCCGGTCTCCCCCTGCGGAAAGGGCGACGGCCTCGGTCGTTAGCGTTGCGACCCGGCCCGCGCCGATGAGCAGGGTGGGCAGATACTGCCCGACGGAGACCGCGAACCCCACGGCGAGGGCCGTGAGGAGCGGGGCCAGCAGCATCGGCAGGCGCACGGCGAAGAGCACGCGCCAGGGCGAGGCGCCGAGGCAGGCGGCGGCAAGGCTCTGCCGCTCGTCCCAGACGCGCCAGGGGCCCGAGAGCGACAGGAAGACATAGGGCACCACGAAGACGAGATGGGTCGCGATCACGGCGACGATGCCGCGCTCGAAGCCTGCGGCGCTGGCAGTGATCTGGAGGCCGAAGAGGAAGCCCGTTTGGGGCACGAGGAGCGGTGTGTAGAGAAGCCAGAGGCTTCGGCTCGTCGGTCGCTCGCCATGCCGGTGCTCGGTCTCGAGGCAGGCGATGGCGAGGAGGGCTGCGAGCGAGGCGGCCGCGACGCCGATGATGCAGGTCGTGATGGCGGGGGCGAGGAGGCCGTCTCCGTGGCGGGCCCAGTTGCGCATCGTGAGCGTGTCGGGCAGCGCCTCGGGAAAGCGCCAGAGCCCGGCGAACGACCAGACGCCGAGGCCCGCGATGCCGAGGATGACGGCGGCGGCGGAGAGCCCGGCGAGAAGCCCGGCCGTTGTGCGCAGCCACGCGTCCCCGCCGAAGCGGCGCCCCCCGGCGGCGAGGCGGCGGCCAAGATGCGCCACGCCAATCTCGCCGCCGCGCCAGAGGAGGAGGGCTGCTCCCACCAAGGCCATCTGGAGTATGGCGCCGGCCGCGGCGACGAGGCGGAGGCCGAGATCGGGATCGTTCATCCAGTCGATGAGCCTTACCGACAGCGGTGCCGGCGTCGTCGGGCCCAGGATCATCGCGACTTCGACCGTAGACATCGAGTAGGCAAGCACCGCGTAGACCGGCAGCCGGATCTGCGCATAGAGACCGGGGAGCACGCCGTAGAACCACGCCGCGATGGGGCCGTAGCCGAGGCAGAGCCCGGCGAGCCGCCGCCGCCGTGCATCGGTCTGGCCGAGGGCTGCGAGGGTCATGAGGAGGAGGAAGGGCACTTCCTTGACGACGAGCCCCGCGATCAGCGCGAGCCCCGCCGGGTCCTGTGCGGTGAGAATGTCCGGCGGCCGCTCCCATCCCGTCGCCCAGGGCGAGAAGAGCCGGGCGATCCAGCCGGAGGGGGCGATCAGAAAGGCAAGCCCAAAGGCTGCGGCGGCGTGCGGGACGGCGAGGAGGGGCGAGAGCAGCCGCTCGATCAGTCCGAAGATACGCGTTCCCTGTAGAGCCGCGACGACGAGCAGCGTGATCGCGAGGCTGATGAGCGTGGCGCCGATGCCGGTGACAAGCGAGAGCCGCGCCGAGATGCCGATGCCGGGCTGGTCGAAGAGCGCGGCGAAGGGGCCGAAGCCTGGCGTCTCCGCGCCGAGTGCCGGCAGCCATCCGAAGGCGGGTCCCAGCGTGCCGAGGATGCCGGCGGCAACCGGCCCGAGCATGACCGTGAGCGTAAGGAGCGGCGCGAGCCTCAACCCCGCCTCCGCGCGCGCCGCAAAGCGCTCGGGCACCCGGCTCGCGATGCGCTCAATCACGCCGGTCGGTCCTCACGCCGCTCGCCGACGCCGCGCGCGGAGGCGGCAGTCTCAGACAGCCATCGCGGGCGTCACTGGCCAACGCCGTAGCGTTCGGTCCAGTCACGCTCGATGCGGACCATCCAGCTCGGATGGGGCTCGGGTAGCACCGGCACCAGCTCCTCGGGCGGCAGCGTCGCGACACCGAGATCGATGGCGTCGAAATAGGCGCGCTCCTCCTCGGGCAGCGCGTCGATGTCGAGCACGGTGCCGCTGCCCCAATGGGTCGGGTCCTGCTTGCGGGCCTGTGCCTCGGGCGACATCAGGAAATTCGCGAGGACCATGGCGCCGGCCGGGGCGCTCGCGTTGAAGGGGATGGCGACGAAGCTCGTATTGCCGATCGTCCCGTTCTCGAGGATGAAGGTCCGCACGGTGTCCGGCAGCTCGAAATTCGCGATAGCGGCGGAGGCTTCGCCGGCATCGAAGGTGAAGCCGATCTCGATCTCGCCATCGGCCATGAGCTGGCGCAGCCGGGCGCCGTTCTGCGGATAGGCCCGGCCCTCGCGCCAGAGATGCGGCGTGAGCGCGTCGAGATAGGTCCAGAGCGGGGCCACCGTGTCGGCATAGGCGGCCTCGTCCACCGGAGCGGCCAGCACCGACGGATCCTCGATCAGCCCGTAGAGCGCCTGCTTGAGGAACGTGGTGCCGAGGAAGTTCGGCGGTTCGGGATAGGCAAAGCGGCCCGGGTTCGCCTGCAGCCAGTCGAGGAAGTTTGCCATCGTGCGGGGCGGATCGGGTGTGACGGCGGTGTCGTGGTAGAAGACGATCTGCGCCATGCCCCAGGGCGCTTCCAGCCCCTCCGTCGGCACGGTGAAGTCGTTCACGACCGTCGGCTTGCCCTCGACATCGACATATTGCCAGTTCGGCAGCGCCTCCGCCCAGGGGCCGAAGAGGAGCTCATTCTCCTTCATCGCCGCGAAGTTCTCACCGTTGATCCAGATGAGATCGACCGCGCCTTCCTCGAGCGTACCTGCCGCCTTCTCGGCGAGGACGCGCGAGACGGCCTCTGCAGTGTCGGAGAGCTTGACGTGCACGACCTCGACGCCGAAGCGCGCTTCGGCCTCAGCCCCCGCCCATTCGATATAGGCGTTGATGCGCTGGTCCCCGCCCCAGGCGTGCCAGTAGACGGTCTGTCCCTTGGCCTCCGCCAGGACGGCCGGCCAGTCCGCCGGGTCTGGCTCGGCAGTCGCGGTGTCTGGGGCGGCGAGGGGCGCCAGGGTGAGGGCAGCGATGAGGGCTAGGCGTCGGATCATGGGGCTCGGCTCGGCTCGGCAAAGGGTGGGTGTCAGGCCGTGACACGGGCTTGGGGCACGTGCTCGGCGCTTGGCTGTCGGAAGGCTTCGGTCCACAGGAGGATCGCGCCTCGTGCATTGCGGCATACGGAGGGCAGCCGCCATCCGTTGCGATGCCTGCCTATCCGGCGAGAGGTCGAGCACGTGGCGTGATCGAGGCTATCCATCGTGGCGACCGGCTCCGTCTTCGTGGCGGGGCGACAGTTGCAGGCGGAGGCGGCGGGGGCAATGCCCCAGTGCGATCAAAGAACCGTGCGTTGAAGATGGCTGCGGCGTTAGTGCAGCCGCGCCTGGGCTGCGGCGATGGCGGCGCCGGCGGTGGCGGCAGCACGTGTCTGCGCGCGCCCCGCGATCCGGGCGAGGCGGGAGGGACTGCGCTCCTCCCGCTCCCGGCTGCCGGGCTCACCGAGGCAACGGAACTCGATCTGCGCGTTGATCTCGCCTCCGAGCAGGATGATGAAGGCCGAGAGATAGAACCACATCAGAAGGCCGACCATCGCGCCGAGCGAGCCGTAGGTGCCGTTGTAGTTCGCGAAGTTACGGACGTAGTAGCTGAAGCCCGCGGAGGCCGTAACCCAGAGCGCTATGGCGATGAGGGCGCCGACGGAGAAATACGCGAAGCGCGGCGACGGCTGTGTCGGCCCGTAGCGGTAGAGCAGCCCCACGCCGACGATCACCGCGACGAAGACGATTGGCCATCGGCTGACGCGCACGGCAAGCTCAGTCACCTGCTGCACCGGGAAGGCGGCGAGGAGGCCGGGCAGGACCACGACGCTCGTGAGCGCGATGAGGGCGACGAAGACGAGCGCGATGGTCAGCAGGTAGGAGGTGGCAAGGCCCGAGATAAACCCCCGTCTCTCAGGCACTTTGAAGACAATGGTGAGACCGCGCGCGAGGGCGCTGACCCCCGCCTTCGCCGTCCAGATCATCAGGAGCACGCTGATGAGCGAGGCGTAGCCGAGGGTCTGTCGGCCCGCGGAGATGATGCTGTCGATCTGGCTCTGCAGGATATTCACCGCGCCCGGCGGCGCCCAGGCCGCGGCGGCGTCGAGATGCCCTTCGATGGTCAGCGGGTCCGAGATGAAGCCATAGAGCGCCACGAGGGCCGCGAGCATTGGGAAGAGGGCGAGGAAGGCGTAGAAGGCGACGCCGGCCGCGATCAGCGAGACCTCGTTCTCACCGATCTCGCGGAAGGTGCCGGTGGCGACGGCCCACCAGTCACGCCAGCCGAAAGTGCGGGGGCCCAGAGGCTTCAGCGGCAGCTCGCGGCGCTTCTGCCGCTCCGGGAAGTCACCCTCGGGCAGCGCGGCGAGCGGGGAGATCGCCGCCTCCGGCATCATCGTGCCGGGCTTGTTCTCGGCGTGCGCGGATTGGGCGGGCGAAGGCGCCTCCTCGCCGCCCGGCTCTGCCGTCTGCCCTTCGGAGGAGGGCGCCGCTCTCTGATCCGGTCGTTCGTTCATCGCGCCCTGAAACCTAGGTCGGCGGCGCGGCTTCGTCACCTGCAGGCTCTTGCGCCATCGCTCATCCGGCGACGAGACGGCGGGGCGGCTGCGGCGGGTTGAGCTGTGTTGCTCTGGGATAGGTGCGGACGCGCGGCACCCCGCCCTCGCGCAAGAGACGCTGCATGCGGGTCCAGTATTCGGCCGTCAGAAGCTCGCCATGCGCCTCGCGGAACAAGCGGCGGAGGTCGCGGGTCGGCAGGCGGAGATGCGCCTCGAGCTCTTCCGGCAGGAAGATCGGGCCCTCCTCGAAGAACCAGTCGGGGATGTCCTCCTCCCCTGCCTCCCGGTCGGCATTAGTGCGCACCTTCACCTCCGTCAGGCGCTCGACGGCGTCATAGTCGAAGAGGTGCACGAAGCGGAGCGAGTTCACACCGTAGTTCCGCCCGTCGAGGTCGCGGTTGAAGACGTTGGAGGCAGCGTTGTTCCGGATGCATTGGCCGAGGCGGATGACCACCGCCTCAGCCTCCTCCGGCGTGCAGGCGTCGAGATAGAGCGGCACCGGGGTCAGCTTTCGCTGGGCGATCAGGTGGCGGAAGAAGACGTCGCCGCGGTGGAGGGTGACGGTGCTGTCGGCGGCACCGAGCAGCTCCTCCAGCAGCGACTCGCCGAAGAGATCGCGGGGCAGCGAGAGGTTCGAGTAGATAATGTTGTCGAGCATGCTGCCCGAACGGTTGATCTCATGCACCGCGCTGTATTTCGCGAGGACCGAGGCGACGCCGTCATAGCTCTCCCACTTGTAGGACGCGGTCGGCGTGTCCCGGATCACCTTGAGCACATAGCCGAGGCCCGGTGCTGTGAAGCCGATGGCGACGGAGCCGCGCGGGCCGGGCGCGAAGTCCAGCGGTTGGCCGGCGGTATCGAGGCTGTCGCCGATCTGCTCCATCACCGCGAGCTTACCGACATGGTTGTAGCCGATCGTGGAATAATGCAGTCCGTGCGGGCGCGTCGGCATGAGGCCGTGCAGGAAGTCGACGAGCTCGTGATAGGCCGTCACGGGCACGTGGAAATTGGCGAGGGTTGAGGAGAAGACGTGCCGGAGCGTCGTCTCCCGCGTCAGCACGGCGTCGATATAGACCCCGCCCTCGGCATGTAGGAGGGCGAGGGCGAACGGGTGGGTGACGATCCCATCGCTCGCTCCATCGTCCCCGGTCTGCCCGATCTGGCCGACGAGATAGGCGCCGCGGTTCCGGTAGAAGCCCTGATCCACCATGTCGATCCAGGCGATGGGCGCCTGAGCGGTGCCTAGGACCTCGTTGATCCGATCCGCCGTGCGCTTCGCCTCCGCCGGCCGGTTGCGCCAGGCGACGTCGAGACTGGGCAAGTCCAGGATGCGGTCCACATCCGCTGCGGTGACCGTGCCCCCGATCTCGATCCGCCGGAGGAAGTCGGGGCGGCCCGGGCGCGGCTGGCGGATGCGGTGGTAGTCGACGGGCGTCCAGCTATCCTCGTAGACGCGGCGGCGAATGGTGGCGAGATAGGCGAGGGCGAGTTCGGCCTCGTAGCGGTTGCCGAGGAGGCGGCGGAAGCGCTCCTCCACCGTGTTCCAGAACCCGCCGATCCGGTCATGGGAGCGGAGGGCGAGGTCGAGGACGGGCGCGCCGCGCTCGATCGAATCCGAGAAGATCTTGATGCGGTCATGGCTGAGGCCGAGGGCGCGCTGCCAGTCCCGCCGCTCGAAGGCCTGCTTCGCAAGCCACGGGATACGGCGCGAGAGGGCGAAGTAGTCTTCGAACATATCGAGTGCGAGGCGCGCGAGGGCATGGGCCTTCTCCCGCTCCGACCCGGCGCTCTCGACATCCGCGAGGCCGGCCGCCGCGATGGCCGCTGTGTTCAGGCTTTCGGCGAGGTTTCGCGGCAGGGGGGCGGAGCCGAAGGACGTCGCCTCCGCCAGACTGTCATCCCCGAGGCCGATGCCCGGCACGCTGCGCTCGGTCATCGCCCATGCTCCCGCTTCTTGCGCGTCGTTCGGCGCGTTACGGTCCCGTCGCCGCGCCACAGTCTGGCGCCGATCGAGGGGAGCAGGCAATGGGGGTCGAGGTCACGAGCCACGCCGTGATGGTGCATGTACTGCGGGAGGGTCAGAAGGATCCCGAGGTCCTGCTCCTTCATCGCAGCTTTCCGCCGATCTGCTGGAGCGAGATCGGTGGCGGTGTGGAGGAGGGGGAGACGGCCTGGCAGGCGGGTCTGCGCGAGATGCACGAGGAGACGGGGCTTGTCCCGCTGCGCTACTACTCGGCGGATTTTTGCCAGCAGTACTACGATCCGGACGACGACCGGATCTGCCTATTCCCGGTCTTTGTCGCTTACGTGGATCCGCTAGCCGAGGTCGCGCTCAACCACGAGCATGACGCGTTTCGGTGGGTGAGCTTCCATGACGCGATGGAACTCGTGCCTTATCCGGGCCAACGCCGCGCCTTGGGCATGATCCGGGAGACGTTCGTCGTGCGCGCCCCCCACCCGATCCTGTTGATCGAAACGAGCCGCGCCTAGCATCACGCACAGGGGCGCGGCTCATCTTCGGGTGGGCCGAATTGCAGGGTAGGCAGGGTTCCCTGCCGCTCGACTTCCGCCAACAGCGCTTCGGCGCGTTCTGCCCTTGCCCAATTCCGCGCATTCTCGCGCAGGGTGTTCATGAGCGTCCGCTCCAGCATCGCGACCCGCTCCTCGGCCCTCGTCAGCGCGTCCGTGTGGTCAAATCGGCCGCGTGGCCGACGCTTCGGATCGAACGGAATGACCTTCACCGGTATCTCCCCCCTCTGCCCGCGCTTGCCGGGTGCGACAAATAAACTGCCTCAACGCTTAAATCGTCGTTGATGACGATGCCGCTGAGGCCATTTAGGCGCCCACGAACCGCGACTGTGCGAGATAGGTAGGGCTCTGCAACGAATGGCCAGCGAGAATGCGCCGACAATACTCTGGTTTCGCAGAGATTTGAGAGTTTCGGACCATCCGGGCTGGACGGCCGCACTGGCGCGCGGGGGGCCGGTGATCCCGGTCTTCGTTCTCGATCCGCTGATCGAGGAGAGCTATGGACGCGCGCCGAAGTGGCGGCTGGGTCTGGGGCTGGAGGCGTTCGGCAAGGCGCTGGCGGAGCACGGCTCACGGCTGATCCTGCGCCGCGGCGAGGCGCTCGCGGTGCTGCGGTCGCTGATCGAGGAGACGGGCGCGCGCGGTGTCGTGTGGTCCCGTGTCTACGATCCCGAGGGGATTGCGCGGGACACGGATGTGAAGGCCGCGCTGAAGGACGATGGGGTCGAGGCGCAGTCGGTGAACGCGTCCCTTCTCTTCGAGCCCTGGACGGTCGAGACCAAGACGGGCGGCTTCTACAAGGTCTACACGCCCTTCTGGAAGGGCGTGCGCGGCATCGACCTGGGCGAGCCGGTGGCCGCACCCGGCAGCCTCATGCCGCCCGATTCCTGGCCCGCCTCCGACGATCTCTCGGACTGGAAGATGGCTGAGGGCATGAACCGGGGCGCGGAGGTCGTCAGCCGTTTCGTCAATGTGGGCGAGGCTGCGGCGCTGGATCGGCTCGGCGCCTTCTGCTCGGGTACCATCGGCACCTATGGCGTCGACCGGGACAGGCCGGATCTCGATGGTACGTCAAACCTCTCGGAGAACTTCACCTATGGCGAGCTTTCGCCGCGCACCGCCTGGGCCGCCGGCATATCGGCGCGGGAGAGGCTGAGCGGGCGCGAGGCCGAGAGCGCCGAGGTCTTTCTGCAGGAGCTGGCGTGGCGGGAGTTCTCCTACCACCTCCTCTATCACACCCCGCGTCTTGTCACCGGCAACTGGCGGGAGGAGTGGGACGCCTTCCCCTGGCGCGAGGACAACGAGGACGCGACACGCTGGAGGCGGGGCATGACCGGCTTCGAGATGGTCGATGCGGGCATGCGCGAGATGTACGTCACCGGCCGGATGCACAATCGGATGCGGATGCTGACGGCAAGTCTCCTCACGAAGCACCTGATGACCGATTGGCGTGTGGGCGAGGCGTGGTTTCGCGACTGCCTTGTCGACTGGGACATCGCCGCCAACGCCATGGGCTGGCAGTGGTCCGCCGGCTCCGGCCCCGACGCCACCCCGTATTTCCGCGTGTTCAACCCAATCACCCAGGCAGACAAGTTCGACAAAAATGCAACCTATAGGCACCGGTTCCTTGCTGAGGGACGACGTAATCCGCACAAAGACGCAGTTGCCTTCTTCGAGGCGGCGCCTCGTTCGTGGCGTCTCGATCCCTCGGCGCCCTATCCGGCGCCTGTCATCGGACACAAGGAGGGGCGGGAGCGTGCGCTCGAGGCCTATCGCAACCGTGCTGCCTGAGGGTTCGGCGCGCGGGACCTCTGGAGGGGTGACGACGGCATGAAGATCGCGATCGTTGGCAGCGGCATCTCCGGCATGGGGGCGGCGCTGGCGCTCGAGGCCGAGCACGACGTCACTCTGTTCGAGGCGGGAGACAGGCTGGGCGGGCATGCGCGCACGCTGAATGTGGCGTTCGGGCCCGCCGTGGAGCCGGTGGATGTGGGCTTCATCGTCTTCAATCCGCGGAACTATCCCAATTTGTGCTCGATGTTCGAGCATCTGGGCGTGCCCTCGAAATGGTCGGACATGTCCTTCGGCTTCTCGCTGCAGGGTGGGGCGTGCGAGTATGCGTGCGACAACCTCGACAAGCTCTTTGCGCAGCGCTGGCGGGCGCTCGATCCGTGGCACGTGAAGGGGTTGCGGGACGTTCTGCGCTTCATCAGGGACGCGCCGGCGGAGCTTGAGGCGGGGGGGCTCGACGACCTGAGCCTTGGCGACTGGATCGCGGCGCGCGGCTACGGGCGATGGTTCCGCGATCGCTTCATCCTGCCCATGGGCGGCGCGATCTGGTCCACGCCGACGCGGGATGTGCTGGACTTCCCGGCGCGAAACTTCGTCCGCTTCTTCGTGAACCACGATCTGATGACAGGGCTCGCGCCGGCGCAGCGGTGGCGGACCGTCTCGGGCGGCAGCAGAGCCTATGTCTCGCGTATCGTGGCGAGGCTGGGCGATCGCGCCGTCACGGGCCGCCGGGCCGTGGCTGCACGGGCCGCAATGGCGGGACGCCCGGCGGCGGTGCGGTTCGAGGATGGTGGCGTGGTCGAGGCCGATGCCCTGGTCCTCGCCTGCCACGCCCCGGAGGCTCTCGCGCTTCTGCGTGCAGGCGGAGAGGATGCACTCGACCGAGAGGTCGCTTCGACGCTGGGTCAGTTCCGTACATCGGAGAACCGAGCGATCCTGCACAGCGATACGAGCCTGATGCCAAAGCGGCGGAAGGTCTGGTCGAGCTGGAACTTCCTTTCCGAAGGCGCGGATGTTGATGCGGAACGCTCGGCGCCGGTCACCTACTGGATGAACCGGCTGCAGGGGATCCCCGAGCAGCATCCGCTCTTTGTCAGCCTCAACCCCGCGCGCGAACCCGACCCCGAACGCACGCATGCAACGGTCGATTGGGCGCACCCGCTCTTCGATCGTGCGAGTTTCGCAGCGCAAGGCACGCTCGACGCCCTGCAAGGGCGCGGTGGGCTATGGTTCGCGGGCGCCTGGCTCGGTTATGGTTTCCACGAAGACGGGCTGCGCGCAGGGCTGCGCGTGGCCGAGGCGCTCGGCGCGCGGCCGGCCTGGGTCAGGGACACAGGCGAGCCGCTCAGCCATCCAGAGCGCGTGGCGGCGGAGTAAGGGGCAGGCGTGGACGAACCCGTCATGCCGACGAAGGACGGATCGGGCAGCCCGACGGAGGTGTGCCTTTACCGCGGCCATGTCATGCACATGCGCCTGCGACCCTTCACGCATCGCTTCCGCTACCGCGTCTTCACACTGCTTTTGGATATCGACCGTCTCGAGGAGACCTGCACGCGGCTGCGTCTCCTAAGGCTCGACCGCTTCGGCCTTCTCTCCTTTCATCGCCGGGACCATGGCGCGCGGGACGGCAGCGCGCTGCGACCCTGGGCGGAGGCAGAGCTCGCCGCCGTGGGGCGGCCCAAGCCCGCGCGGATCATGCTCCTCTCCTTCCCGCGCATCTTCGGCTACGCCTTCAACCCGCTGTCGGTCTATTTCTGTGAAGACTCAATTGGTCGGCTGGAAAGCGTGATCTACGAGGTGAAGAATACCTTCGGCGACCAGCACACCTATGTGATGGCCGCGGATGAGGGGCGGGATGGCGTGGCGCGCCACGGGGCGGAGAAGGGTTTCTTCGTCTCGCCCTTCATCGGCATGACGCAGAGCTATCGCTTCACCATCCGCCAGCCGGCCGAGCGCCTGGCGATCCGCATCCGGCAGCATGACGCGGAAGGCGAATGGCTGATCGCCACGCAATCGGGCGAGCGGGTCGCGCTGACGGATGCCGCGCTGCTGAAGCTCTGGGCCCTCCATCCGCTGATGACGCTGAAGGTGATCCTCGCGATCCACTGGCAGGCGCTGAAGCTCTGGCTCAAAGGGGCGCGCTTCCATCCCTATCGCGGACCCTATCCGGGGATGGAGACGGAGGCCGGTAACAGACCCGCCACCGAGATCGTTCGCCGGGCGCATTAGCTCTGGCCCGCATGCGCTGAAAAAGCTTACAAAAACTTCGAGACGACAAAGGGTGTATGGCATGGCGGATGCGCGCGCCGAACTTGAAGGCAAACTTCCGCGCTGGTTCGAGGCCTTTTACGGTGTTCTGAAGCGCATCGAGTGCGGGCGTATCGAGATCGCCTTGCCGGACGGGCGGGTCTTTCCGGCCGAAGGCGCACGCTCGGGCCCCACCGGTCGCATCGACGTCAAGGACCCCGACTTCTTCTCGCGCATGGTGCGGGAGGGGGAGATGGGTTTCTGCGAGATGTATATGGAGGGCGGCTGGGACACGCCGGATCTGCAGTCGCTCTTCGACGTCATCATGCTGAACAATGACGGTGTAGGCCGAGGCTTTCCCGGCGCGACCCTGGCGCGCCTCTATGAGCGGATCCGGCACAGGTTGCGGGACAACACCCGCAGCGGCTCGCGCCGCAACATCAGCCATCACTACGACCTCGGCAACACGTTCTATGGCGCGTGGTTGGACGAGACGATGACCTATTCCTCCGGCCTCTTCTCGGGGCAGGGCGAGGATCTGGTGGCGGCCCAGGCGAACAAATACGCCTCGATCTGCGACCGGGCGAGGATCAAGCCCGGCGACCATGTGCTGGAGATCGGCTGCGGCTGGGGCGGGTTCGCCGAGTACGCGATCCGGGAGCGCGGCGCGCGGGTGACGGGCCTCACGCTCAGCCGTGAGCAGCATGACTACGCCAAAGCGCGGCTGCACGCAGCGGGTCTCTCGGAGCGCGCGGATATCGTCATCCGCGACTATCGCGAGGAGCGCGGCCGGTACGACGCCGTCGCTTCCATCGAGATGTTCGAGGCGGTCGGCGAGCGGTTCTGGCCCGTCTTCTTCTCCTCGCTGCGGGAGCGCTTGAAGCCGGGGGCGAGCGCCTCGCTCCAGGTGATCACCATCGCCGACAGGCTCTTCGCGCAGTACCGCCGCGGCTCGGACTTCGTGCAGAAATACATCTTCCCCGGTGGCATGCTTCCCTCACCCTCGGCCTTCCGGCGCGAGAGCGCGCGGGCAGGCCTTGCCTTCGGCGGATCGCTGGAGTTCGGTGAGAGTTATTCGAGGACGCTTCGCTTGTGGCGTGGCCGCTTCAATGCGCGCTGGGATGAGGTTCGCGAGCTTGGCTTTGACGATCGCTTCCACAGGATGTGGAACCTGTATCTCGCGGCCTGCGCTGCGTGCTTCCTCGCCGGGACGACCGATGTGAGCCAGATCACGCTCACGCGCGAAGCCCCGGATTGAAGAGATTGACCGGGCGAGGTTGACGCGTGGGCGCTTCCTCGCCGAGAGAGAAAGAGGGGGGGTGACGAGCCGGGAATGGTGCTCTTTCGGATCATTTGCGCGATCCTGATGGCCTGGGCCGTCAACTGGGTGATGTCGCGCCCGGAAGCTGGCCCCTTGCTCAACGAGCTCCCGGACATGGCGATCATCGGACCGCTTGCGGCCGCGATCGTCGGTTTCGTCAACCTTGCGAGCCGTCAGGGCTGGGGTGTGGTGGTGGCGGTGGCCAACGGCGTCTGGGCCGGGCTCCTCTCGATCATCATCTCCGGCGTGCTCTACATGGCGTGGACGTTGTGGTCCGATATCGACGAGGGGTACGTGAAGGACTTCGCGGGCTTCATGCGCACGACGAGTACGGAGGTTAAGCCCCTCTTCGAGCTCGTGGTGAACTTCCCGCTGATCATCCTCACGATTACCGCCACCTCGGTGCTTGGCGTCTTCTCCGAGCTCCTGCACTGGACGATCGTGCGTATACGCCGGAACCGCGGCGAAGGGCCGGAAGACGAGTACGGCTGAGCGCTGGTCGACGGGCAGCGCCGTTGCGCCATTACTGTGCTTTCGGGCCCCGCGATCCAGTCTGTCTGTCAGCCTAGCCAGGCGCATTGCCGACCATGCTGATGTCCGGCGCGCCCATCGATCCTGGGCATCGCGCTCTACGAGTGTCTTCGCGCCAGGTTGCGCCCGCGCCCACCCACGTCAGGCTACGCTTGCGCAAGTGAACGTACAAAGAACACTGGCATGGCGAAGTGCAACGCTTCCTCGGCAGCGACGGGCGGCATTGTCGTTCTGTCAGGTGCTTTGGGCGGCCCGTGATCGGTCGGCGGGCTGAGGGAGCGCTCGCGGCGCTGGGAAGCGGGGGGCAGGAGCGGGCCGCGGTGGTATCCGTTGCACCGTCGGCGGCTGAGGTTCCTGGCAGGGCGCGTCGGCTGGGCTGGCACAGGCTGGAGCGCGGGCTATCTGCGGGCAGGCGTTGGCGGTTGATCGGCGCTCATGGAGCAGACATGCCTCTTTCCCTCCTTGCCGCCTATGCGGCGCCCGCCCTCTTTCTTGCCGCGCTATACCTGCCGCTCTTCACTTACGTGACACCGTTCTATGCGGAGGAACGGGGCGTGAGCCTGGCGGCCATCGGGCTGGCGTGGATCGTGATCCGGCTCTTTGATGCGGTGTCCGACCCCGCCATCGGCTGGATGTCGGATCGGACGCCCGGGGTGTTCGGGCGGCGGCGGGTGTGGCTCTTGGCGTCGGTCCCTATCATCTGCCTTGGCGTCTGGCAGGCCTTCGTGCCGCCAGAAGGTGCGGGGCTGGCGCATGCCGTGCTGTGGCTGACCGTGCTGACGCTCGGCTGGTCGATGGCCCAGACGCCCTATGCAGCCTGGGGCGCGGAGGTCGCGCCGGACTACAAGGGACGGGTGACGGTGACGGCCTGGCGCGAGGCGCTGGTGCTCGCCGGGACGGTGGTCTCGACGGTCCTCTACGTCCTGGGGGGTGAGGGGGGCGAGGGGCTGCGGCTCGTGGCGCTCGGCGTCTGCGTCGGGTTGCCGGTCGCGGTGGCCCTCGCGTTCTGGCGGGTGCCCGATCCCGCACGGGCCGCGGGCGCCGCGCGTGGGAGAGCCGAGACGCCGGGGCTGCGGGCGCTCTCGCGGGCGCTCGGCTCCAACCGGTACTTCCGGCGCCTGATTGCGGCCTGGCTCGCGAACGGCGCGGCGAATGCGTTGCCGGCCTCGCTTTTCATCTTCTTTGTCGAGGCGCGACTGGGGGCGGAGGATGCGGCGGGGCCGCTCTTCCTCCTCTACTTCCTCTCGGCCGTGCTCGGCATTCCCTTCTGGAACTGGGCGGCGGGGCGAGTGGAGAAGCACCGGCTCTGGGGGATGGCGATGCTCTATGCCTGTGCCGTCTTTGCCGCTGCTTTGCTGCTCGGCGAGGGAGATGTGGTGGCCTTCGGGGTCATCACGGTGCTGACGGGGCTCGCCTTTGGCGCAGATCTCACGCTGCCGCCGGCGATCCAGGCGGATGTGGTGGCGGCGGATAGGGCGGAGACGGGTGCCGAGCGGGCGGGGATCTTCTTCGCGCTCTGGCAGGTCGCAACAAAGGCCTCGCTCGCGGTCGCCTCGGGCCTCGCCTATCTCGCGCTCGATGCATCGGGCTTCGTGGCCGTTGGCGACAACACCGAGAGCGCGCTTCTGGCCCTCGCGGTTCTCTATGCCGGCGCGCCGATCTTGCTGAAGCTTCTGGCGGTGGCGCTGGTCTGGCGCTTCGAGCTAGACCGCGCGCGGCTCTCGGCGCTGGGAGCGGCTTAAGCCAGGCGGCATCGCGGGCAAGCCCGCGATCCATGTCTCGCTCGCCCATCGCCATCCGGCGCTGGGCGAGCCGCCCGGGGCTGGCTTGATAGACTCGACTGCGAGCCCACGAGGTTCAGTCGTCCAGTTTGTCCCAGCCGAGGGCCTTTCGGACTGTCCAGATATAGGCGCGGTTGGGGAGGAGGCCGATGGTCTTGAGGATGAGGGCGAAGCGGCGGGGGAAGGCGATCTCGAAACCCGGGCGGGCGAGGCCGTCGACGATGCGGTCGGCCGCGTTATCGGCCGACATCAGGAACGGCATGTCGAACTCGTTCACGGAGGTTGCGTCTGTCTCGACGAAGCCCGGGTTCACGACGGAGATGCGCACGCCGAGATCGGCCATGTCCATCGCCAGCGCCTCCGCCATGGAGATGACGGCCGCCTTGGTCGGGGAGTAGGCGGTGGCATTGGGCAAACCGCGATAGCCTGCGACCGAGCCCATGAGCGCGATGTGCCCGGCCTTCCGCGCAATCATGTGCTTGAGGAGCGGCTCAAGAGCATTGGCCATGCCCTGGACGTTCACGGCCATATGCCTCGCGACGATCTCCGCCGAGAAGGCCTGAGCGCGCATCGGTGTGTAGATGCCGGCATTGAGGACGGCGAGGGTGAGGGGGCCGTCGGCGGTGATCGTTTCGACGGCCCCGGTCATTGCCGCAGCGTCGGTGACGTCGCCGGGAAGGGGGACGATGCGGCCAGGGAGCGGGCCTGCCTCGGCGGACAGGGCATCCAGTTCCTCGCGTCTGCGGGCGGTGGCGTAGACCGTCCAACCATCGCGGGCGAGTCGCAGTGCCAGCGCCTTGCCGATCCCGCCCGAAGCGCCAGTGACCCAGGCGGCGCCGTCCGCGGGTTTCACGATCTGCTGCCAGATGCTCATGAGGTCTCCCTGGCCGGCCTGGAGGTCGGCGGTCGCTTCGTCGGGTCAGGCGAAGATGGGGCGGCTCAGACGCCCCGCCAGAGGGCTGTGATCGCGCCGTCGTTCTCCAGGACCTCGTAGGCGCCCGGCTGCCCGCCCGCATCGAAGCGGCACTCCATCCACTCGCCATTGGCGTCGTAGCCGAGATTGGTCTCGAGATCGCCGGTGACGGCGAAGACGCGTGGGCGCGCCTCGGCGATGCCGATCTCGAGGAGCTTGCCGGACTGGCTCGAGATCCAGGGGCGACGCTCGATGAAGGGGCGGGCATAGTAGCTGGTGGGTACGGCATCGACGGGGGCGGTGCCGCTGAAGCCCGAACCATCGATCTCAAGCACATCGCCCGAGCGCCGCAGGTTGACGAAGGCGTCCTCACCATCGTCGTCGGTTCGGGTGCTTTGCTCGGAGAGCGTGCCACCCACCCAGACCTCGTTGTTCTCGTGCACATAGCGATAGGCGGTGATGCCGAGGAGGCGGACGCGGATATCGATCTCGACCTTCATCTCGAAACGATCGCCGTCGCGCTGGGCGGTGAGGCTGTGAACGCCGATCTGATCGCCGTCACGCAGGACGCTGAAGACGCGGCGGGCGCTGCTGGCACTCGCGAATGCTGCGCCGGGCATGCTTGCCGCGAGGCCGGTTGCGGCAGCGCTGAAGAGAAGGTGGCGGCGGTCGATCATCGTGACCTCATCGGAACAGGCTGCTTACCGGACGCTCGTTGGAGCGTCCGCGGCGGCCCACCTGGCCGCCTGTGGGATATTTTCCAACATTGGTCAGGCAGGCCGAGTTTCAAGCCGAACGCGCAGCCTCGTCCCGACTTATTCTGCGAGGAGGTTGAGCGCGCGCGAGAAGGTGCCCGTGAAGCGCAGGCCACCATCCATGACGATCAGGCAGAAGCACGTATCGTTCCCGAGGATCTTCGGGCGATGGTCGTCCTCGTCCGTGTTCACTGCCACATCACCCGGGCCGAGCACGCGACCGCCATCGGAGAGTGCGCCGCTCAGTACGAGCGTGATCTCCGTGCCTTCATGCGTGTGCTGCGGGATGCCGGCGCCCGGACGCGCGCGGAGGAGGCTCACATGCTCATACTCAAAGCCCGGGAGCACATACTCCGAGACGCCGGGCAGACGGAACTTCCACGGCAGGCTGTCTTCATCTTGTCCGCCGAGATGGTCCCGCACAGGCCGGGGCAGCACGGAGGCTTCGGATGCGTCGTCTTCTCCCTCTCCCCATGCACCGCCGTCGATCGCCGAGAAGGCCTTGTCCAGCGCGGAGGCGGACATCGCGACCGGCGCTTCGTCCGACAGAAGGGCGCCACCAATGCTCTCCATCGCCGCGACCTGGCGCCGGCTGGACGGCGCATAGGTGAGGTGGGAGGCCAGAAGAAGGTTGAGCCCTGGACTGGCCGATCCGCTGGCATATTCGGCCAGAAGTTCGGTGGGGGGCAAATGGGTCGTCATCGTCTCGTCTCGTCGCCTGTCGCCTACTGACCGTCCCAGCCGGTCCCGTTCATCTCTGCTTCGCCACTATGCCTGACGAATGCTTTGGTCTCTTCTACGGCGGGTGCGACACATTGGATCACTCCCGCACAGTGGAAAAGAAGCGCCAAATCACGATTGGGCAACCTCCGCCCCGCGCCAATCTCGAAAAAAACTCTCCGCGCTCCAACTCGCGAACCATACCCTACACCTGGTGCGGATGTGAAACCGATATTTTTCTTCGGGACGTTGCGTGATCCGGAACTGCTGGAGGTGGTTCTGGGGCGCTCTCTGCGGGCTGGCGAGCTTCGTCCGGCGCGGGCCTGGGGCGTTGTCGCCTGGCAGGTTGCGGACGAGGCCTATCCGATGCTGCGCGAGGAGGACGGGGGGATCGCGGAGGGCGCGCTCTTCTTCCCGGCGGCCGAGGACGAGATCGAGGCGCTGAGATTCTATGAGGAGGAAGAGTACGAGCTCTTCCCGATCACCGTGGTGGCGGAGCGCTCGCCCTTCGATGCGCGCTATTTCGGCGCAACCGAGAAACTCCTGCCCGGGACGGCGGCCTGGTGCTTCGAGAGCTGGCGCCGCGAGGAGCGTGGCGTAGCGATTGCAGCGGCGGAGGAGTTGATGCTGCTCCGGGGCCGCGTGCCGATGGAGCGCATCGACGACTACTGGCCCGCGATCATGAACCGGGCGCGGCAGCGGGCGCGGGCGGCGGCGAGCGAGCCCGCGCTTGGGGCCGTCCGGACGGGATTTGGGCCGGGTGATGTCGTCTGGGACGCCCATACACGTCGCTATCAGGGATATCTGGCGGTCGAAGAGCATCGGCTGCGGCACAGGCTCTTCGACGGCGGTTGGTCGCCGACTTTGGAGAGGGTGACGGTCGCCTGGGGCGACGCGGTGACTGTGCTGCCCTACGACGCCGTTGCGGACCGGGTCCTGATGATCGAGCAGTTCAGGCCGGCCGTCGCCGCGCGGCGCGACCCCAATGCCTGGTGCATCGAGGTGCCGGCGGGCCGGATCGATACGGATGAGGATGCAGAGACGGCACTCAGGCGCGAGGCGGAGGAGGAGGCCGGCCTCACGCTCGGCCGTCTCGAGAAGCTGCCGGGCTACTACCCGACGCCAGGGCTTGCGAGCGAGCATCTTGGTGCCTGGATCGGGGAGGCGACGATTCCCAAGGCGATCGACGGGATCAAGGGCGCGCCGGGCGAGGGGGAGGATATCCGGCCCATAGTGCTCGGCTTCGATGCTGCGATGGAGGCGCTTAAGGAAGGGGCGGTCAATACGGGGCCCGCGCAAATCCTTCTCCTCTGGCTCGCGCTCGAACGGCCGCGGCTGCGCGAGGCCTGGCGGTCCCCGGCCTGACGCTGCAAAGCCGGCTTTCCGTGGCGCTGCCGGGGTTGCTGCGGCATGATGACCGCCTTAGGTGCGTGCCCCATCAGGAATGCGGGGGCGGAGGAGGCTCGGATGCGCGTTTTCAAGGATTTGCCCGAGGCCGTGGGCCACACGCCGCTGATCCGCCTGCGCAAGGTGTCTGAGGAGACGGGCTGCGAGATCCTCGGCAAAGCCGAGTTCATGAACCCCGGCCAGTCGGTGAAGGACCGCGCCGCCCTCTGGATCATCCGCGATGCGATGGCCAAGGGGCAGCTCCGCCCCGGCGGCGTGATCGTCGAGGGCACCGCCGGCAATACCGGTATCGGGCTCAGCCTCGTCGGCGCCGCCCTTGGCTTCCGGACCGTGATCGTGATCCCCGAGACGCAGAGCGCGGAGAAGAAGGACATGCTGCGCCTTGCCGGCGCACAGCTCGTCGAAGTCCCGGCCGTCCCCTACCGCAACCCGAACAACTACGTGAAATATGCCAAGCGGCTGGCGGAACGGCTGGCGGCGAGCGAGCCCAACGGCGCGGTCTTCGCGAACCAGTTCGACAACGTGGCGAACCGGCAAGCGCATATCGAGTCGACCGCGCCCGAGATCTGGGAGCAGACGGACGGCAAGGTCGACGGCTTCATCTGTGCCGTGGGCTCGGGCGGGACGCTCGCCGGCGTGGCCGCCGGTCTGCGTGCAAAGAAGCCGGACGTAAAGATCGGGATCGCGGACCCGATGGGTGCCGCCCTTTTCAGCTACTACACGACCGGCGAGCTCAAGGCCGAGGGGTCGAGCATCTCCGAGGGGATCGGGCAGGGGCGCATCACCGCCAATCTCGAGGGGCTGACGGTGGATGCGGCTTTCCAGATCCCGGACGCCGAAGGGTTGCCGATCGTCTACGATCTCCTGCGGGATGAAGGGCTCTGCCTCGGCCTCTCCTCCGGTATCAACGTCGCGGGTGCCGTCCGCCTCGCCCGCACGCTCGGGCCCGGCCATACGATCGTGACCATCCTTTGCGACTATGGCACGCGCTATCAGAGCAGGCTCTTCAACCCCGGCTTCCTCAAGCAGAAGGGGCTGCCGCTGGCGGACTGGATGGAGGCCGCGTCGGCCGAGATCCCGACGGTGTTCGAGGAAGCCTGAGCCATGCAGGCCCGGCCGCAGCGCGAGTGGCGGCCGTGGCCGATGGTCGGCACAGTCAGGCTCGTCCTCGTACTCCTCCTCACTCTCTGCCTGGTGCTCGTGGCGGCTCAGGGCGTGGCGCAGAGCACCGACCCGATCCAACGCGGCAACGATCTCCTGAGCGATCTCGAACGCGAGGCGGAGTCGATCGAGAGCCGGATGGGCGGCGAGGTCGATCCCGAGCGGATCGAGCAACTCCTCAACGAACTGGTGGCGCAGCGGGACCGTCTGCCCCCGGTGATGGAGCTCGTGAACCAGCAGATCGCGCCGCTTCGAAGCCAGCTCAACGCGCTCGGCCCGCCGCCCGCGGAGGGACGCACGGAAGACGAGACGGTGGCGCGCGAACGTGGCGCGCTGACCCAACGCGTGGCGGAGCTCGTCGGTATGGAGCGCCGGCTCAGTCAGGCGGATGCGCGCGCCGCCTCGCAGCTGGAGCGCCTGGCAATCCTGCGCCGCGATCTCTTCCGCGAGACGCTGCTCAATCGCGACCGAAGCATCTTCGAGGGTCCTCTCGTGCAGGACGGGCTCGGGGAGTTGCGGAACGCGATCGGGGAGATCATCCGCGAGGTCCAGATCCGGGCCGAGAACGACTTCGCCGTGGGCACGGTGGCCGGGCGGCTGCTCGCGCCCATCGGCCTTGCGGTCGTCGGTGCGTTCCTGCTGCTCGCCCTCCGCCGGGCGGTGATGCAGCGCGTCGTACCCATGCTCGACCGCACGATCAGCGACTCGCGCAAGATCGCGGTGGCAGTGGCGCTCACGCTCGCCCGTCTGCTAGTACCCTTCCTCGCCCTCGTCTTCCTCGCGGTCGTGGCCCTTTCGTCCGAGATGCTGGGCGCGCAAGGGGAAGCAGCCCTCCGCGGTCTCGCGCAGGCGACGGCCTTCGTCATCGGCGCCTATGCCCTGGGCGGGGCGTTCTTTGCGCCGGGGCTGCCGCAGATCAGGCTCAGCCATCTCGACGAGAGCTGCGCCGGCAAGGCGCATCGCTGGATGATGGTGCTCGCGGCCATCGTCGGTCTCGACCGAATGCTGGTTGCAGGCGTCACGGGCTTCGAGCTCGGTTTCGAAGCCGTCATCCTCGTCAATCTCGTTCTGATTTCGGTCGGTTCGCTGGCGCTGTGGCGCTTCGAGCGGGCGCTGATGACGCATGATCATGCCCGCGACGATGAGCCGGAGGATCCGGATGCAGCGGAGGACCCGGACGCGCCGGAGCGCCCCGGACCCGGGCTTCTTACGATGCTGCTGCGTGCGGGGCGCGTCTTTCTGCTGACGGTCTCGGTGATCGCGCCGGTGCTGGCGTTGGCAGGGTATTTCGGGGCGTCGCGGATCGTCTTCTACAACCCGGTGCAGACGGCAGGCCTGATCGGGATCTTCGTGCTGCTCTTCACGGTCGTGCGGGAGATCGTCGAGCGTCTCGCCGTGCCGGCCGAGGCGGAGGGAGCGGGCGCCGCCGGGAGCACGAAGACCGCGAAGACGCCGTACTCGGTCCGCGTCCTTCCGGTCATTCTGGGCTTCGTCCTGATCGCGCTGGCCGTGCCCCTCACCGCGATGATCTGGGGTGCCGAGGGCGCGGACCTCGTCGCGGCCTGGCAGGCGGTCCGGGACGGCTTCGCGGTCGGAGATGTGCGGATCGCGCCCGTCGATTTCGCGGCCTTCATCGCAGTCTTCGCTTTCTTCTATATCCTGACGCGCGTCGCGCAGGGCGTGCTCGGCCGCTCGGTGCTGCCGGTCATGGGGCTCGATGCAGGTGCGCGGGCGGCCATCGTCGCGGGTGTCGGCTATACGGGCGTCGTCATCTCCGCGCTCGCGGCCATCACCGTCGCAGGCCTCGATCTTTCGAACGTTGCGATCGTGGCCGGCGCGCTCTCGGTCGGCATCGGTTTCGGGCTGCAGAACGTGGTGAACAACTTCGTCTCGGGCCTCATCCTGCTGATCGAGCGGCCGATCAAGGCGGGGGACTGGGTCGAGCTCGCCTCCGGCATGGGCTATGTGCAGCGGGTCAATGTCCGCTCGACTGTGATCGAGACCTTCGATCGCGCCTCGCTCATCGTGCCGAACTCCGAGCTGGTGAGTGCGACGGTCATCAACTGGACGCATACCAATCTCAACGGCCGCGTCATCGTCTCGGTCAAGGTGGCGATGGGCAGCGTGCCGCGGGACGTCGAGCGCATCCTGCTCGAGATCGCGCGGGCGCATCCGCTGGTCCTGCGCCGCCCGCAGCCCTTCGTGCTCTTCCGCGGCTATTCGGACTACGCGATGCTCTTCGAGGTTCGCGCGGTGCTGCGGGACGTGAACTGGATTCTCAACGTGCAGTCCGACTTCCATTTCGAGATCCACCGCCGGTTCGCGGAGGAAGGCATCGAGATTCCCGTGCAACGGAGCGAGGTTGCCCTGGAGCGTGCGCCGGCCGCCGGCGCGGCGATCACGGAAGAGGGCCCGGGCGCGAGCATTGCCCGGCTCGAGGGCGGCCGCCGGCCGCGCGCCGTCGCCGCCGGTGCCGACCCTGACGCCGACGGGCCCGGTGACGGGCGTTAGCGCTCTACTAACCATGTGCAGCGAAGAGTCATGCCCATGGAACGGCTGCCGGACTGCATCACCCCCGAGCGTTGGCTCCGCCAGATCTACAGCGCCCGCGCGGCGCAAGCGGGCGGCGTGGTGCGCCGTCGGGTGGTGGATGTCGAACGGATCGTCGGGCGCAAACGCTTCGAGGCCGATCTTCGGCGTCGCGGGTTCCGGGCCGTCGAGAATTGCGGGCAGTTTGTGATCTTCTGCAACCGCAGCCCGATCCGTCTTGTCGAATGAAGCGGCCCGCCTTGCGCAAATTCCTTCAAAGGAATTTGCAAGGCTTTTGCAAAAGCCTTGGACGCGCGTAGCGGTGCGTTGGAGCATGTCGATGGGTCTTGCGCTTGGCGGAGCCGTTATCCTAACGACGTCCGCCCAAGGCAGGGAGCGCACTCATGACCGAACCGCTTTTCCGCGATGACGCCTACCTCAGGGACTGCACCGCCACCGTGACCGCGCATACGCCCGAGGGCGGGATCGTGCTCGACCGGACCGTGTTCTATGCCACAGGCGGCGGTCAGCCGGGTGATGCAGGACTTCTCCGCTGGGACGGCGGCGAGACGGTGATTGCAACGGCGGTGAAGTCCGAGGACGGCATCGCGCATCTGCCGGCCGAGGGTGCCGCGCCGCCGCCCGTGGGCGCGCCGGTGGAGGCGGTGCTCGACTGGGACCGGCGCTTTCGACACATGCGCTGCCACACAGCACTTCATCTCCTCTCCGTCGTCATCCCGCTCCCCGTCACCGGGGGCAGCATCGGGGCCGAGAAGGGCCGGCTCGACTTCGACATGGCAGAGGCACCGGAGGACAAAGCGGCGCTCGAGGAGGCGCTCCGGCGGCTCATCGACGCGGATCACCCTGTCAGTTCGGAGTGGATCACGGATGCGGAACTCGAGGCGAACTCCGGTCTCGTCAAGACGATGGCCGTGAAGCCTCCGATGGGCGAGGGGCGCGTGCGACTGGTCCGGATCGGGACAGGAGAGACGCCTGTCGACCTTCAGCCCTGCGGTGGAACACATGTTTCTCGCACTTGCGAGATAGGCGCCCTATCTCTCGGCAAGATCGAGAAGAAGGGCCGGCAAAACCGCCGCGTCTCGCTGATCCTCGGCTAGGGGGCGCCCCATGAACGAAGCAGTGCCGACCGGTTGCCTGCCGGTCGTCGATGCCACGCAGCGGCGCATGTCCGCCGAGCCGGACTGGCGCTATGTTTTGCGCGAGTTCTACGAGCTCTACCGCAATTCGGGCGCCGGCGGGTCGGAGGCGATCCGGCACCATCAGCGCACGGTGCGCGAAGCGGTGAGCCGGCTGATCAAGCACGATCCGCCGTTGCTCGACCGCGTGCCCGAGACGAAGCCCGTGATCGCCCATCTCATGCGCGCGCTCGATCTCGGTCGGCTCGAGCAACGGCCCGCGCCGCTTGTGCGGACGCTCGAACGGCTGACCCCGCGCCTCGCCTGGCTTTACGGCTACGACAAGGTGCCGAGGGGGCTGAAGGACCGCTTTGCCTGGGCTGAGCTTGCCGGGCCGCAGGGACCGGTGGAGAGCCGCGAGGTGATCCTGGGGCTCGTGCTCTTCGCACCTGGCTGCGTCTACCCCTCGCATGCGCATACCGGCATCACGGAAAGCTACTACGTCCTCTCGGGCAGCGTGAGCCAGAACGATGACGGGGTCTTCGCGCCGGGCTCGATGCTCTTCAATCCGCCCGGGCGGCGACACCGCATCACCGTGGGCCAGCGCGATCCGGCGCTTCTCGCCTATGCCTGGGTCGGGCAGAAGAACGAGCTTGCCGATCAGAAGCTGAGCTTCCGCCGTCCCAAGGCCTGATCGCGGGCCTGCCCATCGCTTGCGCCGAAGGGGAACTGCGGCTAGGCGACAAGGGTGGGCGTCCGGGGAGGTAGGCATGGCCGATGATCTGCTGGTATCGACCGATTGGCTGGCGGAGAGGCTCGGCGCGCCGGATGTGCGCGTGCTCGATGGCTCCTACTACCTGCCGACCGAGGATCGCGATGCGCCCGCGCTCTATCGCGATGCGCATATCCCCGGCGCGCGCTTCTTCGACATCGATGACATCGCGGACGGCAAGTCCGAGCTGCCGCATATGGCGCCGCCGGTGGAGAAGTTCGTCTCCCGCGTGCGTGCCATGGGGATCGGGGACGGCCACCGGGTGGTGGTCTATGACCAGAAGGGCCTCTTCTCCGCCGCCCGGGTGTGGTGGATGTTCCGCCTCTTCGGACATCAGGATGTCGTGGTGCTCGATGGCGGGTTGCCGAAATGGATGGCGGAGGGGCGGCCCGTGGAGGACATGGCCCCCGATCCTCGCGACCGGCATTTCACAGCACGGCGCAATGCTTCGCTGGTGCGGGATGTCACGCAGGTGGCGCTGCAGGTGAAGCTTGGTGAGGAGCAGATCGTCGATGCGCGCTCCCCCGGCCGCTTCACGGGCGAGGAGCCGGAGCCGCGGCCGGGCATGCGCTCGGGCCATATTCCGGGGGCCAAGAACGTGCACTACGCCTCGCTCCTCAACGCGGACGGCACGATGAAGGATGTGTCCGCGTTGAAGGCGGCGTTCGAGGGGGCGGGCGTGGATCTGGCGCGGCCCATTATCACGAGCTGCGGCTCCGGCGTGACGGCGGCGGTGCTGACGCTGGCGCTGCATCGGATGGGCCATGCGAAGAACGCTCTTTATGACGGGTCATGGGCCGAGTGGGGCATGTATCCGGACCTTGCGGTCGAGACGGGCGATGGGCGATAGCGCGCCCGGCGGCAGGCGGCCGGACGCTGCGTCCTTGCCGGCGGAGTACACGGTCACCTGGCTCGAGATGACGGCGCGGCCGCGCGTGCCGGTGCCGGCAGCACCCTCTGGCATGGCGCTGGCGCTGCTCACGGCCGAGAACCCGCCGACGCACTGGTTCCTCTATCTCTATCGCAAGGTCGGCGAAGCCTATCTCTGGGACGACTGGATCGCGGCGAGCGAGGCGGAGCGCGCGGCCTTTGTCGGCGATCCGGAGGTGACGCTCCACACGCTCTTCGTCGACGGCGCGCCGGGCGGCTTCTTTATGCTTGATACGCGGGAGAAGGCGCGCTGCGATCTCGCATATTTCGGGCTGATGCCGGAAGCGGTCGGCCGGGGTCTGGGGCACTGGTTCCTGATGACCGCGGTCGATGCGGCGTGGCAGCGGCCGGGCGTGGAGCGGATGACGGTCAATACCTGCACGCTCGATCATCCCCGCGCGCTTGGAAACTACCAGAAGGCGGGCTTTGTGCCCGTGCGCCGGGAGACGCGGCCCTTGCGCTGAGCGTTCGAGGCAAGCGGAATCCCGGCTGGCCGCCGGGATGCTTTTCCGTGGTCGCTGCGGCATCGGTTTTCGGGCTGGTCCGGTGGGCTGCGGTGTCTCGCTTCGATTGGGGCGATGGGCTGGGGAGGAGCCGCGGGGGCTCCTTCTCGAGCGTGCTCGAAGGCCGAGCCGCGTCAAGGACGCCTTTGGCGCCGGCTTCGCCGGTGGCTTTGCCATCCTTGACCCGGCCCGGCCTTCGCTCTGAGTTTTGTGAAAGATCGCTCGGTGGGCTGGCCGCTGCCGAAGGGCCGAATTGGGTCTCTGCTGCTACAGGTGGCGGTGCAGTGCTGCAGGTGCCCCTAAATATGGGGCTGATGGCCTGATTTCCTGTTGACGCTTGGGCGCGAGTCACCCAGTGTGGTGACCGTCGGCGCGATAACCACAAAATATAGTATCGAGCCGGGGATATGGGGGCGAGGGCCCTTGATCCACAACGTGTAGATAAAGGGCCGCGGGCTGTGGCTCCGCCTGTGGGTGTACTCGCGGGCGCGGGCTTCTGCCGTCTGAGAGAGCCGGAACGAGGGACGACGAATGAAGATCGAGCGCCGCTTCACCGAGGCCGGGCAGTCGCCTTACGCCAGCATTCCTTTCCGCACCGCCACTTCCGAGATTCGCAACCCGGACGGTTCGGTGGTCTTCCACCTCGAAGCGTTCGACGTGCCCTCGGCGTGGAGCCAGGTCGCCTCCGACGTGCTGGCGCAGAAGTATTTCAGGAAGGCGGGCGTGGCGCGGGCGCTGAAGCCCGTGCGGGAGAAGGGCGTGCCGTCGTTCCTGTGGCGCCATGTACCTGACGATGCGGCACTGGCGAAGCTGCCGGAGGATGAGCGCTATGGCGGCGAGGTCTCGGCGCGGCAGGTCTTCGACCGGCTGGCCGGCGCCTGGGCCTATTGGGGCTGGAAGGGCGGCTACTTCTCCTCGGAGGAAGACGCCGCGGCCTATATGGACGAGATGCGTTTCATGCTCGCCAAGCAGATGGCCGCGCCGAATTCGCCGCAATGGTTCAACACCGGGCTCCATTGGGCCTATGGCATCGACGGGCCGAGCCAGGGCCATTTCTACGTCGATCCGAAGACGGCCAAATTGGTGAAGTCCAACTCCGCCTACGAGCACCCGCAGCCCCACGCCTGTTTCATCCAGGGCGTGGCGGATGATCTGGTGAACGAGGGCGGGATCATGGATCTCTGGACCCGGGAGGCGCGTCTCTTCAAATACGGCTCCGGCACGGGCACCAACTTCTCGGCGCTGCGCGGCGAGAACGAGCCGCTGGCGGGCGGCGGCAAGTCCTCGGGCCTCATGAGTTTCCTCAAGATCGGCGATCGGGCGGCGGGGGCCATCAAGTCCGGCGGCACGACGCGTCGGGCGGCGAAGATGGTGATCTGCGACATGGATCACCCAGACATTGAGGCCTTTGTCGACTGGAAGATGCGCGAGGAGCAGAAGGTCTCGGCCCTCGTTGCCGGCACGAAGCTGCACAAGGCGCGGATCGATGCGATCTTTGCGGCGATCCGCGCCTGGGACGGGGTGGCGGAGGACGCGGTCGATCCGAAGACGAATGCGGGCCTCAAGGCCGCGATGCGGGACGCCAAGAAGGCGATGATCCCGGACAATACGGTGAAGCAGGTGCTGCAGTATGCGCGTCAGGGGGTGACGAGCATCGACTTCCCCGTGCTGGACACCGACTGGGACAGCGAAGCGTATCTGACCGTCTCGGGTCAAAACTCCAACAACTCGGTGCGGGTGACCGACGATTTCCTCGCCGCCGTCGGCGCGGATGAGGACTGGGAGCTGAAGCGGCGCACCGACGGCAAGGTGGTGAAGGCCATCCGGGCCCGCGCGCTCTGGGACAAGATCGGGCAGGCCGCCTGGGCCTGTGCGGACCCGGGTGTGCAGTTCCATGACACGATCAACGATTGGCACACCTGCCCGGCGGATGGGCCGATCCGCGCCTCGAACCCGTGCTCGGAGTATATGTTCCTCGACGACACGGCCTGCAACCTCGCCTCGCTGAACCTCATGCAGTTCGATGGCGAGGAGGGCTTCGACGTCTTCGCCTACGAGCATGGCGTCCGCCTCTGGACCGTGACGCTCGAGATCAGCGTGCTCATGGCGCAGTTCCCATCGCCCGAGATCGCCGAGCGGTCCTATGACTTCCGGACGCTTGGGCTTGGCTACGCCAATATCGGCGGGCTGCTGATGACCAACGGTCTCGGCTATGACAGCGAGGAGGGCCGGGCGCTTTGTGGGGCGCTGACGGCGATCCTGACCGGCGTGAGCTATGCCACGTCGGCCGAGATGGCCGGCGAGCTTGGTCCGTTCCCAGGCTACGCCAAGAATGCCGAGAACATGCTGCGGGTCATGCGCAACCACGCCCGCGCGGCTCGCGGTGAGACGGAAGGCTATGAGGGGCTGAAGACACTCCCTGTCGCACTGGATGCGGCCAACTGCCCGAACGCGCGCCTTGTGGAGCGCGCCCGGGCCTCGTGGGAGCGCGCGGTCGAGCTTGGCGAGGCGCATGGCTATCGCAATGCGCAGGCGAGCGTGATTGCGCCCACCGGCACCATCGGGCTGGTGATGGATTGCGACACGACCGGCATCGAGCCCGACTTCGCGCTGGTGAAGTTCAAGAAGCTCGCCGGCGGCGGCTACTTCAAGATCATCAACCGCGCGGTGCCTAAGGCATTGGCCGCACTCGGCTATGGGGACAACGCAGTCGAGCAGATCATCGCCTATGCGGTGGGGCGCGGCACGCTTTCGGGCGCGCCGGCCATCGACCACGGCGCGCTGATCGAAAAGGGGTTCGGGCCGGACGAGATCCGCAAGGTCGAGGACGCGCTCGGCTCCGCCTTCGATATCAAGTTCGTCTTCAACCAGTGGACGCTCGGTGCCGAGTTCTGCACGGATGTCCTCGGCGTGCCGGCGGAGAAGCTGGTCGATCCGTCCTTCGAGCTCCTCAAGCATATCGGCTTCAACTCCAAGGAAATCGAGGCAGCCAACACCTTTGTCTGCGGGACGATGACGCTGGAGGGGGCGCCGGGCCTCGACCCCGAGCACCTGCATGTCTTCGACTGCGCCAACCCTTGCGGCAAGAAGGGCACGCGGTACCTTTCGGCCGAGAGCCATATCCGCATGATGGCGGCGGCGCAGAGCTTTATCTCCGGCGCCATCTCCAAGACCATCAACATGCCGAACGATGCGAGCATCGAAGACTGCCTTGCGGCCTACGACCTCTCCTGGCGCCTCGGCGTGAAGGCCAACGCGCTCTACCGCGATGGCTCGAAGCTCTCCCAGCCGCTCTCCGCCGCCCTCATCGATGAGGAGGACGATGTCGAGGAGATGCCGGTGGCCGTGCGGGCGGAGAAGGTGGTCGAGAAGATCGTCGAGAAGGTGATCTATCGCGAGGCTGCCGCCGACAGGCGCGGCCAGCGCGAGAAGATGCCGGACCGGCGCCGCGGCTACACGCAGAAGGCCATGGTCGGCGGGCACAAGGTCTATCTCAGGACCGGCGAGAACCAGGACGGCACGCTGGGCGAGATCTTCATCGACATGCACAAGGAGGGTGCGGCCTTCCGGGCGATGATGAACAACTTCGCCATCTCGGTCTCGATCGGGCTGCAATACGGTGTGCCGCTTGAGGAGTTCGTGGAGGCCTTCACCTTCACGCGCTTCGAGCCGGCGGGGATCGTGCAGGGCAACGACTCGATCAAGAACGCAACCTCGATCCTCGACTATATTTTCCGTGAGCTTGCAGTGAGTTACCTCGACCGCACGGATCTTGCGCATGTGACGCCGGATGGCACACGCTTCGACGAGATCGGGGAAGGCGAGGGTACGGCCGCGCCCGAGACCGCGGCGCCGGCCGAGCCCGCGAACCCTGCCATCGAGGTCGTGCGCCAGGTCGCCTCGACCGGCTATCTCCGCGGCCGTGCGCCCCAGCAGCTGGTGGTGCTGCCGGGGGGCCGGCCGGTCTCGTCGGACAATCTCGCTGGCAGTGCCGTGGCCATGACGGCGGTGGAGGCCGTGAGCGTCGGCGTCGCGAGCCCGACGATCGAAGCAGCGGCGGCTGCGGTCGGCAATGCCTCCAGCGCGGTGCTCGAACGGATCGCTGAGGCCCGCATGAAGGGCTACGAGGGCGATGCCTGCGGCGAATGCGGCAACTTCACCCTCGTCCGCAACGGCACGTGCCTCAAGTGCGATACCTGCGGCGCCACATCGGGCTGCAGCTAAGCGAGATCGGCGCCGCCCCACACCGGCGCCGGTACCCATCAGGGTCGCGGGCGAGACTGTCGAGCAGACATAACGAGAGCCGTACCTGATGCTGCCGAGGGGTGCCCGAAAGGGCGCCCCTCTCTCATTTCAGCGGCAGGATCGCGGCCCATGAACGAAGCGCGCCGCCGGGGGGCGGACCCGGCGGCGGCGTTTGATACTGGCGGGGTGAGGCAGGGTTCAGGCCACGAAACCCTGGATCAGAAACAACGAAAGCACGGCAATGGTCACGCAAAGCCCACCGATCACGAAGGATTTGAACCGCGTGCGGCTCTGGGTCCCGTCCTGCATGTCTGGCTCCATCCACAATACACCGGCGCGAAATTAGTCGGGCAGCGTGCGGTCATTAAGCAAAATCGCGCAACAGGGCGGGCGTTGCGGGCATTTTGCAACCTTAGGATGGTAGAGCTGCGGGCGTCTCGACCGTTGCGTGTAGTGTTCAGCCGGCACCCATCCCTGCACGCATCACGAAACGACGGACAGGAGCGAGGCCGGTGGTGGCGCCGAGGCCGAGACGGCGGAGCGCCTGCACGGGCGCCAAGGGGCTGCGGACGACACCGTTCAGCGCGCTGACGCCGAGGACACGCGCGGTGACTTCCGGGAGGCGAGTGCGGCTGTAGCGGGCGAGGAGGCTGTCCGCGCCGATATCGCGCCCCTGTTCCTTGGCTTCCGCGACGAGGCGGGCGAGCGCTTCGGCATCCGCTACGCCCATATTCGCGCCCTGCGCGCCGGTGGGCGGGACGACATGCGCGGGCTCACCGACCAGCGCCATGCGGCGGGCGTGAAAGCGGAGGGCGAGTTGCGAGACGATGGGCCAGCTTGCGCGCGGTCCCTCGAGCGTCAGGGGGCCGAAGAGGCCGAGCGTGTCGGCGGTAAGCTCGGTCCCGAGTGCTGCGTCATCGAGGGATAGGAGGCGGTCCATGCGCGTTGGTGTGTCGAGCCAGACCACGGCGGAGCGGTGGCGCCCGTCCCGGTCGGGCAGGGGCACCAGGACAAGCGGGCCACCGGGGCGGTGCATCTCGGTCGACACGCCCTCATGAGGCTCGGCATGGGAGACGGTGAGGACGAGGGCGCGCTGGTCGTGCCGCCAGCGCCGCGCCGCGATCCCGGCGGATTTGGCGAGTGGGCTGTCCCGGCCGTCGGCGGCCACGAGGAGGCGGGCGGTGACGCGAGTGCCGTCGCTGAGAAGGGCGGTGACGCCCGCGCCCTGTCGCGTGGCGGCGGCGACGCCGGTGCCCCCGATGAAGCGCGCGCGTTCCCCGCGCTCGAGGACGGCGGCGAGGGCCTTTCGCGCAACCTCGTTCGGGATGTTGTAGCCGAAGGGTGCCTCGCCCAATTCGCGCGCCTCGAACCGCCCCTCGGATCGGACGCGGAGCGGTGAGCCGGAGACGTTGACGATGCGCATGGTCCAGAGCGGCTCGGCGACACGCTGCATGGCCGCGTAGGCGCCGGCGTGGCGGAAGGTCTCGATGGCGGGCATCAGGAACGCCGTCGTCCGCTCGTCTGCCGCGTGGCCTTCCCCCCCGCCGGCCGGTCGAGGATCGACGCAGGTGACGTCGAGCCCTTCCGAGGCGAGCCGTGCCGCCGCCGTCAGCCCCGCGATGCCGCCGCCGGCGACCAGAATATCCGTCTCGATCATGTTCATGCCTGAGAGGTAGCCCCCTGGCAGACAGGCGGCAACGCGGTCCTTTGCCATTGCGATGCTGCGCGGCCCATGCATAGCGTTCGGCCAACGAGAACCGAGGGCCAGCGCCCTCAGCCCGGGAGGATCACCATGAGCTTCATCCGCACCGCCCTTGCCGTGGGCGCCATCGCGCTGGCCGCCGTGCCGGCCGCCGCCGAGACGCGCGTCACCTACAAGTCGGCCAAGTCCGCCTCGTCCTACTTCCAAATGGCCGTGCAGATCGCGGAGGCGATGAAGGCGGGCACGGATGGCGATGTGATCGTGACGGTCGAGGAGAGCCAGGGTTCGGTCCAGAACGTGATGGAAGTGCGGGCCCGCGGCGGTGACTACGTCTTCACCACGCCGCCGGTGCTGGTGCGTCTCGCCCAGGGCGGCAAGGCGATGTTCGAAGGCAAGGGCGACCCGGCCTTCGACGAGATCCGCGCGCTCTTCCCGATCCCGAGCCTCACGATGCACTTCGTCGCGAGGGCGGATGCGGGTGTCGAGACCTTCGCGGATCTCGAGGGAAAGACGCTGCTCCTCGGCAAGGGGTCGTTCGGCGCGCGGGAGGGGGAGAAGTATCTCGGCCTCTTCGGGCTCGAGGGGAAGGTCGAGATTGCGGATGTGGAGCTCTCGAACGCGGTTCCGGCGCTCAAGAACGGGCAGATCGACGCCTTCGTGACCGCCGGGTCCTGGCCCGCGCCGAATGTGATCGAGGCGGCGGCCTCCACGGGTGTCACGGTGCTCTCCTTCGACGAGGAGCAGATCGCGGCGACCAAGCGGACGCGGATCGAGATCCCGGCCGGAACCTATAGCGGGCAGGACGCACCGATCGTGACCACCTCGCTGCCCGTGGTTGCCTACACCACGACCAAGATGGACGACGAGACGGCCTATCAGCTCACCAAGACCTATTGGGAGGAGAAGGCCCGGATGGCCGAGGGTGCGGCCTGGTGGGGCAGCGTGGACGAAGGCCTGATGGCGACGATCACGGGGCAGATCCATCCCGGTGCGCAGCGCTACTACGATGAGGCTGGCATCACGCTCACCGACGCGCAGCGGTGAGCGATCTGGCCGAGCCCCGGGCCGCCGCGACGGCGGCGCCCGGGGTTCTCGGCGCGGCCGCCGGCTGGCCCTGGGCGATGCTCGGGCTCGCGGTCATCGTCTTCCATCTCGCGCTGGTCTTCTCGGGGCTCGTGCCGAACCTCGTGGCGCGGCCGATCCACATGGCGCTGGCGCTGCCCTTCGTACTGATCCTCGGTGCGCGCGGGCCGATGATGGCGGCGAGCGGGTGGGTGCTGGCGGGTTTCGGGATCGCCGCCTGTCTCTGGATCGCGGCGGGCCATGATGCGCTCGGCGATCAATACGGCTTTCTCGAGGGAGATTTCCAAGTTGCGGTGGCGGCGGTGCTGATCGTCGTCGTGCTCGAGGGGGCGCGGCGGGCCATCGGCTGGCCGCTTCCGCTGGTCGCGCTGGCGGCACTCCTTTACGGGCTCTTCGGGCAGCATATCCCGGGCGAGTTCGGGCATTCGGGTACGCCGCTTGCGAGCTTCCTCGGCACGCTTGTGATCGCTGAGGGCGGGCTCTGGGGTTCGCTCACCGGCGTCTCGGTGAACGTCGTCGCGGTCTTCGTGATCTTCGGCGCGGTACTGAATGCAGGGCAGGCCGGGCAGGGCTTCATGAACGTCGCCGCCGCGGCGGCCGGGCGCCTCTCGGGCGGTGCGGCGAAGGTCTCGGTGCTTTCCTCCGCGCTCTTCGGCTCGATCTCGGGATCCGCCTCCGCGAATGTCGCCTCCACCGGCGCGATCACGCTGCCCGCCATGACGCGGCTCGGCTATCCAAGGCGGCTGGCCGGCGCGGTCGAGGCCGTGGCCTCCTCCGGTGGGCAGATCATGCCGCCGCTGATGGGCGCCGGCGCCTTCGTGATGGTGGAGCTTACGGGCGTGCCCTACGAGGCGATCATGGCAGCCGCCCTGCCGCCTGCGCTCCTCTACTTCTTCGCCGTCTGGATCGGCATCGACGCCTTTGCGGCGCGCCGTCCCCTGCCGGGGCTTCGGGCCGAGGACCAGCCGGATGCGCGCGCCGTGGCGATCACCTCCGCCTTCTTCGCCGTCCCCTTCGCCATTCTGCTGGGCGCCATGTTCGCCGCGGGGTTCACGCCGCAATACGCGGCCTGCCTCGCCATCCTCGCAGGCGCGGTGCTGCTCCTGCCCGATGGCGCGCTCCGGATCGAGCCGCGGGAGGCGCTGGCGCGAGCGACCGCCGCCTGTCTCGCGGCTGGGCGACAGGTCGCGCTGATCGCCTCCATCATCCTCTGCGCCTCGCTGGTGATCGGGGTGCTGTCGATCACCGGGCTCGGTGTGAAAATCACCTCGCTGATCCTCTCGGGCAGCGGGGGCATGCTGTGGCCGGCACTCCTGCTGACCGCGCTTGCCTGCCTGGTGCTCGGCATGGAGGTGCCGACGACGGCGGCCTATGTGATCTGCGTCTCGGTCGCCGGGCCCGCGCTGATCGAGCTTGGGCTCGAGCCCCTGCAGGCGCATCTCTTCGTCTTCTGGTTCGCGCTCCTCTCAACCATCACGCCGCCGGTCTGCGGGGCGGTCTTCATCGCGGCGGGGATGGTGGGGGAGAACTGGCTGCGCGTGGCGCTGACGGCGATGGCGCTGGGCATGGGCCTCTACCTCATCCCCCTAGGCATGGTCGCGAACCCCTGGATCCTGGAGCTCGCGAGCAGCCCGGGTCTGACGCTTCTGGCCGCGGCGAAGCTCGCCCTCGCGCTCGCGCTGGTGAGCCATGCGGTGATCGGCACACGCAGCCCGGCATGGCGCCTGGCACAGCTTGTCGCGGGCCTCGGCCTCCTCTTCGCCCCCCTCGATATCCTCTGACGACTGCGGGACACACGAGTACGGTCCGGTCGGGCCTTCGACCTATGCAACCCGTCACAAGCGTCGCCGGACCCTTCCGCACCATCTCTCCATTTTGCCTGCGGTCTCAGGGCTCTCCCGGCTGATCATCCCAAGGCTGCAGCCCTGCTGAAGTTCAGAGCGTCTTCGCACCGACCTCCGCTCAGCAGTCAGCGATGTTCGGTAAATGTTCATACCCGGCGGCCTACGCTGACGTGGGTGGGTGCGGGCGCGAGGGTGGCGAGAATGCGGGTGGCTCAGACCGGCATCTCAGGCACGGTGTCGTGGACGATCAGGCGGGCTTCGGTAGCGGCGGCGATGTCGTCCACGCTCACCCCGGGCGCGCGTTCCTTTAGGACAAGGCCCGCTTCGGTCGGCTCGATCACGCACATATCGGTGACGATCAGGCTGACGCGGCGCATCGCCGTGAGGGGCAGGGTGCATTCCGGCACGATCTTGGAGGTGCCCTTCTGGGCGTGGACCATCGCCACCACCACCCGCTTCGCGCCCATCACCAGGTCCATCGCCCCGCCCATGCCGGGCACCATCTTGCCCGGGACCATCCAGTTGGCGAGGTAGCCGCGCTCATCGACCTGAAGGCCGCCAAGCACGGTCATGTCGAGATGCCCGCCGCGGATGAGCCCGAAGCTGATCGCGCTGTCGATGGAAGCCGCTCCCGGCACGGCCGTGACGAACCCGCCGCCCGCATCGGTGAGGTTCGGGTCCTCCATCCCTTCGGGCGGGCGGGCGCCGAGGCCGATCACCCCGTTCTCCGCCTGGAAGAAGACCTGCACGCCTTCAGGCAGGTAGTTCGCGACCATGCTGGGCAGCCCGATGCCGAGATTGACGAGCGTGTCTGGCTTCACCTCGAGCGCCACGCGCCGGGCGATCAGCTCCTTGGGGTTCTGGGCGGTGTCGAGCATCAGCTCCCCCTTTCGATCAGGTGGTCCACGATCACGCCCGGCGTCTTGACGTTGTCCGGCGGGATGACGCCGAGGGGCACGACGAAATGCGGCTCGGCGATCACCGTCTCCGCCGCCATGGCCATGATGGGGTTAAAGTTGTGGGCGGTGAGCGAGTATTCGAGATTGCCCACATAGTCCGCCTGCCGCGCTGCCACGAGCGCGAAGTCGCCCCGGAGCGGGGTCTCGACAAGGTAGGGCTTGCCCTCGACCTCGACGCGCTGCTTGCCGTCCTCCACCGGTGTGCCGATGCCCGTCGCGGTCAGCACGCCGCCAAGGCCGTAGCCGGCGGCCCGGATGCGCTCGACAAGCGTGCCCTGGGGGACGAGCTCGACCTCCATCTCGCCCGCGATCATCTGGGCCTGTGTCTCGGGGTTGAGGCCGATATGGCTGGCGACGAGGCGCCTGATCGCCTTCGCGGTCACGAGCTTGCCGATGCCGTTGCCGGGCCAGGCGGTGTCGTTCGCGATGACGGTGAGGTCGCGCAGGCCGCGCCGGACCATGGCATCGATCAGCCGGTGGGGGCTGCCGACGCCCATGAAGCCGCCGATCAGGACCGTGGCGCCGTCCGGGATCAGGGCTGCCGCTTCGGTGGGTTTGATGGCTCGCTTCATGGCTATCCCCCGTTTGACCCCAGCTTAGCGACGGGTCCCGGAATGAAAAGCCGGCGGTCACCTTTCGGGGATCAGCGCCCTGCCATCAGGCAGAGCCGGCCGGGTGCACGCTCGAACAGGAAATCGAGGAGGGCGCGCACCTCTGGCCGGTCCCGCCGCTTCGGCTCGGAGAGGAGCCAGACATCGATATCCGGGTCATAGGCGTTGCGGAGGAGCCGCCGCGCCCCGGCGAGGTCCGCCGTGAGATAGGTCGGCATCGCAACGAGCCCGAAGCCCGCTCGAAGCGCGCTGAGCTGGTTCAGGATCGAGTTCGATGAGGCCGCGATGCGGGCGCCAGCCGCATGCTCGCGAAGCCAGCGTGCCTGGGCGAGATCGGCGATGTCGCCCGTGCTCTCGATGATCGCGTGGCGCGGCAGGTCCTCGACGCCGAGCGGCACGCCCGCCCGTGCGAGGTAGCTTTCATGGCCAAAGAGGCCGAGGCGGGCGGTGCCGATGCGCCGGCCCACAAGATTGTCGTCCACCGGGTCGCCCATGCGAAGCGCGATATCCGCCTCCCCAAGCCGGATCTTGGCAGGCCGGTTGCCGATCAGAAGGTCGACCGCGATCTCGGGCCGCTCATGCTGGAAGGCGGCGAGGAGGGGGGTCAGCAGCGAGTAGGCGATGCCTTCCGAGGCGGTGATGCAGACGCGGCAGAGCTCCTCCGCCTCGCCATCCGCCGCCTTGAGCTCGATGAGCCGCGCGACCTTCGCGAGCACGCGCGCTTCCTCGGAGACGCGCTGGCCCGCAGGGGTCAGGCGCATGCTTTCGGCCGTGCGGTCGAGCAGGCAGGTGGCCAAGGATCGCTCGAGTTCGCCTACGCGGCGGCTGACCGTCGGGTGGCTGACGCCGAGCGCCCGGGCGGCGCCGGCAAGGCTGCCATTGTCATCGACCGCAAGGAGATAGCGGTAGTCGTCCCAGTTCGTCATGGCGCTCCTCCGGTTTCCCCTGCGTACCGCGAGCCCCTTTCGGAGACTGTAACAAAATGAACAGTCCTTCCAAAACTCGTTCATCTACAACGGCCAAGGGTGAGGCGTACGGTCCCGGCATTGGACAGCGGCGACGGGTGGGGGTGAGAGATGAGCGTGACCGAGATACTCGAAGCCATGATGCTGAGCTGCTTCTCGCTCGGCTGGTACTGGTCGATCTTCACCATGGTTCTGACGCGGCAGCCGAGCGGGAAGAGCGCGGCCTTCGTGATCTGCACGGTGGTCGGTTATCTGCTGGGGCTGTCTGCCCGGGTCATCGACTGGCAGATGTCGGACGCCTTCAGCTACCTCATCCTCCTCTACTCCTGGAACCTTGCGGTTTGCGTGATCGATCTCGGCCTGCTGCTGAGGCTTTCGCGCCAGGATGTCGCGCGCGGTCGGCGCGATGCGGTCGTGATCACCTTCAGCAAGCCGCCCATCGGTTTGACGTTGTGAGCGAGGGGCGGGCAGGCGGGATGCCGCCTGCCCGCAAGTCTCGCGAACCGGGCGGCGGTGCTGCGCATGGCCATCCGCCTGCTGCATCGTGAAAGCCGTGGACATTCAGCCGGCTATCGGTCGAAATGCAGTCTCACCGGCTGTCCCGCTGCCCCGTGACCGGCGGCGCATGACTATGAAACTGGAGGGATTGTGATGACCATCTGGCGCAAGAACAGATTTCTCGCCGCGACATTAGGGTTCGCCACGCTGCTCGCCGCGCCCGTCGCGCTGGCCGATGCGGGTGCTGCGGATGACGACGATTATCTGATCGTGGATGTGAGCGACCTCGTCGATCTCTGCAACGTGAAGGTGCAGGACGCGGCCTACGCCTCCGCGATCCATATGTGTCACGGATACATCGTCGGAGTGCACCAGATGCACGAGGCCGCGATCAAGCCCTCCGAGACGGGCGGGTTCTACTGCCTGCCCTCGCCGCCGCCGTCGCGCGATGCGGCCGTGGTCGCCTTCCTGAACTGGGCGCAGGCGACGGACGGCTCGCTCGGCCTGCCGGCGATCGAGGGTCTGATGCGTTGGGCCAATTCGGAATTTCCCTGCGGCTGAGCCGCGGCAACGGATATGAGGAGAGAGCCATGAAGAAGACGGTTATCGCCATCGCCATCCTCGGCCTGCTCTCGGGCTGTGCCGGTCTCAGCGACACCGAGCAGCGGGCGCTGACGGGTTCGGCGGCGGGTGCTGCGGGTGGTGCAATCATAGGCGCGATCGCAGGCAATGCGGGCCTCGGTGCCGCGATCGGTGCAGGCGCGGGTCTCGCCGGCGGCCTGATCACCGACAAGGTGCAGAAGGACAAGGAAGCCGCCTATCAGCGCGGCTACAACGCCGGCTTCGAGGCGAACTGAGAGCCAGCGCCGCCTGCCACAGGCGGGCGGCGCTGGTCTACCCCGCATGATCGTCGCCAGATCGTGCGGCCGTCCTGAAGGGGCGCGAGGGACAGCCAGAGATGGCGGTTGGCGTTCTACGAGACCGAGAAGATCGTCGATGGGCCTGACCCTAGGACCCGCTCGGTCTTTGGTGCGCGAGGGTCGAAGGCTGGCGATCTTGGCCAATCCAAGATGGCGCTATCGGTTTGGCCGGGACACTCGGTGCCGTCACTGCCGGACTTGATCCGGCAATCCACTGAACCGCGAGGCGCCTGGACCGCATCGGTTCACTGTATCCCCGGGTCGAGCCCGGGGATGACCTAGGGATGGTAGCTTCCATCACAGTCCTACCTCCGACCCAATCATTAGGAATAGGCCTTGCGAGGTTTGGCATTGCGGCGCGGCCCGCTTCGCCAAGCCGCGAATGTCCGTTCGGCCCTGCGAGGTGTGCCGGGTGATTCAAGGCCCGTCGGTGACAGGGTGAGTGGATTGAGGCTGCTTTGGTGTGGGCGAGCGGAGAGCGGGCTTGCTCGGCGGTTGAAAAGGGGGATCAATTCCGGGCGCTTCGGTAAGGGGCCGAGCACCTAGCGACGGTTCATGAGGAGGGGTATCTCGCTGCCTGAAACGAAAGAACGCCGCTCGCTTCTGTCGGCGGCAATCGCCGAGGAACCGGAGGCTCTGCTGGAAGCGTGGTCGCGGTGGCGCGGCGCGCTCGCATCGCCCGAGGCGATCGAGGGTGCCGACCAACGGCTCTTCCCGATCGTATGGCGCCGGGTTCGCAGGCATTGTGTGGACGATCCCTGGGCGCCTGCATTCTCAGCCACGGTCAAGCGCGCCTGGAAGCGCAACCACATCGTCGTTGCTCAAGCCGCCGATGCCCTCGGCACGCTCGAGGGCGCCGGCATCCGCGCGGTTGCCTTCAAGGGCGTCGGGCTCCTCCTCGCCTGCTACGAGGACGTGTCGGCGCGTCCGACGGCCGATATCGACCTGCTCGTTCATCCGCGTGACTTCAAACGAGCCGTCCGCTGCCTGCAGCCGGGTCGACCGATTGCCTTGAGATCCGGTCACGCGGTGTCGCTGGAGGAGCCGGGCAGGCTGCAGATCGATGTTCACCGGATGCCGTCCCAGCAGGGCCTGGTTGCAGGCAGACCTGCCCAAGGTCTCGATGCGCTGCTGGACCTGATCATAGGCCGTTCCGAGATCTCCACATCGCTGGGCCGGCACCGCGTCCCGACGCTCACCGATCTTCTGTTCCTGCAGCTCATCAACGCCTTTGCCCACAGCCTCGGCGACGGGGAGGCGGAGGAGACCTGGATCGTCGATCTGATGGAAGCGGTGCGCCGGCCGGCCTTCGATCAGGCAGCGTTCCTTGACCTGATCGACCGGGCGGGTGCCGCAGGGCTTTTCCAGGACCGGTTTCAGAGCTGTCAGACCCTTCTGCCGCGGAGCCTTCACGCGATTGCCGACGCGGTGGCGACGCTCCCCTTGGACGAGACCGGCCATCGACAACGCGCCGCATTCTCGGCGTTGCGTGCCCGCACGCGTGACGGGGCGGTGGAGGACCCGTTCCGCGCGCTCTGGTTCGCGCTGCGCGGAGAGGAGGAGCACGCGGCGCCGATGTCCTTGAAGCTCGCCTATGTTCGAAGCTGCACCGGCGATTTGGTCGGCAGTTTGCGGTTCAGCGGCTCGCTCGCGGAGGCGAATGTCGGAAGCGTGCGACACTATCTAGCCAAGGGCGTCGAGGCGCTTGGCGGCGGTGTGAAGCGCGAGGCCCAACCGGAAGCGGCGGCTGAACGCGACCGGAAGACCTGACAGCCTGCTCTGGAGATACGGTCATGGATGTGGGCGATGCTCTCGTCACGGCAGCGCTGGGGCTCGTCCGCGAAGAGGCCTGCGAACGCGTCGCAGGTGCCATGCTCCGCGTTCTCGAGACCATGGAGGAGACACCGCCCGCGCTGGTGCCGCATCGTGGCGAGCTGCCGCTTCTCGCCGCTGTCGGGGCCCGGTATCGTGGCGAGTTCTCATCTAATCGGCTCCATCGGCTCGAGGCTTTGGCGCTGCGCGAGTGCTCACGCTCCGCCATCGTGGCGGCGCAGCGCGGTGCGGTCGCGGATGTGATCCGGACGGCCGGGCTCACGCCGAGGGAGCTCCGAGGATGGCCGCTTGCAACGGCTGCCTATCCAGAGCCCGAGCTTCGGCATGCCGGCAGGATCACCATGCTATTGCCGCAGGAAGCCCATCCCGATGTGATGGCGGGGCTGGCGGCGGAAGGCTGGAACCTCGCCTGTCCGCTTCCGGCCTTCGGGCAGCATCAACGCCGGCTCCTGGGGCCGCAGAAGGTCACCGTGGAATTGCAGGCCCGACGACTGCCCTGGATGGAGCGCGCCCCTTGGGACATCGAAGGTCCATCCGAGACCGAGGGCGATGCAGCCGAGTGCCTGCTGGCCGATGTGCTCGCGCGCCGGGTTTGGGAGCCCTTCCGTAAGGGGCGGCGCTGGATGATCGACACGGCCCTTCTCGTCAACGCTGCCGAGCCGGACGTTGAGGAGACTGCGCGTATGTTGGCCGCGGCGGGTTGCGCCAACATCGTCGCTCAGGAGCTTCGCCCGCTGGGGGCGCTCGTACCCCATCCCGGGAAGCAACTGGCCGACCGGCTCGAGGGATTGCGTCGACGACTGGCGGAATGTGGGGCAGACCATCCGGTCGCCCGCGATATCCACGCCGTGAGCGCGGCGCAGTTCTCATTCCTCCGTCTGCCGCTGGTGCGAGTGCTTCGCAAACCCGGGCTTTTGGCGGATTTTGTTGGTCTGCGCGCCCTGAGGCGCGAGCAGAGACAGGGCCA
Source organism: Pseudomonadota bacterium (assembly GCA_039815685.1). Classification (GTDB taxonomy): domain Bacteria; phylum Pseudomonadota; class Alphaproteobacteria; order Rhodobacterales; family Rhodobacteraceae; genus Thermohalobaculum. The sequence continues at coordinate 40,579 of JBCBYV010000005.1, read as the reverse complement.
GTTTCCGCGCCAGAACGTCACCCCCGAGCGTCCCCTTGCGAGATAGGGGCGAGTTTCCTAGGCACGTCCTGTGAACGAGGATTTCTGGGTAGATCTGCGCGCGCTGGAGGTGGCGGGGGCGCTTCAGGCCGCGGCCGGTAGCGCCCGCGAACGAGCGCCGGCCGAAGACCGCGTCGCGCTGAGCTGTGGTCTGCCGGGTATCGAGCTTGCCGTGGACGGCGTGGGACGGTTGGCGACGGCAGCCCTCACGAACTCCTTTGCGCATCTGAGCGACGTGAGGCCACCGCCGGGCGCTACGCGGCTGACCTGGACCATCGTCGATGGGCGGCTTGTGGGCGATGGGGTGCCTCCCGTCCCTCCGGCCCCCGGTCCGCTTGGACGTTATGGCACGCTGCATCACGATCCGGACCGCACGGTGCTGATCGAACGGCGGCATGCGCTCACGACGTCCTTCGATCCCGTTCGGGGCGAGCTCATCTCGCTGACCGAAGACCCCGGACAGATCGACAATGACGTGCTGGCAAAGCCGCTTCTCCGGTTCCTGTTCGGCCAGCTGTGGGACGCGGGTTTCGCCACGACGCACGCCGCCCTGATCGGCAGGAACGGGCGCGGGATGCTCATCACCGGACGCGGCGGCGCGGGAAAGTCGACGATCACCGCGGCAGCGCTTGCTGCAGGCTTCGACGTCGTTGCAGATGATTTCGTGGCAGTGTCGGCAGAGGGCGGCGGTTTCGTGGGACAGAGCCTTTATGCGAGCCTCCTGCTCGATGCGGAGCGGTCGCCAGCGGCACAGCTGCATCCGGGGCGGCTCAGGCCGGCACGTCCGGGATCTGAACTCAAGGCATTGCTGCCGATCTTCGAGCACTTCCCGGGCCAGATTGCGGAGCGGTTGACGATCGACGCCGTGGCGGTGCCCCGGATTACCTCGGACGCAGGCTCTTTGCTGGAGCCGTTGTCCCGGGCGGCGGCGGCCCGCGCGTTGCTGCCGAGCTCCGTCCTATCCGCGCCCGGGCGAGAGGCCGAGCGTGCCCCCTTGCTCTTCGACGTCGTGGCGTCGGTGCCGAGCTTCTCGTACCTCTCCGGCGCGGATCCGGAGGGGATCGGTCAGCCCCTGGAGCGGTTCCTTGGATAGTCAGCGCCCACCGCCCATCACGATGATCATGGCCGTGCGCGACAGTGCCCGGTTCATCGCTGAGGCCGTTGAGAGCCTCCGCAATCAGTCCCTGCCACCGGCCGAGATCATCGTAGTCGACGATGGTTCCGAGGATGGCAGCGGCGAGATCGCCCGTGCGGCGGGTGGCGACATCGTGAGGGTGATCCAGCAGGGACGTCAGGGCCTGGGCGTGGCACGGAAGGCCGGTCTTGCGGCCGCTGCGACGCCCATTGTCGGGTTCTTCGACAGCGACGATGTCGCGCCGGCTGATCGGCTCGACGCGCTGGCCCAACCCTTCGTGCGAGAACCCGGCGTCGCGATCACCTCCGGACACTGGTGCAACTTCGAGACTACCGATCACGGTATCGGGGATAGCCCATCCGGATCGGGCGTGATCGGAGATGTTCATTCGGAGGTGATGATCACGAGCAGTCTCTACATGCGCGATGCTGCCATGACGAACCCTCCGTTCGAGATCGGCAACGATCTACATTGCGACGGCCTCTGGGTTGCGGATATGCTCTCGAGGGGTCTGGTGCATCACCAAGTCGACAGTATCGTTCTCAGGCGGCGCATTCATGACCGCAACATGAGCCGACTGAAGACGGATGCGGATCTACTGGATTTTGTCTTCGAGCTGAAGCGGCGACGCCAGTCGAAGGCTTAGACGCGATGAGGAAGGTGACGTGAGTTGAAGTATGAAATCGGGTCCGAGCGGGTCGTGTCCAAGGTGCTGGATGATGAGGCGGTCGTCATCAATCTCGATGACGGGCTCTATTACAGCATGGACGGCGTCGCGGTGGCGATCTGGTGCCACCTGACCGGCGGGGGCAGCATGGAGGCCCTGACGACAGAGCTGGGGCAGCGCTATCCGGGGGTTGGGGCGGCAACGGACGATGCCGCCGCTCTCCTCGCCTCGCTGACGGAGGCCGGTTTGCTGCGCGAAGCGACGGGCGACGGGGCAGCGCAGGCAGAGACCGAGATCCTGTGGCCCGAGGTCTACGCCCGCCCGGAGCTTCTGCGCTATGACGATGTCGCGGAGATGGTGGCGCTGGATCCGCCGCTGCCGGAGATGTCGCGTTAGGGCAGCGTCGGGCGTGACGAGCACACTGTAGCTGCGCCATTGCCGGGCTTGACCCGACAATCCAGCGCCATGGGCAGTGGATGCCTGGGTCAAGCCTGAGCATGAAAGCGGCACGTCAGGTAAGGTGGTGCGCTCCTTCGACTGCCACGCTGCGATAGACGTTCTCGTAGCCCTCAATCATCGCGTCGGCACCGAACTCCGCCACGGCGCGGCTCCTTGCCCGGGCTCCCATGCTGGCCGCAAGCTGCGGATCGTCGAGAAGCGCCCGGATCGCCTCCGTGAGCGCTAGTGGATTGCAGGGCGGCACGAGCGCGCCGGTTTCGCCCTGCACGACGATCTCCCTGAGGCCCCCGGTGGCGGAAGCGACCACGGGACGGCATGCAAGCGCCGCCTCGAGCGCGACGAGACCGAAGGGCTCCCGCCAGCGGGAAGGCATGACGACAACGTCGCTCGCGCTCATGCGGGCGTGAACCGCTTCGGGCGGGCATGGGCCAGTGAAAGCCACTGCATCGCCAAGTCCGAGTGCCGCTGCCTGTGCTTCGAGGCTCGCGCGCTCGGGGCCCGTCCCCGCGACCTCGAGCCGGGCGTCTCCATGAGCCTCAAGCACCCCCGGCATTGCGTCGAGAAGGATGTCGACACCCTTGTCATCCACCAGCCGGGAGAGTGAGAGGAGCCGTTTGCCGCCCGGAGGTGCCGAGACCTCGCCGACCGGCGCCGCCAGACCGTTTCTGACGATCGCAAGGGGTGGCCTGGGCTCCTGCACGAGGGCGGCGACTTCCCCGGCAACGTCCTGCGAGACGACCGTTGTAGCGCGGCTTGCTTGCAGAAGGCGCTCCAGCGCCTGAGCGCCGCCTTTCGCGGCGGCGAGCACCCTGAGTTCGAGATGGATGGTCGTGACGACAGGTGCGGAGAGCCGGCGCATGAGGTTCGCCATCAGAAGAATGTCGACGGCCGAAGGGTGGTAGTGGACGACGTTGGGCCGAAAGGATGCCACGGCATCGCGAATACTGCGTTGAACGTCGAGCAATCGTTGGGCCATCTCGGGTCCCGGCTCCTCCGCCAGAACTTCCGTGATGGGCACCGACCAGACGGGTCCGGCAATGGTGTCCGCCGCTGGAGCGGTCGAACCGTTGACGATCCAGCCGACCTCATGGCCACGCTTCTCGAGCTCCGGCAGCAGAACGCCGACCAGCCGCTCGATGCCGCCGTAAAGGAACCGGGTTCCCCCAACAACAAGCACGCGCATCGTTCCGCCTCCCGCTTGCACCCCGAAGAGCGGGGTCCGTATGGTCTTCGGATACGCGAAAGCAGCCATGCGGGATACGGCTTGCAGGCGCGCCTGCTGCAACCAGGGATACGCTTGTGCCACGCTCCGCCCTGCAGATCACCGAAGTGGCAAAGAGCGCGCTCCACGGCGTCTCCGGCCGCTTGCGATCTGCGGGTGTGCTCGGCGGCCATGATGGGTATCGTCGCTTTGTCCTCGTGTGCAGGGCACGGTCTGGCTCGACCCTCGTCATCGAGCGTCTGTCGTCCCACCCGCAGGTCATCGCTTATGGCGAGGTCTTCAATCCGGCCGAGATCAACTGGCTGAGCGCCCCGCGCCCGACCGCAGGCGCGACGCGCAAGAGGCGCGACGCGAACCCTGCGCAGTTTCTCTCCGAGGAGGTCTGGCATCGATACGGTCGCCGGACGGGTGCGGTCGGCTTCAAGCTACTGCACACGCAGTGCAGCGCCTATGCGGATGGTATCATCCGGCATCTCGAGGCGCTCGATGATGCGTCGAAGACCCGCGTCATCTTTCTGGGGCGGCGAAACCTGCTCGATGTCTTCGTCTCGCTGACGCTGGCGCAGAATTCGGGGGTGTATGCAGTTCGCGGAGAGCGGCCGCGGTCCGAAAACGCGGCGCTTAAGATCGAGTTCGATGCGTTCCGGCGCTTCGTCCGTAGCTCCCAGTTGCTGGAGGAGACGTGTCGCCGTCAGTTCCACCGCTTCCCTGCCCTCGAGATCACCTATGAGGACATGATTGCGGATCCCCAGACGACGGATCGGAGGCTTTGCGATTTTCTGGGCGTTGACAGTCGCGCGCTCAGCCACCGGGTGATGAAGATGGGCTCCGGGCCGACCCGTGAGCGCATCGCCAATTTCGATCTGCTGCGCGAGGCGGCCATGGGAACGGAACTCGAGCAGTACTTCGAGCTGCCGTAGGACCCGAGCCCGGGCCCCCTCGATGTGATGGGGAGGGCAAGGGCGGGCGCGCCGTCGATCCAAGGCTGAAGAGTGTCCGCTACCCCCGACGCTGTTGAGCGATCCAACGCAGCAACGACTTGCGGGATGCGTAGGCGAGGCACGCGGCAACGATGCCCAGAGTCATCGCCGCAAGCTCGGACGGCAGGACGCCGGCCACCGCTGCCAGAGCAGGTGTTACCGAGGCTGCGGTACTGAGGATGATGGACCTTCGAAACACCGAGATGCGGGCTCGATGCTCGGCCACCACTGCGCCAAGGATCGAGGTGAGCGCCGCCGCCAAGGACGCTCCGGCGGCCGCCCCCTCCACCCCCCAGGCCATCGCGAGAGCGGAACAGAGCACGATGGTGAGCCCGAGGTTGCCGAGTTGGAGCGCAAGCGGCCACCCGACATCACCGCGCATGATAAGGTAGGACATGTGGTCGCCGGCGCCGCATCTCACGACATAGCCGGCCCCCATGATCACCAGAGGCGCAAAAGCGCCTTCGAAGTCGCCGAGGAGCAACAGCCCCCAGCGCCCGAAGAGGAGCAGCCCGGCCAGTGCGCCAAGCGTGAAGAGAAGGGCCGCGACCTGCGTCACTCGGAACTCGCTTTCGGCGAGATCGGGCCGGCCGTTCCGAAGATACCGGCGCGCACGCGGCCGAAAGGTCGGGACGAAGGCGTTCTGGGCAAGGTCGAGAAAGCTGGAGAGCCGACTGGCAATCGCATAGTCCGCCGTCGCGGCGGGGGCCAGCAAGACGCCGACGATCAGGAGATCGACCATACGCGACGCGACGATGCAGAGGCGCATCGCCATATGCTGCATGCCTGCGGTCATGTCCTCGCGCCGAAGATGACGGGGCGAGCGAACCAGCGGTCGGCGCGATGCCAGAAGAACTGGCACCGCAAGCGACAGCGCCGTCGAGAGGATGATGACGGCGCTGATACCCAAGACGTCCAATCCAAGCGCACCCACGGCCGCGAACATCAGCGCGCGAGAACAATCCGTGATGCCGGGCATCGCATTGGCTGGAGCGGAGAGGTCGTTCGCCTCGAGCCAGGCCCGCGTCAACAGCGCGATGCTGGCCAGGGGTACGGCCAGCGCGACGGCCGCCATCCAGGCGCCTGCATGCTCCGTCGCCGGGAGGAAGAGCGGCCCGGCGCTCCAGGCGATGAGCCCGGCTGCCGAGCCGCCCAGAAGTGCGAGACCGAATGTCTGAACGGCCAGGCCGGTGCCCTTCAGCTTGGCCTCGTGCTGCGCGATTGGCGGAATGCGAAGGAGCAGCGCGCGATCAAGGCCGAGGGTCCCGAGAACGGCCAGAGGCAACAGCAGGGCAATCGCCACCGCATAGCTGCCAAGAGCCTCCTTCTCGAGGATCTGGGTCAGCAGGATAAGCGTCACCGCGCTGGCGATGGTGCCCAGGATACGCGTTACGGCAAGGACACTCCCGTCAGTGAAGTATGAGTGTCGACGCATCTTCGGACCGTCCAATCCCGGGCATCCGGCCGCGACCCCTGCATCTGCAATGCGCAGAGCGCCTTTTTTGGGGCCGGCCACCGCCGACCCTGCACGCCTTTGCTGAGCCACCCATCAGAAAGAAGTCCGTCGGCTTTCGCAGTAGAGAGGGTGTGATCCAAACGCTGCTCATTCGATCAAAGAGTGCCTTCGGGGCGGACTCTCATTCGTTCTGAAGGCGTAGAGCTAGAATTGCTAAGGACTGCATGGCGTAAGGTGGGTCGGGCAGGGACATGATGGGATTGCCGGACGCCTTGATGCGCCTTGTCGCTCTCGCGAGCCGCACCCGCCACAGGCTGTCGCGCACGCCGGGTGGATACGCGCCGGGTGTTGAAGCGGAACCACCGCCAAGCCGCGATGAGCTGCTCCAGATCCTCGATCGGTTGCGGCGGCATACCGAAGCGCATGGCAGGTTCTTCTTGCGCGCCCTCGATCGCACCCATGGAGGGTTCCTCGAGGATGAGCGCGACGGCGTTTTTTTCGACCGCGGGGAGAAGTGCCTGAAGATGCAGGCACGGCAGCTCTACGCCTTCAGCCTCTTCTCGGAGAATGACCCGCAGAACTCAGGTCTGATCGAGGCGTCGCACCATGGTTTTGAGTTCCTGTCGACCGTTCTGCGTGATGGAGAGAACGGCGGCTTCTACAACGCAGTGGCGCCTGATGGCACGCCTATGGACCGGTCCCGACCCTTTGCGCATCATTTCTTTGCAATCCTCGGGCTCGCAACCTTTGCCCGGGTGTTTGGCCGGGACGATGCGCGCGCCCTTGCGTGCGAGGTCTTTCGGGAGTTCGACGCGCGGGCCTATGACGAGCGCAACGGCGGTTATTGCGAAGGGCTGGGCGCTGAGTGGCAGCGACTGACGGCGGATGAGATCAATCCGCGCGACCGCAGCTTTCCTGGTGTCAGGTCCTTTGAAAGCGAACTGCATCAAGCCGAAGCGCTGGCGGCGCTCTACCGGGTTTCGCCTGAGGACGGGGTTCGCCGCCGGCTTGAGGAATTATTGCTGCGGTGCCTCACCTGCTTCCGGCATCCCAGATCCACGCTCACCATTAATTCCTGGGACGCGGATCTGGACCGGCCTTATGATCTTCGCGGCAGCCAGCGTGCGGCTGTGGGCCACGACATGGAGCATGTTCTGCTCGTGCTGGAGACGCTGCGGAGCCTTGAGCTTCCCCTCACCTCGGTCCGGAACTGGGCCCTCCAACAGTCCGGGGAAGCCATCCAATCTGCATGGGATCGCAAGTATGGCGGCTTTTACACGAACGCCAACTTTCAGGCCCCGCGACAACTCGGCCGAAAGAGCGCTAAGGCCTGGTGGGTTCAAAGTGACTGCATGATCTGCCTGCTCGAACTCTATGTGTTGACTGCAAGACTGGAGTATTTCCGTCTCTTCAGGCGTTGCTTCGATTTCATCGAGGAGCACCTGATCCGCTCTGATGGTGGATGGCGGCAACTTGTCGATCGGTCAGGAGCCAGCCCGATACGTTCGATTGCAGCCTCCAGCGACCACGGTGCCTATCACTCAGCGCGCGCCCTTCTCCGTTCGCAGCAGGTGATCAGGGGTTTGGCAGACGCACCGGATTAGGACGGCGCAGCCGGTGAATTCAGCGCTGTTGCCCCTCGGACGTGATCGCAGCCTCTCCAGTTGGCTTCGATGGTGGAACCGCATCCTTCCTGCCGGGGCTATCGGCCTGCGCTGACCAGTTCCCGAGACGGTTTGCAGAGGCTGCGAGAAAATATCCCGACGTAAGTGGGCTGGAGGCGCGAAGCTATCACCGAGTACTGACCGTGGATTGGTGCTCTATGCCCTGTATTCTTTCGGGTTGATTTCAAGCCTCCTTATTTTTGAGTAGAGTGTTGTGGGCTTCATGTCGAGGATTTCTGCTGCTCCACCAATTCCAGAAACGCGGCCTTTGGTTTCTCGAAGTGTGGCAATGATCGACTCTCGTTGAATCTCCAAAATTTCGTTCTTGCGAAGTATTGAGGCGGGTCCCGATGTGCCGGGTTCGTTCGCTGTAGGTCTGGCATCGGTTTCGCGCCTGTCCATGCTGGGTGGGTTTCTGTCGGTTGGGAGATCGAATTGCAGCCTGCCATCCTGTGACACGATCACTGCGCGTTCGATGACGTTCGCAAGCTCCCGGATATTTCCGGGCCAGTTGTAGCTCTGGAGTGTTTCGATGTTGGCGACACTCAAGCGCGGCTCGATCGGCCGATTTGCTCTAGAGGTTGCACGCTCCAAGAACAGATAGGCGAGGGCAGGTATATCCTGCTTGCGCTCTCGTAGCGGTGGTGAGTGGATAGGAAAGACTGCCAGTCGGAAATACAGGTCTTCGCGAAAGCGTTTTGCGACAATCTCGCTGCGCAGCTCACGGTTCGTCGCTGCGATGATGCGCACATCGACATCCATCGTCTTGTTGTCGCCGACGCGCTCAAACTGCTGTTCCTGGATGACGCGCAGAAGCTTGCCCTGCTGCTCAAGGGGTAGCTCGCCCACTTCATCAAGAAAGAGCGTGCCTCCGTCGGCCAGTTCAAATCTTCCTATTCGGTCGGAAAGCGCGCCAGTGAAGGAGCCTTTCACGTGCCCGAAGAACTCACTCTCGAATAACTCTGCAGGGATCGCCGCGCAGTTCACACGAATGAGCGGCCGATCCCGACGCATGCTGGCCTTGTGTATCGCGTGTGCGATCAGCTCCTTGCCTGTGCCAGACTCACCAGTGATCAGTACGGTCGCCTCCGTTGGCGCGACTAGATCAATCTGCTGCGTAATATGTGAGATTGCTGCGCTGGAGCCCACGATCTCGTGCCGATTATGATGCTGCTCAAGCTCATCGAGAAGGTATGCTTTTTCGAGTTCCAGTCGATTACGCAGTCGCTCAACTTGTGACATCGCCTGATAGAGAGCGTCTTCCTGCTCCTTTCTCTTGGAGATGTCGCGGAATACGACAACAGCACCGACAAGCTTGCCGTCGTCTTCGATCGGTGTGGAGGTGTACTCCACCGGGAACGAGCTCCCGTCTTTGCGCCAGAACACCTCATCGCGCACCTCATGGACTTCGCCATCCCGGAAGGCGGCGTAGATGGGACAGTCTTCTACCGGGTAGGCGTCCCCGCATTCATGTGTGTGGTGCATGATGTCGTGGGCTACTTGGCCGACGAGTTCGTCCGCCCGCCACCCGAGCATTCGCTCGGCGGCAGGATTGACGAAGGTCGTCTCTCCACGCTTGTTCACGCCATAGATCCCCTCGCCGACGGCGTTGAGGATCAGCCTGTTTCCCTTTTCGAGGTCCCGGAACAAGGTGTCGGTCTGCGACAAGCTGACCGGCTCACCGCGGTAGAGTGCGGCTAGTTCCGCCTTCGCCTGCCGACGTCTGAGCCGCTTCGCGTCGAACAGCGCGAGCAGGATGCAGGTATCGGCATAGCCTTCGGCTTTCGCCGCATGGCATTCGAGAAGAACGTGACCCCGGCTGGTCGTGGGAACCTCCAGATCGCACTGCCAGGTCCCGGGGCCATCGAGGCACGCCTGGGTAAGGACGAACAGATCGCTCAAGGCCGCTCGAAAGACGTCGCTGGGGCTCGCGCTTTGGAGCTGCTGCGCGCTCCTGCCCAGCAGCTTCGCGGCCGACTCCGTCGCGTGAATGATCCGGTCGTCAACGGGGTCGAGTATCAGCAGGCCGAAATCCGCCTCGCGGAAGAGGGCGATGGGCAGCGACTGGGCCAAGAAGCGATTGATGTCCTGAGAGTGCTCGTGTGTGTAGGCCATGTGCGCGTCAGACACTCCGCTCGATCGCTCCGGATTGGGTGGGCCGTGCTGGGTCAGAAGGGATCCTTGCCGAAGGCGGGCACGTCCTCGGGCCGTGGTCCCGGTGCTTGCCAGTGGAAGCGGCGCTCTTCTGGAGAGATCATGACGTCGTTGATGCTGGCTTCGCGTCTCGACATCAGGCCGGCTTCATCGAACTCCCAATTCTCGTTGCCGTAGGAGCGCCACCACTGACCGTCCGCGTCATGCCACTCGTACCGAAAGCGAACCGCGATATGATTGTCCGTGAAGGCGTGAAGCTCTTTGATGAGCCGGTAGTCGAGCTCCTTTTCCCACTTCCGCGTCAGGAACTCGACGATCTCTTCTCGACCCCGAAGGAACTCGGACCGGTTTCGCCAGGCGCTGTCCTGCGTATAGGCAAGGCTGACTTTGACCGGATCGCGACGGTTCCAGGCATCCTCGGCCATGCGAACCTTCTGGCGGGCGGTTTCCGTAGTGAAAGGAGGGAGGGGCGGGCGCGACATGGTCACTCCTCATGCTCAGGCCTGTCGTGAAGTCTGCGTCGAACGCTAGAGGGGCGCGCGGTGGATTGCCATCGGCTCGTTACGAAAACGTACGAAAACTCTACGTAAAATTGTAAATTACAATTTTTCGTAACCCTACGGCTTTGCCGCGAGCGTCATCCAAGAAACTGAAAATATTGATGAAATGCCCTCCGCGTCAGTTGGCACGGGGTTTGCTGTCACGTGAGCGCAGCCGGCAACAAGCCCGAAACGGCGGCGTAGAGGAGAGATCACATGACCCACTTCAAGGACCCGTTCAATCCAAATATCGACATCTGGAATGAATGCGGTGAGGCCAGCGAAGAGATCGAAAACCCTTATGCTGGGCTGACCCCGGAGGACGAAGCGGTCCTGCGCAAGCGTGCGGCAGACTCGCTGACGCCAGAGTCGAACATGGCGCGCGTGCTCGAGAGCTCGGTGCTCCAGGGCCTCTTCAAGACCGACATGTCCCGCCGGGGCTTCCTGCGCAGTGTCGGCGTCACGACGGCACTGGGTGCGGTCGGCAACATGTTCCCGCTCGGCTCGCTCCAGGCCATGGCGGAAGATGCCCTGAAGAACCTCGAGAAGAAGAAGCTCACCCTGGGCTTCGTGCCGATAACCTGCGCCACGCCCATCATCGGCGGCCACGCACTGGGCTTCTACAGCCGTTACGGCCTGGACGTTGATATCGTGAAGACCGCCGGCTGGGCCGTGGCGCGCGACAAGTGTCTCAACGGCGAATATGACGGCTCGCACCTGCTGTTCCCGATGCCGCTGGCGATGTCGCTGGGGATCGGGTCGACCGCGCAGCCCTGGCGCGTCGTGTCGAACGTCAACACGAACGGACAGGCCATCGTCCTCGCCTCGAGGCATGCCGACAAGCTGGATCCCAAGGACTGGAAGGGGTTCAAGTTCGCTGTGCCGTTCGAGTATTCGATGCACAACCTGCTTCTGCGGACCTATGTGGCGCGGGCTGGTATCGACCCCGATCGCGACATCCAGATCCGCGTGACGCCGCCGCCCGAGATGGTCGCCAACCTGCGCGCCGGCAACGTGGATGGCTATCTCGCCCCGGATCCGTTCTGTCAGCGCGCCGTCTATGACGGTGTCGGCTTCATCTACAAGCTGACCCTCGACCTCTGGAAGCAGCATCCCTGTTGCGTGTTCGGCCTGTCCGAGAAGTTCATTCAGGAGAACCCGAACACCTTCATGGCCGTGACGACGGCAATTCTCGAGGCGACGGCGGCGGCTGAGAAGCCCGCTGGCCGGATCGAGTTCGCGGAGTCGATGGCGCCCGCGAACTACCTGAACCAGCCCGTGGAGATCCTGCGCCAGATCCTGACCGGCGTGTATCCAGATGGTCTCGGCAACATCAAGGCGGTGCCGGACCGCATCTCCTTCATGCCGCTGCCGACACAGACGATGGGCGTCTGGGTGCTCTCGCAGATGCGCCGCTGGGGCTACATCGAAAGCGACGCGCAGTATGGCGACCTGGCGAAGGAGCTCGTGCTGACCACGACGACGGGCGACATCATGCGCGGCATGATGGCCAAGAGCGATGTCGTCTTCCCGGATGTCGATCAGGACGTGGTTGCGCCGGTCCAGATCCAGGATCGGACCTTCGATCCGGCAGGTGCCCAGGAATACATCGACACGGCACCCATCACCCGAACCTGACGGCGAACGGGTCGCCCATGGCCGGAGGTGCTCCGGCCATGGGCTTCATCTTTTCTGAAAGCTCTAAGCAGGCGGGCCGAACCGGATGACCCTGAGTCTCAGATCCAAAAGCATGATCCTGTCGATTGCCTTGTTCGTCGTCGGGGTTCTGGCCTGGCACGTGGTCACCTATCACCCTGACACCGGGCCGGTGGCCACGTCGCTCTCGGGCGAGGAGCGGGGCGAGCTGACATCTCTCGGGATGATCGACGCGGACATCGATCACTATGCTAGCTTCGGCATCGCCTTCCCGCAGCTGAAGCAGATTGCCGGGCTTGGTCTCTCGCGGGAGATGATCGAAGGCGCCGGCGGTATCGCGGCTTTGGGCATTTCCGCTGTCAGCGAGGCATCGTCACCGGCGCCGGGATCGTTGTTCCCGTCACCCGGTCAGATCGGTGTTGCGCTGTGGGAGGCTGTGACCGACCCCTTCTATGTCGCGGGGACCAACGACATGGGGCTCGGCATCCAGATGGGATACTCGCTGGCGCGGGTTACCATCGGCTATCTGCTCGCGGCCCTCGTCGCCATTCCGCTGGGATTTGCCATCGGTATGTCGCCGCTGATCTACCGGGCGCTCGATCCGTATATTCAGGTTCTGAAGCCCATCTCTCCGCTCGCCTGGATGCCAATCGCGCTCTTCACGATCGGTGACAGCGAGATCTCTTCGATCTTCGTGATCTTTATCTGTTCGCTTTGGCCGATGCTGATCAACACGGCCTTCGGCGTCGCCAGCGTGCGGACGGAGTGGCTGAACGTGGCAAAGACGCTCGAGGTGAGCTCGCTCAGAACTGCAGTGCGCGTGATCCTGCCCGCTGCGGCGCCGACGATCCTTACCGGCATGCGCATCTCGATCGGGATCGCGTGGCTCGTGATCGTGGCCGCCGAGATGCTCGTTGGGGGTACCGGCATCGGCTACGTCGTGTGGAACGAGTGGAACGGGCTGCGCCTCGACCGAATGATCGTGGCCATCCTGATCATCGGCGTCGTCGGCATGCTGCTCGACCTGCTTCTGGCGCGGGCGTCCAAGCTTGTCGCCTACACGGACTGAGCGCGCCATGCCCCGCGCTTCGCTCCGCCTCGCCGCCTCCAACCCGGCCCAGATTTCCGAAGGAGAGACAATGACCGACCAGGCCGATCACTCCGCACGGAAGATGATCCAAGTCGAAAGCTTGGAGCGCTGCTTCCCCGATCCGGATGGCAGGGACCAGACCCAGATCTTCGGGGAGGTCAATTTCACGGTCCACCAGGGGGAGTTCGTCTGCCTCATCGGCCATTCGGGCTGCGGGAAGACGACGCTCCTCAACATCCTCGCCGGTCTCGATCAGCCCACCTCAGGGCATGTCTTCGCCGATGGCCGCGAGGTGACGGGACCCAGCCTCGACCGGGCAGTGATCTTTCAGGGCCACGCGCTGATGCCCTGGATGACGGCCATGGGGAACATCGCCTTCGCAGTCGAGTCCCGCTGGCCGGGGTGGGGCAGGTCCAAGGTCCAGGCGCAATGCCAGAAATACATCGATCTCGTGCACCTGACGGGGTCTGAGACCAAGAAGCCGTCCCAGCTCTCCGGCGGTATGAAGCAACGGGTCGGCATCGCCCGTGCCTTCGCCATCGAGCCGAAGATCCTGTTGATGGATGAGCCGTTCTCGGCACTGGACGCGCTCACCCGCGGCAGCCTTCAGGACGAGCTGGTCTCGATCTGCAAGGCGACCAACCAGACATCCTTCATGATCACGCACGACATCGACGAGGCGATACTCCTGGCAGACCGCATCGTGCTCATGACCAACGGCCCCGAGGCGCGCGTCTGCGAGATCGTCGAGAACACGCTACCCGCCGATCGGACCCGTTCGGACATGCACACGCACCCGAACTACTACCCCATGCGGAATCACCTGATCGAGTTTCTGGTGAACCGGTCCAAGACCTTCCGCGAAGAGATCACGGCCGAGGGCTTCGATCCAAAGAAACCACCCGTCGCTCGACCCGCGGCGAGCGACGATGGCACGACCTCGACAGACTTCGAACAGACCACAAAGGAGAAAAGAGCGTCATGATCACACGTGCAGAGCTCACGGAGAAGATCGTCGCCTACAAGACGCTGAAGGGAACGACCTGGGCTGAGATTGCGGAGGCCGTTGGCCAGTCCAAGGAATGGACGACGGCCGCGCTGATGGGGCAGATCTCGCTGACGAAGGAACAGGCAGAGAGTGCAGGGGCCGCCCTTGGCATCAACTTCTCCGATGAGGAGATGGGTCAACTCATGAAGGTGCCGTATCGCGGCTCCCTGCCAAGCTCCGTTCCCACAGACCCGCTGATCTATCGGCTCTACGAGATCGTCATGGTCTACGGCACCACGATGAAGGAGCTGATCGAGGAGGAGTTCGGCGACGGCATCATGTCGGCGATCGATTTCGACATGGACATCAGCCGCGTGCCCGACCCCAAAGGCGACCGTGTGAAGGTCACAATGTCCGGCAAGTTCCTGCCCTACAAGAGCTACTAGCTCCCCTGCGGCTTCTCGTGCAGGCCGCGGCACACATCAGAACAGCGTTCGTTCTCGGCCGAAGCTCTTCCCGCCCGCCGCCGCGGGCGGGAAGGGTGACGCCGACCCGACTCTTTCGCTTCGACCCGCTTTTCCGAACCGGGCTCTGCTAGCTCATCTTCTGCTCCGCGCCCTTCGGGGCGTTGGCCTTTGAAAGCCTGAATTCTGGTTGTGATGGGCGTCTAGCGGCTCGGCATTCGCCAGCCGGTTGTTGCCAGCGCCGTGGGTGCGGGCTTGATCGGAGACGTGAGGAGGGTGGTCCCTCCGTGGCCTGAGACTTCTCGCCAGTTCAGTATCTGTGGCGACGGTGGTAGGGAAACCGGGGGTTGCCGTTGCGAGGCTGATTTGACGCTTCTTTTCGATCGCAGACCGTTTCCTTACCGAGACGATCCCTCGGTTCCCTCATTCGATGACAACGGGTCCGTGGCCTTCATGGACGGTGCCTCCGTTCTTCGCACTGCGGGGGCGCGTCTCATCGCTCGCTTCGATCGCAAAGGCGCGTTCAGGGTTTGCGGCGTGCAGACACGGACTGGCCGGGCGGTGCTGCGCCAATTCGGTCTCGATCCATACAATGCTGCGCGGCGGTTCATCTCGGTCGATGGACGTGCTTACAGCTCCGCCGAAGCGATCATCCGGGCGGGCGCACGCATCGGCGGCGTCGGTTGGCTGCTTCAGGTCCTCCGAGTTCTGCCGAGAGCGTCACAGGTTCGGCTCTACGGTCGGCTGGCGCGCAGCCGCCACGCTCGCCCCGGGCGCACCGACATGTGCGCGGTACCCGGTCGCGCGTTGCACGCGCGGCTCATCGAATGAGGGTCGTCGTTCTGGGCGGCTCGGGTGTCTTCGGATCGCGGCTCGGAAAGCTCCTTCGTCGGGACGGACACGAGGTCTGGCTGGCAGGTCGTCGTCTGGAGAGGGCGCGTCTTGTCGCCGAGCCCATGGGCGCCTTTCCCCTCGAGGTCGACCTGAAGTCCGATCTCAGTCCGCTTTTCGCACCGGCGCCCGATGTGGTGATCGACGCGGCCGGGCCGTTCCAGTCCTATGGCGATGACCCCTACAGAGTTGCTCGCAGATGCGTGCGAGAGGGCGTCGATTATCTCGATCTCGCCGATGATGCGGGGTTTGCTGCGGGCATCGCCACGCTTGATCCCGACGCAAGGCAGGCTGGGAGGCGTGTGCTCTCCGGCGCCTCGAGCGTGCCGGGGCTCTCATCCATCGTCGTGCAGGAGCTGGTGCGCGGCATGACGGAGATCCTGCTGATCGACACGGTGATCCTCCCCGGCAACAAGGCACCGAGAGGTGCTGCGGTGATCGCGAGCATCGTCGGCCAGGCTGGGCATCGGTCGCTCGTTTGGCGCGGCGGTCAGTGGCGGTCGATGCGGGGTTGGAGCGACCGGCGCCGCTACCGCCTCGACGCGAAGATGATCCGCAGCGGCTACTTCATCGAAGTCCCGGATATTCGGCTCTTCCCAGCAGCGTTCGGGGCACGCTCGGTCATCTTTCGCGCCGGGATGGAGCTGGAGGTCATGAATGCGGGGCTCTCTCTGCTCGGTGCCCTCAGGCGCGTATCGCCCTTGCCCTTGGGCAGCCGTGGCGTGCGTTTTGTACAGCGGGCTGCAACCCTGCTGCTGCCCTTCGGCACCGATCGCGGTGGTATGCGTGTGGCTGTGACGGGCATGATCGACGGCTCGCCGAGGTGCCACGCGTGGACCCTTGTGGCCGAAGCGGGCGACGGCCCGTTCGTCCCCGGCGTCGTTTGCCGCGCCCTGCTGCGGCGCCTGGAGACGGTGCCTCCCGGCGCTCGCCCTTGCCTGGCCGAGCTCACCATCTCGGATATCGAGGAGGCTATGGCGGATCTGAGCGTCACGACCAGAACGGATCTCGCGGATCGGCCGACCCTGTTCCAGTCGGCCTTGCGCGACCGATGGGCTCTCCTGCCTGCGGAGGTGCGCGAGCTGCACAGCGGGCAGGACATTGAGAGCTTTTCCGGCACGGCGACGGTCACGCGCGGAACCTCGCCGATTGCTCGACTGGTCGCCTGGTTCTTCGGCTTTCCGCCAGCAGGCGACGAGGTGCCGGTCACCGTGACCATGACGATCACGGAGAATGGGGAAACCTGGGAGCGCAACTTCGATGGGAGGGTCTTCAGGTCCCACTTCAACTCGTCCCCGCTGCCGTACCGCTACTTCGAGCGGTTCTGGCTCTTTGTCTGCGAGCTGGAGCTGCCGGTCGAGAAAGGCGCGATGCATCTCGTTGTGCGGCGAGGCTGGTTCATGGGCGTGCCGTTGCCCAAGTTCCTGCTGCCTGGGAGCGACAGCAGGGAGTATGCGCGAGATGGCCGCTTCCATTTCGACGTTTCGCTGTCGGCCCCGCTGGGTGGCGGTTTGATTGTCCGATATCGGGGACGCCTCGAGCCTGAGCGCTCACGTCAGGGTCCGACGTTCGACGAAGCTGCGCCATAGACGGTTACTTGTGGCGATCGATCATCGGCGCTCGTGACCGCATGCTCCCTGGCGCTGACACGCTCATGCGCCGCTAGGTGCCGTGCTGCTGGTAATCACCTGCAAGGACCGTCGCGGTCACGCGAACCTCCCGGATCTCTTCCGAGGGGATCGTGAAGAAATCTCGGTCCAGCACCGCGACATCCGCCAGCATTCCCGGTTTGAGCGCGCCCTTGATCGCCTCCTCCCGGCCGGAATAGGCGCCGAGCGTCGTGTAGGCGGCCAGCGCCTCGGTCCGGCTCACCGCTTCACGTTTGTCGAGATCGCCGCCTGTATCGGTCTGTCGGGTGACCATGGACCAGAGCGCGACGAAGGGGTTGGCCTGACAGACCATGGCATCCGAATGCCCGGGCGCCGGGACGCCTGTGTCGATCAGCGTCCGGTGTGGCCACATGTGCCGCATCGCCGCCTGCCCGCGATGCGCGATGTAGGCGTCGCCGAGATCGTGCATGAAGCCGGTGGCGGAGCTGTCGACGACGCCGAGGCGCTTCAGACGCGCGAGGATTGGCGGCGTGACGTAGCAGCAGTGCTCGACCCGCATCCGGTGATCCTCGCGCGGTTCGGCCTCGAGGCAGGCTTCGATGGCGTCGAGCGCGAAGTCGATCCCTCGGTCGCCGACACCCTCGATCATCACCTGCAGCCCGGCCTTGTGGGCGGCGATGGCGCGGGCGGTGAGGTCCTCGGCCTCGTAGAGCAGCATGCCGGTGTTATGCTCGGGCTCACCCGGCACCGGATCGCCGAGATAAGGCTCGTAATAGGCCGCGGTGCGCCCGGAGGTCGAGCAGTCCGGGCACCACTCGACGCCGATCACGCGCAACCAGTCGTCCCCGAAGCCGGAGCGGATGCCCGAAGCGATGAAGGCCTCGACCAACCCCTCCTCACGCCCCGAGACGATGATCCCGACGCGCATGCCGAGCCGGCCCTCGGCACGGAGCCGCTGGTAGGCGGCGATGGAGCGGGAGCCGCAGAGCGAATTGTAGACCGTGGTGATGCCTAGGGCGCGCCACTCCGCGAAGACCTGCTCCAACCCGTCAGCCAGCATCGCCTCGGTGTCGCCGGCATGGGCATGGGAGAGGAAGACATGTGCCGCCGTCTCGCGGCAGCGCCCCGTGATACGGCCATCGGCGCCCCGGTCGAAGGCGCCGAAGGGCGGGTCGGCGGGGTCCGTGCCGAGCCCGACCTCGGCGAAGGCGCAGGTGTTGGCGAGACCCACATGTCCGTCCGTGCGCTGGATGTAGAGCGGTCGGCCCGCGGCTGCGGCATCCATCTCCGCGAGGCTGGGATAGCCGCCGGATTTGCGGTCGTCGAAGCGGTAGCAGACGATCCAGTCGTCCGGCCCCTTCGTCTCAGCGACAGCTGCGATCCTGTCGAGGAGAGCTTCGCGCGATGCGATCCGGGCGGGGCTTACATCCTCCCAGCTTCGGATCCGGGCGGCATAGCTGTCTGGATGCGCGTGGCTTTCCACGATCCCGGGGATTGCGCGTGCGCCGGCGAGATCCACGGTGCGGGTCGTGGGTGCCGCCAGCGCGAGCACCTCAGCATTCTCACCGACGGCGACGATGCGTCCGTCCTTCGCCGCGAGCGCCTCGACGACACGGCCGCCTTCCTCACCCGCGCCATCCATCGTGCTGATGCGCCCGCCATGGAGGATGAGATCGGGGGCGAGGGGGGGCATGGCGTACTCCAACGCTGCTTTCTCGATGGACAGTGACCGACCGTTCCCCCACCGTAAAGCGCGTATGAGCCAGCCCTTCAGCGTTCCCGCCGATCCCTATCCCTGGCCGTTGGAGCCGTTACGGCCGGCAGAATGCGCGCTCGTCGTCATCGACATGCAGCGCGACTTCTGCGGGGCGGACGGGTATGTCGCGCAGCTCGGTGAGGATATCGCGCCGCTTGCCGCGTGCATTCCGATGGTCGCACGCTGCCTAGCCGCGGCGCGCCCGGCCGGTATGCGCGTCGTCTACACGCGGCAGGGTTATCGGCCTGACCTCGCAGATCTGCCGGCCTGGCGGCGTGTGAAGGCCGAGCGCTACGGCTCGCCGGTCGGCAAACCCGGCCCCCTCGGTCGCGTTCTCGTGCGCGGGGAGCCGGGCTTTCAGATCGTGCCTGAACTGGCACCCCAGGCTGGAGACCTCGTGGTGGACAAGACCGCGAACGGCGCCTTCACCGGCACGGATTTCGACGCCGTGCTGCGGGCCGCCGGCATCCGCGCGCTCGCCTTCACCGGCGTCACCATCGATGTCTGCGTGCACACTACGCTCCGCGAGGCGAACGACCGGGGCTACCAGTCGCTGCTGATCGCGGATGCCTGCGGCGCCATCGAGCCCGGGCTGCATGACTGGGCGGTCCGTTCGGTGACCATCGAGGGCGGGGTCTTCGGCTCCGTCGCCACAACCGCGGCTTTCGAGGAGGCACTGCAATGACCGAGCAACGACCGATGGCCCCGATGTCGGGCGATATCGCGCTTCGACCGGCCGATCCCTGGTTCGCTGTCGAGCCGCAGCCGGACGGGGTGCTGCGCATCTGGGAGCCGCATGTCTCGCGGCTCCTCCGCGCCAACATCTTCCTCATCCGCGGACGGGATCGGGATCTCATCGTCGATGCGGGTTTGGGGGTGGCCAGCCTGCGCGCCTTCCTTGCGCCTTTGCTGGAGCGGCCGGTGACGATGCTCCTCACCCACGGCCATGTGGACCATGTGGGCTCGGCCGCCGAGTACGCCGAGGATCTGGCCATGCATCCGGCCGAGGTGCATCTGATGGCGGACCCGCCCGCTGGATGGTCGTTGAGCTATGACGACTACTCGCCCGAAAAGCGGTCTTCTCTGGCGGCGGCCGGTTTCGATACGCGCGGCCATGTGATCGCAGCGCTGCCGCATCCCGGCTACGACCCCGCAGCCTGGACCGTGGCGCCCGCCCGGATAACGCGTGAAGTTGCGGACGGCGATGTGATCGACCTTGGTGACCGGCAGTTCGAGGTGATGCATCTGCCCGGCCACAGCCCCGGCTGCCTCGCCCTCTGGGAGGCTGCGACCGGCATCCTGATCGGTGGGGACGTGATCTACGACGGCCTGCTGATCGACACGCTGCCCGAGAGCGATCCGGCCGCCTACCGGGTGAGCATGGAGCGTCTCGCCAGCCTGTCGCCACGGATCGTGCATGGCGGACATCGCGAGTCGTTCGGCCCAGCGAAGTACCACCGCATCGTCGAGGACTATCTCGGCGGCTTGGGCTGAGCGCGCCATGCTCATGAGCACAAAGGCTCTGCCCAAATCCTCGCCATAAGCCCGCAATCTGGCAGGCGGGGCTGATCGAACGTTGCCCACTCCGGCCTAATGTGCCTAGCGTGAGGCATGACGAGCCCAGCTGTGGACCGGCCATGATGCGCGATACGACCGATGGGGTGGGTGCTCACGCCGTCGCGTTGCGCGGGATCGTGAAGCGCTACGGCAAGCTCGCCGCCGTCGACGGGGTGGATCTCGATATCCGGCGGGGAAGCTTCCTGACGATACTCGGCCCATCCGGTGGCGGCAAGACGACGGTGCTGATGACCATCGCGGGCTTCACGGACCCGACAAAGGGGCAGGTGCTGCTGGACGGGATGGACATCACCGGGTTGCCGCCGGACAAGCGCAATTTCGGCATGGTCTTCCAAGGCTACGCCCTCTTCCCGCATATGACGGTGGCGGACAATCTGTGGTTCCCCCTCCGCGTTCGCGGCATCTCCCGCGCGGCCGCGAAGCCGAAGGTGGAGGCCGCGCTTGAACTCGTGCAGCTCGAGGCACTGGCGGCGCGCTATCCCACGCAGCTCTCGGGCGGGCAGCAGCAGCGCGTGGCGCTCGCGCGCGCGCTCGTCTTCGAGCCCGACCTGCTGCTCCTCGACGAGCCGCTCTCCGCGCTCGACAAGAAGCTGAGGGCGGACCTGCAATGGGAGCTCAAGTCGCTGCATCAGCGGCTCGGGACGACCTTCGTCTATGTCACGCATGATCAGGACGAGGCGCTCTCGATGTCGGACGAGATCGTCATCATGAACAAGGGGCGGATCGAGCAGCAGGGCCGGCCGGGCGATCTCTACGAACGGCCCGAGACGCGTTTCGTCGCGGACTTCCTTGGCAAATCGAACTTCCTGGAGGGCAGGGCGACTGGGGCGGCCGATGGACGTCTCACCTGCGAGGTCGGTGGCATGCCGCTCCTCACCGCCGCACAGCACAGCCGAGCGTCCGGCAGCCCGATCACCATCGCGCTCCGGCCCGAGAAGATCGCGATCGCGCCCGCGGGCGCGCCGATGGAGACCGAGAACAGCGTCGAGGGGCATGTCACCGCCTTCAGCTATTTCGGCTCGAACTTTCAGTTTCGCGTCGCGACCGGTTCGCTTGGCGACCTGCTTGTCACCACCCCGGCCTTCGGCTGCGCTGTTGAGCCGGCGGAAGGCGCCGCCGTTGTCCTCGGCTGGAACGCCGAAGCCTCGATTCTCGTGCGTGACCCATGAGGATCGCGCCCAACCAGCGCGTGGCGAGACCGCCCCGCGCCCGACAGCAGGGAGACTGCCCATGAGCATTCTGAAAACTGTCTACGAGAAGGATCTCTACCCCGAGATCGCGGACACGATGGACGACGCGGGCGAATTCCAGCGTGACCTGATCGAGATCGCCGCCGAGCGTCATGCGAGGGGTGAGATCGATCGGCGCGCGTTCCTCACGGCGCTTGCCGGCATCTGCGCGCTGAGCGCCGCCGGTGTGCCGGGCGGGGCCCGGGCGGACGCGGGCGAGCTCGTCGTCGTGAACTGGGGCGGGCCTGCCGTGGAGGCCTATCAGACGGCCTTTGGCGAGCCCTTCACGGCGGATAGCGGGATCAAGGTGGTGATCGACGGGACGGGCCCGCTCCTCTCCAAGATCCGGGCCATGGTCGAGTCGGGCGCCGTCACCTGGGACTGCTGCGATACGGGCGCGGCCTCGACCCTCGTTCTGCAGAAGGCCGGCGTGATCCAGCCCATCGACTACTCGGTCGTCGATAAGAGCAAGGTCGTCGGTGACTACGCCTACGAATATGGCGTCGCCAACTACCTCTTTAGCTACATCCTCGCCTACAACGAGAAGACGCTGGGCAAGGCGCCGACGGGTTGGGCGGACTTCTGGGACACGAGCGCCTTCCCCGGCATGCGCACGCTGCGCAAGCAGCCGAACGGTATGCTCGAAGCCGCGATGTTCGCCGCCGGCAAGACGAAGGAAGAGATCTATCCGATCGACTTCGACCTGGTGATGGAGAAGCTCAAGGAGATCCGCGACGACGTGATCGTCTGGGGCTCGGGCTCGCAATCCCAGGAACTCTTCCGCACGGGCGAGGTCGTGATGGGCAACATCTGGCACACGCGCGCCAACCTCCTCAACCGCGACATGAACGGCGACGTCACCTGGACCTGGAACCAGGGGATCGCGACGGCGGGCATGTGGAACATTCCCAACGACAACCCTGCCGGCACCGAGGCGGCGATGGCCTTCGTCGCCTCGTCGCAGGACCCGCAGCAGCAGGTGAAGCTCTTCGAGCTGATGGGCAACGGCCCGGCCAACCCGGCAGCCTCGGAGTTCGTGCCGGAGCATCGCCGCTGGGCCAATCCCGGTCAGCCGGAGAACTGGGCCATGCAGGTCATTCAAGATGCGCGCTGGTACGAGGCCGACAGCGGCAAGGGCGATCTCACGAACGATGCGCTCGCCCGCGAGCTCTATCTGGACGTGATGTCCGGCTGAGATGTCGGCCTCTCTGCGTCTCGGCTACTGGCTCCTCATCGCGCCCGCCCTGGGCGCGATGCTGATCTTCTATGTCTGGCCGCTGGTGCAGGTGCTGTGGCTGAGCGTGACGGAGCCCTATCCGGGGCTCCAGAACTACGAGCGCATGCTTGAAAGCAGGGTGATCCACAGGATCTGGTGGACCACCCTTGAGGTCTGCGTGATGACGACCGCGATCACCGTCGTCCTCGGCTATGTCGTCGCCTATGCGATGACGATCGTGGGAGAAGGGCAGCGCACGGGCATGATGTTCTGTGTGCTGCTCTCGCTCTGGCTCTCGGTGCTGATCCGGGCCTTCGCCTGGGTCATGCTGCTGCGGGGCAACGGCGTGGTGAATGAGGGGCTGATGGCCATCGGGCTTACGGATCAGCCGCTCCGTCTTGTCCGAAACGAGATCGGCGTGCTGATCGGCATGGTGCACTTCATGCTCCCGCTCGCCGTCCTGCCGATCTACGCGAACATGACCGGGATCGAGACGCGGCTTCTCTCGGCGGCCCGCGGCCTCGGCGCCTCGCCTGCGCGGGCGTTCTTCCTGGTCTTCCTGCCGCTCTCCAAGCCCGGGATCATCTCGGCGACGATCCTGGTCTTCGTCTTCTCGCTCGGCTTCTTCATCACCCCGGCCCTCCTCGGCGGCGGCAAGGTGGTGATGATCTCCGAATACATCCGCGTGAGCTTCGAGGAGACGCTGCGCTGGGGGCAGGCGACCATGCTCTCGACAGTGCTGCTCTTTGCGGTTTTCCTCGCCCTCGGGCTCGTCGCGCGGCTCGTGGATCTGCGCACCGTTTTCGGGGCGGCGCGATGACGGTCGTTGCCGGTGAAATGGCCTTGGCAGTGCGGCGAGCCGGGCGGGACCGGCGCGCGCTCTGGGGTCGTCTCTTCGCGCTCGGGCTTGCCTGGACGGTGCTGGGTTTCCTTGTCCTGCCGATGCTGATCGTCCTGCCCGTCTCAGTGACGGATCAATACTATCTGTCCTTGCCGAAGGAAGGCATCAGCTTCGAGCATTATGCTGCCTTCTTCGAGAAGGACGAATGGCTCGCGGCCACGCTCGACAGTCTGATCGTGGCAAGCTGCGCCACGACGCTTGCTGTCCTGCTCGGCACGCTCTGCGCCATCGGGTGCTGGCGGCTCTCCAGCCGGGCGGCGGAGGCGGTGCGGCTTTTCATGCTGCTGCCGATCATCGTGCCCGTCATCGTGCAGGCGCTGGCGATCTACCGCTTCTGGATCGATCTTGGGCTCATCGACACGTATCTCGGCACGATCATCGCACATACGCTGATCGCGATCCCATACGTGATCATCACCGTCTCGGCGGCGCTGGCCAACGTGGACCCGCGCACCGAGCAGGCAGCGCGCAATCTCGGCGCCTCTAATGCCCAGACTGTGCGCCTAGTGATCCTGCCCGCGGTGATGCCGGGCGTGCTCTCGGGTGCGCTCTTCTCGTTCACCATCAGCTTCGACGAGATCGTGACCGTGCTCTTCATCACGAGCCGCGAGGTCTACACGCTGCCGAAGCGGATCTGGAACGGGATCCAGGACCATCTCGATCCCACGATTGCCGCCGTCGCGACGATGCTGATGGTGCTGACGCTGGCGCTCCTGCTTCTCGATCTCTGGGCCAAGAGGCGCAGGCGAGCCCGCCTCGCCGCCGTCGCGGATGCCGACTGATGACCGATCCCGCCAGCATGACGCCTGCGAAGCGGACGGCCCTGGACTGGATCGACGTGGCTGCCCTGGGGCTTTCGGCCGATCATATGACGCTCTGGCACCTCCATGAGCCCGCCTGGCGGGAGTACCTCTCCTGTGCCTGGTATGTCGCGCGTCTGCGCGCGGAGGGTTTCACGGTGGAGGAGGGGTCAGCCGGCATGCCGACGGCATTCTGCGCGGACTGGACCAGCCCCGCGGGTGACGGGCCCTGCATCGGCGCCTATGCGGAGTATGACGCGGTGCCCGGCTGTAGCCAGGAACCCGTGCCTTACCGAAAGCCGCGTGAGGGCCACCACCCAACGGCGGCGGGGCATACGGACCCGCATTCCGCCCTAGGCATGGGGGGGCTCACGGGCGTCCTCGCGCTCAAGGCGGCGATGGAGGCACACGGCATTCCCGGCCGCATCCGCTTCATGGGTGAGCCTGCGGAGAAGATGTGCGGCTCGAAGCCGATCCATGCGAGCCACGGCTACTATGACGACATGGGCGCCGCGATCAGCTTTCACCCGACTTCGCTGCCGGCGCTTTCCAACACCGTGCTCTGGGACACGCATTGCGGCGCCTACTGGTCGAAGGTCTTCACCTTCACCTGCCCCGAGCCGCACACCTATGGCGGGGCCGGGGACCGCAAGGGCGTGCAGAACTACCACGCCGTCGCCCGGGCGCCCGCGGCGCTCGACGCCCTGGTGATGATGTACTCGGTCACGCAGGCGACCAAGGAGAACATGCTGCCCCACGCAGGCAACTGGTCGCTCAACGAGGCCATTCTGAATGGCGGCTTCGCGACATCGGACAACCTGCCGCCCCGCTTTGCGGAGCTGCAGTATGCCTGGCGCTGTCCCTCCGTCGCGATGGCGGAGGCGATCGATCGGGTGCTCGAGCACAATGCCGCGCATGTCGCAGCGATCACGCATTGCGAGGTGTCCTCGGGCTGGGTCACGCGGACGCGCCCGGGCCTCGCCAACCACGCGCTGGCCGAGACGACCTATGCCAACTTCGCCCTTGTGGGCCCGCCGCGGTTTCCCGAGGAGGCCCGGGCCTTCGCACGGGAGATCCAGGCCGGTCTCGGTTTCGAGCCCGACCCCGATCCTTTCCCGGAGAATATGGAGGCGCTGGTCGAGCCGCGTGAGGGCGAGGCTATGATCCGCTCCATGCTGCCACCCTGGCAGACCAACTACACCTCGGACGATTACACGGACTACACATGGCACACGCCGACCGT
This sequence comes from Pseudomonadota bacterium, assembly GCA_039815685.1. Classification (GTDB taxonomy): domain Bacteria; phylum Pseudomonadota; class Alphaproteobacteria; order Rhodobacterales; family Rhodobacteraceae; genus Thermohalobaculum. The sequence continues at coordinate 14,842 of JBCBYV010000005.1, read as the reverse complement.
GCGCCTCTATGTCGGGCGCCCGGTGCCGCGCCCGCCGGCCGATGGCTCGGTGCTGCCGCACTGGTGCCGCTGGGCGCTGGGCGGCGTGCCTGCTGCGATGGACCCGATGTTCCTCACTGCCGGCCGGGTGATCGCGACGACGGCGCTCGACCTGCTGACGGACAGCCGTTCGCTCGCGGCGGCACGCGCGGAGTTCGAGGAGCGCACGGGCGGCGGGATCGGCGGGACGCGTTGGCTCGCACCGTTGCTGGGCCCGAAAGCGCCGGCGCCGGTCCATTATCCATGGCCGCAATGGACCGAGACGCCCGAGGGTAGTGTTTGGTCCGTGCCGCCCCGACCGGGGGATTGAGGATGCCAGCTGCCGCTTTCCCGTGGGCGAGTGCCCGGAGGGAGCCCCGCGCGCGATGGGCAGGGGCCTCGCAGAAACAGTTGGCAGGTGCGTCCGGCGACGAAGAAGGAGTGAGCCAATGAGTGGTGCGGTCAGCGAGTTCGAATACCGCTACAACATGACCATTCGCGCCTTCCCCAGCCATGCCGATCCGGCGTTCGAGAGCGCCGCGCAGCAGGAGGAGGTTTGGGGCCGGCAATGGGGCTGCACCAACGATGTAGGCCGACTGCGCATGGTTCTGATGCACCGCCCAGGCCCCGAGATGGAGATCATCGATCCCACGAAGCGCATCGAGCGGCTGAACTCCTATGGCGATGAGGAGGGTCAGAGCTGGTACTGGCGTGGCGACCGCATCCCCGATATCGGCGCTCAGCAGGCGCAGCATGATGCGCTGACCAAGGTGCTGCGGGACGAGGGCGTGGAGGTGGTGCTCGTCGAGGAGGCCGCCTCCGGGCGGCACAAGCAGATCTACACGCGCGACAGCTGCATCGGCGTTGCCGGCGGCGCGATCGTCACGCGACTGGGGCCGGTGGTGCGGCGGGGTGAGGAGCGACCGGTGACCCAGGCGCTCGCCCGCGTCGGCTGCCCGATCCTGCGCACGGTCAATGGGCGCGGCCTGATGGAAGGCGGCAGCTTCGTCTGGCTCCGCCCCGGCCTCGCAGTGATTGGCCGATCCTCCCGTGTCAACGAGGAGGGGACGCGACAGGTCGAGGAGGTGATCCGGGAGGCCGGCGCCGAGCTTATCCGCGTCGACCTCACGGGTTACAGGCTGCATATCGACGGCGCGCTGGTGATGATCGCCGAGGATGTGGCCATCACGAACCCGACCCAGCTTCCCTTCTGGTTCCTCGAAAAGCTGGACGAGCTCGGCATCCGCCAGATCGAGGTTCATCCCGATGACGCCGTGGGTTGCCTCAACTGCCTCGCTGTAGCCCCCGGCCGCGTCATCATGCAGGACGGCCTCTCCCCCCGCACCGCGGATCGGCTGGACGCGCTCGGCATCGAGATCGTGAGCGTGCCCTATGACCTCGTCTACGAGGGCGGGGGCGGGATCCACTGCTCGACCTCGCCGCTTATCCGCGATCCCATCTGACATGGCCGATACGGCCGGGGTGCAGCCGTTTCCCGCTCTTGCCGGAGTATCGAAGAGAGGTTCATGGCCAACCCCCACCTCGGCGGGCGCACAACGCCTCTCTCCCAGAACCCTCTCGATGCTGCGATGAGATCCACGTCGCAAAGCCATGCGTGGGATGAACGGGCTCATCATGGGCCACGCGCCCCGCAGACCGGATGGCCCCGACACGCTGTTCTCCCCAGTGGAAAGTCGCAGCGCCGGGGCGTTGAGCGGTGGCATGGCATTGAGATGAAGGTGCGCCGGGCCGGCTGTCCGACTTGGGCGCATTGGCGTGGAGGAGGTCTGACAGCGTGAGCGGCCACGAAAACAGCGAGCTCTTCCGCGCGGTCGGCAGCTTTCTCGGCGTGCCGCAATGCCAGGATCCCGCCATGGCGGCGCGGGCCGGCGCGCGCGCTGCGGTGCTGGGGCTGCCGTTCGATGCCGGAGGGCATCCACGACGCACGGGCGCCCGGCTCGGGCCGTCGGCGATCCGAATGATGTCGACCGACATGGTGCGCCATCACCGACCGGAGGATGCGGATAACCGCGATCCCGTCGCGGCCCTGGGCCTCGTCGATCTCGGCGACGTCCCGGTGCTTCACGGTGACCACGAAGGGTCGCTCGCCCGCATGGAGGGGGCCTACTCGGCGGTGGTCAAGGCAGGCATCGTGCCGATCGGGATCGGCGGAGACGGGATGGTCAGCGTGCCGGCGATGGCGGCGCTCGGCGCTGCCTATCCGGGGCTCGCGGTCGTCCATCTCGACAGCCATACCGACGCCTACCCGCCAAAGCCCGGCGTCAACGCGCCACCGCTCGATCCCGCCACGACCTTCGGCTACGCGGTCGAGCGCGGCTATGTGATGCCTGAACGTTCGGTCCATGCGGGCCTGCGCGGCTTCGCCTATGTCCCCGGCGTCTTCGCCCATGCCGAGGCGCTCGGCTATCGCCTGATCCCCATGAGCACCATCGAGGCAGAGGGTATCCCGGCCACCGCCGCGCGCATCCGGGAGATCGTCGGCGATGCTCCTGTCTTTCTCTGCGTCGATATGGATCTCTTCGATCCAGCCACGGCCCCGGGCGTCTTCACCCCGGCCTGGGGCGGGCTTACGGCGCGCGAGGGTTTGGGGCTTCTCAGGGGCCTCGCGGGCCTCCACATCGTCGGCGCCGACATCAACACCATGACGCCCGGCTTCGACGTGCAGGGTCAGACGGCCTGGCTTGCCGCCACCGTCGCCCTGGAGCTTCTCTACCTGATCGCCGCCTCACCGCGTCTTCGCGCGGAATGAGGGCAGCCCTCCTTCTCTACGGACCGGTCGCGGTGACGGTGACGATGTGGTCGTTCCAGGCGCCGGCGCTTCATGAAGTCGGCGAGCGTTGGGACACCGCCACGCTCAACCTCGCGCGCTACATGCTTGCGGCGCTGGCCTTCGCGGTGCTGGCCGGGATCGCGGCGGCGCGCGGCGACACCTCCGACGTGGGAACGCACCGCCTGGCGCCGGCGCATGGCCTTATGCTGGGCGGGCTATTCGCAGGTTTCGCGCTTCTCTTCGCCGGTGGAGCCGTCATCGGTAATCCCGTGGTCTCTGCGACGGCCTCCGCCGTCATGCCGATCACGGCGAGCCTCGTTACCTGGCTTGTCGCCGGCCGCCGGCCGGAACGCGCGCTGCTGCTGGCGCTCTTTCTCGTCGTGCCCGGCGCTATTCTGGCCACACCGGCGCCGGGCGCGGATGCGGGCGGTGACCGGCCGGTGATCGGCCTCGCGCTCGTGCTCGCGGCACAAGTTTGCTGGAGCCTCTACTCTCTCGCCGTGCCGCGGCTCCTGCCGGAAGCCTCGACGATCGCGCGCAGCCGGATCTCGATCCTCTGGGCGTTGCCCTTCCAGCTTGCCATCTTCCTTGCGGGCTGGGCCCTCGGCTTCGGCCATGCCGACCTGAGCTTCCCCGTTTTCGACGCGACGCTCACCGTCGCGGCCGCTCTCGGCCCGCTCGTCCTTGGCCTCATGCTCTGGAACCTCAGCGTCGCACGCCTCGGCCTGCCGGTCTGCGCGCTCTTCCTCAACCTCGTACCCGTGATCGGCACACTCATCGCCTGGGGCTTCGGTACGGTACCGACGCTCACGCAGATCGCGGGTGTCGCGCTTGTGATCGTTGGGATGGGTTCCGCTCAGTACAGACGCCGCGAAACTGAAGACGGCCGTTCGCACCTTCCCCGAAACTGAACGCACGGGGGGCGGCGGCTGAGATGCGCGCTGAGCAGTCGATTGGCGGTCGCAGGCAGCGGCTTCAAGCGGCGACACGCCACCATCCGGCTAAGAGCACGGTGATCACGGCAACGACCGCACCGGAGAGTGCCAGTTCAGCGCTGCACCAATGCTTGAACAGAAGTCGACCGAGGTGGACGGCCACACGGGAACCACGGCTTATGAGCGCCGCATCGAAGCATCGAGGATCAACGACAGCGCCAACCGAGCCAACCCGGCGCTCGGCTCCATGGCGTCACGTTAGTCGGGCGACAGCATCGAATTGAGCTCGATGTCCAGCTCGGACGGGCCTGCCTATCGCGCATCTGCCCCCAGATGCGCGAACCCCAAGACACGTTTCGTCCCTCACTGCGCCCTGTCCGCCTCGGAACTACGAAGAGCACGTCCAGCACGGGTGGCAGGCGAGATTAGAGGCTTAGCCGCGAGCCAAATCAGCGGTAGCCAACGAGCCAAATGAGAACAACGCCTTGGATCACGTCCGATCTGGTGCGAGCAGCACCACGTCCCCGCGCGGGCGTGCATATGGTCGAAGAGTGGGTCGTGGTCAGCTGCCGCGGCGCTCGACGTAGCAGTCGGCGCCGAGGCGGTTGCAGAGAGTGGTGGCTTCGCCAGGGGTGAGGGGGCCGACGGTCACGCGATGAAGGTCGCCGCGTTCGTCGAAGACCGGGTCGAGGCCGCCAAGAGCCGAGCCCTCGCGTGCCGAAAGGGCGGACCAGCGCCGGCTGGGACCTGCCGGATCGCGGTAACTGCCGAGGACGACATAGGCGTTGCCATCGGGATCGCTGGGCCCAACGACCAGCCTGTTGCTGCGCGAGCTTTGTCCGCTGGACGGCACCGCTTGAGGTGTCGGCGGCGGGATTTCGGACGCGGCATTCTCGGCTCGGGAGCCGGCGGCTTCTTCCGCCTCCAGGGGCGCCGTGCTCACAGTGTCGGGCGCGGGGACGAAGACCGGGGCTTCCGCCTCGTCCTCGATCGCGTTCTCGATCGCGTTGATACCGGGAAAGAGATCCTTCAGTCGGCGGCTGTTCTCGCTCTCGAGCGGCGGCGCCTGGATCGCGGTGCTGAGCGCCGCATCGCCGAGGGCGACTGAGGTGACGCGCTCACGGAGAGCGCGCGTCACCCGCCGCGCGTCTACCGCGTTATTCACGATGCGCGGCGTGATGAGCACGAGGAGCTCGGTGCGGATGTTGCTCGTGCTGCGCGTACCGAAAAGAGCACCCGCGATCGGGATGTCGACGAGGAAGGGAATACCGCTGCGCCCGCGCGATGCATCGGTGGAGAAGAGACCGCCGAGGGCAACCGTCTCGCCGCTGTCCACCGCGATGGCGCTCTCGAGGAGACGTTGGGAGATCGTTGGCGTGAGCGTCTCGGCATCCGGTTCGGTGACACTGCTGACCTCCTGACGGATGTCGAGCACCACGGAGCCGGACGAGTTGATGCGCGGTGTCACATCGAAGATGACCCCGGTGTCCCTGAATTCGATCTCCGAGGCGAAGACATCCGTGTCTTCGAGTCCCTCCTGCGCCTGACGGATCGCGACCGGAACACGCGCGCCAACGCTCAGACGCGCGGGCTGATTGTTCAGGACCATCATGTTGGGCGAGGAGATCACGTTGATCTCGGTGATGTCGTCGAGCGCGTCGACAACGACGTTGGCGGGCGAGTTGATGATGGCCGAAAAGCCGGGTAGCGTGGGCGTCAGGCCGAGCGACGGGTCCACCGAGAGCACGAAGTCGCTCCCCTCTCGCTCGAAGAAGTACTGCACACCGAAGCGCAAGGTGTCGTTGAGCGTGACCTCGATGATCGTCGCCTCGACGAGCACTTGGCGTTGAGGCACGTCCAAGCGGTCGAGGACGCCCAGGATGCGCTCGTATTCCGGCGGCGTGGCGTGGATCAGGAGCGTGTTCGTCGGCTCGCTTGCGACGATGCGCGTCCGGTTCATGGAACCCTCTGGCGCGAGCCGCTGGGTCGGTGCCAGGGCATCGTCCACCAGGGTGGCCTGTGTCTCCAGCGCCTGCACCTGCTGCAGACCGGTGATCGGCATCCCGGTCTGGAGCGCGAAGGGCGCGAAGGCTGGCGAGGACGCTGCTGCCTGCGACGCTTCAACGCTACCGGGCACCTCCACCTCAATGCCCAGGATCTGGCCCATCACGCCGGCGATGTCGCTCGCCCGGGCGTAGCGCATATCATAGCTGTAGACCCGTGCGTCGTTCTGCCCCTCGAGCGTGAGACGTTGGACCCAGCGCGCCACGCTGTGCAGCGCCTCCGGTGTCCGGGCGACGGTCAGGATCGAGTTGTTCTCGGGAATGATCTCGAAGAAGGCGATCGGCTCGCTGCCCTCTGCCGCGTCGACCAGCAGCTCGAGCCCGCGCACGATCGAGCGCGCAGAACGGCCCTGGATGGGGAACACGCCGACGGAACGGTTGGCGAGCCAGTCGACATCGAAACTGGCGATGGTTCCGGCCCATGCCCGCTGATCGACCGAGGTTCCCGCCAGCACGATGATGTTGCGCCGTTCGTCCACCCCCACGATGCCCTGACCCGCGATGGGCTGCAGGATGGTCGCCATCTCATTCGCGCCGATATGGCGGAGCGGTACGGCACGGATCGAGAAGCCGGGCGCCACCGTGGGACGTGTGTCGATGCCGAGGCCGACCTCGGTGTCGAGCGGCACGATGGCGAAGACGTTGTTTCGACGTACGAGCGCTGCACCGTTCTGTTTGAGCGCGAGTTCGAAGACCTCGAACGCGGTGCGGCGGCTGATGGGCCTGCTCGACCGGATATCGACCGTGCCCTCGACGCGCGGATCTATCAGGTAGTTTTGGCCGAAGAGGCCGGTGAGGATGGCGTCCGCGGCCTCCGCTACGGTAACTTCGACGAGGTTGAGCGTAACCTCGCCGGCTTCCTCGACCTGAGAGGCGCCGGAGAGGCGGCCGAGCGGCTGGCCGCCGGTGTAGAGGCTGGCGTTTGTCGCACTTGCCTGTCGGCGCGGCAGGATCGCGCCGTCCCGACGTTGTCCGTGCGGAAGATCCGCCGTCTGCCCCAGCACCGTCTCCGCGCGCCATGGCTCAAGTTGTGTCGGGCCCCGGTCCCCGCCGCGCTCGCACGCCGCGACGCTACAGATCAGGACCGCCCCCATTGCAAGACGGTGACCGCTGCTCACTGTTCCCTCAAAGCTGCTATTGATTGCAGCGCTTTATTGAACTTTCTTCACAGGAGCATAGTTGCTCCGGGCGAGCAGACGAAGCACAGTGCGATCCAAGCGCCCAGCGGGATGGGCCGCGCATCGTTTCGCGTGGCCGAGATGTCACGGATCATGCGTGATTGCATGAGAAGTGCGCCCATAGCTGCCGTCGCGAGGACGATCGCAGTTGCCCCCATGCCGAGGTGAGCGGCGATCGCCCCGGTCAGGAAGATGTCGCCTGTCCCGAGACCGTGCACGCCGCGCAGCGCGAAAAAGCCCGCCTGCACGGCGGCAAGGACGAGCATCAGTGTCGTCGCGGCCAGGAGCGCATCGGTCAGTTGCCCGGCCGCGAAGGCGAGCGCGAGGCCGCTGGCGCCAACCGATCCGGTCCATTCTAGCGGCAGCCATCGCCAGCGTAGGTCGCAGAGTGCGAGCAACAGTGATGCAGCGGCGAGTGTGGCGAAGATCGCCCCCGGCCCGCCCAACACCATCCAGCCGGCGGCGGGCCCAATTAGGATGCCGGCTCGAAGCCCGACAATCGCCGCCGGTGTCAGCGCGCGAATTCGGACGGCTTTCGCCCTCGGCTGTGCAAGCCGAAGCAAGACCCGCGCCGCATGCGGCAGCGGGCCGAGAAACGCGATTGCCAGAGCGAGGAGGGCGGAGATCATGGCGGCCGCATCCGGCACCGCGCTGGCGCGTTCGACGATCGCCGCGGAGAGCTCTGCCGTCATCGTGCGATGCGCATCTCGAGCACCCGAAAGCGCATGCGACCGGTGCGGAGCGTCCGTCCCTCGGCCATCACCATCGCGGTCATGGTGGCGGTGATGCCCGCCTCCGTCCTGCCGGTGGCGTGGATGGAGTAGACCGGCCCCTCGCTCTGGATGAACGCACCCTGCGCGCGTCCCAGCGACGGCAAAGGTTCGCGATAGCGCCGCGCGTCGAGGATCCCGGCAACTTCGTCGGCATTCAGCTCCGGCACGGCGGACAGGACTTCCGCCGGCGCCGTCTGCGGGTTCACGCGCGCGGTGTAGCTGTGCAGCGTCATGACGAGCGAGGCACGGGCGGCGACCTCGGGTGCCAAACCGACATCCGCCAGAAGCTCGGCCAGCGAGGGCGCCGTTCCAGCCTCCCGCGCATCGCGCGCAGCCTTCAGCAAACGGTCGGCCAGAGAGGCGTGGTCGAGCGCATCGAGACCTCGGCCACCGAGCTGCGCGAGGGCGGCCGCGAGAAAGCTCGGCCGTGTGCGGTTGAGATCGATCTTGCCCTTCTCGTCGCGGATGCTGAAGCGCACGGTGCCGCCCGGAACGACCATGCTCGTGGCCGTGCCGTCGCGCGGGTTGCGGTTCGTGCCCTTGGGCCGCGCAAGATCCGCGAGGGCGAGATTGAGCGCGCTCCGCGCCATTTCCATCGCCGCCGCCGTGCCGACCTCAGCGCGCACGCGGTAGCTCGCACGCCGCGTGTCGGACAGAAACCCGGATGCTGCCAGGGCCAGCGCGACCCCCAGCCAAAGGACGGCGACGAGCACGAAGCCGCTCTCGCCGGGCCGCCGGCGCCTCATCGGGCGAGGCATCGATTGCGCTCCATCTGGCCGAGACCGCGGGCGGCAAGGCAACCGGGATCCATCTCCTGCGCGAACGTTGCCGTGAGCCGCTGACCGCCGGCCAGATCAACAGCCAACGCGTGCGGTGGCGGGCCCGGCTCGCGCTCCGCGACCCAGCGGGTTCCGGGCCCCTCCGGATTGTCGACCAAATAGGCGAAGCCGATGGGCGTGTCGCTTTGAAGAACTTCGGAGCGATCGGCGCGCGTTACATCGAGGTCGGTCAAGACGCTGCCGGCCGGTACCTTGCGGTAGGCGGCGAGGAGAAAACGCCCATCGACCTGCTCGACCCGAAGCACGGCCAGGCGCGCCGGTGCGCCGGTCGAAAGATCTGGCGCGAGCAGAAGACGCACCTCCTGTCGCCTGCCCGAAAAGCCTGCCGTGTTCCCGGCGCCGCGGAGTACGGTCTCGGATGCGAAGCGCTTTAGCACGCGGCGCGCGGCGAGCATCTCGACAGCCGCCCCCTCCGACGCGCTCCGCATCCCTATGGCCCGCAGGCTGAAGGCAGCGCCCGAGAGGAGTGCAAGCGTAAGCGCGGAGATCATCAGGGCGACGACCGCCTCGACCATGCTGAAGCCGCGCTCATGGCGCCTTCGGCGGAGCGGCGCTCGCCGTCTTGGGAGCGGCCCGGTCAAAGCGGTGTCTCGCGGTAGCGGGCGGCGTGGAACTCAAAGGGTGGCGCATCCCCGTGCGCGAGGGACACGGAGACATAGACATGGAGAAGTGATGGGTCGGCCAAGGGCGTCGCGACGGAGCCGACAGGTGCGCTGTCGGTGACCACGACCCGCCAGATCATCCCATCCGTCTGACCGCGCTGGTTGAGCCCCGATCGAAGCGGGATCTCCTGCCCCACGCGGTCAAGGATGAGGAAGGCCTGGAGCGCGAGGGCGGCACGCGTCTCGGTCGTGCGGCGGAGGAGCGAGCCTGTGGAGACGGTTTCGTAGAAGACTGCCGTGATGCCGCCTGCAATGAGCATCGCGACAAGCGCCTCGGGAATACCGAAGCCGCGTGCCAGTCGACGCCTCGGCGCCCATCGCGACACGCTCTTCATTCCGTCAGCCGCACGGCGCCGGTCAGCCAGTCCAACCTGACGGCGGCGGTCGCCTCGCCGCGCCGAAGCCGGAAGAACGCGCCCGTGCTCTCCCCCGACGGTCGCATGTCCACCGCCATCGCGTCGCTCTTCTCGGCGTCGATCGTCACCGCTTCGGGCAATGCGAAGGACCTTGGACCGGCGTGGAAGGCATGCGCTTGCGGGCTGTAGCGGATTGCAATGCCATGGCCGCGGCGCGCGGCGTCGAGGCGCGTCTCCTCGATAAAGAGCGCAAGGCCGCCAGCGGTTCGCCGCAATTGAACCGTGTCGGACGGGCGCGTGCCCAGAACGACCGCAGTGCCGACGAGGCCGAGGAGCGCGATCGCGACTGTCATCTCGATCAGGGAGAAGCCAGCCTCCATGCGCCCGCGCCGACTAGCCCGTGATATCCGCATCCTGTCCCTCGCCACCGGGCGCCCCATCCGCACCAAAGGACTTGATGACGATCTTTCCGTTCTGAACGCTATAGGCGAAGGGCGTGCCCCAAGGATCCTCCGGCAGACGGCCGTCGCGCAGATAAGGGCCATTCCAGCCCCGGACCCCGCCGGGATTGGCGACGAGGGCATTCAGGCCCTCGGTCTGGTTCGGATATCGGCCGACATCCAAGGTGTAGATATCGATCGCCGCGCGGATCTGATGGATCTGGGCTGCTGCGGTCGTGCTGCGCGAGCTTTGCAGTTGACGCATGGCGGCGGGGCCGACGAGCCCGATCAGAAGACCAACGATCGCGACGACGACGAGCATCTCCACGAGGCTGAAGCCCCGCGCCATGCGGCGTCGGCGCGGCCTCGAGGCCGCGCGGAGGACTGCCCTGAGCAGCCGCTCAAAGTGTGATGGTGTTGACGGCTGTGATGGCTGTGAAGAGGGCATAGAGACTAATCCCGATGACGAGGCCGACGCCTACAATCAGCGCCGGCTCGATGAGTGTCAGAACGCGGGTCATACGTCGGGCTGCAGCTTCCTCGAGGTCGTCCGCCGCCCGGAGGAGTAGGCTGGGCAGCGTGCCAGTCTCCTCCCCGATACGCATCATTTCTATGGCTGCCGGGGGAAGCAGCCGTTCGGCTTCGCAGGCTTCGGACAGTGGCTCACCCCGTTCGACGCGCCTGGTTGCCGCTCGGGTAGCGTCCGCCTGATCGGGGTTGGGTGGCGTCGTCGCGAGAATGTCGAGCGCCTGTACGACGGGCACCCGGCGCCCCAGCAGCGAGCCGAGGATGCGCAGCGTGAGCATCGCCCGATTATCCGCGACGGCGAGACCCAGGAGCGGCAGACGGCGAGCAAGACGCAACAACACGCGGGTCAGCCGACCGCGGCGCAGCAGACGAGCCACGGCGAAACCCACAAGGCCGAGGCCTGTGAGAAAGAGCGGCCATAGCGTCTCGAGCGCCGCCGAGACGCTGAAGATGAACTGTCCGAGCGGTGGAATGAGGTGCAGGCGCTCCGAGACCAGCGGCCGGAACTCGGGGATGATCACGATCAGCACAAGCCCCACCGATGCGAGCGAGACGAGCAGCAGGATGGCGGGATAGATGAGGCCGGAGACGAGCCTGCGCCCTGCCGCAAGGCGACCGTTGAGAATGCGTGCCGCGGTCTCCAACGCGCCTGCGAGATCGCCGGAAGCATCGCCTGCGCGCAGCAGCGCCGTTGCGGCGGGGTCGTCGAGCGCGCCCGCCTCAAGCAACGCGTCCGGCAGGGAGCGGCCCGTGCGCACGTGGCGCCGCACGTCTTCCGCCGCCGCCGCAAGGACGCGGGACTGACCGCGCGCAAGGATAAGGAGCGCCCGGTCCGGGTTGATGCGCCGTTCGATAAACCGGGCCAGCGCATCGAGCAGCAACGCCTGATCGGCGAGGCGGAGCGTCCGGGCGGACTTTCGCGCTCCACGTTCGGATGCCCGCTGCGCCAACGCCCGTTCTTCGCTGGCGCGAGGGCCAGACTGGAGAGCCGCGCCGCGTCCCCCTCTGCCCGACGGTTCCTGACCCGCCGCACTGCGCGGACGTTCTTCCGGCCGCTGCGGCGCTGTGTCGTTGTCCGATCCATCGGATGGGGACAAAGAAATGGGGTGAAGGCCGCGGCGCCGGAGTTCCGCCCGGGCGGCCGTCATGTCCGGTGCGTTGAGGCTGCTGACATTGCGGCGGCCGTCGGCATCGCGGGCGACGTAGCGGAACAGGCGCATGGGCTCCGGTGCGTTCATGACCACGCCCTTGGCGGGCCGACCACCCGCAACACTTCATCGAGTGTGGTCTCACCGGCTGCCACACGCTCGAGCCCATGCTCACCCATACTTCGGTGGCGCCGCTCGAAGCTCGGGTCGAGTGAGGCGAGGGCCGCGTCCGCGCCGATGGCCTCGAAGACGCCGATGCGCCCGCGGAAGCCCTGGGTGCCGCACTCGGCACAGCCGCCGGGCTCGCGCAGATCGGCTTGCTCCGGTGGCTGCCAATGCGCATTAGCGGCCACCGCCTCACCGCAGATCTTCTTGAACCTCTCTCGCGCGGCCGCGCCCGCCGGTTTCGCGCAACCCCGGCAGAGCCCGCGCACGAGGCGCTGGGAAGCGACCATGCGGAGGGTGGATGCCATCAAGTGCTGAGCCACGCCGAGGTTCGCTAGTCGCGTCGGCCCCTCGCTCGCCGAATTGGTGTGGACGGTCGAGAAGACGAGATGGCCGGTCAGCGCCAGCCGCACGGCCATATCCGCCGTCTCCTCGTCCCGGATCTCGCCCACCATCAAAACGTCGGGATCGTGGCGCAGGATTGCACGAAGGGCGTTGGCGAAGGTCCAGTCCAGGCCGTGATCGACCTCGATCTGAATGAGCCCAGGGGTCAGGATCTCGACCGGGTTCTCGATCGTCACGATCTTGCGGCCGATGTCGTTCAATTCGGCAAGGGCTGCGTGGAGCGTCGTGGTCTTGCCGGACCCGGTCGGGCCCGTGACAAGTACCAGACCGTTCGGCATCGCGAGCGCGTCGCGGAACGTTCCTGCCACGTCACCGGGCATCGCCAGCGCGCCAAGCTCCGTCAGACCCGTGCGGGCGTCGAGGAAGCGAAGCGTGACAGCCTCGCCGTGGATCGTGGGCGCAATGGCAATGCGGATGTCAACGCGTCTGTTGTCGGCGCGATAGGCGATCCGTCCGTCCTGCGGCTGTCGGCGCTCGGCCACATCAAGATGGGCGAGGATCTTCAGGCGGGAGACGACGCCGCGATAGATGGCCGGAGCAGGTGCGGATCCCTCGACGAGGATTCCATCCACGCGGAAGCGGATGCGGGGGCGCTCCCCCAGCGGCTCTATATGAATGTCGGTCGCCCGGCGCGTCAGCGCTTCGGCAAAGAGGGTTTCGACGAAACGGATCGTCGGCGCGTTGTTCGCAAGCTCGATCAGCCGTTCGAGATCGTCGGTGCCTGCGGAGCCGATCTCGAAGCCGAACCCGTCTTCGTCGCTGTCGGGCTCTGGCGTGTCGGTGCGTGCGAAGGCTGCATCGATGTCCCGATCCGACGCCACCGCAAGCTCGAGCCGGTCCCCGAAGATCAGCCTCAGCGCAGAAAGGGTGTGCGGATCGAGAGGGTCTGGTGTTGCGAAACGCGCGCGTTCGGCAGTGAGCTCGAGCGGCAGCACGGCAGAGCGCCGCATGAAGGCATTGGACAGTCGCGGGTCAATCGGCAGACGGCGGGGAATGGCATCGGCTTCGACCAGCGGCAGCCCCGTCACGCTTGCCGCGGCGATGGCCCAATCTGCGGCGGAAACGAGGCCGAGACGGTCGAGCAGCAGTCGAAAGGGTTGCCCGCTCCGCTCCGAGAGCGCCGCGGCACGCAGAAGATCGGCGCGCGTCAGCCTCTCCTCGGCCACGAACACGTTGCCTAGCCGCTCCGCCAGCGGTCCCAGGTGGGTTATCGAAGAATCGGTTTTAGTTTGAGTGTTGTGCGTACCGACGAGCGCGCCCGTGTCTTGCATTCCCTCAGCACCGCGCTGTGACTAAGACAAAAGGCATTATCTCGCGCCAGTGCCCGCTTGCATAGAGAAAGCCGCACATTCTGGGGTCAATTGGACACCACGCAATTTCTAGTTGCGGCATTGTGGCGACTTTTGGGCGTGAGTGAGGCCATTTTGTTAGCTCCGCGATTTGCTGTAGCGCTATGGGATTGGTCGGTCATATTTCAAGCGTCTTTGACGAAATTGCGGGAGATCACGATGCGGCCGTCATCCCTGATGTGTGGAGTCTGTGCTCTCGCGCTTCTCTCGAGCATCCCCAGCTCCGGCATCGCCCAGTCGACCGACAGGCTATCGACGGGCATTCAGGCACAGGTCGCAGTCTACCGCATCAGCGTCGATGCGCGCGGTGTTCTGCGCATCGCCGTGCCCCCCGGATCCTCAGGCAGCATCTTGATCGACGGGCAGCGCGTGCTCGAGCTGAACGGACATGCCGGCGGTGTGGTCGAGGCGATGACAACCGTCGATCCTGGCCTTCATGTGGTCGAGCTGCGTGGTGCGCTGGCAGCTGATCCGGGGCGCATCTCGCTCGCTCGTCCGGGTGGTGCGGCCGAGGCGCTCACGGATGCCGGGAGCCCCGAGACCGTCTCCGCGACCGCGTCCGAGACGAGCAGCGGTGGCCAGCCCATCATGTCCTTCGGACAACGTGGCGCGTCGGGCAGTGGTGGCATGCGTCTGAGCGGCCTTGCGAATGACGATGGCAGCGGCGCGACGGGGCTCTTCGGCAGCGAAGTACCGCGAGCCTCGAACGGTGACGGTGTCGATCAACCCGAGCCGACGCCGGGCGGGCTCTTCGGCACACGACTAGTGGAGAACGACACAGGCGACGGTGGCGGTAATGGCGGCGCCGGTGGTGGCGATGGCGGCGCCGGTGGCGGTGATGGCGGGGCCGGTGGCGGCGATGGCGGTGCCGGCGGTGGTGATGGCGGTGCCGGTGGCGGTGATGGCGGTGCCGGTGGTGGCGATGGCGGTGCCGGTGGCGGCGATGGCGGCGCCGGCGGCGGTGATGGCGGCGCCGGTGGCGGTGATGGCGGTGCCGGTGGTGGCGATGGCGGCGCCGGTGGTGGCGATGGCGGTGCCGGTGGTGGCGATGGCGGTGCCGGTGGCGGCGATGGCGGTGCCGGCGGCGGTGATGGCGGAGCAGGTGGAGGCGATGGCGGAGCCGGAGGAGGTGATTGCTGTGACGGTGGAGGCGATGGCGGAGACTGCGGAGGGGATGGCGGTGCCGGGGGCG
>JBCBYV010000008.1:0-157716 GCA_039815685.1 Pseudomonadota bacterium | reverse complement strand
TGCCGGCGACGTGCTGACCTTCGCCGGCAACGTCGATGCGGGCGAGTATGCGCGGCTTGACTACGTCGAGCTCACCGATGTCGGCGATTTCGACCCTTTGCCGAGCGCCGGGGACGACAGCGCCTCGACGGATGCGGAGACACCGGTCGATATCACGGTCCTCGCGAACGACGCCGATCCCGACGGCACACCGCTCGATCCCACGAGCGTCACCGTGATCTCCGGCCCCGGCGGCGGTGGGGTCGTCATCGGCGTGAACGGCGTGATCACCTACACCCCCGACCCGGGCTTCGACGGGCAGGACAGCTTCACCTACACCGTCGCCAACACCGAGGGGCAGGTCTCCGCCGCCGCAACCGTCACCGTCGATGTCACCGCCCCGGACCCCGAGCCGGACCCTCAGTCCGGCACCCGGATCGAGGCCGAGGACCTGACGCTCAACGGCTATTCCCAGCAGTCCTCCTCCACCGCATCGGGCGGCGCACTGATCGCAGCCTCCGGCGTCTCCACGGCGAGCTTCGCGCATGGCGGTGCCGACGGCACCTTCGATCTCCGCCTCGTCTACATCGACGAGAACGACGGGCAGTCGAGCGTCGACGTCCAGCTCAACGGGATGAGCATCGGCGGCACGATCTTCGACGAGGACATCACCTCGAGCCCCAACAACCCGCAGGCCTACAGGTCGCTCTTCATCGACGACGTCCCACTGGTGAACGGCGACGTGATCACCATCGAAGGCACGCCGAACGGCGGTGAGCCTGCGCGGATCGACTTCCTCGAGGTCACACCATCCGAAGCGCCCGTGCCGAACGCCCTCGCGCCCGGAGACTTCGACGTCATCGTCTTCGCCGGGCAGTCGAACGCCGAGCGGCACTTCACCGTTCAATCGAACGACGCGACCAATCTCGGCATCCTCGGGGCGGAGGTGTTCGAGCGTGAGGTCGAGGGAACGCTCGGCGGCGACACGACGCTGATTGAGGCTGCGAGCGGTGGCAGTGCCTCGAATATCGACATCCAGACCAACAATTACTGGTGGAACAATAACACCGGAAATCCGGGCGACGCCTTCAATGCGGCTGTCGCAGCTATCGATGCGGCCCTTGCGAACGGCCAGGACGTCGATGCGATCATCTGGGCCCAGGGCGAGAGCGATGCGCGCGCGGCCGTCTCTCCATCCGACATTCAGGGGATTGCCGACGATCTGGAAGCAGCGACACTCGCGATCTTCCAGGAGTTCCGGACGCTCTACGGCGCGGATATCCCGATCTTCATTCAGGAGATCGGCGCTTTCCCCGAAGAGGGCTCGTTCCTCGGCGGGCCGACCGGTGTGCTGCAGCCGATCAGGGACGCACAGGCGGCGGTGGCTGCAGCGCTCGACAATGTGTTCGTCATCCCGACATCGACGTCGCTGACGCTTAACGACTCGATCCACTACACGAACGAGAGCTACGGCGAGATCGCGCTCAACCTTGCCGATGCCGTGACCGACAACCTGCTGGCCTAGACGTCGGCGTTGCTCGGCTCCTTCCGGGGCCGGGCGATCGGCGCGGGGCACGGCGCATTCTTCGCCGCTTCCTCCCGGACGCGGCGTTCCTGCTTTGCCTCTTCCGAGATCTGCTCCCGGCCGAGGCCGAGTTGCCGGATGACTCGGCGGATCGCAGTCGTTGCAGTCGCGCTGAGCTTCCCGATCACCAGCTCCGCCGCCGCGAGAATTCGGGTCAGGCCAAAGCCGACAGGGGTCATGCGCGGGGACGGCGCGCCGAGAAGAGCCGCGCGATGCGCGTCGGATGCATCGAGAAGCCGAGCCATCCGGCGCAGCCCGGGCCCGAGCAGCGCTCCCTCTTCAGTCACGCGCGGGACGTCGGGGCGCGAGATGTGGTAGTGTAGCCGTTGCGCATGCACGATCCGGGGTGCGAGGTCGCGATGGCTCCAGGCCGCCATCTGCTGGAAGCGGACGAGGTTGAAGGCCTCCGGCAGCGTGGCGACCCTCACTTCGGAGAGCCACAACAACTCGCGCAACACCGGCTGGTCATAGGGTAGGTTCTCCTCCCGCACATGGCCGCGCCACGCGTCGATGAGGGCGGTCACGCGCGGCGTCTTACGGAAGCCAACCACACCGCTGTTGTACTGCGGAAAGCTTGGCGGCAGGGGCTGGCGCCAGTATCGCCCCTCCTGTCCACCATTGATATCCCGGTCCTGCGCGGCGGCGAATTCGAACCGGTCGAGCACCGCGAAAATCTCATCGAGCGGCGCGCGCACAAGAACGTCTGAATCGAGATATAGCGTCTGCTCGAAGGGCGAGAGCGCCATCGCATCGAGCTTGGAGCGGCGCCATGGCCGCTCCAGCACCTCGACCGATGAGAACGGGCCGAGCGGGCGCGGCTTGTCGGTGTAGAGCACGATCGGACGGTGCGTATCCCAGCGCTTGAGGCTCTCCGCGGCTTGGTAGGTGATGTCGGTATAGGCATCGCCCGTGGAAGCGAAGATGATCCCCTGCGACGCTGCCGGCTCGTGCCCTCGATCGTCCTCTGCGATACTCGCCATATCCACCCCTCACGATACGCATCTGCGGCCACCCACCTGCCGCATCGCCACTTTGCCAGAGAGCCCCCGCAGTCGAAAGCGTTAACGCGGCCTCAGGAGCGCTCTCCCTCCGATTGAGTACCGACAGTCAAGATTCGATGACGGTTGAGGGGGTCACTGCAACTCTTGCGTGCGCTCAACGCCCAAAAACGCGGCATAATTCCACGCCCTGCGCGGCAACAGCTCGCCAAAATGGAATATTTCGCGACGCAACGCGGCCGTGAGCAGTTGTAGCTTCGCAAGCCAGACCGTTCTTGTTAAGGTTGTGTTATGGATGTCCGCGCGCTTAGTGGGAAGCGGTCACGCTCAGCGGGACCGGTGCGGACGAGTATGGTGGGTGCAGTTTAGGTATGAATCGTTTCACTCCCACTGAGGAAGGGTTTGAGCAGGCGTATCGCGCTCCGGACAGGTCCGGATCTGCAGATCGGCAGTTCATCGACTTCGTCAGTATCGTGGGTATCATGTGGCGTGGGCGCTGGCTCATCGCTGCGTGCATCGTCCTCACCACCGCTGTCGGCATGTTCGCAATCGTCGAGACGGCGCCGATCTATGCGGCTGAGACGAAGCTCATGCTCGACCAGCGTCAGCGCCGGATCACGACTGGCGAAGAGGTCGTCTCCAGCTTGCAGCTGAACGAGGCTGCGGTGGCCGGCGAGGCGACGGTGATCAGCTCGAACGTGCTCCTTGGCACCGTGGCCGAAAAGCTGAACCTCGCCGAGCATCCGGGCTTCACGGCGGAACTTCTGACGCCATCGGTCCCCAAGCAGGTCTTCGATCAGGCGGCGGGCTATGTGCGCACGGCCCTGGGTCTGCCCGTCCCGCCCGTTCCCGAGGGCGATCCGCTGAGCCCGGAGCGCATCACGCGGGCGCTACAGGGCGATCTCAATGTCTCGCGGGACGGCGTCTCTTACGTCATTGAGATTTCTTACACCTCCACCGATCCCGAACTTGCGGCGCTCGTCCCGAACACGGTCGCGGCAGAGTATATCAACAGCCAGCTCGAGGAGCGGCGCTCGGCAACGCGCTCGGCCGTGACCTGGCTCGAGAGCCAGATCGGACTTCTCGAGCGCGACGTGGAAAGTGCAGAGGCCGCGGTGCTGGCGCGGCGCGCCGAGAACATCGCGCAGGGCCAATCGGGTCTCACGCCCGCAAACCAGCAGCTTGATGAGCTGTCCCGCCAGATCTCGGTCGCCCGGGCGGATCGCCTCGCCATCGAGGCGGAGCTCGATCGGCTCGATACGATGATCGCGACCGAGGGGCGCACGGCGACCTCGGACATCATCGACTCGCCTCTCGCCCTCCAGCTCAAAGCGGACCGCGCGCGTCTTGAGAGCGAGCGCGAGGAACTTGGCGCACGGCATGGCAACGGCCATCCGCTGGTGCTCGACATCGACGCGAAGATCAGCGCGATCGACGTCTCCCTCGCGACGGAAGTCGACCATTACCGAAGTCGCGTGGAGAACCAGCGGCAAGTCGCGGTGATGCGGGAAACAGGTCTCGAGCGCAGCGCGCGCGAGTTCGAGGGCCGCATCGTCACGCTGTCGCAAGCCGAGATCCAGCTCCGCCAGCTCGAGCGTGAGGCAGATGCCACGCGCGAGATGTATCAGAGCCTCCTCTCACGCCTGAACGAGGCACGGGCGCAGGCGGAGCAGGGTCAGGCAAGCGCACGCGTGATCGCCCGCGCCGAAGTGCCGCCGGGCCCCTTTTGGCCGAAGCGGTCGCTGGTCCTTGCCATCGCTGTGATCATCGGCGGCGCGCTCGGCGCGGCAATCGTCTTCATGCGTGAGATCTTCGCCCCACGCATTCGGGATGAGAGAGAGGCGGACGCCCTTATCGGCCTGCCGGTCCTCGCCTCGATCCCTCGCGACCGCCGTTTGCGCGGCGCACCGCTGCTGCGCCGGCTGAACTCGGACAAGGCACCGGTGTTTTCCGAGGAGCTTCGTCAGCTTCGGACAAACCTTCTCCTGTCGCGCTTCTCCCATGGCGTGAATTCGATCGCGATCGCTTCCTCGGTAGCCGGGGAGGGGCGGACGACCATCTGCCTCTCGCTCGCCTATCTCTCCAGCAGGCTCGGCAGCAACGTGATCGTCGTGGATGCGGATATCCGCAACCCGACGCTCAGCAAGGGCATGCGCGAGCACCTGAAGGATCGAGGCGATCTGATCTCGGTGCTCTCGGGGCGGCACAAGGTCGAGGAAGCTATCGTCCATCTGCCCGATGCAGGGTTCGACGTCCTGCCTTGCGCGAAGTCTCTGTCGCCGATGTCCGACGCCCTTACGGTCGAAGCCTTCAGCTCACTGATGGCGGATCTCGGTCGCCGCTACGACGGCGTGATCATCGACGTGCCGCCGACGCTATCGGTCGCGGATACGCTCGTGCTCTGCAACGTTGCGGATACCTGTCTCTACATCGTGGACTCGCGCCGCACCTCCCGCCGTTCGGTGCAGAGCGGGATCAGCGCCCTTTCCGATGTCGGGGTCCAGTTCGCAGGTCTGGTGCTCAACATGACGCGTAGGAGTAAGTGAGCCATGTGTGTGGTGCGCAGTATTTCCATCCCGCAGACCGTCCATGACGTAGCCGGTAGACTGTTGCGGCCGTTCGGGTTCTCGGTCGTGACCCTGCTCGTGACCGCCAGTCTTGCCATTGCGGATGGCGGCTACCGGATCACGATTGGTGACGAGATCCTCGTGCGCTTCAGCGGTGGTGAGGAGGCCGCGGCGCGTGTCGATCCCAACGGCGATCTTTCCCTGCCGGGCGTCGGACGCATTCAGGTCGTCGGCCTCACGCTCGACGAGGCCGAAGCCCGTGCCGACGAGGCCGCGCGCGAGGCCAACATCTACGTGGAACCGGCCGCCTCGCTGACCCTGCAGGGCATGGCACCGGTTCTCGTGTCCGGCAGCGTGCGCAACCCGGGCGCGGTAGACTTCCATTCGGCGCTCAATGTCGGCGCCGCGGTGGGTCTTGCCGGCGGGTTCACGCTTGCCTCGATGGACGCGACGCAGCGGGCACTGATGGTGAACGATATCGAGGCGGATCGCGCTCGGCTCGATGTCGAACACGCTGCTCTGCTCATCAGGCTCGCCCGTTTCGAGGCGCAGGCCGACGGCCGCGACCGCATCGATGCGGCGATGAACGAGGTTGCCGAGAACGAGGAGGTCGAGGACGCGCTGAGGATCGAAGCGCGTATCCTGCGCGAAGAGGCGGAGATCGCCACCGAGCTCACCCGCCTCTGGCGCGAAGGCGTGGTCGAGGCGGAAGAGCAGATCGCCCTCCTCGAGGACCGGATCGAGGGCCAGGAGCGCGTTGCCGAACTGCAGGCGGAGGAGCGGGATACGGTCAAGAGCCTCGTTGACCGCGGCCTGAGACCCGCCAACGAGCTGCAACGCTTCGAACGCCTCATCACCGAGGCGAATGCCCGGATCATCGAGTTCAAGGTGGCACTGAGCGCGGCGCGCGACCGGCGCGTCGATCTCTCGGCAGAGATCGTCCGTCTCCGCGGTGCGCGTCTCGAACAGGCGATGGAGGGCGTGCGCGTGACGCAGGACGCCATTCGCGCCAACCGGATCAGCGAGGACGCACAGCGGCGCAAGCTCCTGTTGGTGAACGACCTCGGCGGCTTGGTCGACCCGAGCTTCTTCGACATGAAGATCGTCCGCGGCGGCCAGACCATCGGCGCCGCCGCAAGCACGCCGCTTCGTCCGGGCGATCTCTTGATGGTGTCGCTGGTGCCCGAAGCACCGAGTTGAACGGCGGCCGATGTCTGGTGCGTGAGTTGCGTTTGGAGAACTGATTATGAACGGGCATCTCAACTATCGCGGTCTGACGGACCTCTCCAACCTGGTGTGGAGTTCGGTCCACCGGGTACCTTCGGACATCGATATCGTCGTCGGCATTCCTCGCAGCGGCATGCTGCCGGCCCTGAACATCGCGCTCCTGATGAATTCCCGCGTCGTCGACTTGCCCGCGTTTCTCGAAGGCAAGATCGGCGGCAAGGGGCGGAGCCGCAGCGCCGCCTCGACACTCGAACGCGCGGACGATGCCCGGCACGTTCTCCTCGTCGATGATAGCGTGAATACCGGCGCTGCGATGGTGGAGGCGAAAGCGCTCATCGAGGAAAAGTACCCGTCAGCCCGCGTGACCACCCTGACGGCCTATGGAGCGAGAGGTGCCGAGCGCCATGCCGACATCGTCCTCGAAGCGGTGAGCTTCCCGCGGGTCTTCGAGTGGAACCTCTTCCACACGCAGATGATGGGCGATGCCTGCCTCGACATGGACGGCGTGCTTTGCGTCGATCCCACATCGGAGCAGAACGACGACGGCGCGCGGTACCTCGAATTCGTTCGCACGGCCACGCCGCTGATGCGGCCAAGCTATCGCATCCGGAAGATCGTCACGAGCCGGCTCGAGAAGTACCGGGCACCGACGGCCGAATGGCTCGACCGTCATGGCATTCGCTACGACGAACTCGTCATGCTCGACCTGCCAACGGCGGAAGATCGCCGACGGCTTGGCAACCATGGAGAATTCAAGGCCAAGGTCTTTGCTGCCGACCCGCTCGCCCGGTTCTTCGTCGAGAGCGAGACGGCCCAAGCGGTCGCCATCTCCCGCCTGTCGGGCAAGCCCTGCTTTGATATGGGCGCGCGGCAGATGCTCTACCCCGAGGCGTTGAGCGTCACCTCCGCGGTCGCGGTCGGCCGCACCGCTGCGGCCACGCTCGCATTCAGGGCTAGGCGCAAGAGCCGGGTGATCCTGGATCATCTGAGGCGGATGCTCGCCATGAAGAACGAAGTCCCGAACCGCTTTCAACGCTAGGGACCGTGGGTCCCGGATCGTGCCTGCCGCATCGAAGCCGTTCGCTGTGTTGCCCATCGGGGTGGTGTATCATGCTTAGCAAGTTCTTCTCGTTGCCCAGCGCCCGTGTCCTGCCTGTCGCACAGGCCGGCTATCGGCCGGAGATCGACGGCCTGCGCGCCATCGCCGTGCTGATGGTGATCCTGTTCCACAGCGGCCTAGACGCGGCCAGCGGCGGCTTCACCGGCGTCGATGTGTTCTTCGTGATCTCCGGCTACCTCATCGCGCGGATCATCCTCACCGAGCTTGACGAGGGCCGCTTCAGCTTCCTGCGCTTCTACGAGCGCCGCGCAAGGCGGATCTTACCGGCCCTGATCCTGGTGTTGATCGCCTCGACGATTGCGGCGCTCGCGATCATGCCGCCTGACGAGCTGGCAGCCTATGGAAAGAGTGTCCTCGCAACGCTCTTCGCCGTCTCGAACATCTTCTTCTGGCTCGATACCGGGTACTTCAACGCGGACAATGAGCTGAAGCCGCTGCTGCACACCTGGAGCCTCGCGGTCGAGGAGCAGTTCTATCTGGTCTTCCCGCTCTGCCTCTTCCTCGCCTTCGGCTACATCAAACGCTGGACCCTGATCCTGCTGGTGCTCGGCTTCTTCGCCGGCCTGGCGATCTCGGAGTATGCGGCGCAGACGGCGTCGAACGCCGCCTATTACCTACTGCCTGCACGCTTCTTCGAACTGCTGGTCGGGGTGATCATCGCGTGGGTGGAGCGGCCGTCGTTCCTTGTCGCCGGAGGCCGAGCCGTGCCGGACTGGCTGGCAGGCCCCTCCCCGGCGAGCAGGCTGCTCCGCGAGACTCTCTCCATCGTCGGGCTGGCGATGGTGCTGGCCTCGAGCTTCGTGCTCGAGACCTCGCCGTTTCCGGGCCTCTATGCGCTGCTACCCGTTGGTGGCGCCGCGCTGATCGTGGCCGCGGCGCGGCAAGGCACGTTCGTGGCGATGATCCTCGGCTGGCGCCCGATCCTCGCCCTCGGGCTCCTCAGCTACAGCGCCTATCTCTGGCACCAGCCGTTGTTCGCCTTCGTGCGGCTCTCGGCACTCGAGCCCGTGGAGCCGGTCGTGCTCCTGGCGCTCACGCCCCTGATCTTCCTCGCATCCTGGGCGAGCTGGCACTGGGTCGAGGTGCCGTGGCGGCGGCACAAGCCAAGCGCGGCGCCATCGGGACAGAGACGCATGCCTCGGGTCGTCGTCGGCACGGCAAGCGTTGCCTCCGTCGCGCTCGTCGCGGCCCTGGCTCTTGGAACAGGCGGGCTGCCACAGCGTTTCGACAGCACCTATGTCTCGCTCCTCGCCAGCGCGAAGCACAGCGAGACGATCGCGGCCGATCCCGAATGCGTGGTCGGCGGGCGCCGCACAAGCCAGGAGATCGCGAAAGCTTGCGTCCATGGCGGCGCGACACCGGTCGCCGCCGTGCTCGGCGACAGCCACGGCAGCGTCTTCGCCCACGCGCTCGACGACATCATCGGGCCCGGTGGCGTAAAGCATCTCGCCTTCGCTGCATGTGCACCATCCCTGCTCGTCACCTCGACGCAGCCAGGCTGCACCACATGGTATCGAAACGCGTTCGAGGCTGTGCTGTCGGATCACCGCATCGAGCTCGTACTGCTCGTCAATCGGCACGGCCAGCACCTGCTCGGCAACAACGCCTGGGCGAACTACGACCCGGAAGCCTTCATGCCGACGATCGAGGAAGGGCGCACGCGCGGCGAAAAGCTGGCGGCCTACTGGGCGAGCTACGAGGAGAGCATCCGCCTGCTGCGGGAGGCCGGCAAGCAGGTCCTCGTCCTCTATCCCACGCCCGAGATGACGGCGCCGATGGCCCGGCTCGCCCTCTTCGGTCCGGTCGAGGACAATGGTCGCGTTATCGCAATGACCCGCAGTAGCTATGACGAGCGTGCCGGGGAAATGATGGCGGCGCTCAACGCCTTCGTCCGCCCCGAGGAACGGCTCGACCCGCGGGACTTCTTCTGCGACGCCCGGCACTGCTTCGCATCAAAGGGCTGGGAGCCGCTCTATTTCGACGACGACCACATCACGACCCTCGCCGCCCGAGAGCTTCTGCGAACGAAGCTGAACCGGTAGCGCTGGCTGGCGTAGGCTCGGCGACCCCGCGCCTCCTGCGTCTCAGGCGTTGTACTGGGTCAGGACATCCGCGAACCGATCACCCAGGAGCCCAGCCTCCTCGAGGTCTCGATGGGACCGATACTCGACACTTCCCTCGTATAGGAGCGTGTCGGCCTTCCAGTCGAGGAGCGCAAGGCGAAGCTGCTCGCGCTCCATGCCACGGCGGTAGTGATGCTCGGCGATACCGGTGGCCCGGTCCTTCACCGCAAGCTCGCTGCAGAATTTGAAGTGCAGAAGGCAAAGCAGCGTCGGCGCAATCGCGACGTTCGTGGCGTCATGCGAATTCAGATACCGCGTATGCGGGCCGACGAAGGTAAGCGGTGTCTTCTGCAATGCCGGCACGAGCCGCGGCCAAAGCCGGAAGGCAAGCGGCAAGGCCGCTGCTGGCAGCTTGTGAACGAAGCGGTCGATCTGCCCGACGAACATTGCATGACGCCAGCCCCGCCCGGCTTCGCGCCGGAGGTCCGAGAGCAACCGGCATCGCGGCCCACCGAGGATCTGGAGCGGCGCACGTCTGCCGGCCCGCCAAGGTCGGTGCGGTCGCCGCCGAACAACATAGTCCCGGTCGAAGTAGTTCATGATCTCGGCCAGGGGCCGGTCCCGGTCGGCAAGATCGATCCCTGCGAAATCGGCCGCCGGATACATATCGACCATCACAGCGTGGACGGCGTCGTGACCCTCGGCACGCAGCGCTGCGGCGAACTCCTGCACGCTGCGGTGATCCATTCCTGGAAACTGCAGGTGCTCGTCGCAATCGAGATAGGCGAACCAGCCGCCCTCGCCGTGTTCCCGCATCAACTGGTTGATCCAGTCCATGCCGAAGTTTGCCTCCGCGAAGGCATCCTCCGTCCGGTAGACGACGCAGTCCGGCTGCTCGAGCAGGAACTCCAACGTGCCGTCGTCCGAACCGTTGTCGATGGTCAGGAACTGGGTGGCGCCGATGCTGCGGTGATGGTCCAGGAATTCGCCGATGATCGCGATCTCGTTCTTCGCCATCAGCGCGAAGGTCACATCGCCCTTGACCGCCTTGAACCGGCGCTCGCTCAGGCGTTTCAGTCCGTTTCGCTCCATCGCCAAACCCGCCCCCGCGTCCCGCTCAGGGCGCGCCGGTCATGCTGAGGTCGGCGGCGGGGATACTGTCCGCCGGGCGGCGCGCAAGCTTGCGCTGCCAGCTATCCTCGACGAAGCGCGAGAAGCTTTCCCGGAACCGCTCGGGCGAGAACTCCTGCGCGCGCGCCTGAAGCCGGTCAGCCGCAAAGCGCTCGGCCATGCCCTCGAACCGCTGCACCGCTGCCACCAGCGCACCGGGCTCCTGATCGTCGAAGAAGACGCCAGTCTCATCGGCCTTCACCGTCTCCGTCGCCCCGCCGCGCCGAAAGGCGATGACCGGGCAGCCGATGCCCATCGCTTCGACCGGGACGATGCCGAAATCCTCCTCACCCGGAAAGACCAGCGCCCGCACCGATCCGAAGAGCTCCAGCAGCCTTTCGCGGGAGACGCGGCCCAGCATCGTGACGTTTGGCGGCAAATCGCGCTCGAGCCTCCCCCGCTCCTCCCCATCACCGACGATCAGAAGCTTTCGATCCGGCATCGCCCGAAAGGCCTCGATGGCGAGATCTGCCCGCTTATAGCCGACAAGTTCCGAGACGAAGAGATAGTCGCTCCTATCCCCGGGCCCCGCCACTGGTCCGTCGCCCAGATCGCTGAGATCGACCGGCGGGTGGATGACGGTGGCGTCCCGCCCCCAGGCGCGGCCAAGCCGCTGCGCCACGAACCATGAATTGGCGGCGAAGGCATCCACGCGCGCCGCGGAGGCGGCGTCCCATTGGCGCAACCGGTGAAACATGAAGCTCACGACCGGGCGGAGCGGTCGCGGGAACCGGTCGCGATAGTAGGGATACTGGTCCCAGAGGTAGCGCATCGGCGAATGGCAGTAGCAGACATGGAGCGCGTCCGGCCGCGCGATCACCCCCTTCGCCGGGCCAGACTCCGACGAGATCACGAGATCGTATGCCGATAGGTCGAGCTCCTCCAGCGCACGCGGCATGAAGGGCAGATATTTCTGGTAATGCCGCTTGGCCCGCGGCAGCGAGCCGACGAAGGTCTCGGTGATGCGCACATTCGAGAACACCGGCGAAAGCGCTTCGCGATCAACGACATGAGTGTAGATATCGGCTGAGGGCCAGATCTTCAGCAGCTCCTCGAGGACCTTCTCGCCCCCGCGCATCTTCAGCATCCAGTAATGCACAAGTGCTACCCGCGGAGCACGCATCGCCATCCACCCTCAATCCAACGCTGTTGCAGAGCAGCATAGTGCTCTCAGCCTTTCAGCGTTAGCGCTTTTCTGCTACCCGAACCCACCGTTGGCGTTGGGGGAGCGGCTTGCTTTCCATCCGGCGCCGGACAGCGGACGGGGTGGGTGGTGAGCGTTCCTGTCTTCATCAACGGCAGATATCTGTCGGCGCCGAGGACCGGCGTGCAGCGCGTTGTGCATGAGATCGTGCAGGCACTCGATGCGGAGTTGCAGGCACGGAGCGAGCGCCCGTCCGTTACCCTGCTCCACCCACCTGGCGTCTCCGGGCTGCCGCCACTCACCGTGATCGAGACGCGCGAGGTCGCCGGGCCACGAGGTGTGTTGTGGGAGCAGACGGCGCTGGCCTGGGCCGCGCGGAAGGGCCTGCTCGTCAACCTGGCCAACACGGCACCGATACTGGCACGCGGTCACGCGATGATGGCCCATGACGCGCAGACGCGGACCCACCCGGCCTCCTACTCGCCCGCCTTCCGGCTCTGGTACTCAGTTATGCAAGCCGTCGCCTGCCGGGCCGCGCGGTACCGACTGACGGTCTCGCAGCATTCGGCGGAAGCGCTCGCTGAGGCGGGGCTCGGCTCGGACTGGCAGGTCCTTCACAATGGCGCCGAGCATATTCTGCGCGTCACGCCGGACGAGAACGCGCTCACCGATCTCGGCCTGGAGAGGGGACGCTATGTCCTGAGCTTCGCTGCGGCGCAGCCGCACAAGAACGTCGCGCTGCTGATCGACGCATTCTCGCGACCGGCCCTGGCGGACATAGATCTTGTGCTCGTCGGCGCGCGCCTTCCTGACGGGGTCTCGGCCGGTCGCGCACGGTTGCTCGGTCGCGTGGAGGATCCTGCACTGCGGGCGCTCTACGAGGGGGCCTCGGCCTTCGCCTTCCCCTCCCTCAGCGAGGGCTTCGGACTACCGCCGGTGGAGGCGATGCATTGTGGCTGCCCGGTGGTCGTGTCGAAGGCCGGCGCCCTGCCGGAGGTTTGCGGGGACGCAGCGATCAAGCTCCCGCCCCGCGACGTCGATGCATGGGTCGATGCCTTCGTCGGCCTGCGGGATGACGCCGCGAAGCGCGAAGCGCTGATCGCGGCAGGCCAGGTCCGCGCCGGCGAGCTGACCTGGGGCGCGACCGCGCGCCGTCTCCTGACCATCATCGGCCATCCGGCCTGAACGCGCATCCTGCCTGGGCTCGCGATGCCCTCAGCCGAGCGCCCGCAGAAGCTCGGCCGTCGACGTGACCGCGGCCACGTTCTGCATCGCGTAGTCGATCGATGCCCGGTGCCAATCGGCGTTCATGGTCGAGCAGGCATCCTCCGGCACGATCATGCTGAAGCCCTTGTCGGCACCCGTCCGGGCCGTGTGCTCGACCGACATGTTGGTCCAGGCGCCGGCATTCAGGATCGTGTCGATGCCGCCGTGGCGGAGATAGCTCTCCAGCCGGCTCGTCTCCCACGCGCTCATCGACATCTTCTCGACGACAAGGTCTCCCGGCGCAGGCTCGAGCCCGGGCACCGGCTGCACGCCCCAGGTGCCCCGCACCAGAGCATTCTCGCCCTTCAGCCCCTGGAAGAGCGGTGCGTGCTGGGCGAGCTTGGGATGGCCCGGCTCGCACACCATCCAGACATGGATGACGGTGACGCCCTTGCGCCTGCACGCCTCCGCCAGACGGCGCGCGTTCTCGACGACATTCTGTTGACGCGCGTGATCCGGCGAGCCTGTCGAGGCGAAGGCGCCGCCATCCATCATCACATCGTTCTGCAGATCCTGGAGGATGAGCGCCGTACGCGCAGGATTGATGCTCAGGGTGGCAGCACCTGCGGCCGGGGCGGGTTCGGGCCGGGTGCCTCCGTTCGCTGGCACGGGTCGAGGCGCAGGGCGGGTGTGCATGAAGGGCTCGATTCGCCCGCGTGTGCGCATCTGGACGGAGTAGAGCGACGTGCAGGCGGTGATGTAGAGCGTCTGCCAGTCGTCCCCGCCCCAATGAAAGTTCGCAGCCTTCTCGGGCGTCAGGATCTCGCCGAGCTTCATGCCGTGAAAGTCGAATACCCAGATCCCGCCCGGCGCGGTGACATAGAGGTTGCCGTCCACATCGGCCTTCATCCCATCCGGCATGCCCTCGCGTAGGCTCTCCTTGACGCCGGAAGCGAAGATGCGGGCGTTCGTGAGCGTGCCGTCGGGGGCGACGTCGAACATGCGGATATTCATCTGCTCGCTGTCGTTCACCCACATCCAGCGCTCGCAGGGGCTGAAGCAGAGGCCGTTCGGCTGGGTGAACATGTAGCGGTCGGAGACTAGCTGCGGCTCGTCGCCCGGGCGGTGGCCGGGAGGCAGGCGGTAGACGCCCTGAAAGCCCTGCTGCAGCGGTCGCGGCACGCCGAAATGCTCCATCCGGCCATAGGTCGGATCGGTGAAGTATACGCTGCCGTCCTTGCCTACGACGATGTCGTTGGGGGAGTTGAGCTCCCGCCCCTCGAAATGCGTGCACAGAACCTCGCGCGTGCCATCGGGTCGGAAGCGCGCGACGCACGAGGTGGCATGCTCGCAGACCAGCAGGTTATGGTCCGCGTCATAGGTCATCCCGTTGCCCTTGTTCGCAGGGCGCAGCACTTCCTCGACGCTCCCATCGCGGTAACGTCGGCGGACATCACCGGGGATATCGGAGAAAAGGAGATGCCTCTCCGTCGGGTGCCAGATCGGCCCCTCGGTGAACACGAAGCCGGTGCCGAGGCGATGGACGGGCGCGTAGGGATCGATGAGCTGCGTGAAGCGCTGGTCGACGACGGTGTGGCTCATCTGCGGCCCCCAAGGACGGGGCCGCCAGCCGCTAGTTGGTGCGTGCTGCTCTGGCGGCATGCTCGGCAAAGGCCGGCGCGAGCGTCTCGCGCGTGTTGGGGCCTTCCAGCACCTGGCGCACCCTCCCCCGACCATCGACGAGCAGCAGCGTCACATGCCGCGCATTGTGGCGGTTGGCATAGGCCCGCCCGTCCGCCGTGCGGATATTCGCCACCACGTAGTCGAGCGCCTCCGGCTCCATCTCGGACAATGCCGCGCGGGCCTCGCGCTGCAGTGTGATGCACATGGTGCAGTTCGGATCGTGGATCTGCACCACCGCCGGCTTGCCCTGCCCGATGCGGGAGAGGTCGTGCTCCGCGATCGTCGCCATAACCGATGAGACGGTGAAATAGCCGACCCCGCCGAGCACCACGGCCGCCACGCCGCCGACCTTCAACCAGCCGAGCAGCGCGCGCCGGTCCATCTTCGCAGGCTGCCGCGCCGCGCCCGTTTTGGCCGCTCGCTTCCTCGGCTTCGCCTTGCCGGTCTTCTTCATCGCTTACCGCCCATCGCCGCTGACCGTGCCCTTGACCCTTGGGCAGATAATCCGTCGGAGCCTCGGTCATGGGCAAATCACGAGCCCGTGTGCGGGAACGCGGGTGCCGGGTCACGCGGGGAACCACTGCCGGGAGGGCAGCGTCTCCGTCATCGGACCCGGCACGGTCATTCCCAGCCGCCCGACGACCTGGCCGTGCTGGATCTTGGCGGGCCGGTCATGGATCGGCAGCAGGAAGGTGTAGTTGTTGAGGAGCTTCTTGATCTGCGCTTTCTCCTCGCGCTTCGCCCCCGCATGGTTCCCGGTAACCCGCGGCTCCATGTAATTGTTGGTCATGACGTGGTTCACGATCTGGTCGTTGAAGTCGTAGATCACGTCGCCGCAGATGCAGGCGACGCCCTCCGCCGTCTCGACCATCACGTTCATCGAACCTTCGGTGTGAGCCCCCGCCGCCTCGCACCAGACGCCCGCGATGATCTCCTCCGCGCCCGAGATCTCGAGGTCGAGAAACCGCATCGCCTCCGGCTCATAAATCCGCTCGACGAGGTGCAGGATGTCGGGCTTCGGATATTGCGGGTACATGATCCCGCTCACGCTGAACTCCATCTCGCGGCGATTGATCACCACGGTCGTGTTCATCGGGAACTTGTCGTCCTTGCCAGCGTGATCGATGTGTAGATGCGTGTGCAGGATGTAGCGGATGTCGCCGAGCTTGAGCCCATGCTTGGCGAGCTGGTTCTCGATCATGTTGTCGTGGAACTGGAGGCCCCGCATTCCAAGGCTCTCCATGATCGCATTATCCCGGTAGCCGGTATCGACCAACACCGGGTACGTCCCGCCGAGGATCAGGAAACCGTAGACCGGCACCCGCCGCACCCGTCCGCACTCATGGCCGAGCACGAGGAAACTCGTCTCAAGCTCGATATCGCCGTAGTCCAGAACGTGGATCGTGAGTGCCATGGTACTCTCCCTCGTGGGCGGGCGCGTTCGTCCCGTCGGTTATTGGAGCCGGTAGACCCGGGCTGCGGTGTCGGTGAAGATCGCGGCCTGTTGCTTGGGCGAGAGGCCGGCGGCGCCCTCGCGGAAGGCGGCGATAAGGTCGGGGTAGGTCGTCCAGATCTTCTCGATCGGGAAGTTCGAGCCGAAGAGGCAGCGCTCGGCGCCGAAGAGCTTCACGGTGGACGCGATCATCTCGGCGATGTGCTTTGGATCATTACGGTGCAGGAAGGTGCCGAAGCCGGATAGCTTGGCGACGACGTTGGGGCAGGCGGCGAGGCGCTTCATCCCCGTCAGCCACTCGGCGCGGCCCGCCTTGCTCAGATCCTCGAGCATACCCGCATGCTGGAGGACGAAGGTCACATCGGGACAGGCCTCGGCCAGCGAGGCGGCACCCATCATCTGCGGCGCGAAGACCTGGAGGTCGAAGCTGAGGTCGTAGTCCGCGAGCTGGGCGATGTTCGCCTGCACGAAGGGGTCGGTGCAGAGATCCGCGTTCGGGGCAAAGCGGTAGAGCGGGTTCTCGTGCCAGTGAAGCTGATGCCGGATACCGCGCAGCAGCGGGAACCCCTTCAGCCGGTCGAGATCCGGCCGGATATCCCGCTGTGTCACATCCACAAAGCCGACGATTGCGTGCGGCCAGCCGGTCTCCTCCGCCACGCGCTGGACCCAGGCGACTTCGTCGGCGAACCAGTTGGGCGCCCAGTTCGCTTGCACATAGACCGATTTCTCGATCCCCTGTTCGGAGACATCCGCCAGGAACTCGGCCATTGGGTAGTCGCGCTTGATGGCAGCGTAGGGCCCGAAGATGCGCGGCCTTTCGGGGCCCAGCAGCCATGGCAGATCGGTCTGGCGCCAGACATGATGGTGGGCGTCGATCATCTCGCCCTCCCCACGTCCAGCACATGCTCGACGATGGCACCGACCGAGCCTCCATCGGCGAGCGCATCGAGGTCGGGCACCAACGCGCCGAGTGCCGCGGTCTCCGGGCGGTAGCTCGGATCCGCGGCGAGCGGTGTCAGCCAATGGAGCCGCCAGGCCATGCGTCCAAGACGGCGGCCCGCGTCGATCATGGCATCGGGGCTTCCGCGCTCGAGCCCGTCCGAGAGGACAAGGACCAGCGCGCCGCGCGCAAACCCCGCATAGCGCGGTATCGCGAGGAAGGTGCCGAGTGCCTCGCCGATCCGCGTGCCTCCGTCGAAATCCGCCACCAACCGGGCTACACGGGCCAGTGCCCTCGCGCGACTGGGTTGCCTCAGTTCGCCCGTGATCCGCGTAAGCCGGGTGCCGAGCGTGAAGACCTCGACCTGTTCGCCCGCCTGCACCAGCGCATGGGCGAAGGCCAGGCGCTCGTCGGTCCGCTCTTTCATCGAGCCTGAGACGTCGATCAGAAGCGCAACCCGCCGTGATTTCGTCTTGCGCCGACGGCGCAGAAGCGTCAGCGCCTCGCCGTCCCGCC
This sequence comes from Pseudomonadota bacterium, assembly GCA_039815685.1. Taxonomy (GTDB): domain Bacteria; phylum Pseudomonadota; class Alphaproteobacteria; order Rhodobacterales; family Rhodobacteraceae; genus Thermohalobaculum. The sequence goes on along the minus strand of JBCBYV010000008.1, from coordinate 140,065 downwards.
GCACTGCGTCGCGCAACGTGCGCCTGAGATCGAGCCGCCCCTTCCGCGCGCCGGCAAAGCGATAGCTCCGCCGCCGCGGCAGCCGGGCCGGCGCCATACGGGCGAAACGGGTCAGTGCGGCATCCTCGTCGGCTTCGACCGCACGGGCAGTGAGTCGTTCGGCGGCAGTAGCCTCTGCCCCTGCTTCGGAGAGGTCGTCGACCTCTTCGGCCTCCGCCTCTCCGTCCTCGGGCTCATGCGCCTCGACCTCGTCTTCTTCATCGCCCTCGACCGGAGCGGAGACGGTCTGGCCCAGGAAATGAGCGCGAAAGAGCGCGTCGTACTCCGCCTGCCGCTCCCGCGGTATCGCCAGCATCGCGAGGCCGGCACGGCGGATCTGCTCGACGCTCCCCGGCCCAAGCAACCCGACGGCCTCGACGAACCCGGCGGTCTGGTCGGGTGCCACGGCAAAGCCATGGGCGCGGAGAAACGCCGGGAAGGCCACGAAGGGCTGCGCTGCGCGCGGCACGCTCATCTCGGCAGCTCCAGCTCGCGCGCCCGTGCGTCGGACAGCTCGAAAAGCGCCGGGCACGGCATCGCCCGCCAGCTCGGGATGTCGAGCGGGCGGCCATAGGCGCTGAGGATCACGGAGAGCCATAGGCCATGCGTGACGATCAGCGCGCCATCGCCCACCGCCATGATCTCCGCCACCGCCAACTGTCCGCGCTCGGCGACGTCCGCGAGGCTTTCGCCGCCGAAGGGTGCGGCATCGAGATCGGCGAACATCATCTCCGCCTCCTGATCCCAGCCGCCGGGCGGCACGGCGCCATGCTCCCTTTCGCGCAGCCGCGGATCCGTGTGGATCGTGAGGTGCGCCGCCTCCGCGAACGGCTCCACGGTCTCGCGCGACCGTGCATAGGGGGAGGACACGATCCGCGTGATGTCGAGTGACTGGAGCGCCGGCACGATCGCCAAAGCCGCGCACTGACCCTCGGGCGAGAGCGGCGCATCGGGCGCCTGCCCGGTCCCGTCCGCGTGGCGCAGGAACCAGATCATGCGGCCTCCCCCGGCAGCACGCCCTCCAGCCGATCTGCCATGTAGGCGAGGTCGTCCTGGTCCTTGAGCGCGACACCGATGGCCCGGCGAAACGCCTCCGGCCAAGCCGCTCCCTGAGCGTTGAGGAGGGTCGCCGCCTCCGCCCACTCCACGGTCTCCGCGACGCCGGGTGGCTTGGCGAGCGGCTCGGCGCGAAGACGCCCCACCGCCTCTACGACGGCACGGGCCGTCGCTTCGACCACGCTGCTGGCGCGGGTCATGACGATCTCTGCTTCGAGCGCGGAATCGGGATAGTCGATCCAGTGGTAGACGCAGCGGCGGCGGAGCGCCTCATGCAGGTCACGCGTCCGGTTCGAGGTGAGCACGACGACGGGCGGTCGGGCGGCCCGCACGGTTCCGGTCTCGGGGATCGAGATCGAGAAGTCCGAGAGGAACTCGAGCAGGAATGCCTCGAACTCCTGATCCGACCGGTCGATCTCGTCGATAAGCAGCAGCGTGTCCTCCGGCGCGCGTAGGGCGGCAAGGAGGGGGCGCTCGAGCAGGTATTCGTCCGCGTAGAGATTGACGTAGTCATCCCCCGCCTGCCGGATCGCGAGCATCTGGCGCGGGTAGTTCCATTCGTAGAGCGCCGCTGCCGCGTCGATCCCCTCGAAGCACTGCAGCCGGATCACCTGCCGCGTCAGCACCGCGCCGATAGCCTTCGCCGCCTCGGTCTTGCCCACGCCCGGCGCGCCCTCGAGCAGCAACGGCTTGCCGAGTGCCAATGCGAGATACGCCGCTGTCGCCAGACCCTCATCCGCGAGATACTGTGCCGCCGTCAGCGCATGGCGCAGATCCTCGGGCGAGCCGATGCCGGCAATGGTGCGGCGGACGGCCATCAGAGGCGGCCCTTGGGCTGCGCGCCGCCATTCTCGCGGATTCCCCGCAGCACCTTTTCCGGCGTGATCGGTAGCGTGTCGCAGCGCACGCCGACCGCGTCGTAGACCGCGTTGGCAATGGCGGGCAGCACGGGGTTGGCGCACATCTCGCCTGGGCCCTTGCCGCCATAGGGCGCGTCCTCGGCCGGGCGCTCCAGCACGGCGATATTGTGCGGCACGATCTCTCCGGGCCCGGGCATGAGGTAGGTGTTGAAGTCCACCGGGCCGTGGTCGCGCGCGGGGTAGTAGGGCTCGGTCGTCTCGTAGAGCGCATGGCTCACACCCATCCAGGCACCACCGACAAGCTGCTGCTCCACCAGCTTCGGGTTGAGTGCGCGTCCGACCTCGTACGCCGAGTTGATCTCGGTGACGGTCACGACGCCCGTTTCGTCATCCACCTCGACATCGACCACTAGGGCCGCGTGGGCGTAGCAGGAAACCGGCGTCATCTCGCCCGTGTCCGGATCCGCCTGGCTCGGCGGGATCAGGAAGATGCCACGGCCGGAGAGCGTGCGGCCCTGCTTGAACTGCGCGGCTATGGCGGTCTCGGCCACGGTGATCGAGCGGCTCGGCGCACCGCGCACATGGATCGCCCCCTGACCGTCGGTGTCGAGGTCCGCGGGGTCGACCTCCAACTCCTCCGAGGCGGCTTCGAGGAGCTGCGCCCGCGCCTCGGTGGCGGCCCTGATCACCGCGTTGCCCATTCGGTGCGTGCCGCGGGAGGCGAAGCTGCCCATATCATGCGGCCCGGTATCGCTGTCCGCGGTGTCAACATAGACGTCCGCAATGGGCACCCCGATGGCCTCGGCCGCGATCTGGCGGGTCACGGATTTCATGCCCTGGCCGAGGTCGATGGCCGAGAGCGTCACCATGAACTTCCCGTCCGGCGTCGCGTGCACCAGCGCCTGGCTCGGGTCGCCACCGAGGTTCATGCCGATCGGGTAGTTGATGCAGGCAAAGCCGCGCCCCTTGTGCATGGTCATCGCTCAACGCCTCCGCGTGCCGGAGAGGAAGCGCGAGACGCCAGGGCGCTTCACGCCCTTCTGGAAAGGCTGCGCGGGCTCGTAGGGCTTGGGCGCCGACGTCGGCGGTTCCGCAGCCCTCCCAGGAGGCCCCGGGTCGAGCCCGGGGCGCGCGGCCGCCGGTATCGCTGCCGGGGGTGCTGCTGCGGGTCTTGTCACGGGCTCCGGCGCCTGTCGGCTGGGCGGCAGGTGCACGCCCGGGCGCGATATGTCCCGGGCCTGACCCGGGACCTCTTGGGAGCCACCGCCCTCGACGCGGTGGCCGATCCGGCGGGGGTCCATGGCCATGTCCGGCCGCTGCGGCGCGGCCGCCCCAACCGACGAACCATGCGTACCGGCGGCCACCCGTCGCTTCGTCGTGGCACCCTCCTGCGGCGCGGTGGGAAGAGCACGCTGACGGCGCTCACCGATCCGGCCCACTTCATCCACCGCCGTCTCCGGGATCTCCGCACGGGCACCGCCCCCGCCCGCAAGGCTGCTCGCGGCGGCCATCTCGGGCGAGAGGCGAATGCCCGCCTTGGCCGCCGCGACCTGGCAGCACTCGATCAGCGCACAGTTCTTCGCCGCACGCCGGTGGGGCTTCATGTCCCCATCGCGATAGGCGTTGAGGATGCGGAGTTCGACGGGGTGCATCCCCACCGCCTCCGCCACCTTGTCCATATGGCACTCGATGGCGAAGTCGACGCCGGTGATGCCGAAGCCGCGCATGGCCGTTGCCGGCGTCCGGTTCGTGAAGACGCAGAAGACATTCGAGGCAACGTTCGGGATCGTGTAGGGGCCCGGCAGATGCCCAGTCCCCTTCACGATGGCGTAGGAGGAGAGGCGGGTATAGGCGCCCGCGTCGAAGAACCCGGTGAAGGACCGCGCGAGGATCCGCCCATCCGCCGCAACGCCATCCTTGATGCGCCAGCGCTCCCCCCCGCGGGGCGCACCCACCTGCATTTCCTCCTCCCGATCCCACATGAACTTCACGGGCCGACCGGTCAGCGTCGCACCCAGCACCGCCATCGGCTCGGTGATGCTGTCGACCTTGCCACCGAAGCCACCACCCACCGTGCCGCCGATGAAATGCAGCCGCGAGGATGCGATATCGAGGAGCTTGGCGGTCGTGCCGAGCGAGAAGAACAATGCCTGCGTCGCCGTGTGGCAGACATAGCGGTCGTTCGTCTCGGGCGCGGCGATGGCCCCGCAGGTCTCCATCGGCGCCTGTTCGATGGGGGACATCTGGTACTCGGCCTCGACGATATGGTCGGCCGCGGCAAACCCCGCCTCGACATCGCCGAAGCGCAGCTTCTGATGGTCGTAGCGCTCGTGGTAGTCGAAGGTGTTATTCGGGTAGGTGTCGTTGACGCTCGGCGCGCCGGGGGCGATGGCCTCCTCCACGTCGAGGACATGGGGCAGCACCTCCCAATCCACGCGCACTGCCGCGACCGCCTCCCGCGCCGCCCGCTCGGTTACGGCGATCACGGCGAGCACCGGCTCCCCGCGATAGGCGACCTTGGTCGGAGAGAGCAGCGCCTCGTCATCCCGCCCGAAGCCGATGAGGGAGAGAAGCGTGTTGAGGTTCCGTGGCACGTCCGAGGGCCGCACGATGCGCACCACGCCCTCCAGCCGCTCCGCCGCCGACGTGTCGATATGCCGGATGCGGGCATGGTGGTGGGGCGAGCGCACGCAGCGCATATGCAAAAGCCCGTCAAAGAGGTGGTCATCGTAGTACCGCGTGCGCCCCGTCACATGGCCGAGGATGTCCTGCCGGATCCGCGGATGCCCGATCTCGGAGAGCGTGTCGTCCCGCTCATCGGCGAAAAGGTCCTTGCGAAACTCGATGGAGGACATCAGGCGGCCCTCCGCCGCATTTCCGCCGCTGCCGCGAGGATGGCGTCGACGATGGGCTCGTACCCGGTGCAGCGGCAGAGATTGCCGGAGATCGCCTCGACCACCTCGTCGCGCGTCGGGGCAGGCTTATCGTCCAGGAGCGCCTTCGCCGCCATCAGCATGCCGGGCGTGCAATAGCCGCACTGCGCGGCAAAACCCTCCATGAAATGGCGCTGCAGGGGGTGCGGCTCGGGACCCGTCTGCAACCCACCGGTGGTTTCGATCCGTCGACCGGCCGCGGCCTCCGCAAGAACGAGGCAGGCAAGATGCGGCGCGCCGTCGATCAGCACGGTGCAGGCGCCGCAGGTCCCCTGCCCGCAGCCGTACTTCGGAGAGAGATCGCCCACCCCGCGGCGCAGGACATCGAGAAGGTTCGCACCACCATCGACGAAGACCGCCGTCTCGGCGCCGTTATGGGTGAAGGTGACGGGCGTCTTCATCGTGCGGGCTCCCCTTCGAGAAGCAGGCGTGCAAGGTAAACGGGCGCGACTTCGCGCCGGTACCATGCGCTGGCGAGTGCGTCGTCCGCGGGGGCCAGTCCGTCGGACGCCACGGCGAGGGCGGGCGCGATCCCGTCCGCATCAAGCCGCACTCCTTCGAGCGCCGCCTCCGCCCTCTTGGCGCGAAGGGGCGTGGGGCCCATGGCGCCAAAGGCTATGCGGGCGCCAGCGATGCGCCCGGCGGGCCTTGGCAGATGCGCAGCGATGGAGAGGACGGAGACGCCCTTCGGCTTCACCCGGCTCACCTTCAGGAACCGGAATTCATCCCGTTCCGGTGGGGTCAGCGCGACCCCGGCGACGAGACCGCCGAAGCGCTCCCGCCCGGCCAGGAACCGCTCGATCGGCTCCTCCCCGCCATCCGCGGCTCTCACGCGCGCCTCGAGCGCCAGAAGCGCAGTAGCAAGGTCGCCATAGGGTGTGGGCGCGAATAGATTGCCGCCGAGCGTCGCCATGTTGCGCACCGCCGGCCCGCCGACCACGCGGGCCGCCGGCGCGAGGAAGGCAAGCTCGGGCGAGGCCACGATCCGCGCCATCGTGACGCCCGCGCCGATGAAGACCCCGCCGTTCTCCCGACGGATCTCGCTCAAAACCGGGTCGGTCGTGCGCAGGATCCGGTCGAAACCGGACGCACCGTAGTTTGCCTCGCGCATGACGATGGTGCCGCCGCCCATATAGCGCCGCCGATCGCCCATCGCGCGGGCGGCCTCGGCAAGCGTCGAATGGGTCTCCACGCTCAGCATCTCAGGCCTCCAGCCCCATCTCAGCCCGGATGGCGGCGAAGCCCGCGGCGTAGATGCCCTCACCCACCAGATCGCGGAGTTCGCCCTCCCGCCCCTTCGGTGTGTCGAACCGGCTCTCCCATTCCCAGAAGGTCGCATCCCCGTCCGTCACCGGGAAAAGGCGCACATGCGCGACGTAGTTGAAGAGCGGCACCGGCGTGTCCAGCAGGCAGTAGCTGAAGGTCTGCTCGAGGTCCGAGAGCGTCAGCAGCTGCTCCTGCAGCTCCGAGCCGTCGCCGAGCCGGAAGCGCCGCACGCACCCGACCTCGTCCGATGCTCGCCCGCGCTCGACTGCGCTCGTCTCGACCGCCGGGTGCCACCGGTCATGGCCGTTGAAGTCGCGCAGGATCTCCCACACCGCCTCGATCGGCGCCTCCAACACTGTGCTGCGGATGACCTTCACCATCGCCGCCCGGCCGTCACTTGAACTTCATGCCCGCGGGATCGAAGGTCGTGACCTGCACATACATGAGCCCGTCACGGGTCACGTAGGCGTCGGCCCCCTTGTACGGCTCGGCCAGCCACTCCGCCTCCACACGCCAGGACATGTTCACCGTGTCGCCCACCGTCTTGGTCTTCTCCGCGATGAAGGTCGCGCCCTTGAAGCCGCCCTCCGCCCGCGGCTTGCAGAAACCCTCGAAGACCTTGCCGACCTCCGTCCGGCCCTCGACCCAGACACCGTTGGGCAGGATGATCAGCACCTCCTGCGGATACTGCGCCATCAGCCGGTTCCAGTCGCAGGCATTGAGCGCCTCGATATGCTCGGCCGTCGTCATCTCCGCGTTCGGCTGGGGATCGAGCGGCGGCAGATCGGCGGCCATGGCCGAAACGGAGCCTGCGCAAGCGAGAGCAACGGCGATGCTGCTCGCGGATGGGATCGTCATGGTCTCCTCCTCCTCATGCTCTTGCCTAGCTGCCGAAGTGGCGCTTGAGCGCGTCGAAGCCGCCCTGAAAGACGTTGGCGCCGATGCCCTCGACGAGCTCCGCCTCGTCCTCCGGCGCGCAGGAGAACTCGGCCGACCACTCGATGAAGCAGCGCTCCCCCTCCGTCACCGGCGTCAGGCGAAGGGTGGCGATGTAGTCCTCGAGCGGCATGGGGCTCTCGAGGATCGCGTAGGTGCAAAACATGTCGTAGTCCGAGAGACCCAGAAGCTGCTCGCGGATCATGTCCCCGTTCTGCAGGTTGAAGTTGCGAATGCAGCCGACCTTGTCCGAGGGCAGTGCATCCTCAATGCGGCTGTCCCGGATGCGCGGGTGCCAGCGCGGCAGGGCATTGAAGTCCCGCACCCGCTCCCAGACCTTGGTGGCCGGGGCGTCGATCACCGATGAGACATAGACACGGGCCATCTACGCCTTGCCCTTCTCGTCGCCGCTCTTCTCGCCGCTGCCTTTGGCCTTCGCCGCCTGCGCGCGGGCGATCTCGGAGGTGGCGCGGGTCATGTCCGAGGCCGAGCGGAATATGTCGGACTTGGCGACGTTCGAGCCGTCGATGCCGATATCCTTCATCAGGCTGTCAACGAAGGGCGCCTGCACGCGGTATCTGAGCGCCGAGTTCATCACCTCGTCCGTCGGGCTGGAACCCGTACCACCGCCCCCATTCCCGCCAGGCCCGTCGCCGGCCCAGTCGAGGCCCTGTGTCCCTGCACCGCCAAGCTGCATGATCTTGATGTCGTTGATCTTCTCGAGCGGCTTGGCGGAGGCTGCGACGATCCCCTCCACGTGCTCCAGCATCTTGCGCTTGAAGAGCGAGTGGCGCGCCTCGTCCGTCAGGATGTTCTCGGCCTCGTTGATCAGCTTCTGAGCCTCGGCCTCCACCGTGGCCCGGATGCGCTCGGCTTCCGATGCGATCCGCATCTCCTCCGCCGCCTTCTCCGCCAGCGTCACATCGACGGATTTGCGGCGGGACGCCTCCTCTGTGGCCTGCGCGGTCTTCACCTTCTCCGCCGCGGTGGCCGCATCGACGCGGGCGCGTTCGGCCTCGGCCGCAGCGGCGCTCTCCTCCAGCGATTTCTGGTAGAGCGCGATGGCCTTCGCCATCTCGGCAGCCTCCACCGCCTCCTCGCGCCCGATCTCCAGCTTCCGACGTTCGGTCTGGTGGGAGATGCGCGCATCGTCGAGCCCGCGCTCGGAAGCGATGCGCGAGCGCTCCACCTCCTCCTGTGCCGCGATCTCCGCCTCCCGCAGGGCCTGGGTGCGGTCGACCTCCAGATGCTCGAGCGCCTTGCGCCGTTCGAGCTTCTTCGCGTCCAGCACCTGCTCAGCCAGGATCTTCTCGGCCTCGACCGTCTTGTCGCGCGCGACGCGGGCGGCCTCGATGGCCTCGTCCGCGGCGATCTGGGCTGCATCCAACGCCTTGTTTCGCGAGATCTCGAGATCGCGAATGCGCTGGTCCCGCGCGATCTTCTCGGCAGTGGTCTCGGCCTCCTTCTCGATGCGCTGCTGATCGACGAGCCGGCGGGAGGAGATCTCTGCCGCCTCGACCGCCTCGTTGCGCTCAATCTCGCGGGAGCGGATCTCTGCATCCTTGGCAATCTCCGCAGCCTTGGTGCGCGCCTCCTCGGCGATGCGTGCGGCGTTCACCATCTCCTGCGCGCCGATATTGGCAGTGTCGACTGCGCGATTGCGCGCGATCTCCCGCTCACGCAGATCCTGCTCGTAGGCGATGCGTTCTGCGGCGAGCTTCTTTTCCTTGGCGATGCGCGCCGCCTCCGTGGCTTCTCCCTGCGCAATCTCGGCGGCCTCGATTGCCTTGCGGCGCGCCACGTCCCGCTCCTCGGTGCTCTCCTGCGCCTTGATGCGTTCGAGCGCGATCTGGCGTTCCTGGGCGATACGGGCCTTCTCGACCTCTTCGCGGGTCGCGATCTCCGCCTCGTCGATGGCGCGGTTCCGTTCGATTTCGAGATTGCGGACGCGTTGTTCCTGCCCGATGCGGTCGATCGAGGTCGCCTCCGCGGCGGCGATCTGGGCGGCATCGATGGCGCGTCCCTTCTCGATCTCCCGCGCGCGGGTGTCCTGCTCGGCTGCGATGCGCTCGGCGGCCAGCGCCTTCTCCCGCGCGATTCGGGCGGCCTCCGTCGCCTCGGCGCTCGCGATCTCGGCCTCCTCGAGCGCCCTTTGCCGCGCGATCTCCAGCGCCCGGGTCTCCTGATCCGAGGAGATGCGGGCGGCGTTCACCGCCTTCTCCTGCATGATCCGGAGCTTCTCCGCGGCTTCGCGGGAGGCGATCTCCGCCTCCTGCACGGCGAGGTTCCGAGCGATCTCCCGCTCCCGCGTGACCCGCTCGAACTCGATGCGCGCCTCGGTTACTGCGCGTTCCTGGGCGATGCGGGCCTTCTCGACGGTCTCCTTCGCCTCGATATCGGCCTCGTCGGTGCTCCGCTGGCGCTCGATCTCGCGCGCCTGAGTGTCGCGGTCCCGGGCGATCCGCGCCTCGGTCACCGCTTTCTCCTGTGCGATCCGCGCCGTCTCGATGGCCTCGCGCGACGCGATCTCGGCCGCCTCCGTTTCCTGCTGCGTGCGGATGCGCTCCTCGGTCAGCGTCTTTTCCTGCGCGATCCGCGCGGTCTCGACCTGCTGGCGCGTCGCGATCTCCGCCTCGTCGATCACCCGCGTTTTCTCGATCTCGCGTGAGCGGACCTCGCGCTCGGAGGCGATCCTTGCCTCCGCGATCTGACGCTCATTCGTGATCCGCGCCGTCTCGATGGCCTCACGGCTGAGCAGCGTCGCCTGCTCCGCCTCCTTGTCCCGCTCGGACCGCTCGCGCGCCAGCTCCGCTCGCTGCTGAGCCCGCCTGAACTCGATCTCGCGCTCCTGCTCGAGCCGCGCTTCCTCGCTCTCCTTCTCGATATCGAGCGCCTGCTTCTCCGCCTCGAGGTTCCGCGCGCGGATCTTGATCATCGCGTCCTGTTCGATGTCGTTGCGCAGCTTCCGCCGCGCCTCGATCGCCTCGATGACGTTCGTGAGACCCTCGGCGTCGAAGCGGTTTGACGGGTTGAAGTACTCGATCTCCGTCTGGTCGATATCCGTGATTGCCACGCTTTCGAGCTCGAGCCCGTTCTTGTCGAGCCCCACCTGGGCTGCCTGCAGCACCCGCGCGACGTAGTCGTTCCGGTTCTCATGCACCTCCTCGAGCGTCATCTCGGACGCGACGGTGCGGAGCGCCGAGATGAATTTGCCCGCCAGGAGCCCGTGGATCCGCTCGGGCTCCAGCGTTCGGCGCCCCAGCGTAGAGGCCGCAACCGACACCGCATCACGCGTCTGCTTCACCCGGACATAGAACTCCGCCTCCACATCGATCCGCATCCGGTCGCGCGTGATCAGCGCCTCCCCCCGCTCCCGTGTGACGCCAAGCTGAAGCGAGTTCATGTTCACGGGCGTGATGTCGTGGATGATCGGCCAGACAAAGGCGCCGCCGTCGATCACCACCTTCTCGCCGAGGAACCCGGTGCGCACGAAGGCGATCTCCTTCGTGGACCGCCGGTAGAGCCAGTGCATCACCCAGTAGAGGATGAAGACGACGATGACGGCTGCGATCAGCCACAGGATGAGCTGTCCGATAAGCGGCCCGGTCATGACTGGTCTCCTGTCTCGGTCGGTTGATCTCCGGCGCCGAATCGCCCCGGGCTCGACCCGGGGCCTCCTGGCAGCCCGCGGAGGTCCCGGGTCAGGCCCGGGACGCATCGCACGGCTGTCCGGGTGCCGGTCATGACGCCCCCCGGTACCCGATCGCCTTGAACTTGCGGGTCTGTTCGGTGAGCGCGACCTCCGTCGGCAGCCGTTCCATCGAGGAGGCGCCGTAGAAGCCGTGGCAGTTCCTGGTGTTTGCGAGCACGAAGGCCGCGTCCTCCGGCATCGCCACCGGCCCGCCATGGACCAGCACGATTGCATCGGGGTTCACCTCGAGCGCGGCCCCCGCCCAGGCATCGGTGAGCGCGGGCGCCTGCTCCAGCGTCACGGCTGTCTCCGCCCCGATACTGCCGCCCGTGGTGAGGCCGAGATGAACGACGATGATGTCCGCCCCCGCCTTCGCCATCGCCGCGGCATCCGCCTCGGAGAAGACATAGGGCGTCGTCAGCATGTCCTTCTGATGCGCCAGCGCCACGAGATCGATCTCGTGGCCATAGCCCATGCCGGTCTCTTCAAGGTTGGCGCGGAAGTTCCCGTCGATGAGGCCCACGGTCGGAAAGTTCTGGATGCCTGAGAAGCCGGCCTCCTTCACCTGATCGAGGAACTTGTCCATCAGCCGGAACGGGTCGGACGCGCAGACGCCCGCGAGCACCGGCGTGTTCCTGACGACCGGCAAGACCTCGCCCGCCATCTCCATGACCACCGCGTTCGCGTCGCCATAGGGCATGAGACCGGCGAGCGAGCCGCGCCCCGCCATGCGGTAACGCCCGGAATTGTAGATTACGATGAGGTCGATCCCGCCCGCCTCCTCGCATTTCGCGGAAAGGCCGGTGCCGGCCCCCCCGCCGATGATCGGCTCGCCCCGGTCGCGCATCGCGCGAAACTTGGTCATGAGCTCGGAACGGTCGAACATTCAGCCTCCCTTCGCCCGGACGGGGCGCGTCTTGTGGAACGAGCGGAAAGTCTTGATCACCATCTCCGCAAACTCCGGGTCGTTGATGTTGTGGGGCGTGCGGATGAGCTGGCAGGCGCTGGTCTGGCGCACGGTCCGCTCGAGGGCGGCGAAGAGCGCCCGGTCCGCCTCCGGATCCCAGAATGCCATGCCAGGCGCGTCGAGGAGCGAAACACCGCCCTCCGGCAGGAAGAAGCGCACGGGACCCGTCATCTCGTTCAGCCGCTCACCGATCCAGACGCCCATGCGCTCGTTCTCCTCAGGCGTCGTGCGCATGAGGGTGATCTGCGGGTTGTGCTCGTAGAGGAGGCGGCCGCGATAGCGCTCGGGCACCGTCTCGGGCGCGTTGAAGTTCACCATGTCGAGCGCGCCGCAGGCGCCGATATAGGGCAGCCCCGCGCGGATGGATGCGCCGAAGCGGTCCTCGTCAGCGGCGAAGACCCCGCCCGCGATCATGTCGCAGACCTCGGTGGTGGTGAGGTCGACGATCGCGGACAGCATGCCGCTGTCCATCAGCTTCTCCATCGCCCGCCCGCCGGTGCCAGTGGCGTGGAAGACCAGGCAGTCGTAGTCATCCGCGAGCCCTGCCATCACCGCCTGCACGCATGGCGTGGTGACGCCGAACATGGTGAGCCCGACGGCGGGCTTGTCCTCCACCGGCTCGGCTGTCGCCTTCCGCGTCCGCACCATGCCAGCGAGGGCGGAGGCGCCGTTCGTCAGCACCTCCCGCGTGATCGAGTTGATGCCCTGCACGTCCGCCACCGAATGCAGCATCAGGATGTCCGACGGGCCGACATATTGGGCCACGTTCCCGCTCGCGACCGTCGAGATCAGCACCTTGGGGATACCGACGGGCAATGCGCGAAAGGCGGGGGAGACAAGCGCCGTACCACCCGATCCGCCTGCGCCGATGACGCCGAGCACCCCGTCCTGCGCGCGCATCCAGCGCTCGAAGGCGACGGTCATGCCCGCAACCGCGGTGCCCCGGTCCCCGGTGAAAACGCCCGCCGTGCCGCGCGGGTGCATGGCGGCCACCACATGCGCGGGCACGTCGGCGTTCGAGTGGCCGCCCGAGGTCGAGAGATCCACGATCGCCGCGTTGATCCCGTCGCGTTTCAGCACGTCGCGCATGAAGCGCAGCTCCGGCCCCTTGGTGTCGAGCGTGCCGCAGACATAGACAGTCATCCGGTGTCCTCCCCGCGCCGCGGGGCGCATCGGTATGATCTTGGCGCTGGTCGCGATGGGCGCGGTGGCGGAGGCTGTGCGCGCCGCACCCTCGATCACCCGCACCGGAACCGGCGCCGACCAGCGGGTGGGGATCTTCGGGTTCGAGACGTAGATCCGCGTCACACTGGCTGGTGCGGCCGCGGGCCGATCCCCCGCCTCCCGGTCGGGAGCGGGAGCGGGAGCGGGGGCGGCCTCCGGCGTCTCGTCGTGGGCGTGGCGGCCGACGCCGAGGAGCGCCTGCTGCAGATCCCGGTCCCCGGCCAACACGCCCGCATCCATCACCCGATCGATCCGGCCGTTGACCATGATGCCGAGCTGTTCCGAGACCGCGCAGGCCACGCCGATATTCTGCTCGATGACGAGGACGTCGATCTCGCCCTCTTCACCGAGACGGATCAGCATGTCCTCGACCTGCTGAACGATGACCGGCGCCAAGCCCTCCGTCGGCTCGTCCATCACCAGAAGCTTCGGGTTCCGCAGGAGCGCGCGGGAGATCGCAAGCATCTGCTGCTCCCCGCCCGAAAGCTGGCCACCGCCGTTCTGTCGACGCTCGGCAAGCCGCGGAAAGGTCGCGTAGATCCGTTCGGGCGTCCAAGGCCCGGGCGTCGCGACAAGGCGCAGATGCTCATCGACCGTCAGCGAGCGCCAGAGCCGCCGCCCCTGCGGCACATAGCCGATCCCGAGGCGCGCGATGTCCGCGGGCGAAAGGCCTACCAGGGACTGCCCGTCCAGCGTGATCGTACCAGCACTCGACGGCACGAGCCCCATGATCGCGTTGCAGAGCGTGGTCTTGCCCATGCCGTTGCGACCGACGACCGACAGGACGCCGTGGTTGAGCTCCAGCGTCACGCCCTGCAGCGCATGGCTCTGCCCGTAATAGACGTTGAGGCCGCGGATCGAGAGCCGTGGGGTCGCGCGCTCAACCATGGCCGTCTCCGAGGTAGAGGGCCTGAACCTCCTCGTCGTCCTCGATCTCGGCCGGCTTGCCCTCCTTAAAAATCCGACCGTTATGCATCATCGTCACGCTCTCGGAGACGCGGAGCGCGACATCCATGTCGTGCTCGATGATGATGAAGCCCATATGGCCGGGTAGCCCCTGCAGGATCTCGATCAGGTCTCGCCGCTCGGTGGGGGAGAGCCCCGCCGCCGGCTCATCGAAGAGGATGAAGCGGGGCGCGCCGGCCAACGCCATCGCGATCTCGAGCTGGCGCTGTTGGCCGTAGGAGAGAGCGGAGACGAGCGTGTCGCGCGCGTCCTCGAGATGCACGACCGCGAGGAGCCGTTCGGCCGAGGCCATCAGCGCATCGTCCCGCCGGGGTCGGAGGAAGGAAAACCGGCTGCGCGAGACCCCGCAGCAGGCGAGATAGATGTTGTCGAGGACGCTCAGCCCCGAGAACAGGAGCGAGATCTGGTAGGTGCGCCTAAGACCCCGCCGGATACGCTCATGCGCCGGAAAAGCGGTCACGTCCTCCCCGAAGAACGAGATCGTGCCCGTGGTCGCCGGGAAGTCCCCGGTGACGCAGTTGAAGAGCGTGGTCTTGCCCGCACCGTTCGAACCGAGCACCGCGCGGCGCTCCCCCGGCCGGACGGTCAGGGTGATGTCCGTCAGCGCCGCGAGCGCGCCGAACATCTTGCTCACACCCCTCAGCTCCAGCGCATTCGCGGTGCCCGTTCGGTGCAGGCGCTCGGTGACGCTCTCGGCGAGGCTCATCGCGGCCCCTCCCCGCCGTCGCGCAGGGGATCGCGCTGCCCGCTCTCCCGCAACTTCTGCCAAAGGCCGAGGATGCCGTCGGGCGAGAAGAAGACGATGAGCAGGAAGCCAAGACCGATCAGGAGCTGGAACCGCTCCCCGGAAAGCCCGACGGCAACCAGCGCATCGAGGGCGAAGGTTTTCAGCAGCACGTAGATGAAGGCGCCGATGAAGGGACCGATCGGATGGCGCATGCCCCCGATGACCGCAATCACGAGGATGTCGATCACCGGTCCGATGCCCGCCGTGCCCGGCGATATCTGCGCCGACTGCCAGGTCAGCAGGATGCCGCCGATCCCGGCGATGAGTGCCGAGACTGTGTAGGCCGCGACCCGGTGCGCGGTGACGTTGAAGCCGAGCGCTGCCATCCGCCGCGCATTGTCCCGCACCCCCTGCAGCGCGAGGCCAAAGGGCGCGCGGGAGACGTAGAGGACGGCGAGATAGCACACGACTGCCCAGAAGAGCGTGAGGTAGTAGAACGCCTGCGGCCCCCGCCAGTCGACACCGAAGAGCGCGGGCGGCAGGACCCCGTTGAACCCCGTGAACCCATTGAAGATCACATAGTTCTGGCGCGTGAAGTAGAAGAAGGCGGAGGCCAGCGCAAGGGTGATCATGATCGTGTAGATCCCCTCCGTCCGCACGGCCAGCCAGCCGGAGAGAGTACCGAAGATCATCGCCACGATGAGCGCCAGCGGGATGGCGACATACCAGGGCCAGCCCTGGCTGATGGTCTCGATGGCGCTCTCCCCGAAGATCGCGACCATGTAGCCGGCCATCGCGGCGACCGACATCTGGACGAGGCTGACCATGCCGCCATAGCCCGCAAGGAAGGTGAGGCTGAGCGCGATCATCCCGAGGATGAAGGTCCAGCCCATGATCTGGAAGATCACGAAGTCCGAGGCGAAGGCCGGCATCGTCAGCAGAACGAGCCCCAGCACCCAGATCTGCACCGGCGCGCGGATGCCGGTCTCGACCCGGTCGGGCGCCCGCTCGAAGCCGCGCGTGGGGTCCGACACGGCCATCAGCTGCGCCCCAGAAGGCCCTGCGGCCGGAAGGCCAGGACGACGACGAGAATGAGGAAGGTCAGCACGACGGCGTAGGTCGGGAAGTAGACCGAGCCGAACTGCTCCGCGAGCCCGATCAGAAGCGCGCCCAGCGCCGCGCCAGGGATCGATCCCATGCCGCCCACGATCACCACGACGAGCGAGGCGAGAAGGAACCGCACATCCTCCCCCGGCGCGACGGACTGGAAGGTTCCGCCGACGACGCCCGCCACCCCCGCAAGCCCCGCACCGAAGGCAAAGACGCCGAGGAAGACGAGCTGGATGCGGACGCCGGAGGCCGACAGCATCTCACGGTCATCAACGCCTGCGCGGATCAGCATGCCGACGCGCGTGCGGTTCAGGAGCAGCCACATGCCGATCCCCACAAGCACCGAGGCGGCGAAGATCACGATCCGCACCATCGGGTATTTGAGGTAGATGAGCTCGCCCGAGGACCGCTTCACGCCGGTGACGAGGAACGTCTCCATCGGCCCGCTGAGCCAGCTGGGGGCCGCGATGTTGTAGAAGTCCCCGCCCCAGATCCAGAGCATGAGATCGGCGAGCACGATCGAGATGCCGATGGTCACAAGGGTCTGGCGGAGGTCCTGCCCCTCCATCCGCCGAAAGACGAAGAGCTGCAGCAGCACGCCGACAGCGCCCACCACGATGAAGGCCGCCGGAAAGGCGATCAGCCAGTACCCGGTAAGGTCCGCGAAGACATAGCCGATATAGCCGCCCAGAAGATACAGCGAGCCATGCGCGAGGTTCACATTGCGCATCAGCCCAAAGATCAGCGTGAAGCCGGAAGCGACGAGGAAGTAGAGCCCGCCGAGCGTAATCCCGTTAAAGAGCGCGTTGAGGAAGATCTTCTTCCGCCCGATGAGATCGACGAGCCAGGCGGGCCAGACGGCGAAGATCATCCAGATCAGGATGAGCGCGAGCGCCGCCAGCACGACGGCCCAGAACGGATGGCGGTTGGCGAAGGCGCGCATCAGCCTCGCCCTCCCCGCAGCATGCTCCAAAGCCCGGCCATCGCCCTGGGCTCGGTCATCCGATCCTCCCTCCACCGACACGTCGCCGCATGCCTTTGCGGAAAGACTAGGGAGGGGCCTGCCGGGGCGGCGTACCTTTCAGTCTTCTCCGGTCGCTTCCCATCGCCAAATCGGGCCGAGGCCTCACGCGATATGGGCAACGCGGCGATACTCGGTCGGCGGGATGCCGACATTGGAGGTGAAGAAGCGGGTGAAGCTTGCCTGGCTCGAGAAGCCGAGATCGAAGCCGATATCCGTCACCGATTTGCGCGTCCCCATCAGGTCCCCGATGGCCTGCTCGGTCCGCAGCGTGTTGAGAAAGAGGTTCGGCGTGATCCCCATCTGCATCTTGAAGAGCTTGAAGAAATGCGGGCGCGAGAGGCCGACATCGCGCGCGAGATGGTCGATCACCACGTCCTCGGTAAAACTCTCCTGCATCAGCCTGAGAGACCGGCGCACGCGATAGTCGTTGAACCGCGCATGGGCGGAGCGGAGGAGCGGCTGCGCCTCGACCCCCCGCCAGCTTTCATCGAAGCAGGCCTGCGTGGCTTCGAACAGGAACCCGTCGAACCGGGTCGAGGGCTGATGCTCGAGCAGCACGCTCGTCAGCCGGGTGACCCAGCGCTCGATCTCCGGCGTGAGCGGGATGGCGGGCCGGCCGAAGCTGAGCGCGAATTCGGCGGATCGGCTCGTTTCCAGGAACCACATCGGCATGATGTAGAGGACGAGGCAGAGGCATGACTGCCCCGGGTCGGCCGGCTTGAAGCTGTGCGGCTCCCAAGGGCTGACGGCGACCGCCTGCGAGGTGTCGATGCGGAGCGGCTGATCGCCGACCGTCACCAGGCCCTCGGCACCATCGATGTAGAAAATGAGATGCCCTTCACGGTGCACATGCGTCGTCAGGGCCGTGTTGAGATCGTAGAGCGCGGCACGTCCGAACGGGCCGTGGTGCACAGAGATTGCGCCACTCATCGGGTCGTCCTCCCTTTGTCGGGGCCCGCTCTGACGGCAGTGCTCCCGGGCGCGAAGTATCGGGCGATGTCTCGCATGATGGCAACAGCGGGCCTGCCAAAAGCAGACTGAGAGGTATAGGGCGGGGTTGCGCGGTCAGCTCGCGGTATAGGCGGTCTTCACGACCGTGAAGAACTCGCGGGCATAGCGCCCCTGCTCCCGCGGGCCGTAGCTCGAGGCTTTCCTACCGCCGAAGGGCACGTGGTAATCGACGCCCGCCGTCGGCAGATTGACCATCACCATGCCGGCCTCGGCGTGCCGCTTGAAGTGGGTCGCATGCGCGAGGCTTGTTGTGCAGATCCCGGCGGTCAGACCGAACTCAGTGTCGTTGGCGACATGCAGCGCCTCCTCATAGTCCCGCACCCGGATGACGGAGGCGACGGGGCCGAAGACTTCTTCGCGATTGATCCTCATGGCGTTCGTCGTCTCGGTCAGGAGCGCAGGCGACATGTAGTAGCCTGGGGTCGCGCGGCTCAGTCGCTCGCCGCCCGTCCGAAGCGAGCCACCCTCCCGACGGCCGATCTCCACATAATCGAGGTCCTGCGCGAGCTGCGTCTCGTCCACGACCGGCCCGATCTCAGCGCCCTCCGACAGCGCGTGATCGACCCGCAGCGCCCGCAGCCGCTCCGCCACCGCCTCGATGAACCGCGAATGAATGCCGTCGGTCACGACCAAGCGGGAGGACGCCGTGCAGCGCTGACCGGTGGAGAAGTAAGCACCATCCACCGCCGCCCGCACCGCAACATCGAGGTCCGCGTCGTCGAGGACGACGAGCGGGTTCTTGCCGCCCATCTCGAGCTGCGCTCGCGCGCCGCGCGCGACACAGGCCGCCGCGACCCGCTGACCGGTCGCAACGGAGCCCGTAAAGGTGATCGCATCGATGCCGGTGTTCTCGAGCATCTCCTGCCCCACGACCAAGCCGGGCCCGATCAGCAGGTTCAGCACCCCGGGCGGCAGCCCTGCGCGGTGCAGGATCTCGACCAGCGCCCAGGCGGAACTCGGCACAAGCTCCGCCGGTTTGAAGACAACCGCATTGCCGTGGCAGAGCGCCGGCGCGATCTTCCAGGCGGGGATCGCGAGCGGGAAGTTCCACGGCGTGATGACGCCGACGACACCCACAGGCTCCCGCGTGATCTCGACGCCGATGCCGGGGCGGACGGAGGGCATGACCTCTCCGTCCGGACGCAGCGCCTCGCCCGCGAAGAAGTCGAAGATGCGCGCCGCACGCTCAGCCTCGGCAATCCCTTCGCGGCGGATCTTCCCCTCCTCGCGCGACAGGAGCTCGCCAAGCTCGTCCCGCCGGGCCATCAGCTCATCGCCCGCGGCCTTCAGGATATCGTGGCGCTCCTGCGGCGTGGTCAGCGCCCAGGCGGGTGCGGCCGCCCGCGCCGCCTCGACCGCCGCCTGCGCCTCCGCCCGGCCGGCGACGGCGAAGCTGTCGATGATGTCCCGGGTGTCGGAGGGGTTCACATTCTCCGCGCCGTGCGAGGTCGTGACCCACTCCCCGCCGATCAGAAGCGGTTTCATCCCCGCCCCCTCAATGCACGGCGGAGAGGAGCGCGTGGACGTCATCGCGCCGGAGCCTTCGGGGACCCGCATCGATCGCACGATCCTCCGCCGCGCGGTCCGCCGCTGGGGCCAAATCCTCTGCGCTCAGCCCCATCGCCGCCAAGCTGTCGGGCAGAGGGAGCGCGCGTAGGATGCCCGCGACCCCCTCGGCCAGGCCGGCATCGGGCCGCAACCCCAGTGCCTGCTTTAGCGAGGCCGTCCGGCTCGGCAGCGCCTCGGCATAATGGTTCAGCATCCCCGGCAAGAGCAGCCGCCCAACCGCGCAGTGGTCGATCACGATGCCGGAGACGGAGGCAAGCGCGTTGGTGATCGCGTGGATCCCGCAGAGCCCCTTCTGCAGCGCCAACGCCGTATTGAGGCTGCCTGCCATCATCTCTCGCCGCGCATCCAGATCATCGTCATGAAGCGCCCGCTCCAGATGCCGCACCGTCCGCCCCAGCCCGTCGAGCGCAAGGCCATCGGCCGGGGGATTGAACCCGCGCGCGAGGAACGCCTCGATCCCACGGGACATGGCACCCGACGCCGCACTCGCGCTCGCCTCGGGACTGCTGCCGAGCGTCAGGGTTGGGTCGCAGATCGTCACGGTCGGCAACAGCTTGCGCGAGGAGATCAGCACCTGTCGCCCTGCGTTCAGCTTGACCCGCGCATAGTCGCTGACGGCGGAGGCGAAACCACCGATCCCCGGCACAGCGTAGAGATCGGGCAGCCGGTCGCCGATCCGCCGCGCACCGCCCTCCGCACTCGACATCGCAGCCAGGGGCTCGTCATAGGCGATGGCGACGCGCGCGACCTTGGCGAGATCGATGGCCCGGCTCGAGCCGAAGGCGACCAGATGATCGCGCACCGTCCGGTGATAGATCTCCGCGATCTGAACTGCCGCCGCCTCGGTCGCGAGGCCGGGGGAGCAGGCGAAGCTCTCGGGCGCGGTGCGGACCGGGAAGCCCGAGAACAGGCGCTCCGCCGGC
The DNA here is from genome assembly GCA_039815685.1 of Pseudomonadota bacterium. Lineage (GTDB taxonomy): Bacteria > Pseudomonadota > Alphaproteobacteria > Rhodobacterales > Rhodobacteraceae > Thermohalobaculum. The sequence goes on along the minus strand of JBCBYV010000008.1, from coordinate 119,763 downwards.
ACCCCGGCCAGATCGACCATCTCAGCGATCACCAGCGGCCGGCGCTTACCATGCACCTCAAGCTCGGAGCGCAGCGCCTCCTCCAGCACACCGTCGGCGAAATGCACCCGGTTGAGATAGGTGATCAGGGTCATCGCCCCTCCGGCGCGGCGCCCTCCCACAGCCGTGGAATGGCGAAAGCCCGGGACACAACGGCGCCCCGGGCCGGTCGGCGAGCCTTCAGTAGCTCGCCTTGCACTCCGGATTGTCGCGGCTCGGCAGGCCGATCTTGGCGAAAGCGTCCGGGTCGATGCCGAGGGTCTGGTTCACCCCCTCTTTCTTGGAGACGAGCTGCGTCACCAGCGTGCCGTCATCGAGCTCCACGACCTCCGAGACGAAGTTCGCGCCGATCGCCTGGCGGTTGCCGTCGAGCACGATCTTGCCGTTCGGCGCGTCGAGCTCGAGATTCGTAAGGCACTGCCGGAAGGCCGCATGACCGTCCGAAAGGTCGCCGCCCACCTCGTTCACGCAGGTCATCGCCGCCGTCGTCGCGTTGTAGTAACCGGTGGCCAGGAGCGACGGGCTCGGGAAGCGCTTCTCCGGCGGGAAGGCATCTTGGTACGCCTTCACATAGGCCTGCCAGCCGGCATCGTCCCACGTATCCGCCTGCGGACCGGAGGAGGGCGTCCCGATCAGCGCCTTCTTCGCATCGCCCTTCGAGTTCAGCACGGTGCCGTCCACCATGATCGAGCCGCCGATCAGGTTCGCGTCACCGCCGGCCTGCTGGTACTGGTTGAGGAAGTTGACTGCGTCTCCGCCGCCCAGGCCGAGATAGATTGCGTCCACATCGTCAGGCAATGCAGCGATGATCGAGCCGAAGTCCTTGGTGCCGAGCGGGACCCAGAAGCGATCCGTGATCTCCCCGCCGGCCTGACAAAACTCGAGCGCGAAGCCGAAGACCTGCGTGTAGATGAAGGAATAGTCCTCGCCGATCGTCGCGACCGTCTCATAGCCCTTCTCGTTGAAGACATACTCACCAAGGCCCGCCGACCACTGCGCCCCGTCCGTGTTGAAGCGGAAGAAGTTGTCCGACGGCGTGACGTAGGTCGTCTCCTGCGCGCCCGAGATCCCGTTCAGGAACGTTACCTGCGGCTGCGTCTTGGAGTAGTCGCGGATCGCGATCCCTTCGGAGCCTGAGAGCGGCCCGATCACGATATCCACCTTGTCCTGCTCGACGAGCTTGCGCGCGGCGCGCACGGCACTGTCGGGGCTCGCATCCGTGGCGCCGATGATGAGCTCGATCTCGCGCCCGCCAGCCTCGTTGCCCATTACCGAGAGCGCAGTTCTGAGCCCGCGCACGCCGTCCTCGCCGAGCACGGTGTAGGTGCCCTCCAGCGTCGCGAGCACACCGACCTTGAGCGGTTCGGCGGCCTGCACCTGCGCCGTCGCCGCCATCAATGCCGCGGCGGAGATGGCCGAAAGAGTTCTGATCTTCATGGAGCCCTCCCTAGGGGTCTGTTTGATCTTGGCCGTCACCGCCTGACGCGGCTTCGAACGGCGAGGAGCTTGAAGGCAACCGCGGCAGAGCCGATGCCACAGAGTTCGCACCGCATAGCCGTCAGTCTCTTTTTTTGACGGAGACAGGCCGACCGATCAGGACATCCGGCGCGGGACGGAGAGGCGCGAGGGACCCATCAGCGTCTCCCAGGCTGGCGGAATGCGCCATGCAGGGGGCGCCGGGGGCGCCAGCCGGTCCGCAAGGAGGTAGAGGCCGGCGAGCATCATGAGGACGAGATGCCAGCTTTCGACCGTCATCGGTAGCACCATCCAGGGCCAGCAAACGGCGATACATCTGAGACCGCTCACAATACCGAGCCCGATGCAGTCACGTACGGCGCGCAATCCGAAGGGTGCGAGACGCAGAGTGCCATGCGCCCGATTGCGCGCCCGCTGCGCCATCGGCGAGGCGGCGTGGATCAACGCCAGAGCGAGCGCTGAAGGGAGCGCCAGTGGTTTCCCTACCGCGGAGACCAGGAGCAGGGACAGCGGGAGAACCACCGCAATCGACCCGCACCATGTCGCCCAATAGCCCAACAGATACCCTGCGATCCCGGCGCGCCGCGACTGTGGCGCCAGCGAGCGATGGGCATAAGCGAGCGTGAACGCCGTCAGCGGCGTCATCATCGCGACCACCATCAGCGCCCATTCGAGCGCCAACGCCCCAGGAGACGTCCAGAAAAGCACGGCCTCGGGGAAGCGCCAAAGCTCCTCGATCCCGAGACTGCCGCAGAGCGCCGCCAACCCCGCCGCCTGCGGCAGGAACGCAAGCGTGAGATATGCAGCACCGCTCAGCGCAAGGAGTGCCGGCAGCGGACCGGCACCCGCATGGGCTGCGAAGGCGGCAAGGCGGCGCACGCTACCCGCCAGGGCGGGCGTAGAGCGTAATCCGGTCCACGGTGATCTCGGGGCCATCCCCGCTCGGCTGCGCCACATGCGCCTCGATCTCTCCGACAGCACCGGTTGCCTCGAGCCGGCGCACGATATCCGTGACCTCGACGGTCGCGGAAAGGCCGCTGCCGCCATGCGGTCCTTCGGCGCTGGTGGCGTTGCCGAGGCCGAAGAAGACCAGTGTCTTCACCGCCTCCGCGCCCTCCGCCGCCGGATCGGCCCCCGCCTTTGTAAGCACCACGTTCAGGACACCGCTCGCGCTCTCACCCCGCACGCCTTCGAGGTTGAGATAGACCCGCTCCCCACCACCCGCGCCCATGCCCTCCAGGGCACCCCCACCAGCGCCGGGCCGCGCCGTCATCGCGATGCGTGAGCGCACCTGACCACGGCCCACAGTCACCGCACTCTCATTCGCGCCGATCAGGGCGGAAGACCCGCGTCCCGGGCTGCGCGCCGCCATCATCTCGAGTCCTCCCACAACCGGCGGGGGCACGATGCCCGTGCCGTCGATCAGATCGTCATAGGTCGGCTCCAGGGCCTCCCCCGGCAAGGTCTCGGACGGCACGAAGACGCTGAGCCCGCCAGTGCTGTCCGGCATCGTGAACTGTCGTGGGAAGGGCCCGTTTCGCCATGGGCTGCTGTCTTCCTGGCTGTGCGCGGGATCGGTCGTCCAGGCCGCCCAGAGCCGGTCCACATTGCAGTGATGCACCCAGAAGATCGGGTCGAGTGCCGCGAAGTTCGGATCGAACATCCAGCCCGGCGGATCGACTGCGACGCCTCCCCCGATCATCACATGCACAAGGTTGTGGGGATCGGACTCGTTGGCGCCGAAGGCACTGCCCTGCTGGGCGAAGCCGCTGATCGGCCCGCCATAGCCCAGCGTCCCGGGATCGGCCGTGTAAATGCTCTCCGCCGTCTGTGCCGTCAGCGAGATATCGACCGGTATCCAGGGCTGCGGGCCGAGCGCCGTCGCCGGCCCGCGCCGCGCGTCGGAGAGCGCATTTGGGCTGCCATCCGGGAGGGTCGGGTCGCGAAACTCCTGCGGCAGGTCCCGCGCGCCAGCCGCGTCGTCGTTGAGGTAGTTCCAGTAGGGCAGCGCCCAGTCCGCCGGCCCACCCTGCGACGTGATCCATGCGCCGAGAATCTCCTCGAAGGCGTGCAGGTAGCCACGATGCCAGGGCAGGAAGAACCAGCCCGCATGCTGGCACTGATTGAACATCAGCCGCATCTCGTCCTGCGAGGGCGCGGAGGTGTTCTGCGGCAGGATCCCCTGCCCCAGCCAGCCCTGCGGATCGAAACCGTGAATGGCGCCGAGATAGGTCCAACTCGTCCGCTGATCGAAAGGTCGCGTCCTCAGCGCCGCCACGGCCCGGGCGTACCACAGCATGGTGTCCGACCACGGCCCCCCAAGCTTCGCAATATCCGTTCTGGTACCAGCCATGTCCAAACCCTTTCATCTAATCGGAGGAGCGTACTGGAGAGGCGCCAAGTTAACAACTCAAATTGCCCTAAGGGAAGTTTCCACATATTTTGACTAGGTTATAGTCGACCAAAAATAATACCTGGAATGGTAGGCTTACGCTAAACTTCAAAGACTAAGCGCAAGCCCAATCAGAATGAACGATTTCGCCCGCCAAGACCGACTTTGGCCGCCACGAGCCCTGCCACCGGGGAATAACGGCCGCATCGCTCCGAATGGTCAACTGCGCGGAAGCGTCATCGCAGGGTCATAACGGATAGGCTCAACGACCCGGGCGGGCAGCCGCTCGCCGAGGACCAGGACGTCGAGCGGTGGGAGGTCGTCGACCGCCCGCCCGTTCGGCGCGTGTTCCGGCGCCACGAAGGCCATGGCCAGGTTCTCGCCCACCCGGTGCCCCCAGGCAGCCGAGGTGACGGTGCCCACCACCGCATCACCCGCAAGCACGCTGTCCCCAGGATGCGCCGGTGCGGCCTCGCTCTCGATCCTCAGCGTCACGAAGCGGCGGCGCATGGGCTGGTTCCGCTTGGCCTTCAGCGCCGCCTTGCCCGGGAAGTCGGGCTCCTTTTCGAGATCGACGAAGCGCTCGAGCCCGCTCTCGAAGGGATCGAACTCGGTGATGAGGTCGGCCTTCCAGTGCCGGAACCCCTTCTCGATCCGCATCGCCTCGACCGCGTGGAGCCCGAAATGCGTGAGCCCATGGGGCTCGCCCGCGGCCATGATCGTGCGATAGGCCGCCTCGGCCTGAGCGACCGGGACATGGATCTCGAAGGCGAGCTCGCCGGAGAAACTGACAGACATCGCGATGGCCGCCACATGTCCCACATGCACCCGCTGCGCCGTGAGCCAGGGAAAGGCTGCGGCCGACCAGTCCGCGCGGGGGGCAGCCGCCGCCATGATTGCCCGCGCCTTGGGCCCCGCGACCACCAGGATCGTATGCGTCTCGGTCAGCGCCTCGAGCCGCACGGAGCCGTCCTTCGGCAACTGCCGGTTCAGCCAGTCCCAGTCATGCCGCTCCGCCGCCGCCGCCGAGCCGAACCAGACGGTCTCCTCATCGAGCACCGCCACCGTCGCCTCCCCGGCCACGTTGCCGTGCTCGCTCAGGAAATAGCAGAGCCCGACCTTGCCCGGCCGTTTTGGCACGCGCCCCGCCATCAACCCGTCGAGCCAGTCCCTACCGCCGGTCCCATGCACCCCGATGCGCCCGAAGCCGGAGACCTCCATGATCCCGGCATGGCTGCGCACCGCCTCAACCTCCGCCGCCACCACGTCATGGCTCGCGCACCAGCGGAAGCTGTGGGTCTCCTCGAACGCGGGCGTGGGCTTGTAGAAGAGCGCCCGCTCCCAGCCGTTCACCACCCCGAACTTAGCGCCCGCGGCCGCCAGCAGCGGCGTCACTGGCGTCGTCCGCGCCGGGCGTCCCGCGGGGCGGAACTCGTGCGGCATGTGAAACCGGAACTCGTTCTGATAGTCCTCGATCGCCTTCAGCGCCGTCCACTCCACCGTCGCATGCCGCGCGAAGCGCCGCGGGTCGAGCGCCCAGGTGTCGTAGCAGGCCTCGCCATGCACGATCATCTGCGCCAGCAGCCAGCCATGACCGCCGCCTTCGCCAAGACCCGCGCGAAGCCCCGTGATGCACCAGGCATTGAGCTTGCCCGGGATCGGTCCGACGAGCGGGACGCCATCGGGCGTGTAGGTAATCGGGCCGTTGATGATGGTGTGGATGCCCGTCTCCCCGAGACAAGGCAGCCGCTCCATCGCGCCCTCCAGCACCGGCAGCACCCGGTCCGCATCGTTCGGGCAAAGCGCGTTGGTGAAGCCTGGATCGATGCCGTCGAGCCCCCAAGTCCGGCAGTCCTGCTCGTAGAACCCGACTAGCAGCCCCTTTTTCTCCTGGCGGCTGTAGAAATCCGCATGGGGGCAGCGGATGAGGGGCACACGGCCCTCCATCGCCTCGATCTCGGCGATGGGCTCGGTCAGGAAGTATTGATGCTCCATCGAGGCGACCGGGTGCTCGACCCCCATCATCGCCCCGATCTCGTTGCAGCGGTAGCCGCCGGCGTTCACCACATGCTCCGCATGGATGTCGCCCTTGGCGGTGTGGACGATCCACTCGCCCCCCAGCTTCTGCGTGAGGCCAGTGACGGGCGTGTGCCGGTGCACTTCCGCCCCCCGCTTCCGCGCCCGACGCGCCAGCGCCTGGCAGAGCTGCGCGGGGTCGATATCCCCGTCCATCGGGTCCCAAAGCGCGCCCATCAGGTTCTCGGTCGAGATGAGCGGGTGCCGACGCCCCGCCTCCACCGGATCGATCAGCTCGAACTCGACCCCCATCCCCTTCGCCATCGACTGGAAGTGCCGGTATCCATCGATGTGGTCCTGCTTCGTCGCGAGCCTCAGGCCCCCATCCCCGTGATGGTAGTTGATGGGATAGTCCGGGTCCTCCGCCAGCTCCTGGTAGAGCTTGATGGAGTGGGTCTTGAGCCCGACCATCACCTGGATCGCCCCGAAATTCGTCACCTGCGCGGCCGAGTGCCAGGTGGTGCCGGAGGTCAGCTCGTCCCTCTCCAGCAGCATGACATCGGTCCACCCCTCCTCGGTAAGGTGGTAGAGCGCAGAGCACCCGGCAATCCCGCCCCCGATGACGACGACGCGCGCACTGTCTCTCATCGCGCGGCTTCCTTTGGGTAAAGCTGCGGGAAGAATTCGCCCGTGAGGCTGTCGCCCTCGCCATAGCCCGCAGCCTCGAAGATCGCGCGCTCGCCGGCGGCCCAGTCGCCGCGGTAGCGGATCACGCCGTCGGGCGCGGTCATGCGGAGGGTGAAGCGGCGCACCGTCTCCGTCGGCACGGTCTCGGAAAGCCCGCCATGGAGCGTGCGCATATCGAAGAAGATGCAATCGCCCGCGTCGCAGTCCCATTGAAGGATGTCAAAGGCGCCGGGGTCGGCTGCCACATCCGGCGGGGCGAAGTAGCGCTGCCCCTTCACCTCCACGCCCTCGTCGCCTGCGGCCGGCCCGTCCTGCCGGTGACCATCCGCGAACCGCACCCGCATGAAGAGCTTGTCCCAGAGATGCGAGCCCTTCACGAAGGCGATGCCGTTCGCCTTCGTCACCGGCTCGAGCGGAAGCCAGAGCACGCACATCGTTCCCTCGAAGTCGAAATAGGCAAGGTCCTGGTGGAAGGGTGGGCGGGAGGCCGAACCCGCCTCACGCAGGAACCAGTTGTCCATCACGAGATTGACCCGGTCGGCGCCGAGGAGCCGAGCGGCCAGCGCGCCGCACGGGCTCTCATGCACAAAGCGGCGAAACTCGGGGATGTCGTTCCAGACCCAGAAATCCTCGATATAGGCCGGTGCGCCCTCCGCCTTCGTGTGCCGTGCGAGGCGCGGGGAAGGCTCCGCCAGATCCCGGTCGATCCCGCGGCCCAACTCCTCGAGCCACGATGTGTCGAACGCATCGCGCAGGCACACCGCCCCATCCCTCCGGAAAGCGTCGAGCGCCGCATCGTCCACAAGACTGGCCAGATCGAGCATGATTTCCTCCGCGTTGATGAGTCCAGATGAGACCGACGCCCCCACGCCCCCGTCAACGCCCCGCAGAAGCCTTCGGAAAGCCCGATGCCGCATTTCGGCTTTTGCCAAGGCCGGTTGCGGGCGAACCTGCCGGGGCCGGACGCTCGGGGCGGTAAAGGTGACGGGAGGGCGCGATGGAGGAGCCGAAGGCAGTACGCCGGCGGGGACGCAGGGACGGAGAGGCCGGCGGCCGGGCCGGCCGGGTCGCCCGCCGCAAGGCCCCGGCACCGGCGGTCAACCCTGCGCCACCAGGCCAGATGGGCGGCGCCTACCGCCCCCTCTCGGATGCCGACATCGAAGCGATCTGGCGCACCGCCCTCCGGCTCCTGGCGGAGCTTGGCATGGGCGAGGCCCCGCCCGCGCTCGTCGACGCTGCCACCGCACAAGGGGCCGAGGTCAACGCCCTCGGCCGCCTCGCCTTTCCCAGGGCGATGATCGAGGACATCGTGGCCGCCGCCCCCCGCCGCTTCACCTTCCACGGCCGGGATCCGGCGCGGAGCTTCGAGATCGGTGGCGAGGCCGTCCATTTCGGCACCGGGGGTGCTGCGGTGCAGACGCTCGACCTCGAGACCGGCCGCTACCGCCCCTCGACCCTCGTGGACCTCCACGCCTTCACGCGCCTTCAGGACGCGCTGACCAATATAAGCTGGTTCACCCGCTGCTGCGTCGCGACCGACGTAGAAGAGAGCGTCGATCTCGACATCAACACTGCCTACGCGCTCGTCGCCAACACGACCCGGCCCGTCGGCACGTCCTTCACCCTCGCCGAACACGTCGACCCCATCGTCGACATGTTCGACATGGTGTTGGGGGGCGAGGGCCGGTTCGCCGAAACCCCTTTCTGCAAGGCCCATATCAGCCCCGTGATCTCACCCTTGCGCTATGGCGAGGACGCTGTGGCGGTCACGCAGGCGGTGACGAGGCGTGGCGTGCCCGTGAACTGCATCATTGCAGCCCAGTCCGGCGCCACCGCCCCCGCCACGCTCGCGGGCTTTCTCGCGCAATCGCTGGCCGAGACGCTGGCGGGCCTCGCGCTCGTCCACGCCTTCGCACCCGGCCACCCGGTGATCTTCTCGAACTGGCCGCTGGTCATCGATCTGCGCACCGGCGCCTTCTCCGGTGGGGGCGGGGAGAGCGCGGTGCTGAACGCCGCCGCCGCCCAGGTCTCGAACTGGCTAGGCCTGCCTTCCGGTGTCGCCGCCTCGATGGCGGATGCCAAGGTCCCCGATGCGCAGATGGGGGCGGAAAAGGCGATGGCAGCGCTCGCGACCGGCCTCGCCGGCGGCAACATGATCTACGAGAGCTCGGGTATGATGGCGGCCCTTCTCGGCGTCTCCTCCGAGGCCTTCGTGCTCGATGACGAGATGCTGGGCGCCGTCTACCGCACGCTCCGCGGCGTGGAGGTGACCGAGGAGACGCTGGGCTACGACACCATTCGCGACACGGTGCTGGGGGAGGGTCATTTCCTCGGCGCCGCCCACACGATGGCGGCGATGGAGCGGGACTACTACTACCCGGCATTGGCGGACCGCGAGCCGCCAGTGACCTGGGAGGAGAAAGGGAGCCTCGATATCCGGGAGAAGGCGCGCGCCAAGGCGCGGCATATTCTCGACACCCACCGCCCGGATTATCTCGGCAGCAAGCTCGATGCTGCGATCCGGGACCGCTACCGCATCCTCTCGCCGCCGCCCGAGCGCTGCGATGCCCCGTCTGCCGCGCCGATGGAGGCCTGAGGATCGGCATCCTCGGCTACCCGCACGCCACCGGCGGGCTCCAGCAGCCGGATACCCTGCCCCAGCCATGGCGCCGCGCGGCGGGCGGGCTCCACCGCCTCCTCCTCGATCAGGCTGCGCAGGAGCGCCGCCGTCTCCGCCGGCAAGCCGCCCAGCACCTCCCGTCTGGCATAGAGCGAGAGACTGCGGGCAAAGCCGCGAAAGGGCAGCGGCCGCATCTCGATCCGCGCATGGAGCCGCGGGACCCGGAGAAAACCGAGCGGCGTGGACACGGTCCAGCCCCGCGCACCCGCCACCGTCGCCATGATCGCGTGGTTCGTGTCGAAGACGAAACGCGGCGCGATATCGATCTTCAGCCGCCGGAACTGCGCGATGATCTGGCGCTGCATGAGCTGTTCGGGCGCAAGTGCTACCAGCGGGGCGCGGGAGAGGACGGCGAGCGGATCGGCATCCCCCGCCAAAAGCCCCCGCGCGGTCACGAGCACGAAGGGATCGCGCATCAGCGGGTGCTGCTCGAGCTCCGCCGGCAGATCGTCCACCTCACCCGACACGGCGAGATCGACGGCCCGCGCCGTCAAAGCCTCGAAATTCTCATGGCTCGGCCCCGTCCGGCAGGTGATCCGACAACGCGGCAGCTTCCGCGCCAGGGCCTGTGCGAGGGCGGGCGTCACCTCGCTATCCAACTCCTCGACGAGAGCGATGCCGAGCGCCGGCAGATCGGCATGGCCGAGAGCCGCAAGCTCGCTCCGCGCCGCCGCCGCCTCGCCCAGGATCACGTGCGCCCGCGCAAGGAAGAGCTGTCCCGCCGGCGTCAGCGCGAAGGGTCGGGCCACGCGGTCGATCAGCCGCGCGCCCAGCGCTGCTTCCAGGTTTGTCACCTGCTGCGAGACGGAAGACGGTGACGCCCCCAGCCTAGCAGCGGCGGTGCCCAAGGCGCCTGCCTCGGCCACCGCCACGAAGACCTCGACGGAGCGCAGGGTCAGCTTCGCGCTTTCGCCCCGCGGCGTGCCCATCGCCGCCCCCTAGTGCTCCCGCCGAAAGGCGCCCTGCACGATCCGGTCGATCACCATCGCGCAGAAGAGGATGGCGAACCCGCCCAGGAGCCCCGGCCCCTTGGCTGCGTATTGCAGCGCCTCGAGGATCACCTTGCCGAGCCCGCCACCGCCGATCAGCGAGATGATCACCACCATCGAGAGGCACATCAGGATCGTCTGGTTCACGCCCGTCATGATCGAAGGCAGGGCGAGCGGCACCTCCACGTCCTTCAGGATCTGCCAGCGCGACGCACCGAAGGCCTGCGCGGCCTCCTTGATGCTGTCTGGCACCCCGCGCATGCCCAGCGCCGTCAGCCGGATCACCGGCGGCATGCCGAAGATGATCGTCGCGAGGATCCCCGGCGGGTTGCCGGTGCCGAAGAACGCAATGATCGGGATGAGATAGACGAAGGCCGGCAGCGTCTGCATCAGGTCCAGTACCGGCTCGGCGAAGTTGTAGGCGCGGCGCGACTTGCCGAACCAGATGCCGAGAGGAATGCCGATCACCACACAGATCAGCACCGCCGCACCGACCAGCGCCACCGTCTCCATCGCGATCTCCCAGTAGCCGAGGAGCGCGATATAGGCGAGCGAGGCCGCCGTGAAGATCGCCACGCGCGGGCCCGCTGCCCGGAAGGCGACGACGCAGATCACCGTCATCACCACCGGCCAGGGCGTGCCGTTGAGCGCCAGCGTCAGCGCATCGAGTACCGAGCGCACGGCGGCAGTGATGCTGTCGAACGCACCCGATCCCGCCACAGCGGCAGCATCGATGCGATCCTCGAGCCAGCCTGCAATCACCGAGAACAACGTCTCGTTCTCGCCCGAGACGAAGACCGAGGAAATCGCCCGCTCTGGAAACTCGCTCAACGCCTGGAGCGGCGTCGCCACCGTGAACTTGTAGATCGTGAGCGGCGCGATGGCGGCGGCCAGCAGGCAGCCAATCGTCAGCCGCCGCTGATCATACCCCGAGGGCACGGCGGCATGGTCGATCCGCCAGCGCGAGTACTGCTTCTCATAGGCCTGGTTCGCCCAGAGCCCCTGCACCAGCTTGAATAAGACGAGGAGGAAGAGCCCGGTGACGAGGATCGTCGTCGCCTCGGCACCCAGCGCTGCGGCCTGTGCGGCAGAGTTTTCCGCCGCCTTGGTGATATTGGCGGCCAGCGTCTCGAACCGGCTCGGATCCTGACCCGCAGCCGTCGCCTCGGCCGCGCGCTGCAGGAATTCCTCGGCCCGCGCCCGCTGCTGCTCGGCCCGTTCGGTGAACTCCGCCCCCGGATTACCCCAAAGACCGCGGCCGATCTGAACCCAGGCGATGATCTCTAGGATCAGGAACGCCCAGAACATCGCCCAGACACCGCGCGTTGCCGCCCAGATCGGGCCGGCCAGTGAGGCAGCCATGTTGAAGGTGTTTGGGATCGCCGAGGTCTTCTCGAAGATCTTGTGGAAGACGCGGACATAGTAGTCCCCGTTCTGCCCCGCGAACTCCTTGATCGAGGCATCGAGTTCGGAGCGGTCGACCTCGATATCCGAGGCCGCGACGACCGTGCGCTGCGGCTCGTCCGCGCTGCCGGAATGCGGGATCATGCTGGGATCGGTGACGGTCGTCATTCCTTGCCTCCCTGAATGCCGCGCAGCAACCGGCGCTTGGTGACGACGCCGACATCGACGCCGCCATCGGTGATGACCACCGGCACATCCGCATCCGCGGAGATGTCGATGAGATGATCGAGATCGCTGTCCTCCGTCGCGCGCGGCGCGCTCTCCAGCGCACCGTTCGCCATCGACGGGTTCTCCGCCCGCCACTGGTCGATAGGTGCCATGATCGAATGCGCCTTCACGAGCTTCAGCTTCGAGATGCCCTGCACGAACTCGCGCACGTAATCGTCCGCCGGCTGGGTCACGATCTCCTCGGCCGTGCCGATCTGAACGATCACACCGTCCTTCATGATCGCGATGCGGTGGCCGATGCGGATGGCCTCGTCGAGGTCGTGGGTGATGAAGAGCGTCGTCTTGCCAAGCTCCGCCACGAGCGCGGAGAACTGGTCCTGAAGCTGCAGCCGGATCAGCGGGTCGAGCGCCGAGAAGGGCTCGTCCATCAGCAGGATCTCAGGGTCGGAGGCCAGCGCGCGAGCGATACCCACCCGCTGCTGCATGCCGCCCGAGAGCTCCTTCGGCAGCCGGTCCTCATAGCCGTCGAGGTTCACGAGCCCGAGTGTGTGATCCGAGATCGCCCAGCGCTTTGACTTCGGCACGCCGCGGATCTCGAGCGGGTAGCCGACATTGTCCCGCACCGAGCGGTGCGGCATCAGCGCCATGTGCTGGAAGACCATGCCGATGCGCGTCGCGCGCACCGAGCGGAGCGCCTTCTCCGACATCGCCGAGACGTCCTCGCCCATGATCTCGATGGTGCCCGCCGTCGGCTCGATCAGCCGGTTGACGTGGCGGACGAGCGTAGACTTGCCCGATCCCGAGAGCCCCATGATGCAGAAGATCTCGCCCCGGGCGACCTCGAAGCTCGCATCCTGGACACCGACGACGCATTGGAACCGCTCGAGCACCTGGGGCTTGGTAAGCCCGTCGCGCCTTACCGCGTCCAATGCCTCGGCAGCACGATCGCCGAAAACCTTCCAGACGCCGTCGAGCTTAACTACAGCCTCGCTCATGGCGGCCCTCCCATCAGCGCTAAAGAAAAAGGCCCGCCGCGTTCTCTGCGGCGGGCCGGATCGTGGCGCTTACTGCGTGAGCCACTGGAGGACGAGGTCTTCGTTCTCCTTGACCCAGTTGGTCGCCCAGTCCTTGGGGTCCTCATCGTCGACCGCGAGCGCCTTGCCCATCGCACTCAGCGCCTCACCCGGCATGGCGTAGGCGTCGAAGAGGGCAGCCACCTCGGGGTGCTTCTCCTTCAGCTCCTTCGAGTAATGGAGGTGAAGCGTCGCGCCGTTCCAGGCGGTCGAGGCCGAGGACTTCTCGAGCCAGTTCGCATCGTCCGTGGGCTGCACGATGTTCCAGGTCGCCGGATCGTGCGGCGGCTCCTCGAGCACGGTCAGATCATGCAGCACGAAGATGTAGTGGGGCGAGTAGCAGAAGCCGAGCCACGGCTCACCCGCCTCGATGGCGTTCGCGAGGTTGGCATAGGCCAGCGTCTCGTCGAACTCGGTCATCTCCATCGTGGTGTCGTAGCCATAGGACTTGGCGCGGATCTTCTCGACGATGGTGGAGGCCCAGCCCGGCGCACCGATCCAAACCTCGGGCGTGCCGTTCCCGTCGCTGTCGAAGATCGCCATCTTGTCCGGATCGGTCAGATCATCGATCGACTTGATGTCATGCTTTTCGGCAATTGCGGTCGGCACGCACATGCCCTGCTCGGCCTGCACCGGGTTCTGGTTCATCACCACGGTGCCCTTGTCCTTCACATAGGTGTCGTGAAGGTTCTGCTGGTTCGGCATCCACACCTCGGGGTGTACATGCATCGCGCCCTTGTCCATCGCCTCGAAGACGATCGGATTGGTGCCGTTCTGAAGTTCCACGTCGAGGCCGAGGTTCTCTTCGATCACCACCTCGAGCACATGGGCCGTCGCGTTCACGGACGCCCAGTTGGGCACGCCGATGACGACGTCGGCCGCGAAGGCAGGCGCGCCGAGCGCCACAATGGTGGTAGCGGAAAGCAGTGCCGATCTCATCGTCGGTCTCTCCCTGTCTGCTTGGTTGAGTAGCGGGGGATAAGTTCCCTCTATCGGGTCAAAGCCCCACGTAATCGACGCACATGCAAGAAACGCTGCAAGGCATCGAAAATTCCGAAGGAGCGCTTCGCGAGATCCGAATTCTACTGCTCAAATTATGGTTTTGAGAAGAACATTCTCACCGATGCCCACCGCATCGCGGCAGGGCATCCCAAAAACATCGACGACTCGTTACTCGCCGATGGAGGCCTGCAGACGCTCACCGTCGACTCCCCGCCGGGCATCCCGCAGCCGTCCGCCCACATCGATCAGATACCCCGAGACCGTGCGCAGCAGGCTCGTCGCCACATGGATGTCGCTGTTCACGACAGTGCGAAGCGCATTCGCGCCGATCCTGAGGGCGATTACCTCGCTTTCAGCGACAAAGTCATGCCGGCGCGGCTCCTCCCGGAGAACGGAGAGGTCGCCGACCATCCGTCCGGGCTCCACCGTCGTGATCGGCCGATCCTCCGGCTGTGCCCCGGGATGGCGCAGAGTGGCCTGCCCCTTCACCATCAGATAGGCGCCATCCGTCGGGTCCCCGTCGCGGAACAGGTAATCGCCCGCTTCCGCCTTCACCCATTGCGAGCCATAGGCCAGCAAGCGGAGCTGCTTGCGCTCGAGCCCCACGAAGAGCTCGACCTTCTCGAGCTTGCGGAGTTTTTTCGTGAGCCCGCTCGCATCGTCCGCTTCCGAGGTCGACGCTCGCCCTTTGAGACGCCCGTCTTCGATTTCGGCGAAGACATCGAAGCTGTCGGGATTCCGGAAGTCCTCCTCGAGGAAGATCAGCGTCGTCTCCGGCAGCAGCGCCCGCAACCGCGTGCGCATGCGCAACCGGTTCTCGCTGTCATGGCTCGCCAACGCCCGGTCGAGAAGCAGCACATCCGGCTTCTTGATCGCCGCGCGCACGAAGCTGATCCGCTCCAGCGCCACGGGCGGCAGGTTCGAGCCGCCGATCCCGACGCTCGCGTCATAGATCAGCTCCGCAACCAGCCGCTTCAGCCCGTGCTCGATGAACACTTCCGAGACCGTGTCGCGCAGCTTCTGCTCCTTCGCCCCGCCGGTGACGCAGACCTTGCCCCAGATCGCGTTCTCGAGAACCGTTATGCCCTTCGCGAACTTGTCGTCCTCCAGCGGCTCGAAGAGCCCGCCGGCCAGCTCCCGCATCTCGAGACAGCGCTCCGCGCGGATCTGCATGATCCGGTCCTTGAGCTTGTCCGGGAACGCCTCCCCGATCTGATCAGCGGTGAAGCGGAACGGCACGGTCATCAGGAGACCGCGCTCCTTCCGGCTCAACGCGTCGGGCCCCATCTCCTGCGCCTTCCGAGTGATCGCAATCAGCTTGTCGAAGAGCGCCGTCTCGATGTTGAGGCCGCGGAAAAGCGGATGCTCCGTGCCGCCCGAGCCGAAGATCGTCTCCAGCGTCGAGAGCACGACTTTGCCGAGCTTCGTCATCTCCTCTGTCATGCCGAGCGCCGACATCGCCTGATGGAACGTGTCGTTCTCCGCCAGCTCCTCCTGCATGATGTTCTTCGTCGGCGTGGCGAAGATCATGTTGCCGGCGACGGGAAGGCCGGGGTTGAACGCGTCGCGGTCGAAGCGGTGGATCGCCTTCGAGAGCCCCTTCTGCTGCAGCCGCTCCGCAATCAACGGGCGCAGCTCGACGAGCCTCTCCGCCAGCTCCGGATGCTCCTCCGCGTCGAACTTGGCATCGAGACCCCGGCGGAAAAGGAAGGCATCCGTCCCCATCGCCTCGATGAGCTGCATCCACCAGAGCGAGAGATCCTCCCGCCCCTCGAGCCCCGCAAGGTGCGGATCGAGCCAGTCGGTGTCGTGCGGATCGGTGCTGTTGCCGGCCTTGAGCGCCTCGGCAAGGTCCAGTGCGCTCTCCTCGCAGTCCTCGTCCGGGCAGTCGCCGGGCCGGGACCGCAGGCCCATGGTGATATTGTCGCCAACCGTACCGGAGAAGAGGTAGGGCCGTGGCCCGGCATGCCCGATACGCGCGCCCACGACCGCCTGATGCAGCTCCGAAAGCGATTGCCCCGCGATCTTCACGCTGCCCGAGGCCGGCAGAACCTCGCGGGTGATGAGCTCGCAGAAGGCCCGCCGCTCCTCGTCGCTCCCGCTCTTGATGCCGACGGTCGCGCCCTGCGGGATCTCGAGGTCGATGCTGTCCAGCACCGCCGTCCCCTCGCGATCCCGCACGGTCGCACCATCCATGACGATCGGCCCCGCGAGGCTCGGCAAATCCTCCGGCACCCCCTCGAAGAGCTTCGCGTCGAGAATGTCCCGCGGCATGAACCGCTCGATGATGATCCGCCAGCGCAGGCCCATATCCTGCGTCTGGTTGTACCAGGTCAGCAGTTCCTTCCAGGGCGCGGACAGGTCCTTGTAGGCCGCCAGCGCCGCAACCAGCGCGCCGACCGTCAGGTCCCCGGTGATCGCCAGGTAGCCGCCGATGGAGAAGAAGAAGAACGGCGTCAGCTGCGTGATGAAGTTATTGAGGAACTTCATAAAGAACTTCAGCCGGTAGATCCGGTAGCGGATCTCGAAGAGCCGGCCAAGCCGCGCGGAGACCTGCGCCAGCCGCCGCCGTAGCCCGCCGTTTACCCGCAGCTCCGATGCGCCCGCAGCACTCTCGCCGATCTCCTCGGCCAGCCGGCGCACCTCCCTCACCCGGTCCTTGTTCAGCAAGTTTATCCGCCGCTGCAGCAGCGGGATGAGCCAGGCCTGCAGCGGAATGAGCGCCACCGCAGCCAGCCCCAGCCAGGGGTTCTGCACGAAAAGGAACCCTAGGATCGTCAGCATCATGCCGCCCTGAAAGATCGGCTGCGCGACGAGGTCGCCCATGAGCCCGCCCAAAGGCTCCGCCTCGGCCGTCACCATGCTTACCAGTTCCCCCTGGCTCACCCGCTGAAAATGCGGGCGGGGGAAGCGCATGATGCGCTGAATGAGCTGATACCGGAACCGGCGCAGCAGCCGCTCCGCCAACACGCCCTTCTGCGTGTTGATCAGCATCTTCATCAGCCCCTGCGCCAGCACGGCGAACAGGAAGCCCGCACAGAGGATCGCGAGCAGCCCGACTTGGCTCACCTCGAGCCCGAAGAAGTCGCGCATTCCCGCGTCGCCCGAGATTGCGTCGTTGATGATGCGCTTCGGCAATTCGAGCGAAAGGTATAGAAACGGAAACGAAACGAGCGTCAGGAGCAGCAGCACGAACTGCTGACGCTTCGAATGACGCCAGATGAAGGCGAAGATCGTCTTGTCCATGAGGCACCGCCCCCGGCCGAATTTTTGGGATCATCTATACATAGAGCGCCAGGCCCGAGCGCGAACCCCCGGAGCCATGCAATAATGCTTTGCCGGGTTTCGCGCCGGTTTCGCGCTAAGATCCCGTGACAAGGCGTAACCCCACGACGTGCGAGGGCGGAGCCAATGGAACCGATGGCAATGTGGAAGCAGCTTGTTCTGGCGGCGGCGCTGACCGCGCTCGGCTGGCTCGGCTGGCAGGAACGCGACACCATTCTCACCGCCGCCGGCCTCGCGCCGCCGGCGGAGGAGACGGTCGCGCCCCGCGCGCTCGCTGCGGGCGTGCCCGTGATCGTTGCCGCGGTGGAGGAGGCAGCGGATGATCTCGTGCTCGAGATCGTCGGCTCGGGCCGCGCCCAGCGCACGGTGGTTCTCCGCAGCCGCGGCGCGGGCGAGATCGTGGACCTCGCCCTCGCCGCCAATCGCGAGTTCGCAGCCGGCAACATCGTCATGCGGCTCGAGGACCGGGACGAACGCCTCGCCGTCTCGCTCGCCGAGACCCGCCTCGCGGATGCCGAGCGCACCCGCAGCCGCTTCCAGCAGCTCAGCATCTCCGGCACCGCCACGGCCTCCCGCCTCGACGAGGTCGTACTGGCCGCCGAGATCGCAGCACTCGAGCTTGCCCGGGCCCGCGAAGCGCTCGACGACCGCACGCTCCGTGCCCCCTTCGACGGCGTCTCCGGCCTGCCCGCCGTGGATGGCGGCGCCTATGTCGAGGAAAGCGCCGAGATCGCGCGCTATGACGACCGCAGCGTGATTCTGGTCGAGGTCGATGTGCCCGAGATCGCGCTGCCCCGCATCCGGCTCGGCCTTGCGGTCTCCGCAACCACGCCCAGCGTCCCCGGCCAACGGTTCGAGGGCACGGTCGAGGCCATCGACAGCCAGGTCGACGCCTCGAACCGCACCGCCCGCCTCCGCGTCGCGATCCCGAACGCCGACGACACGCTGCGCCCCGGCGCCTCCTTCACCGTGCGCCTCGCGCTCCCCGGTGAGACCTACCCCACCGTCCCGGAACTCGCCGTCCAGTTCTCCCGCGGCACGGTCCATGTCTGGCGCGTGGCGGAGGGCAAGGCCGAGCGCGTCGAGGTCGAGATGGTCGCCCGCCGCGACGGCCGCGTCCTCGTCAACGGGCCCCTCAGCCCCGATGATCGCGTGATCGTCGAGGGCACCCAACGCCTCCGTCCCGGCCGCGCCGTCGCCGTGCAGCAGGACACCGGGGGCGACACGTGAGCGCGCAGGACCGCCAGGCCGGCACCAGCACCGACACCGGCGGCCTCCCCGCGCTCAGCGTGCGCCGCCCATGGCTCGCCGTCGTCATGAACCTCATGATAATGATCGCGGGTCTCGCCGCCCTCTGGGGCATTGAGGTGCGCGAGCTGCCGGATGTCGACCGGCCCATCGTCTCCGTCCGCGCGCTCTACCCCGGCGCCTCGCCCACCACCATCGACGCGGAAGTCACCAGTATGGTCGAGGGCGCGGTTGCCCGCGTCACCGGCGTCAACGCGGTCACCTCGTCCTCCGAGGAAGGCAACTTCCGCATGCGGGCCGAGTTCAGCCCCAACCGCGAACTCGCCGACGCAGCCTCGGATGTGCGCGAGGCCGTCGCCCGCATCGTCCCGCGCCTGCCCGACGGCGTCGAGGACCTCTTCGTCGTCAAGTCCGAGCAGGATGCGAGCCCGATCATCCACGTCGCCGTCTCCTCGGTCGATGCGCCCGTCGATACCCTGACCCGGCGCATTGAGGACGAGATCATCCCCGAGATCACGGCCGTCGACGGCGTCTCCGAGGTGGTCCTCTGGGGCGATCGCGAGCGTGTCCTCCGCGTCGCCGTCGATCCCCAGCGCCTCGCAGCCTACGGCTTCTCCATCGGCGAAGTGGCGGACCTCCTCCGTGCCGCGCAGTTCGACATCCCCGTCGGCGCCTTCGAAGCGGGGCAACAGGAGGTGCTGGTCCGCGCCGACGCCACGGTCTCCGAACCCGCCCGCATCGAAGCCCTGATGCTCCGCCCCAACGTCCGCCTCGGCGAGATCGCGGATGTATATTACGGCCTCGCGACACCCGAGAGCTTCAGCCGGCGCGACGGCCGCCTCGTCGTCTCCATGGGCATCATCCGCCAGGCCCAGTCCAACACCGTCCAGATAAGCCAGGACGTCGAGCGCGCCCTCGCCCGGCTCGGCGAACGCTTCCCCGACCTCCGCCTCCAGGTGATCTATGACGACGCGGTGTTCATCGAGGGCGCCATTGCCGAGGTGCTGAAGACCCTCGCCCTCGCCGTGATAATCGTAGTCGCCGTCATCTGGGTCTTCCTCGGCCGCCTCGGTGCCACGCTCGTCCCTGCCATCGCCATCCCCGTGGCTCTCGTTGGCTCCATAGCCGGCATCTGGGCCATGGGATTCTCCATCAACCTCATCACCCTGCTGGCCCTCGTTCTCGCCACGGGCCTCGTCGTCGACGATGCCATCGTCGTCACCGAGAACGTGCAGCGAAAGCGTGCCCAGGGCCTTGGCCGCCTCGCCGCCGCCGTCACCGGCACGCGCGAGGTGTTCTTCGCCGTGATCGCGACGACCCTGACGCTCGTCGCCGTCTTCATCCCCATCAGCTTCCTGCCCTCGGAGGCGGGCCGCCTCTTCACCGAATTCGGCTTCGTCCTCGCGATCACCGTGGGGCTCAGCTCCTTCGTCGCCCTCTCCCTCTGCCCGATGATCGCCTCCCTCCTGCCCTCGCTCGGGACGGAGCGCGGCCTCGCAGGTCCCATCGGCGGCTGGCTCGCAACGCTTTACCGCGCGCTCCTCGGGCCCGTCGTCAAGGCGCCGCTCGTGGCCCTCCTCCTCTTTGCCGGCCTCGCGGCCGGCGCCGCCTCGCTCTATCCGCAACTTGGCGAGGAGCTCGTACCGCCCGAAGATCGCGGCCACGTCACCGTGCGGCTCCAGGGCCCCGACGGCACCGGCCTCGACTACACCGACCGCCAGGTCGAGGCGATCGAGGCGCTCTTCCGCCCTTGGGTCGAGAGCGGGGCGGCAGAGGGCATGTTCTCCATCACCGGCCGCTACGACCTCAATCGCGGCGAGGTCGGCGCCCGCCTCGCTCCCTGGGCCGCGCGCGACACGACGCAGGCGGAGATCGAGGCTGACATCGCACCCAGGCTCAATGACCTTGCCGGCGCCCGGGCGCGCATCAGCCGCTCGAACTCCCTCGGCCTCCGCGGCGGCTCCAATGGCGGTCTCGAACTGGCCCTCACCGGACCCAGCTACCCCGTCATCGCGGAGGCTGCGGACGCCTTCGCCCTCGCGCTTCGCGACGTACCCGGCCTTTCCGACATCCGCGTGCAGTACCAGGCGACCCAGCCTCAGCTCTCCATCGATATCGACCGGGACCGCGCCGCCGATCTCGGCGTGCCGATGGAGGCCCTTTCCGCCACCCTGCGCGCCCTTATCGACGAGGAGGAGATCGCAGAGCTCACGGTCAACGACGAGGCCATCCCCGTCTTCCTCCAATCCGCGGAGGGCGCCGTGCGCGATCCCACGGACCTCCTCAATCTCAATGTCCGCAGCACCGACGGCCGCCTCGTCCCGCTCCTCCAGCTCGTGAGCTTCGCGGAGGAAGGTGTCGCGGCCGAGCTCGACCGCCACGGCCAGCGCCGCGCCATCGAGATCGACGCGACCATCGCACCCGAGCTCACCATGGCCGAAGCCGTCGCCGCCACCCGCGCCCTCGCGCGCGACACGCTCCCGGGCGAGATCGGTCTCCTGTTCCTCGGCGAGGCCGCGACGCTCGAAGAAACCTCCTCCGCCCTCGCTGCGACTTATGTCATCGCGCTCGTCGTCGTCTTCCTCGTGCTCGTCGCCCAGTTCGAGAGCCTGACCAGCGCCCTCGTGGTCATGATCACGGTCCCCTTCGGCATCGCCGCCGCCATCCTCGCCCTCTGGCTTACCGGCACCACGATCAACATCTTCAGCCAGATCGGCGTCCTCATGCTGATCGGCATCATGGCGAAGAACGCCATTCTCCTCGTCGAGTTCGCCGACCAGCTGCGAGACAAGGGCGCCCGTGTCGCCAAAGCCGCGGCGCGCGCCGCCAGCGCCCGCCTCCGCCCCATTGCCATGACGCTCATCTCGACGGTGCTGGCGGGGCTGCCGCTCATCCTCGGCGGCGGCCCCGGCGCCGAAGCGCGCGCCGCGATCGGCTGGGTGATCTTCGGCGGGCTCGGCCTCGCCACCCTCTTCACCCTCTTCCTCACGCCAGCGGTCTATATCCTGATCGCGGGCCTCGCCCGCCCCCGCGCAACCCAGGCCGCACGCCTCGAAGCGGAACTCGCCACGACACCTGGCGAATGAGCAAACGCCCGCAACCCGAAGGACGGGCCGGGTCAAGGATGGCGCAGCCACCAGCGTAGCTGGCGCCAGAGGCGTCCTTGACGCGGCTCGGCCTTCGGAAAACGCTCGACAGGGCGCCCCTGCGGCGCCTCCCCAGCCCATCTTCGCAATCCATCGTCACGAGCAAAACGCCGCAGAACTGCGCTCTCACCCGCCACCGCAGGAACCCCGCAGGAACCGATCCCGGCGACCAGCCGGGATGCCGCTTGCCTCAAGCGCCAACCACGCTCCGGAAGGCGGAGGCGGCGACGGCCAGCTTCGCGACGCTGAGCACGGCCCCGCCCTTCAGCTCAGCCATCAGCTTGTCCGCCCGCCCCGCATCCTCGGCCTTCGCATCGGCCCAGGCGCCGACCGCATCGGCGCCCAGAAGCGCCTCGTCGCGCGCGAGCGCTGCCGCCGCGATCTGGCTCTGCTGGGCCCGGAGATCGCTGATGAGCCGGCCGACGGCCACACCTTCCCAATGATCGCCGGCAGCGAGCCCACGCGCCTCCGTCCGCAGCCAGTCGAGCCCGAAGCGCGCACCGGCTGCGAAATAGGTCTCGGCCACGGCATGCACATCGCGCACCGTACGACCGGCCACATCGACGATGTCGAGCACGCCGCCCTGGAACTCGAGGCCCGAGACGCGAACCGCCAGCTCCTCCGGCACGCCCGCCTCCACAAGGGCCGCCACCCGCTCGTCGAGCCGCTCCTTGGAGAAATCGGTCAGAAGCTCCGGCAGCGCCTCCGACACCTCCGCCATACCCGGCGCATACATCCCCACCAGCGCCCCGGTATCGAGCTCGGAGGGCCGCGACAGGATGCAGGAAAGCTGGCTCGTCATCGCGTGGGAGAGGGCTGTGTGCATCTGGATCTGCACCGCCGCCGGCACCTCGTTGTCCAGCGCATCGATCTCCGCCTGCAGGCTCGCAACACCCAGGATCTCGCGCGCGGCGAAGAACGCCTCGACGATCTCGCCCGTACTCGCGCCCGTATCCTCGGCCAGCCGCGCGACCAGGCTCGCCCCGCCTTCGTTCACCACGATATTGGCGAGGACGGTCGCGATGATCTCGCGCCGCAGCCGGTGCCCCCGCACCGCACCCCCATAGGGCCCGGCCAAGGCCTCGGGGAAATAGTCGATCAGGAAATGCTCGAGATGCGGGTCGTCCGGCACCGGGCCCGCCACGATGTCGTCGAACAGCGTGAGCTTCGCATAGGAGACCAGCACCGCAATCTCCGGCCGCGTCAGACCCTCGCCCGCCGCCGCGCGCTCGCCCATCGCCTCGTCATCGGGCAAGAGCTCGACCGCGCGGTTCAGAAGCCCCCGGCTCTCGAGCCCCCGCATGAACCGCCAATGGGCATCCAGGAGCTGCGGCGCCCGCGCCTCCGCCATACTGATGCAGAGCGTCTGGGTGTAGTTCGTGCCCAGCACCAGTTCGGCCACCCGGTCGGTCATCTCCGCCAGGAGCCCGTTCCGCTGCTTCTCGGTCATGTCGCCTGCCTGCACGACCTGACCGAGCGCGATCTTGATGTTGACCTCGTGGTCCGAGCAGTCGACGCCCGCGGAGTTGTCCACCGCATCCGTGTTGATCTTCACGCCCCGGCGCGCGAGCGCGATGCGCCCCATCTGCGTGACACCAAGATTGGCACCCTCGCCCACAACGCGCGCCCGGACCGCGGCGGCATCGACGCGCAGCGCCTCGTTCGCCTTGTCGCCCACATCCGAATGGGTCTCCTCGGCCGCCTTGATGTAGGTCCCGATACCGCCGAACCAGAAGAGGTCGACGCGCGCGCCCATGATCGCCTTGATCAGCTCGGCGGGCGTCACCCGCTCCGCCTCGATCTCGAGGAGCGCCTGGATCTCCGGCGTCAGCTGCACGGACTTCGCCGCGCGCGAGAAAACCCCGCCGCCAGGCGAGATCAGCGAGCGGTCATAGTCCTGCCAGCTCGACCGCCCCATCTCGAAGAGGCGCTTCCGCTCTGGAAAGGTCGTCACATGATCAGGATCGGGGTCGATGAAGATGTCCCGGTGATCGAAGGCCGCCTGCAACCGGATCTGGTCCGAAAGCAGCATGCCGTTGCCGAAGACATCGCCCGACATGTCCCCGCAACCCATCACCGTGAAGGGCTCGCTCTGCGTATCGTGGCCAAGCTCTCGGAAATGGCGCTTCACCGCCTCCCAGCCGCCCTTGGCCGTGATCCCCATGCCCTTGTGATCGTAGCCGTTCGATCCGCCCGAGGCGAAGGCGTCGTCCAGCCAGAAGCCGTATTCCTGCGCCAACCCGTTCGCGATGTCCGAAAAGGTCGCCGTCCCCTTGTCCGCTGCGACGACAAGATAGGGATCGTCCGCATCGTAGCGCACGACCGACTGGGGCGGGACGATATCGCCCTGCACAAGGTTGTCGGTGATATCGAGTAGGCCCGAGAGGAACGTCTTGTAGCAGCGGATCGCCTCCGCCTGCACCTCCTCGCGGCTGCCACCGGCGGGCAGCTTCTTCGGCAGGAACCCGCCCTTCGAGCCCACCGGCACGATCACCGAGTTCTTGACCTGCTGTGCCTTCACGAGGCCCAGCACCTCGGTCCGGAAATCCTCCTTGCGGTCGGACCAGCGCAGGCCTCCGCGCGCCACCGGCCCGCCGCGCAGATGCACGCCCTCGACCCAAGGCGAGAAGACGAAGATCTCGCGCCAGGGCCGGGGAAGCGGCAGGTCGTCAAGCGCCCCGCTGTCGAGCTTGAACGAGAGATAGGCCTTGAGCGCCCCGTCCGGCCCGGGCTGATAGACGTTGGTCCGCAGCGTCGAGCGGATCGCGTTCAGGAACCGGCGCAAGATGCGGTCGACATCGAGGCTCGGCACAGCCTCCAGCGCCGCCTCGATCTCCGCGACATGCGCCCCCGCTTCCGCATCGCGCTCCTCGCGGCTCCTCTCGATGCGCGGATCGAAGCGGGCAAGAAAGACCCGCATCAGGAGCCGCGCGATCTCCGGATACTCCGCCAGCGCATCCTCCATGTACTCGATCGAGTACGGGATCCGCGCCTGGCGCAGGAAGCGGCTATAGGCCCTGAGGACGCTCACATCGCGATGGCTGAGCCCCGCCAGCAGGATCAGCCGGTTCAGCGGGTCGTTCTCCGCCGTCCCGTTCCAGACCGCATCGAAACCCTCCTCGAGCTTCACCCGGCTGCGGGGTTTGGCGAGGTCGATGGGGCACCCCGTGGCCGAGACCATCAGGAAGTCGTGGATCCATGTCTCCCCGCCTTCTCCCTCGATCAGGTAGGGATGCTCGTTCAGCACCCGAAAGCCCATCTTCTCGAGCACCGGCAGACAATCCGAAAGCGGCACCGCCCCGCCCTTGTGGAAGATCTTGAAGCGCACCCGGTCATCATCGTCCTCGAGCCGGCGGTAGAAATGGAGGCCGAGCGGCGCCTCGTCGGTCAGCGTCTCCAGCCGCTCGATATCCGCCACCGCCTGGGCGATCCCCACCTCCTCGCGATAGCTCGCCGGGAAGCCCGCACCGAACCGTGCATGCAGCGCGTGGCCCTTGTGCTCACCCTCCTTCTCCACAAGCGCGTCCATTAGCCGGTCGGACCAGGAGCGGACCGCCTCGACGACCTCGCGCTCCACCTCCGAGACGACGAAGGCGGGCATGCCGGACTGCAAGGCGATCACGAAATGCACCCGCGCCATCGCCTCCATGTCGAAGCTCGGCTCCCAGGAGGCGACGCGCCCGTTCACCGCCGCGCAGAGGATGCTGCCGATCTTCACGCGAAGCTCGGTCGTGTAGCGCTCGCGCGGCACATAGGCGACGCAGCTCACGAAGCGGCCAAACCGGTCGGGGCGCATGAAAAGCCGCGTGCGCGGGCGCGTTGAGAGCGTCAGCACCCCGACCGCGTTCTCGTAGAGCTGCTCGTCCGTCGACTGGAAGAGCTCATCACGCGGATAGGTCTCGAGCACATTGTCGAGCGCCTTGCCGTCATGGCTCGCCGGCCGGAAGCCCGCGCGCTGGATCACGCGGTCGAGCTTCTCGCGCAGCATCGGGATTTCGTGTGGGCTGCGGTTGTAGGCGGCGGAGGTGAAGAGGCCGACAAAGACCTGCTCGCCCGTGACAGAGCCGTCCGCCGCATACTGCTTCACCGCCACCACGTCGAAATGCGTGCCGCGGTGAACCGTCGCCCGACGGTTGGCCTTGACCACCAGGATCGGGTGATCGTCGGTCGCGAAGTCGTGCAGCTCCGGCGTCCAGTGCACGAAGTTGCCGTCGGTATCGCGCATCACCGTGTAGTCGGGATCGCTGAGCAGCCCGAGCCCGCTATCGGCGACGGGCTGGAACCCACCATCCGGCCCCCAGGTGAAGCTGCGACAGCCCAGAAAGGTGAAGTGGTTGTCGGCAAGCCAGTCGAGAAACGCTGCCCCTTCCTCGGCATTGTCCGAGACCGTCTCGGGCGCCGTGTCGCGCAAGGTCGCCGTCGTCTCGGCGAGGCGCGCGAGCATCGCCCGCCAATCCCGCACGGCGACGGCGACATCCCCATACATCGCCTCCAGCGCGTCCTTCAGATCGGCCAGACGCTGCGGCTCCCCGATCTGGTCGACCTGAAGATGGATGACGCTCTCCGACAGCGCCCCCTCGCTGCCGGGCTCGGCAAGGCCGAGGCGCCGTCCGCCATCGTCGCGGCGCACCGACATCATCGGGTGCATCAGCGCATGGATGCCGAGCCCCTGCTCCGTCATCAGCACCGTGGTGCTGTCGACCAGGAACGGCATGTCGTCATTGACGATCTCTACGATTGTGTGACGCGAGGACCAGCCATGCTCGGCCATGCGCGGGTTGTAGACGCGCACCTTGGCCTGCCCGGGCTTGCGGTCACGACAGAACTTCCAGAGGGCGAGGGAGGCGCCGTAGAGCTCCTCGATATCGAGCTCATCGATCTCCTCGCGCGCCGCGTGCGCCATGATCACGTCGAGGCCCATGGTGAAGCTCATCGCCTCCGCCCGCTCGAGCCGCTCGCCGGCGAGACGCCGCAGCTCCTCGAGCTTCTGTTCGAAGGTCTCGTTCGTCGCGATCAGCATGGTGGGCTCCCCGGCAAAAGATCGACGTCTTGGCGTCGTGCGTCTCGTTGTTTCGGCGCATCGGCCTTCCACCGGCAGGCACGCCCTTCCGCGCATCGGCCACCATGCCACCCAGAGCCGGTGACGGAAAGACAACTTTCCGCGGCGGTCACGGCGGCTTGCGGCAACGTGGATCGGGCAAAAGTCTGACGATGACGCTAAGGGCGGCGGGCTGGCGGGTGGGCGCCGTCGCGCGAGCGCAGGCGAGGCGCGGCGTTGCGGGCACCCGGCAGCCCGCCGCCCCGAAACGCCATCCCCTCGCATTCGCACAACGCAGATCTCTTCCACCGCCGCTCTCTGAGCTCGAGAAGGGCAGCAGGCTGTTTTAAGGATTTTCCAGGGCCCGCCCCCTCCCGCGTCAGGATAGCGCCAGACCAAGAACGAAAAGTGAACAGGCGCATTGCCGTCAGCCGATACCTGGCGGCCCAAACGGACGCGCTACCGGCCCTCGGCCCAGCGTTCGAGGCGTTGAGCACCGCGGTTCACCACCGCGTAGAGCGCGACCGTGAAGAGAGCGAGCACGATCAGCCCCGCGAACATCAGATCCACCTTGGCACGCCCGTTCGCGAGCAGCATGAGATAGCCGAGCCCGCCCGAGGCTCCGCCGACCCACTCCCCGATCACGGCACCGATTGGCGCGTAGACCGCCGCCAGCCGCAGGCCCGACGCGAAGGCCGGCAACGCCGCCGGCAGCCTCAACCGCCAGAGCACGGCGCGCGGCCCTGCACCCATCACCTCCGCCAGGTCCAACAGCCCGGGATCGGTGCGCCTCAACCCGTCGTAGAAAGCGGAGGTCACGGGGAAGAAGATGATCAGCACCGCCATCGCCACCTTCGACGCCATCCCGAACCCGAGCCAGAGCGCGAGGATCGGCGCAAGCGCGAAGAACGGCACGGCCTGGGAGAGCACCAGCCCCGGCAGCACCATACGCGCGACCCGCGGCGAGCTCGCAAGGCCGAGCGCCGTGATCCCGCCCAGCAGCGAGCCCAGCACCATGCCCATCAGCACCTGCAGTGCCGTGATGACCGCATTCTCGGCGATGAGCGCGCGGGAGGACCAAAGCTCCTCCGCGACCTTGAAGGGCCCGGGCAGGATGAAGGGCGTCACCCCGGTCAGGCTCACCACGGCCTGCCAGACGACCAGCATGCCGACGGCGGCAGGGAGCGCGCGCCAGAGCACCGTCATGCGCGAGCCGGCGAACCGCGCGGCGCCCTCAGGGTAGCGAGGAGCGCGGCCCCGGCCTCCAGCGTCTCCCGCGCGCCGCCGTCGCGGATCGGCGGCGCGGACGGCACCGGGGCGGCCGCCAGCCCGTCCTCGGTCATGAGCCACACCGCGTGGCCGAGACGCGCCGCCTCCGCCGGCTCATGGGTCACCATCAGCACCGTGCGCCCCGCCAGAAGCTCCCAGGAAAGCTCCTGCATCTCCGCCCGCGTGCGCGCATCGAGCGCCGAGAAGGGCTCATCGAGGAGGGCGACCGGCCGGTCCTCCATCAGGGTCCGTGCGAGCGCGACCCGCTGACGCTGCCCGCCCGAAAGAGCCCCGGGCTTGGCCATCGTGCGTCCGGCAAGCCCGACCCGGGCCACCAGGGCCTCCGCCCGCGCCCGGTCCACCGCCTCGCCCCGAAGCCGCGCGCCCAGCGTTACATTGCCGAGCACATCGAGCCAGGGGACGAGGAGATCGGTCTGCGCCATGTAGGCGATGCGCCCCGAGAGCGGCGCCGCATCGCTCGCCGCAATCCGCCCCTCGAGCCGCCCTCCAGCCTCCAGCCCCGCGATCAGCCGCAGCAGCGTCGACTTGCCGACGCCCGAGGGGCCGAGGAGGCAGGTCCAGGCCCCGGCCTCAAGCGTCAGCCCAAGGTCGGGCAGATCGAACGCGCCGCCCGCCCCGCCTCCGAAGCGGAGCGTCCCGTCGATCCGGATCCCCGGGGGCGCTCCGCCATCGGCCGGTGCGAGGCCCCCTCCGCTCACTCGTGGAGGTCGAGCAAGAGGGCCGAGACCGGCTTCACCTCCGGCACCAGACCGCGCGCCGCCATGAAGGCCTCGAACCGGGCATAGCGCGGCTTGTCCATGGCACTCGGGCGGAGCGCAAAGCGCGGGATCGTGTCGGGCCAGGCCTTGGCGTTCAGCGCGTCATCGAGCTCCGTCGAGGTGCCCTTGAAGATCTCCCAGCTCTCTTCCGGGTGGTTCACGATGTACTGCACGGCCTTTTCGGTCGCCTCGAGGAACCGCGCGATCGCGTCCTTCTTCTCCGGCCCGATCTCGGGATGCGCGACGTAGATCAGCTCGTCATGCGCCGGCAGACCCTCTTCCTCGATGAAGAAGCAGCGCCCTTCGACGCCCTCGATCTCCATCTGATTGAGCTCGAAGTTGCGATAGGCGCCGATCACCGCGTCCACCTGCTCCGTCATGAGCGCGGGGCTGAGCGCGAAGTTCACATTGACGAGCTCGACGCTCTCATAGTCGACGCCGTGCCGCTCGAGGATCGCACCGAGCAGCGCCTCCTCGACGCCCGCGACGGAGAAGCCGACCTTGCCGCCCTCGAGATCCGCGATCTCCTTGACCGGCCCGTCGGCCAGCACCAGGAGGCAGTTGAGCGGGGTCGCGACCAGCGTGCCGACCCAGGCGACCGGCAGCCCCTCGGCCACCTGCAGATGGAGCTGCACCTGGTAGCTGACGGCGAGGTCCACGCGCTTCGCCGCCACCATCTTCGGCGGCTCGGAGGGGTCCGCGGGGGCGATCACCTCGACCTCCAGCCCCGCCTCCTCGAAATACCCCAGCTCCTCGGCCAGAATGATCGGCCCGTGATCGGGGTTCACGAACCAGTCGAGCGCAAGCGTCAGCTTGTCGGCCGCAGCAGCACTATGGCCCGTCAGGCCGGCCATCGCTGCGGCGAGCGCAAGGCCCGAAAGGGTGGCGGAAAGGCGCATGGCAGTCTCCCGGTTCGCCGGCCGCCATGGCCGGTCGCTGTCCACATCGCCGGGCGGCTGCGGGGGAGAGTGGCGCGACATTCCTGCCGGCCGAACGCCTGCTCCCTTCGCCGGTATCACCCGGATCAGGTTCGAAGGGTCGCTGCGCTGCGCCTGCCGGCACCGTCAGCCTCTCAGCCCCCTGACGGGGCTCCCCTGCACTGCCGCTGACAAAACCGGGCGGCGCCGCCTCTGTCAACCCGACACCCAGGACGTGATTTGGCGCGGCCCTCCCGACGGCCTATCATCGCCCGAGGAGGTTGCGGGATGCGAACGCCCCTGAGGATGCTGGCGATACTCGGTCTCGCACTGACGCTCGCGGCCTGCGCGGCGGGGCCCACGCCCTATTTGCCGGCGGACCCGGCCTTCCCCGCGTCCCTCGGCTTTCGCGAGGCGCCGATCGAGGACGACCGTTTCCGCGTCGAGGTCGCGGCCAATGCGGCGACGGCGCCCGAGACGGTCGAGGACTACCTCCTTTTCCGCGCCGCCGAGATCACGCTGGCCCAAGGGGCGGACTGGTTCCGGATCGATGCCAGTGGCGGCACGCCCGAGATCCGTTACTTCGCCCATCGCTACGGCAACCGGCCGGTCCGCGTGACGCCTCTCTTCGCGCGTGTTGCTGTGCCGGAGACCGCCGAGCCGGGCGTGACGGCCGGCAAGAAGCGCCGCTATGCGCGCCGATGCTGCCGCCACCGAAGGCATTTTCACCGCCGCTCCCGCTTTGCCTTCGGCTTCGGGTTCGGGTTCGGCTTCTTCCCGCGCTACTACCCGGGCTTCGCGGTCTATCGCCCACGCCCGGTGATCAACCGGCTGGAGGCGACAGCGGAGATCCGGCTCTTCACAGGGGAGAAGCCGGCCGACGACCCCGCCGCCTACGACGCCCGCTCCGTGATCGCCGCCATCGGCCCCCGCATCCAGCGACCAGAACAGGGCCCAGAGCCCGGTTGACCCGGGCCCGGCGCCGTCAGTCGCCCGAAACGGCGTCGGCCGCTGCGGCGGCAGGCTCCGGCGCGGGCACGGGCTTGGCGGCCTGCTGGTCGAGCTTCTCGTAGAGCTCGCTCCGCAGCTTCGGGATCTCGACCTCGATGATCCGGTTGAGCCGCTCGCGATCCTGCTTCCGCAGCCTCTCGAAGCTGTGCAGACCTCGCTTCTCGGCCACGTCGCGCGTGCGCGGATGCACCTGATCCCAGAGCGCGCGCAGATCCTCTGCACGGTCGCGGACCAGAAGCTCGAGGTCGTAGATCTTCTCGAACGTCTCCCCCAGCCGGCTCACCTTGTGCCGTCGCTCGCGCGGGATCACAAGAAACTCGACGATGGCCCCGGCCAGCAGAAAGACACCGATCATCAGCGGGAGCGCGAGGACGAGCCCCGTGACGATCGCCGCCGCGCTCAGCGCGGCGAAGATCAGCATGAGCCCGATCCAGATTTTCCGCCGGAAGGCGCGCAGCTCCCGCGCCGCCTCGTCGATGACGAAGGTATGGAGGCGCAGCCTTTCGGCGAAGGTCTGTACCTGCGTGATCATGTTGTCGAGGCGCCGGGCCGGGGCGCGCCTGAGTTCCCCGATGAGGTCCTCGCGCGCCTTCTCGAAATCGTCCATCGGCAGCCCGGATTGCGGCCGATCCTCGAGGGGCACGAAGGTATTGTAGATCAGCGGCAGGTCCTTGCGCGGGATCACCTTACCGAGGTTCCAGCACAGCGCCCCACAGGCCCGCGCGAAATCGTGCATGTTCCGGAACTGATCCATCTTGTTCATGACGATCATGAGCTTGTGGTCGATCCCGCTCAGCGACTTGTTGAAGACCTGCAGCGTCTCGCCGGTCGTGCCGGGCTTGTCCGGGTCGAAGAACACCAGCACCAGGTCGGCGCGCTCGGCGAACCAGCGCACGACGCCCGGAAAGTCATAGCCGCGCCCGCTCTCCGCCTTGGCCTCGTCGATCATGCCCGGGCTGTCGATAAGGGTGACCCGCCGCAGGAGATCGACGCTGCGCAGCTTGAGGCGGATATGGTTGACCAGCTGATCGCCGAAATGGCGCAAGCCCTCATAGGGCAGGTCCGGATTGCTCACGACCGCAGGGCCGTCCCGGTCGTCCTGAACGTTGCCGTAGGTGATGATCGTGAAATCGTCATCCGTCGGCGCCACGCCGGTCTTCTGCACTTCGGTCCCCAGCAGGTGGTTGACGA
This sequence comes from Pseudomonadota bacterium, assembly GCA_039815685.1. Classification (GTDB taxonomy): domain Bacteria; phylum Pseudomonadota; class Alphaproteobacteria; order Rhodobacterales; family Rhodobacteraceae; genus Thermohalobaculum. The sequence continues at coordinate 87,893 of JBCBYV010000008.1, read as the reverse complement.
AGGTCGACTTGCCCGAGGAGTGGTTGCCGAGGAACAGCACCAGCGGCGGGCGCTTGATCTCCCCCACGGTCGGCGGACGCTGGAAAATGAACTTCTCCGCCAGCGGATCGAGCGCATCGTCGTGAAAGTCGCGGATCTTGTCGGCGAACTCTTCCATGAAGTGCTCCAACGGCACCTCCCTCTCGCAGCGGAACTGAAACGGTTTGCGGCTCGTCGGTAGGTTCTAGGAGAGTTCGTCCGTCTGTCATTGAAGAATGGAGAAATTAAGCCCGCAATCCCGCGAGGCGCCCAACGGGCCGAGGCTCCTTCGAGACCGCAACGGGCGCACCCTACAACGGGTTCCCGCGCCGCGGAGTGCCCAGAAACCATGTCACACATCACGTTCCGGCAGTGACCAGACATCAGACAGCCGCCGCTCGGCCCACGACCGGACTCTCCTGTGCGTCCGCGGGTGCAACGACCGAGCCGCAACGCGCCGTTCGAGGTCATCCTCGGGCTTGACACAGGGATCCCGAGAGACTCTCGCCACCAGCCGCCTGCCAGCAATCCGGATTGCCGGATCAAGTTCGGCAAGGACGGCGCACAACGCCTCGGCCGAAGCGCTAGATCAGGAGCGAGAAGGCGCCTTCGTGGCGCAGAAGCATGACCTTGCTCTCGACGCCACCCGGGGCGGAGAAGCCGCCAAGCCCGCCCGCGGCGGAGACGCGGTGGCACGGGATGATCACCGGGATCGGGTTTGCACCGCAGCACTGACCCACCACCCGCGCCGGCAGGTCCAGCTCGGCGCCGATCTCACCATAGCTCCGGGTCTCGCCCCAGGGGATCGCGCGCATCGCCTCGAAGACGCGCTGCTCAGCCTCGGTCCCCTTAGGACGCAGCGCCAGATCGAAGTCCTTCAGCCGCCCCTCGGCATAGGCTTGAAGCTGTGCCGCCGCCTCGTCCAGCAGCGCCGAGCGGGCGTCGCCACCCCGCGCACCCCAGCGCAGGGCGATGATCGCCTCGTCCTCCTCCACGATCCCGAAGGCACCCAAGGGCGTCTCGACCGATCGCATCGCCGCCATGCCTGCCTCCGGGCCCATCGCCGCTCACACAGAACGGATCGTCTGCCGACGCGTCACGGGCACGCCCAGGTCTCGGGCGGCTCGTCGAAGAAGCCAGGCGCCACCCGCTCGGCCGCGGTCACGGTGCCCGCGAACTCCTCGTCCCAGCGCAGATGGTACTCCCAAACCACGCGATTGTCCGGTGTCACCTCCAGCACCCGCCCGCCCATGCTCTCGACGATAAGCCGGTTCGCGTTCGGCAGCCGCTGGTGCGCACCCATCCATTGCGTCTCGAAGAGCTTTGCATCGCCCTTCGGCGTTGCGCGGGCGACTGCGCCGGTCGTCGGATCGAGTTCCAGGACGCTGCTGCCCCGCTCACCGAACCGTGGCACCTTGAGGAAGCCGTTATCGAAGATCTCGATGAGACCCTGCTCGGTGATGTCCGGGTCATGCTGCCCGAACCAGGGCCCCGTCCGATGCCATTTGAGTGCGCCGTCCCGCCCGATGATCGCGAGCATGTTCATGTTGCGGACCGAGAGCAGGAGATCTCCCACCTCCACACCATCGATGCGGTCGGCGAGAGGCGCGGTCACCGGCACGACCTCGTTGATATGCAGGGGATCGAGCGGATCCCACCAATAGCCGAGACCGATGAGCCCTATGATCTCCGCATCCGCAAACGCCTCCATCGGATCAAGCCGCTCGGTCACGCGCCCTTCCCGATCCACCCGCAGGATGACATCGCCGATGCGGTCCCGCTCACCCGCCTCCAGCCGCTCGACCAGCGCGCCCGCGTCTTCGAGCCTGAGAAACGAGACATCGATCTCGCCAAGCTGCCTGTGCGCCGGCATCCAGTAACTGCCTGCCTCGTCGACCGTCACCGCGTGGTGCACCAGCTCGTCGAGCCGCCAGATCACCTCGCTGCACCGGTCGACCAGCACCGCGCCCAGATGGCTGAAGATGATCAGCACCGATCCGTCGGGATGAATGTGAAAGCCGTGCTGGTGCAGCGCCGTCTCCCGCTCGGGCTGCATCTCCTGTGGCGACAGCACCGCGCCCTCCGGCCAGTAGTCGAAAAAGAGCGCGTTCCAGCTGTGGAGCAGCGTGCCGTCCTCGGCCACCAGCCGCATCACCCCGCCATCGCTGTCGAGGCCCTGGATGACCGTCGCCCCGGCCGAGACCTCGTTCGGCGAGGACGCCACCAGCCCCTCCCCCTTGAAGGGCTGTCTCTTCACCACATTCGGCACCAGGAGGCTGGCCTGCTCGCCGCGATAGACCGCCTTCACCTCTTGCCACACGGTCCGCAGATCAGGGATCGGCCAGAACTGCTTGTAGCCATAGGCAACGCCGGCGAGGAAGGCGAAGACGACGATCGCCGGGACGAAGCTCAGCAGCAGTCTCATGGGGGTGTTCCGTTCCAGAAGCACGCCGCGGGGCGTCGCTTGTTGCTTCGACGTTTACCGATACGCCAAGGCCTCTTCAAGCGCCGCAACATGCATCAGCCACCGCCACAGAACGGCTGCTCCGCGGCGATTGCACGGCCCGGACACGCCCGCTACAAGCCGCCCCATCGCCCACCCCGCCGAACGGAGCAGCAGATGGCCTCGTACCAGTATGTCTACCACATGGACGGGGTCTCCAAGACCTATCCTGGCGGCAAGAAGTGCTTCGAGAACATCCGCCTCTCTTTCCTGCCCGGCGTCAAGATCGGCGTCGTCGGCGTCAACGGCGCGGGCAAGTCCACGCTCCTGCGCATCATGGCCGGCGACGACAAGGACTTCACCGGCGAGGCCTGGGCCGCCAAGGGCGCCAAGGTCGGCTACCTCCCCCAGGAACCCGCCCTAGACGAGAGCCTCGATGTGCGCGGCAACGTCATGCTCGGCGTCGCCGGGAAGAAGGCCAAGCTCGACGCCTATAACGACATCGCCATGAAGGTCGCCGAGGACTATTCGGACGAGCTCATGGAGGAGATGACCACCCTCCAGGACCAGATCGACGCCGAGAACCTCTGGGACCTCGACGCCCAGGTCGACGTCGCCATGGAGGCGCTCCGCTGCCCCGACGACTTCGCCGAGGTCGCCAAGCTCTCGGGCGGCGAACGCCGCCGCGTCGCCCTCTGCAAGCTCCTCCTCGAAGCGCCCGACATGCTGCTCCTCGACGAGCCCACCAACCATCTCGACGCCGAGACTATCGCCTGGCTCCAGAAGCACCTCATCGAGTACAAGGGCACGATCCTCATCGTCACCCATGACCGCTACTTCCTCGACGACATCACCGGCTGGATCCTCGAGCTCGACCGCGGCCGCGGCATCCCCTACGAGGGCAACTACTCCTCCTGGCTCGAGCAGAAGGCCAAGCGCCTCGCCCACGAAGCCCGCGAGGACAAGGCCAAGAAACGCACCCTCGACCGCGAGCTCGAATGGATCCGCCAGGGCGCCAAGGCCCGCCAGGCCAAGCAAAAGGCCCGCATCAACGCCTACAACGAACTCGCCGCCCAGTCCGAGCGCGAGAAGATCACCAAGGCCCAGATCGTCATCCCCAATGGCCCCCGCCTCGGCAATCGCGTCATCGAGGTCGAGGGTCTGCGTAAAGGCTACGGCGACCAGCTCCTCATCGAGGATCTGAGCTTCTCCCTCCCCCCCGGCGGCATCGTCGGCGTGATCGGGCCGAACGGCGCCGGCAAGTCCACCCTCTTCCGCATGATCACCGGTAAGGAGGCGCCCGATAGCGGCGCCATCGAGTTCGGCGACACCGTGAAGCTCGCCTATGTCGACCAGTCCCGCGACGCGCTCGACGCCAACGCCACGGTCTGGGAGGAGATCTCGGGCGGCAACGACATCATCACGCTCGGCGACGCGGAGATGCCGAGCCGCGCCTATTGCGGCGCCTTCAACTTCAAGGGCGGGGACCAGCAGAAGAAGGTCGGCCTCCTCTCAGGCGGTGAGCGCAACCGCGTCCACATGGCCAAGCTCCTCAAGGAAGGCGGCAACGTCCTCCTCCTCGACGAGCCCACCAACGACCTCGACGTCGAAACCCTCCGCGCCCTCGAGGACGCCCTCGAAGACTTCGCCGGCTGCGCCGTGGTCATCAGCCACGACCGCTTCTTCCTCGACCGCCTCTGCACCCACATCCTAGCCTTCGAAGGCGACGCCCACGTAGAATGGTTCGAGGGCAATTTCGAAGACTACGAAGCCGACAAAATCCGCCGCCTAGGTCCTGACGCGGTGGAGCCGAAGCGCATCAAGTACAAGAAGTTTGCTCGATAATGGCAGGTCGGAAGCATCACTTCATCCCTCAGTTCTTGCAGCGCGGCTTTGCCACGTCCCGTGGCAACGAATGGCATGCATTCGCGCATTTCAAAGATCGAGCGGTCGGTCTCAATATTCGGAACTTCGGCGCACAGCGCGACTTCTACGGTGAGCCTGGCGATACCGAGATAGACGACGCGATAACGAGCTATGAATTCAAAGCGGCAAGTCTTATAAATGAACTTCGCGTTCAGAAAAGTAACGTAGAAATATCAGATGATGGAATTGCTGATCTTGTATCGCATCTCGAGATGCGATCTCGTGCATCTCGACTGCATATGGCCAACTTTCTTTCAGAAGTCTGGCAATGGGCAATTGAAACTCTGACCGACCAGAACCAGCTCGCAATGCTCCTACGCAGTGTGCTTCATGAGAACCCACGCCTAGTTGAGCGCGAGGTAAGCAAGTCACTTCTTACTGTAGAGCAAAAAAGAAGAGCAGTTGAACAGGTAAATGCGAGCCTATCGCCATACATGGACTTCGTGATTGAGGACATTTGCCGCAATTTGCATCAAACCCTGACATCTCAACCGACTCAGTCTGAAGCTAAAGTCAAAGAAATCCAGCTCAAAAACCTGAGGAAAGACATCCTAAACCCAAAGCGTTCAGCGATCTATAGCTCTCTCAGATACCGAATTGTTGACGTAAAGTTTGATGTTTTTCTTCCAGATTGTATGATTTTCTTTCAGTATGATCGTGAGTGGACGCCTATTTTTCTGGCGCCTGGACAACTAAGATGCATACTTTTTCCGATCTCCAATAGCCGCTATGTGGTTGGATCACAGATTGGTTACGATCCCAAAATCAAGGGCGCCCAGCCAAAATTGGTATCATGCTGCTATGAGGCATTCTTGAGTGCCAAGAACACTCCTACGCAGCGACTATTAGCAAAAGGGATCGCTGGCCGAGAGGGAAATGCATTTCGCGCTGCAAGAGACGAACTAACACAGATGTTCTTCAATATGTTCAGCGGAAGCGAAGCACAAGTTCCGCAGGCGTAGGGTTGGGTTTCCACCCCACCGAGGCACCACGCCCACCACCCCACACCGCACCCGGCCCAACACCCACAACGGCGGGGTGGAACCCCACCCTACCGCCATTCGGGGGGTACGATGCCGCGGCGGATGTCGCGGTGGATGGAGGAATACGGCCAATCGGTCGGGCGCGCGACGAACCCGTGCTTCACCGGGTTGGCCCAACAATACGCGACATGCGCCCGCCAATCCGCCTCATCGCGGATGAGGTGCTCCCAAAACCGCCGCTGCCACAACCCGGCCTCGCCCTTCCGCGCCTTGCTCGCCGATATCGGTAGGGTGGTGTTCCACCCCACCGCGCGCATGCCCCGCGTAAACCGGGCCTTCATCGCCGCAACGCGCCCCGAGAAATCCCCGTCACCCGCCGGCAGGCGCATCACCAGATGCAGATGATCCGGCAACACCGCCGCCGCCTCCAGCCGGAAGGGACGCGCCCGCGCGGTTTCCGCCATCGCACAGCGCAGGACATCCGCCCGCTCCACCAGCAGCGCGGTCCCCCGGTCCTCCAGCGCCAGGGTCAGGAACCAGGCCGCGCCCTCGGCCAGCGCACGGCGATAAATCGGCATGGCCACGACCGTGGCCCGCTGTGGTTAACCGTGGGTTGAAAACCCACCCACCAGAAGTCTCCGGATCAGGCGGGTAGTCGACGTCGGCGCGAGACTGCCCCGAAGGCCAGCAGCGCGCCGCCCAGGAGCGCGATGGCCGGTGGGACCGGGATCTCGGCTTGGGCCACGCTGAAGTTGAGGTTGATCGTGTTCTGGCCAGCCGTGATCGGTACCGTGCCTATGGCTGTTATGCCGAGCGACGCGAAGCTCTCACCGGGAAATGCCGCGGCAAAGGACAGCGGAGACTGGCTTACATATCCCGTCGGCACCATCACCAAAGGCCCACCTGAAAACGCGATCCCAAAGAGATCGCCCGTACCCGGCGCCGTCGTGGTCGAGCCCTGGGTGCCGAACGGTACGGTAGCGGCGATCCGGTAGGCGTCACCGTTCCCTGCATCGCCCAACCCAAAGCCGCCGTCCAACGGATTGACGAAGATCAGAGTCGAGGCATCGAAATCGACGAAGTCGAGGCTGAGCCCCGTCGTGTCGAAGGAACCGCTGCCGCTCGCGTCAACGCCAAATGGTGTCTCCACGAAGTTCACGTTAATCACGTCCGCCAAGGATTGGATGTGAAGCGCGGTCGCCAGCGCTGCGGCAAAGAACAAACGACCCATTTGAACCTCCAGAACTCCGACTGAGCTGTACCTTAGGTAAAGCCTGACGCGTTAAGGCATGGCTAGCAAGGAGTATCCGCCGCATCGCAGCATCTACCAACTTTCCACGATCCGTCCCCGCATCAAGCGGCCCATACGAAAGCCGCTCTCTCCCGACTGCTCAGCGGCCGCCGCTTGACGTTTCGATCACGCCTGCCCTGCCGCCCAAATAGTCGTGACCGGTGTTGTTGCGGCAACCTGCCAGGCCCACCTCAACACGGTCTCATTCGAGGCGACCGGGGATGAGAGGAGGCTGTCTTGAGCTTCATGCGACGGACCAGACAGGGCGCGGGCCTTCTGCTCCTCGCCCTCACCCTCGCGGCCTGCGCGACCCCTGAGTCGAGCCAGCGGGCCATCGACAACTTCAACACCACCCGCGTCAGCCCCTCCGGCTGATCGCCGGGCGCGGGGCGCGCTGGCTGAGCCCTGAGCCATCCCGCGCCGGGCCGTCCCGGGCTCGACCCGGGACCCCCTGAGATGCCCATCAGTCGTCGAGCCGGAAGGTCGTCGGTCGCGCCCCGCGGCGCGCGCGGTCCAGTGCGGCCACCCGCCGCTCCGCCGCGCGCACGGTCTCCACATGCCCCTCCGCCCGCCAGGACGTGCCGGCCAGCAGACGGGGTGACAGATGCGCCCGACCCGTCGCGGGATCGAGCGGCAGCAGCCCCGCAACCGGCGCGCGCGGCACGACCGCATCGCGCGGCATCTCCCCGCCCGTCCGATGCTCGACCGCCGGCGCCCCGGCCCAAGGATCCTTGGCGGAGGCGCTCTCGGCGGGCGTCGGCGGCACGCGGCCCGGGTCGTTCGGATCGGCGGCGGTCGGGGTCATCTCATCTCTCCCTCATGACTGGGGCGGGCATCATCGGCCCGCAACTCGGTTCTGCCGCCATCCTCCCCGGGCCAAGCGCCCCGTTGCGCCCCGTTGCGCCCCGACACCAAGGACCGCGCGCGCCCTCGACTACGTCAGTGTCCCGCTGCCCCTCGCGGACAGGCGGGACCCCCGGCGGGGCACTTTTTGCCCCCCGAGGGTCCCGAAACTCCGTTTTGCGGGCGAGGGGGACCCCCGAAGGCGCATTTTTGCACCCCCGCTCCCGGCTCGTCCGGCCCTCTTCTTGCGCCAAGGCAGCACCGCGTTGCGCGCGCCCGCTCCCTTGCGCACGCAGTCTTGCCGCGATCCCGCACGAGGCGCTAGAGCGTGGCCCGCGGCGGCGCCACAGGGGGGCTGCCCTGGAGGGGGCGTCCATGCCGAAGCGCGAAGACATCCAGTCGATCATGATCATCGGGGCCGGGCCCATCGTCATCGGCCAGGCCTGCGAGTTCGACTATTCGGGCGCTCAGGCCTGTAAGGCATTGAGAGAAGAGGGATATCGCGTCGTCCTCGTCAACTCGAACCCTGCCACGATAATGACCGATCCGGGGCTCGCGGACGCAACCTATGTCGAGCCGATCACACCCGAGATGGTCGCCAAGATCATCGCGGCGGAGCGTCCCGACGCGCTTCTGCCGACCATGGGCGGGCAGACCGGTCTCAACACTGCGATGGCCCTCGCGGATATGGGCGTGCTCGACGAATACGGCGTCGAGCTCATCGGCGCCAACCGCGAAGCCATCGAGAAGGCCGAGGACCGCAAGCTCTTCCGCGAGGCGATGGACCGCATCGGCCTTGAAAGCCCCAAGGCCGCCATCGTGGCCGCACCGAAGCTCGCGGACGGCACGCGCGACATCGAGGCGGGCATGGCCGAGGCTCGCCAAACCCTTGCGCTCACAGGGCTTCCCGCCGTCATCCGCCCCGCCTTCACCCTCGGCGGCACGGGCGGGGGCATCGCCTATAACCGCGAGGATTACGAGCGCATCTGCCGCTCGGGCCTCGAGGCCAGCCCGGTCGGACAGATCCTCGTGGACGAGAGTCTCCTCGGCTGGAAAGAGTTCGAGATGGAGGTCGTGCGCGACCGCGCGGACAACGCGATCATCGTCTGCTCCATCGAGAACGTGGACCCCATGGGCGTCCATACCGGCGACAGCATCACGGTAGCCCCTGCCCTCACCCTCACGGACCGCGAGTACCAGCGCATGCGCACCGCCTCCATTGCGGTCCTGCGCGAGATCGGCGTCGAGACCGGCGGGTCCAACGTGCAATGGGCGATCCACCCGGAGATGGGCCGCATGGTGGTCATCGAGATGAACCCCCGCGTCTCCCGCTCCTCCGCGCTGGCGTCCAAGGCCACGGGCTTTCCGATCGCCAAGATCGCCGCGAAGCTCGCCGTCGGCTACACGCTCGACGAGCTCGACAACGACATCACTGGCGTCACGCCAGCGAGCTTCGAGCCGACCATCGACTACGTGGTCACCAAGATCCCGCGTTTCGCCTTCGAGAAGTTCCCCGGCTCCGTCCCCGAACTCACGACCGCCATGAAATCCGTCGGCGAAGCCATGGCCATCGGCCGCAGCTTCCACGAGAGCCTGCAGAAGGCGCTCACGTCACTAGAGACTGGCCTCTCCGGCCTCGACGAGATCGACATCCCGGGCATCGGCGAGGGGCAGGCCGCCGACAGGCGCGAGGCGGTCATGGCCGCCCTAGGCCGCCGCACGCCGGATCGGATCCGCTACATCGCCCAGGCCATGCGCGAGGGGCTGAGCCTCGACGAGATCGAGACGGCCACGGGCTGGGACCGCTGGTTCCTCCAGCGCCTCGACGAGATCGTCTCCGAGGAAGCACGCCTCGTCTCCGAAGGTCTGCCCGAGGACGGCGCGGGTCTCCTCCGCCTGAAGCAGATGGGCTTCACCGATGCCCGCCTCGGCAACCTCACCAACCTCACCGAGGACGGCGTGCGCCGCATCCGCCACGCCTTCGGGATCGAGGCCGTCTTCAAGCGCATCGACACCTGCGCTGCCGAGTTCGAGGCGCAAACCCCCTATCTCTATTCGACTTATGAAGCCGCCTATGGCGACGGCGCGGATGCCGAACCGGAATGCGAGGCACGCCCCAGCGACCGCAAGAAGGTCGTGATCCTCGGCGGCGGACCCAACCGCATCGGACAGGGCATCGAGTTCGACTACTGCTGCTGCCACGCCTGCTTCGCACTGGCCGAGGCGGGCTACGAGACGGTCATGATCAACTGCAACCCGGAGACGGTGAGCACCGATTACGACACCTCCGACCGGCTCTATTTCGAGCCGCTAACCCTCGAGCATGTCCTTGAAATCCTGCGCGTCGAGCAGGAGGCAGGCACGCTTCACGGTGTCATCGTGCAGTTCGGCGGACAGACCCCGCTGAAGCTCGCCCGCGGCCTCGAGGCGGCCGGCATCCCGATCCTCGGCACCCCGCCCGACGCCATCGACCATGCGGAAGACCGGGAGCGCTTCCAGGCCCTCCTCCACGACCTCGACCTCAACCAACCCAAGAACGGCATCGCCAAATCGGCGGAGGAGGCGCAGGTCATCGCCGCCACCCTCGGCTACCCCATCGTGATCCGCCCGTCCTACGTGCTCGGCGGCCGCGCCATGGAGATCGTCCGCTCTGAGGCCGAGCTCGAGCGCTACATCCGGGAGGCCGTCGTCGTCTCGGGCGACAGCCCCGTGCTCCTCGACAGCTACCTGGCCGGTGCCGTCGAGGTGGATGTGGACGCCCTCGCGGACGGCGACACAGTCCATATCGCGGGCGTGATGGAGCATATCGAGGAAGCGGGCGTACATTCCGGCGACAGCGCCTGCGCGCTGCCGCCTCACAGCCTCGGCCCCGACACGATCATCGAGCTCGAACGCCAGACCGAGGCGATGGCCGGCGGGCTCGGCGTCAAGGGCCTCATGAACGTGCAGTTCGCGATCAAGGACGGAGAGATCTTCGTGCTCGAGGTGAACCCCCGAGCCTCGCGCACCGTTCCCTTCGTCGCCAAGGCCGTCGGCGCGCCCATCGCCGCCATCGCCGCCCGCGTCATGGCGGGTGAACAGCTCACGAGCTTCGACCTCCCCTCCCCGATCCCCGGACATGTGGCGGTGAAGGAAGCAGTCCTGCCCTTCGCCCGCTTCCCGGGCGTCGACACGCTCCTGGGCCCCGAGATGCGCTCGACAGGCGAGGTCATGGGGCTCGACACGAGCTTCCCCCGCGCCTTCCTCAAGTCCCAGCTTGGCGCCGGCTCCCCGCTGCCCAAGGGCGGCACCGCCTTCGTCTCCGTGCGCGACGCGGACAAGGAAGCGGTGCTCGAGGCCGCTCGCATCCTGGACCGTCTCGGCTTCCGCCTGATCGCGACCGATGGAACCCGCCGCTTTCTCGCCGACCACGGCGTCGCCGTCGAGCGCGTGAACAAGGTCTACCAGGGCCGCCCCAACATCGTGGACGATCTCAAGAACGGCGACGTCACGCTCGTCCTCAACACCACCGAGGGTGCCCAGTCGGTGAAGGATAGCTTCGAGATCCGCTCGACCGCGCTCACGATGAAGATCAGCTACTACACCACGGCCGCCGGCGCCCTCGCCGCCGCCCGCGCGATCGAAGCCATGGCGGAGGGCGATCTGGACGTCATCGCGCTCCAGGCCTATGCGGAGCGCGGCCCCATTCGCGCTGCCTGACCGCCGCGCCCGACAGCATCGGCCGACGATGAAGTCGCGGATTTGGCGCAGTTCCGATACGGTCGCGAAAGCACCCTGCGTCCGCCCAGATTTCGCCTTGCCCGTGCGTGATACCAGTCACAGCAGCAGGGGGCGTCCCCTGAGTAAGCGTAGCGTCTGACACAGTAACTGATTGAGGTATCGTCCAATGTCCCGCGTGATCTCGAGCATCCTGAAACTCGCCCGGCGCCAGAACGGCACTGCGTACTACCGCCGCGAGAACGCGCTGGACCGGCTCTTGCGCCCGGCCGCCGAGACCCCGGCCTTCCGCCCCCGCTATCTCGCCCACCGCGCGTTCTGATCACTCGCCGGCCGCGATGCGGCGCGCGAGATAGGGGGCAAACCAGCCCGCATGCGCTGCACGCAGCTCCGGCAGGCGCCAGTCCTGCCCCGTGATCCGTCCCCGGCAAACAGCCGCGCCACAGGCGCATTCCATCTCCCAGTCATCGTCATCGCCCGTCGCATAGTCGAAGCAAAGCTCCTCGCCCGCTGCGATGTCACGCCTTGCGCCGTAGGTAATCTCGCCCAGCAGACCGAGGTTCGGCGCACAGGAGTGGTTGAGATGCATCATGCCCGCCTCCCGCTCTGCCGCGGTCACGGGCCCGATGAAGAGATCCTCCCCGATCTGGATCTCGGCCGGTCCCAGAACGGGCGCCATGCGATCGCGTGTCGCCCGATCGAAGACATGCCCGCCCTTCACGACGACGACCTCACCGGCAGCGATCGGCGCGATGGCGAAAAGCCCACGCCCCTCAATCCCGCTCACGCGCTTTTCGACCTTCTCCGAGAACCAGACCAACGCCATCGCCGCCTCCCAGCCAGATCACCAGACCCTACCGCAGCCGATCCCGATGCGGGCGCGTGGCTGGTGGGCGGGCCGCTGAGGCCCGCCAGGGCCGAGGTCGGGGCGCGCATCAGCCGCGCCCGACATGACGGCTTTACGCAACGGCCCACCCCGTTGCATCGTCGTACCATGACCGACACGCCCACTACGCTCTTCCTCGGCGCCAATGCCGGGGCCGCTCCGCAAAACCTCGCCCTCTCCCGCGCCAACCGCCACGGCCTCGTCGCCGGCGCCACGGGCACAGGGAAAACCGTCACCCTCCAGATCCTGGCCGAAGGCTTCAGCCGCGCGGGCGTGCCCGTCTTCCTCGCAGACGTAAAGGGCGACCTTTCCGGCATCTCCCAGCCAGGCAACGCCAAGGACTTCCTCTTCAAGCGGGCGGAGACGATCGGCCTCGCCGACTACGCCTTCGCCCCGGCACCGACCGTCTTCTGGGACGTCTTTGGCGAACAGGGGCATCCCGTTCGGGCCACGATTTCCGAGATGGGCCCCCTTCTCCTCGCCCGCCTCCTCGAGCTCAACGAGACCCAGGAAGGCGTCCTCGCCATCGCCTTCGCCGTCGCTGACGACGAGGGGCTCGCCCTTCTCGACCTCGACGATCTGCGCGCGATCCTCGCCTACGTCGCCGAGAACCGCGCCGAGATCGGCCGCGAATATGGCAACGTCTCGCCCGCCTCCGTCGGCGCCATCCAGCGCCGGCTCCTCACCCTCCGCCAACAAGGCGCTGAGCACTTCTTCGGCGAGCCCGCGCTCAAGCTCGCGGACTTCATGCGCACCACCTTCGACGGCCGCGGCTTCGTTAACGTGCTCGCCGCCGACAAGCTGATGCAGGCACCGAAAGTCTACGCCACCGTTCTCCTCTGGCTTCTCTCCGAGCTCTTCGAGGAACTGCCGGAGGTGGGCGATCCGGAGAAACCCCGCCTCGTCTTCTTCTTCGACGAAGCGCATCTCCTTTTCGACGACGCACCCGATGCGCTCCTCGACCGGATCTCCCAAGTCGTGCGGCTCATCCGCTCCAAGGGTGTGGGCGTCTACTTCGTCACCCAGAACCCGCTCGATGTGCCGGAGGAGGTGCTGGGCCAGCTCGGTAACCGCATCCAGCACGCCCTCCGTGCCTACACCCCCCGCGACGCCAAAGCCGTGCGCACCGCCGCCGCCACGTTCCGCCAGAACCCCGATCTCGACACCGAAACCGTGATCACCGAGCTCGGGGTTGGGGAGGCGCTGGTCTCGACCCTCGACGAGAAGGGCGTGCCCGGCATCGTCGAGCGCACGCTCATTCGGCCCCCGACCTCCCGCCTGGGCCCCGCCAAGTCTGCTGAGCGCGCGGATGTCATGGCCCGCAGCCCAGTGGCCGGTCTCTACGACCAGCCAGTGGACCGTGAAAGCGCGCACGAGATCCTGGCAGCAAAGGCCGAGGCCCTGGCCAAAGCCGAGGCGGAGGCCGCAGCCGCGGAGGAAGCGGAGGAACAGCGCTATGGCCATGCCCGCCGCTATGGCGGCCCGGCCTCGCGCGGCGGCGCGAACGCCCGGGCAAAGCCGCGCGCCCGGCGCTCCAACCGCCAGAGCGTCGGCGAGGCCTTCGCCAAATCGCTCGTCCGCGCCGCCGGCAGCCAGATCGGCCGGCGCTTCGTTCGCGGCATCCTCGGCTCGATCCTGCGCTAGTCCGGCGCTCGGCATTACAGACCGGCGGCCTTCTTGCCGGGCATCGCTCTGCTTCCTCGAGCTGCCTAGCCCGGACCCGTAGGAGCTTTGCGGTGATGGGGTTCCGTCGTCGCAGTGAGGCGGACGACCGGTCGGCGTTAATTCGCTGTTAATCGCAGTTCAGGCATCTTTTCACCTCAGCGAGTTTCAATTACTGCTTGCTGGAGGCGGATGTGTATCGCCCTACGGTTGTGCCCGGTTCGAAGTGAGTGTGTGTGATGTTCGACGTGCCTGAGTCCGACTACACGTTCTACGCGGAGCCCCTCAAATGTGGCTCGCTCCCGGTCTACGAAGAGCCCTCGCGGCTCGGCCGGCTTCTTGGAAAAACTGAGACTGATGACGAACCGCCAGCGCTCGTGCCGCTTTTCCGCCGTCGTGCGAGAGCCGACGAGACCCTGCCGGAGATCGCTGCCGAGTAGCGCTGGTGGGGGCGCGGCTCAACGCCCCTTGTCGAGGAAATTGCCGAGCGCCCCGATGCGCTCGCAGCCTAGCTGGCCCATGGTGATGGCCAACTCCTCGCGCAGTACATGCATCGCCTGTGCGGCCCCTGCCTCGCCCAGGGCCGCCACGGCAAGGTAGAAGGCGCGCCCGGCCAGCACGAAGTCCGCGCCCGAGGCCAGCAGCCGCATGATGTCGAGCCCCGTGCGCACCCCACCATCGGCGAGCAGCGGAAAGCCTGGCCCGACGGCCGCACGGATCGCAGGTAGCACCTCGACGGCCGAGGGCGCGGCATCGATCTGGCGCGCACCGTGGTTGGAGACGACGATCCCATCGGCGCCGATGGCCTTCGCCCGCTCCGCCTCCTCCGGCGCAAGCAAGCCCTTCACCACCAGCTTGCCGGGCCAGACATCGCGATACCAGGCGAGCTTTTCCGCCGTGATCCGCCCGTCCCGCATGTTCTGAAAGCCGAGCGACATCTCCGCGTTCGACAGACCCGGTGGCATATGGGGCATGATGTTCTCGAAGCGCGGGGTGCCCGCCCTGAGCGTGGCCAGCGCCCAGGAAGGGCGGAGCACAGTGCGCCAGATCATCTCGGCATCCATGCGCGGCGGGATCCCGAAACCGTTCCGGATATCGTGGTCGCGCCGCATCTTCTTCGGCACGTCCACGGTGATGAGGAGCACATCGTAGCCCGCGTCCTCCGCGCGCTTCAGGATGGCGCGGTTCATGTCCTCCGCGGCCAGCGCGTAGAGCTGATACCACCCGTTCGGGCCCGCGATCTCGGCGATGGTCTCGAGCGTCGTAGTCGAGACGGTGCTGAGCGCGAAGGGCAGCCCCGCCTCCCGCGCCGCTGCCGCGAGGTACTGGGGCGCGTTGGGCCAGATCACGCCGCCGAAGCCCACGGGCGCCACGCCAAAGGGCGCCGACCAGGTGCGGCCGAATAGCTCGGTCTCGAGCACCGGATCGCCGGACATGGGCTCGAGATAGCGGGGTGTGAGACTTACGGCGGTCAGCGCGGCGCGGTTTCGCGCCACGCCCGCCTCCTCCCCGATCCCGCCCATCAGGTAGTCCCATGAATAACGCGGAATTCGCTTCCGGGCCGTCGCCTCCATGTAGGAAATCGATGGAAAGCGCTGATCCAGAGACGTTTTCGCGAATGCCATCGTTCCCTCTCCCGGCGCCGTCGCGGCCTCTTGCGGAGGCGGGCGGGCCTGTCTAGTCTGTCCTTCCGCCGCGCCGAATGAGCGCGGCTTACGTATTCTGGCCCGGCAGGACGCATTTTCCCATCCGCGGCCCGATCTACCCCTACCCGGGCGGAGAAGGAAAGGGAGCCATGGAAAAGGTTCCGATGACAAAGCAGGGCTACAGCGCGCTCAACGACGAGCTCAAGGTCCTGAAGAACGACGAACGCCCAGCCATCATCAGCGCGATCGCCGAGGCGCGCGAACACGGTGATCTGTCGGAGAATGCCGAGTACCACGCCGCGCGTGAGCGCCAGAGCTTCATCGAGGGCCGGATCAAGGAGCTCGAGGGGCTGATCAGCCGCGCCGACGTGATCGACACGTCCAAGATGACCGGCCCCACCGTGCGCTTCGGCGCGCGCGTGACGCTCGTCGACGAGGACACGGAAGAAGAGAAGACCTATCAGATCGTCGGCGAGAGCGAGGCCAACATCGAGAGCGGCAAGCTCAACATGATGAGCCCGCTCGCGCGCGCGCTCATCGGCAAGGACGAGGGCGACAGCGTCGAGGTCGCCACGCCCCGGGGCGGCAAGGCCTACGAGATCCTGGCAGTCAAGTACGGCTGACCGCCCGGCCCGCCGCCCTCGCCGCGAGGGCGGCACCGACACCCATCAGCGCGCACATAACCCAGGCGGCGGGCAGACCGGCGAAGCCCGAAAGCCATCCGGCGGCGAGCGTCGCCACTGCCATGGCAATGCCTGAGCTGAGGCCGATAAGGACGCCCTGACCGCTGGCGGCGAGGCGCGGTGGAATCTGGCTTGCCGCAAAGGCCATGATCGCCAGATGGGCTAGGCCGAAACTCAGCGCATGCAGCGCCTGCAGGGGCCAGAGCGCGACCAGCCCCGGCTCGAACGCCATCGCAGCCCAGCGGACCGCGCCGGCCGCCGCGCCCAGCGCCAGCGCGTTGGTGGCGCCGAGACGCGCGACCCAGAGGGCACCCGGCCCCAGCATCAGCACCGTCTCCGCGACCACGCCCGCCGCCCAAAGCTGGCCGATGGTGATCGGGGAGATGCCCTGCCGCGCCCAGTCGATCGAGCCGTAGAGGTAGTAGGTGGCATGCGCCGCCATGGCGAGCGAGGCCGCCAGCGCGAACCAGCCAAGACCGGGCCGGGCAAAGAGCGCCAGCCCCTCCCGCAGCCGTGCCGTGTCAAGCCCGGTCCCCTGCGATCCCGGAGGCGCCCCTCCCCCCGGATGGAAGAAGCCGATGAACCCTGCAACGGTGCACGCTATGGCCAGGGTCCAAAGGGCTGCATCGGGCGAGGTCGCCGAGATCGCCCAGCCCACACCGATATTGGAGAGCAGGAAGGCGACCGACCCCGCAGACCTGGCGTGGGCATAGGCGAAGCCGTGCCGTCCCGCCGCCCGCAGCCCCAATGCTTCGCCGAGCGGGATCATCGGGGAGAGTGTCGTCGTCACGAGGAGCGTGAGCACAAAGAGCGCCGCCTTCGTCTCCGCCGCCAGATGCAAGACAAAGACGAGTGCGGAGGCGAGGCCCATGCCCCCCAGCATCAGCCGCCTCACGGCAAACCGATCCGCCAGCGCCCCGAAGGCGGCGTTCGCCACGATGCGCAGCACCAGGCCCGCGCCGAGATAGCTGCCGATCTCCGCCTCGGTCAGTCCCCAATGCGAGAGCCAGACGGGCCAGAACGGCAGATGCGCCCCGATGGCGACGAAGCAGGCAGCGTAGAACGCGCAGGTCAGAAGCCCCGCTCGCCCTGCAAGGGCCCGAACGGGGGCGGCAGGCGCATCAGTCATCGCTCAACCGCCGCCGATGCCGAAGCCCGACCAGGGAATGTAGCGCACAGGGTCATCCGGCCGGACGGTCATCGCCTCGTCCGGCAGCTCCACCAGCCCCTCGGCCCAGGAGAGCCCGCCGACGAGACCCGAGCCTTCCGAGCGGAACACCTCCACCCGGCCGTCCTCATCGATCCGGGCGCGCAGATACTCGCGCCGGCCAGCCTTCTTGCGCTTCTCGAAGGCGGCCGGGATCTCGTAGCCGCGCGGCGTCTCCCAGCGTCCGCCAGCGAGCTGCGAGAGTGCCGGGCGCGCGAAGACGAGGGCGCATACCCAGGCCGCGACGGGGTTTCCAGGAAGCCCGAAGATCGTCTTGCCGTGCCAGGTGCCGATGGCGAGCGGCCGGCCCGGCTTGACGGCGATGCGCCAAGTCGAGACCGCGCCCTCGGTCGTCAGCAGGCGGCTGACATGGTCCTCGTCCCCCGCCGAGGCGCCGCCGGTGGTTAGGATTGCATCTGCCGCCGCGCCCTCGTCCAACGCGGCCCGCAGCGCGTCCGCATCGTCCGGCACGGCGCCGAGATCGACGGGCTGATGGCCGAGCGCCTCTATGAGCGCCAGCAACATCGGCCGGTTCGCATCGAAGATGCCCACGCCGTTATCCGGGTCGCCGGGCTGCACCAACTCGTCTCCGGTCGAGAGGACGGCCACGCGAAGACGGCGCCGCACTCCGACCGTGGCGACCCCCGCTACGGCAAGTCGTGCGAGGTCCTGGGCTGCGAGCCTCCGCCCGGGCTCGAGCAGCGCATCGCCCTTTGCCGCATCCTCACCCGCTCGGCGGCGATTCGCGCCCGCCTTCCCGGGCGGACGGAAGCGGAGGGTCGCGCCCTCGAGCGCGCAGTCCTCCTGCAGCACGATCGTGTCGGCGCCTTCGGGCAGGGCAGCTCCGGTCAGGATGCGGATCGCATGACCGTGCGCGAGCGGGTCGGGTGCGGGATGCCCCGCAGCGGCCCGTCCCTCCGCGAGAGGCATGCGCACCATGCCGGTCTCATCGAGCGCCGGCAGAGCGCTCCACGCGAAGGCATAGCCGTCGACGGCGGAGTTCGTGACGGGCGGGTTTGCCCGCTGCGCCACCGCTGGCAACGCGAGAATTCGCCCGGCAGCCTCGGCGAGGGGCACTTCTTCGTAGGGCGTCACGGGTCCGAGGGAGAGGCGCAGGCGGTCGAGTGCTACATCGACCGGCGTCCACTCCGTACCGGCAGGGAGCGCGTAACAGTCATCCATCGGGCTGCCTCCCCGCCGCTCCATGGGAGGCATTGTCACTCAGCAGCGCCTCGCGCCGCAAGCCCTGCGTCCGAGAGCAGGAAATCGGCAATCGCAGGGACGTCGTCGAGGGCGATCACCGGCAGGTCGGGTCGCTCGGGGCCCAACGCCTCGACAGGTGCATTGGTGGCGATGGCCCGCACGGTCGGATCTTCGCGCGCGATCAGCGGCTGGCCCGTCTCCGCCCGCCAGGCCTCGATCTTCGGGTGCCGGTCGCGCTTGTAGCCCTCGACGATCACCAGATCGACTGGGTCAAGCTTGGCCACCAGATCATCGAGCGGCGGCTCGGGCTCGCCCCTGAGCTCGGTCATCAACGCCCAGCGGGCGGAGGAGGCGAGGATCACCTGGTTCGCCCCCGCCTGACGATGACGGTGGCTGTCCTTTCCCGGCCGGTCGACGTCCACGCCGTGATGGGTGTGCTTCAGGGTGCTGACGCTGAAGCCACGTACCACAATCTCCGCCACCAAGCGTTCGACCAGCGTGGTCTTGCCCGCGTTCTTCCACCCGACGACGCCGTAGACGATCATGCCGCGCCCCCGGTTGCGTCCTCGTTCGCGGCCGCCAGTCGGGCAGCCTCGGCCAGATCCTCGGGTGTGTTCACGTTGAAGAAGGGCATCGCCGCACCTTCCGGAAACACCGCACGGGCGCAGCCGTGGCGGGAGGCCCAGACGATGACCTTCCGCATATCGCCCCGGAGCGACGCTTCGAGGTCGTCCGCCAGATCGACAGGCCAGAGGCCGAAAGTCGGATGCTCCGCCAACCCGCCCCGCCGCGGGTCCTCGGTCGCCGCAATGGCGATCCGGTCCCGCTCACTCAGCGCCACTGAGAGCCGGGCCACGAGATCGGGCGGAAAGAAGGGCGTGTCCCCGGCTGCACTGGCCAGGTGGGTGAAGCCGGCATCGGCAGCCCAGCGCATGCCGGCCAGAACGCCGGCCAAGGGCCCCGCGAACCCCTCCACCGTGTCCGCGATGACCGGCAGACCGAACGTCGCGAACCGTGCTGGATCCCCATTGGCATTGAGCGCCAACGCCCCGACCTGCGGGCGCATGCGCTCGATTACATGGGCAAGGAGCGGCCGGCCTGAGACCTCCAACAGCGCCTTGTCCCCACCCCCCATCCGCCGCGCCAACCCGCCAGCGAGTATCACTCCGGCGACGTTCATGAGCCCTGCCGCCAGGCAGCAACCTTCTCGATGAGTTCTTCGACCTTGAGATCAGCGGGGAGCGCCTCCAATGGGATCATGACAAAGCTCCCGCTTGCACCAATCATGACACTCTTCTCAAACTGAAAGACGCTGTCGACCGCTCTCCAGGACATCGAGAGTTCGAGACCTTCGTACGTCGCGCGCAAGCCATCAGGGTCAAGCAAAATCCGAATATCATTCGCAGCGGCGGGTGACGCACAGAACTTCGCTGCAAGACGCCGTCGAAGCTTCACCTCGTTGAGCCAGCCGAAAAGATAAAAGAGGCCAACAGCCAAGACTGCTTCCGGGAACCCAACGTCACGATCCAAGGCTACGGAGAGCGCCGCGAGGGCCGCCGCTAAGATCGCTGCGAAAACCGCCCATTCGAACCATTCGTCATCGGATGGACGGGCGCACCACTCTGCCGAGGCTTCGCTTTCGGTTCGCATCTGGCGCAGCATCAGTTCTGGCGTCGGAGCGTAGCGCAGCCGAACCGATCCTGGATAGGGCCCAGCCGCGCCCTCGACTGAATTCACCCTTCAGCTCCCTTGCGGCGGTGCTTGGGGTCCTCCTCGGCGCCGCGGAGTTCTGCGTCGTAGACGAGGCGCTCCTGGCCGGAGAGGCAGACGAAGCGCTCGCCACGGAGCCGGCCGATCAGCGTAAGGTCCACCTGCCGCGCGAGATCCACGCCCCAGGCGGTGAAGCCGGACCGCGAGGCGAGCATCGGGATGCCCATCAGCGCGCATTTGATCACCATCTCGGAGGTCAGGCGGCCCGTCGTGTAGAGAAGCTTGTCCGCGCCCGAGACCCCCTCGCGCAGCATCCAGCCTGCGATCTTGTCCACTGCGTTGTGGCGTCCGACATCCTCCATGAAGACAATCGGCCGGCCTCCCTCGCAAAGCACCGTGCCATGGATCGCCCCGGCCTCGAGATAGAGGCTGGGGGCCGTGTTGATCACCCGCGCCAGCGCATAGAGCTCGGAGACCCGAAGCTCCGCCGCCGGCAGCGTTAGCCCCTCCAGCCCCTCCATCACATCGCCGAACACGGTGCCGACCGCGCAGCCGGAGGTGCGCGTCTTCTTCTTCAGCTTCTCCTCGTAGTCCGTAGACCGCTCGGTCCGCACCACGACGGTCTCGAGCTCCTCGTCGAAATCGACCGCCGTCACACGATCGTCTCGCCGAAGCATACCCTGGTTCAGGAGATAGCCCAGCGCCAGATATTCTGGGTAGTCGCCGATGGTCATGGCGGTCACGATCTCCTGCGCGTTGAGAAAGATCGTGAGGGACCGCTCCTCGACCACGCGGATTTCCGCCACCGCACCATGATGGTCGAGGCCGCGCACCGAACGGGTCAGCCGCGTGTCCTCGGGATCGGGTGCGATGAGAAAGTCTGCCATGCTGCCCGGGCCGTTGCGCGGGCCACCTTGCCCGCCCGTCACGGATAAGCCGCACCCGCTCCTTCGGCAATCCCAGGCGCCGCGGGCGAGGACGCCGCAGCAGGTCGCCCGCAACCGCGACGGGCGGCCTGTCGACAATCGACGGATCAGCGTGTGAGGCTTGCCTCTGCTGTCGCGGGAGCCGAAGCCGTCGTCAGAGCCCGATCAGCCCGCACCGGCTCAAGCGCGCCAGTTGTGAGATCCTCCGTCGGAGCAGCACCGTCGAAGAACACCGCGCCGAGCGGCACCGCCTGCACCAGCGCGATCGTCGGCCAAGCGTTGGAAACGCGCTCCTCCTCCGCCGGCGACGCTTCCGCCTGGCTCGCCCCGCTCGCGCCAACGAGCGAGAAGAACTGCGTCGCGACGAGCGCCGCGGCCACGAAGACCAGCGCTACGCGCACGATCTGCATTAGACCAAGTTGGTGCATTGCTGCCCCCTCTCACCAGCGCCTTCCCGGCGCCCCCCACCATGCCAGAGCCCGTTCCCCAACAGGCATTGACATCGAGACAATGCCCCAAGCAGTCGTCTCGCTCAAGAACCGAGCATGCCCTTGGCCCGATCGTGATCAATGTCCGTCGCCGCCGCCATCACGAGAAATGAGATGTGTGCCGCCGGCCGCAAGCTTATGTGCTGTGACATGAGCCTTGAGGACACATCCCAACAAAGCCCGTTGCCAGCGCAGAGCGGCGGAGGCCAGCCCCGCGGGAGCGCCTCCGGCTACCCGTCTCGCCGCGGCTTCATAGCCGGGCTCTGGGCCTCGGTCCCGGTCTGGATGGCGGTGGTCCCCTTCGGAATGATCTTCGGGACCATCGCGATCGAGGCAGGCTTCGATCTGGTCGAGACCATGGCCTACACCATCATCGTCACGGCCGGCGCCTCGCAGCTCGCGGCTCTCTCCGTTCTCGAGGATGGCGGCCCGGTACTCGTGGCGATCCTGACGGGCGCTGTGGTGAACCTGCGCATGGCGATGTACTCGGCCAGCCTCGCCGTGCATTGGCAGGGGGCATCGATGCTCTGGCGCGTCCCCGCCGCCTTCTTCCTCCACGACCAGGCCTTTGCCGTGTCCATGACGCGCTATGCCAAGCGTGATGAGCCGCTGTCGGATCGGCTCGGCTTCTACTTCGGGGTCGGTCTCAGCACCACGTCCGTCTGGATCCTCGCCACGCTTGCCGGGGCGCTGATTGGCGAGGGCCTGCCGGACAATCTCGGGCTCGAATTCGCGGTGCCGGCCTGTTTCCTCGCCATCACGGCACCCCTCATCCGCGGTACGGCCAATATCGCTGCGGCCGCCACGGCTGCCACGCTCTCACTTCTGCTGCTCGATCTGCCGCATGGCCTCGGCCTGATCATCGCCTCAGCAGCAGGCATTGCGGTGGGGATGGCAACCGCGGCGCGGATGGAGGCGCGGCGATGACAAGTTCCGAGATCTGGACGCTGATCCTTGGTCTCGGCGTCGTGACCTACCTCATCCGCTTCTCCTTCCTCGGCCTTCTCGCGGGGCGGGAGGTTCCGGCCGGGCTTCGCCGGGCGCTCGGCTTCGTGCCGGTAACGGTGTTGCCGGCCCTGACGCTGCCGATGGTGTTGGTGGAGGATGGGGTGATGACCGCGGAGCCGGGGCGCGTGATCGCTGCCACCGCCGGGCTCGCGGTAGGCATCGCAACGCGCCACATGATTGCAGCGCTCGCGACCGCAATGCTCGTCTTTCTTGCCCTCAGGGCGCTGGGGCTCTGAGGGCTGGCGCTAGAGCTGCCCGAAGCCGACCCTTCAACCTGCCGACCGTTCCTTCGCCAAGAGATCCCGGATCTCGGACAGTAGCTTCACGTCCGCCGGCGGTTCCGGCGTCTCGGGCGCTTCCGGCTCCTCCTCCGCCGCGCGCTTGAGGGCGTTTACCCCCTTGATCACGAAGAACAGGATCCAGGCCACGATCAGGAAGGAGATCACCGCGTTGATGAACACCCCATAGGTGATCACCGCCAGCCCCTGTTCCTTCGCTGCTGTGGCAGAGCCGACATCCTGGCCGGAGAGGTTGAGGAAGAGCCCTGAGAAATCGATGCCACCCGTGAAGAGCCCGATCACCGGGTTCACGATGTCCTCGACGAAACTCGTGACGATCGTGGTGAAGGCCGCGCCGATCACGATGCCGACGCCCATATCGACCACATTGCCCTTGACGGCAAAGTCCTTGAATTCCTGAAGCATCATGATCCTCCGTCACAGTTGTCACATGCAACTTTGACGTGCATGTCAGCGGATGCAAGCCAAATTGCACTCTGGAAGTGTGCTTTTGCGCGTTCTGGGGGCGGGCCGGCGGGTGGGCGGCCGCGGAGAACGCCTGTCCGACGGGACAGGCGGGCGAGGAGGCCGGGCACATGCCGGCCCGGCCATCAGCTACGGAGCGTCGCTCCCGTAGCGGCGGCGACACCGGCGACGACTTTCTCGGCGACGGCCTCGATCTCCTTTTCCGTCAGCGTCTGCTGCTGGGGTTGGAGGCGTACCGTGATGGCGACGGATTTCAGCCCGGCACCCAGCTGCTCGATCGCCCGCTTGCCCTCGAACACATCGAAAACCCACGCGCTCTCAATGAGCCGCTTCTCCGATGAGCGCGCGGCGCGGAGGATCGTCTCCGCCTCCACACGTTCCGGCACGACGAAGGCGAAGTCCCGCTCGACCGCTTGCAGGTCCGAGACATTGAGGGCCGCACGCCCCGTCCCCTTCTTCTTCGGGAAGGGCGCATTCTCCAGATGCACGACCGCCGCCACCGCCGGCCCCTTCACATCGAGCGCCTCCAGCACCTTCGGGTGCAGTTCGCCAAAGACCGCGAGCGTGTTCTTCGGCCCCAGCTTCAGCGCCGCGGACCGGCCGGGGTGGAACCAGTCCGCGCCCTCCCCGGCCACCACCGACACCTTCGCCACATCGACACCGATGGCGGCAAGACACGCCAGACCATCCGCCTTCGCGTCGTAGAGATCGACAGCCCGGCGCGCCTCGCCCCAGTGCCGCGGTCCCGCGTAGCCAGCCCTCAGCGCGGCAGCCTCCACCGCCTGTTCCCCGGGCTCGGGCCCATGGAAGGTGGGACCGACCTCGAAGAGACCGAGCGCCGGCGCTCCCCGCGCCTGATTGCGCCCGGCAGCCGCCAGCAACGCGGGCAAAAGGCTCGGCCGCATCTCCACCATCTCCACCGAGATGGGGTTCTCCAGTCGCATCAGCGGATCGCCGCCGCCGAACAGCGCGGCCTCCTTCTCGGAGCAGAAGGTGTAGTGAACGCATTCGTTGAGCCCGCGGCCCGCCATCGCGCGTCGCGCCGCACCCTCACGCCGCTGCATCGACGTCAGCACCGCGCGCGCCACGCCCATCTCGACCCGTCGGAGCGGTACTGAGGGCAGCTTGGTGAGGGATGCAACCCGTGCGATCTCCTCCACGAGATCGGCCTCGCCATGTACGTCCGGCCGCCAGGAGGGGACCGAGACCTCGAGGCCCGTGCCGGCTTCCGAGACGCGGAAGCCGAGCGCCTCGAGGATCCGCCGCTGCTCTGCGACCGGAATATCGAGACCGACGAGGCTCGATACCCGCGCTGGGTCGAGCGCATAGGACCGGCTCGTATCCGGGACCTGACCGGCGACGACCACTTCGGACGGCTCGCCGCCGCAAAGCTCGAGGATCAGCGCCGTCGCCTGCTCGAGCCCATCGAGCGTGAAGGCCGGATCGACCCCGCGCTCGAACCGGTACCGTGCATCCGAGTTGATCTTGAGCCGCCGCCCGGTCGCGGCAACAGTTACCGGATCCCAGAGCGCGCTCTCGACGAAGACGTTCACCGTCTCATCGGTGCAGCCCGTCGCCTCGCCGCCCATGATGCCCGCGATGCTCTCGACCCCTCTGGCGTCCGAGATCCCGATCATGCCAGGCTCGAAGGCGTACTCCTTGTCATCGAGCGCCCTGAGCGTCTCCCCACCCGCCGCGAAATGAACGCGGAGCATGCCTCCCTTCACCTTGTCGGCGTCGAACACGTGCAGGGGCCGCGCCCGGTCGAAGGTCAGGAGGTTGGTGATGTCCACCAGGGTCGAGATCGGCCGGAGCCCGATGGCCCGCAGCCGCTTCTGCAGCCAGTCAGGGCTCGGCCCGTTCTTCACACCGCGCACCACTCGACCCGCGAAGGCCGGACAGCCCTTGGCCATCGTGTCCGCATTGATCTCGACACTGACCGGGCACGGAAACCGCCCCGGGACGGGCTCGATCTCCGGCGTGATGAGCTGCCCCAGCCCCCGCGCCGCCAGATCCCGCGCGATCCCGCCCACGCCCAGCGCATCCGGCCGGTTCGGCGTGATCGCGATCTCGATCACCGGATCGTCGAGGCCGGCATAGTCGACATATTTCACGCCAAGCGGCGTGTCGGAGGGCAGGTCGATGATGCCGTCATGGTCCTCGGAGATCATCAGCTCCCGCTCGGAGCAGAGCATGCCGTTCGATTCGACCCCGCGGATCACGCCCGGCTTAAGGTCGACGCCCGTCCCCGGCACATGCGTGCCCGGCGGTGCGAAGACGCCGACCAGCCCCGTCCGCGCATTGGGCGCGCCACAGACGACCTGCACCTCCTCCGTCGGCCCGTGCGGCCCCTTGGGAAAGGTCTCGACACTGCAGAGGCGAAGGCGGTCGGCGTTCGGGTGCTGCACCGCCTCGATGACGCGCGCGATGGTAAAGGGCGCCAGCGCCTCGGCCGGGTTCTCCAACCCCTCGACCTCGAGCCCGAGATCGGTGAGCGCTTCCAGGATCTCGTCGAGCCCAGCCTTGGTCTCGAGATGCTCCCTCAACCAGGAAAGCGTGAATTTCATCGGATGCCTCGCCGCCGGTGGCCTGCCCTTCTCGCCCGCGGCTTAGAGCGCGCCGCGCGAGGAGGGTCAAGGCGGCTACGTGGCGAGATCGTCAGCCACTCACCGACCTCCGCAGCGCCGCTACTCAGCCCGACTTCTCAGGCAGGCCGCTGCATCATCTGCACGACTGTGTAGATCTGTGCGACGGTGCCCGCGTCGAGCGCCAGCACGTCGGCGATCTTCTCGAGAGCGGCCTTCTCCTGCTCCGTCACCGTCGCATCCGCCATTACGATCCGCACGACGAAGCAGAAGGCCGTCTCGCGGAGGGATGGATCGAGGAGCAGCGCCGCCTCGTCGAGCTTCTTGGCGCCCCCCTCCTCCATGATCTCTGCGATCAGCTCCTTCACGATCTCCGCCAGCCGAGCCGGGTCGATGCTGTGGAAGATCGGGCTGAAGGTGCAGAGGTTGGAGAGCTGGCTGATCTCCTCGGCCTGCATGTCGCCGTCCGCCATGATGGCCGAGACGGTGGGCGTGAGAACCGCGCGCGGGATCGCCTCGTCCGAAGGCGGGCTCGCGCGACGAAGCTTTGAGAGAAACGGCATGATGACCCCCCTATGCTGCCTCTGGCGCGGACCCTAGCAGTAATGCCTGAGCCGGGTAAGCGCGATGCGCCGCGAAGGGTGATGGGGCGTTTCGGCCGCCTGCGCGCGGATCAGAGGATCCGCTGACGCAGCCTTAGCGCAAGGACGCCAGCCCCGAGGAGCAGGAAGGAGGCAGGCAGGGGCACCTCCACCAGATCGCCGCTCAGGACGAGGTTGTCGAACGCGAGGTCCTCGGCGCCAGCGCTGTTCTCGAACTGCACCTCGATTGATACGAAACCGCCGTCGAAGGCGGAGAGGTCCAGCATGACCGCAGCGAAGTCATCGACGAAGGGACCGCTGTCCAAGCCGCTGCCCGAGACGTCGAAGACCGAGGTGCCATTCACGAATACCTCGAAGCGGTCATCGCCTTCGAACGAAGTGTCGTTGGCCGCCCACTCGAAACCGAGCGAAAGGTTCGAGAAGGCGCTCGCATCCACGTCGTCGAAAAGGAGTTGCAACGTCCCGTCGATATCGTCTGCATGAAACCACTGCCCGGTGTTCCCGGCGTCGGTGAGGTCGTTGTTGGCGGTCACGCTGTTGTCTACGACCCCGATGGTATCGCCGAGCTCAGTGCCAACGATCGGACCTGTGTTGCCCGTACCGCGGCTGTCGATGAAACCGAGCGTCCAGCCGAGGCCGGTGCCATCAGCGGTGAGCCCCGTACCCGACGGGAAGCCGACGTTTGACGTGGTGACGCTCGCAAGGCCGTTGTCGTCGAAGTTCTGGGCCGCGATCGTCGCAGCGTTCGCGCTCCATCCAGCGGCCACGGCAAGCATCACCGCCAGTGTCGCTACACGCTTCTGCATCGACATCGCGATCTCCTTCGAAATTTTAAGTCGCGACGGTATACGCACAAGTTCCGGTTGTCATGATCAATCGGAACGCTGGATCAGGTGACGTTGCGGATGAAGGTCTGCATGACTTGACGCTCGCCCATACGCACGGCCTCAGCCTCGTGGATGAGCCGAAAGCCTCGGGCCTCGTAGAGTGCCCGCGCCCGGTCGAGGCCGGCCATGGTGTGGAGAACGACCGGGCGTGGACCGGCGAAGGCCAGTGCCTCGTCAATGAGCCGTCGGCCGAGCCCGCTGCCCTGCGCCAGCGGTGCGACGATGAACCAGCGGAGCTGCATCGGCGCGCCCTCGACGCCTTCCGGGATCTCCGCCGGGGCGCCATCCAACGTCACCGTCCCTGCCAGCCGGTCGCCCTCCCACGCCGAGAGTACGAGGTCGCGGGACGAGTCGAACCGCCCGGCAAAGGCCGAGAGGTCTGTCGCAACGGTCGCCTCGAAGCCCGTCCCGAAACCGTTGTTCTCCGCATAGTAGCGGCCGTGGAGCGCCGCCACCTCGCCGATCAGCCCCGGCACAAAGCCGCGGATCAGTTCGGGCATCTCAACCATCGGGCTCACCGTCTCGCGGGTGCGAGGTGGCGCGCTTGAGTTCAGCGGCTGAGGCCGGCATGGAGCGTCGGCACGTCCAGCGCCGAGAAACCGTAATGCCGGAGCCAACGGAGATCGCTGTCGAAGAAGGCGCGAAGGTCGGGAATGCCGTATTTGAGCATGGTGATCCGGTCGATCCCGATGCCGAAGGCGAAGCCTTGCCACTGATCCGGGTCGATCCCGCCTGCGGTCAGCACCTTCGGGTGGATCATGCCTGAGCCGAGGATCTCCATCCAGTCGTCGCCCTCGCCGAGCTTGAGCTGTCCGCCTTCCCAGGAGCAGCGGATATCGACCTCGGCCGACGGCTCGGTGAAGGGAAAATGCGAGGCGCGGAACCTCAGCTCCACCTCCGGCAGCTGGAAGAAGGCGCGGCAGAACTCCTCGAGCGTCCATTTGAGGTTCGCCATCGAGATGTCGCGGTCGATGGCAAGCCCCTCGACCTGGTGGAACATCGGCGTGTGGGTCTGGTCGTAATCCGCGCGATAGACCCGGCCGGGGCAGATGAAGCGGCATGGCGCACCGCGCGCCTGCATGCCGCGGATCTGCACGGGCGAGGTATGCGTGCGGAGGACATGGGGCGGGCGCGCATCGCCCTCGGCCTTGGCCATGTAGAATGTGTCCATCTCCGTCCGCGTCGGGTGCTCGGCCGGGATGTTGAGGGCGTCGAAGTTATACCAGTCGTCCTCGATCTGCGGCCCCTCGGCCACCTCGAAGCCCATATCGGCGAAGATCGCAGCGATCTCTTCCTGCACCTGGGAGACCGGGTGGATCGTGCCGTGCGGCATCGGCCGGGGCTCGAGCGTCGGGTCCAGCCATTCGCTCGCCAGCCGCTCCGCGAGCGCTGCATCCGCGAGGCTCGACTTCCGCGCGGTGATGGCGGCGTTGATTTCGTCCTTCAGCGCATTGAGAGCCGGTCCGGCGTTCTGACGCTCCTCAGGCGACATCTTGCCGAGCTCGCGCATCATCAGGCTGATCTCGCCCTTCTTGCCGAGCGCGCCGATGCGCACCTCCTCGATCGAGGCCTCGTCCCCCGCATCCGCCACGGCGGCGAGGTACTTCTCGCGAATGGGGCTCAGATCGCTCATCGGCTCATCCCTCGGGCGCTCCCGGACATCGCCGTTCAGCTACCATCGGGGGCGGGATTTGCAAGCCGCCGCGCCACGCCCGATGCGTGGTAGGGCTTCGGCGGCGCGAGTTCTTGCTTCCAGCCCTCCTTCCGGCGTGATGCGACGGGGCAGCTCTTCCTCCGGAAGGCCCTCAATCTTCTCCCTGCCGACAAGTGATCGTTCAACCGCCATCTTAGGCACGGCCAACCTGGCTTCTCCACGACGGCCGGATCCGTGTTCGAGATCGACGGCAGCGTGTTCTGGCCCGAGGCCGACAACCTTCGGGGCCCCAGCGACAGCGCCCCACTGACGCCGGAGTTGCGGAGCGCCTCTCCTTTGGAACGCTCCATGAGGTGCAGACGGGCGATCCCGTCGGCAACCTCAACGTGCCGCAGGGCTTCGGGATCGAGACGTTCTCGGTGGACGGCGCGGCCAAGGTGCCGCTGCCAGCCGGGCTACGGCGTTGGCTCGCGAGTCTTGCCCTTCTGGCTGGCGCAACCAACTCATCTAAAACGACCGTTGGCACCGCGTGACACCACGTTGGATAGGTCCCGGCTCAAGCGCCGGGACGCATGCGCTTGGGCGGCCAGACCGAGAGTCAGGCGAGGAGCGGAGCAAGCGCTTCCCATACCACGCTCGCGACCAGTGCCGCGCCGTCCGGGGAGGCGTGGTATCGGTCGGGACCATAAAGCGGCGCGCCCTCGCGGCTGGCAGCGAGCCACCGACGGGCAACGGGTGCGAGGTGGACATTGGCGCCCCCGCGACGTGCTGCCTCCGCCGCCGCCGCCTCGAAGTAACGCGCGGTCGCCTCTGTCATGTGCTGCGGGCTTTCCGGCTGCTCGAGGCCGGCGCGGATCACCGCACCCTCGCGATAGATCGGGTGATCGGGCGCCCGGGCCCAGGGTGTCACGACCAGCACCGGTCGAGGTGCAGCAACCATCGCGGCATAAGCAATCGCCGCAGAACTGTCGTGCCTGTAGGCCGGGTCGAAGGCCGTGGTGGAGTGATCCTGGAGCACGACTGCGTCCCAGCCCTCGGCCTCCAGCACATCCCGCACGCCTGGACGCGCCAGGGTCTGCGCAAGCCGCGCACCCCCTTCCGCCAAGGTCGCGACGTCGAGCTCGGTCCCCTCGACCTCAGCCAGCGCTGCCACACGCCCCGGCACATCATGGCCATAGGTGAACGAGTTGCCGACGAAAAGCACCCGAAGCCGCCCCGCCACCCGCGGCGAGCGGACGAGCGCACGCGCCGCTTGGATATCCGTGTCGGCGAGCAGCCGGATGTTTGCCGCACTCGGCAGAGCGCCCGCAGCGAAGGCCGCGCCCAGAAGCGCCCGTCTCGTGATCCGCTTCATGCACCCGCACCCCGCAAACCGCCCGCCTCTACGGGCTGCTCCACGGATTGAGGGTAGCGCGCCCTTGGCCACCTGCAAAGGAAACGCAGCCAACCCAGCGCAGTGTCGTGATGACGCGCGAGCGTCAGTCCATGCCCTCGAGCTCGGTGATGAAGCGGTCGATGAGGTTGAGGCCCTCGTTCCAGAAGGCGGGGTCCGATGCGTCGAGGCCGAAGGGCGCCAGCAGCTCCTTATGGTGCTTGGACCCGCCTGCGGCCAGCATCTCGAAATACCGGTCCTGGAAGCCCGGCTCGCCCTTCTCGTAGACCGCGTAGAGCGCATTCACGAGCCCGTCGCCGAAGGCATAGGCGTAGACATAGAAGGGCGAGTGGATGAAGTGCGGGATATAGGCCCAGAACGTCTCGTAGCCCTCCTCGAAATGCATCGCGGGCCCGAGGCTCTCGGTGCTCACCTCCAGCCAGATCTGGCCCAGACGATCGGAGGAAAGCTCGCCCTCGCGCCGTTCCGCATGCACCCGCCGCTCGAACTCGTAGAAGGAGATCTGGCGGACGACGGTATTGATCATGTCCTCGACCTTGCCCGCGAGAAGCTGCTTGCGCCGCGCAGGATCCGTCTCGGCGGCCAGCAGCCGGCGGAAGGTGAGCATCTCCCCGAAGACACTGGCCGTCTCGGCCAGCGTCAGCGGCGTCGAAGACAAGAGCTCGCCTTGCCCAGCCGCCAGCCGCTGATGAACGCCATGGCCAAGCTCGTGCGCGAGCGTCATGACGTCCCGCGGCTTGCCGAGATAGTTCAGGAGCACGAAGGGATGCGCGTCCACGATAGTTGGGTGCGCGAAGGCGCCGGGCGACTTACCGGGCGATGCGGGCGCGTCGATCCAGCCCTCGGAGAAGAACGGTGCTGCAAGCTCCGCCATCTTTGGTGAGAAGCCCTCATAAGCGCCGAGCACCGTGTCCTTGGCCTCGTCCCAGCCGATCACCTTGTCCTCGGCCTGGGGCAGCGGTGCGTTCCGATCCCAGTATTCGAGCTTTTCGAGTCCGAGCCACTTCGCCTTCAGCGCGTAGTAGCGGTGGCTGAGGCGCGGATTGGCCGCCGTCACCGTCTCGCGCAAGGCGTCGACCACCTCGGGCTCGACCTGGTTCGCGAGGTGGCGGCCATGATCGGGCGCCGGCATCTTGCGCCAGCGGTCCTCGATCTCCTTCTCCTTGGCGAGCGTGTTGGTGATGAGGGTAAAAAGGCGGATGTTCTCCCCCAGGACCGACGCGACGGCCCGCCCCGCCGCCTCCCGCTTCACCCGGTCCTTGTCCTGCAGGAGCGTGAGGGTTGCCTCCAGCGCCAAGGTCTCGCCCATTACCTCGAAGGTCAGCCCCGACATCGTCTCGTCGAAAAGCCGGTTCCAGGCCGAGGCGCCCACGACGGACATGTCGTGCAGGAACTTCTCGAGCTCGTCCGAGAGCTGATGCGGCGCCAATGCCCTTACCCGGTCGAGCCAGGGCTTGTAGCGCGTAAGCTCCGCGCTCTCGGCATAGGCAACCTCCAGCATCTCCGGCGCCAGCTTGTTGAGCTCGAGCGTGAAGAACACCATCGGCTGGGTCAGCGTCGTGACCTGGACCTGCAAGTTGCCCATCATCTGCGCGCGCGCCGGGTCCTGCGTGTTCTGAGCGTAGCGCAGCATGGCGTAGGACATCACGCGCCCGAGGCGGGACTGCATCGCCTCATAGGCCTCGACGGCCCCTGCCAGCCCCGCGCCGCCGAGCCCTGCGAGCTTGCCCTCGTATTTCTCGGCAAAAGCCTGCGCCTCGGCCCCCGCAGCCTCCAGATCCGCGGCGATGGCCGGGTCGTCGGGCCCGCCGTAGAGCGCACCGAGATCCCAGACCGGAAGCGCACCGAAAGCTTCGGCGGCATGGGCACCCTCGGCCTCGCGCGCGGGCACAACGTCAGGGAGGGGAGAGGTCGAAAGGGTCATGCATGTCTCCTGGAGCTTGGCTTCGCGGAGACATAGACCGGCGCACCGCCTGCATAAAGGGTGCGCGCCGATGCAGCACCTGTCAGAGCGGCACGCCCTCGTCGGGATCGATCGGCGCGGGCCCCGCCTCCCGCTCCCGCTCCTCGGGCGGTTGCCATGGCGGCGCGTCCGCACGGCGGCGGATCACGATGTCGCCGTTGGGCATCAGAACCGGCGCCTCGTAGTAGAGGGGATCATCCACCTGGCGGAGGAGAGCCACGAACTCGTCGAGCTGATCGAGTGCTGGTTCCACCTCTCGCGAAAGGTCATCCCAGAGCCGGTCGAGCTCGCGCTTCATCTCGTCAAGGTCGAAATACCGTTCCCGGTGCTCGTCCGCAGCCGCGGGGCCAGCGATAGCTCCGAACGTCAAGAAGCTCGCCAGACCGGCGGCGACGATGGGCGACATTCTCATGATCGGCACCTCCTCGCGGTTATGTGAGGACGCCCGACACCTCGGACAACCGGGCAGAGCCACCAAAAACGAAGCGCCCCGTGGCGAACCACGGGGCGCTGATCGTTTGCATCATCCTGGCCGCCTCGCGGCCGAGGCCGGGATCACTCGCTGAGAGTGATCTCCACGCGACGGTTAAGCGGCTCGCGCACGTTGTCCGCCGTGGCACGGGCCAGGTCACGCTCACCGCGGCCTGCAAGGGTCATGTCGTTGCGGTCGAGACCGCGATCGACAAGCGCACCAGCAACCCGGCGGGCACGACGCTCGGAGAGACGCTGGTTGTAGCCATCCGAACCGACGGTATCGGCATGACCGACGATCGAGAGCGCCGTAGCACCGATCGAGTCGACAGCAGCGACCACCTCGTCGAGGACTTCACGGGCGCGCGCCGTCAGATTGGTGCGGTCGAAGCCGAAGTAGACGATGAAGTTGGTATCCTGCGGCGGGGGCAGGCAGGCGGCCTTGGCTTCCTGGTAGAGGGCGAAGGCCTCATCCGGATCCACGCAGCTGCCGTCGCCGCCGCGCAGTGCCTCGAGCCACTGATCCCACATCGCCTGCAGCCGGGCGCAGGCCTCGGGCCGCTCGTCACGGTTGGCGAGAATGATCGCCACGGTCTCATCATAGAGCTGGCCCGCTTCGGTATCGGCGACGCCAAGGCTCTCCGGGCTCCACGGTCCGACCTGAGCACCGTTCTCGGCAGCCTCGGCCTTCGCGATGTAAGCGGTCGAGTTGTACCAGCGTACGTCCTGGAACGCGGCGCGGCGACCGAGCTCGGTGTACTCGCTGGCGAGCGCGCCATTGAAGCCCGACCCGCCGTGATCCTCGTTCAGGAACCGCTCAGCCGTCCACGTCCCGTTGAGCGTCGAACCCGGCAGGTCCGGCTTGGCGCAGGCCGCAAGCGCAAGCGCCGAGCTCGCGAGCATAACAACCGTGAGTTTCGTCATCCCTCTCTCCGTTCTGTGTCGGGCCGTTGACTGCTTACGCCCCAGAATTTCGCTGGTCGGCCTGTCCACGCCGTTCCGCAAAAGGTGCTTTGGCATATGACTCCGACCAGCGGCAATGTATCAGCCCGAACCTCCCGGACACTCGAGAGTTTTTATCGGCGCCGTCGCAGATAAACAACAGAGGTGATGCCGAGCCTCCGCCTCTTCGGCGCAGTATCGCCGCTATGGCGATTCGGTCTGTGGTTATGCGGTCACTGAGTCGCAATTCGCCCATTTCGTGCCCTCAACGTGCCCTGAGATTACCGTTTTGCAACGCCAACAACGCTAGTGTGCGTGGTGGTGGAGTGACTAAGCATGTCGTCGAATATCCTGATCGTCGAAGATGACCGGCAGCAGCGGCGCTATCTGGCGGCCGTGCTGACATCGGCAGGCCATAAGGTCGAAGCCGTTGCCAATGCGGAATCGGCTGTGACGCGCCTCATGGATGCCGAGGCAGCGCCGATGCAACTGTGTCTTCTCGATCTGCACATGCCTGCGATGGACGGGCTCGCGCTGCTTAAGCGCCTTCGTGCCGCTGGCCATACCTTACCGGTCATCGTGCTTACGGGCGACGGCTCCGTCGCGCGGGCCGTCGATGCGATGCGCGCTGGCGCCAACGACTTCCTGGTGAAGCCGATCGGTCCGGAACGGCTGGAGGTCTCGATCCGCAATGTCCTCGAGATCAGCACGCTCTCAAGCGATGTGCGCCGGCTGACCCGGGAAGAGGGGACGTCGCTCGCTTTCGAGGATCTGGTGGCCCAGAGCGCCAGCTTCCGGGATGCTATCAAGCTCGCAAGGCGCAGCGCACAGTCGGACATACCCGTGCTGCTCACAGGCGAATCGGGCTCCGGCAAGGAGGTGTTCGCCCGCGCCGTACACGGTGCCAGCACGCGTGCCGACCGGCCCTTCGTCGCTGTCAATTGCGGCGCACTCCGCGACGGCATGGTCGATGCCGTGCTCTTCGGTTACGAGAAAGGCGCCTTCAACGGCGCGACCGAGCGGCGAGCGGGCAAGTTCCAGGAAGCCACTGGGGGCACGCTCTTTCTCGACGAGATCGGCGAGCTGCCGCCCGCCGCCCAAGTCAAGCTCCTCCGGGCGCTGCAGCAGCGCGAGATTGAGCCGGTGGGAGCGGCGAAGCCGGTAGGCGTCGATATCCGGCTCGTCTCAGCCTCGAATCAGGATCTCACCGGCATGGTGTCGGACGGGCGCCTGCGGGAGGATCTCTACTACCGGATCAGCGCCTTCCCGATCCATCTCCCGCCCCTCCGGGAGCGGCGAGAGGACTTGCTGATGCTCGCCCAAATGTTCCTGACCCGGTTCGCGGCGGCCGAGGGGATGCGCATCACGGGCTTCAGCGAGGATGCAGCACAGCTCATCGAAAGCGCCGACTGGCCGGGCAATGTGCGCCAGCTGCAGAACACGGTGCACCGCGCCGTGGTGCTGTCTGAGGGTCCGGTCATCCGTGCGGAGCACCTCGTGGGTCTCGACAGCCCCTGCCGTTCAGGCGGTGGTGCGGGCGATGCACCGGTGCGCGACGCATTGGTCGACGACGATGGGCAGATTCGGAAGCTTGCCGAGATCGAGGCCGAAGCGATCCAGCGCGCCCTGACGATCTATCACGGCCGTATGGCAGAGGTCGCACGCCGTCTCGGTATTGGCCGCTCCACGCTCTACCGCAAGCTCGAGGAACTCAACCTGAGCCGCCGCCGCGCCTGACGGTCCAAGCAACGGAAGACCGTCCGCGCATCGGTCCAGAAGCGCGCCGCTGACTCAATCGGTGGTCGGCGCCATACCAAGAGCTGTCAGATACATCTCCAGGAGTGCCTCCTCCTCCTGCCGCTCCTCCGCATCCTTCTTTCGGAGTGAGATGACCTTGCGCAGGATCTTGACATCATAACCGTTGCCCTTCGCTTCGGCATAGACTTCCTTCACCTGCTCCGCGACCTCCTTCTTCTCTTCCTCGAGCCGCTCGATGCGCTCGACAAAGGCGCGCAGCTGGCCCGCAGCAACACTGCCGGACGCGACACCCTGTGCATCGTCCATCGCTTCGATCCCTCCCTGAAATCCGGAGGTCGTGGCCTAGCGCCTAGCTCCTCCGAGCACCAGCCCCCACAGCAAGCGCGGAGGGCGGGCCGGCGGGTGGGCGGCCGCGGATGCCGGACGGGCGCCGGCCCGGCCGGCGAGGAGGACGGGCACCTGTCGGCACGCCCTCCCCGGCACGCCTAGTGCCCGCCACCCTGCTTTTCGAAGGTCGCCTTCTGCGCGTCGCTCGCTTCGGTCTGATACTGCGCGCGCCACTCGTCATAGGGCATCCCGTAGACGATCTCGCGCGCCTCCGCCTTCCCCAGCTCTCCACCGCGGGCGCGCGTCTCCTCTTCGTACCATCGCGACAAGCAGTTCCTGCAGAACCCAGCGAGGTTCATGAGATCGATATTCTGCACATCCGTGCGCCCGCGCAGGTGGTCGCGCAGCCGGCGGAACACCGCAGCCTCGATTTCCAACTGCGCCTGATCCTGATCATCCGCCATGCTTGCCTCCCGCTCGCTGTCTTTCGCGCCTGCGCCATCCGCCACCCGACAGCACCAGATCGAGCACCGTCAGCGCGAGAAGCGCCACGCCGTGGATCGCCTCCCCCATCAGGACGACGGCGATTTCAGCCGGTCGGACAGGCTCTCGAACTCGCGGCGTAGTTCCTCGTTCTCGAAGAGCGTGTCTAGCCCTGGGCTCTCGAGCGCCTCCAGCGCCTCGAACTGCAATTCCGCTTCCCGCATGATCTCGAGGAGCCGGAAGCTCGCATCGACGGTGCGGAGCGTGTTGTCGGCGACCGCAAGGTCCTGCCGCGTGCGCCAGAGCGCGGATGCCACCTCGTCGCGCTGTCGCTCGAGATAGTCGCGGTAGAAGCCGGCCGCGCGCAGTGTCAGCTTCTGGCTCCGCCGGTTCGCCTCCAGCACCCGCCGCTGCTCGGGCGTCGGGCTGCCGCGCAGAAGACGGTCCGTCTCCGCCCGCGTCTCCCGCACCTCGTCTTCGATCTCCTCGAGCTTCGGCAGATAGTCGTCGTCGATCTTCGCGATAAAGGTCTCCTGCGCATGGGCGAGGAGCGCGATCAACGTGGTGTGGAGCGTGTAGTAGCGCCGCGCGGACGAGATTTCCTCTCCGCTCTCTGCGACGACGCGGCGCAGCTCCGCCGCGATGTCCCGCACGGTCGAGTAGGCCGAGGCAATCGCCAGGATATCACCGCCCGTCACGCCGCCAAGGAGCAGATCCGCCTCCGCCTCGCTCACCGTGCTGCCGACCCGCGCCATGGCGTCGATGAAGCGTTTACGTGCCCGTTCGATAAAGGCTTGCCGATCCGCGATCTCGGCCTCGAGGGCAGCAATCGACGCCTCGACGCCCGCACGGTCCTTCGTGCCCTGCGCCCGCTCCCAAAAGCTCGTCTCCTCCGGCGCGAAGAGCCGTTCCTCGCGCAGCGCCGCGATCTCCCGTTCCGCCGCCTCGATGCGGGTCTGCGCCTCCTCGATCTCGCGGCGCAGCTCCGTCACCGGCGTGTCCGAGACGATCTCGAAGGCCTCCGAGAGCAACCGCTCCGCCCTCTCCTCGGGCGAGGAGCGGTAGAGCCGGTCGATGATGTCCTCCTCGCCCCGGCGCGCCCGCGAGCGTGCCTCGGCCGCCTCGTCCAGCATTTCCCGGATCGCGCCGAAGCGCTCTAGCGCGGGGCCCGTGTCCCGCAGCTCCGGCTCCTCGGGTGCTGCCCGCACTGGCGGCGTCGACTGCGCCAGCGCGGCAGCCGGGGGGAGCGCAACACCCGCGAGCAGGATGACAAGGGCCAGGTTGGCAGGCTTCATCGGCGGGCTCCCAAGAGTTGCACTCAGCAAAAGTCGTCGCGCCGCGCAGGGTTTCAAGAGGCGGGCGCGAGCTCGGCCGCTGATACGCGCGCTATCGCCCGCAGCAGCGTACCCGCTAGCAGCCGGCCCCAGCTACCTTGTGTGTCGGCCGTCGCAATCAGGTCGTTCCTTACCTCGATCAGCACATGCGGGATGCCGCGAGAGGTACCGTGCCGGTAGAGGCAGTCGCCCTCGAGCGCGCCGGTATAGGGCTCGTTATCCCCGATCACGAGCGGGGTGCCATCGGCCAGCCGTTCTTCGGCCAGGGTCTCGAAGAGCGGCTCGACCAGGCGCGCGTCCCGGTCCCAGAGAAGCCCCACATGCCATGGCCGTGGCGGCCGGCCCCAAAGCTGCGGGGTAAAGGAGTGGATGGAGACGAGCTTCGGCGTCTGCCCGGCGGCGATCATGGCATCGATCGTCGCGGTGATCGCCTGGTGGTAGGGGCGGTGGCACGTCGCAAGCCGTCGCTCGCGCTCGGCTGCATCCGCGTACCGGTTCCCCGGGATGAGCGTGCCGTCATAGAGCTTCATCAGCAGGGTAGGGTCATCCTCCCCGCGATTGGGGTCGATCACCAGGCGCGAGAACCGGCTGAGCACCGCGGGCGAGCCCAGCGCCTCCGCCATGGCGAGTGTCACGCCCCGCGCGCCCACATCCCAGGCGATGTGGCGCGTCATGTCCTTTTCCGCAATTCCGAGCGCAATGCCCGGCGGTTCAGCGTTAGACGCATGGTCGCAGAGGAGCAGAATGTCGGTCTGCCCATCAGGCAGCGCCGGGACGGTCTCGACAGGTTCGAAGCCGCCGCCAGCCGGCCCCGGAGGCAAGTCCCCGAACCCCTCGCCCACCGCTTCGCTCACGCCGCGCATCCGCTCTCTCCTACCGCCGACCCCGGAGCCTTCTTCTAGCGCAGACAGGCGCGCGCCGCAGCAGAAGCTCACCGTTTCAGAACGCCATCAACCGCCCGCCGGCTCGGTCCTTCGGGTTGATTGCTGCCGCGCCAGGGTCAAAAGCTACGGCCAACGCAGCAGGGGAGACTACAATGCGCCGCAACAGAAACGTAAAAATCGTCGCGACCGTGGGCCCCGCCTCCTCCTCACGCGAGATGCTGCGCAAGCTCTTCGAGGCTGGCGTCGACGTCTTCCGGCTGAATATGAGCCACGGCACACACGAGGACCAGGCCGAACGCGTGCGCCTCATCCGGGATATCGAGCACGAGATGGAGCGCCCGATCGCGATCCTCGGCGATCTGCAGGGGCCGAAACTCCGCGTCGGACGCTTCGCTGACGGGCCACACCGGCTCGAGCCCGGACAGAAGTTCCGTTTTGACCTTGATGAGGCCGAGGGCTCGATCGACCGCGTCTATCTCCCTCATCCTGAGATCTTCGCGGCCCTGAAGCCGGGCGCCCACCTGCTCGTCAACGATGGCAAGGTGAAGGTCCGCGTGATCGACTGTGATCCGACATTCGCGAATTGCGAGGTCGTCGTGGGCGGGGAGATCTCGAACAACAAGGGCGTCAACGTCCCGGACGTGATCCTCCCCCTGGCCGCGCTTACGGAGAAAGACCGTGCCGACCTCGAGTTCGTCCTGGGCCAGGGCGTCGACTGGCTCGCACTCAGCTTCGTTCAGAGGCCCGAGGATGTGCTGGAGGCGCGCAAACTGGTTGGCGCGCGCAAGGTCGCGATCATGGTCAAGGTCGAGAAGCCTGCCTGCGTGGAGCGCTTCGATGAGATCCTCGCAGTGTCCGACGGGATCATGGTCGCCCGCGGCGATCTTGGTGTCGAGATGGACAATGCGGAGCTGCCTCCCATTCAGAAGCGCCTCGTGCGCACCTGTCGACGAGCGGGCAAGCCCGTCGTCGTCGCGACCCAGATGCTGGAGAGCATGATCACAAGCCCCGTGCCGACGCGGGCCGAGGTGACGGATGTGGCGAACGCGATCTACGAAGGGGCTGACTGCGTCATGCTCTCGGCCGAGAGTGCCGCGGGCGACTTCCCCGAGGAAGCGGTTGCCACGATGGACAAGATCGCGCGGAAGGTCGAGGCGGAGGAGCTGCACCGTCAGATCATCGAAGCGGCGCGCGAGATCGACCGGACCAGCACGGCGGACGCGATCACCTCTGCCGCTCGCGGGGTCGCGGAGGCGACGGCGGTGAAGGCCATCGCCTGCTTTACCCATTCCGGCACGACGGCGCTCCTGATGGCGCGCGAGCGCCCGTCGGTTCCCATCCTCGCGTTGACCCCGGTGCGGGAGACGGCGCGCCGCCTCGCGATGACCTGGGGTCTCCACTGCGCCGTGGTCGAGCCGGTGGACCGCTTCAAGCTCGCCGTCGTCAGTGCTGTGCGCCAGGCCAAGCGCGATGGCTTTGCCGAGACGCAGCAGGATCGCCTCGTCGTGACCGCTGGCGTTCCCTTCAACACACCGGGCACGACCAACATCCTGCGCGTCGCGCCCTGTGACGAGAAGGCGATCTATGAGGGCTCAGCGGAGTTTTAGCCCCGCAGGAGCGCCGCCTAACCTGCGGCATTCTCGTTGCAATTTCGCTGAGTTCGCTCAGGAATGATTCGTGCCAGACTGGGTCGGTATGGATTCAGCCTGCCCAAACTGTTGCCCCAAGAAGAATTATACTGGATTTTTTGTTGATATAATTCTTTTTCGAAGATCCGTTTTGCGGTGGCCGATGCCGTTCTGCCTGACGGCGTCCCTAAAACGAATTCTTGAGGTCGATGCCCTGAATTCGCTGTATTCTGCCTTGAGTTGCAGGGGTCATTGCTTACGAAGGCCTAAGGTTGCGTTGACGATGGGGATGGGGATGGGGTCATGCGTCGCACCATAGAAAACTCGCTACGCCAATTCAGGCGAAGGGAAGAGGGGGGCATCCTTCTCTTCATCTTGGTTCTGTTCCTGCTGATGGCGCTCGCCATCGGCATGGCCGTCGATTTCATGCGGCATGAGATGGCGCGCGCGGATCTGCAGAACGCCCTCGACCGCTGCACAATCGCAGCCGCGGCGCTCAGCCAGCGCGCGGCGATCGAGGTCGATGCCGACGGTGACGGCACGTTCGACGTACTCACCGACGAAGAGATCGAGCAGAATTATCAGAGTCTCTGCGCCGACTACATGAAGTCGCGCAGTGTCTTCCCTGCACCGCTTCAGCTCGACGTCGATTGGGAAGAAGCGAACAACACCAAGACCATACTGGCCGAGGCCAGC
Source organism: Pseudomonadota bacterium (assembly GCA_039815685.1). GTDB lineage: Bacteria > Pseudomonadota > Alphaproteobacteria > Rhodobacterales > Rhodobacteraceae > Thermohalobaculum. Next base: position 46,882 of record JBCBYV010000008.1, on the reverse strand, counting down.
TACAGCCTGCCTACGAGCTTCCTGATGCTCGCCGGTAAGTCGAAACTGTCGGTCGAGGCAAAGAGCTTCGCGCGCCAAGGCTTCAATGACGTCGAGGTCAGCCTTGTCTTCGATATCTCCGGTTCGATGGAAAACAACGACGTTACGGTCGAAGGAGAGACGCGGACGCGCCTTGCTCAGGCGAAGATCGATGCAAAAAACTTCGTGACCGACATGTTCGCCCGGGACGTGCTTGGCGATCAGATCAGCATGAGTCTGATCCCGTACTCTTCGAAGGTGTCCCTGCCACCCAAGATGGCGCTAGCCTACAACCTGCAGCCCGCTCCGGGTGCCACCGAACTTTACGGCGTCACGATCGACGTGGATGGCAACATCACGACGGATGTCGACGGCAACGAAATCTTCACGGACCAGTTCTGCTTCGACTTCGACGTGGCGGACTTCACGACCCGTTCGATCACGATCACGCAGCCTTTCACGCAGTTTCCACTCTTTAACTACAATGACACCACTGCAAGCTGTCCGCGTGCCGGCAACGAGATCGTGCCGCTCTCCCGAAACCCGGATGGTCTCCGCCTCACCATCGATAACCTCACCAAGGAAGGCTGGACCTCGGTCTATGAGGGCGTGAAGTGGGGCACGGCGATGCTCGATCCCGTCACGCGCGATGCGCAACCTAGCTTCCAGGTAAACGGCGTCGTTGGTGCTGCCGAGGCCGACCTGCCCAGGGATTACGGTAGCTCCGTGATCAAGGCGCTGGTCGTCATGTCCGACGGCCGCAACACCCAGATCCCAACGATGCTGCAAGCCGAGTATCTGCAGCAGAGCGATGGTTCACCGGTTGTTGGACAGCCCCATGACTACTGGCGCGGCGAGACGCCAAACCGTCACTACAACGAAGAAGGCTGGACCTGCGCTGGGCGGGCTACGGCTGACGGCGCGATCAGCAAGTTCAGCGATAACTGCTCGGTCGCCGCGGGTGCTTCCGACCTGGATTTCGGCGTCGGCATCTCTGACCTCTCGGCCAACACGTTGGTGGCCTACGAGGACGGAACGGCGGTCACCGAGCCTGACGCGCTTCTTTATGAGATCTGCGATCAGGCGAAGGCTGCAGGCATCATCATCTACACGATCGCATTCGAGATCGAGCCCGGCAGCCGCGGGGCTCGCGCCTTGCGGGAATGCGCATCGACGGTAGACGGCTTGAAGAAGGCATTCGAGGTCGGTGGCGAGAACCTCGACGAGGCGTTCGATGCGATCGTGGCGGATGTCTCAAACCTCAAGCTCACGGCGGCGCCCGAGGTCGAGGTTGAACTCGACGGCGGCGGATCGTCTTCGGATCCGGGCGGCGATGACGAAACCGTCGTTGAAGTCATAGGGGTGGAATGATGTTTTATCTGGGTCGATTTCTGAGGGACGACCGGGGCGCCGCCTCGATCGAATTCGTCGCCGTGTTTCCGCTCCTTGCGGCGATCATGGCAGCCTATCTCGAGATGGGCTGGCTGATGACGAAGCAGATGATGCTCGATCGCGGGCTGGACGTGACCATGCGCCAGATCCGCATCGCATCGGCGGGAGAGGTCTCGCATGACACGATCAAGGGCGCGATCTGCGCGAACGCGCTGATCATGATCGACTGCGAGAACTCCCTCAAAGTGCAGCTCATCCCCTACGAGACGGCGACGCCTTCGGACTTCAACGGTGCGGACTGCTACGACCGCGAAGCCGAGGTGAATATCGCCTCCGACTTCACGGCCGCTGGCGGTGGCCGGGACGAGCTGATGTTTGTCAGAGCCTGCGTTCTGGTGGATTTCCTGCTGCCTGGTGGCGGGCTCGGGTTCTACTTCACACAGAGGACGCCAGGGAACGGCTATGCAATGGTCTCCTACTCGGCCTTCAAGAACGAGCCGATCTGAACCATGCGCAAGATGATCAAAACCGCCGCTCGCCGCTTCGCCCTCGCCGAGAAGGGATCGATCGCGTTCGAGTTTGTGATCGCCGGTCCTCTCCTCATCCTCCTGTTCTTCGGTGCCTTTGCCGCTTTCGAGGCGTTCCGCACCTACACGCAGGTGGCAAAGGTCGCCTACACGCTCAGCGATGTCAGCGCGAGGTTCCTGTCGGTTGATGACCCAACCATGGAGCAGATCTTCGGCATCCATAAGCGGCTTCTTCCCGCCCGCGTGTCCGACGGCTTCGTACGCGTGAGCTCGATCTGTTTCAACGGCGACAGCAACAGGGTCGTCTGGTCCTATCTCGGCGACGACACCTATCTCGAGGCGATCGCCGACGACAGCGATGACATCGATCCGCGTCTCCTGCCGCTCACCGACGATGAGATCCCGACGGGGATCATCCCGGTCATGTCGGATAATGACTCGATCATCCTGACCGAGATCTATGCCAGCTGGACGCCGATCTCCCCGGTCGGAAGCCTCGCGCCCCTGACCTTTGCGCATCAGCTTGTCGCCCGGCCTCGTTTCGCAGCGATGGTGCCCTATGATGGTGGCACCGCCGGCTACCCGGACGCCGAGGCGACGCTTTGCCCGGAAGACGAGGAGATTGAGATCGGTGGCCCGACCGGCGGCGGCGAACCGGATGACGCTGACGCAGACTCAGTCTTCTCCGGCGACGTCGAGCAGCCAGCCGATAACGGGTAGGCCCCTTTGGGCCCTCACCTTCTCTAGTTGCCCAGGGCCATCCTCTCGCTTCGCGCCGTTCGGCGCCGTGGCATCGAGGACGTGAGGCACCGACCATTCAAGCGGTTCTCTTCGTTCCCCTCCGATCAGTCTAAATCGGCAATGTCCGCGTACTGGCTCCGCGAGTATCAGTGATTCGTAGATGGGATGCTCAGAGAGCGCCGGCTGAGCGATGCGTGCAGCGATGCACGCGCATCACGCCTCTAGATTGCGCCACGTTTAGCCCTGATCAGCTACCAGTTGAAACTGAGGCGGGAAAGGTTAACGGATCTTTACTTTTTGAGAGAAGCTTCCACTCCTTGAGATGTGTAGTTTTTCTGGGAGGGAGTACGATGAGACGAGGGTTCGGCGCGCAAGCGCATGGACTGGCGAGTGTGGCCTCAGCGGTCGCGCTTACCGCATTGCTGGTAACGAGCGCATATAGTGCGAGCATCACCGAGCTTGCGGGCAAGCTCACCATCGTCGACGAGCAGGAAGTCTTGCTCGAGCGGATCGTCGAGAACGTGTGCTTCTATGATGCCGGGATCGAGATGGAGATCGCCCGGAAATCGGCCATGCACGCACTCGAGGAGTTCGAGATCCTCAATGCCCGGCTCGATAGCGCGGTACGCGACCTCGACGAAACCTCGAAGGCAAAAGGCAGGCTCTTGAGGGCAGAGGAGCGGATCAAGGATCAGTGGCGCCTCTTCAAGGTCCATGTCGAGCAGGAGCTGAAGCCGCATGATGCGAGCAACTCGATGCTCAGCCTGATCGTCGGCGAAGAAGAGCAGATGGTGAACGCCCTGATCCGGATGGCGCGCACCGTGAAGAAGTTCGAGCAGCAGGAGAAGAAGCGCCAGGGCGACAAGAGCATTGGTGCGAAGGTCGGCCATTTCACCCCCGCCTTCGTCGCGGAACGGATGGTAAAGGAAACCTGCATCCTCGCGATCTACCCGAACAGCGGTGAGGATCGGATCAAGCTGGCAGAGGCCGTGGAGATCTTCTCCAAGCTCTCGGAAGACCCGGATGCCGTCGGCTCGCCGCAAGTCCGTGAGATCATGCTCGAAATGCGGGAGGAACTGCCCCACATTCTGTCCGTCGCTCAGGGGGGCACGCCGGACGACGGTCTGCTCGAGCGCCTCTTCAAGATCGCTCACCGATGGGAAGCGGCAGCCGCACACGAAAGCTGAACGCGAACGGGCGCCCTGATCTCAGGGCGCCCGCAGGTTGGAGCAGCAAAGCCGGCACGACTTGGCGGATTACTCCGCGCCGTCCTCCGCCGCCGGCGCTTCGGCCGCTTCGTCTGCACCGCCCGCATCTTCGTCGGCGTCATCATCCGCCACCAGCGCACGGGGCGCGGAGATGTTGGCGATCATGAAGTCGCGATCGGTGATCGTCGGCATCGCTCCATCGGGCAGCTCGACATTCGAGATCTTGATCGTGTCGCCGATCTGCACGCCGGTGAGGTCGACCGTGACCTTGTCCGGGATCGCACTTGCGCGCACCCTGAGCTCGATCTCGGAGCGCACAACCGTCAGCACGCCACCCTTCTTGATGCCGGGCGAGGCTTCATGGTTCGTGAAGTCGACCGGGATCGCGAGGTTGATCCGGCTCCGCTCAGAGAGGCGCAGAAAGTCCACATGGGTGGGCAGATCGCGCACGATGTCGCGCTGCACGGCACGGCAGATCGTGGTCTGCGGCTCCCCGTCGTCGATCTTCACCTTCACGAGGCGCGCGAGGAAGCTGCCCGCCTTTAGCTGCTTCAGCAGCACGTTGTGCTTCACGTTGATGGTCTCGGGATCCTTCCCGCCACCATAGATCACCCCGGGGACAAACCCCTCACGCCGTGCGCTGCGGGCAGCCCCTTTGCCCGTACCGTCGCGGCGCGTGACCTCAAGCTCGATCGTCTTGGCCATCGCCATATCCTCCAATTGGAACGCGGCGATCCTCCAGGGGTGTAAGCGCCGCAGAGCGCGCGTCTTACGCGAATGCCGTGATATTGCAAGGGACAACGCGCCGGCGTGGACAGGTTCGGCAAACCCGCCTCGTCAAGCCCGCCTCGCGAAGCCCGCGCAAAATCGCAGGGTTAGCCGCCTTCGCGTTCCGCGGCGCCACCGGCGATGCCCGCCGCACTGGCTGGCAGAAGATCGACCTTCGGGATACCCGCAAAAACGCTCAGCATCATCCAAGCCAAGGCCGCTTCATCCCGTGTCTCGGCCGTGACGAGCACGAGCCGGCGCTCCCAGTCCACTTCCCGAGCCTTGGCCCAGACGAGCGCCTCGAGAGCCGCCTCTTCAACGCGTCCCTCGGCCAATAGCGGTGCGATCTCTGGGAATGTGGGAGCCTCCGTCGCGCCAACACGCGGCGCGCCAATGCTCAGAACAACGGGATCCTCGGTCGTCTCACCCGCGACTTCGACGTCGAGCAGCCCTGGCAGAACCCGCCTCGGCCGGGGCGTCGCCGGACCTGCCCAGAGCGGGCGCCGCCGGCTCTCCCACTGCGCCTGACCGCCGATCAGCAGTCGGATATCCGCCATGCCCACACGCCGCAGGGCCCAGGCGACGTAGGCACTGCGCGCCAGGGCATCCGCGCCCGCATCCTCACCGATCAGGACCACCGGACGCTCGATCCGCAATCCCGCCCGCGACAGAAATGGCAAGAAAGGCCCGGTGTCGGGCCAGGTGCTGCGCGGAAGGGCCAGCGCGCGCGGAACGAAGGTGCGCTCGGGCTGTGTCTCACGCAGATCAACAACCTGAAGCCGGCGGTCCTGGCGCAGCGCCGCCGCGAGTGCCGGTGCGCGGATTAGCGTCACGCCAAGGGACGGGGATGCGCGACGCGCCTCATCCTCTGCAGCCTCGGCCTCTGCCGGGAGATCCAGCGTCGGCGCCGCCGCGACGACCGGTGCTTCCTCGGCTCGCTCCTCTGGACACGGCAGTCGGAGCACCGTCCCGACCTCCAGTTCAGCCGGATTGGGGCCGATGGTCGCGCGATTGAGTGCATGCAGTCGGTCGAAGGCGCGTATATCGCCGAGCACGCGCCCCGCGATGATGCTCAGCGTGTCGCCGCGCTCGACAATATATCGCTTGTCGCAGGGGCCTTCGCTTTGGACGGCGTTAACGGAAACCGCCACCGGAGCTGACGTAGCGGCCGTCAGAAACACTGACGACAGTGTAAAGAAACCAGATATCAACGCGATGACCGGGCGTTTTGCCAATGGATCGAACCGTTCTCCTCGCCTGCGGCTCTCAGTAGCTCAAAAAAAGGTTAACACAAGAGACAAAACGCGTCTGGTGTCGAGCCGCTGCAAAATTGATTACGTTGCAAAGGTGGAATTGCCTTGACTGGTTGGTCAGGCCGCCGCTGTATTGTATACAGAATCGAGACGAGGCGAACAACGAGCGCTCACACACGGAGCGCAGCTAACAAGCCTCCGTAATTCGCTGGGGGAACGCCTTGGAACTCGACCAGATCAAGCTCTTTGCCGAGGTCGCCCGGCAGGGCAGCTTTGCCGCAGCGGCCAGGGCACATGGTCTCGATCCCTCATCAGTCTCGCGTGCCATCGCCTCGCTCGAGGACGGGCTGGGCGTGCGCCTCTTCCAGCGTTCGACGCGGCGCGTCTCGCTGACCGAGGCGGGGGCGACGTTCCTGCGCCTAGCCGAGCCTGCGCTGGACGAACTCGACCGTGCCCGGGACGCCGCCCGCTCCCTCACGTCTGGGCCGAACGGCGTCGTCCGCATCACAACCTCGCTGGCTTTCGGGACGGCAATCCTTACGCCGGCGCTCAAGGATCTGAAGCGACAGCACCCTCATCTCGCCGTTGATCTCGTGATGACCGACGAGGTGCTCGATCTGATCGGGGAGAAGATCGATCTCGCCATCAGGCTCGGCCCGATGCCGAGCGAGGGGGGCGTCATATCCAAGCTTGTCGACACGCGCTACTACGCCGTCGCGAGCCCCGACTACCTGCAGAACCGGCCGATGCCGGAGGAGCCGGAGGCACTGTCGCTTCATCGCTGTCTGCGCATGGGGTTTGACGGCCGCCGCTCGATCTGGCGCTTCAAGCCGCACGGACGCGGCGACGTCGTTGAGGTCGCCGTCGACGGCGATGTGGCGATATCCTCCCCCCTTGCGCTGCGCGAGGCGGCGCGGGAGGGGCTGGGGCCGACGCTTCTGCCCGATTGGCTGGTGGCCGATGACATTGCCGAGGGCCGCCTCCTTGACCTGCTCCCCAAGTGGTGGGCGGCGGCGGACAGCTTCGATGCCGGGGCTTGGGCGGTCTATCCATCGCGCAACTTCCTGCCCGGCAAGACGCGCGCCGTGATGGACTTTCTGAAGCGCCGCTTGCGTCAGGCGGCGCCCGTAAAGGAAGTCGCAGAACCCGCGCGGCAGGTGGCCGAAAGGCACTAGGACCGGCCACAGCCTCGGTCACCGAGGGCTCCAAGGGACCATCGGAAAACCCCAATTAAGGCGCTTGCACCGGATTTCGATTCCTGTAATACACCCGCCACCCTAGGATGCGGGCGTAGCTCAGGGGTAGAGCACAACCTTGCCAAGGTTGGGGTCGTGAGTTCGAATCTCATCGCCCGCTCCAGGTCTTCCGTTCCGCCAGCCGAACGTGTGCCAGCGACTGATCCAGCGGTCTTTGCATGGCTGCGGAGTGCTGTGCAGAAGCTCGTAGTTTCGTCCTGGCACCGAGCCCGACAGGTCCATACCCACCCGTTCAGGCGAGATCTGCGCCGATCGCGTCACCCATCGTGGAAAAGCCGTCGCGCTTGAGCAGGCGATCGAGGTCTGATGCGATTTCGGCTGCGAGGCCGAGGCCGTGGTAGGCGAGAGCGGTGTAGAGCTGCACGGCGGAGGCACCGGCGCGGATCTTCGCGTAGGCGTCCTCGGCCGTCGAGATACCACCGACACCGACTAGGGTTAGGCGGCCGGCGGTGCGACCGGCGAGACCTCGGAGCACATCGGTCGACCGAGCCAGCAACGGGCGGCCCGAGAGCCCGCCCGCCTCGGCCGCCGCGGCGCTCTGCAGCCCGTCACGCGCCAGGGTCGTGTTGGTCGCGATAATCCCTGTCAGACCGTGCCGAAGCGCCGCATCCGCAACCGCATCAAGTGCGGCTTCGTCGAGATCCGGAGCGATCTTGAGGAAAAGCGGTGGCGGCGCCTCAAGACCCTGCAGGGCAGCCGTGGCGCGGCTCAAGAGAGCATCGAGGGCGGCCGGGCCCTGAAGATCGCGCAGCCGCTCGGTGTTCGGCGACGAGATGTTGATCGTCAAGAAGTCGGCCAGCCCGCCCAGCCTCGCGATCAGGGTCTCGTAATCGCCCGCCCTGTCCGTGCTCGTCTTGTTGGCGCCGAGGTTGAGGCCGACGGGGGCGCGAAGGCCGGCGGCCCGGGCGGCGGTGAGACGAGCGGCCAACGCCTCCATCCCATCGTTATTGAAACCGAAGCGGTTGATCGCAGCCCCGTCCTCGGGGAGGCGGAAGAGGCGTGGGCGCGGGTTGCCGGGCTGCGGCAGCGGTGTGACGGCGCCGACCTCCAGAAACCCTGGGCCGGCGGCGAGGATCTCCCGGATCGCCTCACCGTTCTTGTCGAAACCCGCGGCGATCCCAACGGGGTTGGCGAGGGTCAGGGGGCCGAGGCGGCTTGCGAGACGGGCCGATGTGACCGGTCCGCCACCCGGCGCGCGAGGCCCGAGCCCTTGTCGAAGGGCGAGCAGCGCGAGGCCATGCGCCCGCTCGGGGTCCATGCGACGCAACGCGACAAGACCGGCGCGTTCGAGCATGCGTCTCATGGACGATCGGGCCGAGGCGCAGGCCATGTGCCATCCGCGCTTGGTGCGTACGCCGCCTGCCATGCGATGTCCGCCACGAGCAGCGGACGATAGAGATGGGGGAAGATAGCCCCGCCGCGAGAGGGCTCCCACCGCAGCGCATCGCCGAGCGGTTCCGCCTCGAGAGCAAGGACCGTGAGAAGACCGCGTCCGGCGAAGTGCTTGGCCGCCGTGCCCGGTACCTGCTCGGCCGTGGAGAGATGGACGAAGCCGTCGGCGAGGTCAGCAGGTGAGCCTTCGAAGCGACCATCCGTAGCAAGGATGGCGGCTTCATCGGCAGTCAGAAGCTTGAAGACGAGCATAGGGTGCCCTCGCCCGACGCCGAGCCCGCGTCAAGCCCAGGATCAGCCGTTCTGGGTGAGGGAGCGCCGCGCCTTGGCGCGCTCGATCCCGAGCTGGCGCTCACGAAAGATGATGACGAGGCCAGCAGCGATCACCAGAACAGCGCCGATCAGCGTCGTCTCCTGCGGCGCCTCGGCAAAGACGAACCAGCCGATGGCGATGGAGAGAAGCATTGAGGCGTATTCGAAGGGGGCGATCAGGCCGGCATCCGCATGACGAAAGCTCTCGGTCAGGAAGATCTGCGCCACACCGCCGAGGAGCCCTGCGAGAACGAGCAGGCCGAAGACCTCCCAGGACGGCACCGCCCAGCCGAAGGGGAGAGTGAAGAGCGACAGCACCGTGCAGGTGAGCGAGAAATAAAAGACAATCGCGGCACTCTCCTCCGTCTCCACCATCTTGCGCACGAAGCAGGTGGCGAGCGCCATGAAGACGGCGCCGAGAAGCATCGCCATCGCACCCACCGTCTCGTCCTTGGTCGCATCCTCGAGCCCGTCGACGGAAAGTTTCGGCGCCAGCATCACGATGACGCCGAGCAGCCCGAGAAAGACCGCACCGAGGCGGTATAGCCGGACCTTCTCGTTCAGGAACATCGCGGCGAAAACGACGACGAGGAGCGGGGCCGCGTAGCCGATTGCCGTCACCTCGGGTAGCGGCAAGAGGCCGAGCGCGGTGAAGGAAAGGCCCATCGCCGTCGCGCCCACCAGACCACGCCAGAGATGCCCCATGGAGTTCTCGGTGCGCAGACCGGTCGCAAGCTCATGGCGCTGCCATAGCCAGAACATGATCACCGGGATCGCGAAGAACGAGCGGAAGAACACGATCTCGCCGGGCGGAACCTCCTCGGCCGAGATCTTCACGCAGACGGCCATGCCCATGAAGACGCAGACCGAGAGGAGTTTCAGCGCCACGCCGTGCAGTGGGCGGTGCGTATCCTGTCCGCGCGCCATGATGGTTCCTCCAGATGCGGGAACGACGCCGTCAACGACCCGGATGGCCCGAGACGGCGCGCTTCCCCGCGGAGCGATCAGTCCGGCAGGGCGGCGGCTCGGTAGAAGAGCTCTGCCTGCAGCGAGAGCGGGCCGAAGTAGCGCTCGTAGAGCGGCTCGAACACGCGCCGGCGGAAGAGGAGGCTGAGCGCGCGATCGAGTACGAGGCGCAGATCCTCATCGCCGCGCGGGATCGCGAGGGCGTAGGGCTCGACAGTGTAGGTCGCGGGCGACACTTGCAGCCGGTCGACATCGTCCGAGCGGGCCAAAACGCCGAGGAGGATCGCCTGATCCGCGAAGTAGACATCGACCTCGCCGCCGACGACGGCTGCGGCACCGGCCCGATGATCGTCGAAGGTGACGATCGTGGCATTGCCGAGCGCGCCGTCCTCACCCGCCCTCAGCCAGCTCTCCGCCGTCGTGCCCGCCCGCACGCCAAGGCGCCGGCCATTCAGTGCATTGGGGATCGCATCCTGGGGCAGCGACCCGGGCAGCGCGTTCATCAGCGGATCGGCCAGGGCAGAGGGCGCATCGCTTGCCATCATCGCGCCGACACCCGTCGCGAAGATCGGGATGGTGAAGGAGACACGCTCCCGACGCGACAGGGTCGCCGTTGTCGGTCCGCAAAGCACGTCGATCCGGCCTTCCTCGATCGCATCGAACCGGTCCTCGACCTCTACCGCCGTGAAAGTTCCCGTAAGCTCGGCGAGCCCGGAGGTCTCCAGGATAGCGCCTGCGACCCGTCCGCAGAGATCGATGCTGTAGCCCTGCGGCCGGCCGTCCACCTTCATCGAGAAGGGCGGCGCATCGGTGCGGTAGCCGAAGCGGATCGTCTTTCGTTCGACGATCTGGTCGAGCACAGGACCGGCTTTGGCGGGAAGCGTCGGAAGTGTGGCGATCAGGCCCAGCGGCAGCGCCACTGCCAGACCCGCAACAGTTTTGCAAAGAAGGCTGGTCGCCCGCATCCTCGATCCTCCGTCATGGAAACTCGGGAGGCAGGTTTTCAACCGGGCGGGAAAAGGGCAACCCGAATGTGTGAGCGAAGTGGTGATTACCGGTCGCGCGGCCCAATCAGCCGATGCAGCGCTCGCCTACACAACGATGAGGTGCCGGCACCCAGCGCTCGAGTATCTGCTCGGTCGTCACACCGTTGTCTGCGTTTTCGGTGTGCTCTTCACCGATCAGCATGTCGATCGAGAGCACGGCACCGACAAGCCCTACGGCGAGGGCAAAGTGCTGCACGCGCACAGAACTCAGACGGCTGAAAATCGCAGCTGCGGTAACGAGCGCGGATACCGCGACGCCCAGCTTAGCCGTTGCAACATCAAGCCCTGGAAAGGGTGGAATGTGACCAAGCAGCATATTCACACAAACGCAGAAAACCGCTGCTGCCACGACCTCACAGATCGTTCTAGCTACCGACATTTACGCCTCCCGCTCCCACTGTAGTTTTGGGAGAGCGAGGTGGCCGGATCAAGGCCTGATGCACCGTCCTGAGCCGGTTCCCTCGATCAACAAAATATTTATGATAAACAATGCCTTAAAGTGGAACACTTTGAGCGGCGCTCGCATCGCGTTCCGCGAGCGCCACCGAATCGCCACAACTTGCAGCGGAATCTGTTCCCGGATCGGTCGACAGCGGCCCCCGATCCGGCCGATCTCAGCCCATCAGACCTTCGGCGGTGGCCCAGGCGTGGGTGGCATCGAGCGCCGTCTCGATCGGGGCAAAGAGCTGCTCGATCTCGTCCTCGCTGATCACCATGGGCGGGCAGAACGCAACCGTATCGCCGATGGCGCGCAGGATGACCCCGTGCTTCAAAAGCTCGTCGGCCATATACTTGCCGACCTTGCCCGGCGTCGGGAACGTCGCCTTCGTTGCCTTGTTCGGGCAGAGCTCGAGCGCGCCGAGGAGCCCGACACCGCGCGCCTCCCCAACCAGCGGATGATCCGCATAGCGCCGGATATGCGCCTGGAAGGCCGGGGCGATGCGCCGGACATGACCTAGGATATCGCGCTTCTGGTAGATCTCGAGGGTCTTCACGCCAACCGCGCAGCCGAGCGGGTGGCCGCCATAGGTGAAGCCGTGGCCAAGGCTCGGATGCTTCGCGCTTTCCGCCTCGATCGCCTCAGTCATCTCCGCGTTCATAGCGACCGCCGAGAGCGGGACGTATCCGCCGGTGAGCTGCTTCGCGAGGCTGACGCTTGTCGGCTGCATGCCGAAGGTCTCGGCGCCGAACCAGCTGCCGGTCCGCCCGAAGCCGCAGATCACCTCGTCATCGATCCACATGACGTCATGCTTGACGAGGACCTGGCCCACCGCCTCAAAGTACCCCTCGGGCGGCACGATCACGCCGCCGGCGCCCATCACCGGCTCCGAGATGAAGCCCGCGACCGTCTCCGGACCCTCGGCCTCGATCATCGCGTCGAGATCGGCGGCGAGGCGCTGCACGAACGACGCTTCCGTCTCACCGTCCTGGGCCTCGCGCCAATAGTGCGGCGTGGTGGTGTGCTTGATGAAATCGAAGGGCAGGTTGAAGCTGCCGTGGTTCACCGGCAGGCCGGTCATCGAGGCGCTGACGAGCGTCACGCCGTGATAGCCCTTCTTGCGGCTGATGATCTTCTTCTTCTCCGGCCGGCCGAGGGCATTGTTCATGTACCAGAGGAGCTTGACCTGCGTGTCGTTCGCCTCCGACCCGGACGAGCAGTAGAAGACGCGCGCCATCGGCACGGGGAAGAGGTCCTTGATCTTCTCGGCAAGCTCGATTGCGGGCTCATGCGTGCGCCCGCCGAAGAGGTGGTAGTATGGAAGCCGCGCGAGTTGCTCCTGCGCCGCTTCGACCAACTCCTCGTCCCCGAAGCCGAGGCCACAGCACCAGAGGCCCGCCATCCCCTCGATGAACCGGCGGCCCTGATCGTCCCACACATGCACGCCCGCACCGCCCTCGATGAGGTGGGCGCCGACTTTGCGATGCTGGACCGCGTTGGTGTAGGGGTGCAGCAGCGCCTCGAGGTCGCGCGTCTGCGCATTCGTGAGCATATCGTCGGCCATCGGTCGGGTCCTGATCGGGTGCGAATGCCAGCACAGGGCCCGCGCCCTCTGCTTTGTGATCACAAGACTGAGGCAAGTGCCTGAGTCTTGGCAAGGCCCCCTATAGCGCGTCTGCCGGATTGTCGCGCAATTGACGCGCGATCATCCAGGGTCGGATGATAGACTTCGCACGGTACGGCATGGAGGGTGTGCGTATGGACTATCCCTTTGACGTCGGTCCCTTTTCCCGCAAGGTGACCACCGCGAACGCCGAGGCGCAGGTCTGGTTCGATCGCGGGTTGAACTGGCTCTATGGCTACTCGCACGAAGAAGCGATCACCTGCTTCACGGAGGCGACGAAGGCGGATTCCACCTGCGCCATGGCATGGTGGGGCATCTCCTATGCTGCGGGTCCGAACTACAACCTGCCCTGGCACCTCTACGATCCGAAGGGGAAGGCCACGGCCCTCGGCGCCGCCTACGACGCCATGCAGGAAGCGATGACGCGTGCGGCCGGGGCGAGCCCAGTCGAACAGGCGCTGATCCATGCGCTGGCGACGCGCTATCAGGACCGCGAGCCTCTGGAGGACATGAGCCCTTGGGACAAGGCGTTCACCGTCGCAATGCGCGCGGTCTTCGAGGCCAACCGTTCGGACCGGGAGGTTCGCACGGTCTTCGTCGAGGCGATCATGAACGAGACGCCGTGGAAAATGTGGGATCTCACGACCGGCGGCGTTGCCGAGGACGCGGGGACCGAGGAGGCGATGGCAGTGCTCGACGAGGCCTTCGCGACGGATCCCGGGGCCTGGAAACATCCCGGCCTCCTGCACCTCCATGTCCATCTCATGGAGATGTCGCCCTTTCCCGAGCGTGCGCTGAGAACCGGGGACCGCTTGCGTCAGATCGCACCGGATCTCGGCCATCTCATCCACATGCCGACGCATATCGACGTGCTCTGCGGGCACTACCACAACGTTCTGCACTGGAACCAACAGGCGCAGGTGGCGGACCGGAAGTTCCTGGAGGCTCGGGGGCCGCTCAATGTCTATGCGCTCTACCGGACGCATAACCATCACTTCGTGATCTATGGCGCCATGTTCCTCGGTCAGTTCACACCAGCCATCAGGGCTGCGCAGGAGCTGATCGACACGGTGCCGGAGGAGGTGCTGCGTATCGAAAGCCCGCCCATGGGGGACTTCATCGAAGGCTACTTTTCAATGAAGCAGCACGTGCTCGTGCGCTTCGGCAAATGGGCGGAGATCATCGCGCAGGAGGAGCCGGAGGATAAGGCGCTCTACTGCTCCACGGTTTCGATGATGCGCTACGCCAAGGCCGTGGCCTATTCCGCGCTCGGCCGGGTCGAGGAGGCGGAGGCCGCGCGGGAGGCGTTTCTGGAGGCGAAGGCCGCGCAGAAGAAGCATCGGCGCGTCCACAACAATAAAGTGACGGACCTTCTCAAGATCGCGCATGCGATGCTGGAGGGCGAGCTCGAGTACCGGAAGGGCGATTTCGAGGCGGCCTTCGCGCATCTTCGACGATCGGTCAGGCTAGACGACGAACTCCCCTATGACGAGCCTTGGGGGTGGATGCAGCCGACGCGCCATGCGCTCGGCGCGCTGCTGATGGAGCAGGGGCACTACGAGGAGGCGGAGGCGGTCTATCGCGCAGATCTCGGGCTCGACAGCACGCTCAGCCGGACTTGCGTCCATCCGGAGAATGTGTGGTCGCTGAAAGGGCTCCATGAGTGCCTGATCCGCCGCGGTGAGACGGTGGAAGCCGCGCATATCAAACCCCGCCTGGACCTCGCCGCCGCCCGGGCGGAGGTGCCCGTGAAAGCGTCCTGCTTCTGCAGCCAGGTCGCGATGGCGGCGGAGTGATCCAGGTGGCCGGGGCAGCAAGCCGACGCGTGCCCGCAACGCCGCGCCTCGCCTACGCTCGCGCGGCGGCGCCCACCCGCCAGCCTGCCGCCTGCGGGCGCTGAGCCGGTGCGTCAGTCTTGATCTAACAACGCATCGAAGGGGGGGCCGAAGATGGCGCGGGCTTCCACCGGGTCGCAGACCCCGCCGATGCGGTTGTAGAACGCCTGCCCAGCCCGGTTCTTCTGCGCGACGACCCAGCTGACATAACACCCGCCTGTCGCAACCGCCTCATGCGCGGCCGCCCGCATCAGCGCGCGGCCGACGCCGGAACGGCGCGCGTTCTCGGCCACGGCGAGATCGACGAGATGGACGCCTCGGGCAGCGTAGGAAGTCTCGTAAGCAGCCGTCAGGAGCGCGTAGCCGACGATATCGTCTGATCGTTCGGCCACGAGCAGCGTGAGGCCCGGCGCATCGATAAGGTCTCGCCGCACGATCTCCGAGGTCATGACACCGACGCCCGGGGGATGATCCTCGACAGCGACGGCGAGCATGTTGGCGAGGGCGGCAACGGCCTCGGCGTCTCGAGCCTCAGCGCGGCGGATCGTCGGGTTCTCGGCCATTTCAGGCCTTCTGTCTCGTTCGGCCCGCGAAGCCAAGCGGTGACGTCAGATCGGCTGACCCTGCTGTAGCAGCTCGTCGATGAGTTCGCGCTGACGGAGCGCATTCGAGTCGCCCCCACCGAAGCTGAGGAGACCCGAGGAGTAGCTCGTCCCATAGCTCGTGGCGGCATTCACGACCTGACCGATCGCGGCGATGAACTGTGGCTCCTTAAGCTCGCGGAGCGGGTGGATGAACACCGACCAGAGCGTGCCGCGAGCGATGGCGTAGCGGGCATCGAGCGCGCTGTCGAAATTGGCCTGCGAGAGGCGGATGAGTTCCTCTTGCGTCAGGCCCTCCGCCTGCCGGATCGGGGTCATCAGACGCATGCGGTTGTGGATCGGGTCCGAGACGAAGAGCAGCACCGTCTCGCGGATTGTGAATTGCAGCATATGCCCGTCGGGCGATCCCTGCGCCTCCTCGTCGAGACGGCGGACGATCTCTCCAATCGTATCCAGCGTCATGCCAGAAAAAGCCTCGGCGTCAGCTTCAGGCGCTGCGCCATCCCCATCGACAGCAGGCGCCTCCGCTTCCGGCACAGCGGCGGGCGCGTCGGTTTCCGGCTCGGCTTGCTGAGCCACCGCCAGCGGGGCAGCGAGCATCAGGGCGAGTGCGGCGGCGGGGGCAACAATCTGGCGCATCTGGCAGGTCCTCCGAATGATCCTGCCAGAGTATGTCAGCTTCGCCAGCCGTGCAGCCCGTTTCACGCAGTCGTGCGACTATGCCACTGCTGGACGTCGGTGACGGCTTGCTGAGCTGGTGTCTCGGGCCCCTTCATGAGGCCCATCACGAAGCGCGGCGGAGAACTCCGAAGGCGCCAAGGCCAAGAAGGAGCAGGCCGAGCGCGCCGGGTAGAGGAATTGCCGCAGTGTCGATTGAACCGGTACGGACGTCATCGATACCGACGAACGGCCCGCCGCTTACATCGAACGAGAGGCTCGTGATACCCGACGCCTCGGTCACGCCGAAGAAGGTCGGGGTGTTCGCGATCACGGCGAAGCTGGTAGACACGGTTCCCGTAACGGTGACGGTCGACGCAGCACTGGCGGAGAAGAAGACGCCAAACGCCGTAATCGAGGGATCGAAGTCATCGAAGGTCACCACCGAGGTGCCGTTGTCGAGGTAGGCGACCGCCTCGTCCTCGCTGTTGATCGCGAAATCGACGAGACCGCCGTTAAATCCCTGCTGGAATACGGTGATATCCTCACCCGGACCGTTGAAGGTCTCAGTGATCGTGAAGGGTCCGAAATCGATAGACGGATCTTGCTGAGGCGCGGTGCCGTCGAAGGTCTCCAGCGACGTATCCGTCACCGCAAGAAAGTCACTGAGGTCGGAAAACGTTACCGCGCCGGCAGGCGCATGTCCCAAACCAAATGTCACCAGCGCAACGACGCCGAACGAACGCAACATCATCACGACACAACCTCCTATGCGTGCAGTGCAACAATGTAGGCCCGGCACACGCATTGCAAGAAGAAAGGGGCGCGGTTTCCCGCACCCCGGTAGTCTCGGAAGGCTGATCGCGAGCTTACATCATGCCGCCCATGCCGCCCATGTCGGGCATGCCGCCACCGGCGGCCGCGCCCTTCGGCTCGGGCTTCTCGGCAACCATCGCCTCGGTCGTAATGAGGAGGCCGGCGACCGAGGACGCATCCTCGAGCGCGCAGCGCACGACCTTGGCCGGGTCGATGATGCCCTTGCCGACGAGATCGCCGTACTCGTCCTTCTGAGCGTCGTAGCCGTACTTGCTGTCGGAGCTGTCGCGCACCTTGCCGGCCACGACGGACCCGTCGACGCCTGCGTTCTCGGCGATCTGGCGAAGCGGCGACTCGAGCGCGCGACGGACGATGGCAATGCCTGCGTCCTGATCGCCGTTCTCACCGGTGAGGCCATCGAGCGCCTTCACAGCGTGGACGAGCGCCACACCGCCACCGGGGACAACACCCTCCTGCACAGCGGCGCGGGTCGCGTTGAGCGCGTCGTCGACGCGGTCCTTGCGCTCCTTCACCTCGACCTCGGTCGCACCGCCGACGCGGATCACGGCGACACCACCGGCGAGCTTCGCAAGACGCTCCTGGAGCTTCTCACGGTCGTAATCGGAGGTCGTCTCCTCGATCTGCTGACGGATCTGAGCGACGCGCGCCTCGATCTCGCCCTTGTCGCCCGCGCCGTCGACGACCGTGGTGTCGTCCTTGGTGATGCGGAGCTTCTTGGCCGTGCCGAGCATGTCGATGCCGACATTCTCGAGCTTCATGCCGAGATCCTCGGAGATCACCTGGCCGCCCGTGAGGATCGCGATGTCCTGCAGCATCGCCTTGCGACGGTCGCCGAAGCCCGGCGCCTTAACGGCCGCGATCTTTAGCCCGCCACGGAGCTTATTGACGACGAGCGTGGCCAGCGCCTCGCCCTCGACGTCCTCGGCGATGATCAGGAGCGGCTTGCCCGTCTGGATCACCGTCTCGAGCAGCGGGACCATCGGCTGCAGCGACGAGAGCTTCTTCTCGTGCAGGAGGATGTAGCAGTCCTCGAGCTCCGCGAGCATCTTGTCGGCGTTGGTGATGAAGTACGGGCTGAGGTAGCCCCGGTCGAACTGCATGCCCTCGACTACTTCGGTCTCGGTCTCGAGGCCCTTGTTCTCCTCGACCGTGATCACGCCCTCGTTGCCGACCTTCTGCATCGCATCAGCAATCTGCTGACCGATGGCCGTCTCGCCATTGGCGGAGATGGCGCCGACCTGCGCGACCTCGTTCGAGTCGCTGACCGGGCGGGACATGGACTTGATCTCGGCAACGACGGCGAGGACCGCCTTGTCGACACCGCGCTTCACATCCATCGGGTTCATGCCGGCGGCGACCGACTTCATGCCTTCCTTGACGATCGCCTGTGCAAGCACCGTCGCGGTCGTGGTGCCGTCGCCGGCCTCGTCGTTGGTCTTCGAGGCAACCTCGCGGACCATCTGCGCGCCCATGTTCTCGAACTTGTCCGCGAGCTCGATCTCCTTGGCGACGCTCACGCCATCCTTGGTGATACGGGGCGCGCCGAAGCTCTTGTCGAGCACGACGTTGCGGCCCTTGGGGCCGAGGGTCACCTTCACCGCGTCGGCGAGGATGTTGACACCCTTGAGCATGCGCTCGCGGGCGTCGGTGTGGAATTTCACGTCCTTGGCAGCCATTGCTGTCAGCTCCGTCGTTGAATGTGGTGGGTTGTCCGCCGGCGGTAGGGTGGGGTTCGACCCCACCGTCGCTCAACGGTCTCGTCTCAGGTGGTGGGGTCGAACCCCACCTTACCGCTGGATCAGGCCGCCTGGCTCGCGCTCGCGCCTTCGGTGACAATGCCGAGGATGTCGCTCTCCTTCATGATCAGGAGATCCTCGCCGTCAATCTTCACCTCGGTCCCGGACCACTTGCCGAAGAGCACCCGGTCACCGGCCTTCACGTCGAGGGCGATGCGGTCGCCGTCATCGTCCTTCGCGCCGGCGCCGACGGCGACGATCTCGCCTTCCTGCGGCTTCTCCTTGGCGCTGTCAGGGATGATCAGACCGCCCTTGGTCTTCTCTTCGCTCTCGATGCGGCGGACGAGCACACGGTCGTGCAGGGGAGTGAAACCCATGATGTTGAGCCCCGTTTGATATCGTTGCTACCGAGGGCTGCCGGGACAGCGACACGCTGCCGGAAGCCCTGTTAGCACTCACAAATCGAGAGTGCTAAACGTGACGCCGAGCTAAGGGAGCGCCCCCCGACTGTCAACTGTCCACAGGCCAAAAACCTCCCATCTGCGGGATGAAATTTGGCGGACAAGCGATGACTGCGCCATGCTTGGCCCCGCCAGCGCCCGACGCTTGCCATCTTTACCGGGTTGTGAAGCACGGCCGCAGGACGGTCGCGGCGCGGCTGCTAGCCGGACTTCGAGCCGCGAAGCCGACAAGGCGGACCACGCCTCCGCACCAAACGGGAATGCATAGGAGAACCTTTTGATGCCGTCTTTTGCTTCACCGAGAAGAACCCGACGTCCGGCAGCCTCGGCTCTGTTGGCGGCAGCAATTGCCCTTGTGGCAGGACCGGCCATCGCGGCGTGCGAGGGTCGGGACCTCATCGCTGCCATGAGCGAGGAGGACCGGGCGGCGCTCGAAGCTAAGGCGGCTGAGGTTACGAACGGTGACAGCCGCTTCTGGAGGGTCGAGGCGCCGAACGGCGCAGTCGGCCACCTCTTCGGCACCTATCATGACACGCAAGCCATCGAGACCCTTACACCCCCTGTGCGCGATGCCTTCGACAAGGCCGAGGGGTTGGTCGTCGAGCTGACGGAATCACAGGTCGCTGCGATGGAAGCGCGTCTCGAAGCCGACCCGACCTTCGGGTTCGCGGCGGGACCCGATACGCTCGGCACCAGAGTGGCGGCACAGCTCAGTTTCGATGAACGTGCGACCGCGGAGAACGCCTTCGCGGCAAGAGGGCTCTCTCTGAGCATCGCCAGCCTGCTCGAACCATGGCTCCTCTTCTCGATGCTCGGCACACCCGCCTGCCAGCTTTCGGAAATGCGGACCGGGGCGCCGGTGCTCGACCGGTTCTTGAGCGAGCAGGCGAGCGCAAGGGACATCGATGTCGTTGGGCTCGAGACCTACGAAGCCGCCCTCGGCGCTTTCGATGCAATCAGTCCCGCTGAGGCAGAGGGGCTGATGCGGGACATGTTCGTGCTCGCCGCCCATGACGAGGACATCCGCCGCACGATGATGGCGCAGTACGCCGAGGGCCGTACCGGCATGATCAGCGCCTTCTCGACGGCAGCGCCCGAGATCATCGGCGTGGCCCGCAAGGGCGCGCCGCTCGGTTCGGAGGCTTTGGGGGATGCGTTCTCCGAGGCGATCCTGGAGAAACGGAACCTTGCGTGGATGCCGGGACTGACCGAGGCGCTTTCGCTTCCGGCACGCTTTGTTGCCGTTGGCGCGCTCCACCTGCCGGGAGAGGAGGGGCTCGTGGCGCTCCTGCGCGCTCAGGGCTTCACTGTCACCGCAGTCGCGGAATAGCCTGGTCAGCCAAAGAGAGCAGCGAAAAGCAGGCTTCCGGCGGCGCCAAGGCTGAGCGGCAAGCGGAGCGCAGGCCACCAGGCAGGCGCCCCGCCGCGCGCGGTCAACGCGTAGTCCGCACCCAGCAGCCCCAGGAAGCCGAGTGCCAGAAGGGCCATGCGCCAAGGATCCGGCACCATCAAAACGAGCCATGCGTAGAGCGATGGCACGACGGAGGCCCCATAGGCGAACGAAGGGTCGATACCTCTCCCGCCAGGTGGTTGGGCGCCCGCCGCTCCGAGACCGGCCGCCGCGAACCCCCAGCGACAGCCGCCCATGAACGAGAGAATGACCGCCCCGTAACCGGCGAGAAGCCGCATAGCGAGCTCCTGCGTGGGGCCGCTCAGCACGGCGACCAGCAGGGCACCCGCGAAGAAGGGAAGGAGACCGGAGAGACCGAGCCACCCGGCGGCGGCGGGCACACCCGGCATGATAGGAACGGATGCATCGGAATGGCCCTGCCGACCCACTGACCCATCGCCACCCTGCGTCATCTCCGCCTCCCGGCTCGACAGCCACTGCCCCGTTCCCACTTTGCACTCACGTAATCCGACCGGAGCTCACGCCCATGACCGCAGCCAGCGACGCCGCAGTGCAGACCGACCCCAGAGCTGCATGCACCGTTTGGTATGATGGCGGCTGCCCGATCTGCTCGCGTGAGATTGCGAGCTACAAGCGGATGCCGGGCGCCGACAACGTTGAATGGATCGACGTCGCGACCGCGCCCGAGAGCGCATTGCCAGAAGGCGCCGACCGCGATGATCTGCTCGCGCGCTTCACGGTCCGGCGAAGCGATGGGGCCCTGGCCGATGGCGCGGCCGGGTTCTTCTCGCTCTGGCGCCAGCTACGGCCGACGGCGCGCATCGCCCGTATCGTCGATCGCGCGCCCTTTACGCAAATCGCGGAACTCGCCTACCGGCTCTTCCTCCGCCTCCGCCCCCTTTGGCGAAAGGCCTGATGCGCCGTCTTGCACCCGTCACGCCGCCCCGCTAGGCGAGGCGCGGCATCGGAGGGAGCGGATGGCACAACTGATCGAAACGCTGGACGAGATCGCGGCAGACTACGACGCGCTGCTCGTGGATCTCTGGGGTTGCTACCACAACGGTCTGCGCCCCTATCCCGCCGCCATGGAGGCGTTGCGACGCTACCGCGCGCGTGGCGGTATCGCCGTGCTTCTCACGAACGCGCCGCGCCCTGCTTCCGGCGTGCTCCGCTTCCTCGACCATATCGGCGCGCCGGGCGAGCCCGGGGACACCCATGACGGGATCATGTCGTCGGGCGAGGCGTGCAAACGTTCGATGGCCAACGGACGCTACGGTCAGCGCTTTCACTATATCGGGCCGGACCGCGACCTCGACATGCTGTCGGATTTCGGCTCGCCGGTCGGGATCGAGGAGGCGGAGACGATCCTCCTCGTTGGGCTGCGGGACGACCGGAGCGAGAACCCGTCGGATTATGATCGCGAGTTCGCGGATTGGGCGGCGCGCAAGCTGCCAGTGCTCTGCGCGAACCCGGACATCATCGTCGATCGTGGGGAGGAGCGGCTCTGGTGCGCGGGCGCGCTTGCGCAGCGCTATGCGGAGCGGCACGCCGCCGATGGGGCCGAGGTCGTCTGGTATGGCAAGCCTCACGCGCCGTCCTACGATGCCGCGTTCGAGATGATCGACGCGCTGGCCGGGCGTGCGGTATCCCGCGCGCGCGTCCTCGGCATCGGCGACGGAATCGCAACGGATGTGAAGGGCGCGCATGCGCAGGGCTGCGACGCGCTCTTCATCAGCGGCGGTATCGCAGCGGCGGAGGTCGGCGAGACGGCTGAGGCGCCGGACCCTGCGCGGCTCGAGGCGTTCTTTGCCCGGGAAGGGCATGACCCACGCTACGCGACGGCTTTCCTCCGCTGACTGCGTCTGCACGATTTCCGTTCTGCCAAGACCCTGCGGGTTGGCGCGCGGCCCCTCGCAGCGGGATCAGAGGCCTTCGTTGCTTGCGTCAACACGATCTCTGCCGTGTGGCAGATGCAGCTCTGCGCAAGATTAACTCACACGACAATTCTTTGACGTAATTTTCATGCGCAACATTGTTGCCCTGATGCCCACTCTGCGCTACGTAGCGTGCAGTGCAGCATAACGCCGGACGACTCGGGCAAGGCCGGCGGACGGTAGCGAAGCGGAGGCGACCCATGTTCGATAGTGGCACGACGGCACCGAGCCCCGCGGAGGAAGCCGCGCTCGACGGGATCATGGATGGCGAGGGTCGGCCGATCCGGCGCGGCACCATCTGCATCGAGGATCTCGAGATCGGGATGGAGCGGAGCCTAGCCCGAACTGTCTCGGACCGCGAGATCGCGCTCTTCGCCGAGCTTTCGACCGACCACAATCCGGTGCATCTCGACGAGGAATATGCCCAGGAGACGATCTTCGGCGGACGCATCGCCCACGGCATGCTGACCGCCGGCCTGATCTCGGCGGTCATCGGAGAGCAACTGCCCGGCCATGGCACGGTCTATATGGGGCAGTCGCTCAAGTTCCTCGGCCCCGTGCGTCCCGGCGACCGGGTCGTGGCGCGCGTCATCGTCGCGGCAATCGACCATGCCAAACGGCGTGTCACCCTTGATTGCCGCTGCAGCGTCGGCGAGAAGGTCGTGCTGAAGGGTGAGGGTTTGGTGCTGGCACCCTCCAAGAAGTTCGACTGACGCCTCCGAGGGCCGCGCCGACCGTCATGGTGCGCCGGGACCGGGGGGGCTCCCCCGGAAAGGCCCAATGCAGCGCATCGACGGCTACCAGCATCCTGCCGGCGCTCTTCCCCTCGCGGGTGCGACTGCGGCCCTCGGCAATCTCGACGGGGTTCATCGCGGCCATCAGGCCCTGATCGCCGCCGCACGGACGGCGAGGCCCACAGCACCGCTCGCCGCCATCACCTTCGAACCCCATCCCCGGCAGCTCTTCCAGCCCGACGCGCCCCCTTTCCGCCTTACGAGCTCGGACGAGCGCGCGCGTCTCCTGGCGTTGTCTGGTGTCGAGCGGCTGGCGGTCCTGCCCTTCGACCGGGCGCTCTCCTCGATGAGTCCCGCAAGGTTCGCGCGCGATGTACTGGCAGGCGGGCTCGGGGTGGCGCATCTCACCATCGGCGCCGATTTCCGCTTCGGACGCGGGCGCGCGGGCGATGCCGCCATGCTGCGCCAGCTTGGGCAGACGCTGGGCTTCGAGGTGACCGTGCTGCCCCTCGTCGGCGATGAGACAGGCGACTACTCCTCGACCGCTGCGCGGGAGGCCATACGCCGAGGGGCCATGGAGGATGCGGCCGCTATCCTCGGCCGTCCGCACGCCGTGACAGGTCCAGTCGTGCGGGGAGATCAGCGTGGCCGGCACCTCGGCTACCCAACGGCGAACCTCGCCTTCGACGACCAACTAGTCCCGGCCTTTGGTGTCTACGCCGCCCGGGTCCAGGTGCTGGAAGGCCCATATGGAGGCCGCTACGACGGCGTCGCCTCGATCGGGGAGCGGCCGACCTTCGGCGTCAACGCACCCAATTTCGAGGTCCACCTCTTCGACTTCTCGGGCGATCTCTACGGCACACCGATCGTGGTGGAGCTTGTGGCCTTCCTGCGACCCGAACTGGCCTATGAGGGTCCGGAGGCGCTGATCGCCCAGATGGACCGGGACAGCGAAGAGGCGCGCGCTATCCTAGGCGTCAAGGCGGGCTGATATCCGCCATCCGTCACGCGTGGGCAGCACCGCACCCACGCCCAAGCCGTCAGGGTCCGCTCGATGCGCGTAACGCTCTTCAACCTCTTCTTCTACACATACACCCTCTACATCGCCGCGAAAGTCGCGATGCTCGCACG
The DNA here is from genome assembly GCA_039815685.1 of Pseudomonadota bacterium. GTDB lineage: Bacteria > Pseudomonadota > Alphaproteobacteria > Rhodobacterales > Rhodobacteraceae > Thermohalobaculum. The sequence goes on along the minus strand of JBCBYV010000008.1, from coordinate 22,602 downwards.
CTTCCGGGATCGGCACGGGCTCTACCCCACCTTGAAGACCTGGGGCGACACGACGCTGCGTGCGCTCGATGTGATCATGGGCGCCAAGGTGGAGGTGCGGGGCTGGGACAAGGTCCCCGCCTTCACGCCCGAGCGGCCGGTGCTCTTCGTCTCAAAGCACCAGTCCGAGCTCGATGTCGTGATGCTTGCGGTGCTGATGCCCAACACGGGCGCCGTCGCGATGAAGGAGCTTGAGAACTACCCCTTCTTCGGCGCGATCATGAAGAAGCTCGAGATCGTCATGGTGGCGGTGGACAGTGGGCCGCAAAATCGGACGGAGCAGACGATCGAGGGTGCGCGCGCCACCTTCGACCAGAGCCGGCCGATGATGATCTATCCCGAGGGCGAACTCATGCGCCTCGGCGCGAAGGAGCGCTATCGGCGTGGGGCGGCGCATATCTACACGCGCCTCAACCCCATCACTATTCCCGTGGCCGCGAGCGTGGGCGTGGTCTGGCCGCGGCGAGAATGGGCCAAGAACCCCGGGCTAACGGGCGCCGTCGAATTCCTGGAACCGATGCCGGAGGGGCTGTCCTTCGACGACTTCCAGATGGAGGTCGAGCGCCGGATCGAGGAAGGCACCATGCGCCTCATCCGCGAGCACGCCCCCGCCGCGATGCTGGCGGCGGCGGAGGATCGCAAGGCACGCGGCATCAACAACCACGGCGAGGTGCCGGCTGAGCGGCCGGAGGATCGTCCGGCCGCGTGACTGTGCCCGGCTCCAATCGCTGCGATCAAGCGGCGCGCTTCTCCCCGTTCCGGGCAAGCTGCGCATCGACCAGAGCCACGGTCTGATCGAGCACCGGGTGACGGCGTTCGAGCGTGAGCGCAAGCGCCTGCACGATACGATCGACCCGCTCGATGGCGGGAGCGCCAGCATAGAGCGCCCGCGCCGCGGAACTAGGCTTCGCGAGCCCTCTGGCCGCATTGGCGTATTTCTCGAAGGGCACGAGGTCTTGAGGGGCCGCGCCGAGCTCGATGCAGACATCCCGGACCCAGGCATAGATTTCCGCCGAAGCGGCAAGGTCCCCATGCACGGCATCGCGGATCGCGCGCGGTCCGTCGGGCGTCACGCAGCGATAGTTGCCGGTCAGCAGCATCGCCCATTTGGCCAGCGGCACGTAGGGGCTGTCGAAGACGCGGAGCTTCACGGGCAGCTCAAGGCTCTCTCCATCGATCGCATAGCGCACCGCGTCGATATCCGTCTCGAGCTGGCGGAGGATCGCCGTGTGCTCAGGGTCATCGAAGGCTGCGACCTTGAAGTTCGTCGGCAGGCTGACCTGCAGCATGTTCGTGGGCTCCGCCGGCGGGCGAAAGGCCTGTGGGTCAGGGCTGGCGAGCGTGACGAGTCCGGGCTCGAACGCGTCCCAGACCGTCGCGTCGCGATAGGCGTCCCGCAACCTGTCCGCATCCACCCGCGGCAACCGGGCGAGGAAGGGGAGCGGCGGCATGTTCATGATCGACATTACAGGCCGGGCGCTCTCCGCCACCCTCTCCATCAGCGCCCGGATCGCCGGATGCGCATATTGCGGCTCCTGCATGGCCAGTCCGATGAGGTCGAAAACGCCCGGATCGACGTCTTCCGGCCCGGCGGCGGAGAGGCGCCCCGGTGCCGAACGGCTGTCGAGCGTGATCAGACCCTCGCGTCCCCGGACGGGCATGCGCACGCGCGCGCCCTCCGAATTGATCAAGTCGGCCTCCTCCGGCAGGCAGACGAGGGTGACATGATGCCCCGCAAGCACCAGCTTCATGCCGAGCAGCGAGCCGTAGCTCGCGCCGAGGATCAGAATGTTCTTCTGTGCCGTCATGCCGTGTCCGTCCTCCAAAAACGCCCCTCGGGCCGTCTGCGTCCATTTCCTATGTCGAAGGTAGCGATGAGAGACGCCCGCCGCGCTCCACAGGGTGGAACAGCGGCCCACTGCTTTCCGCGCGGCGGAATTCCTTGGAAGGGCTTCCACATCATGGAAGGACGGGCGCGTCAGAAGGGCTGTTGACCCCGGCGCGCCACCGCTTCAGGCAGGATGCAGACGCTAGGGAGGCGCCGGATGAGCGACACACCGAACCAGTTCGCCCTGCTCGGCACGCGACGATTCCTGCCGCTTTTCCTCGTGCAGTTCCTCGGCGCCTTTAACGACCAAGTCTATCAGAAAGCCTTCGTCGCCCTTGTCACCTATCGCCTTGCCGCGGAGATGGAGACGCCGATCTCGATCCTCGGCGTCATCGCCTCGGCGCTCTTCATCCTGCCCTTCGCCATCGTCACGCCCACCGCGGGGCAAATCGCGGACCGTGTCGACAAGGCAGTGATGATGCGTTTCGTGAAGGGGTGGGAGATCGTGGTGATGGGGCTCGCCGTCATCGGCTACCACACCCAGAACATCTACTTCCTCTACTTCGTGCTCTTTCTCATGGGTGCGCAGTCGGCAGTCTTCGCGCCGATCAAGTACTCCGTCCTGCCGCAATACCTCTCGCCCAAGGAGCTGATCGGCGGCAACGGGCTCGTACAGGGCTCAACGTTCCTCGCGATCATCTTCGGCACGATCCTCGGCAACGAGCTCATTCTGACCGACTACGGCGTCACGCTCGTCTCGATCATCGTCGTCCTGATCGCGGTGATCGGGTTTGTGGCCGCCCTGAATGCGCCCTCCGCCCCTCCGACGGGGACAGAGAAGAAGCCTGTGGACTGGCTCTTCCCGCGCGCGATCTGGCAGCTCATCGGCCGGATCTCGCACAACAAGCCGGCCTTTCGCGTGCTCTTCTTCATCTCCTGGTTCTGGTTCCTGGGCGCGACCTTCCTCTCCCTCCTCCCCGCCTATGCCAAGGAGGTGCTGGGGGCAGATGAGGGCGTGCTCACGGTGCTGTTGGCGGGCTTCTCCATCGGCGTGGCAATCGGCGCCCTTCTCTCGGAACGGCTGATCCGCGGGCGCCCGCCGATCTCTCTGCCGCCCTATGGCGCGCTCGGCATGGGGATCATGGCGATCGAGCTGTGGCTCGCAACGCCCGCCGCACCGCCGCCGGAGCTTCTCTCCCGCGCCGAGTTCTTCTCGGGCTTCGAAGGCTGGCGGATCCTGATCGACTTCGTGCTGATCTCGGCCTGCGCCGGCGCCTATGTGACGCCACTGAATGCCATCCTGCAGCAAGTGGCGGAGCCGGAGGCGCGGGCGCAGTACATCGCCGCTTCGAACGTGATCGACGCAAGCTTCATCGTCCTCTCGGCCATCGTCGTGGCTGTGTTGGTCGCCCTCGGCCTCCGCGCGGATGCGGTACTGACACTGCTCACGGCCTCGGGCCTCATCATGTCGTTAGTCGTCGCCCGCTTCGCGCCGCAGACCATGATCGGCCAAGCCTGCCTGAAGGTCTGGCCCCGCCGCATCCCAAGCCCCGACTTCCCACCGGGAGCGCCATGATGGACGAAGGAACACGGACGCCGAAATCCTCCCTACGCACTCGGTTCTGGGAGTTGCCTCTCAGCGCCCTCAACGGAGCGGAGTGGGAGGCGTTGTGCGACGGATGCGGGAAGTGCTGCGTGCTGAAGCTTGAGGACGAGGAGACGGACGAGGTGCACTACACAGACGTCGCATGCCGGCTCTACGATCCCGAGAGCTGCCGCTGTGGCAACTACGCGCTGCGGCAAACCCTGGTGCCGGGCTGTGTCGTCCTGAGCCCCGGGAGCATGGGCGAAAACGCTTCATGGCTGCCGGGCACTTGCGCCTATCGCCTCCGCCACTACGCCCAACCGCTGCCACCCTGGCACCCGCTCCTCACCGGTCGGGCGGAAAGCGTCGCGGAGGCGGGGCACGCGATGAATGACACGGTGCCAGAATGGGAAGTCGCCGAGGAAGACCTCGAGGATCACATCGTCGACGGCATGATCGACCGCTGAACGCCCCGCTTCCCTGCCCCTCCGAAAGGCGACATTCATGATCTTCACATCCGACAATGCCTCAGGGGCCGCGCCCGAGGTCATAGCCGCCGTGGTCGCGGCGAACGACGGCTACACCATGCCCTACGGCGCCGATGACGGCACCGCGCGGGTCGAGGCGATCGTGCGGGAGATCTTTGCCGCGCCGGAGGCTCGCGTCTTCCTCGTCGCCACGGGCACGGCGGCAAATGCGCTGGCGCTGGCGACGCTCGCGCCGCCCTGGGGCAGCATCCTCTGCCACCGCATCGCCCATATCGAGGTGGACGAATGCGGGGCGCCGGAGTTCTACAGCGGCGGCGCCAAGCTCGCGCTGCTCGAGGGCGCCGAGGCAAAGCTCGCCCCCGCGGCGTTGGAGGTTGCGCTGGCCCCGTCGGTCAGCGTGCACAATGCGCAGCCCTCCGCGCTATCGATCACACAGGCAACGGAGCGTGGAGCGGTCTATGGGGCGGGCGAGGTCGCGGCCCTCTCCGCCATCGCGAAACGGCGCGGGTTGCGCGTGCATATGGACGGCACGCGCTTCGCCAACGCGCTCGCAGCCACCAACGCCACACCCGCCGCGATGAGCCATGAGGCGGGGGTGGACGTGCTCTGCCTCGGCGCAACCAAGGCGGGGGCGCTGGCGGCGGAGGCCGTCATCTTCTTCGATCCGGGATTGGCGCGGGAGTTCGAGCTACGGCGCAAGCGTGGCGGGCACCTCTTCTCGAAGATGCGCTTCGTCTCTGCGCAGATGGAGGCCTGGCTGACGGACGGGCTCTGGCTCCGGCTCGCCGCCCATGCAAACGCGATGGCGGCGCGGCTCGCTCACGGTCTGCGGGCAAAGGGCGTCCCGGTGCTGAGCGCTGCGGAGGCCAACCTCCTCTTCGTGCGCTTCAGCGATGCGCAGCATGCAGCGCTCCAAGCCGCCGGCGCCCGTTACTATGCCGATCCGGCCGAGGACGGAGGCGTCGAGGCACGGCTCGTCGCAAGCTTCGCGACGCGGGAGGCGGATGTGGACGGCCTTCTCGGCGCTCTTTGACGCAAGGATGTTGCACGAATGGTGCCCTCAGCGTGCGCTCGCGACTTTTCTCACGACAGAAAGATGACAGTATTGTAACGTTCCCGTTCGTCTTCATGGCGGAGGCGCGGTCAAACCCCGGACCGAGGCGGGGTGAGGGTCAATCGTGAAGGCCTACGCCATCAGCCCTTTTCGCACACGCGCATACGCGTTTGGTTGCGCACTGTTCCTGGCAATCACCGTCAGCGGACACGCGACGGCCGAGACCACCCTGGCGCGTGTCGGTGACCCTATCGGGACTGCGAGCCAGTCTGCAGGAGCGGATGAGCAAGCTCAGGTCTTCGAGCACATCACGACACCCCCCGAGCGCGGGATCGACTGCACCTTCTTCCGCAGCCAGGCCTTCAATCAGGCGGATGACCACTTCACCACCTTGATGGCTCGGATGTGCGCGATGCTCTCGCGCTACAAGACGACGGTCATCGACGCCAATTCGAGCCGATTTCGCGCAGCGCTCGCCGCGGATCAGGGATCGAACGCCACCCGCCGGATTGCGCCGATCGACAGTGCTCCGGAAGCCTCGAAATATCTCATCGCGCGGGAGATCGGGCTGATCGACGCGCTCACCGCCATGCCCGCCGCCGATGGGGCCGCCAAGGCAGCGGCGGAGTAGCCTCAGGCGCCTCGGCACGCTACCGCTCACACCGTGCGACGCTGGTACGGGAGGGCACTTTGGCGACGAGACTTCAGGACCGCAGGATCGAAGCCGGCGTGCTCGACATCGCCTATCGGACCGCAGGGCCGGGCGACGGCTGGCCCTGCCTGCTCGGCCACGGCTTTCCCTACGACGCGCATGCCTATGACGAGGTCGCACACCGCCTCGCGTCAGCGGGAGCGCGGGTGATCGTGCCATGGCTCCGCGGCTATGGGCAGACGCGATTTCTCGACCACGCAACGATGCGCTCGGGCGAGCAGGCGGCCCTCGCGACGGACATGCTGTCGCTGATGGACGCGCTCGGGATCGGGCGCGCGACACTTGCAGGCTATGACTGGGGCGGGCGGGCCATGTGCGTGATCGCAGCCCTCTTCCCCGAGCGCTGCGAGGCGCTGGTGACCGGCAACGGGTACAACATCCACAACGTGCCGACCTCCGCGAGGCCGGCCGCCGACCCAGCACTTGAACACATGCTCTGGTACACGTGGTACTTCCAGAACGAGCGGGGGCGACGCGCGCTCCTCGAGAACCGCCACGCACTCACCCGCTACCTATGGCGCATCTGGTCGCCGGAATGGGCCTTCGATGAAGCGACTTTCGAGCGATCGGCGCGCGCTTTCGAGAACCCGGACTTCGTCGACGTCGTGGCCCACAGCTACAGGGTCCGCCATGGCCTCGTGCCGGGCGACCCAGCCTATGCGCATCTGGAAACGCGGCTTGTGGGCCAACCGCCGATCGCGGTGCCGACGATCTCGATCGACGGGGCGGCGGATGGCGTGAACCCCGGAACGGCCGCGACCAATGACAAGTTCATCGGCCCCTTCGCGCATCGCGTCTGGGCGGGAGCTGGCCACAATCTGCCGCAGGAACGGCCAGAAGCCTTTGCTGATGCGATCATCGAGGCACGGCAGATGGCCGCTTCAGAATAGCTGCATCGCCGGACCTCTGGCGCTCACCATGGACAACACCGGACTGATGCAAGACTGGCCCGGCCCCAACGATTACTCAGCTTCGAAGCCCAGGGTCTCTGGAGCAAACGTGTAGTGCGCTCCACAGAACTGGCAGTCGGCAGTCACGTTTCCCTCTGGCGTCGTCATGCTCTCGATGTCCTTCTGCGAGTAGATCGAGAGCGCCCGGCGAACACGTGCGGGCGAGCAGGTGCAGCCGAAGGCCACGGGCACTGGGGCGTAGATGCGCGGCCGCTCCTCGTGGAAAAGCCGGGTCAGCAGGCTCTCCACGCCCACATGCGGCCCGATCAGCTCGTGGGTCTCGACCGAGTGGAGGAGGATCGTGGAGCGGTTCCAGTCCTCCTCGCGGCCACCCATCGCTGCGACGTCGGCTGCGGTCATGAGGCCGCCCTCTCCCGAAGGCCCATCAAGCGCGATGCCACCGTCCACGGGTAGCTGCTGGAGCATGATGCCGCCGGCACGCCACGCCTGCTCTCCGCCCGGGTCCTGAGCCTCGGCGGCTTCGATATGGAACCGTGTCGCGAGCTGCTCCGACTGAGCAAAGTAGACCTCGGCGCAGTCCGAGAGGCTCGCGCCGGTTAGCGGCGTGACCCCCTGATAGGGCGTCATGTTCTTTCCCTGATCGATGGTCATGCCGAAGATGCCGGTGCCGAGGAGCTCGAAGGGGCTGCCCCGATGGCTCGCAACGTCGCCCCGATCGAAGCTCGCATAGGCGCGCAGACGCGCGGCCCCGCCCTCATCCGCCGGCGCGAACCAATCGGTCGCGATCAGGCGCACCGGCCCCTCCCCCCGGATCTGTAGGGAAAAGCGCCAGCGGAGCTTCATGGCCGCCCCGATCAGTGCCGTCAGCACCACGGCCTCCGCCGTCAGCGCCGCGACAGGCGCGGGGTAGCGGTGGCGCGTCAGGATCTGGTCGAGCGTCGCATCCACCCGGGCAACCCGGCCGCGCATCTGCGTGCGGTCGAGCTGGAACGGCAGCACGGCGTCGTCCCCGGGGTGAAGGGGCGCGCTGTGGGGCGGGGGGATGCGGTGCGGATCGGCCATGTCCGCCACATAGCTCTGCCCATCGCCCGCGAAAACCCGTCACTGCGCCGCTCAGCCCCCTTCTCAGCACAAGGCCGTCATGCGATGGGGTCCGCGACGGAACGGCGGGGCGGATCGGTCGGGCAGAGGAGGATGGATGCGGCGACACGGCGAACCATGGCTGCCCGGACGCCCCTATCGGGACCGTCCTGGCGCCTACGCCATCATCCTCGGCCGGGGGGCAAACTCGGGCCGCATCCTCTGCGTCGATCAGGAGGGGGAGATGCAGCTCCCGGGCGGCGGCATCGATCCCGGAGAGAGCCCGCTGCAAGCCCTGCACCGGGAGGTGTGGGAAGAGACCGGCTGGCGGATCGAGCCGCTCCGCCGCCTCGCAACCTTCCAGCGCTTTGCCTGGCTGCCGGACTACAAGTACTGGGCGAGGAAGGTGCAGAGCATCTACCTCGCCGCCGCCGTCCGGCCCCTAGGCCCACCGCAGGAAGCGGGACACACCGTCCACTGGCTGCTGCCCGATGCCGCCCTGCGCGGCCTCGGCGTCGAGGGCGATAGGGCGGTTTTACGGACGTATCTGCGACGGTCAGGCGCCGATTGAGACCAAGGATTGCGAGGACGGCCGCGCGCCGTAGACTAGCAGCTGATCGCGGACGCAGCTGCTTGGGCGAGGCGCGCTGCCGGCTCGGTCAGACAACACCGCAGACCGCTGTGCCCGGACTTACGCCCGGGGGAGCTATCGATGCAATTACAAGTCTGGGAGAGAAGGGACGGGCGGGTGCTGGTGGGGGAGCACCCGCCCGAGAAAGACCCGGCGCAGGGGGTACAAGGGGGTGACGCGCGTCCAGGTCTTTAACTGAATACTACTGCGTGTCGGCGCCTTCAGCCTCGGTGGCCTCGCGATCGAAGGCCTCCTGCTCCGCGCCGTCCAGTACGCCGTCGCCGTTGCGATCGTACTGCATGAACATGCTCTCGGTGTCCGATATGCCGTAAGCCGCCGCCGTCACCATGAACTCCTGCTGGCTGACATTGCCATCGGCGTCGATATCCCACTCGGCGACCGTATCGGCCTCGCCAAGCTCGGCAGCTGCTTGTGCGGAGAGCACAGGTGCGGTCAGGCCGAGAACCAGAGCGAGGGTAGTCGTGGTTGCCGTGGTTGTGCGCATGTCTGGCATCCTTTCCTTCTGCGCAACCGGCCCGCCGCCCGGGGGTGCGAGGGGGTGGGGTGGGCGGCGGGCCGAGCGAGGGAGCGCCCCGCTGGCCTATCAACACGCCGAGCCTTGTTCCGTTCCGAGAAAAATGGATCAGCACGAAACAAAATGCGGCAGCCGTCCAGAGGGCGGCCGCCGCACTACTTCTTCGTGATAAGCCGTCGCTCAGACGACGTGGCGCAGTATGCTCTTCTGAGCGTGAAGGCGGTTCTCCGCCTCGTCGAAGACGACCGACTGGGGACCGTCGAAGACCGCCGACGAGACCTCCTCATCGCGGTGCGCGGGCAGGCAGTGCATCAGGATCGCATCCGGCGACGCTTCGGCCATTAGCGCCTCGTTCACCTGATAGCCGCGAAGCTGATTGTGCCGACGCTCCCGGGTCGTCGGATCATCATGCATGCTGACCCAGGTATCGGTCACCAGCGCATCCGCCCCAGCAGCCGCCTTCGCCGGGTCACGTTCCAGCGTGACGGTGGCCCCGGCCGCACGGGCAGCCGCCACGATCTCCGCGTCCGGATCGAGCGTCTCGGGCCCCGAGATCACAAGCTCATAGCCGAAAGCCGCCGCCCCCTGGATCCAGGACGCACACACATTGTTGCCGTCCCCAAACCAGGCGATGCGCTTTCCGGCGATGGGGCCGCGATGCTCCTCGAACGTCATCACATCCGCCATGATCTGGCAGGGATGCGTTCGGTTGGTGAGCCCGTTGATCACCGGAACCGTGCTCGCCTCCGCCAGCTCGAGCAGCGTCTCATGCGCAAAGGTTCGGATCATGATCGCATCGACATAGCGGGAGAGGACGCGACCCGTGTCTCCCACCGTCTCGCCATGACCGAGCTGCAACTCCGCACCCGAAAGGACGAGCGTGGTGCCGCCCATCTGTCGGATACCCACATCGAAGCTCACGCGCGTTCGGGTCGATGGCTTCTCGAAGACGAGAGCGATGACGCGGCCCTCGAGCGGCCGCTCGTCGTCCGTCGCACCCTTGGGCCGGCCCGCACGGGCCGACTTGCGGGAAAGCGCATCGTCGAGGATGGCCCTGAGCTCCGGCGCAGGCACCTGATCCAAGTCCAGAAAGTGCTTCATGCGGCCGCCCCCTGACCTGTGAGGGCGGTCAAGGCCTCCGACAACCGGTCGACGCCATCAGCAAGCTCAGCCTCCTCGACCGACAAGGGCGGCAGGATCCGCACTGTGTTGTCGGCCGCCGGCACGACCAGGAGCCCCGCATCGCGAGCCGCAATGGTCAGGTCCGCCGGACTAAACCCGTCGCGGAGCTTGAGACCAAGCATCAGCCCGCGGCCACGCACTTCCTCGATGACATCGTCGTGCTCTGCGGCAAGGGCGCCAAGGCGCTGCTGGACGAATCCCGCCTTGGCGCGTACCTCCGCCAGGAACGAGGGCTCCGACACCACATGCATCACGGCGAGGCCCACGGCACAGGCGAGCGGGTTGCCGCCATAGGTGCTGCCATGGGTCCCGGCCACCATCGGCGCCGCCGCCGCCTCGGTCGCCAGCACGGCGCCGAGCGGGAAGCCGCCGCCGATTCCCTTGGCGACCATCATGATGTCCGGCGTGATGCCGACCTGCTCGTGGTAGAAGAGCGTGCCGGTCCGGCCCATGCCACACTGCACCTCGTCGAGGCCGAGCAGCGCGCCATGCCGGTCGCAGAGCGTGCGGATGCGGCGGAGATAGTCATCCGACACCGTCCGTATGCCGCCCTCCCCCTGCAGCGGCTCGATGAAGACCGCGGCCACATCGCCACCCATCGCGGCCTCGAGCGCGTCGAGATCGCCATAGGGGAGCTGCTGGAACCCGGGCATCAAGGGACCGAAACCCTCCGTCAGCTTCTTCGAGCCCGCAGCCGCAATGGCCCCGGTCGAGCGTCCATGGAACGCCCCCTCGAAAGTCAGGATCCGCGGCCTGTCGGGGCCCGCGGCCTTGCGCGCCATCTTGATGGCAAGCTCCGCAGCCTCCGTCCCCGAATTCGTGAAGAACACCGTGTCCGCGAATGTGGCCTCCACCAGTGCTGCCGCAAGCGCTTCCTGCTCGGGCACGCGGTAGAGGTTCGACACATGCCAGACGCGTCGCGACTGCGTCTCGATCGCGGAGACGAGTGCGGGATGGGCATGGCCGAGGACATTGACCGCGATGCCGGATCCGAAGTCGAGGAACCGCTTGCCGTCGGTCGTGATCAGCCACGCCCCCTCGCCCCGCTCGAAGGCGAGCGGTGCGCGGTTGTAGGTGGGCATGACAGGCGAAATCACAGTGATCTCCTTTGCTTTTTCGATTTGAGAGAGCGCCGAGATGTGACGAAGGGCGCGGGCCAAGTCAACGACGGCCTAAAGCCGGGTGCTCACCTTGGCCATCCCAGCACGAATAACCCTGGCACATCGTGCGTCAGACGCATCCGAAACTGCGCGCGGATGATCGTGGGAAGCGACGCCGCACCTCCCGGGACATCTCCCGCGCGAACGGTTCAGCCCTTGAGGCGATAGCCGCGGGCAAGCCAGGACCAGGCGGCATACCCAAGCGCTGCATTGGCGAGGAGCAGGATCGCCAGACCGACCCAGGGGTTGGCATCCGCGCTCCCCAGCACGCCATGGCGAAACCCGTCGATGGCATAGAAGAACGGGTTGGCCAGGCTGATGGTGCGGAAGGGCTCAGGCAGCACCGAGATCGAATAGAACGTCCCCGAGAGGAACGAGAGCGGCGTGATGACGAAGTTCGTCACCGCGGCCATCTGGTCGAACTTGGTAGCATAGATCCCGGTCATGAGACCCATGAGCGCCATCATCGTCGAGCCGAGCAGGATAAAGACAAGCGCCCAGAAAGGGTTCGCGACCCCAAGGCCGATGAAGGGAAAGATGACCGCGCCCACGACGACGGCGCATAGGAGCCCACGCGTCACCCCGCCGCCGATATAGCCGAGCAGGATTTCGCTCGGCGAGAGCGGGGGCATCAACGTGTCGACGATGTTGCCCTGCACCTTCGCGATCCCCATCGAGGACGACGTGTTCGCAAAGGCGTTCTGGATGACGGTCATCATGAGGATGCCCGGCGCGAGGAAATACTCGAACGGCACCCCGCCCGCGTCGCCGCGACGCGCCGCGAAGGCCAGCGTGAAGACCAGCATGAAGAGACCGGCCGTCGCGACCGGCGCGACAACGGTCTGCGTCGCCACGTTCATGAAGCGCCGCACCTCCCGGACATAAAGCGTCCAGAGCCCGAGCCAGTTGATCCGGCCGAAGCGACGCACGCCCATACTGCCGGTGTTGACCGGCCTGCAGGCTTGCGGTGCGGCGTCTTCGACATCATCTTTCACGGCCAACCTCCCTCCCAAGCGCAGCCTGGCGCCCCCGCGCCGCATCTAGAGCGGCACTCGGCTCTGTCAGGTCATCGCCGGCACCGCCTTGCAGGATGGGGTCCTTAGCTTTACCTCCAGCCTGCACGCCACGGGAGGACATGTATGAGCTGGACGGACGAACGCGTCGAGAAGCTCAAGGAGCTTTGGGCGGAAGGCATGAGCGCAAGCAAGATTGCCAAGGAACTCGGTGGCGTCACGCGCAATGCTGTGATCGGCAAGGTGCATCGTCTCGGTCTTTCCAATCGCAACGGCGCAGGCGCCGCGAGTGAGGCGGCGGAGACCCCGGCAGCACCCGCATCCGCCGCGGAGCCTATTGCCGAGGCCGCACCCGTGGCAGAGCCCGAGCCGGAACCCGCGCCGGCGCCTGTACCCGTTCGTCGCGAACCGGTGATCCGCGATGCCTCCCAGCCGCGCCCCCCGGGCCTGCCGACGCCGGAGGAAGAGAGTGCACGAGCAACGCTCGTCGAGATCGAGAAGATGGCGCGCAAGCTCAGCCTCCTCGAACTCACGGAGCGCACCTGCAAATGGCCGATCGGCGACCCGACCGAGGACAACTTCCACTTCTGTGGTCTGCCCGCGCTGCCGGGCAAACCCTATTGCGAACATCACGTCCTGGTCGCCTATCAGCCCATGAGCACCCGCCGCGACCGAGCCCGCAGCCGCTGAACTGATCGACGGGGCGTTGGCTGGCGGGTGGGCGGACCGATGCTGCGCCCGCAGGGCGTAGCGAGGGAACGGGCGTCCGTCAGACAGCGCCCGACATCAGCTTCCGTAGGTCTCGTCGAGCGCGTAGCCGGCGGCCCGCACGGTACGGATCGGGTCGCGTTCGTCGGTCGCACTGTTCAGCGCCTTCCGAAGCCGGCCGACATGAACGTCGACGGTTCGAGCCTCCACATAGACGTCGCGCCCCCAGACGAGGTCCAGGAGCTGCTCGCGACTGAAGACCCGGCCAGGGCGCTGCATCAGGCAATCCAGAAGACGGAACTCGGTCGGCCCAAGATGCACCTCCCGGTCGGCGCGACGCACGCGCCGGGTCTCCCGATCCAGCGTCAGGTCCCCGAACGTCGCAACATCCGCCGCAAGCGTCGGGCGGGACCGGCGCAGCAGCGCCCGAACCCGTGCCGTCAGCTCCGGCACGGAAAAGGGCTTTGTCAGGTAGTCGTCGGCACCTGTATCGAGGCCGCGCACCCGGTCATCCTCCTCCCCCCGCGCCGTCAGCATGATCACGGGCGTGTCCCGCGTCTCACCGCGTGCGCGGATGCGACGGCAGATCTCAATGCCCGAGAGACCCGGTAGCATCCAGTCGAGGAGCACGAGATCGGGCTTGTCCTCCTCGATCGCCAGGAGCGCCTCCTCCCCATCGCCCGAGACGCGGACGGCAAAGCCCTCCTTGCCGAGGTTGTATTCGAGCAGCGCCGACAGCGCCTCTTCGTCTTCGACAACCAGTACCCGCGCAGACATCGTCAGTCTCCTTCAGTCACCGAAGCGCCATCCTCTCGGACAGCACCCTCAGTCGAGATCGGGCACGTCGCCGAAAGCATCGCCCTTCGGCCGCTCGTCGGTAAGCGGCTTTCCTTCCACAACGTAATAGGTCATCTCTGCAATGAATGTCGCATGGTCACCGATGCGCTCCAGGTTCTTCGCTACGAACAGTAACTGCGAGCAAAGACCAATCACTCGTGGATCTTCCATCATATAGGTAATGAGCTCGCGAAAGAGCGAGTTATACATCTCGTCAACTTCAACATCGCGACGCCAGACCCGCTGCGCAAGCTCGGTATCACGGGCCGTATAGGCATCGAGAACCTCGGTAATCGCAGTTTGAGTCTGACGCCCCATTCGCAGGATCGACCCCTGCACCCTGAGGCGCGGCCCCTCGTTCAGAACCTGAGCACGCTTGGCGATGTTCTTCGCAAGATCGCCGATCCGTTCCAGAGTCGAAGAGATCTTCAAGGCCGCCACGATCTGCCTCAGATCCTGCGCCACCGGCTGTCGCAGCGCGAGCGTCTGGATCGCGGCTTCCTCGAGACGCATCTCAAGCTGATCGAGCCGTTTGTCGGCTGCAACCACCTCGCGCGCGAGCGTGGTGTCACGGAGCTCCACGGCCTCGAGCGCGTTGCCGAGCTGCTCCTCCGCCAGACCCCCCATCTCCGAGATCCGGGCGGTGATGTCCCGCAGCTCGGCGTCATAGGCAGTGACGATGTGCCTGCCGCCCGCCTCGGTGATACGTCGGTTCATCTGCTCCCGCCCGCAGGGCGCCCCTTGCTGAGACTTCTCGTTGTAACTTGAGCCTATACGATACTATCCGAAACGCCCCGTGATGTATTGCTGTGTCTTCTCATGGCTTGGCGCCGTAAAGATCTTTACCGTGTCGTCATATTCGAGCATCAGGCCTAGGTGGAAGAATGCAGTCTTCTGACTGACACGGGCGGCCTGCTGCATGGAGTGGGTCACGATCACCAACGAATAAGAGCGGCGGAGCTCGTCGATCAGTTCCTCGACTTGCGCCGTTGCGATGGGGTCGAGTGCGGAGCAGGGCTCGTCCATGAGCAGCACCTCCGGCGCCGTCGCGATCGCGCGGGCGATACAGAGACGCTGCTGCTGCCCGCCCGAGAGACCAGTGCCCGGCGCATCGAGCCGATCCTTGACCTCACCCCAGAGTGCGGCGCGCTTCAGGCTTTGCTCGACAATGCAGTCGAGCTCGGCCTTGGTGCTGGCGAGGCCGTGGATCTTGGGTCCATAGGCGACGTTCTCGTAGATGGATTTCGGAAACGGGTTCGGCTTCTGGAAGACCATGCCCACGCGGGCGCGGAGCTGCACCGGATCGACATCGTCATCGTAGATGTCGCCACCGTCCAGCGTGATCTCACCAGTTACCCGGCAGATGTCGATCGTGTCGTTCATCCGGTTGAGGCAACGCAGAAACGTGGACTTGCCGCAGCCTGACGGGCCGATGAAGGCCGTCACCGCCTTGTCCTCGATATCGATCGTGACGTCCTTGATGGCCTGCGCCTCACCGTAGAAGACGTCAACGCCCTTGCACCGGATCTTGATCTCGCCAGCGGTCGTCGGCGCCTCGCTCTCCGCCACGCCAACCGCCGGCTCGCCCGACGGGACGCCGCGCTGATCCTCTCCGATCTCGGCTCGAATATTCGCAGTCTCGGTCATTACCAGCGCCTCTCGAAGCGTTTGCGGAGAAGGACGGCCAGGGCGTTCATCAGCACGAGGAAGATGAGCAGGATCGAGATGGCCGCGGCGGTCTTGTCATCGAACAGCCGCTCGGAGTTGCTGTTCCATTGATAGATAAGCGTCGGCAGCACGTTGCCGGGGCTGAGGGGGTCGGAGGGCGGCTCCTGGATGAAGGAGTTCATGCCGACGAGGAGCAGCGGTGCCGTCTCACCCAGCGCCTGCGCCATGCCGATGATGGAGCCGGTGAGAATTCCGGGCATCGCCAGCGGCAGAACATGATGCGTCGCCGTCTGCAGCTTGGAGGCACCGAGGCCGAGCGCCGCATCGCGGATGCTCGACGGCACCGCGCGGATCGAGGCGCGGCCCGCGATGATGATCGTCGGCAAGGTCATGAGCGCGAGCACCGCCCCACCGGCCAGCGGCGAGGAGCGGGGCAGGAAGCCGCCGATGGTGAACTCATAGCCAAGGATGTTAACCGGCACGCCCGAAACGAAGATCGCAAGGCCAAGGAGACCGAAGACGATCGAGGGCACGGCTGCGAGGTTATTGATGTTCACCTCGATGAGGTCGGTGACCCGGTTCTTCGGCGCGAACTCCTCAAGATAGATCGACGCCATGACGCCAAGCGGGAAGGCGAGGAGAAAAGTCACGATCATCGTCCAGAACGAGCCGACGACTGCACCCCAGATGCCGGCAAGTTCCGCACTCGCGCTGTCCGAGCTCGACAGGATGCGGGTGTTCAGGACTTCCTTGATCAGCCCGCGATCCTCGAAGTTCTCCATCCAGACGACCTGACGGTCGGTCTGCAGACGGGTCGCTTCAGGGCGCTCCATCATGAAGGCCTGCCACTCGCCCTCGGCGAACTCGGTTCCGACGGGTGCGGTGTCCGAGAGCGGAAGATAGATCAGACCCTTCGCCTCGCCCCGCTCGACCTCCGTAAACTTGAGCCATCCGGGGCCTGCACGCATCAGCAGGGAAGGATCGGTCTCAGCCAGCGTATAGCGCGCGCCTTCACCGATGACAGTCGCGAGGCGCATCAGTTCATCGGCATTGGTCTCTGCCCGGTCACGGGCAAAGACGAAGCTGTCGAGCCGGCTTTGAAGCTCCGCCCGCTCCTCGTCCGTCTCGGCCTCCAGCAGCTGTCTCTCGGTTACATCGACCGCGTTCTGCTGCCGGCGCTGCTCAGCACGCGCCCGTTCGGCATCGTTGGCCCGCTGCTCACGGATCGCCTCGAAGATCGGGCCCAGATCCGACGGGTCGAAACTGGCGGTGACGAACCCGTCCTCGTCCGGCACGGAAATGCTCAGGGTGCCAGCGCTTTCGATCTCCTCGGGTCGGCCGACGACGCCCTTCAGGTAGAGTTGCATGTTGTCGTCGAGGAGCGCGTCGAACGGGACGGTCTGGCCGATCAGGTTCAGATCGGCCTTCACCCGATCGCCGAGGAAGAGACCCGCATCGCCGGAGACGATGCTCGTCGCCTGCCGGCTCTCCCGCCGCCCGATCTCACCCGGGATTGCGGTTGCGATGGCCCCTTGCACGACGCGACGGAGGTTGGCGCGCATGCGCGGGTTCTGATCGGCCAACCGTTCGCGGTCGCGGTCCGAGACCTCGATGGTCGCTTCGAGGGTGATGTACTTCTCGTAGATCACCCCTGCCGTCTTGGTGACCACGGTGCTGAGCAGCAGCAGGAGAGCGGCCGCGGCGATGGCGATCGCGATGATCCCGTAGGCCTTGAGGCGCATCTCGGCCCAGTAACGCGCCCTGAGGCGACGCTTGCTGGCCTCGCCGGTGTGCTTGGCGGAGAGTTCGGTGAAGTCGACCGTGGTGCTCATCGCTGGGCTCTCCTCAATCGTACATTTCGCGGTAGCGGCGCACCACGCGAAGCGCGACCACGTTGAGGACCAGCGTCACGCAGAAGAGCGTGAAGCCGAGCGTGAAGGCGGGGGCAGCGGCCGTGTCGGCCTCGGTATCGCCGGTGATGAGCATGACGATCTGCACCGTGACGGTGGTGACGGCGTCGAGGGGGTTGAGCGTCATGTTCGCTCCCTGCCCCGCCGCCATCACCACGATCATCGTCTCCCCGATGGCGCGGGAGGTGCCCAGCAGCACGGCGGAGACGATGCCGGGTAGCGCAGCGGGCAGGATCACCTTGCGGATCGTCTCGGCCTTGGTGGCGCCGAGACCGTAGGAGCCGTCTCGAAGGCTCTGCGGCACCGCATTGATCACGTCGTCCGACAGCGACGAGATGAACGGGATGATCATGATCCCCATCACCACGCCGGCGGCGAGCGCGCTCTCGGATGCAATGGTGAGCCCGATTGAGGCGCCGAAGTCGCGCAATGCGGGGGCGACGGTGATCACGGCGAAATAGCCGTAGACCACCGTAGGGATACCGGCGAGGACCTCGAGCAGCGGTTTCGCCCAGGCGCGCGTGCGCTTCGAGGCAAAGTCCGAGAGGTAGATGGCCGCGAAGAGGCCGACTGGCACGGCCACGCACATGGCGATGATCGTGATCATGAGCGTGCCGACGAAGAGCGGGATAGCCCCTACCTTGGCAGGGTCGAGGCTGCCCGCCTGCACGCCCGAAAGCGGCGCCCAGGTCGTGCCGAAGAGGAACGCATCGACGTTCCAACCGATCCGCTGGAAGAAGATGATCGTCTCGCCGATCAGGCTGAGCACGATGCCGATTGTCGTGAGGATCGCGATGCCTGCCGCAGTCCATAGAACAGTGCGCAGGATCCGTTCGGCCCGGTTTCGGGCGCGGAATTCTCGGCCGACCTGATTGAAAATGAGATAGAACGTGCTGCTCGCGGCGGCGAGACCAGCCAATGCCACGACGATGACGCGCGTTGTGTTCGTGCTTGCATAGCTCTCTGCGATGGCTTCGCGGAGTTCGTCGGTGGTCGAGGCAAGCCCACCACTCGCGATCTTCACGGCATCCGAGAAGACCAGCGACTGCTCGATCGGCCTGAGCTCGGGCGCGAGCTCGGCAATCTGGCCCGCGATCACGGAATTCATGATCGATGTGCCGATAATGTTCACGAGGATGAAGGCGCCGAAGCCGGCAATTGCGACCCAGAGGAAGCCATAGAGCCCGTGATAGAAGGGCCGCGAATGGAGCGTCGAGAGAGCTCCGTCGGCTGCTGCAACGGCGCGCTGGCGGCACATGGCAAAGGCCGCGCAGGACATCAGCGCAACGACCAGCAGGACGTAAGGCAGCATAGACACCTCCGGCGAAACCGGGGCGCCTCTCGTCCCCGGCGCCGGCTATGCCCGGTGGATCGGGGCAGCCGGCAACTGCTTCAGCGGGAGATCCTGGGCGGAAGCCGATGGCCCCGCCCAGGAAGACGCTAAATCGTTCGCTCCGATCAGGAGGACTTGCCCTCAAGCCTAGCTTTCGTGAGCTTCTTCTGGCCCATAGCCTGTTCGGCATTGTCGGTGTGGGTGCTGCCATCAAGTGGAATGAGGCCGCGCTCCACAAGGTAGCCACCGTTCGCCGAGGCATCCTCGGAAACAAACTCAGCCACGTACTCCATGATGCCCGGAACGACGCCGACATGGGCGTTCTTCACGTAGAAGTACATCGTGCGAGAAAGCGAGTAGTCCCCAGTCAGGATGTTGTCGAAAGTCGGCTCGACGCCGCCAACAGTGGCACCCTTCAGCGCACCGGCATTCTCCTCGAGGAAACTGTAGCCAAAGACGCCGACAGCGTTGCTGTTGGCCTGCAGCTTCTGGACTATAAGGTTGTCGTTCTCGCCGGCATCGACATAGGCGCCGTCGTCACGAACCTCGATGTTGTCGCACACTTCTTCCGAGGCGCCGGCCTCCTCACAGCCTTCCTCGAGAGCGAGCTCCTCGAAGGCGTCGCGCGTGCCCGAGGACGGCGGCGGGCCGAGGACCTCGATCTTGATCGGCGGCAGCGACGGGTCAACGTCCGACCAATTCGTCGGCTCGCCCTGGCCCTTCACGAGCGCCTTGAAGAGCTGCTCACGTGTGAGCGTGAAATCCGGGCCGGACTTGTCGTTCGCGACGACGATGCCGTCATAGCCGACGAAGACCTCGGTCACGTCGGTGACGCCATTCGCCTGGCAGGTGTCGAACTCGCTGGTCTTCATGCGACGCGAGGCGTTGGTGATGTCCGGATGATCGGTGCCGACGCCGGCGCAGAAGAGCTTGAGACCGCCGCCGGAGCCCGTCGACTCGACGACCGGGGTCGGGAAGCCGGCAGATTTGCCGAAATTCTCAGCCACAGCGGTCGCGAAGGGGAAGACGGTCGAAGAACCGACAATGCGGATCTGGTCGCGGGCGGCGGCGGAGCCGGCCATGCCCGCAACGGCAATGGCAGCGGCGGCGACACCAATGGTGAGCTTGGTCACAGTGTTCTCTCCAATCGATCGGATTGTCGTCAGCGCAGATTAGACAACTGCGGTCGACGCACTCTGCATGCGCGCGTCGCCGCGGTGCGTAGCTGCGGCCAGCAACGGTTTCGTGACAGTTTTTCTACTTCACGGTGTCACGTGACTGGAGAAGGGCCTGAGGAGACGCCGCTCATCCGGTCAGACGGACCTGCCCCGCCTCCGAGTCATCGGCTGCCGCAGGGGGCAGGATCGGGAGCCAGACCGTGAAGCGGGAGCCTTCGCCGGGAGCGCTGTCAATCTCCAGATGCCCGCGGTGACGGTTCAGGATGTGCTTGACGATGGCCAAGCCGAGACCAGTGCCCCCGCGCTCGCGCGAACGGCTGACGCTGACGCGGTAGAACCTCTCCGTCAGCCTCGGCAGATGCTCCCGGGCAATCCCTGGCCCATCATCCTCGACGGTAACGCCGCACATGCCGGCGCTCTCTTCCTCGCCGAGGCGCCACTGCACCGTGACCGTGCCGCCTTCACTCCCGTATTTGAGCGCGTTCTCGATGAGATTCACGAAGACTTGGGTCAGTTCCTCGCGCTCACCGGCGACCTCGACGTCGCCGGCATTGGAGGAGAGGCCCAGGGCGTCCGGCATGACGATGCGGGCGCCGTTTCCATCGGCCATAGGTCGCAGGGCCTCGACGACCTCGCCGACGATGCGACGGATCGGCTGGGGCTCTGAGGGGTGTTGCCGCTCGTTCAATTCAATGCGGTTGAGACTGAGAAGATCCTCGACCAAATGGCGCATCCGTTCGGTCTGCGCCGCCATCATGGGCAGGAACCTATCCCGCGCCGCCTGGTCGTCGCGCGCATGCCCTAGCAGTGTCTCGATGAGCCCCGAGACGGCCGCTAGCGGGGTCTTCAGCTCGTGGCTGGCATTCGCGACGAAGTCGCGATGCAGATCTTGGGCATGGCGCGCCTGGGTCCGGTCCTCGATCGCCACAAGGACCGCCGGCCGTTCAGCCTTGTCCGGCAATCGCGTCTCGGCACCAAGCGAGACGACGTGGCAGGAGAGATGGAGCGTCTTCGCGCGGCGGAGAGCCACGTCGACCTCCTGGGGCTCGAGCGTGCTGGCCACGTCTTCGATGGCTTCGAGCAGGCGCGGTGCCCGCAGCGCCTCAACCGGAAAGCCGCTATCGGCGCCGCGGCCGAAGAGCGCGCGGGCGGCAGGGTTCATGAAGAGCACCCTGCCCTCCGGCGCGATCAGCACGATACCGATCGGCAGACGCTCGAGCAGGACGCGGCCGAGGCCGAGGGGCAGATCGCCGGACTGCCGCTTCGGCTTCTTTGCTTGCTCGGGTAGCAGACGCCTTGCGCTGTTCGGCTCGTCCCGATCCTGCAGCAACGCCCCCGCCACGGCACCGACGCCAGCCGCGAGGACGACGACCGTCGGGCTGTCGTAGAACTGAAGCGTCGTCACCGCCGCCGCCACGGCGCAGCCTCCGGGTGCCAGCAGGTTCCAGACTACCCTCATCCACACAAGCACGGCCTCCGTGTTGCCCACGGCCCCATAAACCGGTCCATGCGGCCAGCGCTGCGGCCGCTTTGGGGACCTGACCCGGTTTTTGGTTCGGGTTTTATGCGAGCTTCCGGGCTGGTTGCAGTTGGCCGGCGAACTCGGACGGGGTCAAGCCGCCGGGGGCCGAGTGGGGGCGGTTGTGGTTGTAGTCGGTCCGCCATGCGTCGATGCGGGCGGGCGCGTCGCCCATGGACAGGAACCAGGATGCATTCAGGCGCTCGGGACGGAGCCGGCTGTTGAAGGCCTCGATATATGCGTTGTCACTGGGCTTTCCCGGCCGTGAGAGTGAGGCGCTAGCGCGCCATTGGTCCGAGCGCGGCGCCGAACGAGCTCGACCTTGTTGAGATAAGCCCACCGGTCGAGCAGACGGCCCGCGAACTCAGGCCCGTAGCACATCAGGGAACGGTCGGTTTGGGAGGTCACGGCCGGCTGCGGAGCCCCCACATAGCTCAGCAGTCGGCCATGGCCGGGCTCGAGGTCTCTTGACGCGTGATGTGGCCAAACGCCACCGAAGAGGAGACCGACCATGACCTTGTCCGAGGATATGCCGGATCGCACCGTGCTGCTGGCGATCGATGTCGCCAGGCACCGCAACGACATTCTGATAGAGATGCCCGGACGGGCGCGGCGCCGGCGTCTGACGGTCCTGAACACACGCGCCGAGCATGACCGGTTTGTCGAGACGCTCAAGGCGTTCGAGATCCCTGTGGGCGCCGGCTTCGAGGGTGAAGCGGAGCAGTGATCGATCCGGTGGATCGATCACCCGCTGAACGGGCAACTACCATCGGCCGCTCGCCCATCGGCTGCTCTCGGCCGGGATCGAGCTGCGGTTGATCTCGTCGCTTGCTCTGGCCCTCGCCTTGGCCCGCGAGGCGATCACCAATGGCTGGGACAGTCGCAGCGACCGTGGCGCCAGTGGCGCCGCGCAAGCGTGGAGGCAGATCCGAAGGACGCGCAGATCATCTTGCATATGCTCCGGATCGGGCACGTGCAGTGCTACTGCGATCCGCTCGCGCATAGGCTTGTCGACATTCAGGAGCTCTCCAAGACCCACGAGGCGATCTCGCGCTCGAAGACCGAACTCAGGCATCGGCTGCTGACCCATTACCTGTCGCTCTACTTCCCCGAAGCCGAGCGCTTCCGCGGCAGTGAGCCGGAAGGGCCCACCGTCCACCGGGCGGTCGGCCCGGCGAACGCGCAGCGACTGATTTCTTGCCTTCCTCGAGATGTTCCCGCACCCGGCGGT
>JBCBYV010000041.1:0-28023 GCA_039815685.1 Pseudomonadota bacterium | reverse complement strand
GGCCAGGGCATGTCGGTGGCGGATGCTGTGCGCCAGATCGGCGTGACGGTGCAGACCTATTACCGATGGCGGCGGCTCTACGGTGGCATGAGCCGGGAACAGCTTCGTCGGCTGAAGGAGCTGCAGAAGGAAAACCAGCCGCTGCCCAGGGCGGTCTCTGATCTGACGCTCGACGAGCTCATCTTGGCGGAGGCAGCAAAGGGAAACTTCTGAGCCCCGCGCGGCGCCGGCGCTGCACCAAGAGCGTGCGGCAGACGCTCGGCGTGAGTGAGCGCCGCGCCTGCCGCACGCTCGGGCAGCACCGCTCTACCCAGCGCAAGGCGCCTCGAGGCCGGTCCGATGAAGCCCTGCTCACTGAGGACATCAACGAGCTCGCAAGGGACTACGGGCCCTACGGCTACCGCATGGTCGCCATTGGGAGCGCCATTGGTCCGAGCGACAGTGGCGACGGGCCTGCCGAACAACGCGGGCTGGCATGTGAACCACAAGCGGGTGCAGCGGATCTGGCGGCGCGAGGGGCTGAAGGTTCCACGCCAGCAGCCGAAGAACGGCCGGCTATGGATGAACGACGGTTCCTGTGTCCGGCTCCGCCGGGAACGGCCGAACCAAGTGTGGTCCTACGACTTCGTTCAGGACCGCACTCATGACGGCCGGGCTTTCCGGATCTTGAACATCATCGATGAATTCACGAAAGAGGCGCTGATGATCCGGGTCGATCGCAAGCTCACCCCGTCGATGTGGTCGACGCCCTGACAGACCTCTTCATCCTTCGTGGCCCGCCAGAGTATATCCGGTCAGACAATGGCCCCGAGTTCGTGGCCGAGAAGGTCAGGGACTGGATCACGGCCGTCGGCGCGAAAACGGCCTTCATAGAGCCGGGTTCGCCCCGGGAGAACGGCTACTGCGCATCGTTCAAAGCCCGTTTCCGAGATGAGATGCTCAATGGCGAGATCTTCTTCACGCTCCGAGAAGCTCAGATCCTGATCGAGCGGTGGCGCCGCCACTACAACATTGTCCGGCCCCACAGCGCCCTCGGCGACCAACCGCCGGCGCCTGAGGTCGTCATCCCCGTCGACCAGAGGCCCATCATGCACTAACACTTCACCAGGACCACTCGGTGAGGCAGGCCAGCCGAGCCGAAGAGTTAGGGCGCCGGGCGTGGATGAAGCGGGCGCCCCTCTTCCACGCGAGGGGAAATCGCGAAGGCCCGCCTACAGGTCAATGCAGCCCGCGCCGGTTGCCGCCAAGCTGAATCGCCGGGCCAGATCAATCATCAAAACTCAATGGCGGAAGCTGTTCACGGCCAGATGGCCGAACGGTGATCGCCTCGTGAAGCGGGTTTACTGGCGCTTGGCGGCAGCCGGCGCACGTTCCGTAGCGGGTGGAGACGTTCGACTGCGACGGCACCAAGGCTGTCGCATGTCTGGAAATCAGCGACCCCAAACGGACCAAGTCACGGAGAAAGACATGCTCTTGACCAACCTGCGCACTGGCCTCGCGGCTGCAGCACTGCTCACCGTCGCCTCGTTCGGCACCGCCCAGGCGGCCGACGAGTTCTTCATCGCCGACAGCGGGAAGAACATCGCCATCAACGGCTACGATGCGGTCGCGTATCACACTGTCGGCGCGCCCACGAAGGGCTCGGCCGACTATAAGTTCGAGCACGATGGCGTGGTGTGGAAGTTCGCCTCGGCCGAGAACATGGCCAAGTTCAAGGCCGACCCTGCCAAGTTCGCGCCGGCCTACGGTGGCTGGTGCTCGGTCGGGACGAGCAAGGGCAAGAAAGTCCCGACGCAGCCGCACCTGTTCAAGGTCGTCGACGGCAAACTCTACCTGAACTCCTCGGACGGCGCTCACAACCTGTTCCTCGAGGACAAGCCGGGCACCATCGATAAAGCCGACACCAACTGGACCAAGATCGAAAGCACGGCGGTCAGCGAGCTCTGAGCTCAGACGTCGGCCCACGGGCCCTTTGAGGGTGCGGCCAGCCCGCCCCCTCAGACCAGACTGCCGGCCCGCAAGATGCTCGCGATCGCCTACCTTTTCGGCCCAAAGTGTCGCCTTTTCTGGGAAATGCTCAGCCATCTCCTTGATGCTCATGTTCTCGCCCGAGCCTCGGCTGCTCCACGGTAGGTGCAGCTGGACTAGTCGATGAGATCAAAGGGCCGCTTGCCCTTTGATCCAACGCGGCTGTCCGATCTGGCGCCTTCAGACGACCGCTGCACTACCCGGCTTTCGCTCCAGGCGACGATCGAGTTCCTTCGAGTGGCCCTGAATGAGATCGGCGTGCAGATGGATTGCGAGCACATCCCGATGATCATCGTTGAGCGCCTGGATCATGAACTCGTAGGCCCGCTCCCAGCTCACCGCCTCAGCCGCGAAAAGGTTCCGCCCCCAATTGCTCGGCTGGCTGAGAAAGAAGCGCATCCCTTGCCGGAGCGTGTTACCGACCGGAGTGCCGCCCCTGGGCGCCAGGGGCATCGTTGGTTCCGTGTGGGCGGCGGCGATCGACGCTATCGTGCCCTGCGGGGTGCCTTCTCGCCGCGGTCGAGCGAGGGCGAGGGATCGCCGTCCGATTGCTGAGAGCATGCCCGCCTTCACTGCCGAAGCCAGTTTCCGACAGCGCGGGCGATGATGCGCTCCTCATCCGTCGAGATCACCATAACGCGTGTTCTGCCGGCACCGATCTCCTGGGCGTTCCTGCCGTTCTCCAGCGGATCGATCTCGAGACCGAGATAGGCGAGGCCCTCGACGATGCGGGCGCGGATCGGGGCCGCGTTCTCGCCGATACCGCCGCAGAAGACCAAGGCATCGATGCCGCCGAGGACCGCCGACATCGCCCCGATCTCGCGCCGCACGCGGAAGACGAAGTAATCGATGGCCTCGGCCGCCTCAGCGCTGTCCGACGCGAGGAGGGTCCGCATGTCGCTCGAGAGGTTGGAGAGCCCCAGGAGGCCGCTTTGCTTGTAGAGCATCTCGAGAACGGCGCCCGGCGCCATCCCGCGCCCCTCGATGAGATAGAGTAGGACGCCGGGGTCGATCTGGCCGCAGCGGGTGCCCATCGGCAGGCCGTCGAGCGCAGAGAACCCCATTGTCGAGCCCACGCTTCGGCCATCCCGCACCGCGCACATCGAGGCGCCGTTGCCGAGATGGGCGATGACGATGCGGCCTTGATGGAGTTGCGGGTGCTCGGCCTCGATCACGCCGGTCACGTAGTCATAGCTCAACCCATGAAAGCCGTAGCGGCGTATACCCTCCTCGTAGAACGAGCGGGGAATGGCGAAGGTGTCGTTGACCCAAGGATGGCCGCGGTGAAACGCGGTGTCGAAGCAGCCGACCTGGACCGACCCAGGGAAGGCACGATGCGCGGCCTCGACGCCCGCGAGGTTGTGGGGCTGGTGCAGGGGCGCGAGGGGGGAGAACTCGGCCAGTCGCTCGAGGACATCAGGCGTAAGGACCATCGGCGCGGCATAGTCCGGACCCCCATGCACGATGCGGTGGCCGACACCGCCGATGGTCAGCCCCGGCATCTCGCTTCGCAACGCGCCGACGACGTGTTCGATCGCTTCAGCCGGGGAAGTGCACGGCGCGGCAACATCCTGGGCGGTCTTCGTCCCGGCATCGTCGATGATGATGAGGCGCGCCTCGTGACCGATGCCATCGATCTGCCCGCGCAGGATGAGCTCCGGCTCGGCCGCCTTTTCGTAGAGCCCGAATTTGAGGGAGGACGAGCCGGTGTTGAGCGTCAGGATGCGGCTCACTGGCCGAACCTGCTGTTGAAGAGCACCGCGATTGCCGTCGACGCGATCCGCGTGCGGGTATCGTCGGCCCGGCTGGTCAGGATGATTGGCACCTGAGCGCCGAGGACGAGGCCCGCAGCCTCGGCGCCGGCGAGGTAGACGAGTTGCTTGGCAACCATGTTCCCCGCCTCGAGGTCCGGTGCCACGAGGATATCCGCCTGCCCCGCCACCGGCGACGTGATGCCCTTGGTCGCAACGGCCCGCATCGAGATCGCGTTGTCGAAGGCGAGCGGCCCATCGAGTACGCCGCCGGTGATCTGACCCCGGTCCGCCATCTTGCAGAGCGCGCCAGCCTCGACGGTCGACGGCATGCGCGGGGTGATCGTCTCGACCGCCGAGAGGAGCGCCACCTTCGGCGCATCGATGCCTATGGCGGGGGCGAGGTCGATCGCGTTCTGCACTATGTCGGCCTTGGTCTGCAGATCGGGTGCGATGTTGATCGCCGCGTCGGTGATCAGGAGCGGCTTTGGATAGGTCGGCACGTCCATGACATAGACATGGCTCATCCGCCGCTCCGTCCTGAGGCCGGTAGCCTTGGAGACGACGGCGGACATGATCTCGTCCGTGTGGAGAGCGCCCTTCATCAAGGCCCGAGCTCGGTTGTCGCGCACGAGAGCCACCGCCCGTTCGGCAGAGGCGTGGCTATGCTCCGCATCGACGATCTCGACGCCTGCGAGGTCCAGCCCGGCTTCTTCCGCCGCGGCCTGGATCCGCGCCGTTGGCCCGACCAGGATCGGCTCGACAAGGCCGATATCGCGAACCTTGAGCGCGGCTTCCAGGCTGTCCGTGTCGCAGGGGTGCACGATTGCCGTCCTCAGCGGCGGCGCCTGTTTCGCCTTTGCGAGCAGTTGGTCATAGGCGCCCCCCCGCTGGTGCATCACCAGATCGGGCATGACGACGCGCGGGCGCCTGATCTTCCTGTCGGGTGCGATCACGACGGCCTGGCCGGTGATCACGGCTTCCCCATCGCTGTTGATGCAGAGGCAGTCCAGCGTCAGGCGCTTCTTCTCGGAGTGCTTCTCCGCAACCGTCACCCGCACGGTCACGGTGTCGCCGATCCCAACAGGTTTGAGAAACCTGAGGCTCTGGTCGAGATAGATCGTGCCCGGTCCCGGCAGTTGGGTGCCGAGGACGTTCGAGATCAGCGCACCGCCCCACATGCCGTGGGCGACGACCTTGTGGAAGATGTCGCCCTCAGCGAACTCCTGGTCCACATGGGCCGGGTTCACATCGCCCGAGACGGCAGCGAAGGCATCGATATCCTGGGCCTGCAATGTGCGGACGAGCTCGGCCGTGTCTCCCACCTCGATCTCGTCGAAGGGCCGGTTCTCGATATAGCCGAGCGCGGTGTCATGATCAGACGCCATGATGGCCACCATCGATGCGGGCGGTGTTGCCGATGCCGGTGACGGAGCGCGCGAGATCCGGGACGATGCCGGACGCCGTCGCACCGGCTGCCTCAATCGTGGCCGGGTGATGGCGCGGGGCCCGGTCCTTCGTATCCTCGGTCAGCGTGTCGAAATGGTTGCTGCCCGAGGCTGCGTGCGTCTGTAGTGGTTCGGGAGATATCCGGTTTTCATTGGCTCCGGCGATGACCAGCCGCTTTCGGCGGGCCGGCAGCTCGTTTGTGGGCAGCATGTTCTACTCCGTTCTGACATGGCTCCCCGGCGCTTCCTCCAGCATGCTTGTTATCGCAGATGGGTCGCTGTTTTGACCTTATTGTTGGGAACGCAAGGCGACCGAGATGGGCCGCCGGCTGCCCTCATGACGCTCGGCAAGTCTTGCTGCGGTCCGTCCTGACCTTCTGCGCGATCGCCCGTCTTCGTCGGGAGATGTGGCATGGCGGCGCTAGCGCGGAGGGTCGCGGCGGCTGGGCGGTTTGGGGCATTGCGGAACCTCGACGGGCATTCCCAATGCTACGGGTAATCTGTGAAGTTCAAGCGACAAGTGGCCGCTAGGCGCTCGGGGAGGCCCGGCGACGGGCGAGGGCGCCGCGCAGGGTCGGGAAGGCAAGTGCAAGGTCGGTGATCGAGAAGAGCGCCCCCGCGATCGGATGGTCCATCGCGAATGCAGTGATGTCGCCTAGCGTCAGGATCCAGTGCGGTTGCGCGGCGATACCAGACGGGCGTGGAGACGGCGCGGCTCATGCTGTTGGTGGGGCACGATCACTCGGCGCGCAAGGTGATCGAACTCGGTATAGAATTACGGCTTGGCTAGAGCATCTCGTGGTCTGACCGAGACTGGAGAGACCGTTCGCCGTCATCCACGGGCTTGACCCGGGGTCCAGGAAACCTCTCAATTTCAGTTCTCTGGCGACGACCCGGATTGCTGGATCAAATCCGGCGATGACGGTACCTGGCATCTCGGTCAAACCAGTCGCCTCGTGGCCCCTCGCCTGATGCTTTGGGCAGGGGCGTCTTCGGTCAGAGCGTGCCGCCCGGGATGAGCTTTGTTGGGATCTCTATCACGTCCCGCACGGGTTCGCCGCGGACACGGGTGAGGAGGGCCTCCGCCGCGGCTTTGCCAAGCGCGCGCGTCGAGACGTTCGTGGTGGTCAGTCGCCGTTCGAGGATCGCCGCTGCGTCCATGCCGCCCCAGCCGGCGATGCCGATATCGCCGGGGATGCCGAGCCCCGCGCTCTGACAATAGGCCATGCCGCCAATCGCCATCTCGTCATTCTGGAAGTAGATGCCGTCAAGTTTCCCGTGGCGGGCGAGGAGGGTCTGCGCGGCATAGAAGCCCTGGTAGAAGCTGGGCCTGTCCTCCAGGATCTCGGTCTCGGCGGGAGGAGCGCCCGCATCCCGCAACGCCTCCTGAAACCCATGGAACCGGACCTGGCCCAGTCCCGGTGCCGAGGCGTCCGCGCCGGCGCAGGCGATCCGCCGCCGGCCGCGGGAGAGAAACAGCCGCCCCATCTCGTAGCCGCAGTCGAAGTGGTTGATGCCGACCGAGATGTCCGTCGGGCGGGTGTTCAGGTCCCAGATCTCGACCAGCGGCAGGGTCGCGGCCTTCAGCATGGCCGACGTCCCCTCGGTATGGCCGCGCCCGGTCAGGATGAGCCCGGCAGGCCGCCAAGAGAGAACCGATTTCAGCCAGGCTTCCTCCTGCTCGGCCCGGTTCTCATAGGTGCCGATCAGGGTCTGGTATCCGAACCTGGTGAGCGTTGCATCAATCGTCTCAACGACTTGCCCGAAGAGACCGCCCGATAGCCTTGGGACGAGAACACCTACGAGTGTCGAGGCCGTCTCGGACCCGAAGGCCGCTGCCAGCCGGTCGGGGACGTAGTTGAGGCGGTCGGCTGCCTGCAGCACACGGGCCCGCGTCTCCCCCGAGAAGCGTCCGGAATTTCGCAGGACCCGCGACGCGGTCATCTTGGAGACACCGGCCGCTTCGGCAACCTGGGTCAGGCTGGGTTTGCGCTTGTCCATGCCGCTCCCATGGCCGCTCCCGTGGCCGTTCCGGCGGCCGCTCGCATCGCGGCTTGCATGGCCGCTTCAGCGATCTCTCTTGTGTTATCGGTATCATTTTTTCCTTGACCTCGCCAGAGCAGGCGTCATCTTCGCCGCATGTTACCGGTAACGCGCTGCGCAAAGGCGCGGCCGGTCAGGGAGGAAAACCGGATGGCGCCACGCCACGGCCAAGGTCTGTTCTTTGATCGGGTCGCCAAGTCCTTCGGCGGCACGCTGGCGCTGCGCGGTGTGTCGCTGCAGGTCGAGCGGGGCAAGATCGTCGCATTGCTGGGTGAGAACGGCGCGGGCAAGTCCACCCTGATCAAGATCCTCGGCGGCATCCATGGGGCTGACAGCGGCCGCGTCCTCATCGACGGCGAACCCTATGCCCACACGCCCGGTCGGGTGGATGCGCGCCAGGCGGTGGCGTTCATCCACCAGGATCTCGGCCTGATCGACTGGATGACCGTGGCCGAGAACATGGCGCTGTCCCAGGGGTTCTCGCGCAAGCGCGGCCTGATCGACTGGCGCGCGGCGGAGGACACGGCCCGCACCGCGCTGGCCCGAGTGGACTGCGCCTTCGATCCGACGACGCGGGTCGGCGACCTCACTCGAACCGAGAAATCGCTGGTTGCGATCGCCCGGGCGCTGGCGGTCGACTGCGATTTCCTTGTGCTGGACGAGCCCACCGCCAGCCTGCCCGCCGACGAGGTCGAGCGCCTCTTCGCCGCCCTGCGGCCGCTGCGCGACAAGGGCGTGGGGATGGTCTACGTGTCGCATCGGTTGGACGAGATCTTCCGCATCGCCGACCGCGCCGCCGTATTGCGCGACGGGGCCATGGTGGGCGTGCGCGACATTGCCCATACGAGTGCAGAGGAACTCGTCAGCCTGATCGTCGGGCGCAAGACCCGCGACATCGCGCGGCCCCGTGCCGATGACGGAGCGGTGGTGCTGCAGGCGAGCGGATTGAGGACCGCGCAGGCAGGGCCAATCGACCTGACGGTGCGGCGTGGCGAGTTGGTCGGGCTTGTGGGTCTGCGCGGCGCGGGACATGAGAGCATCAGCCGGGCCTTCTTTGGCGCGGAAGCGGCCACAGGGCAGATGACGCTGGAGGGGCGGACGCCCGACCTCTCCTCCCCCCGCACAGCCATGGCCGCGGGGATCGGGCTGGTGGCGCGCGACCGCATCGTCGAGAGCATCGCACCGGCGCTGACGATCCGGGAGAACGCCTATCTGAACCCCTCCGCCGCTGGGCGCGGTCTCTTCGACTTCAAACTGACCGCGCGGGAGGAGGCCGAGGCATCAGAGCTCGGCGGCTCGCTCGGCCTCTCGCCCAACGACCCGACGCTCGCCATCGAAGCGCTATCCGGCGGCAACCAGCAGAAGGTCGTGGTGGGCCGCTGGCTGGAGACGAACCGGACGCTGCTGATCGCCGAGGACCCCACCGCAGGCGTCGACGTCGGCGCCAAGGCCGAGATCTACGCGCTCCTCTACGAGGCGCTGGCTTCGGGCATGGCCGTGCTCGTGGTGTCCACCGATTTCGAGGAGGTCGCCAGCATCTGCCACCGCGCGGTGGTCTTCAGCCGCGGTCAGATCGTCGCGAACCTCTCGGGCGTGTCGCTCTCAACCGAATCCCTGATCCAGGCAGCCTCGGCGGGCGAGGCCCCCGCGGCGGCCGTAGGAGCCTGAGCCATGCAATCGATCGAATCCGACGCGCTGGAGCCGACCAAGGCGGAACTGAAGGGGCTCAGCCCCGCTGCGCGCCTGATCCGGCTGGTCCCGGTCTACGGGCTCGTGATCCTGATGGCCGGGCTGATCCTGCTGTTCTCGATCCTGCTGCCGGACACGTTCCCGACGACGCTGAACCTCAGGGCTATCATCTCGGACAAGGCGATCATCGCGATCCTGTCGCTGGCCGCGATGATCCCCATGGTGGCCGGGCGGATCGACCTGACGGTTGGCTATGGCATCGTGCTCTGGCACATCCTGGCGATCTCGCTGCAGTTGATGGGGGTGCCCTGGCCCGTGGCGGTGATCATGGTGCTGGCCATGGGCGCCTTCGTCGGTTTCTGCAACGGCATGCTGGTCGAGGTCGCGAAGATCGACGCCTTCATCGCGACGCTGGGGACGGGCACGGTGCTCTATGCCCTCGCGCTCTGGCACACCGGCGGGCGGCAGGTGGTGGGCGCGCTTGATCCCGGGTTCTACGCCATCAACGGGACCTTCGTGCTGGGTCTGCCGATCACCGGGTTCTACGTGCTGGCGATCACGCTCGCCCTATGGGTGGTGCTCGAATACACGCCGATCGGCCGGTACCTTTATGCCATCGGGGCGAACCCCAAGGCGGCGGAGCTGAACGGCATTCCCAACCGGAAGTTCGTCGTCGGCGCCTTCGTGACCTCGGGCCTCCTGACCGCGCTGGCAGG
This sequence comes from Pseudomonadota bacterium, assembly GCA_039815685.1. Taxonomy (GTDB): domain Bacteria; phylum Pseudomonadota; class Alphaproteobacteria; order Rhodobacterales; family Rhodobacteraceae; genus Thermohalobaculum. The sequence continues at coordinate 18,348 of JBCBYV010000041.1, read as the reverse complement.
GGTCATCCTCGCCTCGAAACTGCGCATCGGGCAGGCGAGCGTCGGGCTCGAATACCTCCTGCCCGCGCTGGTCGGTGCGTTCCTGGGCTCGACCACCATCAAGCCCGGACGGGTCAATGTCTGGGGCACCATTGTCGGTGTCGCGATCCTGGCCGTCGGCATCTCGGGCATCCAGCAGTTCGGCGGCTCGTTCTGGGTCGAGCCGATGTTCAACGGCGTCACCCTGCTGGTGGCCATCGGCATCGCCGGATACGCGCAGCGCCGCAAGGGCGCGGCGAAGAAATAGCAAGCAAGGGAGAGAACCGTGAACAGACGCGATCTGATCGCTGCAGCCCTGGCCGGAGTTCTGGCCGCGACCATGGCCGGATCGGCCCTGGCCGAGGTCCCGTGGGACGGGCCGACCACCGGGCCCAAGGGTGCTGAAGGCAAATCCATCGTGCTGGTCGCCGCCGACCTGAAGAACGGCGGGATCCTGGGCGTGACCAACGGGGTCCAGGAAGCCGCCGCCAAGATCGGCTGGGAGGTTCGGGTCCTGGACGGCGCGGGCTCGGTCTCGGGCCGCACCGCCGCCATCGGGCAGGCGCTGGCGCTGCAACCGGACGGGCTGATCATCAACGGCTTCGATGCGGTCGAACAGCAGGCAGCCCTTGAGGGCGTGGTCACCGCGAGCATTCCGATGGTCGCCTGGCATTCAGGGCCCAAGATCGGCTGCGATGCGCCCGGCGGCATCTTCGCCAACATCTCGACCGACGCCATGACCGTATCCGAGGTCGCTGCGGAATGGGCCATGGAGCAGGCAGGCGAGAAGATCGGCGCGGTGATCTTTACCGACTCGACCTACCAGATCGCGATCGACAAGGCCGACCGGATCAAGGAGACGATCGAGGCGATGGGCGGCACGGTCCTCGAATATGTCGACACGCCCATCGCCGATACCTCGACCCGGATGGGGCCGCTGACCACATCGCTGCTGCAGCGCCACGGCGAGAAGTGGACCCACGCGCTGGCGATCAACGACCTCTATTTCGACTTCATGGGGCCGTCGCTGGCCGCAGCAGGCTTTTCGCCCGAGGAGGGGCCGCAGGCGGGTTCCGCGGGCGACGGATCCGAGGCCGCTTTCCAGCGCATCCGCTCGGGCGGCTATCAGGCAGTCACGGTGGCCGAGCCGCTGAACCTTCAGGGCTGGCAGCTGGTCGATGAGCTCAATCGCGCGATCCTGGGCGAGGCATGCTCGGGCTACATCACCTCGCCCGCGCTGGTCACAAAGGAAGGGCTGGAGAAACTCGGCGACACGAATGCCTTCGACCCGGACACGCCCTATCGCGAGGCGTATTCGAAGATCTGGGGCAAGTGAGGCACCCTGGGGTGGGGTCTTCCCACCCTACACTTGCGGGAGCAGTCATGACCGAACCCATTGTCACCATGCGCGGTATCTCGAAACGCTTCGGCGGCGTGCAGGCGCTGACCGACGTGGATCTCGATGCCTATCCCGGCGAGGTTCTGGCCATTGTCGGCGACAATGGCGCGGGCAAGTCGACGCTGATCAAGATCCTGACCGGGGTCTACCAACCGACCGAGGGCGAGATCCGGCTGGAGGGCCAGCCTCTGGTCATGGGGTCCCACTCGGACGCCATCGCGGTGGGGATCGACGCGGTCTACCAGACTTTGGCGCTGGCGGATCACCTCGACCCGGCGGCGAACATGTTCCTCGGCTCGGAGCTTGTGCGCCGGGTGGCGGGTATCCCGCTCCTCGACAACAGGCGCATGCGTGCCGAGGCCACGCGCACCCTGAAGGACCGCCTGGGCGTGGTCCTGCCCGACATGGGGGCGGCGACCGAGAGCCTCTCCGGCGGTCAGCGCCAGGCCATTGCCATTGCCCGTGCCATCTATCACGCCGACCTGCGCGTGCTGGTGATGGACGAGCCCACGGCGGCGCTCGGCCCGCAGGAGACCGCGCGAACCCTCGACCTGATCCGCACCCTGCGCGCGCAGGGCCTCGCAATCATCCTGATCTCGCATTCGCTGGACGATGTCTTCGCCATCTCAGACCGTGTCCACGTGATGCGCCGGGGCCGCCGTGCCGGTGTCGTTCGCACCGCCGACAGCACCAAGCAGGACGTCCTCGGCCTGATCGTCGGCGCGCAAGAGCCGGCGTAAGGAGACGCGCATGCCCACCCAGAACGCTCCGCGCGACCTGAAGGCCCGGCTCGAACCCTACATGGCCATCATCGCGCCCTTGTCGATGATCCTGATGATCCTCGCGGTCATGGCCGTGATGGAGCCTGCGCGGTACTTCCGCCTCTCGAACCTGAACATCATCCTGCTGGAGGCCGCGCTCTACCTGCCGATGGCCATGGCGATGACCTTTGTCATCACGCAGCGGGGGATCGACCTCTCCATCGGCTCGGTCGCCGCCCTAACCGGCATCTGCATGGCCTTCCTGATCAAGCAATACGGCTTCCCGGCATGGGTCGCGGTGCTCTTCGCGCTAATGATGGGGGCGACGCTGGGGCTGATCAACGGGCTGGTGATCACCAAGCTGCGCGTACCCGACCTGATCGGCACGCTGGCGATGGACCTGGTTTATCGCGGCTTTGCGCTGGTGCTGGCCAAGGGGCTGGTCCTGGCGCGCTTCCCAGAGCTTATCACCGAGATCGGGCGCGGCCAGATCGAGGGATTCCTGCCCGTCCCCGTAGTGATCGGCATCGCGACCATCCTGATCGGCTACGTCTTGCTGCGCTACACATGGTTCGGACGCTACACCATCGCCATCGGCTCGAACCCCGAGGCCGCCGGCATGACCGGCATCGCCATCGATCGGCACAAGATCTACGCCTATGTGCTGATGGGGGCGATGGCTGGGCTGGCAGGCGTGATGCTGACCGGCAAACTGAACGCGATCCAGGCGACCTCGGCCCCCTATTTCAACCTGCACACCATCGCGGCGGTCGTGGTTGGTGGCACGTCGCTCTTCGGCGGGCGGGCCTCGCTGATCGGCTCGTTCGCGGGCGTGCTGTTGCTCTCGATGATGATCAATGCGCTCGTCACCCTGCGCATCGAGTTCTTCTGGCAGTCCGTCGGCTCCGGTGTTGTGATCATCACCTCCGTCGCGCTCTATACTTCGCTACAGACCAAGGACCGGGACGGCGCGAAATCGCTGAAGGCCGCGCTGACCAGCCGTGAGGGCCAGCGCTTGATACGCCTTACGGCCGCGATCCTCGGGGCGGTCTGCCTGTTGCTCGCACTAGGCTTCGGACTGGCGAGCGATCCCAACCAGAGCGGATGAACGAAGACCGACATTCAAGGGAGGAAACCATGACCAAGTTCCTGATGACGACCGCTACCATGGCGTTTGTGGCGACGACGGCCCTGGCCGCGGATCTGCCCCTGAAGACCCTGCCCGGGGCCGAGGACCGCGACTACTGGGTGCCTGACGAGGTGAACGCCGAGGGCAAGCTCGAAGCCCTGCAGGCCGTCGTCGGCACCGAGGCCGTACCGTTCAGCGGCAGCCAGGAGAAGCCGATCCAGATCGCGCTGATCTATCCTTCGGCGGATGTCTCCGACTTCTGGGCGCGCAACTACCTGGCGATGACCAAGCGGCTGGACGAGCTGGGCATCGAGTACGAGACGACCGAGTTCGCCTCGCGCCAGATCGAGCACTCGCTGCAGGCCACATATGCCACCCAGGTCGCGCAGGACGCCGATCTCTATGACTACGTGATCTTCGGCCCGTCGGAACTGGCGACCCAGGCCGACAACATCGACAAGCTTGGCGGAACCGAGGGCTTCGACACCTATGTCTGGGCGTTTCACACGCCGCTCAAATACCTCGAGAACCAGCCCGATGTGTGGTTCGACTTCTCGTCGGCTGCGGGCGCGCTGGTCATGTGCGATTACATGCTGGGTCGCCTGGGCAAGGACGTCACCTATGCCCTGAACCGAGGCATCCCGGGGATCACCGACAATCAGCGCTCCGGCGATTTCATGGAGTGCGTCCAGGAGAAGGGTAACTGGACAGCGGCCTACGAGCACTACGGCGAGTACCAGCGCGAAGGCGGGTTTGCCGGGACCAACCTCATCCTGCAGGCCTATCCCGAGGCCAAGATCATCCATAACGCCAACACGGCGATGGCGATGGGCTCGGTCGAGGCGCAGGTCGCCGCGGGCGTGCACGAGGAGATCTTCTCGACCGGTTGGGGCGGCACGGGGCTGGAGCTGGATGCCATCCGACGGGGCGAGCTCGACGCCACCCCGATGCGCATGGGCGACGATGTAGGCGCCGCCACTGCCGAGGCGATCAAGGCCGATATGGAGGGCCGCAACGACGACCTGCCCTTCGTGTTCCTCGGCCGGATCACGGTGGCCCATGACCAGATGAGCGCCGAGGAGCTGGACGCCCTGCAACAGGAAGCCTTCCGCTTCTCGGGCATCGGCAAGCTGGAACGCTGAGTTCTTCGGGCCGGGCGGCGCCGGTCGCCCGGGCGCCCTAGTCCAGGCGGTCAGGCCGCCTGGCTCAGCGCGCCGCGGCGATTGAGATTGATGGCGTAGATCGAGGTCGTCGCCGTGATGAAGAGCCGGTGGTTGTGCCGCCCGCCGAAACAGACATTCGAGACCAATTCCGGCACCAGGATCTTGCCGAGGAGCGTGCCGTCCGGCGCGACGCAGTGGACGCCGTCGGCGGCCGAGGACCAGATGTTGCCGTCGGTATCGCAGCGAAAGCCGTCCGCTGCGCCGGTGTCGATGACATGCAGCACGTCCCCGCCCGACAGCCCGCTCTCCGTCACTTGGAACGCCCGGATATGGGTCGGGTCATCGCTGTTCATGCGGCCTGTATCGGCGATGTAGAGACGGCTCTCATCCGGACTGAAGGCAAGACCGTTCGGTCCGTTGAAATCCTCCGCCACCACGCTGATCTCTCCCGACGTATCAACGCGGTAGACGCAGCAGGGTAGTTCCTGCTCGGCGTGCTGGCCCTCGTAATCCTGCTTGATCCCGTAATGGGGGTCGGTGAACCAGATCGTCCCGTCCGACTTTACCACCACGTCATTCGGTGAGTTGAGCCGCTTGCCTCCGAAACCATCGGCGATCACCGTGATGGTGCCGTCATAGTCGGTGCGCGTGACCCTGCGGGCCAGATGCTCACAACTGACAAGCCGCCCCTGCCGGTCGCGCGTGTGGCCGTTCGAGAAGTTCGACGGCGCGCGGTAGGTGGATATCCCCGTCTCCGCGTTCCAGCGCAGGATGCGATTGTTGGGAATGTCCGAGAACAACAGGCAGTCCGCATCGCCGAACCAGACCGGCCCTTCGACCCAATCGAAGCCCGTGGCGAGGCGCTTCAGTTGGGCATTGCCCAACACATAGGTGTTGAAGACCGGTGCGTGGGCTTCAAAAAAGGACATGGGATCTTCCTTCGCTCGTGGGGCAATGCTAGGTGTTATCGATAACATATCGTCCCTGACCGGAGGCGCAAGCCCGATGACACTCACCCATGAGACCCGGCGGCTGACCCATCGGGGCGTGCTGGCCATGCTCTCGGCGGCCGTCGCCAAGGCCGAGGATATGGGCCAGCCGCAATGCATCGTCATCGTCGATCCCAGCGGTCTGCAACTGGGCGAGATCCGGATGACCGGGTCGAAGTTCCTGAGCTTACGCAGTGCCTTGGCGAAGGCGTTGACTGCCGCGTCCCATGGCGTCGCGTCCGAGAGCATTCCCGAGGCAGTGCGTCCGGCCATCGCCGCCGCGACCGAGGGTGGGGTCACCGGGCTGCCGGGCGGCCTGCCGATCCGGATCGGCGGCGTTCTGGTCGGCGGCATCGGCGTCGGGTCGGGAAGGCCGGATCAGGATCTCGAGGTTGCCCGTGCAGCGTTGGCCGCCGTCGGAGCCGAAGAGGTTCGTTGAGCGCCGTCGCGACCGCGTTGCCGCGACGCGTTCTCTGAGGGAACTGTGCTGCGGGCGCAGAGCAACCCGGCCGGTGCGCGACGCAATCAGTGGGCCCGCTCGCCGCGTGTCCGGCCCTTCATGCGAAGGCGATCTGCGCCTTCATCGCCTGGGAGCGGTCGCCTGCGATCCGAAACGCGGTCTCGGCCTCGGCCAGTGGCAGGGTGTGGGTGATGAGCGGTGCGACATCGATCAGGCCCTTCTGCATCAGGGTCACCGCGGTCGCGAACTCCTCATGGAAACGGAACGAGCCACGCAGGTCCAGCTCCTTGGCTGTCAGGGTCTGGACCGGCACCACCATGTCGCCGCCAAGGCCGAGCTGCATCACCACGCCACGGGGGCGCATGGCGTTGATGCCGCCAGCCAGTGCGGCAGCCACGCCGGTCGCTTCGAAGAGCACGTCGAAGGTGCCCTTCTCGGCGGCATAGGGCTCCATCGCCTCAGGCGTCTCGGCCATGTTGATCACCCGGTCCGCGCCCGCGCGCGCCGCATGGGCAAGCGCGTTGGGCGCAAGATCGGTCGCGACAATCTCGGCTGCACCGGCACGCCGTGCCGCGAGAATGCAGAGCACGCCGATGGGACCGCAACCGGTGACCAGCACGCGCTTGCCCAGCATCTCACCCGCGCGGCGGATGGCGTGCAGGCAGACCGATAGCGGCTCCGCCATGGCTGCCTGGCCCGGTGTCAGCCCGTCAGCCTTCACGCATTGGCTGGCATCGGCCACCAGCACCTCGCGAAAGGCGCCCTGGATGTGGGGGAAGGACATCGCCGAGCCGTAGAAGCGCATGTTGAGGCAGTGGTTCGGCAGCCCCTCGCGGCAGTAGCGACAGTCCCGGCAGGGGCGGGAGGGCGAGACGGCGACGAGATCGCCCTCCACGAGACCGGTGACGCCTTCGCCCAGGGCGGTGATGTGGCCCGAGACTTCGTGACCCAGGATCATCGGCTCCTTCAGGCGCACCGCTCCGAAGCCGCCGTGGTTGTAGTAGTGCAGGTCCGAGCCGCAGACCCCGCCCGCGGCGAGGCGCACGGCCACTTCGCCCGGACCGGGTGCGTCGAGGGCCTGATCCTCGATGCGCAGATCGCGGGCGGCATGGATGACGATGGCTTTCATATGGGCTGTCATGGTGTCCTCAGAGCACGGGCGTTGGCAGATCCTGACCCGCGAAATGGGCGGCCAGGTTGTCGCGGACGAGCTGACCCATCGCCTTGCGCGTCTCGACGGTACCAGAGGCGTGGTGGGGCTGCAGGAGCACGTTGTCGAGCGCGAGAAAGCGAGGGTTCAGTGTCGGCTCGCCCTCGAACACATCCAGGGCGGCCGCCCCGAGGGTACGGGCTTCCAGCGCGTCCAGGAGCGCGTCCTCATCGATGTTCGAGGCGCGGGAGATGTTGACGAGAAGACCTTCCGGCCCGAGGGCTTCCAGGACTTCCACCCCGACGATGTGGCGCGTGTGGGCGGAGGCTGCGAGGGTCACGAAGAACACATCCGAGCGTTCGGCCAGCGCAGTGGCGTCGGGGATGAAGGTCCAGTCCCCGGCATAGTCCTTTGGAGCGACGTCGGTATAGGCGATGTCCATGTCGAACCCTGAGAGGCGGCGTGCGACCTCGTAGCCGATGCGGCCGAGGCCCAATACCCCGGCCCGCTTGCCGTGAATGCGCGTCTTCAGCGGGTAGAGCCCCTGCGCAGCCCAGTTGCCGGAGCGGACCCAGTCCGACGCCCCGATCATGCCGCGCCACTGGGTCAGCATCATCGCGACGCCAAGATCGGCCACGTCCGCCGTCAGCACGTCCGGCGTGTTGGTTACCCGGATGTTGCGGGCCCGCGCGGCGCCGAGATCCACCGCATCGTAGCCGACGCCATATACAGAGATGATCTCGAGCGCGGGACAGGCTGCTATCATCGCGGCGTCGGCGCCGAGTTCGCCGCGCGTGGCGATACCCCGTATCTTCGGCCCGTGTTCGGCCAGCAGTGCGGCCTTGTCCGGCGCCCCGAAATAGCGGTGCACCCTATAGGCGGCGTTCAGGGGCTCTTCGTCCCATGCCGGGTACGGGCCGACCTGCAGGATTTCGGGTCTTGTCATGCTTCTCTCCCGGTGGCCCTTGCATATGTTATCGATAACATATAGGCGTGACGGGCGTGTAAAGACAAGGAGCAGGGATGTCCACCAAACTGTTCGATCTGACCGGAAAGACGGCTCTGATCACGGGATCGAGCCAAGGCATCGGCTATGTGCTGGCGCAGGGGCTGCGCGATGCGGGCGCGCGGATCGTGCTGAATGGCCGGTCGATGGACAAGCTGGCCAAGGCGGCGGATCGGCTGGGTGCTGTGGCCCTGCCTTTCGATGTGACGGATCACTCGGCGGCCCGCGCGGCCGTGGATGGGTTCGAAGCCTCGGAGGGCCCGATCGACATCCTCGTGAACAACGCCGGTATGCAGCACCGCACACCGCTCGAGGATTTCGATCCCGCAGATTTTGAGCGGCTGATGGCGGTGAACGTGACCTCGGTCTTCAATGTCGGGCAGGCGGCGGCCCGGCACATGATCGGGCGCGGCGCGGGGAAGATCATCAACATCGCGTCCGTACAAACGGCGCTGGCGCGCCCAGGGATCGCGCCATACGTTGCCTCGAAGGGAGCGGTGGCCAACCTGACCAAAGGCATGGCGACGGACTGGGCGCCCAAGGGGCTGAACGTGAATGCCATCGCCCCGGGGTATTTCGACACCGAGCTGACGGCGGCACTGGTTGCCGACCCGGAGTTCACGGCCTGGGTGGCGCGGCGCGCGCCGCAGGGCCGCTGGGGCCAGATGGACGAGCTGATCGGGGCGGCAGTCTTCTTGTCTTCGGCCGCCTCGAGTTTCGTGAACGGGCACACGCTCTTCGTCGACGGGGGCATGACGGCATGTCTGTAAGCACCCGTTCGAATGCGGGGCGTGGCGCGGCCGTTCTGCGCGCGGCCGAACAGCCGGCTCCATCGCATCTGCAGCAGTGCAGAACACAGAGATCGCAAGGAAGCAGCGAATGACCAAGGTGGCCTTGATCGGATGCGGCGCCATGGGCGGCGCCATCGGGACGCGGTTGGCCGAGGTCGGGATGGATCTCACGGTCTTCGATCTGGACGCGGACGCGGTAGCGAGCCTCGTGGAGAAGGGCGCCGTCGGCGCTGCCTCGGCGGCGGAGGCAGCGCGGCAGGCGGGGTTCGTGATCACCTCCCTGAACTCGGCGGCCATCGTGCGGGCCGCCGTGTTCGGTGCCGAGGGCGTGGCCGAAGGGGCAGCGCGGGGCACGCTAATTATCGACATGTCCTCCATCGACCCGCCATCGACCATGGCGCTGGCCGGGCAGGCGGCGGATCAGGGCCTGTCTTGGGTCGATGCGCCCCTGTCTGGAGGCGCGCCGAAGGCGCTGATCGGGGAGCTGACTGTGATGGCTGGCGGTGCGCCCGAGCACTTCGAGGCATCGAAGGCGGTGATGTCCAAGCTCTGCAAGAACTACACCCTGATGGGGCCGTCTGGTGCGGGACAGACCACCAAGTTGATCAACCAGCTCCTCTGCGGGATCGGGTTCCTGGCGGTGGCCGAGGCGACACGCCTGGCGCAGGATGCAGGGGTCGATGCGGCAAAGATCCCCCTGGCGCTGAAAGGCGGCCGCGCGGACAGCGCGCTCCTGCAGGAGTACATGCCACGCATGGCGGCGAAGGATTACCGGCCGACGGGGCGGATCGCCAACATGGTGAAGGACCTCAACGGCGTGCAGGATCTCGCGCGCCTGACCAATACCGCGATGCCGCTCACCGCCGCCTGTGCCGAGGTGCATCGGCTCCTGACTGCTGTGGGGCTGGGCGATGCGGACCAGGCCGCCGTCATGGAGTTCTTCGAGAAACGCGACACGGAGGGGATCCCGACATGATCACGCGCTATGCCTTGTTCGAAGGTTCGGTGAAGGAAGGTCAGACCGACGCATTTCGCGCCTTCGTCAATGACCATCTGGTGCCGCTGTGGACCCGTTTCGACGGAGCGCAGGAGGTCCGGGTGATGTTCTCGGAGGAGCGCGACGAGGGTGCGCCCGAGTTTCCGCTGGTCCTGGCGATCAGCTATCCCGACCGCGCGGCCATGGCCGCGGCGTTGAAATGCGATGCGCGCTTCGCTTCGAAAGACAAGACGGTCGAACTCGTCGAGCAGTTCTTCCAAGGCCGCATCCATCACCATGTGACGACGGCGCAATCCTTCACGCTGTGAGGCCGGAACGGCAGGCCAAGAGAACGATGGCATCAACCCGCCGATGACCGTGCGGGGCCGCAGGTGGGCTCGCCCGGCCTCGCCATCATCGCTCGGGCTGAGCCGTTGAAGCAAAAGCGGCAGGGGGCGTCACCGCCACCGAACCACGACAGATGGGCTTGCTGGCTTCGTCTCGGACGGAGCCCGTGGGGTGGCTCACTCCGCCGGATGATGTCCACCGCGCCGGCGGATGCCCCAGCCGATGGGGCGGCGGCGATTTCCGGGCAGGCTTGGATCCGGGCCCCAGATCGCCTCGTAGGTGTCGACCGCGAGACCGCGTCGCTGCCACGCAACGAAGACCGCGACGAGCCCGACCCACCAGAGGCCCAGTCCGAGCCACATCCACACCGGTGCATTGGCCAGCCACATACCGGAGACGATCCCCCAGGTCGCCAGCCCCAGCAAGCCGTAGCCCGCGAATTTGTGGAAGTACTCGAAGGCGAGGCGGCGGGGGGTCATGTCGTAGTGGTCGCCACGCAGGGAGGGCTCGGTCGGGCCGCCCTTGGTGCCCCGGAACCAGCCTGCGAGAAACTGCAGGGCGGCAAAGCCCGCGATCACCCAGCCGAGATGGGCATGGGTTGAGCTGCCGCCTTCGGTGAGGAGGATGAGGACCAGCCCGACGATCATGGCGACGCCAGCGGTGTATTGCAGTGCGAGGTGGGCGTGCCACCAGGTCTTGTTGTCGAGCTCCCGCGGCCAGTCCTGCTTCGGCGTGACTTTCAGGTATCTCGCAACCAGCACACCCAGCGGGAAGAGTGCGCCCCAGGCCAGCACCATCAGCCGACCGTGCCAGGAAACATAGGCGCCGACCTCGTGCGCGCGGCTCGGATCGATCGGCGCCAGGAGCCAGTCGATCATCCCTTCACGGCTCCTGCCGTCATGCCGGTGATGATCTGCTTGGACGCGATGAAGGTGAAGATGATCGGCGGGATCGCGAGCAGCGTTCCCGTGGCCATGATCACACCCCAGTCGATGTCATGCTCGGAGAGCGAGTTCACGATGGTCACTGGCACCGTGCGGGTGCCCCGATCGGCCAGGGCGTTGGCGAGAAGGAACTCGTTCCAGGCGATGCGGAAGGTGAAGATCGAGGCCGCGGCAAGACCCGGTTTGATGACAGGGAGCACGATCAGGAAGAAGACACGGAAGGGCCCCGCGCCATCCATCTTGGCCGCCTCCTCCAGCTGGATCGGAACCTGCACGATGAAGCTCTGGAGGATCCAGATCACGAAGGGGAGGTTCATGGCGGTGTAGACGAGGATGATGCCTGAATAGGTGCCGTCGAGACCGTACTGGAACGTCCAGATCCCGAAGACCGGCACCAGCAGCACGGCGGGCGGCACCATGCGCATCATCAGCGTGGTCAGGTTCACCGCGCCGCGACCCATGAAGCGAAAGCGCACGATGGCGTAGGCCGCCATGGTGCCGATGATCAGGGTCAGCGCGGTTGAGATGGTCGCGATGATCAGCGAGTTGCCCAGCGCCCGGCCGAAGGTCTTGTCGCAGAAATCCACATGAGCGGGCGCGTACCACAGCGCGTTGCAGAGGACCGTTTCGTAGTTTCGCACCGTCGGCATGAAGAACAGGCTGGAGGTGTCGGACATGATGTCGACGTTCAGCTTCAGCGAGGTCGTGAGCATCAGCGCGATCGGCCCCGCGGACATGATCACCATGCAGGCGATCAGGGCGTAGAAGGCGATGTTGGGACGGGCTGTCATGGCTTGGTCCTCCTGCCCTCAGTCTTCTTCGCGCGCGGCGCGCAGGCGGGCGGCTCGGGCCTCGACCAGCTTGTTGTAGGCGAACATGGCGAGCGTCAGGATCAGGAGCAGGATCAAGAGGACGTTGGACATGGCCGCGGCCTCACCGAGCTCACGGAACTCGGACGCGGTGCGCGAGATGCGCAGCGCAAGGATCTCGGTCGAGAGGCCCGGTCCGCCATTGGTCATGACCAGGATCACCTCCAGCACCTTGAAGGCATCGATCAGGCGAAGCAGCAGCGTGACGATCAGCACCGGCATCATGAGCGGCAGCTTGATGTGCCAGATCTGCTGCCAGGCGGTCGCGCCATCGATACGCGCGGCTTCGAGCGCCGAGCGCGGCAGCGACTGCAGGGCCGCCAGCGCCAGAATGAAGATGAAGGGCGTCCACTGCCAGATATCGGCGATCACGATGGACCAGAACGCCCAGGTGCCGTCGGAGGTCCAGGGGATCGGCTCGAGCCCGATGCTCTCGAGCGTCCGGTTCACGATCCCGACGGAGGGGTGGTACATGTACCGCCAGACCATGCCTACGACGATCGGCGCGATCATCATCGGCAAGATGAAGATCGTACGCAGCGCCGCCATGCCGCGCAGCTCGCGATCGAGGAGGAGCGCGAGGCCGACGCCCAGGACCATTTCGATGACGACGACGATGAAGGCGAATTTCAGGGTGACCCAGAAACTCTCGTGAAAGGCCTCATCAGCCAGCAGGCCGGTATAGTTCGCAAGACCCTTCCAGTCGGCCTCGCCAATCCGCTGACTGGGGTTCCAGTCCAGGAAGCTGGCGTAGACCATATAGCAGATCGGGTAGAGCAGCCCGATAGCCAGCACCGCAAGCGCGGGCGCCAGGAAGAGATAGGGCGTCAGGCGATTGAGGCGCTGGGAGAGCATGGGGCCGATCCTCTGGGGAGGGTGGGGTTCGACCCCACCCCTCGGGTGCCGTTACTGCCAGGTGTAGTAACCGGCCTCGGTCAGGACCTCTCTGGCGCGCTCGGCGACGCCGTCGAGGGCCTCCTGCGGGTCCAGATCCTCGGTCAGCACCTTGCTCAGCGTGGTGCCGAGATCGGCGTTGATCTTGCCCCAGACCGGGATGATCGGACGCCAGTCGGGATCGGCGTGCTTCAGGGCCTCACCGAAGACGGCCATGTGCGGGAACTTCTCGTTCACTTCCGGATCGGCGTGGGTCGAGAAGCGCGAGGGGTTACCGCCAGCCATCGCCACCAGCTTGTCACCCCTCTTCGAGGTCAGCCACTGCATCAGCAGAAAGGCTGCCTCCTTGTTCTCGGCGTTCTTCGGGATGCCGATGCCGAAGCCACCGGTCTGCGAGCCGCGGCGGACGCCTTCGGGATGCATGGCCCAGCCGACCTTGCCGACAACCTTGGACTTGGCAGGGTCGTTGATCTGACCCGCGACCACGGTCGTGTCGAGATACATGGCCGTCTTGCCCTGCAGAAAGCTCGCCAGCGCTTCGCCAAAGGCGAAGCCGGACGCCCCTTCCGGGCCGCAATCGACGATCTTCTTCAGCGCGTTGGCCGCCGCGACGCCCGCCTCGTTGTTCACGATCGGGTTCCAGTTGTCGTCGAGCACCCGGCCGCCGAGGGGGGCGAGATGCAGGAGGAACGCGTGCGAGGCCTGATGGCCCGAGGCCGCGCGGGAGGACATGCCACCCATACCCGGCTCGAGCTCCGGGATCTTGCAGGCGAGATCGAGCATCTCCTCGTAGGTCTGCGGAACCTCGAGGCCGTGCTTCTCGAAGATGTCCTTCCGATAGCCGAGGACGGAGGTCTCCGACCCGAACGGGATCCCGAAAAGCGAGCCCGTCTTGCCCGGCAGATAGCCCTTCTTGCCGCCCGCAACGCCGATGTTCTCGACATAACCGTCGATCAGATCGTCGGCGTCATAGTTGGGATCTGCCAGCTTGGGGTTCATGAAGAACCGCGCCAGGTTCTCGAGCTGGTCGGCAAAGACATAGTCGGCCTTGGAGAAGACGACATAGGCGATCAGGTCGTAGTCGCCATCGTCCTTGGTCAGCTCCAGCGTCTGACGCTCGCGCATCTTGAGGTATTGGAGCTGGTCGACCTCGACCTCGATCCCGGTCTCCTTGGTGAACTCGGGCAGCACCCTCATCACGGCGTCGTAATGCGGGTGCGCCGGGAAGTTCACGACAAGGGTCGTGCCCTCGTAGGGTTCGTAGGGGTTGGCCATGGCGACACCTGCCATCGCGACTCCGACCGCGGCGATTGCGGTGGCCTTTAGAGATTTCAGCATTGTTGCCCTCCCTTTTTTGATCTCGTTCTAGGTTCACAGCGTCACACCGGTATCGGCGTCGAAGAGGCGGATATCCTGAGACTGCACGCCGAACGTCATCAGATCGCCCGGACGCGCGCGGGGTGATCCGGTGATCTCGACCTGCACCTCGGTCGGACCGCAGCGGGTTGCGAGGACCGACTGGGTGCCGAGGTACTCGGACACCACGAGGCTGAGTTCGATCGGCACGCCAGTGCCCGGGTCGGTCGAAAACGCAGACGGCCGGATGCCTGTCGTGACCCTGGCCGCGCTGTGGCCGTTCAGCCGCTGCGTCGTCTCCGGCGAGAGGGGCAAGAGGTAGCCGTCGCCCCGCACCCATAGCCGGTCGTCCTGCCGCACCAGTTCGCCATCCAGGAAGTTCATGGTCGGTGTGCCGATGAAACCTGCGACGAACTTGTTGACCGGTGCCTCGAACAGCTCCTGGGGGGTGCCCTGCTGCTGGACCACGCCGTCGGCCATCACGACGATGCGGTCCCCGAGGGTCATTGCCTCGATCTGGTCGTGGGTGACGTAGATCATGTTCTTGTCGATGCGGTCGCGCATCTCGGCCAGCTCCGTGCGCATGCGCGCCCGCAGCTTGGCGTCGAGGTTCGAGAGCGGCTCGTCGAACAGGAAGGTGCCCGCGTCGCGCACGAGGGCGCGACCCATGGCGACGCGCTGGCGCTGACCGCCGGAGAGTTCGGCCGGCTTGCGCTCCAGCAGATGGGCGATGTTCAGCATCTCGGCCACGCGCCCGACCTTGGTCGTGATCTCGTCCTTCGGCACCCGGGCGAGGCGCAGGGCAAAGCTCATGTTCCTTGCGATGTTCATATGCGGGTAGAGCGCATAGTCTTGGAACACCATCGCGATGTCCCGGTCCTTCGGCTCCAGCCCGGTGATCGGCCGGTCGTCGAAGTAGATCTCGCCGCCAGTGGGCGTCTCGAGCCCCGCGAGGATCCGTAGCGTGGTGGACTTTCCGCAGCCCGACGGGCCAACGAGCACGGTGAACTCACCATCGGCAAATTCGAGCTCCAGCGGCTGCAATACCCGCACGGAGCCGAAGCTTTTCTCGATCTTGTCCAGCACGATGCGCGGCACGCTGGCTCCTCCCGTCTTATTGTTATCGATATCAGTTGCGCTGAGCGGACGCCCAACGCAAGATTCTTTTGTTTCCATCTGCGTTAGCGCTAACGTTGCGCGCGATGGCGGAGAAGGCAGCGAGAATCGAGGATGTCGCCCGGGCGGCGGGCGTATCGATCATGTCGGTCAGCCGGGCGCTCCGCGGTGTGGAGGGTGTGTCCGAGGCGACGCGTGGCCGCATTACAGCCCTGGCCGAGGAGATGGGCTACACCCCCAACCGCCTCGCCGGGTCGCTGGCGCAGGCGACATCGAACCTGGTCGCGATCTCCGTCCCGACGCTCTTTGACGCGGTCTTTGCCGAGATCATCGGGGGGATGCGCGAGACGCTGAGCCATGCCGGGCTCGAGACGATCATCGAGACCTCGGACTATGACCTCGCGCGAGAGGCGGCCTGGGTCGAGCGCATGGTCACCTGGTCCCCGGCGGCACTGGTTCTATCGGGGATCGACCATGCGCCCGAAGTGGGCGAGCGCTTGCGCTGGGCGGGAATGCCCGTCCTCCAGCTTTGGGACGTGACCGATGATCCGATCGATCTTAATGTCGGGATCGATCACCGCGCGGTGGGCCATGACCTCGGCCAGCATCTCCTGCGGCTGGGGTATAGAACACCTGTCTATATTGCGACCCCGCCCGGCCGCGATCCGCGGGCGGAGAAGCGGCTGGCGGGGCTGGCTGCGGCCTTTGCCGAGGACGGTGTGGCGATGGGCGAGGTCCGCGTCAGCGCAGCCCCGTCCTTCGAGGCCGGACGGGACGGCGCGGTCCGGGCGCTCGCCTTGCATCCTCGGCCGGATGTCCTCTGTTTTCTGAACGATCACCTGGCGTTCGGGGGGCTGATGGCCTGCGAGGCCGCGGGCGTCAGCGTCCCCGGCAGCATCGGGATTGCCGGTTTCAACGGGCTCAACATCAACAACGTGCTGAACCGCCGGCTCACCACCTCTGTCACGCCACGCGCCCTGATGGGCAAGACCGCGGCACGGATGCTGGTGGCGGCGATGCGCGGGGTGCGTGTCGAGACGCGGGTTGCGATGCCCGTACGGATCGAGCCGGGTCAGACCACCGCTCCGCGGTTGACAAGGAACAGGCAGAGCCCATAGCTGAATGGTATCGATAACATGTCGCTGTTGCTCATCGCGAAATCATGACAGAGACCCGCAAGACCACCATGGCTGACGTTGCGCGCCTCGCTGGTGTGTCGCCCATGACCGTCAGCCGGGCGCTGCGGTCGGGCACGTCGGTCAGCACGACGACGCGCGAAAAGATCCGGGCGGCCGCCGATCAGCTCGGCTATGTGGTGGACCTGACTGCGGCGGCGTTCTCGTCGCGGCGCTCGGGCTTTGTGGCCATGACCATCCCGTCGCTCAGCAACGCGAACTTCGCGGACACGGCGCGTGGCCTGACCGAAGGTCTGCACGAGAGCGGCTTCGAACTTCTGCTGGGCTACACCGACTATGATGTCGCCGAGGAGGAGCGCCTGGTCGAGGCCTTCCTGCGCCGCCGCCCTGAGGCCATCGTCGTGACCGGCGGTGCCCACACCGAGCGTTGCCGCGCGCTGCTGGCGGGAGCGGGCGTGCCGGTTGTCGAGACCTGGGACCTGCCCGGCAATCCGATCGACCGCGTCGTGGGCTTCTCCAATGCCGATGCCGGTGCCCGGATGGCGCAGCATCTCTTCGATCAGGGGCACCGCTGCATCGGTTTCATCGGCGGCGCCAGCGCGCGGGATACGCGGGGCGCAGACCGCCAGCACGGGTTCCTCAACGCCCTCGAAGGGCTGGGTCTGCCGAGAGATCGGGTCGTGACCGATCTCGACCCGCCCATAACCATGCGCGAGGGCGCGGAGGCGATGAACCGTCTGCTTGACCGCTGGCCGGATACGACGGCGGTGATGTGCGTCTCGGATCTCTCGGCCTTCGGTGCGATGAACGCCGCGATCCGGCGGGGTCTGTCGGTGCCGGAGCAGATCGCGATTGCCGGGTTCGGTGCCTATGACGTGTCCGAGCACGCGCTGCCCGGCATCACCACGCTCGACGCCCATGCGCACCGGATTGGGACCGAGACGGCGCGGATCATCCTTTCCGCACTGACAGATGGTGCGGCAGAGGCGACCGTAACCCTGCATGCCGAGCTTCTGGCCCGGCGCAGCACCGCCGTTTTGTGACCACGACGAGGGGCGTCAGAGGCATGAGCGATATTGCAGCAAAGTTAAAGACCGCGCGGGTGGCGCCGGTCGTCCGAACCGCGACCGAGGCCGCGGCGCGGCGCGGTGTGGCGCTGCTCGCCGAAGAAGGTTTCGAGCTCTTCGAGATCACCCTCACGACCCCCGGCGCGATGGAGATCATCCGCGATCTCGCCCTCGACCCGGCCTTGACCGTGGGGGTCGGCACGGTGCTGACGGCCGACCAAGGGCGCGCGGCGCTGGATGCGGGCGCCTCCTTCATCGTCTCCCCTGCCTTCGTGCCCGGTCTGATGGCGGCAGGCGGCGGCGCCCCTGTGGCGCTGGGCGCGGCGACGCCGACCGAGGCGTTGCGCGCGCATGAGGAGGGTGCGGCCTTCGTCAAGGTCTTCCCGGCCGCGCAACTGGGCGGGCCGGGCTTCGTCAAGGCGCTGCGGTCGGTCTACCCGATGATCGCTATCATGCCGACCGGCGGTATCGAGGCGAACGACCTCGCGGGCTACTTCGCTGCTGGCGCGGTCTGCTGCGGGATGGGCGGCAAGCTCGTCTCCGATGCCGCGCTGCAGGCCGGCGACGACGATGCGATCCGGGACGCGGCGCGCGCCGTGAAGGCCGCCCTCGCTTGAGCGACGTTCCGCGCATCGGCGCCCTAGAGCAGTTTGCGACCGCACGGAATCGCTGCGGGGGATTCCGTTTCGGGCTCGGGCGTGATTCACCCTTGAGGCTGGTGAGGAGGCCAGCCTCAATGACCCGACCTCTTTCCCTCGATCTCCGTCAGCGCGTCG
>JBCBYV010000010.1:0-139092 GCA_039815685.1 Pseudomonadota bacterium | reverse complement strand
GGGTTGTTGGGGGTCGGGCCCCTCGCGCCGGCGGGCGGGATCTGTCCCGCCCCCGCCACTTTTGCGGGCCGCGGCCCCCCCCCCCGGCCCCGCCCCCCCCCCCCCCCCGGTTTCAACCCTTTTGGGGGGCGCGGCGACGATTTCCTTGCGCTGCCCGACGTGTCTAACGGCCAAGCTTGCGCCGGTCCGCATCGCTCAACACGGGCTCGTCCAGTACCTGTGCGGCGGCGTTCTGCTCGGCAGCGGCGGCATTGAGCTCCACCTGCAGTGCCACGCCCTGGGCCGGGTCCGGTACAGCGGCAGAGTAGGCGCCGACCGGCGGGGCGCCGGGGACATCGACCAAGCGCGGCCAGGGCGCCTCCGCCGTCTCCGGGCTCTCGGGCACGTCGTACTCGCCGAAAAGCCCGACGGTTCCGCAGGATGAGAGCATCATCACGAGCCCGACGGTGGCGATGGCGGCAAGGCGCATGTTACGTACCCGATCAAGATCCGATGGCGTAGCGTAGGGCAGAGTGTAGCGGCGGCACAGCCGGCCCGCCAGCGGATAGGCGACAATGCGGCGGAAGACGGGTACTCCAGCAACAGATAACGGGCCCAAGGCCCGCAAGGAGGAAGCGATGGCGAAGGACGAGACGCAAGGTGCTGCCGCGGCCGCAACGACGCCGACGCTGGCCGGACGGCTGCAGACGCTGTCCGCCCGGTCGCAGAATGTCTGGATGCAGTCCCTCGACCGTGCGATCGACGACATCACGACGCTGCGGCCCGACCCGCTCAACACCGCACCCGCCATGGCACGCCTCGCCTTCGGCTACATGGATCACCCGCAGCGCGCGGTCGAGGCGGGCATGAAGTTCTGGTCGGCGCAGGCCGATCTATGGCTCCGTTCCTGGCAGCGCGTCCTCGGCGGAGAGGGCGAGCCCGCCGCCGCGCCCGCCCGCGGAGACAAGCGCTTCAAGCACGAAGCCTGGGCCGAGAACCCGGTCCTAGACTACCTCAAACAGTCCTATCTCCTGACCGCCAGCTGGCTGAAGGATCAGGTCGCGAACGCCGACGACCTCTCGGCGCAGGACCGCAAGAAGCTCGACCTCGTCGTGCGCAACTTCATCGAAGCCCACGCCCCTTCGAACTTCCCCGCCCTCAACCCCGACGTGATCGAGGCGACGATCGAGCAGAAGGGCGAGAACCTCCTCCGCGGCCTCGAACACCTCATGCGCGACATCGAGCAGGGCGAGGGGCATCTGCGCATCCGCCAGACCGACATGGAGGCCTTCCATGTCGGCGGCAACATGGCAAACACGCCGGGCAGCGTGGTCTTCGAGAACGAAGTCATGCAGCTCATCCAGTACGCGCCGTCAACCGAGAAGGTAAAAACGCGCCCCCTCGTCATCTGCCCGCCCTGGATCAACAAGTTCTATATCCTCGACCTCAACGAGAAGAAGTCGATGATCCGCTGGCTCGTGGCACAGGGCTACACGGTCTTCCTGATCTCCTGGGTCAATCCCGGGCCCGAGCAGAAGGACGAGACCTGGGCCAGCTACATGAAGAAGGGCGTATACACGGCCCTCGACAAGGCGCTCGAGGAGACGGGCGCCGACAAGGCCAATGTGGTGGGCTACTGCATCGGCGGCACAATGCTCGGCAGCACGCTGGCGCATATGAAGGCAACGGGCGACGATCGCCTTGCCTCCGCCACTTTCTTTACCACGCAGCTCGATTTCTCGGATGCCGGGGAGCTTCAGGCCTTCGTCGACGACGAGGTGCTTGCCAACATCCGAGAGGTGGTGGCCGAGCACGGGTATCTCTCGTCCGAGAACATGTTCAACGCCTTCAACTGCCTGCGGTCCTCCGACCTCATCTGGAGCTTCGTGATCAACAACTACCTGCTCGGGAAAGAGAATTTCCCGTTCGATCTCCTCTACTGGAACTCCGACAGCACGGCGATGCCGGGCCAGGTGCATCTCTGGTACCTCGACACCTTCTACAACAAGAACGCGCTGGCGAAGGGCGAGCTCGAAGTCGATGGCGTGAAACTCGACGCCGGTGCCGTGTCCCTGCCCTGCTATCATGTCGCCACAGTCGAGGATCATATTGCTCCTGCGGCCAGTGCGTTCCGAGCCGCGAAGCTGCTCGGCAGCCGCAGCCAGAAATTCGTGCTGGCAGGCTCCGGGCACATCGCGGGCGTCGTTAATCCCCCGGCCGCGGGGAAGTATCAGTACTGGACCAAGTCGGGTCTCAAAGGGGACACGCTCGACGCATGGCGCGAAGGTACGAAGGAGACGGCGGGCTCGTGGTGGGGCGACTGGGATACCTGGCTCTCCAAGCAGTCCGGGCCGGATGTGGCACCGCGCGAACCGGGCGCGAAGCTCGGTCGGCTGGAGCCTGCGCCCGGCAGCTTCGTGCGCAAACGCGCCGCCGTGAGCTGACGCGGCACCCAAGCCGCCCGACGGGCACAGAGCATTCGCGATCGCACCTCCTGGGGAGGATGTGCGGCCGCAGCGGTTCGAGGGGGAAGTCGAGCCGCGACCGGGCCAGGCGCCCGGTGACATGAGGGGAGTATCGCTATGAAGTCTCACGCCTGGCCGCGCGCCTCGACCCTGGCTGCCTCGGCAGCCGTAGCAACGGTCCTGATCGCATCAGGGCTCCCGTCCGCCGCGCAGGAGGGTGTGGAGGAGCCTGTCGCGACCCCGGCGGAGACCGCAGAGGCAACTCCAGAGGCGGCGCCCGAGGCGACGGCTGAGCCAACGCCCACGGAGCCGTCCGCGGTCGTGGCAGCGCTGGAAGAAGCGGTGGCGACTGAACCCGCCGCCGGTTGCGAGGGCGCCTGCACCGTGACCGCCGGGGAGTACGTGCTCCGTCTGCCGGAGGGCGAAGGGCCGTTCCCCGCGATCATGCTCCTGCACAATGCGGGTGAGGACGCGGAAGGCGTGGCAGCCTCTCCGCTCGTCGATGCGGTCTTCCTCGCGAAGGGCTATGCCGTGATCGCTCCCCAGGGTCTGCCGAAACCCTATGCCGGCGATGTCGAGGAAAGCGGCTGGCGGCTCGAGGGCACGGAAACGGGCGGTCGCGATGATCTCACCTTCCTAGAGACAGTGCTCGCCGACGCGGCCGCCCGTCACGGCATCGACCGCGACCGTGTGCTCCTGACGGGCCACGGGGTCGGCGCCTCTCTCGTCTGGGAGGCCGCCTGCCTCGATCCGGAGCTCGCCAGCGCCTACGCGCCGCGGGACGGCGGCTTTTGGGGCGCTCTGCCCGAGGATTGCGCAGCCCCCGTCCGCCTCCTCCACATGCACGCCCCGGGAGCCGAGGGCTGGCCGCTCACCGAAGCGGTGGGCGGCGCAGAGGGCGTGGCCGACCAGCAACCCATCCAGGCCCATCTCGCCCTCGCGCGGGCGGCGAATGGGTGCGGGGAGAGCCGGCCCATCGAGACCTCGCTCCCCGCGGGCCACGACGCGCTCGGATGGCCCGACTGTGAAAGCGCGAGCGACCTGCAACTCGTCCTGCACCAGAGCGCGGGCCACACGACGGAGGTGCTGATGCGTCATATGCTGGAATGGTTTGCGGCCGGAGAGGCGACGAACTGACGAACACCGGAGCGGCACAGATTCTCCCGGCGATATTGCCCCCGGAACGTGCCGCTACCGATCAAGGCATCCAGAATTGGGAAGACCAGGCGGGCAGTTGCGTTCAGAAAAGGGAAGGCTTGCCAAGGGACATGGAATCCTGCCTTCTTTCCGCCACAAAGCTGCAATCGCCAGAAGGGCCGAGGCTCGATGCAGAGAGTTGACCAGCCACAGCGGCAACGCCCGGCTAAGCGCGGGAACCGGCGCCCCCGGCCCGTGCTGCCGGCTGCCGCGGGCACGCTCGTCGCTGCGCTGCGCCGCCTCGGCGTGGCGGAGGGCGACGCGGTCATGGTGCACGCCTCTCTCCGCCGCCTCGGTCCCGTCGTCGGCGGTGCCCGCGGGCTCATCGAAGCATTGATCGAAGCCGTCGGCGATCCCGGTCACATCGTCATGCCGGCCTATTCCCGCGACGCCCTGATGCCCGAGCTGCCCAACGGCCTCAGCACCGAGGACTATGCCCATTACGAGGAGGCGGTGCCCGGCTTCGACCCAACCTTCTCCTCCTGCTTCCATCTCGGCGCGCTGGCGGAGACGTTCCGCTGCTGGCCGGGCGTCGTGCGCAGCCGGCACCCGATCCATTCCATGACCGCGCTCGGACCCTCGGCGCGGCGGATCGTGGCGCATCACGCGCGGGACTGGGCCTTCGGGCTCGACGGCCCCATGGGACGACTGGCGGAGCGTGGGAGCGCCAAGGTCCTGCTCATCGGCGTCGGGTGGGAGCACTGCTCAGCTCTGCACACTGCCGAGACGATCGCCAGATACCGCCGCCTCAGGGTGCTCCGCTACAAGGACACCACGCGGGAGGCGCCGCGCTGGGTCCATGCGCGCGACGTGGCAGAGGATCGCGAGAACCTGTTCCCCGATATCGGCAGGGTGCTCGACGGTCATCCCGCCATGCGTCAGGGCCCCGTCGGCGGGACGGAGGGGCGCCTCATGCCCCTCGACGATATCCTGACCACGGCAGCCCCCCTCATCGCCCGCGCGATCGACAGCGGCGGCGCGAACCCCTCCGGCGATATCAGCTCCGACCGGGAGCGGCCTCAACGGCCTCCAAGGGCACCGTCCCCCGCGCCCAGACGCCGCGCCCGGCGCTGAGCCGCAGCCTCAGAAAATCGATCAGCGCCCGCGCCTTGGCCGAAAGATGCCGGGTCTGCGGGTAGACCGCATAAAGGTTCAGCGTCGGCCATTCGTGGTCGGGCATCAGGTCCACCAACCGCCCCGCATCGATGCCCGGCGCCGCCACGAAGGACGGCTGCAGCGTGACGCCCAGTCCGTCTTCCGCCGCCTTGGCCAAGACGCCGCCATTGTTCGCGCGGAGGCGGACCGTCATCTGCACGCTGCCCTCCTCCCCATCCGGCCGGCGGAAGCGCCAGATATCCGCCCGCTCCGAGCCGCTGTAGACCAGCGCGGGCCAGTCGGCCATGTCCTCGGGCTGCAGCGGCAGCACCCGGCCGCGCAGGAACCCCGGGGAGGCGACGGCATGCATCCCGATCTCCCCCAGCTTGCGCGCGATCAGCGAGCTGTCCCTCAGCGCCCCGATGCGCAGCGCGAGATCGAAGCCCTCCCCCACCAGATCCGCCATCCGGTCCGAGAGCTCGAGATCGAGCGTCAGCTCGCCATGCTCCTCGACGAACTCGTTGAGGATCGGCGCGAGATGCTGCGTCCCGAAATCGAGCGGTGCGGCCAGCCGCAACGGCCCGTGCAACGCGCGCGAGGCATCCGAGACCTCACCCTCCGCCTCCTCCAGATCGGCGAGGATCCTGAGCGAGCGGTCATAGAAGGTCTGCCCCGCATCCGTCAGGTTCATCCGCCGCGTCGTCCGCGCCAGAAGCTGCACCCCCAGACGGTGCTCGAGCTCCTTGATCCGGCGCGACACGGCCGATGGGGCGATCGACATCGTCTCGGCCGCGCGCGTTACGCTGCCATGATCCACCACCTGGATGAAGCACCGCATGTCCTCGAAGCGATCCATGGCTCACCGATTATTCTCTGATCCGCAATTCTCATAACTCCCAAATGCGGATGGCGATCCGAACTTCAAGCGACAATTCTCACACCAAGCTTCACAGCCCCGGCAATGCGCCGGCTGCACGAACCTCGGGAGAGAGATCATGAGCAACACCGTCCTGCATATCGATGCCAGCATGCGCCGCGAGGGCAGCACCACCCGCACCCTCTCCGCCGCAGTTCTGGAGCGTCAGAACGCCACCCGCGTGATCCGCCGCGATCTCGCCGACGGCCTGCCGCTGATCGACGAGACCTGGATAGGCGCCAATTTCACACCCGACGATGATCGAACGCCCGAGCAGCGCGCGGCGCTCGCCCTCTCCGAGGAACTCATCGGCGAGATCGAGGCGGCGGACACCCTCGTGATCGGCGTGCCGATGTACAACTTCGGCGTGCCCGCCGCCTTCAAGGCCTGGATCGACCTCGTCACCCGCGCCCGCCGCACCTTCAAATACACCGAAACCGGCCCCGTTGGCCTTCTCGAAGGCAAGAAGGTCTTCCTCCTCGTCGCCTCCGGCGGGACGGAGGTCGATGGCGCCATGGACTACATGACGCCCTATCTCCGGCACATCCTCGGCTTCATCGGCCTCACGGATGTCCAGGTGATCAAGGCCGATCGCCAGATGAGCCGCGGCGATGATGCGCTGGAAGAGGCAAAGGCCGCCATCGACGGCATCGCCGCCTGAGACCGCGTCCCACAAGGACCCCGTCAGCGGGCCCGCCAATGAGCCCCGCCGGTCAGTCCCCTGGGGGCGGGCCGGCGGGTGGGCGGCCGCGGAGACCGCCTGCCCGACGGGGCAGGCGGGCGAGGAGGCCGGGCACCCGTCGGCCCGCCCCACACCCCGCCCGTCCGAGGCGTCACCCCACGTGGTAGAGAGACGCGAAGAGCTGGGGATCGAGGCTCTCCTGCGCGAAGGTCTCACCCTTCGTGAGCACCGAGACGGCGTCATGGCTGTGGAGCGACTCCTGATGGCTCGCCACCACCCGGAAATCGCCGACCCGGCCGTCGCCCTCCAGCGCCTCGCACAAAAGCCGCACCGCATCCTCGACGAAGATCGGGTTCGAGCCGTTGAGCTCCGCAAAGGCCTGCTCGTCCTCGCGCTTCACCATGACCTGCGTCTCGGTCGCGATCGCCCGCGTGCAAAGCTCCACCAGGTCCTCGATCCAGAGCGCGGCCCCCTTCTCGAGCGCCACCGATACGCGCGCGACAGAACGCTGCGAATGCGGCGTCGCGATCTGACCGCGCGTCAGCCGGGCATGCTCCGAAAGCTCCAGCGAGCAGGGGCAGGTCGAGGAGTAGACATAGTCGAGATGGATCACCCGCAGCACCCGTCCGTCCGCCCGCAGGCTCTCGAACGCCACATCATAGTACTGATAGCCCTCCAGCCCCGAGCGCAGCGACGGCCGCAGCATCGGATAGCGGAATCGGAGCTGGACCCGCGCGTCGCCGCTCTCGAGATCGGCGAGATAGCTCTCCAAGACCCCCTCGATCCGCTCGAAATCGAAGGCTTCGCCCGCATGCGCATAAAAACTGCGCATGATCCGGCTCATATTGATGCCCTTCTTCGTCGCAGCGAGGCTCACCGAGCCCGTGACGGAGGTCTCGAGCTGATGCACGCCGCCCTCGCGCCGGCGGATCGCCAGCGGCAGCCGGAAATTCGAGATGCCCACATGCTGGATCTCGGTCCGCGCGCCCTTGATGAGGCTCGAGGGGCCGTTCTGCAGATCCGGCATCGTCGCCTTGTAGGCCGCATCCGGCGCGAACTCCTCCGGATAGCTCCGCGAAAGCGCGCCGTCCTCCGCGTCGCCGCCCCTGAGCGGGCCGAGTGCCGAAAGGCCCAGCGCCGCCGCCTCCTCAGGCGCCGTCTCGGCCAGCCGACGCAGGAGCGCCAGCGCTTCCGCCGCCTCCTCCCGGCTCGGCGCCGCGCCGGATACGGTCTCGGCATTGGTCACGGCCTGAGCCAGGCCCGGGGTGATCATGTTCATAGCAGCCTTCCGTCTTCGCCGTGTGCAGACCGGTTTCCCGGCCCGGCGAGATGTAGGCCTTCGCCGAAGCGCTACCAGAAGATGAGCGTGGCGGGTTGCCGCATGATACCGCGACCGCTCCGGCCCCGTCACCGCCCCGTGATGAGGCGCCCGAACCGGCTCGGGCGGGCTCAGGAGGGCTCACTTAGGCAGGCACGGGCGTGCGTCCGGCGAGGATCTCTCCGAACCACTCACGGTCGATGTTCCCGCCGCAGAGGATCATCGCCGCCTTGCCAGGCCGGCGTCCCGAAGGGCCCTCGGCCAAAAGCGCCGCAAGCGAGGCCGCCCCCGCGCCCTCGGCGAGGTTGTGCGTGTCCTCATAGAGCACCCGGATTGCCTCGGCGATCGCATCGTCGCTCACCCGCACCACGCGTGCCGCCCCGCGCGAGATAATCGACACCGGCTCCTCCCAGGGCGCACGGCACGCCATCCCGTCGGCAAAGGTCACGCAGGTCTCGGTCGTCACGACCCGCCCCGCCTCGAAGCTCCGCGCATAGGCATCCGCCGTCTCGGCGACCACACCCACGATATCGCAGTCAATGCCCAGCACGTCCCGCGCCGTGATCAGGGCGCAGACCCCGCTGCCCATCCCGATCGGCACATAGACGGTCTTGAGATCAGGATGCGCCGTGAAGAGCTCGAGCGCATAGCTCGCGACCCCGCGCACGATGGGCTCGGCAAAAGGCGGCACGATGTGCAGCCCCTCCGCTTCCGCCACCCGCACGGCCTCCTGACGCGCCTCCTCGAAGTCGTGCCCATGCACGACGAGCGTCGCGCCCCAGCCCTCCATCGCCGCGTTTTTTTCCCGGCTATTGCCCTCGGGCACATAGACGGTGACGGGAATGCCATGCGCGCGCGCCGCGAAGGGGATCGACTGGCCATGATTGCCGCGCGTCGCCGTCACGATGCCGGGGCAGTCGCCTGCCCGCGCCAGCTCGTCGAGATAGACGAGCCCGCCCCGCAGCTTGAAGGCCCCCGTCGGCGTGTGGTTCTCGTGCTTGACGATCACCTCGCCACCGGCCCGCCGGGCCAGTAGCGGCCAGGCATAGGCCGGCGTCGGTGCCATGTGACAGTGCACCAGCGCCGCCGCTGCCTCCAATGCCTGCCGGGTGAATAGCGGCTTCATCGCCTGCCCGTCCGCCATGCCGATGCCCTCCGAGTGTTCTGCATGCCGCGCACACTGCCACCCGCCTGGCATCGCCACCAGCCGCCAAGTGCCGCCGCCCGCGCTGCCCTTTCTGAGGCCGCAGTACTACGCCGCCTGACCGAGCACTCGCCCCGCAACCGCATCGAGCTTTGCGAGCAGGTCAGGATCCCGCTTCTCCGGTGCCGTTATGATCGCATGCTCCAGCGCCCGGTCGCATCCCGCGGGGCACGGGCCCCTCGGCCCCGCCAACCGCTCCGCCGCGGCACTCAGCAACGCCTTCGCCCCCGCCACATTGGCCTGCATGGTCTTGATGATGGACTGGATATCGACCTCGCCATGGTCCGGATGCCAGCTGTCATAGTCCGTGACCATCGCCACGGTCGCGTAGCAGATCTCGGCCTCGCGGGCGAGTTTCGCCTCGGGCATGTTCGTCATGCCGATGACATCGCAGCCCCAGACCTCGCGATAGAGCCGGCTCTCGGCCAGCGTGGAGAACTGCGGCCCCTCCATCGCGAGATACGTGCCTCCATCATGCAGCTTCGGCACCCCCGGCAGATCCGCGCAGTCGAGCAGCACCCCGCGCAGCCTCGAGCAGACAGGCTCCGCCATCGAGACATGCGCGACGCAGCCCTCCCCGAAGAACGACTTCGCCCGGGCGAAGGTCCGGTCGATGAACTGGTCGATGATCACGAAATCGCCCGGTGCCATTTCCTCGCGAAACGAGCCGCAGGCGGAAAAGCTCAGGATATCCATCACGCCGACGCGCTTCATCGCATCGATATTCGCGCGATAGGGCACATCGGTCGGCGAGAGCGCATGCCCGCGCCCGTGCCGCGGCAGAAACGCCAGCGGCGCCCCCGCCACCTGCGCGTGCAGCACGGCATCCGACGGTCTGCCCCACGGACTTTCGACCGCGCGCCAATCGGGCGTCCCGCTCTCATCGATGTCGTAAAGGCCCGAGCCCCCGATCACACCCAGCATTCAACCCTCCCTGAACGGCTTCGCGAGCGCCCACACATGTGCTGACCACTGTATCGCGACTGCGTCCTCCAACCTCACGGACGCAGGAGCTCGAAGGCCCGCTCAACGGCGGTGTAGTCCATGTAGCCAAGCCGAGCCACGGGCCGCACGACCTCCGTATCAAAGCGGCCGTCCTTCAGCGCCTCGTCGGCGATGTGCACACCGACAACTTCGCCGATGACGAGGATGTTGTGCTGGTGGTCCTGCCAGACGGGCAGGTCGTCGAGGATGCGGACGGTCCGGCATTCGAGCACCGCCGGCGCCTCCGCCACGCGCGGGGCGGCGATCTCATTGCACGCGGCCTTGGTCAGCCCCGCCTCCGCGAACTCGTCGACGTCGCGGTCGAATCGGGCGGAACTTTTGTTCATCGCATCGATCAGCGCCTGGCTCACCATGTTGCAGGCGAACTCCCCAGTCTCGCGAATATTGGCGATGCTGTCCTTCTCCGCCTCGCCCCGGCTCTTGCGCCCGGTCTGCGCGAACATCACCAGCGGCGGGTTGTCGCCGCAGCCATTGAAGAAGGAGTAGGGGGCGAGGTTGGCGCGCCCTTCCGCATCGATGCTCGAAATCCAGCCGATCGGGCGCGGCACGACCAGCGACTTGAACGGATCATGCGGCAGGCCGTGGCCATCGGCAGGGCGGTAGAACATGATGTCTCCTGAGAGGATGGCCCGAAGGCGTGAGGAAAATCGGCAGACCGCAAGGCATGCGCTGGCATAGGCCCCGGGCCCGTGCTAGCGACCTAGCCCGTGCAGCAGCGGCCGCCAACCGCTTCCGCGCCAAACAAACCCTGCCCCCTCGGTCTCCGCCCCGTCGATCCCCACCCCGTCGATCCCCGCCACTCCCGCCGTCCCGCCCGCCATGTTCCGACTGCTAGCCGAGCGCCCGAGCGACGATCAGGAGGTGGAGACACTTCTAGACCTCACCTTCGCACCGGGGCGCGGGGCGCTTTCGTCCTATCAGCTCCGCGCCGGCGTGGACCCTGTCGCCACGCTCTGCCGGATCGCGCGCGACGAATACGACGCGCTCGTCGGCGCCATCCGGTACTGGCCCGTCGTCATCGAGCGCGCCACGGCATCGAGCCTCCCCGCCCTCCTGCTCGGGCCGGTCGCCGTCCACGCGACGCGCCAGGGCGAGGGGCTCGGCGCGCTCCTGATCATGGAAACGCTCGACATTGCCCGAGAAAAGGGCTGGGAACGCGTCCTACTCGTCGGAGACGAGCCCTATTACAAGCGCTTCGGTTTTCGGCGAGACCTTGCGTCAGGTCTGGATTTCCCCCGACCGATCAACTTCGACCGCCTGCTCGCAACCGAATTAGTGCCCAATGCGATGGCACACATTAGCGGTAACGTGACGAAGTGGCCCGGCGATGACACAGACTTATCACACCGCGACTGACCGATATCGCATTCAAAATTAATCGAGCTTCGACGACTATTGCTATTGATCATCGATAGGTCTATCTGGCAAATACCTACCGAGTAGTCGTGGCAAAGCGATGCTGATGCTGGCTGATATCACCTGATTTTGAGCCAACATATCGCGTCAACCGCAACGATACGGAAAAAACAATGCAGATGAGGCACGTATATGGCCGATGATATGACCGATCACAGTG
Organism: Pseudomonadota bacterium; assembly: GCA_039815685.1. Taxonomy (GTDB): domain Bacteria; phylum Pseudomonadota; class Alphaproteobacteria; order Rhodobacterales; family Rhodobacteraceae; genus Thermohalobaculum. The sequence continues at coordinate 127,655 of JBCBYV010000010.1, read as the reverse complement.
AGATCATGTCGCTTACCTCCGACATCGTGGCAGCGCATGTGTCCAACAATCCGGTTCCGCCCGCAGAACTGCCCGGCCTGATCGAGAGTGTGTTCGAGACGCTGTCGAAGCTCGGCGAACCCGCGCCGGAGCCCGAGGTGGAGCTCAAGCCCGCGGTGCCGATCAAGAAATCGGTGACCGATGACCACATCATCTGCCTCGAAGATGGTAAGAAGCTCAAGATGTTGAAGCGCCACCTCAAGACCTCCTACGATATGACGCCGGAGCAGTATCGTGCGAAATGGGGTCTGCCGGCGGATTATCCGATGGTGGCGCCGTCCTACGCGGCGAAACGGCAGCAGCTCGCGAAGAAGATCGGTCTCGGCCGCAAGCGGGCGAGCTGAGAAAAGACGCAGTATCGCGGCCAGGCGCGCAAGAAAATTCCAATTTTCTTGCAAATCCTTTTCAAAGGATTTGCTCGGCGCCACCGCGGTCGATGCGCTCCGGTTCAGCCCGTTGCGACGAGGCACGCATCTCCTTAGAAGGCGGCTCGGACAGTATCCGTGCCGCCTTCTAGCTTTTCGAGCGGAGACCGAGGGATGACCGAGCAGAAGCGCGCCTTCATCAAGTCCTATGGCTGCCAGATGAATGTCTATGACAGCGAACGCATGGGCGCAGCGCTGGCAGCAGAAGGATACGAGATCGCCGAGACTGCCGAGGGAGCAGATCTCGTCGTCCTCAACACCTGCCACATCCGCGAGAAAGCAGCCGAGAAGGTCTATTCGGAGCTCGGGCGCCTCCGCCCCCTCCGCGAGGCCAAGGCGGCGGAAGGGGGGCAGCTCACCATCGCCGTCGCCGGCTGCGTCGCCCAGGCCGAGGGGGCCGAGATCCGGGCGCGCCAGCCGATCGTCGACGTCGTAGTCGGCCCTCAGGCCTATCACCGCCTGCCCGCCATGGTGCGCGATGCCAAGGCCGGCCGGCCCGGCGTCGACACCGATTTTCCGAGCGAGGACAAGTTCGACCACCTGCCCGCGGACACCCGCCCGGCCCGTGCCCCGACGGCATTCCTCACGGTGCAGGAGGGCTGCGACAAGTTCTGCACCTTCTGCGTCGTGCCCTACACGCGCGGTGCCGAGGTCTCCCGTCCCGCTGCCCGCATCGTCGCGGAAGCCGAGGCGCTGGTCGCGCGTGGTGTCCGCGAGATCACCCTCCTCGGCCAGAACGTGAACGCCTGGCACGGCGCGCCGCTCGCCGGTATGGGCCCGGGCCTCGGCGGCCTCCTTCGCCGCCTCGCACGGATCGAGGGGCTCGAGCGGCTGCGCTACACCACCTCCCATCCCCGCGACATGGATGACGAACTGATCGCGGCCCATGGCGACGAGCCGAAGCTCATGCCCTACCTGCATCTGCCGGTCCAATCCGGCTCGGACCGCATTCTCAAGGCCATGAACCGGCGCCACACGGCCGAGGCCTATCTGAGGCTCGTCGAACGCATCCGGGACGCCCGTCCCGACCTCGCCCTCTCCGGCGACTTCATCGTGGGCTTCCCCGGCGAGACGGAGGTGGATTTCGAGGACACGCTGGCCCTCGTCCGCGCGACCGGTTACGCGCAGGCCTATTCCTTCAAGTACTCGACCCGCCCGGGCACCCCCGCCGCCGATGCGCAGACCCAGGTGCCCGAAGAGGTAAAGGCCGACCGCCTCGCCCGCCTCCAGGCGCTCCTTTCCGAGCAGCAGGCGGCCTTCCAGACCTCCATGGTCGGCCGGCGCATGGATGTGCTCGTCGAGAAACCGGGCCGGCACGAGGGTCAGATGGTCGGGCGGTCCCCCTGGCTCCAGCCGGTCCACTTCGATGCAAGCCCCGGGACGCGCGGCCAACTCGTGCCCGTCAACATCCTCTCGGCTGGCACCAACTCTCTCGCCGCCCGCCTCGCCGCCTGAGGCTCCAGAACGGCCAGGCGGCGCTCTTGACGGTGCCGATCGCTGCCCTCTCTCCCGTGGTATACCAGAGAGGAGACCGCCCATGCTGCTGCGCGCCGAAACTTCCGCCCTCGTGGTCATCGACATGCAGGAGCGGCTCGTCCCCGCCATGCAGGCGCCCGCGCGCACCATCCGCAACACGCGCACGCTCCTCGCCGCCGCGGGCAAGCTCGCGATCCCGGTGCTCGTGACGGAGCAATACCCGAAAGGCCTCGGCCGCACCGTGCCGGAGGTCGCCGAGGCGGCGGAGGGCGCCCATGCGCAGATCATCGAGAAGACCCATTTCTCGAGCCAGGCCGAACCCGCCTTCGCCGAGGCCATCGCCGCCACCGGCCGGTCCCAGGCGGTCATCGCGGGCATGGAGGCGCATATCTGCGTCCTCCAGACCGCCGTCGCGCTCATGCAGGTCGACTACGAGGTCTATGTCGTGACCGACGCCACCTCCTCCCGCTCGCTCGAGAGCGAGAAGGCCTGCCTAGACCGCCTGCAATCCCTCGGCGCCGGCATCGTGACGAGCGAGATGGTCGTCTTCGAATGGCTCGGCCAGGCGGACACACCGGCCTTTCGCACCCTCCTTCCTCTCATCAAATAGCCACCCGTCCTTCCCTCAACGGCCCCGCTGCCGATAGGCTGCCCGCGGCCCGGCCGCGCGAGGGATGGCGGGCCCGACAGGACCCGCCGCCCATGCGCTTCCTCTTGATCACACGGAAATGGCCACCCGCCGTCGGGGGCATGGAGACCTGGTCGGTCGAAGTCGCGGATGCCCTCAGGGCGCTCGGGCACACCGTCGATGCCCGGGCGCTGCCGGGCCGGCCGGGCGGCCGCGCACCCTCGGGTGGCTCGATCCTGCGCTTCGGGTTGGTGCAAGGCGCATCTCTCCTTGTTGCTCGATGGCGGGAGGGGTCACCGCAGGCGGTGATCGGCGGCGACATGGCGGTCTGGCCGCTGGCATGGCTTGCGGGTCGGCGCTCGGGCGCCACCGTCATCGTGGCCGCCCATGGAACCGATCTCGCCTTCGCCTGGCGCAGGGGGCTGCTCGGCGCGCTCTACCGCGCATGGCTCAGGCTGGGCGCCCGGGCGCTCCGCGACGCCGCGATCCTCGCCAACTCCCGCGCAACCGCCCGCCGGGCGCGCGAGCTCGGTTTCCGAAAGGTCACCCACGCCCCGCTCGGCGTCACCGTCGCCACCGGCGCCCCACGGGCCGAGCCCGAACCCTATCTGCTCTTCGCGGGCCGGCTCATCCGGCGAAAGGGCCTCTCCTGGTTTGTGCGCGAGATCCTGCCCGCTCTGCCGGAACCGCTCCGCCTCAAGGTCGCGGGACCGCCCTGGGACGAAAGCGAGGGGGCCGCTCTCGACCATCCGCGCGTCGACGCCCTCGGGCCGCGCCCCCAGGCCGAGCTTCATTCCCTCATGGCGCGCGCCGTCGCCGTCGTCGTGCCGAACCTGCCGAGCGAACGCCATGTCTTCGAGGGTTTCGGCCTCGTGGCGCCTGAGGCCGCCGCCGCTGGCGCGGTCGTGCTCGCCTCGGATCTCGACGGCCTCTCGGACGCGGTGCTCGACGGGCGAACGGGCTTCCTCCTGCCCGCCGGCGACGCCGCCGCCTGGCGCGCCAAGCTCTCGGAGATCGCCGCTTGGCCGCCATCGACGAGGCTCGCCGCAACCACCGAGGCCCGCGACACAGCACAGGCACATTTCCGATGGTCGGCCGTGGCCGAAAGGATCGTGGCCCTCGCCACCGTTCCGCGATCGACAGATCACGGCGACCCGCGTTGACTGCTCAGCGTTCAAGCGCCGCCGGTGCCGGCCCCGCTGCGCGGTTCTGCTCGCAGCCCGCCGCCCCAACCACGCCCCATTGCCGGCTATAGAGAAGCCTCCGAGCATGCGGCACCATCGCCCGGAACGAGGCTCGGGCACGAGGAGGGACAGGCGCGTGTCCGAGCGGGCAGAGGGAAAGCTGGAGGCGTTGCTGGCCAAGGAGGGGCCTGACGTCTCCGTGCTGATCGCCGCCTACAACGCCACCGACAGCGTGCACCGCGCCATCGACAGCGCCCTCGATCCGTCGCAGGGCGTGAGAGTGGAGGTCATCGTCGCCGACGACGCCTCGACCGATGCCACGGCCGAAACCGTGGCAGAGCGCGCGGAAGCGGAGCCGCGCCTCACCCTTCTGCGTCTCACCGAGAATGGCGGCCCGGGCGCCGCCCGCCGCGCAGCACTCTCGGCCGCCAGCGGCGACTGGGTGGCGGTGCTCGACGCGGACGACGTCTTTCTGCCCGGCCGTCTCGCCCGTCTCACCACGACCGCCGCGGAGCGCGATCTCGATCTGATCATCGACAACCTCGCGCTGCGCGACCCGGCAGACGACCCCGGCGGCGCGCCCGCCGCCGACCTGCCACGCGCCTTCCCGCTCACCCGCGGCGAGAGCACCGCGATCGACCCCCACCGCTTCGCACTGAACGCAATTCCCGGCGGCCGGGTCAATCTCGGCTGGTCGAAACCGCTCATCCGCCGCACCTTCCTGGCCGAGCACGGGGTCGCCTGGAGCGACCTTCGCCATGCCGAGGACTTCCTCTTCGCGATGGAGGTGCTTCTCGCCGGAGCACGTGCCGCGCTCATCGGGGAGCCCGGCTATCTCTATCATCTCCGCCGCAGCCGCCGCAGCCATGCCCGCGCCGCCCAGTCTCGCACCGTGACATCGCTCGACGATCAGCTCCGCGTGGCCCAGATCCTGTCCCACCATCCTGAGGTGGGGGCATCACCGGCCCTCGCCCGGCGCTTTCGCGCCCTGCCCGGAGAGATCAGGGCGGCAGGTGCGGTCCTCGAGGCGATGGATCGCCGGGCCGCAGGGCGGCAACTCGCCGCCGCCGCGAGCCTTCTCGACGTGCTGCCCCGTCCGCTCGCCCTCGCGCGCTGTCTTGCCGCCCGCTTCGGGCCCGGAAGCCGGAGGATACGATGAGCGCGCCACCCGGGATCAGCGTCATCATCCCCGTCTTCAACGATGCGGGCGGCCTCGCCCGCTGCCTTGATGCCCTCGCCCGGCAGACCGATGCAGCACCCTTCGAGGTCATCGTCGTCGACAACGGCTCGGACCCGCCCCTAGACCCGGCGACCCTACCCGCGCTGCCGAGCCTGCGCCTCATACGGGAGACAGCGCCCGGCTCCTACGCAGCCCGCAATGCCGGGATAGCCACCGCGCGCGGAGCCATCCTCGCCTTCACCGATGCCGATTGCCGTCCGCGCCCCGACTGGCTCGCGGCCGGTCATGCCGCCATCAACGCCCTCGGCGGCACCGAGGCGCTAGGTGCCATCGGCGGACACATCCAGATCTTCCCGGCGCGAGCCGAGGCCCCGCGCCCGGCCGAACTCTACGAAGCAGCGCTGATGCTGGACCAGGCCGACTACGTGGCCCGCGGCTTCGCGGCGACGGCCAATATGTGGACGACGACGGCGACGATGCGCGCGGTCGGCCCGTTCGACGCCACGTTGCAATCGGGCGGCGACGCGGAATGGGGCCGTCGGGTCGTCGCCGCCGGCGCACCCCTCCGCTACGACGCCGCCACCGTCATCGACCATCCCGCCCGCGACAGCATCGGCGCTCTCTACCGAAAACTCCGCCGCGTCCGCTCCACCGCCGCCGCGCGCGACCCGGTCGAGAGCGTCGGGCGCCGCGGCCTCGGCGCCAAGCTCGGCCATTTCCGCGCGCGGACCGAAGGCTGGCCGCTCGGCCACCGTCTCCGTGCCTTTGCCGTCGCAGCGCTGATGGAAGCCCTGCGTCCGGTCGCGGATCTCGACCTCCGCCTCCGCCGCTCCCGCCGTCTCTGACCCGCACACTCTGCGGGGAACCGGCACGCAAATGCCACAGCGAGAGGACACCGTGACCGGCAACGACCGGCCGCATCCTTGCGGCTGCCACAATAATTTCGCTTGCGGGACCTCTTGCCCTAGGTAGCAATACGAGAGTTGGAGATCGTGGAGAGAGGGACGAGAGGCCGCTTGACCAGCATTCTGCGCGACGCACCGCCCGAGGCGCTCGACGAAACCGTCGTGACGTTCGCCGACAATCGCCTGCTGATCGAGCTTTTCGGCCCCGCCGACCGCAACCTCACGATCCTGGAGCACGGGCTCGACGTCACCATCATGCGTCGCGGCAACGAGCTCGTGATCTACGGCGTCGCGGATGCCCGTGGTCTCGCCCGCGCAGCCCTCGAAGCGCTTTATACCCGGCTTGAGCAGGGCCGCCCGATCGAGTCGGCAGATGTCGAAGCCGTCGTGCGCATGGGCCGGCTGCCCGATCCTCCTACGCCCGACACGCCGGGGGAGGCGCGGCCGGACGCCACCGCCCCGCAACAGACCGAGCTCTTTCCCGGCGGCCGGCTCGAGATCCGCACACGCCGCAAGGTGATCCAGCCGCGCACCAAGGCACAGGCGCAGTATGTGGCCGACCTCTTCCGTCACGAATTGTGTTTCGGCATCGGCCCCGCGGGCACGGGCAAGACCTACCTCGCCGTCGCCGCCGGCGTCTCGATGTTCGCCGAGGGTGCGGTCGAGAAGATCATCCTCTCCCGCCCGGCGGTCGAAGCGGGCGAACGGCTCGGCTTCCTGCCGGGAACCGAGAAGGAGAAGATGGACCCCTATATGCGCCCCCTCTACGACGCGCTCCACGACATGCTGCCCGCCCGCATGCTCCCGAAGCTCATGGAGGAGGGCAAGGTCGAGATCGCGCCCCTCGCCTTCATGCGCGGCCGCACCCTCAGCAACGCCTTCGTGGTGCTCGACGAGGGGCAGAACGCAACTGAGATGCAGATGAAAATGTTCCTGACCCGACTGGGTGAGGGCAGCCGCATGGTGGTGACCGGCGATCCGACCCAGATCGACCTGCCTCGGGGCACGGGCAGCGGGCTCGTTCAGGCCGTCCGCCTTCTCGAGGGCGTCAAGGGCATCGGCTTCACCCGCTTCTCCGCCGTCGACGTGGTGCGCCACCCCATCGTCGCGCGGGTGATCGAGGCATATGACAGCGCCGATGGCAGCGGAAGGGCGCCGGGATGAGCGCATCGCTGGCCACTGCAATCTCCGGCACGCTCATCGACCTCGTGGTCGAGGAGGAGGGCTGGCTCACGGCCCTTCCCGACCTTCCCGCCCTGGCGGAGACGGCGGCGCGGGCAGCCCTCGATGCGGCAGGGCTCTCGCCCGAGGACCATGAGATCGCACTCCTCGCCTGCGACGATGCGCGGGTCGCCGATCTCAACGCCGAATTCCGCGGCAAACCTTCCCCCACGAACGTGCTTTCCTGGCCCGCGCACGACCTTGCACCGCTCAGCCCCGGGGCGCGCCCGCCCCTCCCGCCGCTTGCGGGCCCCCTCGGCGACGTGGCAATCGCGCTCGAGACCTGCCGCCACGAGGCGGAAACGGCAGGTTTGCCCTTGAAAGATCACGTCCTTCACCTGACTTTGCACGGGTGCCTGCATCTTCTCGGCTTCGATCATGAGACCGAGGCGGACGCAGCGCTGATGGAGGATATGGAGCGGCGCCTGTTGGCCCGCCTCGGGATCGCGGATCCCTATGCTGGAGGAGTAGCGGGGGAGCCCCGCAATTGAGCAAGATGGACGGCGCTTCAAGTCCCATCCCCTCGTCAGAGGGGCCCAGCGGGTCGGGTGACCCGAGCAAGAGCCAGGAGCCCTCGCCTAGCGGCGCGCGGCAGGCGAACGGTCCAGAGGCTGGGACCCCGCCGGCCGCGCAAACCGCGATGGGGACCGCTCCTGCCGCATCGGCAGACACCATGCCCCCGCACGCCGAGGAACCGCAGCCTCCCGGCGATGTGGCTGCGGAGGCCGAGGCGCGCGCATCGGACGACGATCAACCCGGATGGTTCTTCGGCTGGATGCGCCGTGCCTCCGGCCTCGGCAATGGAGCGGACGAGAACGAGGAAGGGGCAGACGCCCTCGGCCCGGCCTTCCAGCACAGCACCGCGGACGAGCTCGGCATGGTGCGCAACATCCTCCGCCTCGGTGAGTTGCGGGTCGAGGATGTGATGACGCCGCGGGCGGACATCGTGGCCGTCGCGGAAGACGCCGATCTCGAGACGGTCATGACTGCCTTCTCGAAAGGGTCGCTCAGCCGCGTCCCGGTCTACCGCGAGACGCTGGACGACCCGATCGGCTTCGTTCATCTCAAGGATCTCGCCCTCGCCTTTGGCGTCGGCTGCGCCCAGGACGCGACGCGCTTCCTGCTGAAGGAGCATCTTCGCGCAGCCCTCTTCGTACCACCCTCGATGCCCATCGCGGCCCTCCTGAAGAAAATGCAGGGCACCCGCGTGCACATGGCGCTCGTCATCGACGAATTCGGCGGCGTGGACGGTCTCGTCACCATCGAGGATCTGGTCGAGCAGGTCGTCGGCGACATCGAGGACGAGCACGACGAGGACGAAGGCGTGCTCTGGCGCGAGGAACGGTCCGGCGTCTGGGTGATCAATGCCCGCGCCGGCATTGCGGAGTTCGAGGAGGCGAGCGGTGTCAGCCTCACGCCGGAGGACTGGGAGGAAGACGCCGACACGCTCGGCGGGCTCGTCTTCACGCTCACGGGCCGCGTGCCGGTAAGGGCGGAGGTGATCGCGCATCCCGAAGGCCACGAGTTCCAGATCGTCGATGCAGACCCACGGCGCATAAAGCGCATGCGCCTCGTCCTCGCCGGCACGCGCCCCGCCAGCGCAACCTCCGAGCCGCCCCGTAGCGCCGCAGAGTGAGGGGCACCGAACGAGCGGAGCAGACTAGACCCACCGGTACTCAACCTCTTCGATCCGCCCGACCGGGCCCCGCCCCCTCCCAATTCATCGCACATGCAGAGGTGTGAACAAATACAGAACAACCCGAACCCCAGCGCAGCCAATCTGGTAGGTGGCAAGCGCATCGTTGGCGCTGCGCGCCTCTAATGGTTCGGCCGAGACACGTAGCACTGTCATTGCCGGCCTTGATCCGGCAACCCAGATTATTGGCAGACGTATGGAGATAGAAAGTCTTCCGGACCACCGGGTTCAAGCCTAGTGATACCTTGCGCCGTCCCTGCCACCTCGGCCGAAGCACTAGCCGGACGCCGGCCGCAGGTCGCGAGCCTCGAATGTGCGGGCGCGGCTTGTGGGCGGGCCGCTGAGGGCACGGAGCGACCGAAGTCGGGGCGTCCGACAGCCCGCCCCGTCTCAACGGAGCAATGTCCGATCAGTATCGCGAGTTTGACTGGATCGCACGCGCCAGGCTTGGCATGACCCTCGTGAAAGGCGGCTCGAGCGGACGGAGAAACCAATGCCGACTTCCCGGAGCGCCGCGGCCGCCGAACGCGATCAGGATCGGCGGCACCAGGCAACGGCCACGAACCGATTTGCCGCTTGTCTTGTAGCGCTCACCGGCTGGCGGCGGCTCGCGGCGGCTGCCGGAGCCGGCATTCTGTTCGCAGCCGGCCACGCCCCGATCGGGCTGCCATGGACGGCCTTTCTCGCCTTGCCGGTGCTGGTGATCCTCCTCGGCATCGCCCCTTCTCTTCGCAGCGCCTTCGTCGCCGGTTGGGCCTTCGGTTTCGGCTATCTTCTGGTCTCGCTTCACTGGATCGGCCACGCCTTCCTCGTCGATGCGGCCAGCTTTGCCTGGATGATGCCCTTCGCGCTCGCGGGCCTGCCCGCCTTCCTCGCCCTCTTCTGGGGAACGGCCGGCCTCGCGGCGCGCTGGGCAGCGCCCGGTGGGGGCCCGCTCACGCTGGTGGCATTCGCGGAGGCGCTCACCCTCACAGAATTCGCGCGCAGCCATGTCCTCACCGGATTTCCCTGGGCCCTGCCCGGCTATGTCTGGATCGATACGGGCCTCGCACAGCTCGCAGCCTTCACCGGCCCCCACGCCCTCGGTCTGCTGACACTGCTCGCGACCGGCCTGCCTCTCCTCGCCGTCCTGACCCTGCGGGGCCGCCCACGCGCAACGTTCGCCACCCTCGGCCTCGCCGCCTTTGCCGGTCTCTGGATCCTCGGCCTCGCGCGCCTTGACCGCGACGACGCGCTCTCAGCGACACCTCCCGGACCCGTGCTGCGCCTCGTGCAACCAAACGCACCACAGCATCTCAAATGGCATCCCGAACACGCGCCGACCTTCTACCGCCGCCTCCTCGAGGGCAGCGCGGCACCGGCAGACGGCGCACTCGGCGCCCCGGATATCGTAATCTGGCCCGAGACCGCCGTCGCCTTCCTTCTGGAGGAGAGCCCGATCGCCCGTAGCCAGATGGCGGCCGCAACGGGAGGCGCGCCGCTCGTCCTCGGCGCTCTCCGCCGACGGGGCGAGGGGGAGGGCGGCGGCTTTGCCAACAGCCTCTTCACGCTCGATGCTTCGGGCGATGTCATCGCGCGCTACGACAAGCACCACCTCGTCCCCTTCGGCGAATACGTCCCTTTCCAGAGCCTCTTCAGCGCGCTCGGGGTCGAGCAGCTGGCGCAGCGGGGCCGGTTCGTGCCCGGCCCGGGGCAGCGCGTGCTCTCGCCCATCCCCGGCCTTCCCGGTTTCGTGCCGCTCATCTGCTACGAGGCGATCTTCCCGCACGAGATCATGCCGCCAAGCGTGGCGGACGGTGCCCCGCGTCCGGGCTGGCTCCTCCAGATCACCAACGACGCGTGGTTCGGCACGCTCGGCGGCCCGCAGCAACATCTCGCCCAGGCGCGGCTCCGCGCCATCGAGCAGGGCTTGCCGCTCGTCCGCGCCGCAAATACCGGCATCTCCGCCGTGATCGATGCGCATGGACGCATCATTGCGTCCCTGCCTCTGGGCCAGCACGGCCATGTGGATGCGCACCTGCCCGAGGCGCTCCCCCCCACCCTTTATGCGCGTATCGGGGACGGTCCGGCCCTGATCGCGGCTTTTCTCCTTTTTTCCGCCTGTTTCTTGCGCATAGTGCTAACCCGATCACCAAGGGGGTGAGCGTCTGCGTTTCCGGACGCTCTTAGTGTGGTTGTGAAGATGGCAGCGCGGAAAGCTGCGGCCGGGGCGGCGCGACGATAGCGGCCTTCGGGGCCGGGAGCGCTGCCAGAGGGGGGGAATTCGGGGCATGTCCAAGGCACCGGACGACATTGATGCCTATATCGGCGCGCGGCTGAGGCTCCGCCGCCAGGGGCTCGGCATGAGCCAGGAGCAGCTCGGCCATTCGCTCGGCCTCACCTTTCAGCAGGTCCAAAAATACGAGAAGGGTCTCAACCGCATCGGCGCGGGGCGTCTCTTCCACATCGCCGAGATCCTGAATGTCGAGGTGAGCTTCTTTTACGAAGGTTTGCAGCGCTCCCAGGACACGGGGCAGTCGACGGAGGACGACGGCATCATCCGCCGCTTCCTCGCCACCTCCGAAGGGTACAGCCTGAGCCGCGCCTTCTGTCGGATCGACAATCCGCATACACGCTCGCGGCTCCTCGAACTCGTCCGCACCATCGCCGATAGCGAGGGCAGCGCGGATACGGGCGCCAGCCGCCTCGGCTGAGCGCTAGAGTGAGAGTGAGCGCGAGACGCCGTCTCACCAATCTGATCGAGATGCAGCGGCAACCGCGCCGAGACGCTCCCGGCCCTCCTGATCGTTCGGACCCGCAGTCAGCGTAGGCGTTCCAACGCCATCACGCCGCCTCGCTTGACCCTTTGCCGCCCTCCTTCGCCGCAGCCTTGTCGGCGGCATCCTCGGGCTCGACAGGCTCGACCTCGGCTCTGGTAATCTCGACGCCGTCGATCACGGACCGCAGCTGCTCAAGCGAGACGGGCTTCGAGAGATAGTCGTCCATGCCCGAGGCGAGGCATCGTTCCCGATCGCCCTCGAGCGCATGGGCCGTCAGCCCGACAATGCGGCAGGCGGGGGTGTCGAGACCCAGCTCCAGCTCCCGGATCCGCCGTGTCGCGTCATAGCCGTTCATGACCGGCATCGAGACATCCATCAGAACGAGCTTCGGCTTCAGCTCCCAGAACGCCTCCACCCCCTCCTCGCCATTGTTGGCGAAGACGCAGCCCACCCCGATGCTCAGCAGCATATGCTCGACGACGCTGCGGTTCACCGCGTTGTCCTCGACCACCAGGATCTCGGGATTGTTCGCCGGCATGTCGGTGTTCTCCATGGCATCGATTTCCTCGGTCCAGCGCACATCGCCCTCCGCCCGGTCGCTCATCACGGTCGCGATGGCATCGAGCAGGTCGGATGCGCCCACAGGCTTGGTCAGAACCTTGTCGGCCATCGCCGCGGTTCCGGGCATGTCGTCCTCGATCCCCATCGAGGACAGGATGATCACCGGCAGATCCGCTCCCTCCGGCGCATCGCGAAGCTCGGCGAGCACGTCCGACCCGCTCATCCCCGGCATCTGATGGTCGAGGAGCAGCAGATCGAAGGGCTCGCCCCGGTCGGCCGCGCTCCAGAGCTTGCGCAACCCCTCGCGGCCCGACGGTGCGCTACGCTCGCGCATGCGCCAGGACGACAGCTGTTCTGCGAGGATCACGCGGTTCGTCTCGTTGTCGTCGATCACCAGCACGCGCAATCCCTGAAGATCGACAGGCGAGAGCGCCTTCGCGCGTTCCTCCTCGCCCACCCGCACGCGCAGCGGCAGCTCGATCCGGAAGCTCGACCCGCGCCCCAGCTCCGACTTCGCACTGATCTGCCCGCCCATGAGCTCGATCAGGCCCTTCGAGATCGCAAGGCCGAGGCCCGTGCCCTCATGGCTGCGCGTCGAGGAGCCATCGACCTGGCTGAACTTCTCGAAGACCTCGGCGAGCTTTCCCGGCGCGATGCCGATGCCGGTGTCGCTGACTTCGATCGCAAGCTGCAGGCGCGGCGTATCCTCCGGGCGCCGCAGCTCCTCGAACCGGCCGGTGACGTCGATCATGACCTCGCCGTGCTGCGTGAACTTCACGGCATTGGCCAGAAGGTTGATGACGACCTGCCTGAGCCGCACGAAGTCCCCCACCACCATGCGCGGCAGGCCGGGCTGAACCCGGACGAGCAATTCGAGATCCTTGTCATTGGCGGCCTTCGCCAGAAGCTGCGCGGCTTCGTTCACCAGCGAGGTGAGCTTGAAAGGGGCAGGCGAGATCTTGAGCTGTCCCGCGTCGATCTTCGTGAAGTCCAGGATATCGTTGATGATGCCGAGAAGCGTGCGCGCCGAGCCGTCGATGATATCGGCGAACATCGCCTGCCGGCTGTCGAGCTTCGTGCCCGAGAGAAGCTCCGACATCCCGATGATGCCGTTCATCGGGGTCCGGATCTCATGGCTCATATTGGCCAGGAACTCCGACTTCGCCCGCTCCGCCGCCTGCGCGCGTCCCGCTTCACTCTCGAGCCGGGCCTGCGCTTCGGCGATGTGGCGCGCCGCTGGCCGCGCCACGATGACATAGGCCGCGATCACCCCGCCAAGCGCGGCCGCCAGGATAGAAAGCTTCATGAAGGGCGTGAAATGGGCGATATCGTAGGCCTGCGCCTCCGCGAACATGGTCAGCTCGTTCAGCCGCTCCATCTCGCCCTGATCCCAGGTGCGCTGGAAACGGTCGAGCCACACCCCGTCCGATGACGCGAGCGGCCCCTCCGCTTCGGCGATGGGCGCGAGGTCCAGCATGAGCTCGCCAATCAGCGCCTCGAGCGAAATCTGGATGGTGCCGTCCGCCGACGGCGGCGGTGGTTCTGACCAGAACTTCCTGAGATCGGCCGACTTTTCGATCGCGTGAACATCTGTCTCGCTGATCATCATTCGGGTCGCGACACCCAGACTGGCCTCGATCCGGCGCAGTTGCTCCGCAAGCTCGAGCGTCGTCACCCGACGCCTCGCATCGTGGCGAAGATGCGCGTCGCTTAAAGCATTGTAGATCTCGAGCGTCCCCGCGAAGGCCTTCACGAGCCGTTCGCGCTGCTCCCGCGAGCCGTCAGTAGATCGAAAAACACCGACATTGAGCGCGAGATCGCTGATCGAGCGTCCGAGCTTGCTGAGCGCAAGCGCGTATTGCTGCTGCGAGTGCCAGTAGTGATCCATGACGATGCTGCCACCGACACCTGCCGTGATCGGAAGCAGGATCACCAGCATCGTGACGATGAAGCGCCGCTTCAGAAAGCGCAGCACCGGGTTCATGGCTGTCGCGTCTCCTCGCCAAAGCGATCACCAGGCAGCCCGTTGCCGGCGCCGCATCCGAGAACCTTGTGCTAACGGGATGAAACTAAACTTTGCCTACCGGACATGGTTGCGAAGTGGTTGCCGCCCACGATCGCATGCGCCTGACGGCGTTTCGCGGGGGGGAGCGGTTGCTTGACCGGGCCGGCGAAAGCGTGCCACTCCGCGCCGGGCGAGCGCGAGGGGCTCACGGGTAAGCGACAGAGGGCAGGCGATGGCGCGCGGAAACTATCTTTTCACCTCCGAATCCGTCTCCGAGGGGCATCCCGACAAGGTCTGCGACCAGATCTCGGACGCGATTGTCGACATGCTCATCGCCAAGGAGCCCGAGGCGCGCATCGCAGTCGAGACGGCGGCCACCACCAACAAGGTGGTGATGATGGGCGAGGTGAAGATCAGCCCCGACAACGCCGTCTCCGACGAGGAGATGGTCGAGGCCGCGCGCCGCACGATCCGCGAGATCGGCTACATGCAGAAGGGCTTCCACTTCAAGACGGCCGATATCGACTGCTACGTGCACGAACAGTCCGCCGATATCGCGCAAGGTGTCGATGCGGCCGAGAACAAGGATGAGGGCGCGGGCGACCAGGGCATCATGTTCGGCTTCGCCACGAATGAGACGCCAGAGCTCATGCCCGCGCCCATCCTCTACAGCCACCGCATCCTGCGTCTCATGGCGGAGGCACGGCACTCCGGGGAAGCAGCACTCCTCGGCCCCGACGCGAAGAGCCAGGTGACGATGGAGTATCGGGACGGCAAGCCCGTCCGCGCCAACACCGTCGTCGTCTCCACCCAGCACGCAGAGCACGACGCCGGCGGCCGGCAGCTCACGGCCGACGATGTGCGCGGGATCGTGGCGCCCTATGTCGAGCAGGCCCTGCCGGAAGGCTATATCGATGCGGAGACCGTCTGGCACGTGAACCCCACCGGCCGCTTCGTCATCGGGGGGCCTGACGGGGATGCGGGTCTCACGGGCCGCAAGATCATCGTCGACACCTATGGCGGCGCGGCGCCCCATGGCGGCGGCGCCTTTTCCGGCAAGGACCCGACCAAGGTCGATCGCTCCGCGGCCTACGCCGCCCGCTACCTCGCCAAGAACGTCGTTGCCGCGGGCCTTGCGGAACGCTGCGTGATCCAGCTCGCCTACGCCATCGGTGTTGCCGAGCCGCTTGCGATCTATGTCGATGGTCAGGGCACCGAGACCGTGCCGGCGGAGAAGATCGAGCAGGCCATCCGAAGCACGATCTCGCTCACCCCGCGGGGGATCCGCACGCATCTCGGACTCAACAAGCCGATATACCGGCGTACGGCCGCCTATGGCCATTTCGGCCGCGCGCCCGAGGAAGATGGCGGCTTCTCCTGGGAGCGCACGGACATCGCGGACGCCCTGCGCGCCGCTGTCTAGCGATGAGGCCGGATCGGACGGGTCCGTCACTACCGGCCCGCCCCGGCAATCTACAGCACTGAGACTGCAGCCTTCTCTGGACCCTCCAGTCGAACCGGCGTACGGCCAGTCCGGCTTCCAAACGTCGGTGTCGCTCCACCGGGACAGCGGCCGGGCTGACAGAACCAACCGAAGGATCCTGTCATCCCCCCGGGCCCGACAGGGGGATCCAACACCGGAACCCGGTGCCCGGCACCGCTGGTCGCCGGCTCAGGCCCCGCGATGACGACAGTGGTGCACCGATCCGATGGATCGTCATCACCCGCAAGCGCCCGCGCTGTGGAGGCGCACCCCCCGCATCGCTCCCACCGCCCGATCAGACAACGCGAGCGGGATGACGCAGCGCCAGACCGGTAACCCCGCCAGGCCCGCCGCAAGTCATCACATCGGCAGGATGGCCTGAGGCGTGCAGATCTCTGCGCAGAGCCCGCAGCCCGTACAGCCCCGGCTCCCGACGGCCAGTTCGGGAAATCCGTCCGAGCCCAGCAGGATGATCCCCTGCGGACAGACGGCCGCACAGTCACTGCAAAGCTGGCACTGATCGCGAAACAGAAGCTCGGGCAGGCTCCCAGGCGGGCGCTTTGGCCCACCGGTCCATGCCAAGGATATCAAGGAGTTATGCATCGTCATGACCGCCTCCGGCGCGCGATCCCACCCAGAGCGATCCCGCCCGGAAAAGGTACGAAAACGCGACCTCGATACCTTGAGTTCGGTCAATGCATCGGCCCCAACCGCAGGCACGGCCACGCACCGATGGCCCCCAACCCGGCACGAAATGGCGTCCGAGCCGCCGAAATGGTATCATGCGCGTCCAATCGGCTGATCCCACCAATGGAAGGGGAAGCACGACCATGGCAACCATCAAGAACCCCATCGAATTCACAGGCCAACAGGTGGCGCAGGCAACCGGCTGGCTCGGTGGCGTCATGCGCGCCGCCCGCGGCCAGGCGGGCGATACGGCAGCGCCCGAGATCCGACGGCTGAGCAAGGGCGATATCGGCCGCGCGCTCAGCGCAGGCTGGGACGATCTGAGCGCGCTCCGCAGCGATGTCGTCGCCCTCTGCCTCACCTGGCCGATCGTCGGCCTCGTCGTCTCGATCCTGGCCTATGACCTCTCGCGCCTGCCGCTGGTCTTTCCGCTCGCGGCGGGTTTCGCGCTGCTCGGGCCCTTCTTCGCCGTCGCGGTCTACGAGCTCAGCCGGCGCCGCGCCGCCGGAGAGCCCGCCCGCTGGGGCGCCGCCCTCCGCGTCCTCGCGGCCCCGCAATCCGGCGCCGTCTTCCTGCTCGGCCTCGGTCTCATCGGTCTCTTCGTCGTCTGGCTCTTGGTGAGCCAGGTGATCTACGATTTCACCCTCGGGCCGGAGCAGCCGCTCTCGGTCGCCGCATTCTTCGAGGATGCGCTCGCCACGCCCGCCGGCTGGGTCATGATCGGTACGGGCTTCGGCATCGGCTTTTTCTTCGCGCTCGGCGCGCTTGCAGGGGCGGCCTTCTCGTTCCCGATGCTGATGCATCGCGATGTGGGCATCCGGACCGCCGTCACCGCCTCGTTCGGCGTCTTCCGGCGCAACACAGGCATCATGCTCGGCTGGGGCTTCGTGGTGGCGGCCCTCCTGGCGCTCGGCTCGCTGCCGGCCTTCGTGGGGCTCGTCTTCGTCATGCCGCTCCTCGGCCACGCGACGTGGCATCTCTACCGCCGCGCCATCACCTGGCCGGACGAAGCGGCCTGACACCCGTCCCCCTTCCAATTCCGGATCGCCCGCCGTAGCGAACGCCACATGAGCACCCCGGAACGCGAAGATGGCGCACCCTGGCGAAACTTCTACGGTCGCCGCCATGGCAAGAAGTTGCGCGACGGCCAAAAGGCGCTGCTCGAGACCCGTCTCGCCGCCCTCGCCCCGCCCGGCATCGGCTGGGAGGAAAACCCGGACCGCCGCGCCATCGATCTCGCCGCTCTCTTCCCGGATGCGCGCGCAGTCTGGCTCGAGATCGGCTTCGGCGGGGGCGAGCACATGATCGCGCAAGCGGCCGCCAACCCGGATGTCGGCATCATCGGCTGCGAGCCCTTCGTCAACGGCGTGGCCATGCTGCTCTCGGCGATCGAAGGCGCGGGCGTGCACAATCTCCGTATCCATGCGGGCGACGCCCGCGACCTGATGGACGTGCTGCCGGAGGCGAGTATCGCCCGGGCGTTCCTGCTCTACCCCGATCCCTGGCCGAAAAAGCGCCACTGGAAACGCCGCTTCGTGAACCCGGAACAGCTGGAGCAACTCGCCCGCGTCCTCGCCCCGGGCGCCGAGTTCCGCATCGCCACCGATATCGAGGACTATGTCCGCCACAGCCTAGAGCAGCTGAACCGCGACAACCGCTTCGAATGGTGTGCCGAGAGCCCGATCGACTGGCGCAGCCCATGGCCCGGCTGGCCCGGCACTCGCTACGAGAGAAAGGCGCTCCGCGAAGGTCGCCGCCCCCACTACCTGACCTTCCGCAGACGCTGACGAAAAAGCACCTAGGGCCCGCCCCCTCCCGCGTCAGGATATCGACGGGACGGTGAACGGAAGACGAAGAGTGCCGATCGGATACAGGACCATTGCATCTGACGACCTCTGAGTGACCCACCGGCCCGACACATCGGCTAATAGTTCGGCCGAGAAGCTTGGTGCTGTCGTTGCCGGACCTGACCCAGCAATTCAGATAGCTGCCACAGGATTGGAATTGAGCGGTTTTCTGGATCCCCGGATCGAGCCAGGGGATGACTTCGAACGGGATCTTCTGTCTCAGCTCTACCACTAGGACTGCGGATCAATCAGCCACCACCTTCCATCCCTGGCTCGCAAGACCCGAAGGTCGGGGCGGGTCAAGGATGGCAACGCCACCGGCGAAGCCGGCGCCAACGGCGTCCTTGAGGCGCCCTGTCCTTCGAGACACGCTTGAAAAGGAGCCCCCAAGGCTCCTCCCCAGCCACTTTTCAACGTCGCAAGGAAGCCTCCCGCTCACAGGCTCTCCCAACGACCGCCGCCAAGTGCTCCCGCAGGAACCGATCGCGGCGACCAGCCGCGATGCCGCCTGCCCGACCTCCCTGCGCTTTCCGCCTTGCGCTTGCCGCCCGGCACGACCGCCGCTATCAGGCCTGCGTCTCCATCAAGGACCCCGCCCCGATGTCCACCGCCGCCACCGCTCCCCTTGCCATTGCGTCACCCGCCACCGCTCGCGCCACCGCACCGCTCAAGGGCGAAGCGGTCGTCCCGGGCGACAAATCGGTCAGCCACCGCGCCCTCATCCTTGGCACGCTCTCCATCGGGGAGACGACCATCGAGGGCTTGCTCGAAGGCGAGGACGTATTGCGCACCGCTGATGCGATGCGCGCCTTCGGTGCCACCGTCGAGCGCACGGGCGAAGGCACCTGGCGCGTCCACGGCCTCGGCACCGGCGGGCTTCTGGAGCCCGAGGACGTGATCGACTGCGGCAATGCAGGCACCGGCGTGCGCCTCATCATGGGGCTCATGGCGACCTGCCCGATCGCGGCCACCTTCACCGGCGACGCCTCGCTCCGCCGCCGGCCGATGGGCCGCATCCTCACACCGCTCGCCGAATTCGGCACCCGCGCCATGGGCCGCGCCGGCGGGCTCCTGCCGCTCACGCTCGAGGGCGCCCGCGCCCCGGTACCCGTCACCTACCGCCTGCCGGTGCCGTCCGCGCAGGTGAAATCCGCCGTCCTCCTCGCCGGCCTCAACGCACCGGGCGAGACGGTGGTGATCGAGCGGGAGGCGACGCGCGACCACTCCGAACGCATGCTCCGCGCCTTCGGAGCCGAGATCGTCACCGACGAGACCGAGGACGGCCGCGCCATCCGCCTCAAGGGCGAGGCAGAGCTGCGCGCAGGCCATGTCGCGGTGCCCCGCGATCCGTCCTCCGCCGCCTTCCCCGTGGCTGCCGCGCTGATCGCGCCCGGATCCGAGATCCTAGTCCCGGGCATCTGCCTCAACCCCACGCGGGACGGCTTCTACCGCACACTCGGCGAGATGGGCGCGGATCTCACACAGGAGAATCCGCGCGACGCCTCGGGCGAGCCCGTCGCCGATCTCCGCGCCCGCCACACCGGCGCGCTCAAGGGCGTCGAGGTCCCGCCGGAGCGCGCGCCCAGCATGATCGATGAATACCCCGTCCTCGCCTGCATCGCGGCCTTCGCAACGGGCGACACGGTCATGCGCGGGATCGGCGAGCTTCGCGTGAAGGAGAGCGACCGCATCGCCGCCGTCGTCGCCGGGCTCCGCGCGAACGGCGTCGAGGTCACCGAGCACGAGGACGGCATGACGGTGCACGGGCGAGGTGGCGATGGCGTACCAGGCGGCGGAACCGTCGCCACCCATCTCGACCACCGCATCGCGATGTCCTTCGCCTGCCTCGGCTTCGGCACCGCACGGCCCGTCCGCATCGACGACGCGTCCCCGATCGCGACCAGCTTCCCGGGCTTCATCGATCTCATGAACGGGCTCGGCGCCGCCATCACGAAAGCCAACAGCTGACCCCGTCCGCCCCGCCGGTGCCAGAGGACCGCGCCCGACAACCGCGCGAAACGACCACCACCATAAAGTGTCGATCCCGAACCCAGCGCCGCCACAAATCCCTTATTTTCGCCGCGGAATGGGCTCACATCTTCGTAACGTTCCGCGCGCCCCCATCTATGCACGGGGCGCGCGATAGGGGATTACCCCTAAGCGGCGCATCAAGGCCGAGTGAGATGACGTCTGACGCTGAACCCGATACTGCGTACGAGCGTTCCTTCACCGTCGCGATCGACGGGCCTGCTGGTGCCGGCAAGGGGACCGTCGCCAAGGCGCTCTGCACGCAGTTCGGCTTCGCCCATCTCGACACGGGCCTCCTCTACCGCGCCGTCGGCAAGCTCGCGATGGATACCGGGCGCGGCGTGATCGACGAGGGGGCGGCAGAGCTCATCGCCCGCGATCTGCGGGCCGAGCATCTCGGCATCCGGGGGCTGCGCACAGCCCTCGCCGCCCGCGCGGCCAGCCGGGTCGCGAAGTTCCCCGGCGTGCGCAAGGCGCTCGTGGCCTTCCAGCGCGAGTTCGCCCGCCGCATCGGCGGCGCGGTGCTCGACGGGCGGGATATCGGCACGGTCATCTGCCCCGAGGCGGAGGTGAAGCTTTTCCTCACCGCCAGCGCCGAGGCACGGGCCGAGCGGCGCTATCTCGAACTCACCGCCGCCGGGGCGGAGACCTCGGTCGCCAAGGTCCTTGCCGACATCCGTGCCCGCGACGCCCAGGACAGCGAGCGCAAGAGCGCCCCCCTCCGCCAGGCGTCGGATGCGCACTTGCTGGACACCACCGAGATGGATATAGACGCCGCAGCCGCCGCGGCGGCTGCCATCGTCGACGACGCCTTGGGCCGGGCCGCGTCCTGATCGGGACGCCGTGCCGGGCATTCGTGCTGGCGCCCAAGTCCCGACACCCGGCAGCCCCTCGACAGCCTCATGAAGCCAGAGACCGCCGGAGCCAACCGGTCGGCCAGTCAAAACGTTGAAAATGGAGACCTTGCGCATGGCCCAAATGGCCTCGATGGACGAATTCGAAGCCCTGCTCAACGAAAGCCTGGAGCAGGCAACGCCCGAGGAAGGCTCGGTCGTCAAAGGCACCGTCATCGCTATCGAGAATGGCCAGGCGGTCATCGATGTCGGCTTCAAGGTGGAAGGCCGCGTCGATCTCAAGGAATTCGCAGCCCCCGGCAAACCCGCCGAACTCGGCGTGGGCGACACCGTCGAGGTCTTCCTCGACCGGGTCGAGAACGCGCGGGGCGAGGCTGCCATCAGCCGTGACAAGGCCCGCCGCGAGGAAGCCTGGGACCGGCTCGAGAAGGCCAATGACGGCGGCGACCGGGTCGAGGGCGCCATCTTCGGCCGCGTGAAGGGCGGCTTCACCGTCGATCTCGGCGGCGCCGTGGCGTTCCTGCCGGGCTCCCAGATCGACGTGCGCCCGGTGCGCGACGTCACTCCGCTCATGGGCGTGCCCCAGCCCTTCCAGATCCTCAAGATGGACCGCCGCCGCGGCAACATCGTCGTCTCCCGCCGTGCCGTGCTCGAGGAGAGCCGGGCCGAGCAGCGGGCCGAGATCGTCGCCCGCCTCAAGGAAGGCGACATCGTCGACGGGGTGGTCAAGAACGTCACCGACTACGGCGCCTTCGTCGATCTCGGCGGCGTCGACGGCCTCCTGCACGTGACCGACATGGCCTGGCGCCGCGTCAATCACCCGTCCGAGATCCTGAACATCGGCGAGACCATCAAGGTCCAGGTGATCAAGGTGAACAAGGACACCCAGCGCATCTCGCTCGGCATGAAGCAGCTCATGGCCGATCCGTGGGAGAGCGTGGCGGCCAAGTACCCGAACGGCTCGAAATGGACCGGCCGGGTTACCAACATCACCGACTACGGTGCCTTCGTGGAGCTCGAGCCGGGGGTCGAGGGCCTCGTCCACGTCTCCGAGATGAGCTGGACGAAGAAGAACGTGCATCCGGGCAAGATCGTCTCCACCTCCCAGGAAGTCGAGGTCATGGTGCTCGACGTCGATCAGGTGAAGCGCCGCGTCTCGCTCGGCCTCAAGCAGTGCATGGGCAACCCCTGGGACACCTTCGCCGAGCAGTTCCCCTCCGGCACCGAGGTCGAGGGCGAGGTCAAGAACATCACCGAGTTCGGCCTCTTCATCGGGCTCGAGGGCGATATCGACGGCATGGTCCACCTCTCGGACATCTCCTGGGACCGCTCCGGCGAGGATGCGATCCAGGACTTCAAGAAGGGCGACATGGTCCGCGCCGTGGTGCTCGACGTCGATACCGAGAAGGAGCGCATCTCGCTCGGCATCAAGCAGCTTGGCGGCGATCCCTTCGCGGAAGCGACCCAGGGCCTCAAGCGGGGCGCGGTCGTGACCTGCACCGTCAGCGCCATCGAGGACGGCGGTATCGAGGTCGAGGTCGAGGGCATGAAGGCCTTCATCCGCCGCTCGGACCTCAGCCGCGACCGCTCGGAGCAGCGGCCGGACCGCTTCTCGATCGGCGACCGGATCGATGCGCGCATCACCGCGATCGACAAGGCCGCCCGCCGCCTCAGCGTCTCGATCAAGGCCCGCGAGATCGCCGAGGAGAAGGAAGCCGTCGAGCAGTACGGCTCCTCCGACAGCGGCGCATCCCTCGGCGACATCCTCGGCGCCGCCCTCAAGCAGCAGCAGGGCGACGACTGAGCCAAGCGCTCACCATCGGACGAAAAAGGGCGCGGAGAGCAATCTCCGCGCCCTTTCTGCAAGAGCGCCATCCGATCCGCCCGCACCACTGCCGCCATCGCCGGGTCGGAGCACCTCCTGACCTCACGCGCTCACGTCATGCTCGGGCTTGACCCGAGCATCCACAGCCGGCGTCGCCGGATAGAGCCCCACAACGACGCAACCGCCGTGAGCACGCCAGATCGGTCCGCGCTCCACAGCGTCATCCGATCAGCCTGTACCACTGCCGTAATCGCCGGGCTTGACCCGGCGATCCAGGCTGCCGAGCACTCGTTTCTGGTGTCGATCCCCCGGCAAACCCCGAGACGACAGGATCGTTCGACCGCTTCTCTCTGGTCCGACGCGGCCCTTGCCCCTAAGGCGAAGCAATCGGCCGTCGCCGGTCCAAGTGCCTCAGCGCCCGATCAATCGGCGCCCTCTCGAAGGCTCCATGTATTCGGACCCGTTCGGACGAGGTTGCGGCGCTCCGCGGCACGCACTCCGCCATTCAGGAGCTGGTCCAGATCCTCTCCAACCTCCTCGCTATAGAGGTGGTAGAGGTGCCTTGTCGGCGTCGCCGCGGACAGCTCGCTCACATCGATCACCTCCACGCCCGCGAGCGCTTCCACGGCGTTCCCCGCCTCACCGAGCCGGGGATAGCCATGCAGCTCCGCCGAAAGCGCAAGCGGCCGGTCGTCAGTGTTCACATAAACGGTGATCGTCTCGGCGATTGCCGCGATGCGCGGCAGCATCCGCTGAAAGATCGCGAAATCCATGTCAGGCGCCAGCAGCACGATCTCGCCGAGCCGGATATCGGGGCGCCGATACGCCACGTCCTGGAGCGCAAGCACGACGCCCCGCGCCCCCAGACTATGCCCCACGATTTCGACCACGCCAGCACCGAAGCGGCCTTCGAGCTCGATGATCGCGTCCGCAAGATCCGGCACGCTCCAGTAAAGGTTCGCCTCATCCTGCGCATAGAGCGCCAGCGCTCCGGTAGAAGGCCAGCTGAACCATAGGAAACGCCCGCCGAGAGCCGCATTCGTCTGGAAGAGCGCCGCCCGCCGGCAGCCTTTCTCGAAGGTGATGTTGTAGCCGTGGACGAACATCACCGGGGCATCCGCAGCCGCGTCCCCCGCCCCCAGCGCGTCGTAGAGCGATGCGGCGTCCGAGATGTCCACCTCCTCCACCCGCAGAAACTCCTCCCGAAGAAACGCAGGCACCGCATTCACAAGCCTCGAGAGGCCCTGAAGCTCGTAGCGCCGGGCGCGGCAGTAACCCGCACTCAGACCGCCGCGCTCGGTGCCGAAGAGATCGCCGGGATCGTCGGCCTCCGTCTTGTTGCGCAGCGTCAGGAACGGCACCTCGCCATCGACCGACTGCGGCTCGGCGCGGGACGGAACAGGCGCCGCCATCATCCAAGCGATCGTGCCAAGGGCCATGCACGCCGCACGGCCCCCAAACGCCATAGCACTGGCCATCCTCTGTCCTCGCACACGCCCATCGAACCACCCGACACCTCATCTATTGAGCGCTCGGCCCAAAAACCACTCCACGGCCCATGCACCCACCGCCGCAAACCAAGGCCCAAAAGCTCACGAAGCACCCCTCCCAGCAGTCTCCGAGAATACCAGCCCTCTCCAAGAAGCACCGACTGGATGCCACGCTCGACGGGGCAGCTCGCGACGGTGCGAGTACACATCGTTCGGCGTCACTGCGCGCCAAAGAGCGATAGGAACGCACGAGCGGAGCATGGCGGCGACCGAGCCCTGCGTTCGCCACCGGACGTGTAGCGCCGCAGAGAGCGGTCTCCGCGACGGTTCCTCTCTCTGCTCCGCCGGACCCGGCCATCTATGACCCAAGCGCCAAGCGACGAGGCATCAACCCTCCGCCTTCTTCGCAAGACGCTCACCCGCCGCCAGAACGAAAAATAGGGACAGCGCGAGATCCGGATCCCGCGTCTCGGCCTCCAGCACGCCCCTATCGATGAGGTGCTTGTTTAGCGCAGCCAGCAACGCATCGCTCATATCCATCATGTAGCTCTCGAGACACGCATCCGAGGCAGGTGAAAGCGCGTAGGGCCGGTCGATGAGCGTGTTGACGAAGGCAAAGTCTTCCCAATCCACAGCATTCGCGAACCGTTGCGCATCGATCTTCCCCTTCTCCTCAACCAGCCTGTCGATCCCCCCGATGAAGGCCAAGCGCGCCTCCGGCACCGTGCGGTAAACGCCGGCAATCCCCTCCGCCCGATTAAGCCGATACATCGCCTGGGTCGTAAGCTCGGAAGCACTGATGTTCGCAGGACTCGCCGGCTTTTTCAGGCGCGCGCTGTCGAGGCCGACGATATGCGCGAAGAGATCGATGATATCGCCGCCAAAATCCTCCTTCTCCTCGTAGCGACGGACGCGGATGCTCTCGGCTCCAAAAACGCCAGCCAGGGTTTGATACCGATCCCGGATATTTCCGCTCACCAGTTCCGAACGCACCTCAAATCCGCGGGTCAGGGCCTGTTGAAACCAGCTTGCCGTCCATCCCAGAGGCTCACGCACGAACATCAAGATCTCGATTCGATCACAATACTCCTGAATAAATTCCCGGATTCGCCATAGAGAACCAGCACCAAGATTGGACAATCTCTCAGCGCTGAATAAAATGAATGACCTTTCTTCGCTTAATCCATCGCACATCATTTCAAGGATCTCTTCAGCCATCTTACGGTAGAAAGCTTCAGAGGCGCGCTCATGCTCGTTGCTGGAATAATCTTCGGGGCCGGCAAAGATGAGCTGGAAGGGCACACTATGATTCTTGAAAGAGAGATTTGGCACCAGCGTTCGACCATCATCATAGCCCTCAATCGCATTCTGTATCGAGGTCGAGCCCGTTTTGTGGATCCCGACATGCAAGATGCAGGTCTTTAACTTGTTCTTCAATCTCGCGACCCATCTCTGCATGCTCGAGGGTGCTTGCATCGAAAGCGCACGACCCGTCGCACTCGGTATCCGCAGCTAGCGGTGTCACAGCACGGCGCCCCCGACAATGACTGCCGGACGCGCCGTCTGCATGCGTCAAAGCCGTGGATACCGCCAGCATGCCGGCGCGCGATCACGACCGCAGAGCGACGGCGACTTTCGCATTCGCACGCCACCCATCGACATACCCGAAAAACGGAGAGCGCTGGTTGGACGGAGAGGTGCGGATCTACTTCGCGCTGGTCGTCCCCGGATGGATCGCTTCCGTCTCGGAAGCCCGAAGCGTCGATGCGCCCGGCACAAAGGGCGTTGCGGCGCATTTCGATCGGCATCCGAATGCGCTAGATAGCGCGGGTGAGATCGGTGGGACGTGGAGCGGGCAATGGCGGCGACGGCGGATTTGATCATCGAGCGGCGGCAGATGCGGCGGCGGCTGGCGCTCTGGCGCATCCTCGCGATCGTGGCGGTCGTGCTGGCCGTCGTCGTCGGCATCGCCAGCGTGCGGGGCTTCGCACCGGGCACGCCGACCAGTTCGGACAACATCGCGCGCATCAAGATCGACGGCATCATCGCCTCCGATTTCGACCGGGATGAGGAGCTGGCCAAGATCGCCGAGGACGACGCGGTCAAAGCCTTGATCGTGCGCATCAACAGCCCCGGCGGCACCATCGCGGGCAGCGAGGAGCTTTATCAGGGCCTCCGCGCCATCGGCGAGAAGAAACCCGTCGTCGCGGTGATGGTCGAGGCCGCGGCCTCCGGCGGCTATATCACCGCCCTCGCCGCCGATCACATCGTCGCCCTCGGCAACACACTCACCGGCTCGATCGGCGTCGTGGCGGAGGCGCCGAACATCGCGCGGCTCCTCAGCGAGAACGGCGTCGATGTCTTCAAGGTCAAATCGACCCCCCTCAAGGCCGAACCGGGCTTTCTGACCGAGCCGGCCGAAGGTGCCGTTGCGGCCCAACAGGTGCTGATCGACGACACCTTCGCATGGTTCCGTGGCCTCGTTGCCGAAAGGCGGGCGCTCGATGACAAGAAGCTCGACACAGTCGCGGACGGGCGCGCCTATACGGGCCGCATGGCGCTCGAGCTCGGCCTCATCGATGCGCTCGGCGACGAGGCGACCGCCAAGGCCTGGCTGACGGCCGAGCACGACATCGACGC
The DNA here is from genome assembly GCA_039815685.1 of Pseudomonadota bacterium. Lineage (GTDB taxonomy): Bacteria > Pseudomonadota > Alphaproteobacteria > Rhodobacterales > Rhodobacteraceae > Thermohalobaculum. Next base: position 100,722 of record JBCBYV010000010.1, on the reverse strand, counting down.
CGATACGAAAGTGGTCGATCGCGACTGGAAAAAGCCCGACCCCTCGCTCCTGCTTCAGCTTCTGCAGGACGGTGCCGCGCAATTGGGCGTTCCCTATCCCGGCTGGCGGGACGTCGCGCCACGCCTCGGTCCCGGGCCGAGGCTCTATGCCATCATGTATTGAAATCCTGTCCCGGGCGCCTTGACGCGCCCGCCGCCCCTGCGGATCATCAGGCCTCAGTCGCATAACAAACCAATGAGCGACAGGGAGGTCCACCATGATCAAGTCAGAGCTTATCCAGAAGATCGCCGAGGAGAATCCGCATCTCTACCAGCGTGATGTGGAAAAAATCGTATCAACCGTTTTCGAGGAGATTACCTCGGCCCTTGCCCGGGGCGACCGGGTCGAGTTGCGCGGGTTCGGCGCTTTTTCCGTGAAGACCCGGGATGCCCGCACCGGTCGAAACCCGCGCACGGGCGAGGCGGTGCCCGTGCCCGAGAAGAAAGTGCCCTTCTTCAAGGCCGGCAAGGACATGCGCGAGCGCATGAACAACGGCGCGGCCTGACATCTGCTGCGGGGCGCCGCCCACCCGGCGCCCCGCACCCCGCCGCTCATCCGCGTCACCATCCGGTAGACATGCCGGCTCAACCGGCTACACAAGGCGGGACTGTCAGTGATTGCCGGGCGGCCTCGGCGGGGAGAAGATCACCATGCTCATCCTGCGCGTCATCAAGATCGCGGTTCTGCTGACCATCTGCGTCGTGCTCGTCGTCGTCGGTGTCGCCAACATGCAGTTCGTCCCGCTCCGGCTCGTGCCCGAAGGCCTCGGCATGCCCGGCGTCCCACCGCTGCCCGAGATGCCGCTGACGGTGATCATCCTGGCCGCCATGCTGGTCGGCTTCGTGATCGGCGAGATCTTCGAGTGGATTCGCGAGGGCAAGCATCGGCGCGAGCGCGATATCCGGGGGCGTGAGATCCAGACCCTGCGGGCCGAGAATGCCCGCCTGAAGTCCAAGCTCTCGGACCCCAAGGAAGATCTGCCGCGCATTGCGGCTCAGTAAGGGCGCTTGACCCTCCGCCTCATCGCGGTCTAGCCGGGCATCGAGAGCGGATGCGACAACCGGTGCGATGACCCTGCCAGCCACACCAACACTGCAAGATCCGGCGACTGCCGGCGGTCATGGGGCCGAGGACGCCTCCGGCCTCCGCGTGAAGATCTGCGGGCTCCGCACGCCGGCGGCAGTCGAGGCGGCGGCGGCCGCGGGTGCCGCCTATGTCGGCTTCGTCTTCTTCCCCCCCTCCCCCCGGGCGCTGGAGCCGAAGGCGGCGCGGGACGCAGCGCTCGCCGCCCCGCCCGGCGTGGTGAAGGTCGGGCTCTTCGTCGACCCCGACGACGCGCTCCTCGCAAAGGTGCTTGAGACCGTGCCGCTCGACATGATCCAGCTCCACGGAGAGGAGACGCCGGAGCGCGTGGCGGCGGTGCGGGCGCGCCACGGCTTGCCGGTCATGAAGGCCATCGGCGTGCGGGAGGCTTCGGACCTTGACGCAGTCGACGCCTATGCGCCCGTCGCGGACCAGTTCCTGATCGACGCCAAACCGCCAAAGGGGGCGGCCCTGCCCGGCGGCAACGGCCTGCCCTTCGACTGGTCGCTGCTCGCGGGACGGCGCCTGCCGCGCCCATGGCTGCTGGCCGGCGGCCTCACCCCCGACAACGCTGCGGAAGCCGCGCGCCGGACCGGGGCGCGACAGCTCGACGTCTCCTCCGGGGTCGAGAGTGCACCGGGCGTGAAGGACCCGGAACGCATGCGCGCCTTCCTCGCGGCGCTCGCCTAGTGCAGATCCGGGAGGCGACGGCGGCGGACCTGCCGGAGATCGTCGCCCTCCTGGCAGACGACGGGCTCGGCCGAAATCGCGAAGAGCCGGGCGATCCCGTCTACGCCGCCGCCTTCGCACGGATGCAGGCACAGCCCGGAAACACTGTCCTCGTCGCGACCGGGCCGGATGGCGCGCTCCTCGGCTGCCTGCAGATCACGATCATCCACGGCCTCTCCCGCCGCGGCATGACCCGCGCGCAGATCGAGGGGGTGCGCGTCGCCGCAAGCGCCCGCGGCGCGGGCCTCGGCCGCCAGCTCATGGAGGCCGCCATCGCCCGCGCCCGCATGGCCGGCTGCGGCCTCGTGCAACTGACCAGCGACAAGCGACGCGAGGACGCCCATCGCTTCTACACCTCCCTCGGCTTCGAAGCGACGCATGAGGGCCTGAAGCTCACCCTGTAAGACCCCAGTGGTCCGACCCGGGCGGGCTCCCCCAGCGCCACGCCCAAAGCAGCCGCTGCGCCCCACGGTTAGAGCACCGGCCAACCCGACGTGCTCACTGCAACTGCGTCATTGCCGGGCTTGACCCGGCAATCAAGCGCCACCGGCATAGATGCTCGGGTCAAGCCCGAGCACGACCGGAGCAGGTGAGACAAAGAGGTGCTCTGACGGCCCGCAACGACGTGTGGCAGGCGAGCAGCTTCACACCACGGCGATCCCGCCAAGGAAGGCGCCTAAGAGGGCTCCCGCGGGTTGGGCTCCATATCGAGATGGAGCGCGGTGCCGGTGTAGGGATGGGCGCGCGCAACCTCTTCGTTCAGCGCGACACCGAGGCCGGGCTCAGTCGGCGGGATCACATAGCCGTCCTCCCACTGCACCGGCGGCGTCAGAAGCTCTGCATGGAACCCGTCCCAGCGCTCCAGGCTCTCGAGGATCAGGAAGTTCGGGATCGAGGCCGCAAGATGGATGTTCGCCACCCCCTCGATCGGCCCGGCATAGAGATGCGGCGCCATCTGGGCGTAATGCACCTCCGCCATCGCCGCGATCTTCTTGGCCTCGAGGATGCCGCCGACGCGGCCGAGCGCCGGCTGAAGGATCGAGGCCGCACCACAGGCCAGCACCCGCGCGAATTCGTATTTCGTGACCAGCCGTTCGCCCGTGGAGATCGGGACCGAGGTGGAACGCGCCACCTCCGCCATCTGCTCCGGCATCTCGGGCGGGGTCGGCTCCTCGAACCAGAGCGGCTCATAGGGCTCGATCCGGCGCGCGAGGCGCTTGGCACCGGCGGTCTTGAACTGGCCATGCGTGCCGAAGAGGAGATCGGCCTTCGTCCCCACCGCCTCCCGGATCCTGGCGCAGAACGCCTCGGATCGCTCGAGCGCCTCGAGATCCGGCTGCCGGCCGTCATAGACCGTGTAAGGCCCCGCCGGGTCGAACTTCACCGCCGTAAAGCCGAGGCCGACATAGTAGGCCGCGCGCTCGGCTGCCGCGTCCGGGTCGTTGTAGACGGCCGCCGCCTCCTTGCCGGTATAGACGTCGCCGGTGGCGGGATAGAGATATGTGTAGCTCCGGATCCTCTCCCGGCAGCGCCCGCCGAGGAGGTCGTAGACCGGCTTGCCCGCAGACTTGCCCACGATGTCCCAACACGCGATCTCGAGGCCCGAAAGCACGCCGACGAGCGAGGCATCGGGGCGGAGCGTGTAGCCGGAGCCGTAGGTCACGCGCCAGAGATGCTCGATCCGGTGCGGGTCCGCGCCCTCGAAATGCCGCTCGAAGACGTCGCGCACCATGTCGGCCACCACGCGGGGCCCAAAGGTCGCGGCATAGACCTCGCCATACCCGACGATCCCGCAGGCAGTGACGAGCTTCACGAAAACGAAGTACCGCCCGCCCTTGGTCGGCGGCGGATTGCCGACGACGAAGACCTCACACTCTGCCAGCTTCATGCGCGCTTTCCCATGATCACCACCTTCCGACTGCACCAACGGCGCTGGCGAAGCAGAGGGGGCGGGTCCCCGCTGACCATGGCCTCGCCGAAATCTCGGCCGACCGCTGCGCGCATGTCCACTCCCCCTCCGGATGCCCCTGGCCTCACGCATCCGCGTTGCGGGATCCGCGACCGTTCGGGTCGCCAGGCAACGCGCCTTTCTTAGAAAATGCAGGGGGCGCGAAGGGTGCGGATTGCGACCTTTGACGTCGCTCAGCGCCGCGTCGCCCATGGTCAGCGCCCCAAATCGCAAAGTCGCGCCGAGATGACCGTTAACCATCGCACCCGGTGGCGCGGGACGAGGGCCACCGTGGCGCTCCTGCGACCACTCGGCCAAGGCTGCCTTTATCGACAACGCCCCACCCACCCCGTATTCAGGGTCGCAGATTCGGGAGAACGAGCAATGAACGAGACCGCGCCGAACAGCTTCCGCACGGGGCCGGACGAGAAGGGGCGTTTCGGCCTTTTCGGCGGCCGCTTCGTCAGCGAGACGCTGATGCCCCTGATCCTCGATCTCGAGGCGGAGTATGCCAAGGCCAAGGAGGATGCCTCCTTCTGGGCCGAGATGGATGACCTCTGGAAGCACTATGTCGGCCGGCCGAGCCCCTTGTACTTCGCGCCTCGGCTGACGGAGGAGTTGGGCGGCGCCAGGATCTATCTCAAGCGCGACGAGCTCAACCATACCGGCGCGCACAAGATCAACAACGTGATGGGCCAGATCCTGCTCGCGCGGCGCATGGGCAAGAAGCGCATCATCGCCGAGACTGGCGCGGGCCAGCACGGCGTGGCAACGGCGACGGTGTGCGCGAAATTCGGCCTCGAATGCATCGTCTTCATGGGGGCGACGGATGTCGAGCGCCAGCGGCCCAACGTCTTCCGGATGCGGCTCCTCGGCGCCAAGGTCGTGCCGGTCACCGCAGGCCGCGCGACGCTGAAAGACTCGATGAACGAGGCACTTAGGGACTGGGTCACAAACGTCGAGGACACGTTCTACTGCATCGGCACCGTTGCCGGCCCGCACCCCTACCCGGCCATGGTCAGGGACTTCCAGTCGATCATCGGGCGCGAGACGCGCGAGCAGATCATGGAGGCCGAGGGCCGGCTGCCGGACAGCCTCGTCGCCTGCATCGGCGGGGGCTCGAACGCCATGGGACTCTTCCATCCCTTCCTCGACGACCGCGAGGTGCGGATCATCGGGGTCGAGGCGGGCGGGCACGGCGTCGATGACCGGCTGGAGCATGCCGCCTCGCTCAACGGCGGGCGGCCGGGCGTGCTCCACGGCAACCGCACCTATCTCCTGCAGGACGGGGACGGCCAGATCATCGAGGGCCACTCGATCTCCGCCGGCCTCGACTATCCCGGCATCGGCCCCGAACACGCCTGGTTGCACGAGATGGGGCGGGTGGAGTATGTGCACGCCACCGACGACGAGGCGCTGGAAGCGTTCCAGATGCTCTGCCGTACGGAAGGGATCATCCCCGCACTTGAACCGTCCCACGCGCTCGCCCACGTGGCGAAGCTCGCGCCGACCCTGCCCTCCGACCACCTCCTGGTCATGAACATGTGCGGGCGCGGCGACAAGGACATCTTCACGGTGGCCGAGGCTCTCGGCACCGAGATCTGACGGCCCCGCCCGGAGGAGACCGGGCCCGGGCTCACTTGAAAGGACCGCCCGGGCAAGGGCTTGAAATGGCTGGTGAGTATGAGATTGGGGACCTCGTGGTCCTGAAATCGGGTTCCATGCGGATGTGCGTGGAGGCCGTGGAAGATGGTGCCGTCGCCGTCGTCTGGTGCCATGAGGGACAGGTCGGGCGCGAGCGCTTCGACATCCGCCTCCTCAACAAATGGGAGCATCGCGGCGATGATCGCGGGGGCGACCGAGGCGGCCATCGCGGCGGCTGGCATGACCGCGGCGACAGGGGCGACAGAGGTGACCGGGGCGGCGACCGCGAGGAGCGCGGCCATCGTGGCGGATGGAACAACGACCGCGGCGGCCGGGGCGACCGCGACGACGACCGGGGCGGCCGCCGCGGCGGCTGGAACGACCGGGGCGGGGACCGCGACCGCGACGACCGCCCGCCCCGCAAGACCGGCTGGGACGGCAAGCCCCGCGACAAGAAGTACTTCCGCAAGGACGACTGAGGGCTTGGAGGAGGTCCCGGGTCGAGCCCGGGACGCCGCCCACCCGGAACCGACACCGGGTCCAGACCGCAATCACCGCCACAGGCGTCCCGGGCTTGACCCGGGACCTCCTGAGAGGCTTCTGATCATGACAGGAATGGGAGGGATGCGGTGAGCCGGATCGACGATACCTTTGCGCGCCTCAAGGGCGAGGGGCGAGCCGCCTTCGTCAGCTACATCATGGCGGGCGATCCGGACGCGAGCACGGCACTCGAGATCATGAAAGGGCTGCCGGCTGCGGGCGTCGATATCATCGAACTCGGCCTGCCCTTCACCGACCCCATGGCCGACGGGCCTACGATCCAGGCGGCGGGGCAGCGGGCGCTCGCCGGCGGCATGACGCTCGAGGGCACGCTCGAGACGGTGCGCGCCTTCCGCGAGACCGACGGGACCACCCCCATCGTGCTCATGGGCTACTACAACCCGATCTACAGCCGCGGCGTCGACCGCTTCCTCGCGGACGCGAAGGAGGCCGGCATCGATGGGCTGATCGTCGTCGACCTGCCTCCCGAGGAGGACGATGAGCTATGCCTGCCCGCCCGCGCGGCCGGCATCGAGTTCATCCGCCTTGCCACGCCGACCACCGACGACCGCCGCCTGCCCGCAGTCGTCGAGAACACCGGCGGCTTCGTCTACTATGTCTCGATCACCGGGATCACCGGCGCGGCGGAGGCGAATGCTGAACGCGTCGCCCCCGAGGTTGCCCGTATCCGCGCGGCCTCCTGCCTCCCCGTCTGCGTCGGCTTCGGGATCAAGACGCCGGAGGGCGCAGCGGCCATGGCGAGAGTCGCGGACGGCGTCGTGGTCGGCTCCGCAATCGTCGAACGCATCGGCCGCGGCGAGCCGGCATCGGATGTGCTCGCCTTTGTGCGCACGCTCACCGCTGCGGCGCACGCAAACTGACACAATTCGGGCGCCCTGCGCCACAATGCTGCGTCAACTCGGGACGCCTCTGTGCTCATTCTGTGGCGCAACGCCTAACGCCTTGCAACAGCGGGACATTCCAATCACCGTCGGAATGAGAGGGATTTCCGATGGGGGTCGGGATGCGTGCGTGCGCCACGGCGTTGCTGCTTGTGTTGGTTGGTACGACGGGGCACGCGCTGCCCGTTTTTCCGACGGCCGAGTTCGAGCTCAACTTCGACGACGTCGCGAACGGCGTCGATAGTCTCAGCGACCGCGAGGGGCGCGTGAACACGGACGGCGAGATCCTGACGCCGAACAACGGCGAGACGCCGGTGACCGGCTATGGCGAGGGCGCCCCGATCACCGACGAGACCGGCGTGCTCGACAACGGGTATTTCGACGACACCTTCGGCGTGCAGTTCCAGAGTTTCGGGATTCAGGGCGCGACGATCCCCGATCCGAACAATCCTAACGGGCCGAACATTCCCAACCCGAATGCGGGCGTGCGAAACGGCGATCCGGCGGGCCTCACGCTCTTCAACTCGAACTGTACCGTGGCGACATGCGTGGGCGGCGACCCCGATCTCGGCACCGGCACCGATTTCGGTTCCGATCCGGCAGGTCTTGTCCTGATCGCCATGGAGCAGCCGACGACGCGGAGCCGTGAGTCCAACGGCTTCTATACCGAGCCCGACGACCAGACGACCTTCGATATCGTCGCGAACTTCAACGCGCCGAACTACAACGATCCGGGCGCGCCATCGACATTCGACAGCGACGATCCGTTCTTCGAGTTCGGGGTCAATATCGACGGCATTCGGCTGCTCGATCAGGACGAGGGCAATATCCCCGAGTTCACCGGCGTCAACATCTTCGGCGACACGGTAAACCTCATCAGCACGAACACGCTGCAGAACAGCCTGATCGGAGCGCCCGGCTCCACCAACAACTCAGCGAACAACCCCTGTAACGGCACACCGCAGGGGCCGAACGGCACCGGGCCGTTCCTCTGCGACGGTGACAACTCCGTGCGCGACTTCACCTTCCAGAACGCCTTCAACCTGCGCAGCATCGAGATCAAGTTCCTCGGCAGCGGCGCGATCGAGGTGCTGGCGTTCACGTCAGCGCCATCGACAGCCGTTCCCCTGCCCCCGGCAGCCCTTCTGCTGCTCGGCGGGATCGGAGCGCTCGGCTGGCGCGCACGCAAGAAGCGCAGCTAAGGCTCAGCCCGGCTTCAGGCCCGTGCCGCCTGCTCATCCTCGTTGGCATAGGCCCAATAGAGGTCGCGCGCGCGGCGCGTCACCGGTCCGTGCTGAAGGTGGCGATCCTCGAAACGCGTGACCGGCAGCACCTTGCCCGCATTGCCGGTCGTGAAAAGCTCGTCCGCCCCGCGCAGATCGTCGAGCGTCAGGGTCGCCTCGCGCGCCTCCATCCCGTCTTCCACCAAGAGGCTCAGCACCCGGTTCCGCGTGATACCGGCCAGGAAACAACCATTGGCAACCGGCGTCAGCGCCACCCCGTCCTTGACCATGAAGATGTTCGAGGTCGCCGTCTCCGCGACATTGCCGAGCGCATCGAGCGAGACCGCATTGTCGAACCCGGCCACTCGCGCTTCGCGCAGCATGCGGGCATTGTTGGGATAGAGGCAGCCCGCCTTCACATCCGTCGGCGCGCACTCGATCGTCGGCCGGCGAAAGCGCGTGGTGGTGAGTGCCGCGCCCTTCACCTCCGGCATCGGCCGCTCCTCGAGGCATAGGCAGAAGACCGTCGTCTCCGGGTCCGGCGCTACCATCATCGGCCCGCCCCCCTGCGCCCAGAGCATCGGCCGCACATAGAGCGGCGTGCCCGGAGCTGTCCGCGCGATCCCGTCGCGCGCGATCGCGGTCATCTCCTCGGCGGTGATCGGCGGCTCGAGCCCCATGCGCACCGCGCTCTCATGCGCCCGCGCGCAATGGAGGTCGAGATCCGGCGCAGTGTCCTCGAAGACCCGCGCCCCGTCGAACACGACCGAACCGAGCCAGGTGCCGTGGTCCGCAGCACCCAGCACCGCCACGTTGCCGTCGTGCCAGTCGCCCTGCCACCAGGTCCAGATCCTGCGCTCGACCATAGGTCACCTCTCCTGTCCTTTCGGGCCTACGATGATCCACCGGCGCATCCTGCGCAAGGGCGGAGCCGCCCCGGCGCCCATCGCCGGACCGGTCGCAGGGCGCGGCGGGAAGGACCGCAAAGACCGCGCTTGCGCCCCGGGCCCCCGCAAGGATAGCTCGAACCTGCAATCCCCGGAGCCCGCCTTGCCCGCCGAAACCGCCCAACCGCAAAGCCTCCTCGCGCCCAGCCTCGGCCTCGTTCTGGGCGGCGCGCTTTGGGGTCTGATGTGGTTGCCGCTGCGGGGCCTCGAGGACATGGGGCTGACCGGCGCCTGGCCCGCGGCGATGATGTTCGGCGGCACCTGCGCGCTCTTCCTGCCCTTCATGGCCTGGCGCTGGCGGCGGCTCGCTGCGGTCTGGCTGCCGCTGGCCCTCTCAGGCCTCTTCACCGGAATGGCCGTGAGCTTCTACGCCGTCAGCATCGCGCTCACGGATGTGGTACGGGCGATCCTGCTCTTCTACCTCACACCCGTCTGGGGCACCGCACTCGGCATGGCGGTGCTGGGGGAGCGGCTGACGGTCTTCCGCATCGCCGCCATCGTCGCGGGTCTCGCAGGCCTTTTCACGGTGCTCGGTGACGCCGGCCTGCCCCTGCCCAGCAATGCCGGCGACTGGCTGGCGCTCGCCTCCGGCATCGCCTGGGCCTTCGGGAGCCTCGCTGTCTACCGCTCCGGCGGGCTCGGCGTGGGCGAGCAAATGGCAGCCTTCGTTATCGGCGGGCTTGGCGTCACGGTGTTCAGCATCGCCCTCGGCGGGCCGACCTTCGGGGGGCTCGCAGCGCTCGAGACCGTCATCGATACGGCCCCCTGGGCGCTCCTCTCGGGCGTCTATCTGCTGCCGGTCCTCTTCCTCACGCTCTGGCCTGCAAGCCTGCTCACCCCGGGCCGCGTCGGCCTCCTTCTTCTCTCCGAGGTCGCGGTCGGCGTCGCCTCCGCCGCGCTCCTCACCGACGAGCCCTTCGGCACGCGCGAGATGATCGGCACCGCCCTGATCATCGCCGCCGGCGCCATCGCCGTCCTCGAACGCCCGACGCACTAGCGCCCCGCCCGCCAAGGGCATGAGGAGGGTGCGGGATGGCGGGTGGGCGGAGCAAGGCGCGGGGCGCCAGCCTCGCGACGCGCGATCGGGCACCCTGCCATCCCCACCCTACATCGCAGCGCAAGATTGCGGCCCCGGCAAAGGCCCTTTATATGCCCCGCCACCCGCAACGGAGCCCGCCGCCGATGAACTGGATCACCGACTACGTCCCTCCGAAGATCAAGTCGTTCTTCCAGCGGCGCGAGATGCCCGAGAACCTCTGGCACAAATGCGATGGCTGCGGGCAGATGATCTTCCACCGCACGCTCCGCGCCAACCTCAATGTCTGCCCCGATTGCGGGCATCACATGGCCATCAGCCCCCGCGCCCGCTTCAACGCGCTCTTCGACCATGGGGCCTATGCGGAGATCGAGGTGCCGGAGCCCATCGCCGACCCGCTCGGCTTTCGCGATGAGAAGCGCTACACGGACCGCATGCGCGACGCCCGCCGCAAGACCGAGGAGGACGAGGCCATGCTCGTCGCCCGCGGCGGGATCTTCGGGCTCGACGTCATCGCCGTGGCACAGGATTTCAGCTTCATGGGCGGCTCCATGGGAATGGCCGTCGGCAATGCGATGATCGCGGCGGCGGAGGCGGCGGTCGGCATCCGCGCGCCCCTCGTCGTCTTCGCGGCCGCCGGCGGGGCCCGCATGCAGGAGGGCATCCTCAGCCTCATGCAGATGCCGCGCACCACGCTCGCCGTGGCTCAGCTGCGCGAGGCGGGTCTGCCCTATATCGTCGTCCTCACCAACCCCACGACCGGCGGCGTCACCGCTTCCTACGCCATGCTCGGCGATGTGCAGCTCGCCGAACCCGACGCCCTCATCTGCTTCGCGGGCCCCCGCGTGATCGAGCAGACCATCCGCGAGACCCTGCCCGAAGGCTTCCAGCGCTCCGAATACCTGCTCGACCATGGCATGATCGACCGGGTGGTGAAGCGGAAGGACATGCGCGCCGAGATCGGCAGCATCCTGCGCCTACTCCTCTCGCTCCCCGCTCCCGTCCGTGGCCTGCTCGAGACACCGGCCGGAGATCCCGCAGCGCTAGAAAAAGGCGAGGCAACCGAGCCCGAGCATGTCCCGGCAACGCCGGAAGAGCAGGGTACGACGTGAACCGCGCGCCAGCCCCGGCGGAGCTTGCCGCCGCAAAGCCCGCCGACCGCGCCGCCCCCGCGGGACCAGTGAGCGACGCGATCCTCGACCGGCTGCTGACGCTTCACCCCAAGATCATCGACCTCACGCTCGACCGGGTCTGGCACCTCCTGGCCCGGCTCGACCATCCCGAACGCCGCGTCCCCGCGGTCGTCCACATCGCCGGCACGAACGGCAAGGGCTCGGTGACGGCCATGCTGCGCGCAGGGCTCGAGGGCTCAGGCGCGCGCGTCCACGCCTACACCTCGCCCCATCTCGTCCGCTTTCATGAGCGCATCCGGCTGGCCGGCAGCCTCATCGACGAGCCTGCCCTCGCCGCCCTTCTCGAAGAATGCGAGATCGCGAATGGCGGCGCCCCCATCACCTTCTTCGAGATCACGACCGTCGCAGCCCTCCTCGCCTTCGCCCGGGCGGAGGCGGAGATGACGCTGCTCGAGGTCGGGCTCGGCGGCCGGCTCGACGCGACGAACGTTATCGACCGCCCGGCGCTCACGATTATCACCCCGGTAAGCCTCGACCATCAGCAGTATCTCGGTGAGACGCTGCCCGAGATCGCGTTCGAGAAGGCCGGTATCCTCAAGCCCGGCGTGCCCTGCATCGTCGCCCCCCAGGCCCCCGACGCCCTCAAGGTGATCGAGCAGCGCGCCCGGGAGATCGGAGCCCCGCTCCACATCGCAGGCCGGGACTGGCAGATCCGCGGAAGCCGCGAGGGGCTCGTCTTCGAGGATCATCAGGGCCGCCTGCCCCTGCCCCGTCCGGTCCTGCCCGGCGCCCATCAGATCGATAATGCCGGCACGGCCGTCGCCGCCCTCCGCGCCCTTCGCCGCGGCGCGCCCACCGCGGCGCTGACCCGGGCGGAATGGCCCGCGCGCCTCCAGCGCCTGACCCGTGGCCCGCTTGCGGCAGCCCTGCCCGATGGCGTCACCCTGTGGCTCGACGGCGGGCACAACCCGGCCGCGGGCGAGGCGATCGCCGCCCATTTCCGTCCCATGGTGGCCGAGGGCACGCGCCTGCACCTCATCACGGGCATGCTGGATACGAAAGCGGCGGAGGATTACGCGGCCCCCCTCTCCAGGGTCGCCGCGAGCGCCCGGGCCGTGCCGATCCCAGGCGCCACGGCGGGCCTGCCCGCGCCGACCCTCGCCGAGCGCTTTACCGCCGCCGGCCTGTCGGCGACCCCGGCCCAGAGCGTCGGTGAGGCGCTGCAGGATCTCCTGCCGGCGCTCCGCGCGGGCGACCATGTCCTCCTCTGCGGGTCGCTCTATCTCGCCGGTCATGTATTGGCCGAGAACGCCTGAACGCCCAACCGCCGCAGCGCTCCTCGTCGCCCTGGCGGCCCTGGCAGCCACCGGGGCCAATGCGGCAGACAAAGCGTCCGCCCCGGGCTTTGCCTTCGATCCCTGCAGCATCGGGCCAAACGAGTACCGGCGCACGGTCGCCCTCGCGCTCGACGGCCGCTGGGTGCAGATGCCCGAACCAGCTGAAGACGGCGCCCCCCTGCCCGCGCCACTCGGCACGCTGATCATCGAGGTCGGCCCCTGGGGCCTGCGTGCCCTCACCCGCGAAGAAGCCAACCCGGTGCCGCTATTCTTCGAACAGGGCGAGGTCTGGGATTTCGATCCGCCACCCTGGATGCCGCGACCGGACCCGGCCTCGCGCGTCTCGGAGAACCACCGGCTCGATATCGCGCTCCCCTGCCCGCAGCACCGCCTGCCCCGCCTATACGGTGCGGGACGGGTGGGGGATGACGAGACCATCGAGCTCTTCCTGACCGTGATCGCGCCCGACCGCCTCGCCGGCCGCGTGATCACGCGCACCGAGACGGAGAGCACCCGAAGCACCTTCGTGCTCGAGCGCTACTCCTCCTCGCCCTGATCGGCGATCAGCGCGACGCTCACGACCTTTTCGTCGGCGCCGGTATTGAAGACCTTCACGCCGCCGGCGGAGCGGGAGCGGAAGGAGATGCCAGAAACGGGGCAGCGGATCGACTGCCCCTTGTCCGTGACCAGCATGATCTGGTCGTCCTCCGCTACGGGGAAGCTCGCCGTCAGCGGCCCGCCGCGCATCGCCTTGTCGATGGCCGCCACGCCCTGCCCGCCACGCCCGCGCACCGGGTAGTCGTGGCTGGATGAGAGCTTGCCGAGACCCCGTTCGGTGATGGTGAGGATCAGGTCCTCGGCCGCCGACATCTCGGCATAACGGCCCTCGGGCAGGGCGATATCGGCGACCGCGCCTTCTTCCTCCGCCTCCGCCGCATCGGCCTCCGCGTCCTGGGGCGCCCCGGCCACCGCGCGACGGAGCTTGAGGTAGGCTGCGCGCTCATCCGCCTCCGCCTCGAAATGCCGGATCACGGCCATGGAGACGACCTCCGCCCCCGATGCGAGCTTCATGCCGCGCACGCCGGTCGAATCGCGCCCCTTGAAGACGCGCACCTCGGTGACAGGGAACCGGATCGCCCGGCCGTTCGAGGTCACGAGCATGAAGTCGAAGCTCTCATCGCAGATCTGCGCGCCAATAAGGCGCACATCCTCCGGCAGCTTCATTGCAATCTTGCCGTTCGCCTTCACGTTGGTGAAGTCGCCGAGCTGGTTGCGCCGGACATCCCCTTCGGAGGTGGCGAAGACGATCTGCAGGTCGTCCCACTCCTCCTCCGCCCGGTCCACCGGCATGATCGCGGCGATGCCGACCCCCGCCTCGATCGGCAGGATGTTCACCAGCGCCTTGCCCCGCGCGTTCCGCCCGCCAAGCGGCAGGCGCCAAGTCTTCAGCTTGTAGACGATCCCGCTCGTCGTGAAGATCAGGAGCGGCGTGTGCGTGTTGGCGACGAAGAGGCGGCTGACGAAGTCGTCGTCCTTCATCGCCATGCCGGCGAGGCCCTTGCCGCCCCGCGCCTGGCTGCGGAACTCCGACAACGGCGTGCGCTTAATGTAGCCACCATGCGTGATGGTGACGACCATGTCCTCGCGCTCGATAAGGTCCTCGTCCTCGAGGTCCCCTTCCCACTCCACGATCTCCGTGCGGCGAGGCGTGGCGAAGCCTTCCTTCACCGCCCGAAGCTCGTCCCGGATGATCTGCATGATCCGCTCGCGCGAGCGCAGGATGTCGAGATAGTCAGTGATCTTTTCGGCCAGCTCCGCCAGCTCGTCACCGATCTCCTTCACGCCCATGGCCGTGAGACGCTGGAGGCGGAGATCGAGGATCGCGCGGGCCTGCGGATCGGAGAGGTTGTAGGTGCCGTCCTCGTTCAGCGTGTGGTTCGGGTCGTCCACCAGCCGGATGTATTCGGCGATATCCTCCGCGGGCCAGCGACGTTCCTTCAGCCGCTCCCGCGCCGTGGCGGGATCGGGCGAGGAGCGGATCGTCATCACCACCTCGTCCACGTTCGAGACTGCGACGACGAGGCCTGACAGCAGATGCGCCCGCTCCCGCGCCTTCATCAGGAGGTGAGCGGTGCGCCGGGCGATCACCTCCTCGCGGAAGGCGATGAAGGCCTTGAGGAAGGTGATAAGGTCGAACTGCTCGGGCTTGCCGCCGTTGAGCGCCAACATGTTGCAGCCAAAGGAGGTCTGCAGCGCCGTGAAGCGGTAGAGCTGGTTCAGCACCACATCGCGCGTCGCATCGCGCTTCAGGTCGATGACGATGCGCACGCCGAACCGGTCGCTCTCGTCCTGGATATGCGCCAGGCCTTCGACCCGCTTTTCCTTCGCGAGCTCCGCGATCCGCTCAACGAGCGTGGACTTGTTCACCTGATACGGGATCTCGGTGACGACGATGCGGGGGCGGCCTGCCGCCTCCACCTCCTTCTCGTCGATGCGCGCGCGCAGGATCACGCTGCCCCGCCCGGTCATATAGGCCTTGAGCGTCCCCGCCCGGCCCAGGATGATGCCGCCGGTGGGGAAGTCGGGTGCCGGGATCAGCTCCATCAGCGTTTCGAGATCCGTCTCCGGATCGTCGATCAGCGCCAGCGTCGCGTCGATCACCTCGCCCAGATTGTGCGGCGGGATATTCGTCGCCATGCCGACGGCAATGCCGCCCGCGCCGTTGACCAGCAGGTTGGGGAAACGGGCCGGCAGGACGACCGGCTCCAGATCCTGCCCGTCATAGTTCGGCACGAAATCGACCGTGTCCCGGTCGATATCCTCGAGGAGCGTCGTCGCCACCTTCTCCATGCGCACTTCGGTGTATCGCATGGCCGCGGGTGCATCGCCGTCCATCGAGCCGAAATTGCCCTGACCGTCCAGCAGCGGCAGGCGCATGGAGAACTCCTGCGCCATGCGGACCAGAGCGTCGTAGACCGCGCTGTCGCCATGGGGGTGGTACTTACCGATGACGTCACCGACCGTGCGCGCCGCCTTCCGGTACGCCTTGTCATGCGTGTTCCCGGCCTCATGCATGGCGTAGAGAATGCGGCGGTGCACGGGCTTCAGCCCATCTCGCAAGTCCGGCAGCGCGCGGCTCACGATCACGCTCATGGCGTATTCGATGTAGCTGCGCTTCATCTCGTCCTCGACCGTGATGGTCGGGCCGTCATGAGGCATCATCGGGCCGCCGGAACCGGCACCATCGCCGCCGTCGCCGTTGCCGTCACCGCCCCCGTTTCCAGCACCGCCGCCCGCGGCATCGGTCATCGCATCCTCGGGCTGCGGCGTGTCGTCTTGCTCGCTCAAAAGGGGGCCCCCGGCGCGTCCTGCGCCTCGCTACTTCGAACGGTGAGAGTATATTCCGCGGCCCGCCCGGGATGCAATCTGTGGCCCAGATATTGCGGCCGGATGAGCGTCGAACCGCAGCGCTTTGGGCGATCGCCCGCTCAGCTCTTCGAGACAAGACGCTGCCTCAGATTCTCGCGCAGCATCTTTTCGTATTCCCGCGTGAAGTACTCGACCGTCTCTTCGTCCACCTCGCCGGCGGGCACGCCCTGGGCCTGGGCGGCGAAGGCGTTGAAGCGGGCGCAGGCGAACATGAAGGCGGCTGAGATGCGGGAGGGTTTCTCGCCCTCGACCGCGCCATTGGCGACCGAAAGGAACTTGTCGGCCATGGCGAAGAAGGACGCACTCTCCTCCGCCGTCATATCCACGCCCTTCTTGAGCGGGTCGTCAGGCATCAGAAGGGGATCTCGTCGTCGAGTTCGCTGCCGAAGCCGCCCCGGCCGCCACCGGGACCACCGCCCGAACCGCCACCATGGCCGCCGCCGCCCATGCCGCCGCCAGACGAGCCGCCGGGCCCGCCGCCGAAATCGCCACCGCCCCGGCCGCCGCCGAAGTCGCCGCCGCCACCCGCGCCCTCACGGCCGTCGAGGAAGGTGAGTTCACCGCGGTAGGGGCGCAGCACGACTTCCGTCGAGTAGCGGTCCTGGCCGGACTGGTCCTGCCATTTCCGGGTCTCAAGCTGACCCTCGATATAGACCTTCGAGCCCTTCTTGAGGAACTGCTGGGCGTTGCGCACCAGCGCCTCGTTGAAGATCGCCACTCGGTGCCATTCCGTCCGCTCGCGCATCTCGCCCGACTGCTTGTCGCGCCAGCGCTCGGAGGTCGCGACCGAGAGGTTGCAGACCTGGCCGCCATTCTGGAAGCTACGCACCTCCGGATCGGCGCCGAGATTGCCGATGATGATCACCTTGTTGACGCTGCCGGCCATGCCGCCTCCCTCCCCAATCGGTCTGGAGGCGCCACCTTAGCGATGCGCGCCGCGCTGGCAATTGCGGATCGTCAAGCCGGCGCGCCGGACGTGCGGAGGTGGCGTCAGCGCTCCTCCGGGTCGATGTCCTCTCCGGCTCGCTCAGGCTCTTCGCTCGGGGCCGGGCGGGTCGAGTACCAGCCATAGGCATAGCCGACGCCGCCCGAGAGCAGCGGGGTCAGCCAGGCATCCGGGCCGTCATCGAGGCCCAGCGTCGGCCCGATCAGGACCGCGATCACGCCACCCACCAAACCCGCGCCCCCATAGAGAAGCGCCGGTCCGTGCCGTCCCATGCCGCCCTGCATCAATGCCCCCAAAGTTCTCCGATCCCCACGGGCCGTAGTTTCCACCTTTTCCTAACCGCAATCCACGAAAACCAGCGTGAATGCGTAGCGAGGAGGCTGCCGTGACGCCTGCTGAGACGGATGGGCCGCTCTGCATCCTCCATATCGGGGCGGAAAAGACGGGTACGACCTCGATCCAAGAATCGCTTTATGCAAATCGGGAGCGATTGGCGGCGGCTCGGATCGCCTGGCCCGAGTTTCTCGGCCATCGCAACCACAAGCTTCTTGCCGCCGCTGCCCTGCCCGCGGACAGCGTAGATGCGGCGATGGAGGGCAACGCCTTCGCCGGCGATGCCGCGGCGCATGGCGCTTACCGGGCGGAGATCGCTGCCCGCCTCGGCCAGCTCGCCGCGGCCCACCACACCGTGCTGATCTCGAGCGAGGACCTGCAACGGCTGCCGAGGGAGGCGATCGAGACGCTTGGCGCACTGCTGCGCCCGTCCTTCGCGCGGTTTCGGGTCATCGCTTTCCTGCTCCGCCAGGACGTACTCGCACTCCGCCGCCGGGCACAGCTCATCCGCACCGGACACACGGCTCCCCCGGGCTTTCCGGACCTCGGCGATGCCGAGGAGCGGCGCTTCTACGACTACGCGGCAGTGCTCGGAGATTGGGCGGCGGCGTTCGGGGAAGATGCGGTGCTACCCGCGCCCTTCGGTGAGGGCAGTGCGGCAGCCGGGCAGGACAGCGTCGCGCATTTCTACCGGCTCGCGGGGATCGACGATGCGGAGTTCGCCCCCGTCCCCCGCCTCAACAGCAGCCCCGACACGCCAAACCTCGAGATCCTGAACGACGCGAACGGCATTGGCCTCCTGCCGGGCGATCCACGCCGCGACGCGCTGGAAGCCGGTCTGGCGCAGTTCGAGACGGATCGCACACCGCCGGTCGACCGGACTGCGGCGGCGGGCTTTGTCGAGCGGTTTGCGATGTCGAACGCTGCTCTCGCCGACCGCTGGCTCGGCGGGCAAGCGCCCTTCAATGCAGACTTCTCCGCCTATCCGGTCGAGGATCCAGGTCCGCAGATTGCCCAAGAAGCGCGCAGACGGCTTCTGCACCTCGCGGTCAGCGGGGCGTCCAAAGTGTCGCAGCAGGCCCCAGTTCGGGGCGCCGCCTGAGGCCCGGCAACGCGCTTCGACCCACCGTCTTCGCGATTGTCATACGTTCATGCTTTGTTTACACTCTCTACGACTCGCAACCGCGCCGCCATGGTTTATGTCCTGAGGCTGGTTTCAGAGGCAGGCAGCATGGCGGAACTCAAGAACATTTCGGTACGCGGCGCACGCGAGCACAACCTCAAGGGCATCGATGTCGACATCCCGCGCAACAGCCTGACGGTCATCACCGGCCTCTCGGGCTCCGGCAAGTCGTCCCTCGCTTTCGACACGATCTATGCCGAAGGCCAGCGCCGCTATGTCGAGAGCCTGAGCGCCTATGCCCGGCAGTTTCTCCAGATGATGGAGAAGCCGGATGTCGACCATATCGAGGGGCTGTCGCCGGCCATCTCGATCGAACAGAAGACGACCAGCCGAAACCCCCGCTCCACCGTCGGCACGGTGACGGAGATCTACGACTATCTCCGCCTGCTCTTCGCCCGTGCTGGCACGCCCTTCTCGCCCGCCACCGGTCTGCCGATCGAGGCGCAGCAGGTCTCCGAGATGGTCGACCGCGTGATGGCGATGGAGGAGGGGACGCGAGCCTACCTCCTCGCGCCCGTGATCCGGGACCGCAAGGGCTCCTATGCCAAGGAATTCGCCGAGTGGCGCAAGGCCGGCTTCCAGCGCGTGAAGGTGGACGGCGCCTTCCACGACCTCGACGAGCCACCGACGCTCGACAAGAAGTTCCGCCACAACATCGACATCGTGGTTGACCGCATCGTGGTGAAGGAGGGGCTGGCCCAACGCCTGGCCGACAGCTTCTCGACCGCGCTCGCCCTGGCCGACGGCATCGCGATCATCGAGACAGCGCCCACCGCGGACGATGACGGCAACACGCCGGAGCCCGAGCGCTTCACCTTCAGCGAAAACTTCGCCTGCCCTGTGAGCGGCTTCACCATTGCCGAAATTGAGCCGCGCCTCTTCTCCTTCAACGCGCCCTTCGGCGCCTGCCCGGATTGCGACGGCCTCGGCCGCGAGGTGTTCTTCGACGAGAAGCTGATCGTGCCCGACGACGCGCTCAGCCTCTCCGAAGGCGCCATCGCGCCCTGGAACAAGTCGAAGACGCCGATCTTCCGCCAGACGCTCGAGGCATTGGCAAATCATTACGATTTCTCGTCGTTCACTCCCTGGCGCAAGCTACCGGCCCACGTGAAGCAGCTCATGCTACACGGCTCCGGCGACGAGAAGATCAAGTTCCGCTTCGACGACGGCGGTCGGGTCTACAGCGTCAATCGCGTGTTCGAGGGCGTGCTGCCGAACATGGAGCGGCGCTGGCGCGAGACCGAGAGCGCCTGGGTGCGCGAGGAATTCGAGCGCTACCAGGGCAGCCGCGCTTGCGGCACCTGCGGCGGCCATCGCCTCCGCGCCGAGGCGCTGGCGGTCAAGATCGGCGGCAAGCATATCGGCGAGGTCACGGAGCTTTCGATCCGGGAGGCACGCGACTGGGTGCTGGAAGCGCCTGACCATCTCACCGCGCAGAAAAACCAGATCGCGGCGGCCATCCTCAAGGAGATCCGGGAGCGCCTGGGTTTTCTGGTGGATGTCGGCCTTGACTACCTGACCCTCGCCCGCGGTGCGGGCACGTTGTCGGGCGGGGAGAGCCAGCGCATCCGCCTCGCCAGCCAGATCGGCTCGGGGCTCACGGGCGTGCTCTACGTGCTCGACGAACCCTCCATCGGCCTGCATCAGCGGGACAACGGCCGGCTGCTGACCTCGCTCAAGGGTCTGCGCGACCAGGGCAACACGGTGATCGTGGTCGAGCATGACGAGGAGGCGATCCGCGACGCCGACTACGTGCTCGACATCGGCCCCGGCGCGGGTGTCCACGGCGGCCAAATCATCGCCCGCGGCACGCCGATGGAGGTCGCGGATACCGAGGGCTCGGTCACGGGCGACTACCTGATCGGCCGGCGCGAGATCGCGATCCCGGCAACGCGGCGGCGGGGCACGGGCGACTTCATCACGGTCGAGGGCGCGTCCGGCAACAACCTCCAGGACGTCACGCTCGAGATCCCGATCGGCACGCTCACCTGCATCACGGGCGTCTCGGGCTCCGGCAAGTCGACGCTGATCAACGAGACGCTCTACAAGCATGCCGCGAACCGGCTGAACGGCGCGCGCCAGCAACCGGCACCCTGCCGCACCGTCCGCGGTCTCGAGCGGCTGGACAAGGTCATCGATATCGACCAATCGCCCATCGGCCGCACACCGCGCTCGAACCCGGCCACCTATACCGGCGCCTTCGGCCCGATACGGGACTGGTTCGCGGGGCTGCCGGAGTCGAAGGCCCGCGGCTACAAACCCGGCCGCTTCTCCTTCAACGTCAAGGGCGGGCGCTGCGAGGCGTGCCAGGGCGACGGCGTCATCAAGGTCGAGATGCACTTCCTGCCGGACGTCTACGTGACCTGCGAGACCTGCAACGGCGCGCGCTACAATCGCGAGACGCTGGAGATCAAGTATCGCGACAAGTCCATCGCCGATGTGCTGGAAATGACGGTCGAGGACGGCTGCAAGTTCTTCGACGCAATCCCGATGATTCGCGACAAGCTGGTGACGCTCAACGAAGTCGGCCTCGGCTACATCAAGATCGGACAGCAGGCGACCACGCTCTCGGGCGGGGAGGCACAGCGCGTCAAGCTCTCCAAGGAACTGGCGCGCAAGGCCACGGGTCAGACGCTCTACATTCTCGACGAGCCGACGACCGGCCTGCATTTCGAGGACGTGAAGAAGCTGCTAGAGGTGCTGCAAGAGCTCGTTGAACAGGGCAACACCGTCGTGGTGATCGAGCACAATCTCGACGTCATCAAGGTGGCCGACTGGCTGGTGGATCTCGGCCCCGAGGGCGGTGACGGCGGGGGGCAGATCATCGGCACCGGCACGCCTGAGGACCTAGCACAGGTCGAGGGCAGCCATACTGGCCGCTATCTCCGCGACATCCTCACCGCCAAGGGCCGGATCGCAGCGGAATGACCGAGACCGCGGCGCGCCGGTATGCGCGCCGCGATCCTCCCGATCTCACCAGATCTGGATGGTGAAGAAGCCCCGGCCATCATCGTATCGGCGGCCGGAATAGCCGCGGTCGCCGTACCAGTCCCGACGATACTCACGTCGATCGGAGCGCCAGTCGTCGCGGCGATCCCGGCGAAAGTCGCGGCGATCCTGCCGCCCGTCGCGCCACCGCTCCCGTTCGACCCGGCGACGATCGCGCTCCGCCTCGCGCCGCTGACGTTCGGCCTCGCGTCGGTTGCGCTCGAGCTCCCGGCGATTGCGGTCGTTATGCCACTGGTTCCGACGCCAGTCGCGGTTCGCCTCGCGCCGGTCATCGCGCCGATCCCTGCTGAAGTCCCGCCGGTCCTGGCGGCGGTCCCGGTTCGCGTCGCGGCGATCCTCTCGACGGTCGCGGTTCACGTTGCGGCGGTCGTGGCGGCCATCGCGGTTGAACTCGCGACGATCCTGCCGACGGTCGCGGTTCACCTCGCGCCGGTCCTGACGGCGGTCGCGGCGAAACTGGGCATCGTTCCGCTGGTTCTCGCGCCGGACGCGCCGCTCGAGCTCCTTCGAACGCTGCACCTCGCGCAGCAACTCAAGACCTTCGGGCTGACGATTGTCCTGCTCATCCGCCAGGGCGGGCATAAGCAGGCCGAGTATCAGGCTGGCAGCCAAGCCGCCGATCACCGCACGCATCCACATCGTCGTCTCCCTCCCGAGTTCCGCTTCCGGTTGGGCAATGTACGGGGCAGCGGCGCAGTTCCATCGCTACCATCACGCATACGTCACAGATTGACACGGACGGCGATTGACAGCCCAACCGACAAGCCGCACGCTTGCGCAATAAAGTTCGCAAAAGCCGGAGGAAACAGATATGAAAATTTCCCAAGTGCTTCAGCTAAAGGGTTCAACGCATGTGGAAACCACCACATCGCAGATGACGGTGGGCGAGGCGGCGAGCATCCTGTCGAAAAAGCGCATCGGCGCCCTGGTCGTCACGAAATCGGACGGGCGGATTGTTGGCATCCTCTCCGAACGCGATGTGGTCCGCCATATCGGCAGCGACGGGCCCTCGGCGCTGTCGCAACCCGTGCAGACCATCATGACGTCGCGGGTCGAGTGCTGTGCGCCATCTGATGAGACGATCGACGTCCTCACCCGCATGACTGACGGCCGCTTCCGCCACATGCCCGTGATGGTCGATGGCAAGCTGGGGGGCGTACTCTCGATCGGCGATGTGGTCAAGGCGCGGATCGACGAGCTCAACGCCGAGAACGAAGCCATGGCAACCATGCTCAGCGGCTGAGCTGCCGTCTCCTGCGGGAGCTGCCGAAGTTTCCGGCAATTCCCGAAACAAAATGACATCCAACGGCTTGACCCGGCGAGCGCAGCGGCGTTGCCTCCCGGATAGGCATCCCCACGGAGGCAGCCCATGCGCACCGGTCTCTATCCCGGCACATTCGATCCCGTCACCCTCGGTCATATCGACGTGATCCGCCGGGCAGCGAAACTGGTCGATCGGCTGGTGATCGGCGTTGCGATCAACCGCGACAAGGGCCCGCTCTTCAGCCTCGAGGAGCGGACCGAGATGCTTGAAGCGGAGGCTCTCGGCATCTCCGCGCGACACGGCACCCGCATCGAGGTCCGGCCCTTCGAGAACCTTCTCGTCCATTTCGCCGAGGAACTGGGGGCCGACGTGATCTTCCGTGGCCTCCGCGCCGTCAGCGATTTCGAGTACGAGTTCCAGATGGTCGGCATGAACCGCGCGCTGAATGACGAGATCGAGATGGTCTTCCTGATGGCCGAGGCGCAGCACCAGGCCATCGCCTCCAAGCTCGTGAAGGAAATCGCGCGCATGGGCGGCAACATCTCCCAATTCGTCTCGCCCGATGTCGCGGCCCGCCTAATGGCAAAGCTGCGCCCGGAGGATCGCGCGGCGCTGGACGTGCGGGGCGCGGCTGGATAGGCACGGGGCGCACAACAACTCGCGCACAGCCTGGAAGGTACTCACATGACGTTCATCGCACGTATCGGCGCTGTCCTGCTGGCGCTCGCAACCCTGGAGGCGCAGGCCGTGGACATCAAGGATCCGGAAAACACGCTGATCATCGAGCTTGAAGGCGGCGAAGTGGTCATCGAGATGCTGCCGGACGTCGCGCCGAACCACGTGGCGCGGATCAAGGAGCTGGCCCGCGAAGGGGAGTACGACAACGTCGCCTTCCATCGCGTGATCGAGGGCTTCATGGCGCAGACCGGCGACGTGCAGTATGGCGACATGGCCGATGGCTGGGGCCGGGGCACGCCGGGCACCGGCGGCTCGGCCAAGCCGGATCTCGGTCAGGAGTTCTCGAGCGTCCCCTTTGACCGTGGCGTCGTCGGCATGGCCCGCACGAACGACCCGAACTCGGCCAACTCGCAGTTCTTCATCATGTTCGAGGAAGGGCATTTCCTGAACAATCAGTATACCGTCTGGGGCCGCGTGATCTCGGGGATGGAGCTCGTCGACAACATCAAGCGCGGCGCGGGCCGGTCCGGCAGCGTGGACGAGCCCGACCGCATGGTGAAGGTGCGCGTCGCGGGCGACAGCTGAGCCCAACCTACTAGCCCACGGCTCGCGAGGCGGGCCGCTCGTTATGAACGGCCGCTGCGACATTGGCGGCCATTTGCACTTCGGCCTCCTCCTCCGGCGTCGGGTAGAGCTGCCAGTACCGCTCGGCCTGCTCGATGCGGCGCACGATCTCCTCTGCCGCTGCGGCCCGCCCCTCCACATTCATCTGGCTGCCGCGGAGCTGGATTTCCGACGCAACCGCCCGGCACCAGTCGTCGAAGAAGGCGCGGTCCGGCCCCTCTGGCGCAGCCCAGAACCTTTCTAGCCCAGCCTGATGCGTGATGCCTGGTATGTCGAAGATCGCGTCTCCGAGCGTCACGACCGGGCAGCCCGCGCGCAATGCCTGGATTGCCGAGGTCGAGTTGATCGTCAGCAGGCCCTGCGCATGGGCAACCAACCGCTCGAGATTGCCACCGCGGATTACCGAGATACGGCCGCGCGCCCCGAACCGGTCCGCCAGACGTCCCGCAACCCGCCACCAGTTCAGGAGCCCGTTGTCGAAGGGATGCACCTTGATCACGAGTTCCGCGTGGGGTTCGGCCCGCCGCGCGAAGGAGCCGATGACAAGCTCCAGCATCTCCCGCTGACTGCGGAAATCCGACGAGGCTCGGATCTGGTAGTCCGTCTCCATCTGCAAGGTGACGAGGAAGAAGGGCGACGCCTGTAGCCCGCAGACCCGCCGCTCGACCGCCGCGGCCGCGCGCCGGCGCCTGCCCGAGGCGACCAGATGCGGGATCCAACCCAAATATTCGAGCGGTGGCGCCACGGCCTTGTCACTCCGATAGCGCGGAAAGAGCAAACGGCCGAAGACATGCGCGAGATTGAAGACCACCTCGTTCGTCGCCTCGGTCCGAAAGGGCACCGGATAGCGCCGAGCGAAGGACGGCAGCGGTCGCCCCCGTGCCAGCCGCCGCAACGCGTCCGGCGATCGGGTAAAGCGCGAGAAGCGGCCCATCGCGATGGGCTCCAGCGTGAGCCAGTCAGGCCTGAGGTAGCCGTTCTCCACCGCCCAGGCCCGCACGCCAAGCCGCGCCGCCACCCGCGCTGCAACCCGGTGATACGGCAGCCGGTCGGCGAAGTAGAGGATATCGCTCACCCCCTGCCGCCGGAGCAGCGCCTCGAGCCAGCGCTCCCATTCGCCGAAGCCGCCGCGGTAGTTCAGCGCCCCGCGACGGCGCCAGTAGAGCCAGTCCCCGAAGGAGAGGTTGACGCGGTGGACCCGGTGGCCCTGTGCCTCGAACCGATCCGCGATCTCTGACCAGAGCGTCGAGGCCGGGCCCTGCAGAAACAGAACCGACCGTCGCGCCACGGGGGGCAGGGAACCGGCATCCTCGGGCGCCACGCTTAATCTGTCGGTTACCATACCGCCCTTAGGGAGGGGGAGCGGCACCGGCGCCCAGGCGCCGGTCGTCAGGCGGCCTGCGACAGCGGAGATGGCGGATGCGGAGGAATCGGCGATGGTGGCGCTCCGTCGTGCTGACTGGCGCCTCAGGTGGAATCGGCCAGGCGCTCGCCAGAGAGCTTGCCTCGGACACGGTTACGATGGTGTTGCTCGGCCGGCATGAACAGCGTCTGGAAGAAGCGGCCGACGGGGCGCGGCGGGCAGGTGCGAATGTCACGACCGCCCTTGTGGACATTACCGACCGCGCGGCGATGGAGGCGCTGCTGGCAGATGCGGACGCACAGTCCCCTATCGATCTCGTGATCGCCAATGCCGGGCGGTCTCTCGGCACACCGCCTTCACCCGTCTCGGCCAAATCTCCGGAAAGTGGGCTGGCGCCTCTTGAGCGAGCGGGTGCGCTCGCCGAACTCACGGCGGTCAACCTCGTCGGCGCGGCAAACACCGTCGAGCCGTTGCTCGGCCCGCTTGCCGCCCGGCGTCGCGGACGGATCGTCTTCATGGGCTCGCTCGCCGGCCAGCGCGCCCTGCCCGACATGCCTGCCTACAGCGCCAGCAAGGCGGGCCTGCGGGCTTGGGCCACCGCGCTGCGCGGTGCGCTCGCTCCCGTCGGCGTCGGCGTCACACACATCTCCGCGGGTTTCGTGACGAGCCCGATGTCGCGCCGGCATCTGGGCCGACGCCCGTTCGAGATAAGCGCGGAAGAAGCGGCACGACGCATCCGGCGCGGGATCGAGAGGGATGTCCCGCTGATTGCCTTCCCCAGGCCGTTGGTCGCCCTCGCATGGTGCGGCGCCCGTCTCCCTCCGACCCTCTCCGATCTGGCAATCCAACCCTTCGCCGCCCGCATCATCCCGGACGGCGACGGTGCGGGCGCCGCCCCGCCGCAGAACGAGGAGCCGTCGCGGCCATGAGTCAGACCGCGCGAGATGCCGTCGCCTCCGCGACGGCGGACGCCTTCCAGTCGTCGAGCGACGCCACCAGATCGGCGGTCTTCCGAATGGCCGCATCGATCTCCTCGGCTTCGTGCTCGGCTGTGACGAAGAACCTGAGACGCGCGGCACGTTCTGGAACGGCGGGGTGGACGATGGGCGCGACCTCGAACCCGGCGGCTGCCAGCTGGTTCGAGAGCGCAACCGTCTTCAGACTGTCGCCGATGATCACGGGTGTGACCGCAAGCCCGAGGCTCGTCCCCGTATCCAGGCCGGCATCCCGCGCAGCATCCAGAAGCCGTGCGCCATTGGTGGCGAGGCGCGCAACGCGCCAAGGCTCGGAGGCCAAAAGCCCGAGCGCCGTTGTCGCGGCCGCCGCGAGCACCGGCGCCAGACCCACGGAGAAAACAAAACCCGGCGCGCGATAGCGCAGCAGGTCCACCAGCGCAGCGTTGCCGGCAATGTAACCCCCGCAGGAAGCCAGCGTCTTCGACAGCGTCCCCATCCAGATATCGACCGCTTGCGGATCGACGTTCTGCGCCTCGAAGACCCCCCGGCCGGTTGCGCCGGAGACCCCGAGCGCATGTGCCTCGTCGACCATGAGCCAGGCGCCATGCCGCTCCTTGATCTCCACGAGGCGCGCGAGGTCCGGGCTGTCCCCATCCATCGAGTAGAGGCCCTCGACCGCGATCAGCGCCCGTCGGTGACGATGGCGCTCGGCCGCCAGCAAGGCGTCGAGGCGATCGAGATCGTTATGCGGAAAGATGCGGCGGGCGGCACCTGAGAGCCGGGCGCCCTCGAAGCTCGAATTATGACCGAGACTGTCGAGCAGCACGATGTCTTCCGACCCCAGAAGGGTGCCGATTGTCGTGACGTTGGTCGCATGGCCCGAGACCATCACCACCGCCGCCTCCGCTTGGTAATGCGCGGCCAGGGCCGTCTCGAGATGGCGTTGGACCTCGCGCTCACCGCCCACAAGACGGCTCGCACCGGCGGAGACGCCTTCTTCACCGATCGCGGCCACCGCCGCCGCGCGCACCGAAGGGTGGTTGTTGAGGCCGAGATAATCGTAGCTCGTGAAGCGGATACTCGACCGCCCCTCAATCCGGGTGGCGGGCCTTGGGGGGCCCTCGAGGCGCCGGAAGAACGGCGCTTCGAGCCCGAACATTGCCAGCGCGTCCTGCTGGAGCGTCAGCGCCTGCATCTCCGGCAGGCTGTCGAAGTCCGGCACCGGCGACCGCCTCTGCTCGGCGAGGACATCCGTCGGGGCACCGTCCTCTGGACGCGCTGCCCGCGCCCGCGGATGGGCTCCCGCAATGGTCTCCTCGGGGAGCACGCCAGAGTTCCCGCCTCCCGAAGCCAGAGGCCGAGCAGACGTGGTGTCGCGCCCGGCGGACACCGCGGCCGGGCGCCCCTTCGTATGGCGCGCTCGCAACCGTGCGATGAGGGCATCAGGCTTCTCACCTTCCTCATCTGGGGCACCGCTCCACGTCCCGCTGGCTGATAACGCGCGGCTCATCGCGCTTCCCCGCCACCAGGCAAAGAACGCTCTGGAGCGCGCCCGGTCGCGAGCGGTTTGCTGGGCGCTCGCGCAATACGCCCACGCGCCGACGAGCGTCGCGCGAGCTCTTGCTGCATCGCTGAAGGAAGCCCCGCGGCATGAGCAGCCGAAAGTGCTCCGGCGAGATTCGTGTCCTCCGTGATCGCACCCTGGGGCCTCGATGCGCCCCCTTCGGAAGGAGATGAGTGCGCACTGCCTTCGGATGGCGGGTCGTGGAGGATAGTCATTCTATCGATCGGCGGTTCCCGGTCGCTCCCTGGCCGCGTGCCGACACCTTCGGGAAGCCCGTCGCAGAGCATCGCCGCAAGGCTCGAGATCGTAGTTTCCGCTCCCAAGGCGGTCACCGGCACGGCGAAGCCATTTCGCTCCTCCAATGTGTTCTTCAGGTCGAGCGCCATCAGGCTGTCGAGGCCCAGATCACCCAACGGCCGGTTGCTCGGGATCTCGGCGACCGGGAGCCGCAGGATGCGGGAAAGCGCTGCCCGGACCGCTGCCTCCAGCGCCTTCAGCGCCTCGGCGATCGGCAGCGCCGCGATCGAGGCCGCATCGGCCGGATTGCTGGCATCCTCCTGCAGAACCCTAGACGGCGGCCGCGCAAGGCGGCTCATCATCGGCGATCTCGCGATGGGGAGCGCGTTCGGATCGAGCGCGGCACCCTCCGGCATCACGGAGACCGAGACCGGGGGCGCTGGATCGTCCAGGACGGCATCGAGCGCGCTGAGCACCTCGTCGACGCGGAGGGGGCGCGTTCCCGCCAGATCCTCAAGCGTCTTTGCGATCTTCGTCGCTTGCTCGCGATTGTCCGCCAGATACCCTGCATCGCTTACCGGACCCAGAGCGAGCGCGACGCCCGGCAAGCCCGCGCGGCGGCGCGCGCGAACAAGCCCTTCAAGCGCCGCATTTGCTGTCGAGTAAGCGGCTTGTCCGGGATTACCGAGCCGCGCGGCTATGGATCCGAGGACCACGAAACGCCCAGGGGCAAGCGGCACCGTCGCCGCATGCAATGAGAGAGCGGTGTCGATCTTTGCTCTCAGTACAGGTTCAGCGCGCTCGGGCGTCGTCGCGTTCAGCGGCGCGTCGTCGAGCACCATTGCGGCATGTATCACACCTTCGAGCATCGGGGCTCCGGGCGCGCGAGGCGCCGCCGCGATCTCGGCTGCAAGCGCGTCCATGGCTTCGCGATCGCTGGCGTCGACGTCGCGAAGGAGCGGCGTCGCACCCGCGGCTCGCGCCAGCTCCCACTCTTTCGCCGCGGCCGCACTCGACGCTCGTCGCCCGACGATCCACAATCGACCAGCACCGCGTCTTGCCAAATGGACCGCGATTGCACGACCGAGGCCCCCGGCACCGCCGACAATCAGCCAATCCCCCGCCCCCTCCGGCGGCGCTGATGTGGCGCCTGACGGGTTCGATCCGCCTGTTTCCTCGCCTGGCTGGCTGGCAGGGGCTTGCCGCGCCGCAGCCAGCGGAGCCTCAGCGGGACCAACATCCACCTCACCGAGATCGGGTGGGATGAGGACGATCTTCCCGATATGGCCGGCGCGCTGCATGAGCCGAAACCCCTCCTCGGTCGCGTCGGCAGGGACGACCCGCACCGGCAGCGGCGGGAGACGGCCAGAGGCGCAGTCTGCGACGACCTCTTCCAAGAGCGCCACGACACGCTCGGGCTTTGACACCAGCAGTTGATCGGCATCGAAGGCGAAGAAACTGAGGTTGCGTGCAAACTCACGAAGCGGAAGCTGCGCGTTCTCGTAGATGTCGCGTTTGCCAAGCTCGACGAAGCGACCGAAGGGGGCCAGACAGCCGAGGCTTCGCCGCTGCGCTTCGCCGGCCAGACTGTTGAGCACAACATCGCAGCCGCGCCCATCAGTGAGCGCGCGCACACGATCGGCGAAGTCGGGGCTACGGCTGTCGATGGTCGCCGCAGCGCCCAGCGCCTCCAGCAACCGCCTTCTCGAAGGCGTGCTCGCGCTCGCGATGACCCTTGCGCCGCGCGCCCTTGCAAAGGCGAGGGCGGCGAGGCCGACGCCGCCCGCCCCACCATGCAGAAGCAGCGTCTCGCCCCCAGCAAGCTGGGCGAGATCCTCGAGAGCGTATCGCGCGGTAATGCCCGTGACGGCCAGGCCCGCAGCACTCGGGGCGCTGAGCCCATCGGGAAGACGCACCACCAGCCAGCGATCGACGGTCAGATGCGTCGCCAGGGCGCCCGACCCAAGTGCCAGGACACGATCGCCAATCGCGACTGCACCGCCGATCGGGATCTCAAGATTGCGGAGCGCCAGCGATCCCGCTCCACCCGCGGTATCCTCAGCGATCCCCGGACCGAGCGCCACGACGCGGCCGACGCATTCCATCCCTAACGTCGCACCCGCATGGCCCAGTTCGAGGGCTTCCGCAGGCAACCGGCGCTGCGCCCACATGACATCCCGGAAGTTGAGCCCGGCCGCCTCGACGCGCAGCAGCACCTCTCCCGGACCGGGTGAAGGAAGGTCGGCCGCCGCCCAATGGAGGCTGTCGATCGCGCCCGGGCGTCGGGCCTCGAGGCGGCGCGCACCTCGCTCGGGCTCCAGCGACCGACGAACCACCCGAGGAGCCCGCCAAGCGCCCCCTTCATATGCGAGGATGCGCTCATCGCCGGGGGGCGGCGCAGTGCGAAGGGCGAGGATGGCCGCAACCGGATCATCGGACTGGACGAGAGAGACCCGCAGCTTGGGCTCTTCGTTCGCGAGTGCGCGGACAAGACCG
Organism: Pseudomonadota bacterium; assembly: GCA_039815685.1. GTDB lineage: Bacteria > Pseudomonadota > Alphaproteobacteria > Rhodobacterales > Rhodobacteraceae > Thermohalobaculum. The sequence goes on along the minus strand of JBCBYV010000010.1, from coordinate 70,078 downwards.
GAGAGAGCGGCACCTGCAACTTCTTCTTCCAGGTCACCATCCACGGCACACCGCTCACCGGCGTCGCGAGCCAGGAAAGTGAGACGCAGTGGCAGCTCCGCCGTTTGCGCATGCCCGGCAAGAGCAGCGAAGCGCGCGAGCTCAAGGCGAGTGGCGACGCAATCGCGGATGGTGGCCTTCCATGAACCCTGCGCGGGAAAAACGAAGACATCGCTTCCGCCAAGTGGCGGAGCCGCGGTGATCGGAGCGGTGACCGCTCCGCCGAGACGCGCAGCGGCTTCGGCGGCAGCCGCCTCCTGGCCATCGTCATGCAGCAGGATCACCGCGGCAGAGGTCTCCGGCGCCTCATCGGCGGTCATCCCAAGCGCAGCAAACCCCGACGTGTCGGCAAAGGCGGGCACGCGCCCTGACACAAGCCCAAGAACGCAGGACCCTGTATCGAACCAGCCGGTACACACTGTCTCGAAACCAGCCTCGCCGAGCGCGGTGGCAGCCTGCGCGACGGCATCCTCCTCGGCGAAGACGCTGCCGAACATCGGCAGCACCGCAATGACGATCTCACCGCCTTCGGAGAGCTGCTCGCGAGCGCGGAGCAGGTCGGGCGCCGGCGACGTGCAGATCAGGAGATCCGATGCTGCTTGCGGCGACGCATCAGCCGAAGACGGTGGCTCCGGCAACGATGCTGTTCCAGACGATAGGTCCCGGCAGCCTCTGACCTGCGATAGCCCGGCGAGGCGGGCGATGACGGCCTCAGGCGCACCATCGACGGCGAGCGCGATCTCAGGATCTGACGGCTCGACGTCGCACAGCGCATCCACCGCAAGCGACCAGAACTGTGCGATCGCCTGTTCGGCAACAGGCGGGAGTTGGGGCCAAGCGTCGGTACCGTCAGTCGCGGCGAGGCGTGCTTCGAGCTCTTCCGGCAACGCGATGACCGCCTGAAGCGTGGGGGCCGCTTCCGGACAGACGGCGATGAGCGCCGGCACAAGCTCCGCGGACGAGGCGTATCCGCCGTCCTCCCTGTCTTCCGTCACGCTATCGGGGCTGGACTGCAGATCGAGCCTCAGACGCTCCTCGAGCCTTCGGAGCAGCGCCTCCCCAGCCTCGGTCCGCGGCAGGCTACGCGTGCGCGCATCCCGGACCGCCTCGGCAAGTACGGACCTGCAGAGCTCGTCGAGCAATAGGGCGGCGTCCGGCACAGGTTTCGTCGCCTGCCAGCACCCTCGCCGCTGAAGGCGTGGCGTGAGCAATGCCGGTCCCTCGGCCGAGCCGGCCATGTCGGGCCCCTCAGAACGCGGCGCCGCCGCATGCCTCCGCAGCCGGATCAAGGGCTCGGCCCAATCCTCGAGCCTCTCGGTGCTCACCTTGCCGCGCGTCTCGAGGCTCAGCCCCTCGATCGCAAGAAACGTCCTGCCTTCGTCGTCAGTGATGGCGAGATCCGCGGAAATCCAGGCGGCCCGGCGCCGCCTCAGCCGCGCCGTCACGTGCCACGCCGCATGCTCGGGCAGGGCAGACGCCATCCAAATGCGCGCCATCCTCACCGGCAACCATCGGGTCGCAGGATCGCTGTTCCCGATGAGCGGAGACAGTGCGTGAAAGCAGGCATCGAGGAACGGCGGCGGGATGGTGCCACGAAAGGCCTCATCGGAGAGCCGACGCTCCGCCCCATCGCCGCCACCCCCGCTCGCCGGCAAGACGGCGCGCACAGTATCCGGTCGCCCCGCGCTATCAGTAAGCAACTCGCATCGCTCGATCAGGCGAAAACCAGGGCCGTAGTGAAGACCGTTCCCGGCTAGCTGATCGTAGAGCACCTCCGGGTCGATCTCCCGTATCGACCCTGCCTCCCCGCCGTCGCTGTAGGCGATACCAGGGCTGGTCGCATGGTAGTGGGGGGTATCAGCGTGTCTCTGCAACGCCTCGGCTATCGCCTTTCCGGCGTTCCTGGCAGGCGCGTGGCAAAGGGTGGCCCGTGCGTAAGGTTGCCAGAACGCGCCGTGAGACCGGGCGCGACTTTCGATCGAGAGGCGACCCGTTGGCTCGTCGAGGACCGTGCGCAGATCGACGCCCTCGCCGGCAACGGCGAGAGGAGAGATGACGTCGAGGTCCTCCACCTCGACCGGGCCATTCTGTCCGTTCTCCCGCCCGGCGGCGAGGGCGATCGCCGCGAAGGCGGCAGCCGGCAGGACGACATGCCCATCGACCCTGTGGTCCGCGATCCAGGGGTGCAGGATCGCGTCGAGGCGGGCATGCCACGGCCCCGTCCCCGGCCGATCCCGCAGTCCGAGGAGCGTGGGCGCCGCCGCCGGCGATTGACCGACGCCCTGAACCTCCGCCTCGGCGGCAAGGCCGAAGAGGTCGATCGCCTCCGAGCCGAGCGGTGCCTGGTAGCGTCGACGTTCGAGCGGCACCGGCGGCACAGAGACGCCGTGAGCGACCGGTGGTGCAGAAAGCGTCGGTCCGAGGAAGCTCCGGTCAGTGCTGGCCCCATGGCAAAGGGCTGCCGCAGCAAGTGCCCGCGCGGGCAACGAAGGGCGACCCGGTCCCTGCATCGCGGCGAGGCAAGGCACGGGCTCGCCGCCACCTGGTGCGGATAGGTCGCGCAGATAACCGGCCAGCACGGGCCGCGGGCTCACCTCCACAAAACAGCCGACACCAGATGCCGCCATCGCCTCGGCCGCTGACCAGAACCGCACAGGCTCTCGGGCGTTCTGCCACCAGTGACCAGCGCCCAGCGCAGCCCGTTCCGGCTCGTTCGGTCCCGCAAGAAGACCACCGGTGACGGAGGAGAAGAAAGCCGCCGAGCCTGCCCGCCCGGGGACAAGATCCCGAAGGCCTTCGAGCAGCGTCTCCCGGACCAGCTCCATCGCCGGAGCATGATAAGGATAGGCGACGTGGAGCTTCCGGCAGGCAAGGCGCGCGCGCCGTGCGGCCTTGCTTAGTGCCTCTATACCCTCGACATCGCCGGAAAGGGTGACGCTCCTCGGGCTATTCTCGGCAGCAAGCGAGACGTTGCCCGCCAAACCTTCGTCAGCGATCAGCGCCTCCGCCTTGGCCGCGGAGGCCAGGAGCGCGGCCATCGTACCGGTGCCGTGCAGCGGCGCCACGGCAGCGGCCCGCAGAGCGATTATGCGGGCCGCGTCCGCGAGGGTCAGGGCGCCCGCCGCCCATGCCGCCGTCACCTCGCCGACGGAATGCCCGAGCACGGCGGCTGGCCTGACACCGGACGCGGCCAGCGCGTCGGCCATGCCGACCTGGAGCGCAAACAGAAAAGCCTGCGCCGGGCCGCTCTCCTGAAGCCGCTCCGGCAACGACGGATCCTCGCGTAGCACGCGCGGATCGGAACCTCCAGCTGCCACGAGCGCCTCTGCCGCCCGGGCAAACCCTGCGGCATAGACCGGATCCTCCGCCAGCAACGTCTCCCCCATCCCAGCCCATTGCGCGCCGTTCCCACCAAAGAGAAAGCCGACCGGGGCACCAGGGATCGTGTGGGTGGACGGCAGAGGCAGGGGGGGGAGCGAAGCCGCGTCACCCTCCGGCAGCCGCGCAGATACCGCGCTTGCGCTGCCGCGCGCGACCACGGCTGACCGTACGCTGTCCAGACTGTCCGCATCTTCCGCCGCGAGGGCGCCGAGCGCGGAGCGCAGCCCCGCGACGCTGTCGCCGACGAGAACCGCTCGCTCCCGTCGGAGTGCGGAGCGTTGGCCGGAAGCCGCCAGGAGCTTGGCCAGATCGGCGCCGCCGGCTTGCACACCGCCATTCGGGCGGGAGGCGCTACCCGGTCCCTCCTGCCCGTCCGATGCCGGTGCCGACAGCGTCTCCCGCCATGCGGCGGCCAGACTGCGGAGACCGCGCTCCGTATTCGCGGACAGAATGAGCGGCGGCAGCGGTCGCGCCTCACATACATCGGCCCGCGATGAGGGTTCAGTCGCTCGCACTCCTTCGAGAACGACATGCCCGTTCGCACCGCCGAAACCGAAGGCGCTTACCCCTGCCACGTGCGGCGCCCCGTCCGCGCGATCAGGCAGGACCACAGCCTCCCGCGCAACCGTCAGCCGCTCCTCCGCAGCCACCGCCGGGTTCACATCATCCACGTGGAGGGTTGCCGGCAGCCTCCCACGCTCAAGAGCAAGAAGGGCCTTCAACACCCCCGCCAACCCCGCCGCAGGCTCAAGATGGCCGATATTCGACTTCACCGAGCCTATCGGCAGCGCTCCCAGCCCTGCGGCAGCCCGGCCGGGCCCGAGGGCCGCGGCGATCGCCCGCGCCTCCACCGGATCGCCCACCGGCGTGCCCGTCCCGTGCGCCTCGATGAAGGCGAGACGTTCCGGCTGGAGGCCCGATGCCCGATGCACCCGCTCGATGAGTGCCGCCTGCCCGGCCGCATCGGGTTTGGAGAGCCCAGGCTTCAGACCATCCGCGCTGATACCAGTGGCGCGCAGGACCCCTCGCACGGGCTCCCCACCTGCCGCCGCTGCCTCCATGCGTCGGAGGACCAGCGCCACGGCACCCTCCGCCCGGACATAGCCGTCCGCCCTCGCATCGAAGGCCCGACAGAGGCCTGTCGGCGAGAGCATGGTCGCCTGGCTGAAGCCGACGAAGTTCCAAGGCTGAAGGAGCACGTTCACCGCCCCCACGACCGCCGTCTCAATCTCGCCCGAGCGCAATGCCTCAGCCGCCAGATGCAGCGCCGTGATCCCGGAGGCGCAGGCGGTATCGACCGTCAGGCTGGGCCCCTCGAACCCGAAGGTCTGGCTCAACCGATTCGCGATGATCGAGAGCGTGTTGCCCGTCATGAAAGGCGTGTCTATCGAGGCGATATCCGTTGCAAAGCGCTGCGCATGATCCATGGTCGAGGCGCCGATATAGACCCCGGTGTGACCGAACCCGCCGGGTCGCCTCGCAGCGCCCAGCGGCCCGCCAAGCGGCAGCGCCGCCTCGATCGCCCGCCACGCCACCTCGAGCATCATGCGCTGCTGCGGGTCCATCTGCTCGGCCTCCCGCGGGGAAAGACCGAAGAAGGCCGCATCGAAGTCCCAGAGATCGTCGATCACCCCGGCGGCATTCGTATAGGTCCGCCCGCGGGACGGCTTCCCCTGGCGCAGGAACTTGGCGCTCGAGAACCGATCCTCCGGCAGACGACCTATGGCATGCCGCTCCTCCGTCAGAAGCGTCCAGAAGGCCTCCACATCAGGGGCGCCGGGCAACCGGCAGGCGATCGAGGTGATGGCCAAGGGCTCGGCCGCCCGCCTCGTCGCCGCATCGCGGTCCGCACCGCCTGCTTTCGCGCCCGGCTCTGAATACTGGCTCATGCTCCGCCCTTGTCCTTCTGGTCGAGGGGTTCCGCGCCACCGTTCGGGCCACGCAGTGGAGGAGGCTTAGCGAAACAGGGTTGCCGAAAGGTGAGCGGCCAGCCGTCTCCCGCGCAACCGCACCGAACCGGCGGAGATGAGCGGCTGGGACGGCGGCTGGGATAGGGCTGCGTTAACCCTGCTCCGCTAAGCCAGCGCCTGAGGCGCAGAACGGCGCCCCGCGTCGGCCACGCGCCCCGCGGCCCGCCGTCTGTCGTCGCGCTCGGATGAGGCGTCGTGTGGGGTGGCAGGTGCGAAGCGTTATGCAGTCGTTGCGTGAGGCGAGCGATCCCGTGCCGCTTGCCTGGGTGGCCGGGAATGCGGGGCCGCCGGCCTATGTGAATGTAGGCGACGCGCTCAGCCCCGTGATGATGTCCCTCGTCTCCGGGCGGGCCGTGCGTCGCGCGCCCTTTGCGTGCCAGCGAACGCGCATGGTCGCGATCGGGACGGTCGGGCAGTCGATCAGGGGTGGGGAGGCCGCAGTCTGGGGCACCGGCTGCAGCCCATGGGCCAACCCGCTCAGCACCGGCACAAAACGCCCCTACGAACCGCCGCCGGGCACTTCGCTCAGGCTGCATGCAACGCGGGGGCCGTACTCGGCACGGCTCCTCTCGGGCGGTGATGCGCCGCTCATTCCCTATGGTGATCCGGCGATGCTGCTGCCGCGCTTCTACGCGCCCAAGCGCCGGCCGCGGCATGCCCTTGGCGTGGTCCTCCACCTATCCGAACTGGCCGATCGGGCGTTCGATGCGCATCCGAAGCCCGGTCTTGCACGCTATGCGCTGAATGATGCTGGCGCCGTCGGGAGCGTGCGCCTCATCACCATGGTCGCCCCCCCCGGCAGCGCGGGGATCAAGGCGAAGATCGATGAGCTGCTGGACTGCGAGCGCATCGTCTCGACCTCGCTCCACGGCATCGCGATCGCGCTGGCCTATGGCATCCCCTGCCTCTATCTGAGCGCCGCCCGTGGCACGCCCGGGGTTCAGCGCGGTGCGCTGGATCCGGCGGGCAAGGGTGAGCTGCGTGGTGTGAACGCTCGCTTCCCGGATCTCTATGCCGGGCTGGGGCAGCAGCGCATGGCCTGGTGGCGTCAGCCGAAGGACCTGCCGACCGATTGGGCCGCGCTGATGGATGCAGTGGATCAGGAGGGGAGCTCCGAACCCCTGATCCCCGATGCCCTGGCCGAGATCTGTCCCGCGGGCCTCGCGCCGATCTCTGCGATGCCGGGCGGCACGGTCTGGGAGCACCCGCTGATCAGCGGGCTCGACCAGTTTGCGGCGGCCGCGGCATGAGCGTGGAGCTCCTTATTCGCCGCGCGCGGCTCGAGGGCGCCGTGCCCATGGCCTGGCAGGGGGGTGCGGCCGGCGACGCCCGCGTCTCGCTCGCCGGCGCCCTCGCGCCGGTCGTGGTCGCTCTCCTGGCCGGGCTGCCCATCATGCGCGTACCCTTCGCCTCTCGGCTGCCACGGCTCGTGGCCTCGGGCACCGTCGGGCAGAACGCCGCGGGCGGCGATGTCGTTTTCTGGGGCTCAGGCTCCGCGCGCACGGCAACCCCCTCGGACGGGCGTCGGCGCCGCTTTCGCGCGGACCCAGGCACCCGGCGCCACCTCGCCGCCTGCCGCGGGCCGTTCAGCGCGGCACTCCTCTCCGGCGGCGTGCTCCCGCCCGACGCCCTGCCCGTTCTGGGGGAGCCCGCGAGCCTCATCGCACAGTTCCACCGCCCTGTCCGCACGCCGAGGCACGAGCTCGGGATCGTACTGAGCCCGGAGGAGGAGGCCTCCGCCGAACCGGGCAGCTGCCGTCCCCGCCCAGGGCTCGCCACCTTCGCGCTCGATCCAAGCGGCGGCGAAGGCGTGCGCCTCATCTCAGGTCTCATTGCCCCGAGCCTCGCCGGCATTCGGCAAGCCCTCGACGCGATTCTTGCCTGCAAGCGTATCGTATCGACTGCCCCCGAAGCGCTCGCCATCGCCCGCGCCTACGGCATCCCCTCCTTGCCCCTTGCCCTTCGTTCGGACGACGGCGCGACGCAGCCCGGGCTCGAAGAGCTCCCCTTGTGCATTGATGGCCCCCTCGCCCTCCCACTCGCCGATCTTTATGCTGGTCTCGGTAAGCGGCACGTGACCGTGTGGCGACAGGGAACGGGGCAGAGCACGCCGTGGCAACGCCTGATCGCGGCGATAGACCACGCCACGTCGGAGCCTGCGGCAGCAGCCGATCCACCCTCCGCCGCCGACGGTAGGGGCGGCGTTTCAGGTTCGGCAGAAGGCCCGGATCTTGCGCTGGCCCTGCCGCTCGATCTCGACCCCATCCAGCCAGCCTTTGGCGCGGATATCTGGGATCACCTGGTACTCCGTAGCATCGCCTTCGCTGAGGACCTGCCAGCCATGCGTGGTCGCGAACGCGCCCGGGAGGAGGCGATGGCCGCCAGCGCGCGACGCCGCAACCCGCACCCGCCAAGATCGAGCGGCGACAAAGAAGCAGAGGACACCACGAGCCTTCCGGGCCGCGGCTCCGATCCTTGGGCAGCGCTGCAGGGACTGCCTCTCGCACAGGCTCGCCTGCCAGCACAGGCACCGAAGCTCCGGCTCATCAGGATCGAGCCGCCATCTGCGGATGAGAATGCGACGGAGACAGCAGCAAATGACTGCAAGCCCAGACCAGCAATAAGAACCGCGCATACCGGAGGGACGGCAACACCTCTCGGCCGCACCGCGCTCTGGCATCTCCGTCGCGGTCTAGCAGCGCTCGAGACCGCAGGTGCTCCTGGCCTTGCGGCCACGGCCGAAGCACGGATACCCTCCACCGACGAGACGAGGAGCCCGCCGGCGGATCTACCGCTCGGCACGCTGCGAGCCGCCGCCTCGCCAGCCGTCCAAGCCGAGGCACCGGCCCCGAAGCGGGAGACATTCGGGACCGGCAACATCACGCCTCTCAGACAGGGCAGACCGCAAGGCTCGGATCCAGGCGGCGCCGTAGACCGCTCCGGGAATCGCCGCCCGCGCGCTGCCGACCCATATCGAGGTTGCGCCTCGGACGGCATTGCCGTCCCGCTCTGCTGGGCGGCGGGCGCGCGACAGGACGGTTTCGCCAACATCGGCGACGCGCTGAGCGCCGTTGTCGTCTCGGCGCTCTCAGGCCTCCCGGTTAGGCACATGGCGGCGCGCAGCCCGCATGAACGCCTCGCGGCCGTCGGCACCATCGGGCACAGCCTCAAGGGCGGACACGTGCATCTCTGGGGCACGGGCCTCGACGCAACCATACACCCCGAGAACGACGGCCCCTGGTCGCGCCCCACCGAGACACGCTTCTCGGTTCATGCGACCCGGGGGCCCGAGACGGCGGCAACACTCCGCCGAGCGGGCATCCCGGCGCCCGAGGTTTTCGGTGACCCGGTCTATCTGCTCCCCCGCCTCTGGCCACTCGACGAGGTCGAGCGCTGCTACGAGCTCGGCATCGTCCTGCATCTCTCTGAACTCGATGAGAAGACCCCGGCCGGCCGGCCTAAGGAGGAGTATCGCCGCTATGCCGTGCCGGACAGCCTGCGCGACGACGTGCGTATCATCAACATGTATGCCGAAAGCAGCCTTGAGGCATTCCGCGAGAAGATCGCCGAGATCGTGTCCTGCAGACGGATCCTCTCAACCTCGCTCCACGGCCTCGTGATCGCCGACGCCTACGGGATACCCAGCGGCTGGTTCGGCTTCTTCGGCCGCGGTCTCCACCGTGTCGATCTGCTCGAACCAGAAAGCCGGATCGATCACAGGATGCGCGATCTCTACGGCGGCCTGGGCTGGCACGAGGCGCCGGTGTTCTCGACGCCGCGGCACGAGGAGACGGATTTCAACGCGGCCATCAGCGCGATCGACACGACGATGGCTCCCTCCCTCTTCGATCCCGCCGATCTGATCGCGAGCTTCCCGGGCCCACTCGGCGTCGATCCGAAGGCCAGGCACTGGCCACTGCCCAGAAACGCGCTGGAGGGGGTGATCCTGTGAAGCCGTCCACCGCCCTCGCACATGACGCAGATCCGCCAGAGGTCACCACGTCGCCCGACACCGCTCCCGCATTAAGTGCAGGAGCGATCGCCGACGCTGAAGCACCGGGTCCAGGTAAAGCCGCCAGCGCAGCGCTCCCGACAGACGACGCACCACCGCCAGTCGTGCCGATCGAAAAGGGCAGACCTAGCAACGATTCGAGAACTCACACCAACACTCCCCTGAGTACGGATGGGATCACCGCCCGCGCGGGAGCGGAGGAGCAAGCGCAGGACATCGCACTCCTCAGGCGGGTCGTCGCGCGCTTCTCCTTTTCAGACTATGCTCAGCTGGCGACGATCGCGGCCCAGCGTCCCGAACTCGGCGATACCGATGCCGATCCCGAGCCTCCGGGGCAGGAGCGACTCGGACCGCGCGCGCGGCTGAGCCTCCGCCCAGCCAGAGCCTCCTATCCCGAGGGACCGGAGAGCGTTCCGATCAGCCGCCTCGCCGCGCACGCCGCCAGCCTCGGCCAACCCATTCCGCGCCCGAACCTCGCCGACCCATGGGAGCGGGCGCGCTTCGCCACCGCTTACGCACTCAGGGGTGCGGAGGCGCTTCGCAGCGTTGCCCCCATCGGCACCCCGCTCGCTGCCGCCCTCAATGCGGACGCGACCGATCCGTGGAGCGGCGGCCCCCGCATGAGCCGCGCCATCGCCGCCGCGGCCCGCGCGGAGGCACCTGAGCTCGCACGGGATGGGAGCGCGGCAGCACTCGCTGCCTGGTGGGTACACACCTTCGCAGGTGACAAGCCGCTCTCAGCCAGCCTCACGCCACCCTGGATCATCGAGTGGCTTGTCGAGATCCCCGCAGAAGGGGTTGGCGCTCCCTTCCCGATCGGGCGCGCTCTCCTCGACATCCATGGCGGCTCAGCAACCTATCGGAACACCTATCGTCTGAAGCGGCCAGGCGATCGGGTGGCCTTTGTCTTCGACCTCCTACTGCACGCCTTCGACATGCCGACCCGGCGGCTGTGCTTCAATCCCGAGGCCACCGATTGGTTTGCGGCACCTTGCCCGAACGCTCCCGGGCGCCCGAGCCGTTTCGAGATCCTGCTGGGCCTCGCAGCCGGCCGGGGCGTGCCTCACGATGCGGCGGAGGGAGCGGCGCTTGCGCACTGGTTTCGAGCACAGGCCTGCCGCGCCTTCCCCGCGCTCGGCCACTTCGCCAGCATCCCCGAAGCCGCGTGGTGCGCGGCCGACAGAAAAGTGGAGGTCATCGGCCTCGCCACATCCAGCACCGGGCTCGGACAAAACCTCGCGATGAGTACGGCGGCCTTTGCCCGTGCCGGCGTGCCCTACCGCGTCCGCGACCGCGATACCGGGTTCCGAGAGGTTCAAAGCCCCTTCCGCGGCATCTCGCTCCGCCTCGATCCACCGCCGCCGCTCCAGACAACGCTCGCCACAGGCGACGACGCTCACACCGCGCAGCTCCCGCCCGCAGACCCACCCGCGCCGGCGCGATCCAGAGGCTCGGACACGAGCCACGCGCATAACCGGCCCACATCGGCGATTACGGCGCCGACAGAAAATGCCACCCTTGCGGGGACCCCGGTCACACCCCAACCGTCAGCTACAGGCCGCGCGAACGCCGCCCCCTCACCACACGCGCAAGACGCATGGGCGACGACACCACAGCAGGATCAGGCGACGTACAGCATGGCGGCTGGTTTCGCATCGACAGGCTGGGGCGACCACCTCGCACCCTCGTTGCGACCCCGCCGCAAGGCGCTGCTCCTCCACCTCAACGCGGATGAAGGACCACAGGTCCTCTGCAATCCTCTCTTCGACAGGCACGAGGATCTCTACGCAATCGCCTATCTCCTCTGGGAGCTTGAGGCCGTGCCGGAGGCCCATCGTCTCTGCCTCGAACTCGTCGACGAGATCTGGTGCCCGAGCAGCTATGTGGCCGGGATCTATGCCCCACACACATCGGCCACCATCACCACCGTCGGAAAGGGGATCGATCTACCGCCGCCCCTGCCGGTCGACCGCGGCCGCCTCGGCTTGCCGCAACAGGCCTTCGTCTTCCTCGTGACCTTCGACTTCCATTCCTCGGTCGAGCGCAAGAACCCGCTCGCCGCGGTCCGGGCTTTCAGGCGGGCTTTCGACGGTGCCTGGGGAGACCGCGCCGTCCGCCTTCTCATCAAGACCACGCCGCCCGTTCGCGACCACTGGGGCGATCCCAATGGCATGTGGTCGGCGATCACGGCAGCGGCGGAGGAGGACCCGCGCATAGTCATCGTCGCGGAGCAATTGCCCTTCCGGGAGCTGGTCGGCCTCATCGCGGACGCCGACTGCCTCGTCTCGCCGCACCGGGCGGAGGGGTTCGGCTACATGCCCGCCTACGCGCTCGCGCTCGGTCGGCCGGTCATCGCAACCGACTATTCCGGCACCCGCGACTTCGTGAGCGAGGAGACCGGATACCCCGTCGCCTGGCAGCCTCGCGCCCTCGCCCCGGGAGAGAGCATTCTGCCGGTCGCGGGCGCACACTGGGCCGATATCGAGGTCGAGGCACTTGCTAGGGCGATGCGGCGCGTGCGCGACCGACCCGAGGAGGCACGGCAGCGGGCCTTGGCGGGACAAGCGTTGATGCGACGTGCCTATTCGATGGACGCCTGTGCCGCCCGCTACCGGGCCGCGCTCACCGCGGCGGGGGTGATCTGATGCATTTCAGGGACAGCCTCGCCCCGGACGCCGCCAAACTGATCGGCGAGGGCAGCCTGATCGTCGAGCGCGCTTCTGAAGGCGCCAACCCGGCCGCCATCGCCGCCCTCAACCTCGTCAAGCGCCATGCTGGGCGATCCGTTCTTGCCGGGGCCTCGGCCGTCTTCCGGCGGGGCGAGCTGACGGCGATCCTCGGCCGACGGGGTGCCGGGCGCACGACGCTTGCCAGCATTCTCGCAGGTCAGCGTATGGCGGATGCAGGGCGGGTCTGGCGTAGCGGGACTATCGCGCCGCTTGTGGGCCATTCCGCGGGCTTCGGCGCCACGGGCAGCGTCCGGCGCGACCTCAGCCTACGGGCGGCGGCGTCCGGGCTCGACGGTCGGTACTTCGCTCGCGCTGTCGCGGCGGAACTCGACGATGCGCGGATCCTTGATCGCCCGTTCGAGCGTCTGGAGGGGGCGGATCGGACGGCGCTCTGTCACGCTGCAGCATGGCTCGTGCCGGCGTCGGTCTACATCGCCGATGGCGGCCTCTTGCCATCCGCGGGCCCCGGAGCTGACGCCATGGCCGCCCGTCTGGCCCAGCGTCGGCGGGACGCCACGGTAATCTGGCTGAGCGCCGGAGTGAGCACCCTCCGGGCGATGGCGCCCGACCGTATTCTCCTGCTCGAAGCCGGGACACTCCGCCCCCTCGCCGACATCGCGGAGGCGATCAGGCTCTTCGACGACCGACGCCGCACGCGCTCGCGTCCCGCGCGCGCCCTGCTCCCCGCTCCGAGCGCCATCGAACCCGCCGACACCAAAGACCGGAAGACCGACGCCGCAATGCGTCCGCAACTCCCTGCGGCCCACCGCAAGGACGAGAGCGCCAACCCACCGAAGCCCACCGCAAAAAACACTCCGGACCTGGTTCCCGAGAGCGAACCCTCAAAGGACCAGCAGCCGGAGGGGCCCGTCTCGCCGCCAGGCCTCAAACTCGCGCTAGACGCACTCATCGCCAGCACGGCCACGTCTCCGGCCCCCTCAACGAGCCGAGAGCAGGGGGCGGCTTCAAAGAAGCGGCCAGAGGTCCAGGAACAGAGGCCGCATAGCCCGGAGAAGCGGCGTCCCAATCCCAATCCGTCAGCGTTGTCAGAAGAAGCGCCACCTGTCCTCTCAACCCGCTCGATCCTCCGCCTGAGCCCGGAGGACACTGCGCCAGCGCCGATACCGGCAGCGCCGGCGGTGCTGCGCGACAAACCGCAGGATGCAGCGTCCAAGCAGAATGCCGATGACACCCGGGGCATGGGTGCCGCAACGCCATGCGATAAACGCGCGGCCGCGATGCCGCCCGCCTACCGCACCCTCTTCAAGGGACGGCGCCCCCGCATAGCGCCCGAGGACGGTGAGAGCATCGCATCCGAAGCGATCGAAAAGACCGCAGCCTGGGAGCCCTACGAACGCGCAAGCGATACGCCGAGAGCGGGGCCCTTTAAGGCGTCCGCAGCGCGGCGAGGAGCACCCGTCCCATGACCCAGAGAAGGAAGGCCGCCACCGAGATCTTCAGCACCTCCACCGCCCGGTTTGGCGCCGTCGCGGTCAGCGCCCGGCGCGGCGGGACAAAGACCACGAGGTGGGCACGGCCGAGCGTTGCCTGCGCCTGCGCCTGCTGCTGCAGGCCAAGCGTCGCGATATAGCTGTCGAGGGCAATTTGATACTCGTTCTGCAACCGCTCGAAATCCGTGAGCTGCACCGGCAGCGCGCTGTCCGCCTGCACCCCACCGACCGTTGCGCGGGTGTTCGCGATCTGCGCCTCGAGCGACTGGATCTGCTCGCGCAACCGCCGGATCTGGGGCGAGTTGGGCACCGTCTCGATCAGCGTGCGCAGCCTGACGCGCAGGCCCGTCAGCTCGCTCGTAAGCTGCGCGATGGTCGCCGTGTTGAGCTCCGCCTCCTGAGTGGGCGAGACTGTGAGAGTGCGCCGCCTGAACGCCTCGATCGCATCGAGCGTGTCCTTCAGCCGCCGCTCCGCCCGGGCATACTCGCCGCTCACATAGGCCAGCATCTCGTTCTGCTGCTGCTCGGACAGCCGGTCGACAAGCGCCTCGAGCATACGAACCAGCGCCTCCGCCACCGCGAGGCTGTCCTCCGGCCGGAAAAGCCGGACCTCGAGATGCGTGATCCCGGTCAGCACGTCGAAGCGCAGGCCCAGCGCCGCGTTCCAGTGACCGAGCAGCGCCTCGGGCGGCATCCCGGGATCATAGCGCCGCACGGGATCGCCCCCGTCCCGCCCCAGCATGCCGCGGATGTCGAGCTGCGTCTCGAGCTCGGCCAGCGCCGCTTCGGAGCGCAGGTAATCCTCCAGGATGAACCCGTCCGAAAGCGCCGCCGCAAAACCCGCGCCCTGCACGTTGCCGGCGTCCTGGTTCTCGACACCCGGCCCCCCGCGGATCGCATAGCGCAGGCCCGTGACATACCGGTCCGCCGCGATCTCATAGTAGTACCAGGCCGCGACCAGGGCCGGCCCCGCCGCGAACAGCAGAAATCCCAGCACCGCCCAGACATAGCGCCGCCGCGGCATCTTGAGCGGCGGCATCGCCGCCGGGATCGCATCGACCGTTGTCATCAAACCTCCCGCGGGCGCGGCCCGCGCCCCGTTGCGTCTGCCCGCAAGCAAAGCGCCAACATGGTAAGGATTGCGTGAATTGCCGTTCATGAACGTTCCCGCCGAAGCCCCGCAGAAGAGCGCGTGCTCAGAGCATCGCACTGCACCCCTCGCCCTCGTCGTCGGCACCTTTCCGCCGATCACGGGTCCGGCGAGCGACACCTCGCTCGCCGCCATCGCAGCACTCCTCGCCACCGGCCACCGGGTCGAAACCGTCTCGCTCTCGGGCCACGGGGACGCACATCTCGCGCTCGACTTCGCCAAGGCCTATGCGCTCCGGCGCTTCCGGACAGCACTGCGGCGGGGTCCGAAACCGGCTGCGATCATTGTGGTTCCGGGCGCGTTACGGATGCGCCGCCCCAATACCGCCGCCCGCCTCCTCGCCCTCGTCGCTCAGGTCTACACGCTGCTCTGGCTCGGGCGACGCAGCACCCGGTTCATGCTCGCGGACTGTGGGGAAGGCGCGGGGGGTTGGCGCCCGGCAGCACGGCTGATCGGCCCCCTCCTCCGTCTCGTGGCGCGGCCGTTCTCGACCGCCGATTACCCCGGCAGCAAGACGGCCGCTCTGCTCATCGCGGCAGCCTGGCGGGATCGGCACGAGGGTCGCATCGCGGCCAGCCTCGCAGCCCTCCTCGACGACCGGACCATTGCACAAACCGTTGCAACCCTCGCCAAGGCCGCGGCCGAGCCTGCCCAAAACCCGCCCTCACGCGCACTCGCAGCAGCAACCGCGCCTTGCCCGAGATGGTCAACAGATGCCCAACCCGTCGCTGCATGGATGGGCCAGCTCCGCGCAGCTCGCGGCGCGCTCCAGGGGCTCGCCCACCCGCGGGCGGCACCCGCATGCCTCGATGCGGAGCGGCAGGCTATAGAGGTTCGGCGCTGGGCACTCGCAGAACTCGATGGCGACGCAGGCCTCGCCGGCATGGCGGCGACCCTCCGCAGCACCGGGAACCTCTCGCAAACTGCTGCAGAAACAGCCGAAAGCAGCGCAGATGCCACTGCGCATCGCGCCTGGACGGCAGTCTCCCGCGCCACGCTCCTGCGCTCGCCACTCATCCCCGCTGCACCGCCGGAAAAGGCGCTTACCGAGGCGCTTCACCAGCAGATGGCGCGCATTCCCGCCACCTTCCCTGCCTCCACGCGCCAGTCCGACAGGGCGGCCTCGCCCCCCACACGGCGAGCCGATCGGCTCGACGATCTCACGGATCTGGGCCTCGCCGTCGCAATCGTCGCCGGCTTGCCCGGCGGCATGCCCGAGCCCGGCAAGCCGTTGCCCGAGCGCCTTCGCCACCACCTCCAGGCAGTCGAACGCGCCCTTGCGACAGGGCCTAGCCCCGTCGACCTCGCGCTAGCACAGACTTCCAACAGAGGCTGGCGATCCGCTGAGGAGGCGCCGCCCGACGCAACGATCGGCCGAGACGAGGAAGAAGCGATCACGCTCGTCGGCCACGGTCGGCAGGACATGGGGCTCGGCGCCAATCTCTCGATGAGCGCCGCAGCGCTCGCACACGCTGGCATTCAAACCACCGCGCTCTCCGCCGATAACGGGCTCGAGCCGATCTCGTCCGGTGCCGCGCGACAGCTCCCCGGACCACGCCGACTACTGCACCGCGCCGTCACGCTGCTCCACCTCAACGCCGACCGGGTGCCACCGGCACTCCTCCATCGCCGCCTGAACCCCCATCAGGCGAACGCGCGACCGGGCAGCGAACCCCTCGCCATCGGCTTTCTTCTCTGGGAGTTCGACCGGCTGCCCGAAGCGCACCGACTGGCCGTCGAGATGCTGGACGAGATCTGGGCGCCGACGCCCTTCGTCGCGGATGTCTACCGCGCCGCGGCTGAACAGGCGGGCACCGGGCTCACGGTGATCGGCAAGGCGGTGCCCGACGGGCCGCTAGCATCCCTCGCCCGCCGCGACTTCGAGCTGCCCGAGCATGCGTTTCTGTTCCTCTCGAGCTTCGACTTTCACTCCTCGATCGAGCGCAAGAACCCCTTAGCCCTCGTGCGCGCCTTCGAGGACGCCTTCCCGCTTCGCGCGACGAGCTCACGCGACGTGGGCCTCGTCCTGAAAACGACGGAGATCCTGCGCGGCCATTGGGGCGACCCACATGGCCAATGGGCAACGATCGAGGAGGCGGCGGCACGCGACCCCCGCATCCGGATCGTCACGGGTCGCCTCGCCGCCGCCGACTACCGCGCCCTCATCGCAGTAGCGGACGCCTATGTGTCACCACACCGCTCGGAGGGTTTCGGCTACGGCCCGGCGGAGGCGATGCTGCGCGAGCGCCCGGTGATCGCGACGGACTGGTCGGGCACACAAGCTTTCTGCACCCAGCACACATCCTTCCCCGTTCCGTGCCGCGCTGTCCCGGTCCGCCCGACCGAGACCATCCTGCCCGTGCCCGGAGCGCATTGGGCGGAGATCGACCACGACGCCTTGGTCGCGACACTCCTACAGGTGGCCACCGATCCACTCGAACGCCAGAGACGCGCCGCCGCCGGTGCCGCCCTCATCCGCGGCACCTATGGCCTCGACGCGCATGCCGCACGCATGACCGAGCGGCTCGAAGCCCTCGGCGCGCTCGAGAAAAGCCCGGCAGTGCTGCGGCCTACGGACGGACGGAGCGCCGCATGAGCATCCCTTTCCACGATGCGCTGCCCGTGACCCCCGCCCCCGTGATCGACGCAATTCCGCTGGGACTGCTCGACCCGTCCCTCGGCGGCGGATGCGCGCTCCTGGCACAACCCGGCCTGATCTTGAACCGCCACGCGGCGAGCATGCTCCGCGCCGCAGGATGGCGGCTCGGCCCCAGCCCTATGGCTCATCTCGCCGTCTGGGGCAGACGTCCGGGCGGCGCACCGGCAATTGCCTTCACGCATCGGACAGGACGCCCGCTCCTGACGCTCGAGGACGGGTTTCTGCGGGGGATCCGGCCACCCCTCAAGGGCCTGGCGCGACGACGCGGTCCAAGGCAACCGCCCTTTCTGTCGCTCCTGCTGGACGACCGCGGCATCCATCTCGACGCAACCCGCCCCTCACGACTGGAGGCGGTGATCGAGGCGCTTGCCACCTGTCCCCTCGCGCCCGATCTCGGCCATCGCGCCGAAGCGGGCCTCCACCGACTTCGCGCCCTCGGTCTTTCGAAATACACGCCCTGCGGCCGCGGCGCCCTCGCGCTCCCGAAGCCCGGCTACGTGCTCCTGATCGACCAGACGCGCGGCGACGCCTCCATCCATCTCGGCTGCGCGGGACCGGAGAGCTTCAGGACCATGCTCGACGCGGCGCGGGCCGAGAACCCGGGCTGCCCCATCATCATCAAGTCCCACCCCGCGGCAGGGCAGGACCGGCGCCGCGGCCATTTCACGGCGGAGGATCTGAGGCCCGGCGAGAGCCTGCTCACCGCACCCATCAACCCGCTCGACCTCGTCGACGGCGCGGCACGGGTCTACGCGGTGACCTCGCAACTCGGCTACGAAGCGGTGCTCGCAGGGCGACCGACAGAGCTTTTCGGGCTCCCGTTCTACGCCGGCTGGGGACTCACGAACGATCGGCTGGCCCTGCCGCGCTTCGCCCGCGCGCGTACCACCCGTCCGTCGCGCGAGCAGATCTTCGCGGCCACCCACCTCATCGCCCCGCTCTACTGGTGCCCCTATCGCGGGCGGCTCACGAGCTTTGAGGCGACGCTCGACGCACTCGAAGCCATAGCCCGGGCCGAACAGGGCGACGGTGCCGCAGGCCGACCCCTCCCCCGCGCGGTCTATGCCGGCTTCGCACCCTGGAAGCGGCGCCAGACCGCGCTGTTCGGCCCCCCCTACCCAGCCGGCACCCGGCACCGGCGGCGGGCGGACACCGCCACGGCCCTTGCCGACAGCAAAACGACGAGCACCGGCACACCCCCTACAAGGCTCTGGCTCTGGGCCAGCCGCGCGGAGCCGGACATCCTCAGCAGAGCGTCAACAGCCGGCATCCCCGCAGGCCTTGTCGAGGACGGGTTTCTTCGCTCCGTCGGCCTCGGCGCGCGGCTGACCGACACGGCGTCGCTGGTGTTCGACGATCTCGGCATCCACTATGACCCGGCGAGACCTTCCCGGCTCGAACAGCTGATCGAGAAGGCTGCAACCTTCCCGCCGGACGACCCCCGCCTTCGCCGCACCGCAACCCTGATGGCGAACATTCGCAAGACAGGCGTGACCAAATACAATCTCGAGCACCACGCCGCGACCAGGTCACAGGCTGAGGCGACCCTGGCCGACATCCCTTCCGAAAGCCCCCTGCTCCTCGTGCCCGGCCAGGTGGCGGACGACGCCTCCGTCCGCCTCGGCGCAGCGAACGCGCCCGCGCAGGACAATCTCACGCTGCTCGCCGCAGCCCGCGCTGCCAACCCGGACGCCTTCATCGTCTACAAACCCCACCCGGATGTGGAGGCCGGCCTGCGCGCCGGGGCCATCCGGGAAGCGGAGGCAAAGCATCTCGCCGACATGGTCGCCACCCATTGCCCCGCCGCACCGCTCCTCGAACGCGCCGCGGGCCTCTGGACATTGACCTCGCTCATGGGGTTCGAGGCGCTTCTTCGCGGGGTACCCGTAACCTGCCTTGGCGCACCCTTCTATGCCGGCTGGGGGCTCACGCGCGACGCAGGACCCGTGCCCGACCGACGCCGTGCAAGACCGAGCCTCACAGCCCTCGCCTGGGCCGCCCTCATCGCCTACCCGCGCTATGTCGATCCCGACACCGGCTTCGCCGCCCCGCCCGAGATCGTGCTCGAGAGGCTTGCATCGGGCCGGCCCGCCAACCGGGGCAACGGCCTTCGCCGCGCACTTTCCGCCGGGCAGGACGTGCTCGGTCATCTCGGCCTCGTGCGCTGGCGATGAGCTCGAACGCTCCGCGAGATCTTCCGGCGCGCTCAGCCTGTTATCTCAAGGCCGAAGCCCTCTGCGGTCTCCGCCACGATGTCGAAGAGGCTCGCAGCATAGCTCCGCGGCAGCAGCAGCTCGAAGCTCTCCTCCCGCCCCAGCACCGTCACCGCGACCCGCCCGATCTGCGTCGTCGTCACCGATCCCGGCCCGAAGGCAGGCGGCCGCCAGTCGACCGAGCCGAGGCGGGCCATCAACGCCACCCGCTCGGTCCCGCCCACAACCAGCCGCGTTCGCGCATGGGCGAGGTCCAGTACGGTGCCATCGCCGGGGTCAAGCGCGGGCACCACCGCGCCGCCCGCCTCGGCTCCACGCTCTACCAGCACAAGCCAACGGAGGGGCTCGATGCGCAGCGCCGTCACACTGCCAACCCCAGCCGCCATCCCGGGGCCGGGCGCCGGTGCGCCGCAAGCGGCAGCGACGGCAGCCCCGGTCGCCGACAACCGCGGTGTCCAGGCCGTCACCTGCCAGAGCGCACCGATCGGCCGTTCCGAAAGCTGCACGCCCGCGGCCTCCCGCCCAGCGGGCAACACTTTTCGCGCGGCCAGCCGCCCTGCCAGAGCACTGGTCGGCAGCGGCGCGTCCGGCACCGAGACCGTCGGGGCCGCCAAAGGGTCGATCATTGCGGGCTCAGGCATGCATCCGCGCTCCCTTCGGATCGAAGCGATGGGGGGAGAGCACGCGCGCGCGGCCGCGCCGGCCCATCACGGGCTCGGCCACTTCGACCTCCCGCCCCTCCCAGGCAGCGGCACCGCCCTCGACGAACCCGATGCCGAGCCAGCCGCCGAGCGCCGGGCTCTCGGTCACCCCCGTCACCCAACCGACGCCGTGCCCGTCATTACCACCCATCGGCGCCTCGGGATCGGCCAGCACCGCCCCGCCGGAAAACCGTACGCCCGCCTCCACGGGCTCGAGATGCACAAGCTGTGGCCGACCTTCCCGGTCCAGGAGCGGCCGCTGGCGCATCACGGCCCCGATGAAGGGCTTCTTGGTCGATGCCATCCGGCCGAGGCCCGCGTCCTCGAGCGTCGTGCGCCCGTCGAGCTCGGCACCCGTCACATGCCCCTTCTCGATCCGGAGCGTCCCCAGCGCCTCGATGCCATAAGGGGCTCCCCCCTCGGCCGCGCAGGCTTCGGCCAGCGCGCCCCAAGCGCCAGCCCCCCAACCCGCGGGCACGTAGACCTCGAAGGCCAGCTCGCCCGAGAAGCTGATGCGCGCGATGAGCGCCGGCACCGTTCCACCCTCGACCTTCAGCATCGCCCGCGCGATCCCCATGAAGGGCAACGCGGTGCCCGAGACATCGCCGGCCGCGACGACACGCTCCAGCACCGCACGGGCGCGCGGCCCGGCAACGGCCGTGCCCGCCCACTGATCGGTGACGCTCGCCACCTGCACCCGCAGCTCGGGCCAGCGCCAGGCCAGAAGCTCCTCGAGCCAGACCATGACATGCCCTGCCTGCGCGGTGGTGCAGGTCATCAGGAATCGGTCCTCGGCCAGCCGCCAGCTCACGCCGTCGTCCAGCACGATCCCGTCATCCCGCAGCATGACGCCATAGCGACACTTCATGACCGGCAGCTTCGCGAAGCCGTTCACGTAGACGCGGTTCAGGAACTCGGCCGCATCCGGCCCCTGCACGTCGATCTTGCCGAGCGTCGAGACGTCGACGATCCCGCAGGTCTCGCGCACCGTCCGCGCCTCGCGCAGATAAGCGGCCTCGATCCCTTCGCCGGGCTGCGGATAGTACCAGGCCCGCTTCCAGGGGCCCGCATCCGTGAAGGGCGCACCCGCCGCCTCATGCGCCTCGTGCATCGGCGTTCGGCGCACCGCCTGCCAATGCGCCCCGCGGCTCCGCCCCGCCATCACCCCGATAGGCACGGGCGTGTAGGGCGGGCGGAAGGTGGTGATCCCAGTTTCGGGGATCGACTGGCCCAACGCCTCGGCCAAGAGCGCGAGACCCGGCACGTTCCCGGTCTTGCCCTGATCCGTCGCCATGCCGAGGGTCGTGTACCGCTTCATATGCTCGACCGAGCGATAGCCCTCCGACGCCGCCTGACGGACATCGTCCGTCGTCACATCGTGCTGCGGGTCGAGGAAGCTCTTGGTCTTCGCCCCGGACCGCCGCACTTCGTGGAGTGCTACGGCGGTCGAGCGCTCGGACGCCGGCCGCGACAGGCTCAGCCCGCCTGCACCAAGCGCCTCGGCCGCTTCCGCAGCCGCCGCGCGCCCGTCCTCAATCGCCGCGTCGGTGGTCCAGAGCGCGCGCGCACTCCCCGCCATCGACAGCCCCTCCGGCGTGGTCCTGGCAAGAAAGCAACCCTCGCCTGCGTCCCAGACCGGCTTCACGCCGCGATGGGCGACGAGGTGGATGACCGGCGACCAGCCACCACTCGTGCCGACGCAGTCGCAAGCCAGCACGCGCTCCCGCGGCGTGACGATGGTGCCCGCCTCTCCGCCATCCCGCGCGCGCCCGATGGCGAGGCCCTCGACCTTCGATCCGCCGTCCACCTCCACCGGAACCGCGCCGAGCCGGAGCTCGACCCCGGCAGCCCCGGCCGCCGCCATAACCGCTTCGCTCGCGCCGCCCGGCGTCTCCCGCGCATCGAGCAACGTCGTCTCGATGCCGGCCGCGGCCAGCCGCGTCGCGGCGGCATAGGCGCTGTCGTTCGACGTCGCGATCAATGCGCGGCTGCCGGGGCCCACACCCCAGCGCGCCGCATATCTCTCCATCGCCCCGGCCAGCATGACGCCGGGCCGGTCGTTGTTGCCAAAGGCGATGGGCCGTTCGATCGCCCCCGTCGCCAGGATCACACGCCCTGGCCGCACGATCCGCATTGCCGCCCGGGGTGCCGCCGGATCAGCATCCGGCAGATGCTCGGTCAGCCGCTCATAGACGCCAACGACATTGCTGTCATAAAGCCCGAAGGCCGTCGCGCGCCTGAGCACGCGCACGCCCGAAAGCTCCGCCGCCCGCGCCGCGATCCAGGCATCCGCATCGAGCCCCTCGACCGTCTCTCCCGTCCCGATCAGCCGGCCGCCGAGCGCGAAGTCCTGCTCCACGAGCATCACGTCGAGCCCGCGCCCCGCAGCCTCCGCCGCCGCGGCCAGACCTGCCGGCCCCGCGCCCACGACCAGCACATCGCAGAAGTCGTGGACCACGTCATAGGCGTCGGCATCCGAGGCCATGTCGCCGGGTGCGGCCGCGCGCCCCATGCCGGCCGCCCGCCGGATCAGCTTCTCGAACTGCATCCATTCCCAGGTGCCGCGCCCGCTGATCCCGAAGAATGTCTTGTAGTAGAACCCGGCCGAGAAGAACCGGCCCATGAGATCGTTCACCCGGCCGAGATCGAAGCGCACGGACGGCCAGGCGTTCTGCCCCGACGCCTCCAGCCCCTCGAAGAGCTCGACCGCCGGCGCCTTCGCGTTCGGCTCGCGCCGCGCCCCGCGGCCCAGCGTGACCAGAGCGCCCATCTCCTCGGGCCCCGCCGTCATCACCCCGCGCGGACGGTGGTACTTGAAGCCGCGCGCCACAGGGCCAAGACCGTTCGCGAGCATCGCGGAGCCCAGCGTGTCACCGGCGAGCCCCGTGTAGCGCGTCCCGTCCCAGCTAAAGCTCAGGGGCCGGGTCCGGTCGACAACGCCGCCCTCGCGCAGCCGATAGCCGCTCATTCCGCCGCCTCACCGGGCAGGGCGACACGCTCCTTGCCCGGCTGGGCGACACGCTCCTTGCGAGGCGAGGGCTCACCTGCCTCCCCGGCCATCGCCGCCTCGATGCCGGGCGTCGCGTAGCGGACGGTCAGGATCTCATGCGTCCCCGTATCCCGCTCGATGACCAGCCAGCAGCGGCAGCCATGCACATGCTGCCACAGCTCCTGCACCACGCCGCGCCGGTTCTCCCGCATGAAGATCGCCTCGCACCACGCCTCGCGCGGCGCATCGAGCGGCGGATGATGCACGCTCGCATCGCCCTCGTAGGAGAACTCGTCATGATCCCTCGGCCCGCAAAAGGGGCAAGCGATGCGCATCATCTCGCGCTCTCCTCTCTCGCATAGCAGAGACCGTGGCCCTCGGCCCGGAAGCCGACGGAGAGCCAGAAGGTCCGTGCGGCCCGCGTCCGCGCATCGAGGCGGACGTCCTTCTCCCGCGGCAGATCCGTCAGTAGCAGCCGGGCAAAGGCGCGCCCCACCCCCTGCCGCCGAAGCTCCGGCCGAACGACGAAGTGGCGGACATAGACGCTCGACGCTCCCTCCCACCACAGGGCATAGCCCGCCGTCATCCGCCCGAGACGCGCCACGACGATCCCGTAGCCGGCCCGGCGCAGCGCCAGGATGCTATCCCGCGCCGCCCTGGGCGAGACCCGGAACCCGTTCTCGACATGCAGGTCGCGGTTGAGCCAGGCCAGCATGGCCCGGTCCGCCGCTTCGGGGCGCTCGAGGCGCAGATGCCGCTCGCTCAGTGCCATTTGAAGACCGGCCCATGGCCGCTCTCGTCGATCTGATAGCCGTCGCAATAGCGCGAGAGCGTCAGCCGCACCGCCGCCTCATGCGGCTCGTCCTTGGCGATCAGGTGAGCAAACACGTTGCCCGAGCCCGGCGTCGCCTTGAACCCGCCATAGCACCAGCCTGCGTTGAGATAGAGGCCGGGAATATCGGTCGGCGTGATGAAGGGCGAGCCGTCGGGCGTCATGTCCATGATCCCCGCCCATTGCCTCAGCAGCCGCACGCGGGAGAGCGCCGGCATCAGGTTCACGCAAGCCTCCATCACGTTGCGATAGACTGGCAGGTTCCCGCGCTGCGCGTAGCTCGGGTACTTGTCGATATCGCCGCCGAAGACCATGCCGCCCTTGTCCGACTGGCTGATGTAGTAGTGGGCGAATGCGCCGACCGTCACGACCTGATCCAGGAAGGGCTTGATCGGCTCGGAGACATAGGCCTGCAGCTTGTGGGTCTCGATCGGCAGGGTACCCATGCCCGCAAGGCCCGCCACCAGGCTGGTGCTGCCGGCGACCGCAAGGCCGATCTTCTCCGCCCGAACCTCGCCGAGGCTCGTCTCCAGACCAACCACCGCGCCACCCTCGTGGATGAAGCCTGTGACCTCGCAGTTCTGCACGATATCGACGCCGAGCGCCGAGGCCGCCCGCGCAAAGCCCCAGTTCACCGCGTCGTGCCGTGCCGTACCCGCCCGCGGCTGCACCGCAGCACCCAGGATCGGCCAGCGCCCGTCGAGCTCCAGCGCCGGCACGTGTTTCCGGATCTTGTCCCGGTCCCACCATTCCCCGTCCGACCCGGTCTGGCGCATCACGTTATAGCGCCGCATCGCCGCGTCCTTCTGCCCTGGCGTGCTGACCAGCGCGAGATGGGCGCGCTGCGAGAACATGACGTTGTAGTTGAGCTCGTGGGAGAGGTTCTCCCAGAGCTTCAGGGAGTGCTCGTAGAACTCGCGATTGCCCGGCAGCATGTAGTTCGAGCGCACGATGGTCGTGTTCCGCCCGGCATTGCCGCCGCCGATCCAGCCCTTCTCCAGCACGGCGACACGTTTCGCCCCGTGCTCCTTGGCAAGGTAGTAGGCCGTGGCGAGCCCATGCCCGCCCCCACCGACGATCACGATGTCATAGGCCGTGCGCGGCGGAACCGAAGGCCAGACCTCGCGCCAGTTCTTCTGGCCCGAGAGCCCGCCCCGGATGACCGAGAAGACGTTGTAGCGCTGCAGACCCATGGCCGTCGCTCCGTGTCGCACCCTGTCGCACCGTCGGGCCATCGCCCGACTTCAGTCCGATCCTGCCACCGTCCTGCCGCGCCCCGCAATGCTCGCGAGGCGCCGGCACCCGCGCGCAGATGTCCCGGGCCCGACCCGGGACCTCCTGGCCGGTCAGCGCAAGGCGTGGCCGCCCTCAGCCGCGCATCCGCTCCGCATTCGCATCGAACACAGGCGCGAACTGCCGCCGCGCCGGCAGCATCTCGCCCAGCACCTCTATGGCCCAGCCGCTTTCGGTGTTTGCATGCTCCTTCGGCACATAGCCGAGCGCCATGGAGAGCCCGGCATTGTGAGCGAAACCGCCCGAGGTGACCCAGCCCACGACGCTGCCATCGTAAAAGATCGGCTCGTCTCCGATCACATCGGCGTCCCGAGCCTCGACCGTAAAGCCGCAGAGCCTGAGCGCCCCGCCCGTCTCCCGCTCGGCCAGCGCGCCCGCCTTGCCGACGAAATCGGCTTCCTTCTCATAGGCGACGAAACGGTCTAGCCCGGCTTCGAGCGGGCCGTAGATCGGACGGTACTCCCGCCCCCAGCCGCCCCAATTCTTTTCGAGCCGCAGCGCATTGAGAGCGCGCAGGCCGAAATGCAGGAGCCCGTGCTCCGCACCGGCCTCGACGAGCCGCTCATAGACATGGCGCTGATACTCGGGCCGCATCCAGATCTCGTAGCCGAGATCGCCGGTGAAGCTCACCCGCCCTACGATGCAGGGTGCGAGGCCCACATCCATCCGCCGCACGGCCATGAAGCGAAACCCGTCGCGGCCGACATCCCCATTGGTCACCGCCTCCAGCACCGCCCGCGCCTTCGGCCCCGCGATGGAGAGACCGCAGAGCCCGAGCCCCACGGGCTCGATGCTCACCGAGCCATCGGTCGGCATGAACCGCTCGAACCAGCGGGTGTAGAAAACCTCCGCATTGCCCGAGCCCGCCATCAGGAACTCTTCAGGGGTCTCGCGCGATGCGCCCCGGGCCTGACCCGGGGCCTCCCGGGAGGTTGCCGCCCCGACCGGCAGGCAGGCAAGCGAAAGGTCCCCCTGCAGCTTCCCGTCCTCCTTCAGCATCGGCGCGAGCGTCAGCCGCCCCGGCTGTGGGATGCGACAGGCGAGCACGGTGTCGAGGAAGCGCCGCGCGCCGGGCCCCCGCACGAAGAACTTCGAGAAGCCCGAGATCTCCATCAGCCCAACCCGCTCGCGCACGGCGCGCACTTCCTCGCGCACATGCTCGAAGTCGGTTGAGCGGCGCCAGGAGAACCGGTCCTCCACCCCCTCCGGCGCGAACCAGAGCGGCGCCTCGAGACCCCAGCTGTCGCCCATCTGGGCGCCCGCCGCGATCAGCTTGTCGTAGATCGGCGTGGTCTTCAGCCCGCGCGCCGCCGGCAGCTCCTCGTTCGGATACTTGATGCGGAAGCGTCGGGAGTAGTTCTCGCGCACCTTCGGGTTCGTGTAGGCTATCGTCGCCCAGTCGCCGAACCGCGCGACGTCCATCGCGAAGACGTCGAAGCCCGGATCGCCGTCGACGATCCAGTTGGCGAGGCTGAGGCCCACGCCACCCCCCTGGCTGAACCCGGCCATCACCGCACAGGCGGACCAGAACCCCGTCAGCCCGCGGATTGGGCCGACCAACGGGTTACCATCGGGTGCGAAGGTAAAGGGGCCGTTTATGATCTGCTTGATGCCTGCGTTCTGGAACGCCGGGAAATGCTGGAAGCCGATCTCGAGCGAGGGCGCGATCCGGTCGAGATCGGGCTGCAACAGCTCATGCCCGAAATCCCAGGACGTCTCCTTCTCCGCCCAGGCCTTGCCCGCCCGCTCGTAGGTGCCCATGAGCATGCCGCCACGCTCCTGACGGAGATAAAGCTCCCCGTCGAAATCCACCGCGTGAATGACCTCCTTGCCGGTCTTCTCGTTCACCTCCGCGACCTCGGGCATGTCCTCGGTCAAGAGATACATATGCTCCATGGCCAGGAGCGGCAGCTCGAGGCCAACCATACGGCCCACCTCCCGCGCCCAGAGCCCGCCCGCATTGACCACGTGTTCGCAGAGCACATCGCCCTGATCGGTGTGCACGCACCAACCCTCGGCCGTGCGAGTGATACGCTCCACCTTGGTCTGTTGCCTGTAGCGCGCCCCTAGCGCGCGGGCCGCCTTGGCATAGGCCCAGGTCGTGCCGGAGGGATCGAGATGCCCCTCATAGGCCGTCCAGACCGCGCCCACGAATTCTGCCGGGTCGATGAGCGGCATTCGCTCATGGGCCTCCTCGGGCGTCAGCATCTCCTGCTCGATGCCCAGATACCGGCCCTTCGCATACATCGACTTCATCCAGTCGAAGCGCTCCTCGGTGCTCGCCAGCATCACGCCACCCGTGAGGTGGAAGCCCGTGGACTGGCCCGAGAGCTCCTCGATTTCCCTATAGAGATCAATCGTATAGCGCTGGAGCTTGGCCACGTTCGGATCGCCGTTGATCGTGTGGCAGCCCCCGGCCGCGTGCCAGGTCGATCCGCTCGTCAGCTCCTTGCGCTCGAGCAGCAGCACATCCGTCCAGCCCCGCTTGGCCAGATGATAGAGCACCGAGCACCCGACGACCCCGCCGCCGATCACCACCACCCGCGCAGTTTCCGTCATGAACCGATTCCTCCGATTGACCGGGGCATGAAACGCCTAAGCGCCCACGGGCCTTGCGCCTTTCGCGTCGGTTGCAGCCGAAAATGCGACAGCGATGTGGAGAGCCCGGACACTTCGACCCGTTTGCGAAGTGTTAACCTATTGGGCGCACTGTCGAACCTATCGGGGCGATGCGATGCGCTATGCACGCATCGCTGCCATGATTGTTCCCCGAAAAGGGCAGATGCGGGCCGGTGACCGGCCGCAATCGTCGTCCAGCGTACCTCTCTCAACAAGTGCTGCGCATTGAGGAGTAGCTGCATGACGTCGCTTCCTGCTTTCGCGCGTATGGTGTTCAAGTCGCCGCTGGTCGGCACTGCGTCCTTCGTTCTCTCCCTGCCCTTCCTGCTGCCGCTGGCGCTCACGATGTTCATCGCAGCCCAGCCCGAGGTGGCGCCGATGCTGGCCGCCGCCGATGCGGAGGCGAAGGGCCTTGCCCTCTGGCTCGCCGCCGAGCTGGGGGCCAAACGGATCGAGATCCCCGACTGGGTCGCCCCCGTAAGCTGGCTCATTCTGCTGCCGGGCCTCGTGCTCTACGCCTATGCCGCACAGCGCCTCGCGATGCGCCTTGCCGGGACCGCGCGCCGGCCGCAGAGCTTCGGCCTGCTCGCCCGGAACTTTGGCGAGTGGACCCTGATAATCGCTCTGTTGCAGGGGCTTGCGCTCCTCCTCATCGTCGCTGGTGCCGCGGCGACCGTAAGCTCGATCGGCGAGGTGTCGCGCTTTCTCGGCCTTCACCGTCTGCCGGAACTGCAAGTCATGATGGCTAGGGAGTACACCGAGTTCGGCCGGGCCTTCTGGGCGCGCTACCAGCTCATCCCGATGCTGGCGGTCGCTGCCGTCGGCCTCTTCTTCGTCTTCGGCGGACGCTATATGGCGCTGCTGTCGGCCTATCTCGAGGGCAACCTGCGCGGCGGGCTCGGGGCGGGTGCGGCAAGCGTGCTCTGCGCCGGCCTCTTCGGATACGCGCTCTACGGCGCGCTGGCGGGTGGCTTCTGGGGTTACAACCTCGCCGCGGCCGAGCTGGGGCTGCCCATCGTCGGGATGGCGCTCGGCCAGATCCTTGCGCTGCATATCGCGCTCTTCTGGAACTGGATGGCCGCAGCCTGCGCCTTCGGCGCACGCCGCGAGGTCGATCGCTGCCTCGAGGACATGGCGGAGGGTCTCTCAGCCGACGGCCAAGTGGTCATGGGTGCGATGCGCGACGTGCCGGTCGATGCGGAGAATGACAGGCTCGTGCGTCAGCTCCGCGATTGGGAGGCGCGCAACGCCGCCTGATCGGCACCTTGCCGGGCGTTCACTCCTCGCGCCCGGCAGCCTTGAGCTCGGCGTGCAGCGCATCCGCCGCCGTGTCTCCGCACTGCAGCGCAAAGACATAGGCATGGGTCCGGTAGAAGGCGGCCGCATCGGCGTCGCCGCGCTTCTCAGCAGCATCCGCCGCCTCGCGGTAGAGAGCCACGAGCCTCGGCGTATCCCCGGCCCGGTGCGCCTCCAAAAGCCGCGCATCGAGGCCAGCGTGCGCGTCCACCGCCGCCGCCACGGGAACGGCCCCGTCCGCCATCGGGTCAGACCTCGCCCAATTTCTCGGCGATCCAGCGGTGAAAGGCGTGCGTGGGCCCGTCCATCGCCGGCGAGAACCGACCACCGTCGAAGCCCGCCGCATGACGGCCGGACTGCATGCCCTCGACGACGAAGATGTCCTCCTCGAACACCTCCTTCCACATCGCGGCGTTCTTCTCCCGCATCGGCGCGAAACCCGCATCGGCCACGGCCACGTCCGGGTACATGATCGCCACATGCTCCTGCGTCTCGGCCACGCCCTTGGGCTCAAGCACGATCGCAAAGGCATGGTCCTTGTGCACGCCGAGAAGGACGTTGGGATAAAGCGCGATGTACTCCGCCCCCTCCTCCCACATCTCGGGGAGGCCCGGGATGACGGGAAAGCGCCGGCCGTCCTCCGCCAGCATGGGGCGGTAGACGGTCGTGCCCTGCCCCGAAAAGCCCCCCGCTTCGATGTGATAGTGATCCTCGAGGCGGGAGTAGCTGTTCAGCCCCGGATGCACCCAGGGCAGGTGATAGCTCTCGCAATAGTTCTCGACCGCCAGCTTCCAGTTCGCCTTGACCTCCAGCGTGAAGCTGCTGTCGGCGCCGCTGTGGTGATAATCCCGCTCGAACTCGGCCCAGCGCGCCATGGCCTCCGCCGCGTAGTCGTCGAATTCCGGTGCCTCACCGTCCAAGTTCACGAAGACCGTACCGAGCCACTGTGCCGACCGGACCTCGATCAGGCCGAGCGTCGCGCGATCGATGCACTCATGCCGGTTCGTTCCGGGCCCGCCCACATGCGGGGTCGTGCGCAGTGCGCCGGAAAGCTCGTAGCACCAGGAATGGTAGGGGCAGCGGATGGCGCGCGGCAGGTTCCCGGCTTCGTGCACCAGCTTCATACCGCGGTGGCGGCAGACATTGAGGAAGACCCGCAGCACGCCTTCCCGGTCGCGCACGAGGAGGAGGGGCTGGCCGAGGAATTCCACCGGCTTCACATCGCCGGGGCTCGCCACCTCATGCGCGAAACCAATAGCCGCCCAGGACGCGAAGAAGACACGTCGATGCTCGGTCTCGGCGAGTGCCGGATCGGTGTAGAGTGCGTTCGGCAGGCCGTTTGCCTCCCCGATCGGGCGGATGACGGCGGCGAGGCTTGAGGCGAGGTCCGGATGTTGCAGCGTCATCGTCGTCTCCTGCGATCGAGCGTGGGCGGGCGATCATGCGACGGTGATCGTGCAGCAGCCTTGCGTCGCGCTGAAAAGCGAACACCTGAAGTCGCTGTGAGGCAGCGTTGGAGGACGCCATGAGACCGCGCGGAACCGTCATCGCCATCTGCTGCGCGCTCTCGCTCGCCGCCTGTGCGGGGTCCGGGGAAACCGGCCCCGGCGCCGCGGCGTCGAGCACCATCGCGCTTGGAACCGATGGACCATCGGCGGGGTCGGAGATCGTGATCTACCGTCCGGCGGCGCGCCGCGCCGGCGCGGTCGTGACCAGTGGGCCGGAAGGCGACGAGTATTCCGGCGCCGTTGCGGTGGGCCGTTCGGGAGCTATTGCGCGCGAGCCCCGCATCAGGCGCGAACCGCTCTACCGCGTCGCCGAAGGGGGCGGACGGGCAAGGGCGGCGGACCGCGCGGCAGAGGTTGCACAGGCGACGGCCGAACGGCTCGCTCGGAGCCGCACGGCGAGCACGCTTCGGGACTTCGATCTCATCGAGACGCGCGAGGACATCACGCTGACCGAAGCGCGGAACCGGCGCTTCCGCAAGGAGACGGCGCTGCGCCGGCAGGGCATCCTAGATGCTCAACGCCGCCGGGCGACGGCAAGGCTCTCCCGCGGGCCGCGCCTCGCGCCCACGCTGGCGGAGCGGACCGACGCGTTGCAGGCAGAGCTTCAGGCCCGAGGCAGGCCAAGCTTCTCCACCAACCGGCAGCGGACGCGCGTCACTGGCGGCATCCCGACCTTCACAGGCAGCCTCGACTGAGCGCGATGCGCGCTCAGGGCACGCGGTTGATGAGGGGTTGCCCTGCCCGCCAACGCTCGACGTTCTCGGCGAAGAGCGCTGCGAAGCGCAGGTGCCAGCCCTCGATCTGATCCGACGCATGCGGCGTGATCAGAAGATTAAGCACCTCCCATAGCGGGCTCTCCTCGGGCAACGGCTCCGTCTCGAAGACGTCTAGCCACGCGCCTCGCAGATGCCCGCTCGTCAGCGCGGCGAGAAGCGCCGCTTCGTCTACATGCCCACCGCGCGCCGAATTGAGGAAGAGGGCGCCGGGCTTCATCAGCCCGAACCGGCGCCCATCGAAGATGCCCCGCGTCGCAGGCGTCAGCCGCAGATGGCAGCTGACGATATCCGCCTGACCGAGCGCGCAGTCGAGTGCGGCGAGCGGCACCATTTCGTCGAAGGGCTCGCGCGCGGCACCATCGCGCGAGAGGCCAGTCGTGTGCAGACCGAAGGCGCGGGCACGCTGCGCGACCTCCTGCCCGATCGCGCCGGCGCCCACGACCAGCAGGCGCTGACCCGAGAGCGGGGGGAAATCGACGGGGGCCCACCGGCGCGCACGCTGCTTCTCCCGGTATGCGAGGAGACCGTTGTTGAGGGCGATCATCGCCCCGATCGCCGTTTCCGCGAGAAAGGGCGCCAGAACGCCCACGCAGTTCGTAACCGTAAGGCGCTGCCGGTCCCAGTCGCCGAGCCACTCATAGCCCGACCCTGCCACCTGCCACCACCGTACGGTCTCGACGTCCCGGGCAAGATGCATGTCGGACCGAGGAAGATGCGGGGAGTTCATCCCCAGCACGATCTCCGGAAGCTCCTCGGGTGGCAGGCCCGAAAGAAGGGGCCCGACCTGCGCCGGGCGGTCGACAATATGGAACTTTTCCCCGGGCAGCCGCTCGGCGGCCAGCCACGCGACCATTTCCGGCGCCAGCGTTGAGATGACGAGGATGGGCCGTTCCATGGCAGTCTCCGGCGATCTTTCGCGCCGACCCTGCCATGGCGCAGCAGCGACAGGCCAGCCATGCAAGCCGGGTCGCTGATAGTTGCAGAGCGATGGCTGGTGCGCGGCGCGGGGCTGCGGTAGCCCCGCTCTGAGCGGCATGGCGCCGCCGTGAGCCACACCGGGAGCCACACGATGTCGGTCGGCCAGGGACGCGTCGCAGCGCCGGGCGCGCGAGACCTCGCGATCACGCTGGCGATCGGGATTGCGTTCGCGCTGATCTGGAGTTCGGCCTTCTCGGTTGCGAAGATCCTGGTGACCTCCTCCCCGCCCTTCGCGATCTCCGCCATCCGGTTCCTTACGGCGGGTGCCATCGCGGGCGGGATCGCTCTTGCGCTCGGCCAGCCCTTGCCCAGGGGGCGGAGCGCTTGGCGGGCGATCCTGCCGCTCGGCCTCTGCCAGAACACGCTCTATCTCGGGCTCTTCTTCACGGCGATGACCAAGATCCCGGCGGGGCTTGCGGCCATCATCGCCTCGGCGATGCCCTTGATCGTCGCCGCCGCCGCACCCGCGGTCTTGGGCGAGCGGGTCGGCCGCGCGAAGGCGCTCGGCCTCGCGCTCGGCTTCGGCGGGGTGGTCTGGATCATGGGGGCGCGGATCACGGGCGGCGTGGACATCTTCGGCATCTCGATCGCCGTCATCGGCACCCTCGCCCTCGCCGTCGCGACCCTGACCGTGAAGCGCGGGGATTTCGGGACAGGGCTGCTGATGGTCGTCGCCTGCCAGATGGCCGTGGGCGGGCTCGGCTGCATCCCGCTGGCGCTGGCCTTCGAGGATGTCGTGAGCTGGGGCTGGACGGCGGAGAACACACCGGAACTCGTCACCGCATTCGCCTATGC
Organism: Pseudomonadota bacterium; assembly: GCA_039815685.1. Lineage (GTDB taxonomy): Bacteria > Pseudomonadota > Alphaproteobacteria > Rhodobacterales > Rhodobacteraceae > Thermohalobaculum. The sequence goes on along the minus strand of JBCBYV010000010.1, from coordinate 36,687 downwards.
GGTCCTGTTCCCCGGCATCGTGGCCACGCTTCTCTGGTTCGTGCTGGTGAAACGGGTGAGTGCTGCAGGCGCCTCCACCTTCCACTTCCTAAACCCGGTCTTCGGCGTGGCTTTCGCCTATATCCTGCTGTCAGAGCCTATCTCGGGCACCGACGCGCTGGGCGTGGCGGCAGTCGCTGCCGGCATCCTGATCGTGAACCGCACCCGCGCCTGACCATCTGGTGCCGCCGTATCGACGGGAGCCCATGCCAAGGTCGTGGACGGGCTGGTGCCGGGCGGAACGCTGTCGCAGGCCAGCCTGCCACCAAGCACGTTCCCGCTGCCGCGCTTCGATCCTGCGGTCGACGGGAGGAGACTGCGAGGCGCGATCATCTGGAGAGAAACATGCCTCGCCGAGAGCCTGACGAGAGCAATGGCACCTTCGACTGAATGCCCGCGCACGGAATCGACAGCCGAGCTGTCATGGCCATCAAAACGCTGGTACGGCGCCCCCGGTCGGGGCGCCGTGCACAATGCTCAGGCCGCGGGGGCGAAACGTGTGTAGAAACGCTCGTCCTTCTCCGCGAGGTCGCGGAGGAGTTTCGGCGTCTCGAACCGCGCCCCGTGCCGGTCGGCGAGGTCGTCGCAGAGGCGCGCAGCCTCCCCGGCCCCGATGATGTCGAGCCAGGAGATCGGGCCGCCTGACCAGGGTGCGAAGCCCCAGCCGAGTATCGCGCCCACATCGCCCTCGCGCACATCCGTGAGCACCCCTTCCTCGAGCGCTCGCACGGCCTCCAGCGTCTGGGCCATCATCAGGCGGTTCTGCACTTCCTCGAGGCTCGGCTGCTGCCCCACGGCCGGGTAGAGATCGGCCAGCCCGTCCCAGAGACCGTCGCGCCGCCCCTGCTCCGTATAGGCATAGAAGCCCGCGTTGTTCTTGCGGCCGAGGCGCTGCTTGTCGGTTACCATCGCCTTCATGACGCCATAGGCAGGGCTCTCGTCCCAGGCATCGCCCATGGCTGCCTTCGTCGCCTTCGCGATCTTGAGGCCAAGTTCGATGGAGACCTCGTCCGAGAGCTGGAGGGGACCGACGGGGAAGCCGAGGAGCTTCGCCGCGTTTTCGATGAGCGCGGGCTTCACACCCTCCGCCACCATCCGCACGCCCTCGTCGACATAGGGCAGAATGCAGCGGTTGGCGTAGAAGAAGCGCGCGTCGTTCACCACGATCGGCGTCTTCTTGAGCTGGCGCACGAAGTCGAGCGCCTTGGCGACGGCCGCGTCCCCGGTCTCCTTGCCACGGATGATCTCGACCAGCATCATCTTGTGCACAGGGCTGAAGAAGTGGATGCCGATATACTGCTCGGCCCGCACGCTGGCCTTCGCAAGCTCCGAGATCGGCAGGGTCGAGGTATTGGTCGCAAAGATCGCGCCGTCTCCGGCCGCAGCCTCAGCCGACTGCGTGACCTTGGCCTTGAGGCCAGGGTCCTCGAAGACCGCCTCGACGATCAGGTCCGTGCCCTTCAGCTTGCCGTAGTCCGGGGTAGCGGTAACGCGGTCGAGGATCTCGCCCTTCGCCTCTTCGGTCATGCGGCGCTTCTTCACCGCGTCCATCAGAAGGCCGTCGATGGTGGCGATGCCTTTGTCCGCGCTCTCCTGATCGCGGTCGAGCAGCACGACCTCGATGCCCGCCTGCGCCGCCACATGCGCGATACCGGCGCCCATCATGCCGGCACCGATGACGCCGAGCTTCTTGACCGGCATCGGCGGCACGTCCGGCCGTACCGCCCCCTTCTCCAGCGCCTGCTTCGAGAGGAAGAGGGACCGGATCATCGCCTCCGACGAGGGGTTCATCAGGATCGAGGTGAACCAGCGCGCCTCGATCCGGATCGCCGTGTCGAAGTCCACGAGCGCGCCTTCATAGACCGCGCTCAGCATCGCCTTGGCCGCCGGGTAGACGCCCTGCGTCTTGCCGTGGGTCATCGCCACACCGCCGAGGAACATCTCGAAGCCCTGAGGCGTGTAGGGGGCACCACCGGGGATCTTGAAGCCCTTGCGGTCCCACGGCTTGACCGCGTCCGCCTCGGTCGCCTCACCCAGCCAGGCGCGGGCGGCGTTCATCAGCTGATCGGGCTCCACGACCTCGTCGACGAGCCCCGCACTCTTGGCCTTGGCCGGCGCGTAGGTCTTGCCCTGGAGGAGCGGCTCCGACGCACCCATCAGACCCAGCATGCGGATCAGGCGCGTGGTGCCGCCGGCACCGGGGAAGAGGCCGACCAGGATCTCCGGCAGGCCGATGCGCCCGCGCCCCTCCGCTGCGATGCGGCGATGGCAGGCGAGGCCGATCTCGACGCCGATGCCCATGGCCGTGCCCGGGCAGGCCCAGACGAAGGGCTTGCCGCCTTTGAGGGTCTTGGGGTCCGCGCCACCGCGCTCGATCTTCCTGAGCACACCGTGGAGCTGCATGACGAAACCGAAGAGCCGCTCGGCCGGGTTGCCGCCCTCGGCCTCCGCGCCCGCCTTGAGGCCGCCGAGCACCTTGAGATCCATACCACCCGCAAAATCGGGCTTCGCGGAGGTGATGATCGCGCCCTTCACGTCCCCGTCGCCAAGCGCGAGGTCGACACAGCGGTCGAGCGCCTTCACGCCCTCGATGGTCAGCACGTTCATGCTGGCGCCCGGCAGGTCCCAGGTGATGGTCGCGATGCCGTCCTGCACGGCGTAATGGAAGATATCGCTCATGATCCTGTCCTCCCTCAGACGCGTTCGACGATGGTGGCGGCACCCATGCCGCTCGCGACGCAGAGGGTCGCGAGGCCCGTGCCCTTGCCGGTGCGCTCGAGCTCATCGATCAGGGTACCGAGGATCATCGCCCCGGTCGCACCCAGCGGGTGGCCCATGGCAATGGCGCCCCCGTTCACGTTGACCTTGCCGTGGTCCGCGTCGAAGGCCTGCATGAAACGGAGAACGATCGAGGAGAAGGCCTCGTTGACCTCCATGAGGTCGATGTCGCCGATTCCCATGCCCGCGGCCTGCAGCACCTTCTCGGTCGCCGGCACCGGGCCCGTCAGCATGATCGTCGGATCGGTCCCGACCTTGGCCGTCGCGCGGATGCGGGCGCGGGGCTTGAGACCAAGCCGCTCGCCCACCTCCTTCGAGCCGATCAGAATGCCGGCCGCGCCGTCCACGATGCCCGAGGAGTTGCCGGCATGGTGCACGTGGTCGATGCGCTCGAGATGCGGATATTTCATGATCGCCATCGCGTCGAAGCCCGGCATGCTCTCGCCCATCTGCTTGAAGCTGGGCTTGAGCGAGCCGAGGGACTGCATGTCCGTGCCCGGGCGCATGTGTTCGTCATGGTCTAGGATCGGGATGCCATTCATGTCCTTGACCGCGATGACGGAGTCGCCGAAGCGCCCCTCCTTCCACGCCGTCTCCGCGCGGTTCTGGCTCTCGACCGCGTAGGCGTCCACGTCGTCCCGGCTGAAGCCGTATTCGGTGGCGATGATGTCGGCGGAGATCCCCTGCGGCACGAAGTAGGACTTCATCGCGACATACGGGTCGACGCCGATTGCGAATCCGTCCGAGCCCATGGGCACGCGGCTCATCATCTCGACCCCACCGGCGACATAGAGCTCGCCAGCCCCCGCCCGCACCTGGTTCGCAGCAAGGTTGGCGGCCTCGAGACCGGAGGCGCAGAAGCGGTTGATGTGGAGGCCGGGCACGCCCTCGTCCCAACCGGCATAGAGCACGGCCGAGCGCGCAATCTCCCCGCCCTGCTCGCCGACTGGCGTCACGCAGCCCCAGATGACGTCCTCGACCGCGCTCGTGTCGAGGTCGTTCCGCTCCTTCAGCGCGTTCAGAACCTTGGCCGAGAGCGAGAGTGCCGTGACCTCGTGCAGGCCCCCGTCCTTCTTCCCCTTGCCCCGCGGCGTGCGCACCGCGTCGAAGATGTAAGCTTCGGTCATCGTTTCCTCCTGTCGGGCGATGCGCCCGCTATTTGTCCCCATCGCGTGGTGGTGCAGGGGGAGGCGCGCCGTACTCGGCGATGAAGTCCCTGAAGACGCGCTCGAGTTTCTCCGGGTCGGCGTAGTCGTCCAACCGTTCGAGCAGGACCGTGAGCAGGTAATTGTTGCCGAGGCCGTGCTCGGCATTCAACGCCCGGAGACGGACATAGGCCTCCTCCGTCAGCGCCGCACTGAAGCGTTTGGGGAGAGGCAGGCGCTTCGGCATCGCTCGGTCCCTCCGCTCGCGGCGCGATCCGCAGTGGGGTGGAACCCCACCCTACCGCGGGACGTCGACGATTTCGGTAGGTTGGGGTTCTACCCCACCATCCGGCTCAGAACGCTTCCGCCGGAAGGTCCATCACCGGCTCCGCACCGCTTTCGATACGAGCCAGGCGGAGCTTCGTCTCGGGCAGGATGCGGCTCATATAGTAGCGGCCGGTCATCAGTTTGGCCTCGTAGAAGGCCTTGTCGCCTTCGCCCGCCTGAAGCTGACGATGTGCCGCCTTGGCCATGCGTGCCCAGGCGAGCCCCATGCAGACATGGCCGAAGAGGTGCATGAAGTCCACCGAGCCCGCAAGGGCCGCGTTCGGGTTCTTCATGCCCGCATTCATGAAGTACATGGCCGCTTGCTGCAGGTCCTTGGACGCGGATTTGAGCGGGTCGAGGAAGTCCTTCTTCAGGTGCAGATCGTCCTCGTTGTCCTTGATGTAGCCCTTGATGAACTCGAAGAAGGTCATGATCGGCTTGCCGCCCTTGGAGGCGAGCTTGCGGCCCACGAGGTCGAGAGCCTGCACGCCCGTCGCCCCCTCGTAGATCATGGTGATGCGGGCATCGCGCACATACTGCGACATGCCCCACTCCTCGATGTAGCCGTGCCCGCCGAAGACCTGCATGGCGTTCGAGGTCAGGCGGTAGCCCTCCTCGGTCAGGAAGCCCTTCACCACCGGGGTCAACAGCGCTACCATGTCGGAGGCCTGCTCCTTCTTCACCGGATCCGTGTGTCGCTTCTCCGCATCGAGCAGGAGGCAGACCCAGGCAAGGAAGCCCGTACCACCCTCGACGAACGCCTTCTGATCGAGCAGCAGACGCCGCACATCCGGGTGCACGATCAGCGGATCGGCCTTGGCGTCCGGCTCGGCGGCACCCGTCACGGCGCGACCCTGGACCCGGTCCTTCGCGTAGGCCGCGGCATTCTGATAGGCCGCACCGGCGATGGAGAGGCCCTGCATGCCGACGAGCAGTCTGGCCTCGTTCATCATGGTGAACATGGCGCGGAGACCCTTGTTCTCCTCACCGATCATCCAGCCCGTCGCCCCGTCATAGTTCATGACGCAGGTCGAGTTGCCGTGGATGCCCATCTTCTCCTCGACCTTGCCGCAGGAAAGCGCGTTGCGCTGCCCGAGGCTGCCATCCTCGTTCACCATGAACTTCGGCACGACGAAGAGCGAGATGCCCTTCACCCCCTCCGGCGCGCCCTGAACGCGGGCAAGCACGAGATGGATGATGTTCTCCGCCATGTCATGCTCGCCGGAGGAGATGAAGATCTTCTGTCCCTCGATGGCGTAGGAGCCGTCGCCGTTCGGCGTGGCCCTGGTGCGGATGAGCCCGAGATCGGTGCCGCATTGCGGCTCCGTCAGATTCATTGTGCCAGTCCACTCGCCGCTGACGAGCTTCGGCAGATAGGTCTGCTTCTGCTCGTCCGTGCCGTGGCTGTGGAGCGCAGAGTAGGCCCCGTGCGTGAGGCCCGGATACATCATGAAGGCCATGTTCGCGGCCGATTTCATCGAGCCCACGGCCATATTGAGGACGGTCGGCATGCCCTGGCCGCCGAAATCCGGATCGCACTCCATGGAGGGCCAGCCGCCCTCCACCATTGCAGCCCACGCTTCCTTGAACCCGTCGGGCGTGCGCACGACCCCGTTCTCGAGCCGGCAGCCCTGCTGATCCCCCACCTGGTTGAGCGGCGCGAGCAGGTCGCGCGCGATCTTCCCGGCTTCTTCGAGGATCTGACCGGTCATGTCCTCGGTCAGGTCCTCGTAGCCCTCGATATCGGCCTGCTCGTGAACGCGCAGGACCTCGTGCAGCACGAAGCGATGATCGTCGAGAGGGGGGGTGTAAGTCGGCATGATCGTCCTCTGCGGTTATGGCGGCGCCGTGGGATCAACCCGCGGCCCGGTGTCCCTTATCCGCCAGCATACGCCGCACGAGCGTCATGTGCTCCTCAAGCTCACCAATTGCGGCGGTAAGCTCCTCGCGCTTCTCCACGAGTTCGACATGATGCTTCTCGGCCGCGTCGAGCGTCGCCTCGAGCTGGGTCTTCTGCCCGTCGCCCACATAGTAGAGCTCGAGCAGTTCCCGGATCTCGGCGAGACTGAAGCCAAAGCGCTTGCCGCGCAGGATGAGCTTCAGACGGGCCCGGTCACGGTTGGTGTAGTGGCGGTGCTGGCCCTCGCGGATCGGCTTCAGGAGCTCTTTCTGCTCGTAGAAACGCAATGCCCGCGGGGTGACGTCGAACGCTTTGCACATCTCGCCGATGGTGTAGGTCTCTTCTGACATTTCCCATGTCTCCTAGGGGTGGAACGGCGGCGATATGGCTATGCGTGACGTCAGCGTCAAATGCCTACACTTGACGTAAACGTCAAGACTAACGCTACTTCCCCTCGACAATCGATCGCGCTCGGCCTAGGGCTCGTGAGCAGCTGCAGCACCGCGGTCCAAAAAAATGTCGTAGTTTCAATAAACTGGGGAGACTGCATGGCGGACGACGAGCACGAGGATATCGGCCCGCTGATGCGCACCACAGCGTCTGGCGACGCTCCGTCACTTCATGGTGATGACCTGGGCCCCGGGGAAGTGATGACGGGCCTGCCTTTCTCCGGCGAACTTGGCATGCGGCTGCATGGCGCGAGCGATGGAATCGCTTTCTTATCCGTAAGTTATGATGAAAGGCTGGTGGGCGACCCGGCCACGGGGGTCATGCACGGCGGCGTGATAACGGCATTGCTCGATACAGCCTGCGGGACGGCGGTAATTGCGTCCCCGCCGGGCAAGACGGTCAAGTTCGGAAAGCTGAGAGCGACCGCAACGCTCGATCTGCGCATCGACTACATGCGCCCTGCCACGCCGGGTCAGGCCGTGATCGCGCGGGCCGAGTGCTACAGGCTGACCCGCGCCATCGGCTTCGCCCGCGCCATTGCCTATCACGACGATGCCGAAGCGCCGGTCGCTTCCGCTGCCGGCGCCTTCATGCTGGAGCGCGCCAAGCCGGAGGCGGCCGGATGACCCTGCCCGAGACCGTCACCGAGCGGGAGGCGCTGCGCGATGCCGCGCTCGCCGCGCTGACCGAGACCGTGCCCTACAACCGGTTCCTCGGCGTACGCTTCGAGCGGCTCGGCGACGAGCTGACGGCGCGCCTGCCCTTCGAGAAGCGGCTGGTGGGCAACCCCTTCCTGCCAGCGATCCATGGCGGCGTGACAGGCTCGTTCCTCGAGATCACCGCGCTGATCGAGCTCGCCTGGGAACGCGTGCTGGGAGAGATCGATCAGGGCGGCGAGGGGCTGAATGCGGTGCGCGCGGGCAGCTTTCCACCCATGCCGCGCACGATCGACCTGACCGTCGACTACCTCCGCTCCGGCCGCGCGCGCGACTGCTATGCCCGGGCGCGAGTGCTCAAGGCCGGGCGACGGGTCGCACATCTCCAGGTCGAGGCATGGCAGGAAGAACGCGCTCGGCCCTTTGCCCTTCTCCGCGGAAACTTCCTTTTGGCGGACTGACGCGCCGGCGCGCCGGCCCGCCTCTTTACGCTCCACTGCGAAGCCCCGTGCTTTACCCCCGCGCCCGCCGCGCCACCTTCGCGGGTCGGGCGAGGCTTGGAGGGTCGCGATGGAAAGACTCCGCTATGCGTTCTTCGAACGCGCGGTATCGGCTGTGCTTCTTGCGGGCATGGCGGGGGTGATCCTGCTTGCGACGGGCTCCTTCCTCTTTGCGCTCTGGCCGCATCTCTCGACACCCGACAAGCAGCTCGATTATGCCGCCTTTCAGGGGCTCTTCGACCGGGCCCTCGCAGCGCTCATCGCCATCGAGCTAGCGCATTCCATCCATCAGGCCGTGCGGGGCCATCATGGGCTCGTGCAGGTGCGCACCGTCGTGATCATTGGCCTTCTTGCGGTCGTGCGGAAATTCGTGCTTCTCGAGGTCGAGACGGCCGATGGCGTGCTGATCGCGGGCCTTGGCCTCGCCCTCCTCGCCCTCGGCGTCGTCTACGCGCTGACGCACTGGATCGAGGACCGGATGCGCAGCCGGCTCTTCGAGGATCGCCAGACCGAAGATGTGGCCGCCGCCGCGGCGCGCAGCGCGGAGGAGTTGGGTGGCGATCTCGAAGCCCATGAGGACCAGCCGAGGGCGGGCTCGCGCGGCAGACGTTCGGACGTATGAGCGCGGCGGCGGAGCGTCGACCGGCGCACGCTGAGCAAGCGCTGGGCTTCGCCCGCGTGGTCGCCATCGCGCTGCCCGTCGTCCTCTCGAACGCCCTCGTCCCGCTGCAGGGCGCGATCGACACCGCGATCATCGGCAATCTCGGCGACGCGACGCTGTTGGCAGCGGTGACATTGGGGGCGAGCGCGATCTCGCTTCTCTTCTCGTCCTTCAATTTCCTGCAGATGGGGGTCTCGGGCACAACCGCGCAGGCGCTCGGGGCGAGCAATATGGGGCGCGTCGCGAACACGCTCGCGCGTGCCCTGTTGCTAGCAGTGGTCTGTGCCGCGGGGCTGATCCTCATGCAGCGGCCAATCGTCTGGGCGGTGCTCACCCTCTTCGACGCACCGGAGGCGGCGGCGGGCGCGGCGGGCAGCTACATCGCGATCCGCCTCTGGGGCGCCCCATTCGAGCTTACGAACTACGCGCTGATGGGCTGGTTCGCCGGGCAAGAGCGGACGCGGCGCCTCTTTGAGCTTCAGCTCGTGCTTTCGGTCGGCAATGTGGGCATGACCCTCGCGCTCGTGTTCGGCCTCGGCCTCGGGATCGAGGGCATAGCGCTCGGCACGGTCGTCGGTCATGGGCTGGCGCTCCTCTACGGCCTCTTTCGGGTGCGCGGTCGGCTTCGCGAGATCCTGCCTAAGGGCTGGCAACCGAACCGGGCCCGCATCCTTGATGCGGCGGAATTCGGCGCGCTTCTCCGCCTCAACCGCGACATCCTGATCCGGACGCTGCTCCTCAGCCTCTGCTTTGCCTGGATCACGCGGCTGAGCGCGCAGCAGGGCGATCTGGTCCTGGCCGCCAACGGGATCCTGTTGCAGTTCTTCATGGTCACGACCGCGGGGCTCGACGGCTTCGCCATGGCGGCCGAGACGCTGGTCGGCCAGGCCGTCGGCGCACGCTCCGCCCGCCGGATGCACCGCGCCGCGCGCGTCTCCAGCATCGCCGCAGGCGTTCTGGCCTGCAGCTTCGCGCTGGTCCTCGCCGTCTTCTCGATGGACATCGTCCGGCTCTTTACGAATGTCGCCGAGGTACGGGAGATAGCGTCCGCCTATGTGCTCTGGGCCGCCCTGATCCCCATCGCAGGTGTGGCGTGCTTCCAGCTCGACGGCATCTTCGTCGGCGCAGCGGAAGGCGGCGCGATGCGGGACGCGATGATCGCGGTCGCCGCGATCTTCCTGCCCCTCGGCTGGGTCATGACCGAGACAATCGGCAACCACGGCATGTGGGCAGCGGTCTGGATCTTCCTCGCCCTCCGCGCCCTCCTCCTCGGCCTCCGCTATCCGGGCCTTGCGCGGCGCGTTGCCCAGGGTGACACCGCCCGACAAGGTTGATTGAGCGGCGAAGGTTGAAGGGAAGCACTGAGATGAACCTCGAGGCAATCGCCGATATCGGCGCCCGGGAACGGCGGACGGCACTCTTCGTCCTGCGCTCCGAGATACCGCTGGCGCGCGGCCTCGCCGTCATGCTGCACGGGCGCAACGGCGCGCCGGACCAGCCGCAGATCATCGAGGCCGCGGCTGTCCTCTCACGCCATGGCTTAAACGTGCTCCTGCCCGCCCTCCCGAACTCCGCCGCAAACTCCGAAGCAGGGACCGCGGGCGGCGCAGCGGACCGCTTCACCATGACAGCCCATCTGGCCGATGCAGCGGCCGTGCTCGACTGGGTGCAGAAGGGTGGCGTTGGCAGCATCGGTGCACCTTCCGAGCCCCTCCTTCTGGCCGGGCACAGCATGGGCGCCTACGCCGCGCTGAGGCTCGCGGCCGAGCGGCGGGAGGCGGCGTCCTCGGCCGTCCTTGCGATCTCCGCCGTCGTCTCGGGCGCGGCCCTGCTGACAGCGCGCGCAGCGATGGGACAGCCGGCCCTCGACGCGCTGGAACGCGAGGTGCCTGGAGCGACCGCCGAATACGCCGAACACGACCTCACGCCACTCGCGCCGAGGCTCACCCATCCGACAGCGTTCGTGACGGGCACGCGGGACGGCCTGACCCGGCCGGGCGATGTCGCTGCCTTCGCCGCGCGGCTCAGTCCCGCACCCTTCGTCGAGACCGTGCCGGAGGCGGAGCATTGCCCCAGCGGGCCGACCTATGCGGAAGCCCTCGACCGAGCGCTCGCATACCTCATCGCCCGCTGGCCCGCGCTCACGCCTTCCAACGGAGCGTGATGGCTTGTGTGTTCGCCGCATCGGGCCCGGTGCGGATCACGAACTCTCCAGGGTCCCAGACGCGGACCGGGCGACCCCGATCGTCCGGCAGGGTGTAGGAGAGATCGTCGCGCGTCAGGCGGAACGTCGCGATGCGCTCGGCTCCAGGCTCCAGCATCAGCCGGGCGACGCCCTTCACCTCCTGCGCCGGCCGCGCGATACGGGCCACGGGATCGGAGACGTAGAGTTGCACGACGGCGGTACCGACCCGCCCGCCAGTGTTCTCGACCCTGACCGCAACCTCCGCCACCGCGTCGGGTCCGGTCAGTTCGGTCGCCGCAAGCTCGGGCGGCCCAAAGCGGAATGTCGTGTAAGCTTGGCCCGCACCGAAGGGATAGCGGCCGCGGGCCGGGTGCTGATCGTCAGGCAGATCGATGTAGTTGGTCGTGAACTTCCGCCATTCCCCGGGCCATGGCCGCCCGCCTTCATGCGCGCCGTGATGGAGGGGCACCTGGCCTGGATGCACAGGCAGCGAGACGGGCAGACGCGCCGTCGGCTCCGCCCGACCGTAGAGCAGATCGCCGATCCCGTTGCCCATCTCCGTGCCCCCGAAGAACGCATAGACCAGTGCGTTCGCCGTCTCCGGCAAGTCACCGAGCACCAGCGGTCGACCCGCGAGCACTACCGCCACGAGGGGTTTGCCGCTCTGCGACAGGCGCTCGAGCAGCCGGCGCTGGGGCCCGGGTATGTCTGGCGCGGCGCGCGAGGCGCACTCGCCGGTGTGCTCCTTAGCCTCGCCGACCACCGCCACGATCACATTGGCCCAGGCGGCGAGCCCCTCCGCCTCCGCGAGCTGGACAGCGGGCGGCCGCGGGTCGGGCGTCACGGTCTCGGGCACGAAATTGAGCCGATCGATCACCGCCGCATCGTCCACGATCGGCGCGCCGGGAGCGAAGCGGACCTCGTTGCCCGACGCCGCCAACCCCTCCCGGATCGTCACGGAGGCATGCGGATCGCCGGAGACGGCCCAGGTGCCGAGCATGTTCGGCCGGTCGTCGCCGAGTGGCCCGATGAGCGCGATCTTCAGCCCCTCCGCCGCCAGCGGCAGCACGCCATCATTCTCGAGCAGCACCGCCGCGGCCGCCGCAGCCCTGCGACCGAGCGCCCGGGTCTCGGAACGCAACGGCGCCGCCGCCGCCCGCTCCGCCGTCGCCCCGCGAAGGGGATCGTCGAAGAGCCCGAGCCGGTGTTTCAGCCCGAGGATGCGCGCGACGGCGGCGTCAATGGCGGCGAGGACCGCTTCCTGCCCGACGCTCAGCCCACTCTCCGGATCGTCGAGCCCCACCTCCGCCATCACCGGCAGCGCGTCGAGGTAATCTCCGCTGATCATGTCGAGATCGATGCCCGCAAGGAGCGCTCGCGCCGCCCGCGCCGGACGCTCGCCAAGTCCGTGGGCGGTCAGCTCCCGCAACCCGGTATAGTCCGAGACCACTACGCCCTCGAACCCCTCCTCGCCACGCAGCCAGTCATTGACCAGAGGATGCGCATGCATCGGCACGCCGTTCAGCGTGTTGAACCCGGTCATGACCGCCGTGGCCCCGGCGGCGACGCCTGCGCGGAAGGGCTCGGCATAGACGTCGAAGAGCGTATGGATCGCGATCTCTGCCCCGTCATAGTCGCGCCCGCCCACCGCCGCGCCGTAGCCCAGGAAGTGCTTGAGGCAGGCCGAGACGCGCTCAGGATCGCGCAGGTCATCGCCCTGGAACCCCCGTACCATCGCCTCGGCATAGCGCGCCGCCAACCAGGGATCCTCACCCGGGCTTTCGGCCACTCGACCCCAGCGCGCATCGCGGCAGATGTCGAGCATCGGGGCATAGGCCTGATGGATGCCCTCCGCACTCGCCTCGCGCGCCGCGGCCGCCGCCGTCTCCTCTACCAGTGCCATGTCGAAGCTGGCGGCGAGGCCGAGGGGTAGCGGCATGAGCGTCCGGTGCCCGTGGATAACGTCCTCGGCAAAGAGGAGCGGGATGGCGAGGCGGCTCGTCATCGCGACATCCTGCAGCCGCTTCACCGTATCGAAGGATTTGGTGCCGAAGACCGAGCCCACCTGTCCGTCCGCGATCAGCGCCGCCAGCGGCGGGCCACCAGCCTCGCCCGTCGCAGGCCCCTCCCCCGCCGAGAAGAGCGCAAGCTGACCGATCTTCTCGGACAGCGTCATCCGCGCCATGAGCGCGGCGACGAAGGCCTCCCGATCCGCAGCGGTCATTCGGCGGCGATGCGATGGCGGATGGGCGCGTCGATGACGGGCTCAAGCCGCGCCTCGCCGTCCTCGATCACCAGGAGATCGGCGTAGAAGGGCGCACCCTCGGGCGCCATGGGGGGTTCGTGTTCGTGCATGACGCTCACCACGATGGCTCGCGGCAGATGCTCGCGCAGGATGCGATGGAAGTCGAGCACCGCGTCCGGGTCGAGCGCCGAACAGGCTTCGTCGAGCAGCAGGAGATCGGGGCGCTGCAGCAGGATGCGTGCAAGCACCAGCCGCTGACGCTGCCCGCCCGACAGCGTCTCGACCCAGGGCTTCGAGCCGCAGAGCGCGTCGTGAAGCTCCGGGATGAAGCGGGCAAGTCCCGCCTCGCCCAGCACCGCCGCGACGGCAAGATCGCTGTGCCGCTCCCCATGATCTGGGTAGGTCACGAGCTCCTTGAGCGTGAGGCGCGGCGGCAGGTCCGCGTCCTGACCGGCGAAGAACGCACGCTCGGGCCGGATGACCGCCCCACCACCATAGGGCCAGAGCCCCATGACCGCCTTCAGCAGACAGGACTTGCCCGCCCCGTTCTGCCCGCGGACATAGGCCCAGCGGCCCTGTTTGATGCGCAGCGTCGGCACGCGCAGGAACGACTCGGCGCCATGCCCGCGATGGGCAAGCTCGAGATTGTGGAGGCGCAGACCGAAGGCCGGATCCGCCATCGAGTAGGCGAAGGCGTGCCGTCCCGTCTCGGCATAGAACCGCTTGTTGTCACCTGCGCGCTCGATCGCTTCGGCAAGCTCGGTGAGGCGCACGGTGTTCGCCTTCAGGGTTGCGAGGGCGGGCATCACCTGGATGAACCATGAGCTGTCATTGATCAGCTCCGCCACCAGCTCCGAGCTTGCGGCGTAGGTCTTGAAGCTGATCGCGCCGGAGAGATAGGCGGGCAGCCCCGGCAGGTAGCCGAGCAGTCGGTTGGTGATGAAGTTGTAGCCGTTGGTGAAGGCCATGAAGCCCGACTGCGTGCCGTTCAGCCGGTGCCAGGTCCCGTCTACCGCACCATAGAGCCGTTCGTTCACCCGGGCCTGCACGTTCTCGCCCCGGCTGATCGCCATGCGGGGCGCGCGCACCAGCATCTGCCCAAGCTCGCCGCGCCAGGAGCCATCCGCCCTCTGCCGCGCGATGGTCTGGCGCTCGAGCACGCGGCCGAGCCGCCAGGCGGCCCAGGTCATCAGCGGCACATACGTCACCACCAGCAGGATCACGAGCAGGAAGCTGCCATAGGCACCGGGTGCGAGATCGACCGAAAGCCCGGTCTGCGCCGCGATAAACGCGGAGGCAGCGCTGCCCCAATCGTCGAGAACCCCCACCGGCGCCGACCGCTCCAGAAGCGCGATCGACACGAAATAGATCGAGGCGAAGGCACCCCAGAGACCCATCGCGAGCCCGATCACCGCGCCGAAGACGCTCATGGAGCACTCGTCGACGCGCTGATCGATGTTGTCCGGCAGCCGCGCGGTCGGGCTGTCATCCCTGTCCGAGACGAGGTTGGCCGAGACATGGCCCGCCCGCAGCATGCCCGCCTGATATTGTGACTGTACCCAGGCCCGCGCCTTGCGGTGGAGCGTGCTCGAGGCGAAGTGGCGGAGCGCGACGCCGCCGATCCGGGCCAACGCAATGGCGCCGTAGATCCCGGCAGCCCCGAGCACCCAGGCGAGCGGGTCGTCCCCCGCCTCCGCCGCATGAACGTTCACCAGCGCGTGGAGGAAGTCGGCCGAGGCCATGGCGACCCAGACGCTCGCCTTGGAGAGAAGCGTGGTGAGCCCGATCACTGCTGCGGTCAGTGTCCACGCCTCGACCCAGCGCTCCGATGTCCAATAGGCGGTGACGAGACCCCAGAACCCCCGCATTCCGCTGACAGGCGTCGCGCCGGAGCGGCGCAGCGGGCGGTTCAGCCGCGGATCCGTCCGGCCCGCGATAAACGCCGCGAGCGCGTTGGCACCGCCAGCAGGCGCGCAAAAGGCGAGTGCTACCGCAGCGAGGACGGCGAGCGCATCCGCCGCCTCCCACCGCATCTGCGGGTCGGCCACAACCTCAAGCAGTGCTGCGAGGAGCAAAAGCGCGACGACGGCGCCCGTCCCGGTCCAAACGACCCGGGCGCGCCAGGCGTTCTCCGCCATCGACGCACTGCCCCGCACCCCGCCTATCACCCCCATCTCTCCCACTCCGAGCACGGTCACACAGGTTCCACGGTCACCCAACCGATTTCCGCCCGAACACCAGTCCGCATGGCGACTGTGGCCATCTTGCGGCCCCTTGCCATTCCTGGCGTGCCACGCGACACCATTGTGACCGCGTGCCGTATCACTGTTGCACGACCGCCTCATCGTGCGGTGCGGCAAAAGTGCGGCCCGAAATCTGGTGGTTAACGATCCGGGAAGCCGATGAACGACGGGGGCCAGCAGCAGCCTGCACAAGATGGCGAGCACACAACTGCCACAGCCGGCGTTGCAGCTGCGCCCAAACATTTGGGCGATGGCGGCCGCGGCCGGGCCACCGCCATTGGCTTCGTGGCGGTGTTGCTATGGGCGCTTCTCGCGCTCTTCACTGTGGGCGCGGCTGCCGTGCCGCCCTTCCAGCTCACGGCCATGGCGTTTCTCGTGGGCGGGCTCATCGGGGTCGCTACGCTGAAGGTGGCGGGCATGCCCATCGGGCCGGCGTTGAGACAACCAGCGCGTGTCTGGGCGCTCGGTGTGCTCGGCCTCTTCGGCTACCACTTCTTCTACTTCACGGCCCTCAAGGGCGCGCCGCCCGCGGCGGCGGGGCTGGTGGCGTATCTCTGGCCGCTCCTCATCGTCCTCTTCTCGGGACTGCTGCCGGGCGGTCGCCTCGGGGTGCTGCATGTGGCCGGCGCGCTCGCAGGATTCGTGGGCGCGGCGCTCCTGATCCTCGGTGGCGGTGCGGGGCCAGGCTTCGAGGAAGCGCATCTGCCAGGCTATGCCGCAGCCCTCCTCTGCGCGCTGATCTGGTCCGGCTACTCCGTCCTCAGCCGCGTCGTCGGTGAGGCGCCGACGGCAAGCGTCGCCGGGTTCTGCCTCGCCGTCGCCGTCCTCTCTGGCATCGCACATCTGGTCCTTGAAGAGACCGTCTGGCCCGACGGCGTCCTCGGCTGGGCCGCCGTCCTCGGCCTCGGCCTCGGCCCTGTCGGCGCGGCCTTCTATGCCTGGGATGTCGGCTGCAAGCGCGGCGATATCCAACTCCTGGGCGTCAGCGCCTATGCGGCACCGCTCCTGTCGACGCTCGTGCTCGTGCTGGCGGGCATCGCCGAGCCGACCTCCCGCCTCGCCCTCGCCGCACTCCTGATCACGGCGGGGGCCGGCGTCGCCGCCTGGGGCTCGGCGAGAGCGACAAGGACCTGACCAGAACGCTCAACCGCGAAGCGTGATCTCGAAGACGGCACCCGCTTCGCCATCAGCGCTGCCAAGAGCGATCGCGCCGCCCTGGCTCGCCAGTACCGCCCGCACGATGGAGAGGCCGAGCCCCGTGCCCCCATC
Source organism: Pseudomonadota bacterium (assembly GCA_039815685.1). GTDB lineage: Bacteria > Pseudomonadota > Alphaproteobacteria > Rhodobacterales > Rhodobacteraceae > Thermohalobaculum. The sequence continues at coordinate 20,289 of JBCBYV010000010.1, read as the reverse complement.
GGCGCGGCGGGTCGTAAAGAACTGCTCGAAGACGCGCGCGCGGTTTGCCGGCGAAATCCCGCGCCCGTTGTCAGAGAACGCAAGGTGGACCGAGGGGCGCGCGCTATCCTCGTCCGACACCCCCTGCCGCGCGACGATACTGAGCTGTGTGGCCCCATGCTCCGCCGCGTTCCGCGCGAGGTTATCAACGAGGATGCCCAGCGCCTCCTCCGTGATCCGGGCTGCGATACCGTGAGGAACGCTCGCCTCGACGCTCAACCCGCTAGCCCCGGCGCGCTCACCCAAGCGCTGCCCCGCCCGACGCGCCGCCTCCGGCAGCGCCTCATCCAGCGCAAGCGGACCCGGTGGCGGTGCCGCATGCTCGGCGCGGGCAAGGTCGAGGAGACGGGCCAGGAGGGCCTCCAACCGGCCCGCATCGCGCAGGATGTTACCGGCGAAGCGCTCGCGCTCCGCCTCGGTCAGCGTCGCGGCGTGATCCTCCAGGATCTCCGCCGCCCCGCGAATGCCGGCGATGGGCGTCTTGAACTCGTGGCTCACATGGCGGGCAAAGGCGCGCACGGTCTCGGCCCTTGCCTCGAGCGCCCCGGCCATGCGGCTGATCCCTTCCGAAAGCTCCGCAATCTCCCGCGTCCCCGGCCGGGCGAGCGGCGCCATCGCCGCGCGGTCGCCCCCCATGATCGCGCGCATCCGCTCGGTCAGCGCCGCCACAGGCCGCGAGATCGTGCGGGAGGTCAGCATCGCGAGCCCCGCCGCCACGCCGAGGATCAGGAGCGCGGCGATCACCACCTTGTCGCGCTCCTCATACATGTGCTTGAGCGCGCTCTTCGGCGTGCGGGAGAGATAGGCGACGCCCCAGACCTCGTCGTCGCGGAGCACCGGGTAGGCGACGAAGACCCGGACGCCCGTGCCCCGGCTGATGCTCGCAAGCTCCGGCGGTGCGCCCTCCAGCTCCCGGTAGCGCAGCGCCGAGGCATAGCGGCCGGCCAGCGCCTCACGCACCTCCGGCACATGCGCGAAGGAGAGGCCGATCTCCGCCTGGCCACCCACGACGACGCCTTCGGGGTCGAGCAACCGCATCCCTGCCAGTGTCGTCTCCTGCGCCCGCGCCATGAAGGGGGTGAGCGCCTGCCCCACCTCAGCCGCAAAAGGGTTGGCGGCGCCGGCCGAGACGCCGTCCGGCCGCGATGGCAGGGTCGGGTCGCGGAAGAGGTCGATCTGCGGGTCCTGCGGGCGGTAGTTCGGGTCGCCCGGCTCCAGCTCCAGCGGCGGCGGCGGGGCGCTCAGAAGCGCACTCTCCTCTGCCACATCGCCAAGGCTGAAGGGACCGCGCAGCCGCTGCGTGCGCCCCAGGGCCCGCCCCTGCGCCTGCCGCCAACTCTCGAAGACCGTCGCGTTGAAGCCGGGCATGGCCTCGAGTTCCCGCTCATAGGCCGCCCCGATCATCGCCGCCTGGGCGATCAGCTCGCGCTCCGTCTCCTGAATGAGCTGGTTCTCGTAGATGCGCAGGAAAAAGATCGAGCCGAGCGGCAGCGCCACGATCGCGACATTGACGAGCAGCAGGATGGTCGCGAGGCGCGGCCGAGGTCCGTCGCCGAGGAGCGACCAGAGACGGTGACGAAGCGAGGCCCCTCGCGCACGAAGCGGGGCCTCCGCCGGGCCGTCCCCAACCTCCCCGCTGCGCGAGCCGTCCGCCATGCGCTCAGCGCTCGGTCATGCGCACGCCCACGCCATGCACGGTCTCGATCAACCCATGCGCGCCCACGGCGGCGAGCTTGGCCCGCACATGGCGCACATGGCTGTCGATAGTACGGTCCGAGACGTGGATGTTGGGCGGATAGGCACCGCGCATCAGCGTCTCCCGGTCGAACACTCGCCCCGGCTGGCGCGCCATGATGGCGAGGAGCTGGAACTCGGTCGCCGTCAGCTTCACGGCCGTGCTTTCCCAGGTCACGAGATGGCGCGCGGTGTCGACGACCAGCAACCCCTCGGCCGTGCGATGGCTGATCGGTTTCTCCAGCGCCGCGCCCTCTCCGTTGGCACCTCTTGCCTCGGGCGCGGAGCGTTTCAGGATCGCGGCGACGCGCGCGGTCAGCTCCCGCGGGCTGAAGGGTTTGGTGACGTAGTCGTCCGCGCCGAGTTCGAGCCCGACCACCCGGTCGATCTCATCGTCGCGTGAGGAGAGGAAGAGGACCGGCAGGTCGGAGCTGCGGCGAAGCTGACGGCAAAGCTCGAGCCCGTCCATCTCCGGCATGTTGATGTCGAGCACCACAAGGTCCGGCGCCCCGGCCTCGATCATGCCCAGCGCCTCCGCCCCGTCGGCGGCGGTCTCTACGGCGTGGCCCGCCTTGCCGAGGGCGAAGGCGACGACGTCGCGGATATGCGGGTCGTCATCGACGACGAGGATGGTGCGTGGCATCGGCTGTCCCCTCTGTTGGCCCTCGGGCCGTTTCTGGTCAAAGGGCCGGCCCCAGACTATGCCGGGGCCGGCGTTGCGCAAAGCGTTGCGGTCGGGCCGCCCTGTCAGGCGGCGCCCTCGATCAGCCGGGCCCGCGCGGCACGGCGGCGGAAGCGACGGCGGAGCAGCGCGCCGATCCAGGCAAGGGCAAGCACGGCGAGACCCCCCAGCGTCTCGGGCTCGGGCGTCGAGCCGCCGCTGAAGACCGCCATCATCCCGCCCTTGGGCGACCCGCCGGTCTGGCCCACAGGCCCGGCGACGAGCGTGCCAGCATCCTCAGCCGCATCCACGAGAGTCGCGCCCGCAAGCGCCCGCGTCTCCGCGGCGGCAAAGCCCTTTGCAGGAGCCTGAGCAGCGGAGGCACGGCGAAGCCGCTCCGTCGGCGTCGCGGCATCGGGGTAGGCGCTGGTCGGCACGCCCTCGGGCATCGGCAGCGGCATGTTGCCGTCCACCGCCGTCTCCGGCCGCTCGTTCACCACCTTCTCGCTGACCGCAACGAAGGAGGTCCAGCGCGTGGTGAGCCCGTGCTCGAGGCCGAGGGCGGTGACCCGCTCCTTCAGCCCCGCCTGGCGCGGATCGGTGGAGGCGAGACGCGAGACCTGCCGCATCGCATCCGCGATCTGCCCGCGGGCCCAGACCACCGGGATCGCGGCACCCTCGGGCCCTGTATCCGCCGGGATATCGACCGTCACCGGCAGCCGCGCCGCACGTCCGCCGCTGCGGCCATGGATCACGATCCTATGCTGGCCGGGCGTGGCGTAGCGGCCCGTGAGGCGCAGCGTATCGCCTGCAAAGAGATCCGGAAGCCGCTCGGGCACCGTCTCCTCGGCGCCGAGACCGCCCCACTCAATCCGGATGTCCGAGAGCACGGGCGTCGCGATCCGCTCGGCCAGCGCCAGCGCATCCGCCTCGATATCCTTCGTGGGATCGACAAAGCGCACATGACCGCGCCCCTCCCGCGCCATCTCCTCCAGCAGATAGCGGTTGACCGAGGAGCCGACACCAAGGGCGTAGATGCGCGCGTCCCCGATCACGTCGTTGATCGCGCGCAGCACATCCGCCTCGTTTCCGATATAGCCGTCCGAGAGGAAGGTGACGAGACGGAGGCGACCCGGTGCTGCCGGCTCGGCAAAGGCCGTGCGGATGGCGTTCTCCATCTCCGTCCCGCCGCTCGCCTCAAGGCTCTCCACATAGCGCCGCGCGGCGCGAATATTGCCGGGGGTCGCCTGCACCGGCCGTGCCGAGAAGGCGGAGGTGCCGGAGGCGAAGCGCAGAATGCGGAAAGTATCGTCCGGGCGCAAAGTGCCGAGGGCCGCCTGCATGAACAGTTTCGATGCATCCATCGGAATGCCGTGCATAGAACCGGAGGTGTCGAGCACGAAGACAAGCTCGCGCTGCTCGATCTCAGCCGCATCGGGCCGCTCCGGCGGGGTGATCAGCAGGCTGAAATGGCCGCCCTGCTCGGTCCCATGGGCCAGCATGCCCACCGCCGTCTCCGCCCCGCCAAGGGTGTAGGCCATGAGGAAGTCCCGGTTGTCGATGACCTTGCCGCCCGCGAGCGTAATCGTGGCGCCCTCGTCGCCTCGATCGACATCGATGGCGTGACTTTCGGACCAGATGCGGCCGAGCGGCACGCCGGCGGTCAGGCGGAGGGTGATGCTCAACCGCTCGCGCTCGATCTCCTTCGGCAGATCGATCCCCGCCACCTCCGGGTATTCCGGCAGCGCGTTGATCTCCCACCGCCCCGTCGAGCCCGTCACCGGCTGCGGCGCGATCCGGTCAACCGTGCTCGCGAGGGGTGCCGGGTCAGGCGCCGGCTGGTAGCGGGGACCGACTACGAGCGGCAGTGCGACGCGATAGGCCCCGTCGATCTTCGGCAGCGCCTGCACGAATTCCAGCGTCACCGTCACCGGCAGGCCCGGCATCAGGTTCGCCACCTTCTGCGTGAACATGTTTGGGCGGTGCTGCTCGAGGAGGGCGGCGGCCTTGCCCTCGCGCTGCGCCTCCTGAAAGACCTTCTTCGCCTCCTCCTTCTCCCGGATCACGGCACGCACGATCTCGTCGCCCACCTCCATGGTCATGGCGTTCACCGCCGCATCCTCCGGCAGCGGGAAGAGATAGGTGGCGTTGAGCGGCACCTTCCCGGGGTTCTCGAAGGTCTGGATCACGCGGATATGGGCAAGCTCACCCTGCAGATCCGCCTCGATGGCGGTGTCGAGCGCAGGCAGTGCGACGGGTCGTCCGTCGATCAAGGCCTCGAGCCGGCCGCCCTGCTCGCGCGGCAGATCGGGCGGGGCGGTGGCAAAGGCAGGGAGCGCAAGGCTCCCTGCGAGGAGGAGCGCTGCTGCGCGCAATGAGCGGATCATCGTTGATCTCCTTCGTGGGTCTGGTGGGAGGGGAGCGCGGCAAAGCGGTCGCCGGCGGTGGGAAGAGGGGCGAGGTCGAGCGAGGCGCGGGCCGCGGTCTCGAGCCGCTCGCGCTCGGCCGGAGCCATGTCCCAGGGCGTGATGCGCCGGATCATGCGCCAGCGCTGGCGCGGACCGGTGAGCCAGGCCCAGGCCGCCTCCCCGATCCCCGGCACGCTGGTACCGTCCTCCGCCACGAAGCTGGCGGCGACGTGCCAGACGCGGCCGTCGGGACCAGTGGCGCGATAATGCGCGGTGGCGAGACCCTGACCGTCCGCCGGCCGCTCGGTGGAGAGTAACCGGAGCTCGAAGCCAAGCCCGGCGAGACACTCCTCGGGCGCATGGAGATGGCGGAGCGGCGCGGTCGAGGCGATCACCGTCAGCGCCATATCGCCATAGGTGGCCGAGGCAGCCCCACCGCCGAACCGGGCATAATACGCAGCCTCACGCTCGCTCAGCGCCCAGGGTGCTGCGCGATGGCCGTCGAGCCGATCGGGCAGCACGATATCGGTGCTCGCCCCGGCATCGACGGGCCGCGTCGGCAGGAAGGAGAGGCTGCCGGCAAGAAGGCAGAGAAGGGCGGCCGATGCGAGGACAGCCCGCCCGCCCCGCGCCCGGCTGCGCGCGGACCGATGCTCTACCGATGCCGCGATAGGACCTTCGGCGCCACCGCGCAGCCATGCGGCCCAAAGGAAGACCGGGATGGCAGCGATCAGGATGGCCGCGAGGCCCGTCGCTCCATGCCAGGGCTCGCTGAGGAGCGGCAGGCCCAGCGCCTCGCCGACGGCAATGCCTGCGATCCGCAGACTGTTGGCGAGAAGGGCCGCGGCAAGCGCCAGCGCCCCGCCCATCAGCACCGCGTGAAAGCCCGGGCGGTGATGGGCACAGAGGAGCGCGAACAATAGCCCCTGCAGGAGCACCCCGCGCGCGCCCGAGCAGGGTAGATCGACCAGCACCCGGGCGTTCCCAAGCGTGATTGCCAGCCCCTCGCAGGAAAGCGGCCCCGCCAACCGCTCCGGCAGGAGCCACAGCAACCCGCACGCACCCTCGGCCGAGATCGACTGCATCGGGTAGCCGAGGATCCGCTGCAGGATCCGCTCGAGCGGCAGCGCAAAGAGGAAGGCGACCGAAAGCCAGAAGGGCGACACCGCCCGCTCCCGCTCATGGAGCCCCGCCGCGAGCGCAAGCGCCAGCACATCGAGCGCGAGGGCCAGACCGCCCAGGATGCCGATGGCCAGCACCTCCCCGGCGATGCGCAGCGCCAGCGTCGCGGCGACCAGGGCCAACGCCCGTCCATGCCGCGCCGGCAGGCCGGCCCGTCGCGGTGAGAGCGCGCTCCGCCCCGCCATCACGGCGATGGCGAGTGCCACGACCCAGCCGTCGGAGGCATAGGAAGGATCGGTCCAGGTGACGACGAGCCAGCGCAACGGCTCGGCCGCCGCCACCGCTGCGGCGACGACCAGGAGTGCAGCAGCCGCGCTGCCGGTGCTCAGTGTTGGAAACCTGCGGGGGGTCGCGACGGGGGAATCATGAAACCTGCTGCTCATGACCCCGTGCTAGGGTCCGGGCGTGCAGAGGATTGCCGGCACTCCCCGGCTCCTCCCGCAACCCTCGTGCAGATTTCGCGGAGAGGCGCCTTCTAGAGGTCGGTCACGGGCAGGCCCAGACGCTCCGTCAGGATCCGACGATGGCATGTCGAGGGATCGGCCTCGTAGCAAAGGAGCGCCACCCGCTCCGCCGCGGCAATCGCCCGGAGCTCGGCGAAGGCATCCACCGCCTCGGGCTGCTCCAAGGCATCGTCATAGATCCGGCGCATCTCCTCGACACGCCCTGCCCGCACCGCGTCCCGACCGGCCTTGGGCGTCCCAAGCGCGCGGAGATGGGTGTAGGCGATCCCGGCCTCCGCCAGCCCGGCGGCCAGCAGCGACTTCGAAAACCCCGCCCGGCGCGAGGACGCAACGGCGCGCACATCCACAAGCCGCGTCACCCCGGCCGCTGTCAGCCGCGCGTATACGTCGTCGAGCGTCGCCTTCTCGTACCCGATGGTCACGATACCCGGTTCCATGCGAGCCTCCTTTCGAACCCCGCCACCGAAACAGGCGGGGGCGGCAAGTGCAATGGGAGGAGACGGCATGGCGAACTCGGGAACAGGGCGCCTCGCGGGCAAGACGGCGATGATCACCGGCGGCGCCTCGGGCTTCGGCCGGGAAATGGCGGAGCGCTTCGCAGCGGAAGGCGCGCGCGTCGCCCTCCTCGACCTCAACCGGGAGGGCGCGGAGGCGGTCGCGGAAGGGATCGGGGAGGGTGCCATGGCGCTCGGCTGCGATGTCTCTGACGGAGCGGCGGTGCGCCAGTCCCTGGCGGCCGTCACGGACGCCTTCGGCAAGCTCGACATCGCGATCAACAACGCTGGCTGGTCGCACAAGAACCGACCCATTGCGGAGGTGACGGAGGAGGACTTCGACCGGGTCTTCGCGATCAATGTGAAGTCGATCTACCACGTGACCCACGCCCTGCTGCCGCACTGGCGGGCGACGGGTGGTGGCGTGATGCTGAACATCGGATCGACCGCCGGCATCCGCCCCCGCCCGGGCCTCACCTGGTACAATGCGTCGAAGGGCGCGGTGAACCTCGTCTCCCGCAGCCTCGCGGCCGAGCTTGCGCCCGACCGCGTGCGGGTGAACTGCATCGCGCCGGTGATGGGCGCGACGGCACTCCTCGAGACCTTCATGGGCATGGAGGACACGCCGGAGAACCGAGCGCGCTTCATCGCCACCGTCCCGCTCGGCCGCCTCTCCGAGCCCGAGGACATCGCCAACGCCGCCCTCTATCTCTGCTCGGACGAGGCGGCCTTCATCACCGGCGTGGTCCTGGAGGTGGACGGCGGTCGCACGATCTGAGAGCGCCCGCAGGACGCATGCCACCGCCGCGTGATCGGCCCACGCGATGCAGCGACCGATGTCACCTGCCCCGCGCCAAAGCGTTTCCCGTCGCCGACGGCTCGGCGGCGCAGGCAGCCGGTTCGCGAGCCAATAAACCCTCCGTCGATACCGGGCGGGAGTATTCGCCGATTATTCACGTCATTGCCGGAAGACTGACGTGGGTGGGCGCGGGCGCGCACAGCATGCTCCTCGCTTGCGCTCCACGGGCACGGCGGCAGCCACCTCGTGACGATCAACCTTCTGTAGAGGCCGTCTGCGGGCCAGCGGTCATGTGGTTGTAGCTTCCGACGATGGCTTTCAGCTCGGCCTCGGTCGCCACGGCGTCGAGATCGGTGAAGCCGTCGGGGGCGCGGCGTTCGACGAGGTCGATCACCTGCTCCGGCCCGCCCTTCCGGTTCGCACGCACGATATCGGCGGTCGCCGGCCGACGCTCCGCCTCGTAGGAAGCGACACCATCAAGACCCTCGGCCGACAAGGCACCCGCCAGCGCGACGGCATCCAGCACCGCCTGGCTCGCGCCGTTGGATCCGACAGGGTACATCGGATGGGCCGCATCGCCGAGCAGCGTGACGCGCCCGCCGGGTGCCGCCCAGCACGCCAGGGGCTCGCGATCGCACATCGGGTAGAGATGGATCGCGGGGCTTGCCCGCACGAGTGCCTCGAGGTCGATCTCGTCCACATGCAGCCCTTCGGCTTCGGCCAGCGCCTCCTCCGCCGTCGCGGGCGCCTGCCAGTCCTGATCGACGGGCAACGGATCACCCGGCTCGCCCTTCGAGGCACAGATCACCCAGTTCGTCAGCCGCTCACCGGGCCGCGCGGGATCGGCGTGGATGGGATAGAGAACGAGCTTCGCGCGCATGCCGCCCGCGATGATCATTGAGGAACCGGTCAGGAAGCTCGGTGCACAACCCGCCCCGCGCCACATCAGAACGCCGTTCCAGCGCGGCGGCTCCTCCCGCCCGGCCAATGCGGCGCGCACGGTCGAATGAATGCCGTCGGCCCCCACCAGCACGTCGCCTGCGATGCGGACCCGCCCGTCCGCGGTCTCGAAATCCGCCGTTACGCCCTCCTCGCGCTCCTCGAATGCGACGAGCCGGTGGCCGGTGCGGATCGTCTCTTCGCCGAGGGTTGCGCGCACACCTTCCGCCATGATGCCGAGAAGCATGCCGCGATGGATGGAAAACTGCGGGCTCGCCAGACCCGCCGCCAGCCCGCGTGGCTGCGAGAGAATGTCCTGACCGCTCGCGGTCTTGTAGACCAGCTCCGCTGTCCGGATCCCCGCGGCATCGAGTGCGCCAAGCAGACCCCAGCGCGAGAGATGCTCAACGGCATGCGGCAAGATGTTGATGCCGACACCTAGCTCGCGGATCGCGGACGCCCGCTCGAACACCAGCGGCTCGATACCCTTCTCGCCGAGCGCCAGTGCCAGCGCGGCGCCACCGATGCCACCCCCGGCAATGATCACCCGCATCGCCACCTCCCACGGTCGTTACCGTCGCGAGCTTATCCGCGGTCGGGCGACACGCAAAAGGAGGACGCCAACCAAAACCGCTTTCGACAGACATGGGTCGGCCCCTGAAGGGCATCCCAGTGATCAGGTCGAGACATATGGCACCGTCATTCCCGGTCTTCATCCGGCAATCCAGCTTGCCGCCAGGCGTATTCAGCCGGGACCGCATGACCGTTGCGACGCACATTCAGGGTTGCGATCGCGATCCATAGCGTCATACGCTCTTGGCACAAACATCCGCGAAATTGTGTAAAATTCTTGAGATCTACGGCATAATCTCAATTAGATAATGCATACGGCTCTTAAACAAAAGATCCCAGGCTGCATCACAACCCTGAAAATTAAATGGGCAATTTGCTACAACTCTGAGGCTATGCGGCGTTTGCAATTAACGAAATTCCAAGCCAATTACAAAGGAACAGAATTCCACCCACGATAACGAATACCCTCATTCCCATTGCTCCACCTCCTCACGCTGCACCATTCTTGATATTTATACGCAGTGACTGTGGAGACATGATGACGAATATCAATTCTAAAGAGACCAATTTCACATCTCATTGAGAATTGCTTGTCGCTACGTCAAGCTCAGAGCGTCGGAATTACGGGCCTATATCTGCTTCGCGCCAGCAAGGCGTACCGCCGGCTTCGGGCGCCCACAGCGCCTATCGCAGCTCTGAACCCGGTTGTTCTCACACTGCGACTGGCATCGTAGGGTAGCAGCGCAACCGCGCCACGACGCGCAGACGCGCCCACGACACAACTCGGCGATCTGAAGTTTGCTGGTGGCGAGGGAGAGACTCGAACTCTCGACCTCACGATTATGAGTCGTGCGCTCTAACCGGCTGAGCTACCTCGCCACGTGGCGCGCGGCTTACGGGCTGGGGCTCTGCGCGTCAAGCCAGTGCCCGCGTCACTCCGCGGCCAGGTCGATCACCAGGGGTTGGGCGAGCGGATCATCCCCCAAGGTCTCCCCCGCGGTCTCGAGCGGCTGACCGTCGACTGTCAGGCCAACGGCGCCTTCGGTCTCTCCGGCACCGGGCACGATCTCAGCGATCAGGCGGTCGGAGAGGGCGACGACATCGACTTCGTCGTCCTTCGTCCAGACGGTCAGCACGAGGCGCGGGCCGCCGAGATCGACATAGGTCTGCCGCGTCCGCTCGACGCCCGGCACGATCTCCACCTCGCCGGCGTCGTTCAGCCGGGCAACAGCTGCCGGCTTTTCGTAGTCCACGATTGTGCTGGGCCGCCCTGCCGCCTCGCCTGTCTCGAAGTGGCTCACCGTGACCCCGGCCCGCGCCTTCGACGGGTCGGCATGGGTTTCCTCGAACTCCGCCAGCGCCCGCATCGCCAGCGCTTTTTCGAACACCAGCACCGTGACATCCGCGCCCTCGATCTCGGCATAGACCGAGCCCTCCGAGAGAAAGGGCTCGGCGCCTTCTGGGATCGTCACGCTGAGTAACGTGGCGAGCACCCAAGCGATCATCGTTCCTCTCCTCCGGTGTTCCCGTTCGCAGCCCCAGGCGGTGTCTCGGCCGGGAGAACGCGCGCCAGCATGTCGAGCCAGTTCTCGCGCGCGATCCGCGCGATCAGCGCCTCGCCATACCCGGCCTGCCGCATGGCCGCGACGAGACGCTGGAGACCGGTCACATCCCCGATCTCGCGAGGCAGAAGGCAGCCGTCGAAATCAGAGCCGAGCGCGACACCCTGCTCGCCCAGCCGCTCCAGCAGATGGTCGAGATGGCGGAGGAGGACGTCGAGGCCTGTATCCATATCGTGCTTGCAGTCGGGCCGCAGGAAGGCGACGTGGAAGTTGAGCCCGACAAGGCCTCCGCGCTCCGCCACCGCATCGAGTTGTTTGTCGGTGAGGTTGCGCGCGGAGGGGCAAATGGCGTGGGCATTCGAATGGCTCACAACCAGCGGCTGATCCGAGATCGCGGCCACGTCCCAGAAGCCACGCTCCGTCAGATGCGCGCAGTCGATCAGGACCCCCATCGCCTCGCAGCCGGCCACCAAAGCCCGCCCGGCATCGGTCAGCCCCTCACCGGGATCGAGATCCGGCTGCGCCTCCATCGGCGCGCCGTGACCGAAGGCATTCGAGCGCGACCACACGGGCCCGAGCGAGCGCAGGCCGGCGGCGTGCAGGACCTCGAGCGTGGCGAGATCCGGGTCGATGCACTCCGCCCCCTCCACATGCGGCAGGATGGCGATGCGCCCCTCGGCCATCGCGGCACGCAGACCGCCGGCATCCCCGGCAATCGCGAGATCCGGCGCGTGGGTGCGCGCAAGGCGGCGGAGGCGGGCGAAGAGCGCCGTGGTGAAAGCCAGCGCGATTTCCTGCGGCACCGCATCGGCTCGCCCGGTCAGGCCCGCCACACTGTCGCCGTTGCTCTTGGCCTTCTGCCCGGCCGGCGCGCTCGCCGCAGCGATCGCGCGTTCCGAGGGCGTGAACATCGCGAAGATCCCGCCGGCAAAGCCCCCTTGCTGCGCCCGGGGCAGGTCGATGGCGAGCCTCGGCCCACCCGCGCCCGGAGGCACCGCAAAGTTCCGCGGCCGTCCGCTCCGCTCCGCGAATTCGAGGCGCAGGATCGTGTCGTTATGACCATCGAAGACGGGAACGGGTTCGAGCCCGACCGATGCCTCCCCGTCCCCCGTCGTGTCCATGCAACCCCCGGATCCAAGAGGGCACCGCCACCAAGAATGGGCACCCCGCCAGTCGCATCAATGAAACGCGGCGGCGCGCCCTGTCGAGCCCTCGCGCTGCTGATCGCCGGATTAAGCCGACATTAAGCATGATTGCCGAAGCTTTGCCGCGATTGCAGCGTTGCGTGGGAGGGGGCGATGCCTCGCTTGTCCGGCAGCACCCGGCGGTTCCGGCCGGGGGCCATGGTTCTTTTTGTCTTCCTGCTTGCCCAGGGCGCACCGGGCGACGCTCGGGCCGGCGCCTGGACCCAGCGCAAGGGCGAGGGTGTCGTGATCATCTCCCTCGGCCGCCAGGGCTCGCCCGTCTCGATGCTGACCCTCGCGGCGGAGGAGGAGGAGAAGGCCAGCGCCCAAGGCTATGTCGAATACGGCATCTCCGACCGCCTCACCATCGGCGGTGCAATCTTCAGCGACATCGCACCATCTAGCGGGGAGGGCAGCGCCAATGTCTCGGGCTTCGTGCGCCGGCGCGTCTGGCAGGGCGAGAGCAGCGTCGCCTCGGTCCAGTTCGGCGGCAGCTACCCGATCGAGAGCCTGATCGGCACCGAGTTCGGCGAGAGCCAGCCCGATTCGACCCCTGAGCTGCGTCTCTCCGTCCTTGGCGGGACGAGCTGGTGGGGCGACTGGGGCAGCGTCTTCACCTCGGGCACCATCGGCTACGCCTGGCGGAGCGAGGGGGCAGCGGACGAGATCCGCACTGAGCTGACCACCGGCTACGCGCCCTGGCGCTGCTGCCTCGCCATCGTCAGCCTCTACGGCGTCGCGCCGCTCGATGGGGAGGATAACAGCTTCATCATAGCGCCCTCCGTCGCCTACCACTTCTACGGCTCGACGCCGGCGAACGGGTTGAAGGAGGAGGACCGGCCGAAGCCCTACACGCTACAGGCGGGCTTCAGCTACGACTTCCTCGACGATGAAGGCTTCGGCGTGACCGTCTCGCTCTGGAAGAAGTTCTGAGCGCTCAGCTCGAGACACCAGGCAGGCGGCGGAGCTGCACCCCGTTGATGCGCCAGATGCCGTCCACGTCCTGCATCAGATAGTCAGCCTCCCAGAGCTCGCCGGCACCGTCCTCGAAGAGCACGGTCTGCGTGAGACCGCGCGGCCCGCTGGCAATCTCGCCCATCTCATAGCGGCGCGGGCGCCAGATCATCGGGTAGCCCTGCGCCACCATGCGCCCGAAATTGCCGGGATTGCGGAAGATCCCCTGAATGCCGGGGGAGGCGTGGGCGAAGGCCGCTGCCAAATCGTCCCGCTGAAAGGCTTCGATCTGGTCGGCGATCACCGCCTGGATTTTCTGCTCCTCGCCTGCGCGCGCCGGCAGGACGGCGCAAAGCAGAAGGGCTGCGGCCGCGAGGCAGGCGGCGATGGTCAGGCGTGTCGATCGCATGGCGGTTCTCCATCTCTCACAGCTTAAAGCATGCGACGGTCCCGCGATCCGTCAACGACATGGTGTCGCGGGCGTGGACATGGCCGCCGAGCGCTTCGGTACCATACCAGGCTCAATCGCAGGCCAGGCCCCATAGAAACCAAACAAAGAGTGACGGTGATCGTTCGCCTCAGCACCGGACGATACGCAGTCTGACCAAAGCTCCTCGTCCAGCGCCCGCCCCTGACGAGAGTTTCGACCTCGAGCACCACCCGATCAGCTTGCACCACTGTCGTCATCGCCGGGACTGACCCGGCGATCCATTCTACCGGGCGCTAGGTTCTGCTGTTGGTTCCCCACTCAGGCCGGCGGATGACAGGATCGGTCGACTGGTTCCGTAAGGTCGGACGCTGCCCTAGTGGCAGGACCGAGACAGGAAAGACCGTCCGAGGTTACCATCGGGCTCCATCAAGAGTTCCAGAGAATCGACGCCTTCGGAGCGACTGGCGGGCTCTGGATAGCTGGATCACGTCCGGCCATGACGGCACCAAACGTCGCTGCCGAACCGCTAGCGCTCGGTGAACTTGAACTCGATACGGCGGTTGCGGGCGAACTCGGCCGGATCGTCCGACACCACCAGGGGCTGGAACTCGCCGAACCCCGTGGCGGCGAGGCGGTCCGGCGGCACGCCCTCCTGTTCCACCAGGAACTTCACGACGGAGAGCGCGCGTGCCTGCGAAAGCTCCCAGTTGTCGGCGAAGCGCGCCGAGTTGCGGATGGGTATCCGGTCGGTGTGCCCATCGACGCGCAGGATCCAGTTGAGACCACCCGACGTCTCGTCCCCAACCTCCCGCAGCACGGCGCCAAGCGTGCGCAACTCCTCCTGCCCCGCGCTGCCGAGCTCGGCCGACCCCGCGGCAAAGAGGACCTCCGACTGGAACACAAACCTGTCCCCGACGATGGAGATATCGTCCCGTCCGCCCAGAACATCAGACATCCGCTGGAAGAACTCCGAGCGGAAGCGGGCAAGCTCCGAGACCTTGCGTGCGAGTGCCGCGTTCAGGCGCTCACCCAGCTCGCTGATCTGCACCTGCTGGGCCGCATCGCGCTCCTCGAAGTCGTCCAGCAGCGCCTGCAACGCCCGGAGCTGATCGTTGAGTTCCGTCACGTTTTGGTTGAGAAGCGCGGCCTCGCGCGCCGCCGCGGCCGCCTGCTGTTCGGCAATACGCAGCTCCTCGGCCAGCTGCGCGCGCGCCTCCTCGCTCGTCTCGGCCTCGGCCAACGCCGCGGTGCGCGCCGCCTCTGCAGCTTCCGCATCCTGCGCCAGCCTGCGGCGTGCCGCTTCTGCGGCCGCCAGCCGGTCGAGCGTCTCGTTGGCCTCGCGTCGCGCTTCCTCGAGCTCAAGCGTCATGGCATTGATCGCCGTGCGATCTTCGGCAAGGCGGCGGCGGATCGCCTCGGCCGCCGCAAGCTCCAGCGCCCGCGCCTCCTCCTCCGCCGTCAGCGCTTCGGCCGTCTCGTTGAGACGGCGGAGCGCCTCGGCCCGTTCGGCCTCGAGTGCCTCGATCTCGCCCGTGCGGGTGTCGCGGCCCTCTTCGAGCGTCGCGATGCGGTCGGCCTGCGCGTCGCGCGTGGCCTCGAGCGTGGCAATCGCCTCGGCGCGATCCGCCGCCGTGGTGGTCAATGCCTCGATCCGGGCCTCGAGCGCGGCGATACGCTCGGCCTGCTCCTGCTGCGCGGCCCCGAGTGTCGCGATTTCCGCGCCAGCCGCCGCTCCGGCGGCAGTGAGGGTCGCGACTTGCGCAGCAAGCGCGCTGTTCTCCTCCGCCAGCGACGCGACCCGAGCCGTCGCCTGATTGACCTCGGCCGTGAGCGTCGCGATGCGCGCCTCCAGCGTCTCGATCTCCGTCGCCTGAGCCGCTCCCTCGCTGCGAAGCCCTGCCGCCTCGTCCTCGAGGGCGGCCAACAGCGCGAGGGCGCGCGCCCGCTCGGCATCGATCCCCTCGAGCCGCTCCTGCTGCGCTGCCTCGGACGCCCGCAGATCGTCGACCAGCGCCTGCAGCGCATCGCGCGCCGCTGCGGCCTGACGCGCGGCCTCCGCCTCGGCATCCCGCGCCACCCGGGTCTCCTCCAGGCGCGCCGCGAGGGACGCACGGGCGGCCTCGCTCTCATCGAGCGTACCGGCAAGCTCCGATGCGCGCGCCTCCGCCGCCGCACGCTCAGCCCGCGTCGCCTCGAGAGCGGCGGCGATGCGGGCAAGCTCGCTCTGCTCCTCCGCGAGCGTGGCACGCACGGTGCCAAGCTCCTGCTCGGCCGCGGATCGCGCGTCGCGCTCGAGGCTGAGAGCCGACGAAAGCTGCGTGATCTGGCCCGCCAGCCGGCCGATCTCAGTCTCCTGCGCGTCGATCTGATCGGCCTTCTCGGCGATCGTCTCGTTCTGCCGCTCGATCTCCTGGCTCTGCCCGCTCACCGTCTCGGACAAGGTGAACTGCACGATCATGAAGATCGACAGCACGAACATCAGGATCAGCAGAAGCGCGGTCATCGCATCGACGAAGCCAGGCCAGATGCTGGCTTCGAAGCGTGCCCCGCTGCGTCTCACGAGCGCCATGGGCGCCTCCCGTCCCCGCCCTAGCGCTGCTCGCCGCCGGTGCGCTCATCGATAAGGGCGATGAGCTGGCGAAGCTCCGCCCGCAATGCCTGCACGCTGTCGTGCCGCCCTTGCGCCAGATCGTCCGCCAGACCGCGGAGCTGGGCATCGATCGAGCGGAGATGGCCCTTCATCTCGCCCTCCTGCCCCCGGCCGCGATTGTCGAGCGCGCGGTCGAGGAGCTGCACCATCGCCTGCTGGCCCGAAGCGGCGTTCGCCTGGCTCGCATCGATGCGCTTGAGGACGGTCAGCGAGGCATTGTCCCGCCCCCGCTGGTTCTCCCGCGCCTCGCGCAGCTCCGTCACCATCTGCGCGACCGCCGAGCGCTCCTGCTCGATCTGCGTCGCCATCTCCGCCACCACATCCGCTGCGCGCGCGAGCCGGTTCTCCGCCTCGATCCGCGCGACCTCCGCCTTCGTCGCGAATTCGGTGGTCTTCTCCAGCCCCTCATCGACACGCTCCAGCAGCGCCACGAGCGCGCTATCGGGCCCCTCGCCTTCATTCACGAGCCCGAGCCGCGTGAAGCTCGCCAGCCACTCCTCGAGCTCGCGGAAGAACCGGTTCTGCCCATGCCCCGCGAAGAGCTCGAGCAGCCCGACCGTGAGCGAGCCAGCGAGGCCCAGAAGCGAGGAGGCAAAGGCGGTCCCCATGCCGCCCAACTGCTTCTCGAGACCGACCATCAGCGCCCCGAAATCGAAGCTCGCCCCCTCTTGCGGCGCCAAAGTCCCGATGGTCTCGACGACCGCCGGCACGGTCTGGGAGAGCCCCCAGAACGTACCCAGAAGGCCGATGAAGATGAGGAGCGTCGTGATGTAGCGCGTGATGTCCCGCGCCTCGTCGAGCCGGGTCGATACGCTGTCTAAGATCGTACGGGTGGAGCTTGCCGCAAGGCGGTTCTTCATGCGCTTCTCGCGCATCATTGGCGCCATGGCGGCCAGCAGGCTCGGCGGCTTGTTCCCGGCCGCCAGATTGTCGTCGATGTTCCTCAGCCAGGAGACGGCGGCCGAGAGTTGGCCAACCTGCCAGAAGGTCGCAACGACGCCGACCACGAAGACGCCACCGATGACCGCGTTCAGATACGGGTTCGCCTGGAAGACCGTCGCGATCTGCTGCGCCAGCAGCGCGCCTGCGACCGCCACAAGCGCCAGCACGATGACCATCACGGGCACCTGGCGCACCGGGGGCGAGAATTCAGGGCGTAATTCCCGCCTCTCAACCACGTCGATCAGGCTCATTTCTCTCGCCACGTCCCCTCAGACCGCCCGTTCTGGCGCTCACACTTAACCTTAGCTGTCCTGCGGACTTATGCCAGCGACTGAGCGGCTCGGGGATGGGCCTGCAGCACCGGCACAGCGCTTTTGTGACCTTAAAGCACGGTCTCTGCCCGATGGTTAACGGCCGAGGAGCCCGGCCAACGCCTCGAAAAGCTCCGCATTGGCCGCGATAATGCGCCCCGTCTCGATCGGATTGCCCTCACCGGGCGTCGCCGCCCCCAGACTGCCGGTAAGCCCGCCGGCCTCCTTCACCAGGATCAGGCCCGCCGCCATATCCCAGGCGTTGATCTCGCGCTCCCAGTAGCCGTCGAAGCGCCCCGCGGCGACATAGGCAAGATCGAGGGAGGCTGCACCGAACCGCCGCACCCCCGCCGTACGCGGCAGAAGCCCGGTCAGATCCCTGAACGTCTCGGGCAGCGTGGTCTTGCCGCCATAGGGCAGGCCCGTGGCGAAGATCGCGCCCGCAAGATCCCGCCTGCCGGACACCCGCAGCCGCCGGTCGTTGAGCCAGGCGCCGGCCCCCTCCTCGGCCACATACATCTCGTCGATGGCCGGGTTATAGACGACCCCCGCCACCATCTTGCCCCGATGCTCGAGCCCGATGGAGACCGCCCAGTGCGGCACGCCATGGAGAAAGTTCGTGGTCCCGTCGAGGGGGTCGACGATCCAGCGCCGCGTCGGGTCCTTGCCGTCCACGGGCTCGGACTCCTCGGCGAGCCAGCCATAATTCGGCCGCGCCTCCATCAGCATCTCGCGGATCGTCGCCTCGGCCTTCCGGTCGGCGTTGGAGACGAAGTCGCCCGGCCCCTTCATCGAGACCTGGAGGTTCTCCACCTCCCCGAAATCGCGCACCAACCCGCGCCCCGCCTTCCGCGCGGCCCGGATCATCACGTTGAGATTGGGCGACATCTGCGCCACGGGCTGGCCTCCCCGCCGGCGGCGGCTGTCAGGGGGTGAGGGCGCTCAGGTCGCGCGCTCGACGTATTCGAAGGTCTCGGTGTTGACCACGATCTTCTCTTCCTGGCCCACGAAGGGCGGCACCATCACCCGCACCCCGTTCTCCAGCACCGCGGGCTTGTAGCTGTTGGCCGCCGTCTGACCCTTCACCACGGGCTCGGTCTCGGCGATCAGGCAGGTCACCTTCTCCGGCAGCGTCGCCGACAGCGCTTCGGCCTCGTAATACTCGATGGTCACCGTCATGCCGTCCTGCAGGAAGGGCCGCCGGTCGCCCAGGATATCCGCCGGCAGCTCGATCTGCTCGAAGGTCTCGGTATCCATGAAGACCAGCATGTCGTCCTGCTCATAGAGGAACTGCTGGTCCTTCTGCTCGAGGCGCACGCGCTCCACCTTGTCGGCCGAGCGGAAGCGTTCGTTGAGCTTCGAGCCGTTGCGCAGGTTCTTCATCTCCACCTGCGCGAAGGCCCCGCCCTTGCCCGGCTTCACATGGTCGGTCTTGACCGCGACCCAGAGCCCCCCGTTGTGCTCGAGGACATTCCCGACCCGGATCTCGTTCCCATTGATCTTCGGCATAAAAGCCCTCCCGCCCAACGACGCCGCGCCTATACCCCCCCAACCAAAGACCGGCAAGCCCGCGCACCGAGCCCCACGCCTCCAGCAACCCAGCACCCCGGTCATCGCCGGGCCCGACCCGGCGATCCAGAAGGACTGCGACGCTCCATCGAAACTGGATTGCCCGGTCGAGCCGGGCAATGACGCAAGCACCGTCGGCCGTCACAAGTCGGGCGGCGCGCCATCCATCAGCCAGCTCCAGAGTTTCCGCCAATGCGGCTCGAGCTGCACCATCGCTTTGCGGAACTTCTCACTCTGGCGCGCCGCCGTATCGGCCTTCTTCACGATGCGGTTGAAATCGTCGAGCGAGGTCTCCGCCACGTTCTTCGCCTGCAGCAAATACCCCTTCAACCGGTAAAGTCTCACCTTGAGCGGGCTGGCTGGCAGCGGCGCATCGTCCTTTACCGTAGGCGCACCCGCCTCGCGCACCGCTTCGAGATCGGCGCCCAGGAAGTCGCTAAGCTCTTGCGTCATGATCTCTTCGAAGACTTGGAACGCCGCTTCGAGCGCAGAAAGCTCAGCCGCCGTCACGCGCCGCATCTGATGCGCCGCTTGTGCCTCCGCCTCGGCAGCAACGGCTGGAAAGCGGTTCTCAAAGCTCACCTGCGCGCGTTCGAGCGCATTCTCGAATGTCCGAAGCTCCGTCTCGTCAGGGATCTCGCGCTTGTCGCGGAGGCCGCGCAACTCGATCAGCGCGCTCTCCACAGCGTAGTAGACTGAGACGGGATCATCGATGTCCTCGTCGAACGCGATGAAGAGCATCCGGAGCCGCGGCTGCAGCATGGCGAAGGCGAATTGCGGCTCCTCGCTCGTCAGACGATCAGCCTCGCGCCGCAGCCGCTTCTCGATTTTCGAGATCGCGGCAGCGGTGCTGTCCTCCTCTGGCTGAAGCTCACGCCCCTGCGGCGCTTTCGCCGTGATCTCCCCGCGCTCACGATCGACCTCCAGCCGCTTGGCAACCGGCGTGCCCCTGCGACCGTACTTCTCGATGATCTGCTTGATCTTGGCGTTGACGGTGGCGGGGCCGGCTTTCCAGTTGATCTCGGGGATGGTGACGCGTTCGTATTCGAGGGCGGGGTTGCCGGGGTCTCCGCGGAGCCGGGCTTCGTACCACTCGGTCCAGACCTCCCAGTGCTCGCCCTGCCGCGCCAACAGGCGGGTCTTCAGCGCGTCCCATGCGTCGGCGAGGGGCTGCGGCATACTAACGTCTGGCCAGAGCGGTCGCCGAGCAAGCGCTGCCGCACCGTCGCCTTCTCGGATAGCGGCGGCGTCGGCGTAGGCGGCGGCGTGGGCGGCGTCGGCGGCGGCGTCGGCGTAGGCGGCGGCGTAGGCGGCGTTGGCGGCGGCGGCGTAGGCGGCGTTGGCGGCGTCGGCGGCGTGGGCGGCGGCGCGGGCGGCGTGGGTGGCGGCGTGGG
>JBCBYV010000025.1:0-73874 GCA_039815685.1 Pseudomonadota bacterium | reverse complement strand
TGAGAGGTTGGCGCGGGCAGGCACCTCGCCAACCCGGTCAGGTCCGGAAGGAAGCAGCCGTAACGAGCCCCGCTTGGGTCGTTGTCCAGCCTCTCACCCTCCATCCTCATCGCGGTCGAGATGCGCGGCGCCAGCGCCGTGGGTTGAGGTACTGGGCGAAGTGGAGGACCCGCTCTGCCCGCCGTGGCCAGACTGCCATGAGCGCCGTGAAGAGAACGATGAGCGGTTCGAGCGACCAGCTGATGCGGAGCTGGCGGGGCGTGAGATAGGCGCGCCTGCTGGTGCCGTAGTAGCGCCGCCGCCTTGTCGGCACCCGCAGCTTTTCCGACTCCGAGAGCGCGGCGAAATGCGGGATCCAGGCGGCCGGCGCGAGCCCCGCAAAGGCTCTGCCCGCTGCCGCGCCCTTGGCGATGTCGAAGGCGTATGGATCGGGGCCCTCATAGGTGGCTGAGATCCAGGCGGAGGAGCGATAGGGACCAGGTGCTCTCGCCCCCTCCGCCACGTGCCAGCCGAGCCAGCTTGTCCACCACAGGATGGCCGTGAGGAGCACCGCATTGATCGTCCCGCGCAGCTTGTCGGTCGCTGTGTCCGTGAGCACTGGCCAGAGAAGTACGGCCGCACCAAGCGGATAGAGGAGGAACATCAAGCGCGCATCGAGGAAATGGGTCGCGACGCCATGCCCAAGGCCCCCGACTGCCGTCCAGGCGACAGCGACCGGCCAGAACAGCGTCGGCATCGCCTTCAGCCTGCGAAACCCCGCATTCAGCGTCACAAGCCCTGCGGACACTTCCCCGAAACCCCCTAGCGTTATCCCCGCATCGCCAATTCTGCGGCCCTCTGCCCGCCGGCGCCGCTTGCCTCCCCCGTGGCCCCCGCCGTAGGGTCGCAACCGTAATGAGCCGGACCCCGTGATGACCGACATGCCGCTCGACGGCGCGGAGCCGTCTGCCCAGCAACCCTATCAGGTTCTGGCCCGGAAATATCGTCCGGGCCACTTCCGCGACCTGATCGGGCAGGATGCGATGGTGCAGACGCTCACCAATGCGTTTGCGCAGGACAGGATCGCGCATGCCTTCATCCTGACGGGTGTGCGCGGCGTCGGTAAGACGACGACCGCGCGCATCATCGCCAAGGGGCTCAACTGCACGGGACGTGGCGACAGGCCGACGGTAGATCCCTGCGGCGAGTGCCCGGCTTGCCTCGCCATCGGGGCTGGGCGGCATGTGGACGTCATCGAGATGGACGCGGCGTCGAACACGGGCGTCGACGATGTGCGCGAGATCATCGAGAGCGTTCGCTACCGGGCGGTGGAGGCGCGCTACAAGGTCTACATCATCGACGAGGTGCATATGCTCAGCACCTCGGCCTTCAACGCGCTCCTGAAGACCCTCGAAGAGCCACCGGAGCATGTCGTCTTTCTCTTTGCGACGACTGAGATCCGGAAGGTGCCGGTGACGGTGCTCTCGCGCTGCCAGCGCTTCGATCTGCGCCGGATCGAACCGGAGGTGATGCTGGAGCATCTGAGCGGGATCGCCGAGCGTGAAGGCGCCAAGATCGGCGAGGATGCGCTGGGCCTGATCGTGCGCGCGGCGGAGGGATCGGTGCGCGATGCCCTCTCCCTTCTCGACCAGGCGCTGGCCCACGGCGCCGATGGCTCCCGGCCCATCGATGCGGCGGCCGTGCGCTCGATGCTGGGTCTGGCGGATCGCGGGCGGCTCTTCGATCTCTTCGAGGCGATTATGGGTGGCCGGACGGCCGAGGCGCTGGCCGAGCTTGGTCGGCAGTATGCCGACGGCGCGGACCCGGCCGTGGTGCTGCGCGATCTGGCGGAGCTCACCCACTGGCTCTCTGTCCTGCGGATCTCTAACGAGCTGGGGGATGATCCCACCATCTCGCCCGAGGAGAGGGATCGCGGTCGCGATCTTGCGAGCCGGCTTTCGATGCGAACACTGACGCGGAGCTGGCAGATGCTGCTGAAGGCGATGGAGGAGCTCGGTCGCGCCCCCTCCGCCATCATGGCCGCCGAGATGGCGATCATCCGGCTTACCCATGTGGCCGACCTGCCGAGCCCCGAGGAGCTCATTCGCCGGCTGGAAGGCGAGGGGCCGCCTCCGCCCATGCCGGGGGGCGGTTCACCCAGCCCCGTCGGGAACGGGGCGAGCAGCGCGGCGATCCGGACGAGTAGTGCGAGCGGCAGCGGCAGCGCGACGAGGGCGCAGCGCGTCGCGGGTGCGGGCTCCGTCGAGGCGCATCTCGCCGTGGTCGCGGGCAGCGCCGCCCCTCGGAGAGCCCAAGAAGAGGCGCCCATTCCTGCCGCAGCGGAAGCGCAGACCTTCGCCGACCTCGCGGCGATCGAGGTCGCGCTCGAGGGCGCGCGCGAATACCTGCTGGCCAACGAGGTGGCGACTTTCCTTAGACCCGTAGCGTTGCGCGAGGGCGTCCTGGAGACCGCCCTGGCGCCGTCGGCGCCCATCGACTTGCCGGGCCGCCTCTCGGAGATGCTGGGGCAGATCACGCGTCGGCGCTGGTCCGTGGTCGTGAGCACGGCTGAGGGCGCGCCGACGCTCCGCGAAGCACGGGCGGCGGAGCGGGCGGCAGCGGAGGCGAAGGCCGCCGCGCATCCGCTGGTCCTCGCCGCTCTCGAGACCTTTCCCGGCGCGCGCATCGTCGGCGTCCGGCCGCTGACGGCGGAGGCGCCGGCGGCCGCGGCCGACGACCCGGAGGACTGGGTCGAGGATCCGGACGCATCGCTCCTTGAAGACGAGGACGATGACGACATCACCACCGACCCCTTCGAGGAGAGATAGCATGTTCAAGGGAATGGGCGGGCTCGGCGACATGGCGAAGCTCATGGCGCAGGCGGGCGAGCTGCAGCAGAAGCTGCAGGACGCGCAGGCCCGCGTGGCCGAAATCGAGGCCGAGGGGACGGCCGGCGCCGGCATGGTCCGTGCCCGAGCGAACGGCAAGGGGCTGGTCCTGGGTCTCGAGGTGGCCGAGGCGCTCGTCGACGGGACCGAGGAGAAGGCGGTGCTGGAGGACCTGATCACGGCTGCCGTCAACGATGCGCTGCAGAAGGCGCGCGAGGCCGCACAGGCGGAGATGGCAAAGGTCACCGAGGGCCTGCCGCTGCCCCCCGGCATGAAGCTGCCCTTCGGCTGATGGCGCCGGAGGGGGAGGGGACGCCGGCGAGGCTGGCGGACAGTTTCGGCACGGCGGCCTATGGTGGTGCTGGCTGGCAGCCGCGAGTGGCGTCGCATCGCGCCGAACTTGGCACGCACTGGGCGGCCGCCGGTATCGCGAGCGAGTGGGCGCCGCTCCGCACGGTTCTGCTCTCCCCACCCGGTCCGGCGCTCGGGCAGGCGTCTGCGTCGCCGGACGCGCATCAGCTCCTCGCTCCCGTCGATCTCGCGCTTGCGGTCGAGGAGCATGCGGGGCTGGCAGCGCTCTACCGTGCGGAGGGTGTCGCGGTCATCGAGGTGCCGGGCTCGACGACGCATCCGAACCAGATGTTCGCGGCCGACCTTTTCGCGATGACGCCCGAAGGCGCGATCCTCGCGCGCCCGGCCTCCGAGGTGCGGGCTGGCGAGGAGGTGGCGGTGGCGGCGGCCCTCGCCGCGGCGCGCGTGCCGATCCTCGCCACGCTCACGGGCCGGGCGACCTTCGAGGGTGCCGATATGATGTGGCTCGACGCCGGGACGGTCGTCCTCGGTCGGGGTTTGCGCACGAACGATGAAGCGATCGGGCAGATTGCACGGGTGCTGCAGGGGCTGGGGGTCGAGATCGTCGCGGTCGATATGCCCTGGGGCGTGATGCATCTGATGGGAATGCTCCGGATCCTCGCGCCCGATCTCGCCGTCGCCTGGCCGCGTCGCGTGCCGCATGGGGCGGTGACGGCGCTGATGGAGCGTGGCTACGAGGTGGCATTCCCGCCGCGTGACTTGCCCGAGGCCTCGGTGAATACGGGGCTCAATGTCGTCACGCTCGGCCCGCGTCGGATCCTGATGCCCTCGGTCGCCGGAGATCGCGGCCTGGAGGCGATGCGGGCGTTCTACGAGGGCCTCGGCGTGGAGGTCTTGACCGCGCCGATGGACGAGCTGCGCAAGGCCGCGGGCGCTGTTGGATGCCTCACGGGCATCGTGGCGCGGGACGGCTCGGCGACGGGCTGAGGGGCGGGGTCATGCGCAACGATGACGGCACCGGCGCCCTGGAGCGGATGATCGCGCTCCTTGCGAAGCTGCCGGGGCTGGGCCCGCGCTCGGCTCGCCGGGTTGCGCTTGCGCTTCTGAAGAAACGGGAGCGTCTCTTTCTGCCGCTCCTGGAGGCGATGAACGAGGTGGCGACGAGCGTCCAGACTTGCGAGCGGTGCGGCAACCTCGGCACGGCGCGCCTTTGTGCGATCTGCACCGACCCGGGGCGTGATCCCAAGCGCCTCTGCGTGGTGGCGGAGGTCGCGGATCTCTGGGCCATCGAGCGGAGCAGCGCCTTTCGCGGCCAGTACCATGTGCTGGGCGGGCTTCTCTCGGCGCTAGATGGCGTGACGCCCGAGACACTTAGGCTGCCGGCCCTTGCTGCACGCGTGGCGGAGGAGGGGATCGAGGAGGTGATTCTCGCCCTTGCAGCCACGATGGATGCGCAGACGACCGCGCATGTCGTGCAGGATTATCTTGAGGGTACGGGAGCGTCGGTCACCGCTCTCGGGCGAGGTGTGCCGATTGGCGGGGAGCTGGATTATCTCGACGATGGAACGCTTTCGGCGGCGCTTTCACAGCGCAGGAGCGTGTAAGGGGTATCCCTCAGAATCTGAGCGTGCAGAGGGGAAATTTACCGGTTGTTAACCGCCCTCTCTTACTCGTTTTCAACTAATGACTGGCCGATATGGGGCGACTGTGTCCGCGCAATTGATCCTGTCGATGTGTCATTGTTGGCAGGCCGAACGGTGCAGAACGCATTAGTTACGGAAGGGCCGCTGTTCTAGCCGTCCTTCCGTCGAATTTTAGCGAATTTGCAAGGAAACACGGGCTACACAAAGCGCGTTGTCCACGGCCCGGCCGGCATGGGACGACGGTGCCCGAATGCAAGTGACGCTACGCAGTCACCCCAACCGGTGACATGGTCTGTATCGCCGACTCATGTGTCCGCTTTTTGGCGCCTTCAGGGAATTCTGCGGGGCGTTCCGCGCATCACCGCCGCAATGGTGAAGAGGCCGTTATTCTCGACGCACAAGGCGCTTGATTGACGGGCATCACCCCAGCGCTTCACGGATTCCTAGGCGGTCCATGAGTTGCGCCGCGGCCGACTTGGCGGCAGAGGGAAGGCGGTCTTTGCGCGCAACGAAGAGGCAGGCCTCCGAGCGCAGGATCACCCCGTCATCGAGCTGCCTGAGATGGTTGGCGCGCAGGGTCTCGCCCGTGGTCGTAATATCGACCAGCGCCTCCGCCGACTGGTTCTTGGGCGCCGCTTCGGTCGCTCCCTGGCTGTCCACGATCCGGTAGTCCGCCACGCCGTTGGCGCGGAAGAACTGGCGCGTCAGGTTGTGATACTTCGTGGCGATGCGCAGGGCATGGCCGTGGCGGGCGCGAAAGCGTTCGGCGGCGTCGTCGAGATCGGCCATCGTCGTTACGTCGCGCCACCAGCCCGGGACGGCGACCACAAGGTCTGCATGGCCGAAGCCCATGGGGGCCGCGAGGCTGAGTCGGCCCTGCCAGGCTGCGATCCTCTCCTCCACGAGGTCGAGGCCGGTGATGCCCAGATGGACGAGCCCGGCCTCGAGTGCTGCGGGGATCTCACCGGCCGAGAGCATGGCAACACCCAAGCCCGGCACACCTTCTGCCTCTGCTGCGTATTCGCGCCCCCCGCCGGTTCGGCGGATGGTGATGCCCCGCGCGGCGAACCAGTCGATGGTCGCTTCCTGCAGGCGGCCCTTGGAGGGCAGGGCCATGACGACATCGCCGCCGGGGATTGCGCTGGCGGGGGGCAGCCCCGCCGCGGGAAGGGCTGTGGCGAAGGGACGGGGAAAAGCTTTGGGCGCGCCGTGATCATCCGTCTCATCCGCGCGGGCGGCTAGCACGGCCTCGGGCCGGATGATGGCACCGACGGCCGGGATCGCGCGTTGGGCACCGAGCCGGGCGGTCAGGCTGTCGTACCGCCCGCCGCCGGCGAGGGAGGGAAGCTCGGGGCGTCCGGGCGCCGTCAGCTCGAAGACGAAGCCGTCATAATATTCGAGCGTGCGCCCGAAGCTTGCGTCGAAGCGCAACGCCTCCCCATCGAGACCTGCGCGGTTGAAGGCGTCGAGCCGGCGTTCGAAGGCGTCGAGCGCCCGGCCGATATCGACCCCCGCCTCCGCCGCGATGGTGCGCATGCTGGCCAGCACGTCGCCCGCCTCACCCTGAAGGCCGAGGACGGCGTCGATCAGGGCGGCCTGCTCGGAGGACATCGGCGGTTCGTCGGCAGCAGCAGCAAGGGCCGCGGCGCGCGCCGCCACCTCCGCAACACCCCGGACGCCTAGGATCTCGCCACCTTCGGCGAGATGGCTCTGGAGCGCGGTCTCGCCCGCGTCCAAGGCGGTCAGCAGCGCGGTGTGGGCCGGTCGCGCCTGGGCTGCGGCCTGAGCCGCCTCGACGAGGCGGGCGAAGCGGGTGGGGCGCCACACATGGCGGCGGAGAAGGGCGCGGCGGCCGACGGGCATGTCGAGCGCCTCAAGGAGGGCGAATACGATGCCGAGATCGCCGGTGACAACGTCCACGGGGCCCGCCCCGAGCGCCTCCAGCCCATTCAGCGTGAGAGCGAGGATCTGGGCCTCCGCCGCGGCGGGGTCTGCGGCGCCGATGTTCTCGATGCCTGCCTGAAGGTACTCGATCGGGCGGCTCGAACCCTGGGGTTGGCGGCGGAAGACAGGACCCTGATAGGCGTATTTCGCCGCTCGCTGCCAACCCGCAGCGCCGTGCATGATGGCCACGGGCACGGTGAAGTCCGGGCGGAGGCAGAGCTCTTCGCCACTGCCGCCGCCGGGGAAGAGGAAGGCGCGCCCACGCACATCCTCGCCATAGAGCGACAGCATGACTTCGGCGGGGAAGAGCTCGGGCGGAGAGACCTCGCGATAGCCGGCCTCGTGGTGGAGGCGGCCGAGCGTGGCGAGAAGCGCATCGATCTCAGCGAGTGCCGCCCCCTGCCAGGCGCGTCCTGCACGGCCGTAGCCAGTGCTGCCTGATGCGCCCGCTTCGGGCTCGTTCGTGGGCTCCGGCAACCGGTTGTCCCGTGCCTCGTCGATCATTTTGCCTCGCCCGCGAGCATCGCTTTGACCGCCGTGACGAGATCGGTGCGGGCAACGCTGCGCTGGGCCGGCTGCTCGGCCCATTCCTCGCGCGTCTCAATTTCGGCGGAGAGTTTTGCGCCGAGGACGAGGTCTTTGAGCTGGACGATGCCGTCAGCCCGTTCGCCCTCGCCCTCGATGATCGCAATGGGGGCGGCGCGCTTGTCGGCGTATTTGAGCTGCTTGCCCATATTGCCGCCGCCGAGAAAAACCTCGGCGCGGATATCCGCGTTGCGGAGCTCGGCGCACATCGCCTGGTAGTCGGCCATGCGGTCGCGTTCGAGCGCGAGGATGACAACGGGGCCCGTCGCTTCGCGCGCGCCGGCGCGGCCGATGGCGCGGAGGGCTGCGAGAAGGCGATCCACGCCGATGGAGATGCCGGTGGCGGGGACGGCCTGTCCGGTGAAGCGCTTCACGAGGTCGTCGTAGCGCCCGCCCCCCGCGACGGAGCCGAACTGCCGCCGCCGCCCGTCCTTGTCCGTGATCTCGAAGGTCAACTCCGCCTCGAACACGGGCCCCGTATAGTAGCCGAGGCCGCGCACGACGGCGGGATCTATGGCAGCCCTTGTGCCATAGCCTTGGGCGTCGAGGAGGGTGGCGATGGACTCCAGCTCGTCGACGCCATCCAGGCCGGTCTTCGTCTCTCCAACGACGTCTCTCAGCTTCGAGATCGTGTCGCCATCCGTGCGTCCGCTGGAGAGGAGGAACTCGAGGATGAGATCAGCTTCACCGCTCGACAGGCCTACACCCTCGATAAAGGCGCCGGACTGATCTCGCCTTCCATCGGTAAGCAACTCGCGCACACCTTCTGCGCCAACCTTGTCGAACTTGTCGACGGTACGCAGAACCGCCGCACTCCATTCGTCGAAGCTCTCGACCTTCCGCAGCGCTTTCGTGGTTGAGGAACGGATCGCTCCCGAGACGTCTTGCCCCTCCATCGAGTGAAGACGGTTGAGGATGCCGTTCAGGACCTTGCGGTTGTTGATGGCGATGCGGACATCGTCGCGGCCGATGCCCACGGCCTCGAAGGCGTCGGCGAGCATCATGCAGATCTCAGCATCGGCGGCGACGTTGGCCGAGCCAACGGTGTCGGCGTCGCATTGGTAGAACTGCCGGTAGCGGCCGGGGCCCGGCTTCTCGTTCCGCCAGACCGGGCCGACGGCATAGCGACGATAGGGCGTCGGCAGGGTCAGCCGGTTCTGCGCGAAGACGCGGGCAAGGGGGGCCGTGAGGTCGTAGCGGAGGGCGAGCCAGGTATCGTCGTCCCCCTCCTGCCAGGCGAAGACGCCGTCGTTCGGCCGGTCCACGTCCGGCAGAAACTTGCCAAGCGCCTCCACGGTCTCGACGGCGGAGCTTTCGAGCGGGTCGAAGCCGTAGCGGTGATAGACCTCGGTGATCGCGCGCAGCATCTGAGCACGCTCGGTCACCTCGACGCCGAAATAGTCCCGAAAGCCCTTTGGCGGTTCGGCCTTGGGGCGCGGCTGCTTCTTCGCTTTCTTGTCGGCCATCATGCATGCCCTGGCTGCTTGGGCCGGGGCACTATCGGATGCGCCGGGGAGGGACAAGCCACCCCGGCGTCCGACAGGTCGGGCCCTCAGGAAGTCGGGCAGATATTCGAGGGGTTCAGCGTCGAGTGCGGAATGATCTGCACGAAGCGTGGCCGGACGACCAACCTGCTCTCGATGGAGCGTGTCCTGAGGCCCACCAGCGTCATGAACGGCGTCCAGGTCCCGTTGATCTCCGTGATGATCGCCGAGTCCTGTGCCTCGATCGTCGGCATCACGCCCACGGGGATGTCCCCGTCCAGCATTTCCGCCGGCGGCGTCGTGCCGGTCGATGCGTTCACATAGGACCAGAGCACCTTGTAGGTGCCGTTCTCGAAGCACACGCTCGTTATCCGCATCTGCAGGCCCGACACGGTGTTCGGCATCATCTTCTCCGCCACGGCGAAGAGATTGGTCATATCGACATCGTCCACCGCGTCGTGACGGCTCATGATGTCATTGACGGCAAACGCGACTTTCGAGGTTTTGCTGGTTGACCGAAAGGCCTCGTAATATCCGAAGCTGGCGACGAGCAGGAACAGCAGCACCGGGAAGATGATCATGAACTCAAACGAGATCGCCGCGCGATCCTCGGCCCAGAAGGCGGAGAGCGCTCGGCCGAGCCGGCTGTGAGGGCGGGGGGCACTCATCACGCGGGCTCATTCATGAAGGCGGTGTAGGTCACGATCTGGTGGCCACCGCCGCTGTCCTTCGGCATCGCCAGCCCGACCCCTATGCCCGGGAAGATCGGCCGCACGATCATGCAGGCGCGGATGAACATGATCCGGTTCCGCCCGCCCGCACTGAACGTGATGGTCGGGTCGACCGCCCCGGTGCTGTCCCGGCAGTTCGACTGGTTCTGCGGATAGGCATCGGCGAGGTCGAGTTCCCGCAGCTCGACGACGAGGTCGTTCTCGCAGTTGAAGAGGAGCGGTGCGTTTCCGCAGACGGTCGTCTTGAAGCTGTCGTGCGAGACGAAGGGATCGTTGCCTAGCCGCAGGTCCCGTGCTGCGACATCCAGCGCGCGCTCCAGCATCACGCCGCGGGTCGCCAGAACCCCCACCTCGAAGATCGCCGCGATGACGAAGAAGAGGAGGGGGAAGACGATGACGAACTCGACACTGCTCGAGCCGTCGTCGTCTCCGATAAAGCGGCGCAAGGAGCGCCGCAGGACGGTGTTGTGGGTGCTCATGACGCCAGCCTCAGAGATGCAGCTTCAGGGTCTTGAGCTCGGACGCGATGTTCGCGAAGGCCGTGGAGATATCGACACCTTCGACCATGTAGTGGGTCGAGAGAGAGGTCGCGCATTCCTGCAGCACGGCGGCGGCGTAAGGGTCGCTCGAGAGCTCGAAGCCGATGGTGTAGACCACCGTCGATGCGCCCTGCTTCACGGCATCGCAGGTCTTGTAGAGCTGGGAGTCGCCGAGGGGCACGCCGAACGAGTCCACCATCGAGTCGTTGTCCACATGGGTGTACTTGTACCGTGTGTCGTAGCAGTTGCTGCAGTAGTAGAAGCCTGAGTAGTTGTAGGGATTGTTGAAGGCGTCGGCACCGAGGGTGTCATAGGCGCTGTCATTCATCCGGTTCAGGCGGGTGTTCACGCCGTCGGACATCAGCACGACGATTTTCTTCGCCTGCGTGCTGTTCCAGGTGAACGGCCAGCCCGAGAAGTCGCTGGACAGATCGCCGTCAGCGATCTTGGTGTCGATCAGGGTCGATGCACCGGGGTCGAGGAGGTGCGCACCCCACTTCATGCCCATATAGGAGGCCGTCCAGGACTCGCCCTGGAGAGCATCGATGGCGTCATGAAGCTCGCCGCTGCTGTTCGAATAAGCGGTGATCGCGTTGGCAGCAGCGGGGCAGCCGTAGTTCATTGCCGAACGGCTCGTTTCCACGAATTCGATCCAGAAGCCGATCTGAAAATTGCCGCGGAGACGGTAGTAGCCGCCGATGTTGAGGTCTTCGATGAAGTGCTGTGATTGCTCGAGCTGTGACGACATGGAAATCTCGGTCGTCGAGAAATCGAGGGAGTCGTACTCCACACAGGTCGAGTAGCTGTGGTCCTTGTTGATGTTGTAGTGGCTCGCCATCCAGTCGGGCAGGTTCACCTGGCTGGAATAGGGCACGATCGAAATCAGGGTGCGGTTCTGCGTGTCCGACGTGAGCACGGTGGTCACGAAATCCCTCGCCGCCGTCTTCAGATCGTCGAGCTTCGTGTTGCCCGAGACGGCGGTCGACGCTTCGGTCATCGAGGCGGAGACGTCGAGGACGAGCACGATCTCGGTGAAACCCACGGCCTGCGAGGCGCCGGCGCCGGTCGCAACCGCAAGATCGTCCGTGTCCATCGCGCGCATGAAGATGGTTTCCATCTCCAGATCGGCGGAGGCGCTGATCGACCGGCCGGCTGTGGTGTCCGGCTCATCGACCGTCAGGTTGTAGTTCCGGCTGTCGTCGATCCGCGACGCCATATACTCGGAGATCATCGTGCGGGCGGTCGCCGCATCGGGCACATCCTGCGAGAGATCCGCCGCAGCGAGAACCCCGCGATCGAGCGCGTTCTGAAGGTCGGCTCGTTGCGTCTCATGACGCATGAGATCGATGCTCAGGCCCGCGAGCACGAAGAGCGGGATGACGAGCACGAGCACCAGCATCGTGATCGCGCCGCGATCATCAGCCAGGAACGAACGACGCTGCCGGGACACGCAGGCAGCAAGAAAAGCACGGGCGAAGACTGTGCGGGGAAGACCAAGCATCATGTCACCTCAGGCGAATTCTTTCGTCGTGCTGAAGTGCCGGTCACCGCTGGCGGTAAGATGGAGAAAATTGTGAAACTTATGGGCACGCCCGCACAGCCATGGCGTGCAACGAATGCATAGGGAATGACCCTGATTAAGACAGTTTCGCGCAGTGCGTGCGGACGACGCATCAAGAAAAGTCAGAATTATCGTTTTCGTTGTGATGCGCTGAAACCTCGTCGCTTTTGACGGGAAAACTGCGGTTCAAGGCTGGTCAAGAAGTAGTCACAATCGGACAGCGCCGATCTCAGAATTCCGCCAATTTGCCGCAAACTCTGACGTTAGGGCATGCAAGCGCGCGTTACTGCGCTGCTCAGCCGAGCGCTGCTTTCACGCGAGCGCCTGCCGCACAGACATCGATCCTGCCGGGGTATTGTGCGGTAAGATGCGTCATGACGCGGCCGAGATCGCGGATCGATGAGGCCCCGGTCTCGGAAATCGCCGCTGCAACGGCGCGCGCCGTCTCAGATTCATCGAGCGGCTTGGGCAGGAAACTCTTGATGATCTCGATCTCGCGGCCTTCGCGGCTCGCGAGCTCGGTATGACCGGACTCTTCGTAGCCCCGGATCGACGTCTTACGCTGTTCGACCATGCGGCAGAGGAGGTCGCGGAGCGCCGCCCCTTCGAGGCGGGCCGTGCCATCTTCGATCCCCATCGCAGTCTCGCGATCCCGGATAGCGGCCGTCATCAGGCGCAGTGTGCAGATCTTGACCTCGTCGCCCGTCTCCCGCGCCTCAGCAAGCGCGGCGTCCAGGCGTTTCATGATCTGAGACACGGAGATCCCCTTCTTCGTCCCTTCGCGTTCCGGACGCTACACCGCCAATGCGAGTGCTGCAACTAAGTTGGCTGCACATAAACTATTGATATTAAATAAATATTAGAGAGATTGACCAACTGACGCAGCGTCCTTAGCTTCCGCGCCGAGCAATGTCGGGGGTGTGGGATTCTCTCAATACCCGGCATCGACAGCGCGCTATCCGACCCCTTGATCCCGAGGTTTGCCCCATGTTCGCGCCCCTGAAGCCGACCGCCTGTATCGCCCTGGCCGACGGAACGCTCATCCGCGGTCGCGGCTTCGGTGCCGAGGGCATGGCGGTGGGCGAGCTGTGCTTCAACACAGCGATGACCGGCTATCAGGAAATCATGACCGATCCGTCCTATGACGGTCAGATCGTCACCTTCACCTTCCCTCATATAGGTAATGTGGGAACGAACGAGGAGGACGAGGAAGCGCCGCAGCCCCATGCCAGCGGGATGGTCGTGCGCCTCGACGTGACGGACCCCGTCAACTGGCGGGCGACCGGCGCGCTCGGCGACTGGATGCGGCGCCATGGCCGGATCGGCGTCGCTGGCGTCGATACGCGCCGGCTCACGCGCCTCATCCGCGAGCAGGGCATGCCGCATGTGGCGATCGCCCATGAGGCTGAGGGGGCGATCGACACCGACGATCTTATCGCAGCCGCCCGCGCATTCGCGGGGCTGGAGGGTGCTGACCTCGCAAAGGGCGTCAGCACGGCGCAGAGTTACGGCTGGTCGGACACGCGCTGGGCCTGGGGTGAGGGGTTCAGCCCCGTGGGCGAGGTGAAGGCCAAGGTCGTCGCGATCGACTACGGGGCCAAGCGGAACATTCTGCGCTCGCTCGCCTCGGCTGGGTGCGAGGTGACGGTGCTGCCTGCGACCGCGACGGCGGCCGAGGTGCTCGACCGAAACCCTGATGGCGTCTTCCTCTCGAACGGTCCGGGAGACCCCGCGGCGACTGGCGCCTATGCGGTTCCGATGATCGAGGGTGTGCTCGAGGCGGGCAAGCCGATCTTCGGCATCTGCCTCGGCCATCAGATGCTGGCCCTCGCGCTCGGTGGGAAGACGGTCAAGATGAAGACCGGTCATCACGGCGCCAACCATCCGGTGAAGGAGCTCGCGACGGGCAAGGTCGAGATCACCTCGATGAACCATGGGTTCGCGGTGGATGGCGCAAGCCTGCCGAAAGGTGTCGTCGAAACCCATGTGAGCCTTTTCGACGGCTCGAACTGCGGTATTGCTCTGGAGGGCCGCCCGGTGTTCTCGGTGCAGCAGCATCCTGAGGCGAGCCCGGGCCCGCAAGACAGCTTCTACCTCTTCGACCGGTTCGTCGCGGCGATGGCCTGATGGCCGGGCAGTAGCGAACGCGCACCGTTACATTCAGCGGACGTTAAGCCCTGTAAAAGAAGTTCCACGCAGTTGCCTTACCAAGAGGTGTCTGCGTGGGTTCCCGTCGTCTCTCACTGTCTCTCGCCGTCCTGTTGCTCGAGTGGCCAAGCTGCAGCGCGCGGCGGCCGTCATGAACGCGCCACGGGATGGTGCGCTGCCTGATCGCACGGTCGGCGGCCGGGCGGAGGTGCTGAACCTCGCGGCCTATGCGAGGCCCGAGGGCAAGCGCAGGAGCTTTTTCGGCAGGACGGGGATCTCAAGCGGTGCGGGGTCCGAGCGGCTGCCCGTCCTCTTGAATGAGCCGGCCCCGGCCGCTCCGCCGCCCGCAGTGCCGCAGGCCGCCGAGTTCGGTCTCGGCGTGGCGGATCTCGTCGCCGATCCTCCGGATCGTGATCTCTTCGCGCCAGGGGCCATCGGCGCGCTCGCGGATCCTGCGCTGCTGCTCGAACTGAGGCTGCTGCCCTGGCAGATGCTGGCGGGGCAGGTGGTCTGGGTCACCGACGCCATCGAGAACTTCCAAGGCGTCGCAAGCACAGCGAAAGCCCACGGCCTCGTGCCGGGTGAGGCGCTCTTCGCGCAGGTGAGCACCTCGGCCTTCGAGGATGCCTTTGCCGAGCAGTACGGCGACACGCTGGCCCGGCGAGCGGAGAGGCGCGTGCGCCAGGACGAGAGTGTACGGGGGCTCGGGACGCTTCGCGGGCGCGCGGCACTCTTGGTCCTTGCCGCGATCATCAGCGCGTTCCTGTCCGGCGAGGCCGGGGCTGTCGCCGCCTTCCTGCTGGTCTTCACGGTCAACACAATGACCGGGTTCCTGCGCCTCGCGGCACTGGTCGCAGCACTCCCCGGAACGCGGGCAGATCCGACGACCGACCGGCTGGCCCAGGACGACTCGGATGACGGGGAGTGGCCGGTCGTCAGCATTCTCGTCCCTCTCCTCAAGGAAGCGGAGATGGTGCCCCGCCTCCTCGCAGGGCTCGAGCGGCTCGACTATCCGCGCCAGTGTCTCGAGGTCTGCCTGATCGTCGAGGAGCAGGACTGGGCGACCCAGGAAGCGATCGACGAGATGCGCCTGCCGCGCTGGGCGCGCATGATCGTGGTGCCAGAGGGAGCGCCGCGCACGAAGCCGCGGGCGCTCAACTATGCGCTCGACTTCTGCCGAGGCAGCATCGTCGGCATCCTCGACGCTGAAGACCGGCCGGAACCCGGTCAGCTCCGCGCAGTGGCGACGGCGCTGCGCACGCTGCCGCGCAGGATCGCCTGCGTGCAGTGCCAGCTCAGCTACTTCAACGCGCGGGAGAATTGGATCACGCGCTGTTTCCAGCTTGAGTACTCGATCTGGTTCGACGTGCTCTTGCGCGGGTTCGAGCGCCTGGGCCTGCCCGTGCCCCTCGGCGGGACGAGCGTCTATTTCCGCCGACACGCCCTCGGCGCGATCGGGGGGTGGGACGCCCACAACGTGACCGAGGACGCCGATCTCGGCATGCGGCTTTTCCGGCGGGGCTGGCGCGTGCGTGTTCTCTCGGTGCGTACGGAGGAGGAGGCGAACTGCCGCCCGCTGGCGTGGATCCGTCAACGATCGCGCTGGCTGAAGGGCTATCTTCTCACCTGGCTCACCCATATCCGCCGCCCCATGAAGCTGCTTCGGGAGATGGGGCCGCGGGGCTTTCTCGGGTTCAACGTGCTTTTTCTGGGGGCCGCCTGCAGCTATCTCGCCATGCCGCTCTTCTGGATCTCCGTCATCGGCTGGCTGCTGACCGGGACGACGCCCTGGGACGGCTTCCTGCCCGCCTGGGCCTTCTGGCCGCTTGCGGTGAGCCTCGCGGGCGGCCAGCTCCTGATGTTGAGTGCGGCGGCCCTGGCGATGGCGCGGAAGGGGGCGCTTGACCTCATGCTCTGGGTGCCGAGCCTGCCCTTCTACTGGACGCTCGGCGCGCTGGCCGCGTGGAAGGCGGTGCTCGAGCTCTTTATCGCGCCCTACTACTGGGACAAGACCCGCCACGGCGTGAGCCGTATGCTGCGACCGGTAGAGCGGCGGCGCCGTCGCAGGCTGCGGCGGGCGGGATATGCGCCCTATCCGGGGGCTCGCTTCAGTACACGCTGAGCGCCTTGCTAATGGTTGGCATTTCTGTGAACTCGAGCCCCTTGCCCTCGCCCGGCGGCAGGCCAGCGCCATTATTGCGGTAGAGCGCCGCGGAATGCCGGCAGCCTTATGCCCAAGGGAGAACCCCCGATGACCGATATCGCCACCACCACTCGTCGGAACCTGATGCTCGGGGCGGCTTCCCTGCCGCTCGCCGGCGCCGCGCTCGGGAGCGCGGCCGACGCCGCCGTGCCCGCTCCGCAGGGTGTGCTGCGCCCGGGCGCCTACCGCTTCAAGGTGGGCGCCTTCGAGGTGACCTCGATTCTCGATGGCGCGGTGCAGCTTGATGGCCCGCATCCGATATTCGGCCAGAATGTCACGCAGGAGGATGTGGCAGCGCTGGCGGCGGAGAACTTCCTGCCCCCGACCCGCATGGAGATCCCCTTCACCGTCACGCTGGTGAACACGGGCAGCGAACTCATTCTCTTCGACACCGGCAATGGCGACAACGGCCGCCGCCCGGCTGCGGGCAATCTCGTCGCCACGCTGCAGGCGCTCGGTATCGAGCCCGGCGACATCACCCATGTCGTCATCACCCACTTCCACGGCGACCATATCAGCGGACTGACCGAGGGCGGGGCGCCGACCTTCCCGAACGCCGCCTATGTGATCGGCGCGGCGGAGTTCGACTTCTGGTCGAACGAGGACCTGCTGAGCGACGAGTCGATGCAGGGCCGTGCGCAGCTTGTGCAGAACAAGGTCGTGCCCTTCGCCGAGCAGGCGACAATGATCCATCCCGGCGATGCCGTACGCTCCGGCATCGAGGCGGTGGATGCCTTCGGCCACACGCCCGGTCATATGGCGTACCATCTGGAAAGCGAGGGCCAGCGGCTTCTGATCACCTCCGACGCAGCCAACCACTACGTTATGAGCCTGCAGCGGCCCGATTGGCATGTCCGCTTCGATATGGACAAGGAGAAGGCGGCGGCAGTGCGCAAGTCGCTCTTCGGCATGGTCGCGGCGGACAAGATCCCGTTCCTCGGCTACCACATGCCGCCACCCGCGGTGGGCTATCTCGAACCGTTCGGCGACGGTTTCCGATACATCGCCGCAAGCTACCAGCTGAACCTCTGAAAGGCGCAGGGTCCGGGCGCGCCGCTCTGTCCGGCAGCGCCCGGAGCTCTCGGCCGCGTTGGGCGGCATAGACTTCAGATGCGAGACCATTCCGCGCCCGACGCCAAGCCGAAGCTCGAAGCGCATGAGACCTCTCATCAAGGCCAGCGCAACCGCCATCACCTAGGACATCGACGGCTCCCACGGACCATCGTGGGGTTCGACGCCGGGAGGGAGGCGACCGCGCGTGCTCTCTCACCGTCGGACCGCGCATCGCGGGCGTGGGTGCCACGAGAGACGCCGCCGCCCGGACGCCTCACCGCAAGGTGGAGGAGGGGGGGCTTGCGCGTGGCCGCCGCCTCAATAATGTGCGCCGCAACACGCGAGGACGAGGGCGCGCGCCCCTGCACCAAGGAGACGAGGGATGAAGAAGGTCTACGCCGATGCCACCATTGCGCTCGACGGCGTGCTCTTCGACGGCATGACGATCGCAGCCGGCGGTTTCGGACTTTGCGGCATACCCGAGAACCTGATCTCCGCGATCAAGGCGGCGGGTACGCGCGATCTGATCATCGCGTCGAACAATGCGGGCGTGGACGATTTCGGCCTTGGCCTTCTGCTCCAGGACAATCAGGTGAAGAAGATGATCTCTTCCTATGTGGGTGAGAACGACCTCTTCATGCAGCAGTATCTGGCAGGTGACCTGGAGATCGAGTTCAACCCGCAGGGCACGCTGGCCGAACGCATGCGGGCGGGTGGCGCAGGCATCCCGGGCTTCTATACAAAGACCGGCGTTGGCACCCAGGTGGCCGAGGGCAAGGAGCACAAGGAGTTCGACGGGGAGACCTACATCCTCGAGCGCGGGATCGTCGCCGACCTTTCCATCGTGAAGGCGTGGAAGGGCGATGCGATGGGCAACCTTGTGTTCCGCAAGACTGCGCGGAACTTCAATCCGAACGCCGCGATGTGCGGGAAGGTTTGCGTCGCCGAGGTCGAGGAACTGGTGCCCATCGGTACGCTCGATCCGGATCTCATCCATACCCCGGGCATCTTCGTCGACCGCATCATCGAAGGCAGCCACGAGAAGCGCATCGAGAAGCGCACGCTTCGCGCGGCCTGATGCAGGTCATCGACGATCTTGGCCGCTTCGACGACATCCTGGAGAAGGCGCCGCAACATTCGGAGACGCTGAAGGCGGTCCGATCGTTGATCTTTGCGCTGGATCCCGAGGCGACGGAGAAGGCCAGCGCTCGTGAAGGCTCGGTCTGGTGGGGTGTCGGGCGGCGCAAGATGATCGATGGCTACGCTTGGTGCATGCCTCACACCGCGCATGTGAACCTCGGCTTCTTTCAGGGCGTCCATTTGCCTGATCCCGAACGCCGCCTCGAAGGCACCGGAAAATCCCTGCGGCACGTGAGGCTGAGCGTGCCGCAGGATCTCGATGATCGCGCGATCTCGGACCTTGTCGCGGCAGCCCGCGACGAGCGCCGCGCCGCGCTTAACCGCTGAGGAGAGACGCAATGCCCTGGGATCGTGATCAGATGGCGGCGCGCGCTGCGCAGGAGCTCGAAGACGGGTTCTATGTGAACCTCGGGATCGGTATCCCGACACTGGTGGCGAACTTCATTCCCGATGGGATGGATGTGACGCTCCAGTCCGAGAACGGGATGCTGGGCATGGGGCCCTTTCCGACCGAGAACGAGGTGGACGCGGATCTGATCAACGCCGGCAAGCAGACGATCACCGAGCTCGACCGCACCAGCTATTTCGACAGCGCGACCAGCTTTTCGATGATTCGCGGCGGGCATATCGATCTCTCGATCCTCGGCGCGATGGAGGTCGCAGAGAACGGAGATCTCGCCAACTGGATGATTCCCGGAAAGCTCGTGAAGGGCATGGGGGGTGCAATGGACCTTGTCGCCGGCGTCAAGCGGGTCGTCGTCATCATGGACCACACCAACAAAAAGGGTGAGACGAAGCTCCTCAAGGCGTGCTCTCTGCCCCTAACTGGGACAGCCGTGGTTGATCGTATCATTACGGGGCTGGGTGTCTTCGATGTTGTCGACGGTGGGCTCAGTGTCGTGGAACTTGCCCCAGAGGTAACCCTCGACGAGGTGCGAGAAAAGACTGAGGCCACACTCGTAAACTGAGTGCGGCGAGAAATTGTATGCCTAATGGAATATTGCGCCAGCCTACGGGCTGGCGCAACTTTTGGTTGAAAAAAGGCAAGCAGGGCAGGCGTTTACACTGAATTAAGGCGAGTTTGCCTTATTTCGGGCGCATGCTTGCCACGTTACTCACTCAAGGAAACAACAGTGAGTGTCCCGCTGCTGCTTGTGTTCGCGACATTCCGTGCCGGTTGGTGGGGTTTCTGAACCCGGCCGGTTTTCCCGCTGCGAGGTGTGGTGGGGGTTCAAAACTTGGGAGAACAGCTATGATGAAGTTCCTGAACAACGAGACGGGTGCCGTGACGATCGACTGGGTCGCGCTCGCTGCCGGTCTTCTGATCCTCGGTGTCGCCATTGTCGGCCTGCTCTCGGACGAGCTGCAGACCGTGATCAACGCCATCGAGTCGTCGCTGACGCAGGCGACCAATGTCAGCGCGCCGTCCTAATACGGCCGATCAAACGTCTTAAGGTGGGGCGCGCCAGGGGAAGGCGCGCCCCATTTTCGTTTCGGCCTAGCGCGTAGCGTACTGCCAATCGCAAGGCGAGCGCGGCGTGTCCGGCGCACGGAGGCAAAGGCCTTCGGCTGAGACCAGCGCATCGAACACCTTCACGACATAGTCGCGTGTCTCCCGGAACGGCGGCACGCCGTCATAGCGCTGCACCGCTCCTTCGCCCGCATTGTAGCCTGCTAGGGCCAGGATCGGGTCCTGATCAAAGTTGTTGAGCAGCCAGCTCAGATAGGCAGCGCCGCCCAAAACATTCTCTCTGGCGGAGTAACTGTCGTCGACGCCGAACCGGCGCGCGGTGGCAGGCATCAACTGCATCAGCCCGCGCGCACCGGCATGGCTGACGGCACGCTCGCGCCCAGCGCTTTCCACCGCGATTACCGCAGCGATCAGGGCAGCCGAGACGGTGTGCCGCTCCGCCGCTGCCGCGATCGTGGGGCCGTAGCGCGCGACGATCTGGGACAAGAGCTCCCGCGAGGCGATGGGCTTGGAACTGCGCCGGTGCCGCTTCAGGCTCTCGAGCGCCATGGCCCATCTGAGCGGTGAGCCCGCGCTCTCGTCAGTACTGTGCAGTTGCCAGAACCAGTCCTGCGGTCCGGCGACGCGAAGCCCGCCACGGATGGAACTGCCGCGATTGCTGAGGCGCCTAGAGCGATCCTCGCCCAGCACGCGCCGCTCGGCGTTCGGCAGGGGCAGGCGTTTCTCCCCCGTGCGCGGCACCCGCACGATGTTCATGCCGGAGCGGTCTCCAACACGAACACTGTTGTTAAGCGTCCCAGCGAGCGCCTTTGATTCGTGCGAAAAAGGGACAGCACCAGGTTCTGGCAAC
Organism: Pseudomonadota bacterium; assembly: GCA_039815685.1. Lineage (GTDB taxonomy): Bacteria > Pseudomonadota > Alphaproteobacteria > Rhodobacterales > Rhodobacteraceae > Thermohalobaculum. Next base: position 53,343 of record JBCBYV010000025.1, on the reverse strand, counting down.
ATCGTAAGTAAGGCGCAAATGCAAGCTGCGCCATATTTCCGCCTCATTTGACCTTCTCCCCCTCCTGAATAAGGCAGCCCCGCCTTTTTCTTCACCGTGACGACTACATTCAAGATGACCGAAAGATAAACTCTGACTTCAATCCAAATGCGCCTTTGCGCAGCTTAGACCAAGTGGTATTCACAACAGCGAGGGAGTTGGGGCGAGGAACCGCAATTTCCCTGCCTGTGGCCGGGGCGGCCCAGGTAGATGAACCAGACTGCATCGGAGATAGAAGCATGATGAAGTTTCTGAACAACGAGACGGGCGCCGTCACGATTGACTGGGTTGCGCTCGCCGCCGGACTGCTCATCCTCGGCGTTGCCATCGTCGGCCTGCTCTCGGACGAGCTGCAGACCGTGATCAACGCGATCGAGTCGTCGCTGACGCAGGCGACCAACGTGAGCGCGCCGTCCTGATACGGCTCTCGCCGGGGGCGCATCCGCGCTCCCGGCACTCCACCGCTCGGGTAGCGCGGTGGGTCGGATGTGGGCTGGTTGCCCGACTTGCGCGTTGAGAGACTGGGCTCGAACAGCCAGCGTTTGGAGAGTGGCACGGAGCGTGGCTCCGCTTGACTTGTCCGGAGAACAGGCGATGGCTTTTCAAGAGTTTATCACAGCTGACGAAGGCGCCGTGACGATCGACTGGGTCGCGCTGGCTGCTGGTCTTCTGATCCTCGGCGTTGCGATGGTTTCGTTGCTTCAGGATGAAGTGCAGACGATCGTGAACGAGATGGAACTTATCTACCTCACGGCGGACGACGTGTCTCCGCCGGCGGAAGACTGAGTTCACCTGAGCGCGTGTTTCTGCGGGCGGTCGTCCCAAACTGCGGCACGATCGCAGGAACATCGACGCAGAGCTGTCATTTTCTTTCAGCTTGCGGCATAGTGGCGTTGGTGGATGTGGGCAAACGCCTCTAGGGAAAAGACATGCGACTGATTGGGATCTTGGTGCTCCTTGCGGGGATCGGCCTGGCAGGAGGCGCGATATACTACGCGAACAATCTGTTCGCGAAGTATCAGGCCTATGCGAACCAGCCGCCGAAGACGGTGAATGTTCCGGGCGAGACGATTACGAAGGTGATTGAAGAGGAAACGATCCCGGTGATCGTTGCCTCTCAGACCATCCGGTACGGTGAACGGGTGGACGAGCAACACATTCGGATCATCGACTGGCCGGCCGACAGCGTGCCTCAGGGCGCGTTTACGTCACCCGAGGATCTTATCGGCGACATCATGGCTGAGCGGCGGGTTGCGATGCGGCAGGTTGATGCCGGCGCGCCGATTCTCGAGAGCATGGTCACCGGCTTCGGTGAGGATAGCCGCATGGCGATGCGCCTCGGCGAAGGACGCCGCGCTTTCGCGATCCCGATCAACGCGCTTTCTGGCGTTGCTGGTTTCGTGGCGCCGGGCGATCGCGTCGATATCATGCTGACGGAGAGCACGGACGGCGCTCTGAAGTCGCGCATCATCCTGCGCGATATGCAGGTGATCGCGGTCGACCAGACGTCGGAAGAAGCGCGGCGCAACCCGCGCATCGGCAGCACCGCGACCCTCGATGTGAGCACGCGCGAGGCGCAGATCCTCGCTGTCGCCCAGTCGGTCGGCAAGCTGACGCTCACCCTTCGCGGCGCTGGCGATATCAGTGACCGTGACAAAGAGGTCGAGCCGGTCTCGTTCGCCGACATTCGCGGTGAAGTGCAGCAGAAGAAGAAAGCAGCCCCGAAGCCGCAGCGTCAGAAGACTGTCGTGCGTGTGCGAAAGGGTGCTGGCGACATGACTTCCTACACCTTCGAGTGACGGTGGCGACTTCGGCACAACCTTAGGGTTAATGCCTGGTTAAAGAAGCACGGCGGCTCGCAAGGGCCGCCGTCCTTTTTTTCGTTCGGCTTGCGGCACATCTGCCACGGCTAGCGCCGCGCGATGTGCAAAGTGGTGATATCAGTTGAGCATCACGCCTTAAGCGGGTGTAGTTGCTGGACATCTCACGCAAACCTAAGAGCGCATTGAGGGGGCATTGGACGCTATGCAGGGAAGAGAACTCTCCCGAGTCCTGTGGTGCTTGGTTGTGTGTGCCGGACTGTTTCTGGCGACACTCGGGGCGGTCGGTCCGGCCGCAGCACAGGATTCGGTACTAAGGACCGCGCGCGGTCTTGCGTCCGATGACGTAAACGTTCTGGTGAACCGCGCTATCGTGGTTCGTAGCTCGCGACCCTTCGTGGAAGTGTCGGTCGCACAGCCAGAAATCGCAGACGTTTCACCGTTGTCGGATCGCGCCATCTACATCTTCGGCCGGGCCAGGGGGATCACGACGCTGACGCTTCTCGGCGAAGGGGGGCGGCTGATTGCCAATGTTGAAGTGCGGGTCACGCCGGATCTGTCGGAATTGAAGGAGCGCCTCGCCGAGGTGATGCCGGAAGAGCCGATTGAGGTCCGTGTCGCCGGCACCAGCATCATCCTGTCGGGCGTTGTCTCCGGCAAGGCGAAGGTAGCCCGAGCGATGGATCTCGCCTCGCTCTATGTCGGTGGCAGCGTCTCGAACATGATGACGGTCGGCGGCACGCAGCAGGTGGCGCTGAAAGTCCGTATCGCAGAGATGAGCCGTTCGGTGGGTAAGGCTCTTGGGATCTCGACGGGCGCGGTCGGTGTCACCAATCGGACGTCAACCCTGATCGAGACGGGCGACAGCCTAGAGGTCTCCCGGATCGACGGCGAAGATGACGGGGACGGCCTGCCGTTCACGCAGCTCGTCAGCGGGTTCGGCACCTTCGGCGCGATCTTCTCGATTGCCGACAGCTTCCTCCTGGGCATCACCATCGATGCAGCCGAGGGGCGCGGGTATGCGCGGACGCTGTCTGAGCCAACGCTGGTGGCGCTCTCCGGACAATCCGCATCGTTCCTTGCCGGTGGTGAGGTTCCGATCCCGGTGGTCACCGAGAATGGTGCGAGCGTCACCTTCAGGCCCATCGGCGTCAGCCTCGACTTTACGCCAGTGGTCGTGGATGAAGACATCGTGAACGTGGCGCTCACGACTGAAGTGTCGTCGATCGATGCGTCGGTATCGTCCTTCATCTCTTCGTCCGGTGGCGCCACATCCACGGTGCCGGGCTTCGCAACCCGTCGGGCGACGACGGCGGTCGAGCTCCGCGACGGCGAAAGCTTCCTGATCGCGGGCCTGTTGGAGGAGACCTTCTCGGACAACCTCTCCCAGTTGCCCTGGATCGGCGATGTGCCGGTGATCGGCAACCTCTTCCGCTCGGTCGATTTCAACCGCGGGCAAAGCGAGTTGGTGATCATTGTGACGGTGAATCTCGTCACCCCGGTCGCCGATGCAGACGCCCTTCTGCTGCCGACGGACAACGTGGCCTTCCCGACCGAGGCGGACATCTTCCTCTGGGGTGAACTGGAAGGTCCAGCGCAGACGCCCGGCCCGATGGGCCAGGAACTCGACGGCGCCTTCGGATACGTTGTGGAGTGAGGGATATGAAATCGATCAAGATCATCGGCCTCCTCTGCGGCGGCCTGGCTCTTGCCGGGTGTGCGGAGGAAGTGGGGACCGGGAAGAATCCCTTCCTCGGCTTCACGACCAAGACGAACGCTCGGGTGCTCAGCGCTTACGGGGACCTGGAACAGCGCCGTCAGGACCTGTCGATCGCCTTCCGCGCGGCGGCGCCTGACACGGTGAACTTCGAGTTCAACCGCAGTCGACTGACAGCGGACGCCCGCAAGGCGCTCGACCAGCAGGCGGCGTGGTTGATGGCGAATGAGAGCACGCTGATGGCGGTGGTCGGGCATACCGACCTCGTCGGCACCGAGGGGTATAACAATCGCCTCGGCCTCCGCCGTGCTCAGCGCGTCGTCGACTACCTTGTCGGGAAGGGCGTTGACCGTGCCCGCTTGCAGGCGATCGAGAGCCGTGGTGAGAGCGAACCCGTGGTCCAAACGCAAGAGCGCGAAGTTCGCAATCGCCGCGCGGTGACGATGGTGGCCGGTTTCGACCGCATCTATGTGGGCCTCGGGATGCCGGGCCCGATTGGAGAGCGGCTCTATCGTCAGTATCTCTCAAGCGGCGCGCTCGACGTCGACGAGTAGTAAGGTCCAGCCTGCGCCGGTTCTTCTTTCGGCCCGGCGCAGGCCAAATTTTTTGCGTGGAGCGTATGTCCGCGCCGATTTCCTGCCATGATCTTCAGTCATTGAGCACGTACAGCGTGTGTGGGTTGTGGTTGCTGCACCTAGGGTGGTCCGGTTTCGCATTCCCGGCGCAGGTTTGAGGTGCCACGCTGAAGGCGAAGCTCGACGAGGTGATCTGATCCATGGCGTTGCCATTCCTAGGCGGTTCTAAACCCGACGCGCCCGAGGCGGTCGTCTTCTCCGACGGTTTCGTTGAGATCGATGCGCTAGCGGAGGATCTCGATGCGGAGATCGGGCCGGATAGCTGGGTCGAGGTCGGTAACGACGAAGCCGACGAGGTATTCGGCGATATCAGCCGCGACCGCACCTTCGTGATCCTCACGCTTTCGAGCGACACGACCGAAACTGTCGAGCTCACAAGCGAACTGATCCGTAAGGCGAACAACGCCGATCTCTTCGTCCTTTTGGTCTGCGGGGACATCTCCACGCGGAGCATGCATGCCCTGATGCGGTCGGGCGCTGCTGAGTTTGCACCTTACCCCGAGCCGTCCGGGGCGCTGCCCGAAGCGATCAACAATATCCGCGTCGCGCGCGCCCAGGGCCGGCGGAGCAAAACGAGCACCGGGATGGGCGCTCGGCGCGAGGGCAAGGTGATCGGCGTCTACGGCGTCGCTGGCGGGGTGGGGGCGACCACCATCGCCGTGAACGTTGCCTGGGAGCTCACGACACTCGTTCGCAAGGAAGGCCGGCGCGTCGCCTTGCTGGACTTCAACTTCCAGTACGGATCGATCGCGACCTATCTGGACGTTCCACGCCGGGAGGCGGTCTACGAGCTCGTCTCCGAAGCGGGCAACATGGACGAGACGGCTTTCACGCAGGCACTGAGCATCTATCGCGACCGTTTGCACGTGCTGACGGCGCCGCGCGATGCGCTGCCACTCGACATTGTGAGCCCACCGGACGTGCAGAACATGGTACGTCTTGCACGTGAGAGCTTCGACTACGTCGTCATCGACATGCCGCAGGCGCTGATGAACTGGTCGGAGACGGTGTATACGGCTGCCGATGCGTTCGTGGTGGCCATGGAGATCGACATGCGTTCGGCGCAGAACATGTTCCGGTTCACGCGGACGTTGAAATCCGAAGACCTTCCGATGGAGAAACTGGTGCCGTGTCTTAACCGCGCACCGGGTATGACCGATCTGACCGGAAAAGGTCGGGTCAAACGGCTGGCCGAGAGCCTTGCGATCCAGTTCGCGCATCTGATGCCAGATGGCGGTAAGTCGGTACCCTCGGCATGCGACGAGGGTATTCCGCTGGCCGAAGCTGCGCGCGGCAATCCGCTACGGCGGGAGATCGTGAAGCTTGCGCAGAAGGTGCTTACGATGACGTCCGAAGAGGCGCAGGCGGCCGAGAAGGCGAGCTGACGTCTGGTGGGGCTCCGGGCTTGGGGAAGTCCGGGGGTGGGATAGGAGAGACGCGATGTTTCGCAGGATGCGCAACGATGATGGCGGCGGCACGACCATGCCCGACGTGCAGCACGCGCCCGAGCGAGCGGCCAATCCACAGACGGCGCAGAAACCGGAAGGCACGGCCGAGCGGCTGAAGCGCATGGGCGTCACCACGACCCAGCGTCTTTCTTCGACGGAGACGGATGCGAAGCGCCGCCGCAGGCTTCTCAACCTGCGCGTCGAGATGCACGGCAAGCTGCTCGACACGCTGAACCTCTCCGCCCTCGACAAGGTGTCTGAGACAGAGCTGCGCCACGAGATCGGCGAGATCGTGCGCGAGGAGCTGACGGACAGCGACCTCGTCCTCTCCCGCCCAGAATTCGACGGCATGGTGCGCGAGCTGGTGGACGAGGTCATGGGCCTCGGCCCGCTCGAGCCGCTGCTCTCGGACCCCACCGTCACCGACATCCTCGTGAACGGCTTCGACAACTGCTATGTCGAGCGGAAGGGCAAGCTCGAGAAGACCAACGTCCAGTTCAAGGACAACGGTCACCTGATGCGGATCATCACCAAGATCGTCTCCGCGGTCGGCCGTCGCATCGACGAGTCGAACCCCTGGGTGGATGCGCGCCTCATGGACGGCTCGCGCGTCAACGCGCTGGTGCCGCCTTGCGCCGTGGACGGCCCGCTTCTCTCGATCCGGAAATTCTCGAAGATCCCCTTCACCGTCGATAAGCTGATCGGCTTCGGCGCATTCTCGGAGGAGATGGCGCTCTTCCTGCACGCCTGTGTGCGCTGCCGTCTCAACATCATTGTGTCGGGTGGCACGGGCTCCGGTAAGACGACGACCCTAAATGCGCTCTCATCCTTCATCTCCAACGACGAGCGCATTGTGACGATTGAAGATACCGCTGAGCTTCAGCTCCAGCAGGAGCATGTTGGCCGGATGGAAAGCCGCCCGGCCAATATCGAGGGCTCGGGTGCGGTCACTATCCGCGACCTTCTGAAGAACGCGCTCCGGATGCGGCCCGACCGCATCATCGTCGGTGAGTGTCGTGGCGAGGAGGTGATCGACATGCTCCAGGCCATGAACACCGGTCATGATGGCTCGATGACGACGATCCACGCGAACAGCCCGCGGGACAGCCTCAGCCGCCTCGAGAACATGATCGGCATGTCCGGCATCGAGCTACCGCTGAAGGCGGTGCGGACAAATATCTCTTCAGCCGTGAACCTTATCGTGCAGGTGAACCGTATGTCCGACGGTAAGCGCCGCATGGTCTCGATCACCGAGATCGTGGGCATGGAGGGCGAGGTCGTGACCATGCAGGAGATCTTCAAGTTCGAGCGATACGGTACCGATGGGGACGGCAACATCCGCGGCAAGTACACCGCCACGGGTATCCGCTCCAAATACGCGGACAGGTTCAAGCAGTGGGGTTACGAGCTGCCGCAGAGCCTGTTCAAGCCGGACATCTGATCGGGAGAGGGGGCCCCGGCCATGCTGTTCCAACCTGTGATCTACGCGCTGATCTTCGTGGGCGTTCTGCTGATCGTGGAAGGCGTCTATCTCGTCATCTACGGCAAGACGCTGAAGCGCGAGAAACGTGTGAACCGTCGCCTGCACCTCTTGCAGGAGGGCAAGGATACCGAAGAGGTGCTCTCGATCCTGCGTGCTGAACGCGAGGGATCGAAGAAAGACCTGAAGCTGCCCGTCGTTGGCGCACTCTCGGAGAAGGCGCGGCACGCGAATATCAAGATGTCGCCCTGGATGCTCTTCTTCTCGATCGTGGTGCTGAGCCTGATCGCGCTGGTGGGCCTGACCTTCTTCACTTCCGCGTCGCTACCGGTGCGGATCCTGATCGCCATCGTATGCGGCTACGGCTCGCTCTACATCTGGCTGTCAAACAAGGCCAAGGCGCGGATCGCGCTTCTGGAAGAGCAGTTCCCGGATGCCGTCGACCTCATGGTGCGCAGTCTGCGCGTCGGTCATCCCATCACGGCGGCTATCGCCATCGTGGCGCGGGAGATGCCCGATCCGCTCGGCACTGAGTTCGGTCTGATCGCGGACGAGGCGACCTACGGTATGAACCTCAACGATGCGCTGGACCGGCTGGCGAGCCGCGTGCCGCTGCCGGATCTGAGGTTTTTTACCATCGCGGTGAACATCCAGAGCCAGTCTGGCGGTAACCTCGCCGAGGTTCTGGATGGTCTGTCGAAGGTCATCCGGGCGCGCTTCAAGCTCTTCCGAAAGGTCAAGGCGATCACGGCCGAGGCGCGCTGGTCCGGTTGGTTCCTGTCGGTCTTCCCGATCATCGCGCTCCTGCTGGTGCAGCTCGTGAAACCGGACTATTATTCGGATGTTGATGATCATCCGTTGTTTATCCCGGGTGCGATCGTGACCGCGGTCCTACTTGTGGTTAACATCTTCTTTATGCGGGCGCTGGTGAACATCAAGGTTTGAGCCGCTAGGAGTATTGGTGGCTGGGGCCTGAAGGAGCCGGGGGGCGGCGAGACGAAATGGAAGTGGTAACGGAGTTCCTCGACCGCGTGACGATCGCGCTGATCGAGCAATATGGCGAGACGGCGCCTTTCTATGCGATTGCGGGGCTTGCGATCCTCTTTGTGCTCCTGGCCATCCCGCTCGTCATGCGCGGGAAGAAGGACCCGCTCGACCGCTTCAACTTCCGCGAAGAACGTATCGAGGGTGAGCTCGTCAAACTGCGCGATACAGCGGGGCCGACGGGCGGCATCGCGGACTATCTGCAACCGACCGACAAAAAGCAGATGTCGGAGACGCGGAAGAAACTGCGTCAGGCCGGCTATGACAGCGCCTCCGCCGTGCGCTCCTACTACACGGCGCGCGCCGGCCTCTGCATCGGGCTCACGCTCGTGGGCGCGATCCTGACGCTCATCGCGCCCGCAAAGCCGAACATTCCCTTCGGCGTCCTGATGACCGGCGCGTTCGGCTTTATCGGCTTCATCATTCCTGTCTACTGGGTCCAGCGCTCGATCGCCGTACGGCGGGAAGAGATCCAGAAGGCGTTTCCGGACGCGATGGACATGATGCTCGTCTGTATCGAGGGCGGGCAGTCGCTCGACCAAGCCATGGCGCGAGTCGGTAAGGAGATGGAGGCCGCGGCCGGCCCTCTCGCCTACGAGCTTGGCATCGTGAGCCAGGAGTTCCGGGTGGGTAAGGACAGGATCACCGTGCTGCGCGACTTTGCGGACCGATGTTCGGTGAACGATATCTCCTCCTTCGTCACCGTGATGATCCAGTCTACGGCCTTCGGTACCTCGATCAGTCAGGCACTCCGCGTCTATGCCGCGGAGATGCGGGACAAGAGGTTGATGCGAGCCGAGGAGAAGGCGAACGTCCTGCCGACCAAGCTGACGCTCGGCACCATGTTTTTCACCGTGCCGCCGCTCATCCTGATCCTTGTCGGTCCGTCGCTTATCCAGATCCTCCGCGCGTTTGCCCAGCTCGCCGGCGGCGGCTGAGATGCGCCAGACCGGCGCGCCAACGCTCATCCGTCGAGATCCGCAGCCAGCGATCTGCCTTACGAGGGGCCGTGCCGATCGCGCGGCCTTCGGCTTAGGGGCGATGGCGCTCATAGCGCTCGCCGGTTGCATGGAAGCGACGTCTACAGGGCAGGGAGGTTTGCCGGAGGACACGACGCTGACCGCGGCTCCGGCCCCGGAGGCCGATGCGCTGGGGCTTGGCGGGGCGCCCCTGCAACCGCTTCTCGACCAGGACCAGACCGAGGCGCGCACGGCGGAGGCACGGGCGGCGGCCGACAGCGAAGATACCGTCGCGGCGTCGGATGCCGATGAGGAAGGCGGACGGTTGCGGCCCCTCCTGACGCCCAAGCAGGCGGCGGCGCGGGCCGAGGCACAGCGTGGCGACGCTTCCGAGCTCGCGGTCTCTGACGATGCCGCGGATACGCCCGCCGAGACGGAGGAGGCGGCTGAGCCGGAGGGCGAGGAGAGTGCGGAGGACGGGCTCGCCGCTCTTACGGAGGAAGAGGAGATTGAGATCGGCGTGCCGCGCCCTGCCGCGGAGCCCGGTTTCGTCCAGCCTCTCGAGCGCGCCGACGGCCTCACCTGGCTCGCAACCGGCAAGACGCTTCTTGCCCGCCGCAAACCTGCGGAAGCGGAGGTCGCCTTTCGACGTTCCCTGGCGCTCGAAGGGGTGAGCCTCGAAGCGCTGACCGGTGCCGGTATCGCCGCAAAGGCACAGGGGCATTTCAAGGCGGCACGGATCATGCTCCTTCGCGCGCGGAGCCTGTCGCCCAACGATGTCGACGTGAACAACGCGCTCGGTCTCGTTCTGATGGGCCTCAATGACTATCCCGGTGCCTACGAGGCATTCCGCACGGCCTTCATCGTCTCGAGCGGTACGAGCGAGGTGGCGGCGGCGAACCTTGAGGACGCCCGCATTCGCGCGGCCTATGCGGCAACCGTCGCGCCCAGCCCCGACAGCGAAGCAATCGCCTTCGATCTTAGCCGCACGGGGCAGAGCGAGTTCCTGCTGCATGAGCCTGGCACGGCCGCGGAGGCGGTGCTTCCGCCCGAGGAGCCGCTGTCGATCACGACCGTCGACGAAGAGACCTTGCTGGCCATCGAGGAAGGGGCGGACCCGGCCGAGGTGATCGCCGAGGCCGAAAGCGCCGAGGACGTGGAGCTGACGCCCGCGCTGGCAGCCGCCGAGCCGCTCGAGGCGCCTCCGGCTGAGCCGGTGGATGCGGCGTCGGTCGAGACCGAGGGGTCCGAGACCTCTGACGGCGTGCCTTCCGAAGAGACCGAAGCACCCGCGGGCCGGGATCTCGAGGCGGAGGCCGCGCTGCCGCCGGAACTGCTCGCCATCATCGAAGGGGCCGGAGGGGGCCTTGCACCCCTGGAGAAGGACGCGGCTGCCGCACGCGCCGGGTCGGAAGAGGTGACCGTCGGTGAGGAAGCGTCGCCCGAAGCGGACCCCGACCCCGCCGAGGGTGGCGCCGCTGCCGCGCTTGCCGCGAATGCCGCGGCATCGGATGGCTCGGTGATTGAAGTTGATGCTCCGGGTGCGGATGATGCCGACCAACGCGGCTCATGGGCCGCAGTGAGGGAGTGAGGCGTCCATGGGAGACGTCCGGGGGCCCCGCCGCATTGCCGGGGCGCTGCCAGGGAGACCGATCGAGATGACCCGCTTCGCGCTCGCCCCGATTGTCGCGGCCGTGCTTCTGGCCGGTTGCAGCGACTCCATCGAGGAAAAGCCGGACCCCTTTGCCGGCGACATCATCGACGAGGCGCAACTCACGCAGCTTATGCTGACGGCCGGCGATCCGGACAGCGCCGTGCGGTATTTCGAGCAGGGCCTCGCCCGCGAGCCGGAGCGCGCGGATTTCCGCCGCTACCTCGCGCGGTCCTACGCCCGCGCTCGCCGGTACCCCGAGGCCGCGCGTACCTATCAGGAGCTGCTGGCGCTGCAGCAGGAGACACCGTCGGACAGGCTCGAATATGCCTTCGTGGCCGTTCGTCTGGATCGGTGGGAGGATGCGGAGGCGCTGGCCAACGGTATTCCTCAGACCATCGACACGCCGCGCCGGCACATGATGGATGCGATGCTGGCCGACCGATCCTCAGACTGGGAGCTGGCCGATGCGGCTTATGCCCGAGCGGAGGAGCGCTCCTCGAACCCTTCGGATGTGCTGAACAACTGGGGTGTCAGCCTGATGAGCCGGGGCGAGTATGAGCGCGCCGAGGCGACGTTCGAGCGGGCGATCTCCTACAATTCCCGCCTTTTCAGCGCGAAGAACAACCTGGCGCTCTCCCGTGGCCTGCGCCGCGACTATCGCCTGCCGGTGGTGCCGCTGACGGCGGAGGAGAAGGCGGTGATCTCCTACAATCTCGGCGTAATCGCGCTCCGCCAGGGGGACAAGCGGGTCGCCCGTGGCCTCTTCGCTAAGGCGGTTGATGAGCATCCGCGTCACTACCAGGCGGCGGCCGCACAGCTCGAGCAGCTGGAAACCGCAGTCGTGCAGTAAGCGACAACGGCCGCCATCGCGGGCCCGGGGGGCGCCTGCGGAAGCGGCCGACGAATTGGGCCAGAGGAGGGGGCGCCCATGATCATGTCTCAGCCCGCGTTGATCGCGGCGACGGTGGGGCTGACGCCGCTCCTCCTCTACATCATGTATTCGGACGTAAAGGATGGGCGCATTCCGAACATCGCCTGCCTCCTGATCGTGGCCGTCTTCATCGCGACCGGGTCGTGGGGCCTGCCGCTCGAGACGTTCCTCTGGCGACTTGGCTATGTGGTGATCGCCTTCTTTATCGGCTGGGGGCTCTTTACCATCGGGAGCGCCGTGATCGGCGGAGGCGACATCAAGGTGGTGATCGCTCTCGTGCCCTTCGTGCCCGGGCCCTATGTCGGCTCGGCGCTCGTGCTCTGGTCGGCCTGCGCGCTCTTCTCGGTGGTGCTGTTCCTGATCGTGCGACAGGTCATGAAGCGGCGGGACACGCCCTACAAGTCGCTCAATCAGGAGGATGCGAAGGGCGTGCTTGGGGTCCGCCGTCTCTGGCTGCCCGTGGGCTTTTCGATCAGCCTCGCGATGTTCATCTATCTCGGGTTGGTGCTAGCCTACGAGCCGTGAGGCGTCCCAACGGTCGTCGTCAAGAAAGCGCTCCGGGTAATCGGTGAAGATCGCGTCGACGCCCGCATGGGCGAGCCGTGCTGCCTCGGCCGGGTCGTTCACCGTGTAGCAGCGGAGCGCCAGGCCGGCTGCATGCGCGGCCTCCGCCGCGCTTTGATCCGCCGCGTCGGCCGCAAGGTGTATCGCCTCCGCCCGAAGCGCGACCGCCCGTTCTTGCCAGCCGTCGGTCAGGCGCTCGAAGAGCAGCGCCACGGGCAGGGCAGGTGCGAGCCGGCGCACGACCTCGAGCGCATCGTGATCGAAGCTCGACACCGTGACGCGGTCGGGCACGCGCGGCCGAGCGCCGAGAAGCCCTATCACCGCCTGCGCCGTACTGTCGGGGGTACCATGCGGCTTGAGCTCGATATTCGCGCACAGACCCTCGGCGCAGAGGAGGTCGAGCGTCGCCTCGAGCGTCGGCAGGGGCTCACCGGCGAAACGCGCATCGAAGTGCGCGCCGGCATCGATCTCGGCGAGGTCCGATGCGTTGAGCGCCGAGAGAGGGCCGCTTCGGTTCGTCGTCCGGTCCAGCGTGGCGTCGTGATGGATGACGGGCGTGCCGTCGCCCAGCAGCGTCACATCGAACTCGACCCATTCCGCGCCGAGTGCCGAGGCTGCGCGGAACGCCGCGAGGGTGTTCTCCGGCGCCGTTCCGGAGGCGCCGCGATGCGCGACGATGCGAGGAGGATGCGCCGGTCGTGGAATGGGCGTCTCCATGCGCTTTCGTCATCCCGTCCCAGCAGCCGACCCGTCGCGCCCCGAGCCTATGCCGGATCGAACACCCCGTCGCAACCGGCGCTCACATTGCCGCGGCTTGGCAGAGGAGGCGTCAAGCGCCTAGGAGAGGTCATCGTCCAGAACGGAGCCCCATTTGCTGCGCCTCCTCCTCTTTCTGCCGACCATGCTGATCGTGACGCTTGGGTTGCGCCTGATCGCATCGGGGCTCGTGCCAGCGGTCGAGACGCGGGTCGAGCAGTCTGCAGAAGCGGGACTCGCTGTGCTCGGGGCGGAATGGGCCTCGGTCGCGGTCGATGGGCTCGAGGTCACGCTGTCTGGCCGGGCGCCTGACATCCGTGAACGCGATCTGGTGCTCGCAGGTTTGCGTGAGGTGATACCTCTTGCCCGGTTCACCGATGCGATGACGCTTGCACCACCCGAGACGCGGCGCCCCGCACTCTTCGTGGAGCTGATGCGAAGGGACCGGCAGGTGACGATCCTCGGCCGGTTCTCGGGGGAAGAGCAGCGCGAAGCGCAGCTTGCCGCTCTCTCCCGCGTGCTGCCGGACGCGACGCTCGAGGATCTGAGCGGGATCGACGCCGGGCCGCTGCCGGCCGACTGGGGGCCGGAGCTCACCGTGGCGAACGCGGCCCTCGCCGCCGTCGACGATGCTTTCGTCGTCGTCGAACCGGGTCAGGTGCGGGTGAAGGGCCAGGTCTCGGCGTTGGCGCGCCGCCGGTCGCTCGAGCAGGAGCTGACCGCTCTCGCTGGCCCCAGCATCGCGGTCGATCTCGAACTGAGGGTGCCGCGGCGCACTGTCTTGCCCTTTCGGTTTGCAGCACACCGACGTGCGGGCGAGACGCCAGTTCTTCTCTCCTGTGCCGCGCGGGATGAGCGTGAGGCGGAGCGTATTGCAGAGGCGCTCCCCATGCTCGATCTTGTTGCCGAGGGCGACTGGTGCGCCGTCGGCCTCGGCGGCCCGGCGCTCGATTGGGCAGAGGCGGTGACGGCGGGCATCGCGGCGCTCGCGACGCTGGAGGAGGGGCGGCTCGTTCTCTCGGGCAACCATCTTAGCCTCAGCGCAGCACCCCCGACCACGCCGGATGCGTTCGAGCGCACGCTCCGCAATCTCGCACTCTCGTTGCCCTTGGGTTTCGTCCTCGACGGCCGGTACGAGGGACCATCGGTGGCGACGCCGGAAGCCGTCGCGCCGCCGCTCTGGTTCACGGCGCAGCGCAACGAAGAGGGCATTCGGCTCGCAGGCCGGATCGCGGGCGAGATCGAGCAACGCGGGCTTGAACAGGCGGCGGCTGCGCGCCTCGGCAGCTCTGCGGTGGACGCGGTGGCTCTTGCTCCGGCGATCCAAGTGCCGTCAGCCACCGCATCTTCGCAGTATGACATCCATCCGGCGGCACTCGCCTTCGTCTCGATCCTCTCGGAGCGGGGCGTTCGCGGCAGCGCTGCTCTCGGGCATGGGCGGGCCGAGATTGCAGTAACGGTGTCGGAGGCGGCGCGCGTCGGGGAGATCTTGCAGAACCTTGCGGCGGCCATGCCGCCCGGTTTTCCCTACGAGAGCGCCGTTACCGTCGATCTGCCTGCTGCCGTTGCCGAGCGCCCCTTGCCAAGCGACGCCTGTGCCGCCGCCTTGAACCGGCGGGTTGAGGTTACGCCTGTTGTGTTCGCACCCGGCTCGGCGGAGGTGCGGCCGGTCCTCGTCCCGCTGATGGAGGATCTGGCGGCGATCCTCTCCCGCTGCCGTGGCGCGACCATCGAGATCGGCGGTCATACGGACAATCAGGGTCGCGCCACGATGAACGAGCGGCTGAGCCGAAGCCGGGCGGACGCGGTGCGAAAGGCGCTTAGGGGCCTAGGCCTCTCCCCGCGCGTTGTGGCCCTGACGGTGCGCGGCTACGGCGAAACCGAACCTGTCGCCTCGAACGAGACCGACGAGGGCAGGGCGCGTAACCGGCGCATCGCCTTCAGCACCGTGGCCGGGGCTACACAGACGGCCGGGGAGTGAGCCGATGCTCGATGCCGATGCCCTCGAGTTACTGATCGCACTCGCGCTTGGCGGTGCTCTTTGGCTCGGCTGGGCGCTGCGCGGCGTATGGGAGGCGATGGGCAGCGGCAATGCCCCGGTCCCATTCGATGCAAGCCAAGAAAGCCCACCGGATCCGCCCCAGGACAGTCTGGCCGAGGACGCGCCCGCAGCCGCCGCGGATGTCGGGGAAGCGGCGCCGCCGGAGCAGGTGAAAGTGGCGGAAGCAGATGACAACCAATCTCTGCCACGGTAAACCAGCGTCAACACCGAGTTTCGGAGACTGCACATGGCCGAGAACAACGAGACCCACGGCACGATGGACATCTCTGCCCAGGAGAAGACCTTCGACGGCTTCCTCAAGGGTTGCGCGATTGTCGCGATCGTCACGGTCGTCATCCTGATTTTCCTCGCCATCGTCGGAACCTGAACTAGCTGCCGCGACAGCCTGTCCTGCTGCTCGCCGCCAGGGTCCTTGGCGGCGGCGCATCGCGTTCGTCCGGCCATCGCGCTGCGGCACTGCTCATGAGGGGGCAGGGCCGGCGCACGCGCCGGAGCCCACCAAAGACTGCCCCCCGTCGGGAGCCAAGAAACGAGGGAAAACAGATGAAATTCGGCGCCTTGAAAGAGACGGAGCCGGGGGAAGCCCGGGTTGCGATCACACCGGAGAGCGCGGGCCGCCTGCAGAAGCTCGGCTATGAGTGCATTGTCGAGAAGGGCGCGGGTGACGCCGCCGCCTTCACCGACGCAGCCTATGCCGAGGCAGGGGTCGCAGTAGTCGACAGCGCGGCGGATGTCTGGGCGCAGGCGGATGTTGTCGCCAAGGTGCGAGCGCCTCGGGCTGAGGAAGTCGAGGGCGCGCCGGCGGGCAAGATCCTCATCAGCCATGTCTGGCCCGCGCAGAACGAGGAGCTGCTGGCCAAGCTCAACGAAAAGAAGCTCTCCGTCCTCGCGATGGACATGGTGCCCCGCATCAGCCGCGCGCAGAAGATGGATGCCCTCTCCTCCATGGCCAATATCGCAGGCTATCGCGCGGTGATCGAGGCGGGCAACAATTTCGGACGCTTCTTCACGGGCCAGGTCACCGCTGCGGGCAAGGTGCCGCCGGCCAAGGTGCTGGTCGTGGGTGCGGGCGTCGCGGGCCTTGCCGCCGTCGGCACCTCGGTCGCGCTCGGCGCCATCACCTACGCCTTCGATGTGCGGCCCGAAGTGGCGGAGCAGATCGAGTCCATGGGAGCGGAGTTCGTCTTCCTCGATTTCGAGGAAGAAGCGACGGACGGCGCGGAGACGGGCGGTTACGCCGCTCCGTCGAGCCCCGAATTCCGCGAGAAGCAGCTCGAGAAGTTCCGCGAGCTTGCCCCGGAAATCGACATCGTCATGACCACCGCCCTCATCCCCGGCCGCCCGGCACCGAAGCTCTGGACCGACGACATGGTCAAGGCGATGAAGCGCGGCAGCGTGATCGTCGACCTCGCGGCCGAGCGCGGCGGCAACTGCGACCTGACGGTCAAGGATGAGCGCATCGTCACCGAGAATGGCGTGGTCATCATCGGCTACACGGATTTCGCCAGCCGGATGGCAACGCAGTCTTCCAGCCTCTACGCCACGAACATCCGCCACATGATGGACGACCTGACGCCGGAGAAGGACGGCACGCCGGTCGTCAACATGGAGGATGATGTCATCCGTGGCGCGCTCGTGTGCCATGAGGGCGAGATCACCTTTCCGCCGCCACCGCCGAAGGTGAAGGCGATCGCGGTTCAACAGAAGAAGAAAGAGCCGGAGGAGACGCCCGAGCAGAAGGCGGCACGCGAGGCGGCCGAGTTCACAAAGAGCCTTAATCAGACCGCCTATCTCCTGGCGATCGGCGGTGGTCTGCTGCTTCTGGTCGGCACGGTTGCACCTGCCAGCTTCATGCAGAATTTCATCGTCTTCGTGCTGTCCTGCTTCGTCGGGTTCCACGTGATCTGGGGCGTCGCGCACTCGCTCCACACGCCGCTGATGGCGATCACGAACGCGATCTCCTCGATCATCATCGTGGGCGCGCTCCTGCAGATCGGGTCGAGCTCGTGGCTGGTCCTCGTGCTCGCATCGCTCAGCGTGCTGATGGCGGCGGTGAACATCTTCGGCGGCTTCCTCGTGACGCGCCGGATGCTCGCCATGTTCCAGAAATCCTGAACCGGGGGAGACAGCGATGAGCTTGGGCCTCGTGACGGCCGCCTATGTTGTGGCGGCCATCCTCTTCATCCTCGCCCTCGGCGGCCTCTCGAACCAGGAGAAGGCGAAGCGGGCGATCTGGTACGGCATTATCGGCATGACGCTCGCGGTGATCGCAACGATCATGACCCCGGGCGTCGACAACGTGACGCTCATCCTGGTCATGCTCGTGATCGGCGGCGCGGGCGGCGCCTATGTCGCGCGCAAGGTCGAGATGACCCAGATGCCGGAGCTTGTGGCGGGCTTCCACAGCCTCGTGGGCCTCGCTGCGGTCTTCATCGGCTTCAACGCGGATTTCGAGATGAGCCGCGCGCTGGAAGCCAAGGCCGACGGCACGGCAGATCAGCTCGCGGGCTTCGCTGCGACCATTGCCAAGAAGACCGCGATCGAGATTTCTATCCTCAAGGTCGAACTGTTCCTCGGCATCCTGATCGGCGCGATCACCTTCACGGGGTCCATCGTCGCCTACGGCAAGCTGGCCGGTAAGATCTCGTCGAATGCGCTGACGCTTCCGTTCCGCCACCAAATCAACCTCGCGGCCTTCATCCTCTGCTTCCTGCTGGGCTGGCTCTATCTTGAGGGCGCCGGCGTCTGGACGATGGTGCTGGTGGCGATCATCTCGGGCGCCATCGGCTGGCACCTGATCATGGCCATCGGCGGCGCGGACATGCCTGTCGTCGTCTCGATGCTCAACTCCTATTCGGGCTGGGCGGCTGCAGCGATCGGTTTCACGCTGGGCAACGACCTCCTCATCGTGACCGGTGCACTCGTCGGCTCCTCGGGCGCAATCCTCAGCTACATCATGTGCAAGGGCATGAACCGGTCCTTCGTCAGCGTGATCCTGGGCGGCTGGGGCGGCGAGCAGTCGAGCGCGCAGGAGGTCGAGGGCGAGATGGTCGAGATCGACGCCGGCGGTGTCGCGAGCGCGCTCAACGACGCGGACAGCGTCGTGATCGTGCCGGGCTACGGCATGGCGGTCGCGCAGGCGCAGGCCGCGGTCTCCGAACTGACCCGCAAGCTGCGCGCCAAGGGCAAGGAAGTGCGCTTCGCCATCCACCCTGTCGCAGGGCGGCTGCCGGGGCATATGAACGTTCTCTTGGCCGAGGCGAAGGTGCCCTACGACATCGTGCTGGAGATGGAGGAGATCAACGACGACTTCCCCCAGACCGATGTCAGCATCATCATCGGCGCGAATGACATCGTGAACCCGGCTGCACAGGACGACCCGGGCTCGCCCATCGCCGGCATGCCGGTGCTGGAAGTCTGGAAGTCCCGCAGCGTCTTCATCCTCAAGCGCGGCAAGGGGCGCGGCTACTCGGGCATCGAGAACCCGCTCTTCTTCAAGGACAACAGCCGCATGTACTACGGCGATGCCAAGGGCTCGATCGAGAACCTCCTGCCGCAAGTCGGCTGAGCTTTGTTGCTCCGGCAACCCGCTCGGCGCATCCTGCTTCGGTCGAAGGTTGGTTTCTCAGTGTCATCACTGATGGGTCCGCGGGTTGCAGCTCGCGGGCCCTTATCTCTCATGGCGCTGACCAAAGAAGAGCCTTGCCGCAGCGATCACGACGCCAGTGGCGCCGATTACGACGACGGCAAGCCGACGACCGGTATTGTGCGGCCTCACTACCTCCTTTCGCTCCGAAGGTATCGGGGCGGCGCGATTATGGCGTGGTGAGCGTGAGCGAACTCCGTACGATAGCGCCATGATCAGACGGCTCGGCGGTTTTGTCCTCAGGCTCGCGCTGATGGCGGTCTTCATCTGGGCCGTGCTGGTGGGGGCGCTCTTTTTTACCCGACACGACCACATCTACCCTTTCGCCCAGAACTTTCGGGCAGAGGAGCCGGAAGGCTTGCCGCGCGGCCGGCTGCTGCGCCTAGAGGCGACGGATCGAACACCGCTCTTCGCCTGGGCGGCCCCGCCGGTGGATGGTGCCCCCGTCGTCCTGCACTTCACGGGTAACGGCGGCTATCTGCCGGGAGCGGCGCGCCATGTGACACCCCTCGTCATTCGCGGATACGGCGCCGTGGTGCCGGCGTTTCGCGGGGCCGGCGGCGCCGCCGGGGCTCCGAGCGAGGCGGCCCTGATCGAAGATGCCCTCACGCTCTACGATGCGATTGCCGCTGAATTCCCGGACGCGGCACGGCCGCCGGTGATCTGGGGCACGAGCCTCGGTGCAGCGGTAGCCACGGCCGTCGCGGCGGAGCGCCCTGCGGCAGCTCTGATCCTCGAAGTTCCTTTCGCTCAGCTCTGCACGGTGGCGGAGCATCACTACCCGTGGCTCCCCGCCTGCCTGATACTGCCGGATGAGCGGTGGGAGAGTGCTGAGCGCATTGCCGGTGTCGAGGCCCCGATCCTCATCCTCGGCGCGGAGGCTGACACCGTGATCCCGGTCTCAGAGGCGGAAGCCTTGTTCGACGCGGCACCGGAGCCGAAGCGCCTTATTCGCTATCCCCGTGCGGGTCATGCCGATCTGTTGGCGGTCGGTGCCCTGGATGACATCCTGCCGTTCTTGGCCCGACACGCGCCGCGGTGAGGCGCCTCAGCCGGTTGAAAGGGCGACGGGCCCATCATCCCCAAGCGCCGCGACCTCAGTGCCCTCGATCACGATGCAGGAGAGCGCGCCGCCTTTGCCCGCCCCTGTGTCGACGTTTACGCGGTTGGTCTTGAGTTCGATCTGCGGCGCCGGCGTGTGGCCGTGCACCACCACCACCTCATGTGGCGCCTCGTGGTTCAGGAAGTCCCACCGGATCCAGTGCAGGTCATCCTGCGTCTGACGCTCCCATGGGACGTCCGGCCGAATGCCCGCATGGGCGAAACCGAAATCGCCGAAACGGAGCTTGTTCGGCAACCCGTCGAGGAAGGCGCGCAGGGTCGGGGGCAGAGCCGCCTCCAGCGCCGCATGGATATCCCGCCGCTTGCCGCGAAGGATCAGCGACCGGTCGAGACCGAACGAAATCAGGGCCGCGTCCCCGCCGTTGCGCTGCCATTGCTCGAACGGCGCCCCCTCCGGATCATCAAGAAAGAACCGTAGATAGCCATCGTGATTGCCGCACAGCGTCAGATGCCGCGAGGGGTCCAGCGCTGCCAGAAATCGCATCACGCCGAGGCTGTCGGGTCCCCGGTCGATCAGATCGCCCAGATGTACGACGCGCCAGTCCGCGACGGGTCTCCGGCGAAGATCCGCTTCGATGGCGGCGTGCCGATCCTCGAGCATCGCTAACTCGCCGTGGATGTCGCCGATGGCATAGATGCGCAGGCCAGCGGGAAGGCGCGCTGTGCCGTAGCTGACCATCCATCTTCTCCCGGAGGTTCGAGCGTCAGGCGGCCTCGGCGGGGAGAAGAGGCAGAAGCGCTGCCTCGGACCCGGCTTGGCCGATTGGGGCAAGGAGATACGGCCCATCCGTCGTCAGTTCCAGCCAAAGATCATCCTCAAGCACGAGGCACGAGGGGCCGAACGCCGAGCCGGTATCGAGCGCGATCCGGTTGGCATGCACCTGAATGGTTGAGACCGCGCTATGGCCGTGGACGATCACGGCCTCGTGCGGGCCGGCATAGTCGAGAAACCCGGGCGCCCAGATCAGGTCGCGAACGTTCTGCTCTGCGAGCGGCGTGCCCGGTCGAATGCCCGCATGCGCAAAGAAGAAATCTCCAAACCTCACGGCATGTCCAAGCCCGGCCAGAAAGCCGGCATGCGCCACAGGCATCGTCCCGATCAGCGCAGCGCGAAGCGCGCGCCGCGACGCCGCATCGGGGAAGTCGAGAGGGTCGGTCGCGTCGATCCCGTAGGATGCGAGCGTCGCGAGCCCGTCATCCTTGAGCCAGGGATAGAAGGACGGCGCATCCGGGTCGCCGAGGAAGTCGAGCAGGCAATGCTCATGATTGCCGAGCAGACAGTAGGCGCGCCAGCCGGCGCCGAGCTTCGAGAGCCGGTCGAGCACCGCCCGCGTATCGGGGCCGCGGTCGATATAGTCGCCGAGCAGGATCAGCCGCCAGTCGTCCGTCGGCCGGCGCATCAGATCCCGTGTGATGGCCGAGAGGTGACGGTCCAGCGCATCGGCATCGCCATGCAGATCGCCAATGACATAGAGCCGCAGGCCCGGGGCCGTGCGCGCGGTCGCGGTCGTGATCATCCGCTCGATCCTCGTTCAGGCCGAAGCGGCGCCTCTTCGGGTGCTCGGCTCGGCTCGTTGCCTCGTCGAGAAGCAAGCCCGCCAATCCTGAAAAAGGAAACCCCCGGAGCGCGTTACGCCCGGGGGTTCATGTGCCGTGGTTGCAATCCGGTCGCAGTGCCGGACGCACCGTGCGTCAGATGCCTCAGAGAAGACCTTCGCGCTGCGCCTTTTTCCGCGCCAGCTTGCGCGCGCGGCGGATCGCTTCCGCCTTCTCCCGCGCCCGCTTCTCCGACGGCTTTTCGTAATGCTGCCGGAGCTTCATCTCGCGGAAAACGCCTTCGCGCTGCATCTTCTTCTTCAGCGCACGGAGCGCCTGATCGACATTGTTGTCGCGCACCAGTACCTGCACCTAGGTCACCACCTTTCTACCGCTGCTGAATTTCAAGAGTGGGCTATATACGCAGGTGCTTGTACGCTGTCCACCGCGTAACGTGAGATGACAGAAGGATTTCCAAGGCCGTTTTGAGGCCGGATCGCTGAGGGAACTACTGCATGGCTGAAGAAACGGGCGACCCGCTCGCCGAGACGCGCGAACGGCTGATCGACGCGGCGCTGCCGAACGTGGTCTTCGATGGCTGGGGCAAGGAGGCGCTGGACGCCGCGCTCGAGGAGACCGGGATCGACGCGCAGATGGGCGCGCTGGCCTTTCCGCGGGGCGGTGTCGACATGGCGCTCGCCTTTCACGAGCTGATGGACCGCCGGTTGCTCGAGAAGCTGGAGGAGACCGATCTCCATGCCATGCGCATCCGCGAGCGGGTGACGTTCTGCGTCCGCGCGCGCCTTGAACTGGTGGCGGAGCATAAGGACGCGGTGCGGCGGGGGGCGACGCTGCTCGCCCTGCCGCCCTATGCGGCAGACAGCGCGCGAGCGCTCTGGTCGACCTCCGACATCATCTGGACCGCCTGCGGCGACCGTTCGGACGACTACAACTGGTACACGAAGCGCGCGATCCTCTCCTCGGTCTACTCCGCCACGGTGCTCTATTGGCTCGGGGACGAGAGCGAGGGCTCGGTCGATACTTGGGCGTTCCTGGACCGGCGCATCGAGAACGTCATGCAGTTCGAGAAGCTGAAGGCGCAGGTGCAGGCGAACCCGGTGGCTCGCATGGCGCTCACGCCCTTCGCACAAGCGCTCGCCTTCGTCCGCGCACCCCATGCCCGCGGCAAGCCGGCGACCGGCCCGGAAGGGGACCCGGCTGACGCGTGAGTTCAGACCTTCATTGATTGGAAGCTCGCGCCGGCGCGTATTGCCGGCAGGGTCGATGTTCAGACGCATCATTTCCTGGGTCGGCGGAGCGCCTACTCCGCCGTCCAGTTGGTCTCGGCCTCAGCCAAACGCGAGCTGTGCGAGCGGGGCACTCAGTCCGATACCGGAAATGGCGATCATCGCTGCGCGATAGGTTCATTCGCTCAGAGTACATCACCCCATGTCACCCCGATGGATCGGGGCGGCGCCAGCATGGCGGCGTAGAAGTCAGGACACTGTTACCGTGTTTGTGGGCGGAAGCCGGGCGCGGTTATGCGCCGAGGGGGCTCACGCGTGTCACATGGCCCATCTTGCGCCCTGCGCGCGCCTCGGCCTTTCCGTAGAGATGCAAGGCGGCCCCGGGTTCCGATGCAATCGCCGCCCAGCGATGCGCCTCTTCTCCGATGAGGTTCGTCATCTCGGCGTTCGCGTGCCGCGCTCCGTCGCCAAGGGGCCAGCCGGCGATCGCGCGAATATGCTGCTCAAACTGATCGACCGCCGTCGCCTCGATGGTCCAGTGCCCGGTATTGTGCACCCGCGGCGCGATCTCGTTGACGAGGAGCTTGCCCCCCGGCGCAAGGAAGAGCTCGACCCCCAGAACCCCGACATAGTCGAGCGCGGAGGCGATCCGTCCCGCGGCAAGCACTGCGTCCTGCAGAACCGCGGCGGGCAGACCGGCGGGGACGACGGTGCGGCGCAGGATGCCGTCCTCATGCGTGTTCCGCCCGGGGTCATAAGCGACCGTCACGCCGTCCGCCCCGCGTGCGACGATGACCGAGAGCTCGGCGGTGAATGCGACACGGCCCTCCAGGACCGCAGGCTGGGCCCCAATGGCCGCCCAAGCTGCCGCCGCCTCGTCGGGGGCCGCGACACCCACCTGACCCTTGCCGTCGTATCCCATGCGACGCGTCTTCAGGATCGCTGGCGCGCCGGTGCGCTCCAGCGCCGCTGCTATTTCGTCCGCGCTGTCGATAGAAGCCCAGGGCGCGCAGGTGAGGCCGATGCCCTCTAGGAACCGCTTTTCCTCCGCCCGGTCCTGCGCCACGGCGAAGGCGCGGGCATTGGGGCGCACGACCGTGTGCCGCGCCAGCGTTTCCGCCACCGCGGCCGGCACGTTCTCGAACTCGAAGGTCGCGACATCGACCGCGCGGGCAAAGGCCTCCAGCGCGGCCGTGTCATCATAGGCCGCTGCCGTCGCCTCCCGCGCCACCTCCGCCGCGGGTCCGCCAGGGCAGGGGTCGAAGACATGCGCGTGCAGCGCGAGCCTTGCGGCGGCGATGGCCAGCATCCGACCGAGCTGCCCGCCGCCCAGGATGCCGATCACGCTGCCGGGTGGCAGTGGGGTAGGGGGGTCGCCGGCCATCCGTCAGCCGTCCTCCGGGACCTCGGCCACGGCCGCTGTCTGTGCCGCGCGCCAGGCCTCCAGACGCTCGGCAAGGGCAGGGTCCTCGACAGCCAGCATCGCCGCGGCATAGAGCCCGGCATTGGCAGCCCCCGCCTCTCCGATCGCGAAGGTCGCCACGGGCACGCCCTTCGGCATCTGGACGATGGACAGAAGACTATCGAGCCCCGAGAGCGCCTTGCTCTGCACGGGCACCCCCAGCACCGGCAGCCGGGTCTTGGAAGCGAGCATGCCCGGCAGATGCGCCGCCCCGCCCGCCCCGGCAATGATCGCCGCCAGCCCGCGTCCCGCCGCCTCATCTGCATACCGGAACAACCGGTCAGGCGTGCGATGGGCCGAGACGATGCGCGCCTCATGCGCAACCTCAAGCGCCTTCAGCACATCGGCCGCGTGCTTCATCGTCGGCCAGTCCGATTGGCTGCCCATCACGATCCCAACAAGCGGCGTGCTCATCGGGCAGTCCCGGCCGGTTCTCGGCGGAGGCGGTCAGCGGGCATAGCGGATGACATTCTGCTCAGGAGGTCAGGCGATGATGTCCGGGTAGAGCACATCCTCAATGCGCGCAATCTCGTCCTTCAGCGCCAGCTTCTTCTTCTTCATGCGTCGCAACGCCAGTTGGTCGGCAAGCGGATTGTCCCGCTCCGCCTCAATCTCTTCGTCGAGCCGGCGATGCTCCGACTTCAGCACATCCAGCTGGGAGCGCAGGATCTCCTCGTGATCCATGATGTTCATGTCAGCACTCTCCCAACGCGCGGTCTCGACATTAAACCACCCGCCCCTGTTACGGGGAAGCCTTTTGGACAGCGTCGTCCCGATCTGGGCGGCGGATTGCCGACGGCAACCCTCAACGCTATCGAGGGAAGGACGAAAGCAGGGAGACCGGTGTGCTCTGGAAACTCGCGTTCACGGCGGCGGTCATCGTCATCGTCTTCCTCCTCGGGCAGCGGAGCGCGCGTGGCCATGTGGAGGACGGTGCGAAGCGGCGCCGAGTGCCGCGCAGCCGGAGGCTTGGCCAAAGCTTGCGACGCAGGCCGCGACAGACCAGATCGCCCGAACCGATGACCGATCTCGTGCTTTGCCCGGACTGCGGTCGCTACCACGCCGCTCTTGAGCGCTGCCGCTGCAAAGACTGACGCCGCTCCACGGGCGGAAGTGGCGATAGGGTGACAGGGGCCCCAAACTCCGCATCGCGGAAATGTCACCGCGTCCAGAGCCGGTCGCGCCCCTCGCAAGATGGGACCCGGAGCCCCATATGGTTGGCTCACGCAGGAGAGAGGCGGCGCGAGAAATGGATCTAGTCTTGGTGCTTGGCGGTCTCGCCCTCCTTGTTGCGGGCGGAGACATTCTGGTGCGTGGCGCGGTGGCGCTGTCGCTCCGGCTGGGCATCCCTGCCATTATCGTCAGTGCCACCGTCGTCGCGATCGGGACGTCGGCGCCAGAACTCATCATCTCCGTCCAAGCCGCTCTCGAAGGCTCGCCCGGGATCGCGCTCGGCAACGTGGTCGGCTCCAACATCGCGAATGTCTGGCTCGTCCTCGGTCTTCCAGCGCTGATCGCGCCCCTTGCCGGATGCGGGGACGACGCGCGCCGGTCTCTCTACTTCATGCTCGCAGGCACGCTGCTCTTCACCGCTTTCATTCTGGCCGGCTCGATCCCCTGGTGGGGCGGGCTCGCGCTCATCGCCGTGATGGCCATCATGGTCTGGGACAGCGTGCGCCATAGCATCGAGCATCGGGAGCTTCGGCAGATGCGCGAGAGCGTGAACGCCGCCGCGAACCCGAACCCGCCGGATGACGTCGCCGACCTTGAGGATGTCGATCCGAACATGGCGCCGTGGAAGATCGCGGGGCTCATCGCGCTCGGCATGGCGATGCTGCCCGTCGGGGCGCAGTTCCTGATCGACGGCGCGCGCGGTGTCGCGAGCGATATGGGCGTCTCAGAGGCCGCGATCGGGCTGACGCTCGTGGCCCTCGGCACCTCGCTCCCGGAGCTTGCGACCACCGTGATGGCGGCGATCAGGCGTCAGACCGATGTGGCGATTGGCAACGTTGTCGGCTCGAACCTCTTCAACATCACGCTGATCATCGGTGCGGCCGCCGCGATCGCGCCGCTCGATGTCCCGGCCGAGTTCATCGAGCGCGACATCTGGATCATGCTCGCCGCGACCGCGATGGTCGTGCCCTATGTGCTCCTGAACCGCATGCTCTGCCGCTGGACTGGCGGCCTCTTCCTGCTCCTCTATGTGGGCTATGCGGTCACCGCCCTGAGCTGATCCCGCCCGCCGGCGGACGGCGACGCGGGCGGCAGGCCCGTGCGGAGCGATATGGGACAGCATGGCAATGACGACAGATGAGGCAGCGCGCCCTTGCGCGCTGGTGACGGGAGCGGGCATCCGGCTTGGCCGGGCGATGGCGCTCCACCTTGCGGCCAATGGCTGGGACGTGGCGGTACACTATTCAGCCAGTGCCGAGCCGGCAGCGGAAACGGTGAAGGACGCACGCGCCCTTGGTGCCCGTGCCGAAGCGGTCGGTGCCGATCTCCTCGACGAGACGGCCACCGCAGAACTGGTCGCCCGTGCGGCCGATGCGCTGGGCCGGCCCCTCTCGCTCCTCATCAACAATGCGTCGATCTTCGAGCCCGAGACGCTGGAGACCATGACCCGCATGAGCTGGGACCGCGCGGTCGAGACCAACCTCCGCGCCCCGGTCAAGCTGACCCAGGATTTTGCAGCCCAGGCACCGGAGCCTGCTACCGATGCCCTCGGCGAACCGCTGGCGCGCGCCTACATCGTCAATATGATCGATCAGCGGGTCTGGAAGCCAACGCCCTTCTTCGCGTCCTATACGCTCGCGAAGTCCGCCCTGCTGACCTTCACCAAGACCGCCGCGCAGGCACTGGCGCCCAAGATCCGCGTCAACGGCATCGGCCCCGGCCCCACCATGCAGGGCACGCGCCAGTCGGCCGCCCATTTCGCCGCCCAGCGCGCGGCCTGTCCGCTGGGTCGCGGCGCCGATCCGGACGACATCATCGCCGCGCTCTCATTCATCCTTTCCTGCAAGTCGCTGACGGGGCAGATGATTGCCGTCGATGGTGGCCAGCACCTCGGCTGGGCCACCCCGGATGTGACCGGGAGTGTCGAGTGAGCCGGCAACGTCGCATGAGTTGTCCACGCGCCGTCCGTCGTCGCCACGCAGGCGATAAGGGTTGCCTCGGATTTGCTGCAGGCGCGAAAGCGAAAGAGAAAGTGCGGAATTCCAACAGCATATCAGCCTTTCCAACCGTTTTATATCGATCCTGTAGGATATATTCACACTTTGTTATCGGTTCGGTCACCGGGTTAGTCACACGGTTATCCACAGGAGCCGTCCCGTTTTGGGGCGGGCGTGTTGCGGTGCAGCAATGACTGGCAGCGTCGAGATGCAGAGCACGGCCGCGCGAGGTCGGCAAACCGGCCCGGACGTGATCAGGCGCTATCTCAAGCGCCTTGCGGACCGCCCCGGCGTCTATCGAATGCTGGGTGCCTCATCCGAGGTTCTCTATGTCGGCAAGGCACGTTCGCTGAGAAGGCGCGTCGCGAACTACGCGAACCAGGGCGCGCATAACTCCCGCATCACGCGCATGATCGCCGAGACGGCCTCGATGGAATTCATCACCACCGAGACCGAGACCGAGGCGCTGCTGCTCGAGTCGAACCTCATCAAGCAGCTCAAGCCCCGCTACAACGTCCTCCTGCGCGACGACAAGTCCTTTCCCCATATCCTGATCGAGGAGGGCGCCTTCCCGCTGCTTAGGAAGCATCGCGGGGCGCAACGAGAAAAGGGGCGCTTCTTCGGGCCCTTCGCGTCGGCCGGCGCGGTAAACCGCACGATCAATCAGATGGAGAAGGCGTTCCTCCTCCGCACCTGCTCGGACAGCGTTTTCGACGCCCGCACCCGGCCATGTCTCCTCTTCCAGATCAAGCGCTGCTCCGGCCCCTGCACCGGCGAGATCGGGGAGGACGACTACCGCGCGCTGGTCGAGGATGCCGTGCGCTTCCTGGAGGGCCGCTCTACCCGCGTGCAGGAGGAGCTGGCCGAGCGCATGTCCGGGGCCTCCGCTGCCATGGATTTCGAGGCTGCCGCCATCTACCGCGACCGTCTCCGTGCCATGGCCCATGTCCGCGGCGCGCAGAGCATCAATCCTCAACGCACGGCCGAGGCGGATGTCTTCGCTCTCCACCGGGAGGGGGGGCAAGCCTGCGTCCAGGTCTTCTTCTTCCGCTCCAACCAGAACTGGGGAAACCACGCCTACTTCCCGCGCGCTGCCGCCGACATGGAGGACGGTGAGCTCATCGCGGGCTTCATCGCGCAGTTCTATTCGCAGGACCGCCCGCCGCCCCGCATGGTCCTGCTCTCCCATCCGCCCGAGACGGGGGAGGCCGGGGCCGAGGAACTCGCTGCCGCCTTCCGCAGCATCGCCGGTCGCCGCGTCGTCGTCGCCGTGCCGCAGCGTGGCGAGAAGCGGGAACTGGTGGACCACGCCGCTCAGAACGCCAAGGAAGCGCTCTCACGCCGCATGGCCGAGACGGCGAGCCAATCGAAGAACATGAAGGAGCTGGCGGAGGCTTTGGGTCTCTCGGACCCGCCCCGCCGCATCGAGGTCTACGACAACTCCCACATCATGGGCACCAACGCCGTCGGCGCCATGATCGTCGCGGGGCCCGAGGGGTACGAGAAGAACCAGTACCGCAAGTTCAACATGAAGGACGCGGCCACCAAGGCGGGCGACGATTTCGGGATGATGCGCGAGGTGCTGACCCGTCGCTTCCGCCGGCTGGTGAAGGAAGACCCGGAGCGTGGCTCGGAAGCCTGGCCCGACCTCGTGCTGATCGACGGTGGCCGCGGCCAGGTCGGCGTCGCCCGCGAAGTGTTGGCCGAACTCGGCCTCTCCGATCTCGCGCTCTATGGCGTTGCCAAGGGCGAGGAGCGGGATGCGGGCAAGGAGATGTTCTACCCGCCCGAGGGCCCTGCCTTCGCGCTCCCCTTTCGCAGCCCCGCCCTCTATTTCGTGCAGCGACTGCGGGACGAGGCCCACCGCTTCGCCATCGGCGCCCACCGCCAGAAGCGCGCAAAGGCCCAGACCGTCACCACGCTGGACGAGGTTCCCGGCATCGGCCCCGCCCGGAAACGCGCGCTCCTCGCCCGCTTCGGCTCCGCCAAGGCCGTGAGCCGGGCAGGGCTCAGCGACCTCAAGGCTGTGGAAGGCATCTCCGACAGCATGGCAGAGACGATCTACGCCTTCTTCCACGGCAGCCGCTGACTGCACCCGGCCGCATCACGGCGGCCATGAGCCCCCCATCAGGCGCAGCCCCGCCGACGAACGGGCGGGCGGGTGGGGGAGGCGGCGGGGCTGCGCCGCACCCGCCCTGATCCAAAGCCACGCCGCCTTGCCCGCGCGCTCTGCGGCTGTTCTAAGCAGCGCATGATCGGCGGCATCTGGAACATCCCGAACATCCTCACGATGGGACGCATTCTCGCGGCGCCGTTGCTCATCCTGCTCTTTCTGGTCTTCGAAGAGCGAACCGCGGCGCCGATTGCACTCGCGCTCTTCACCATCGCCGCGCTCACCGATTTCATCGATGGATGGGTCGCGCGTCGCTTCGACATGTCGAGCCCCATTGGCCAGATGCTGGACCCGATCGCCGACAAGGCCATGGTGCTGATCGCCCTCATGCTCCTCCTTGCCCTTCATGCGAGCCCGGGACTGCCCTGGCTTCTGGCTCTCCCGGTCACCGCCATTATGCTGCGCGAGGTGCTCGTATCGGGCCTTCGCGAATATCTCGGCGACGTCAAACTGCCGGTCACCCGCCTTGCGAAGTGGAAGACGACCGCCCAGCTCGTCGCGACCGGCCTCCTGCTCGCGGCACTCCCGGGCGCCATCGGTCCCGCTCTCCACCCGGCCGGGCTTGCGGTCCTGTGGATCGCCGCCGGGCTTACACTCATCTCCGGTTGGGACTACTTTCGTAAGGGCCTTGGGCATGTCGCGGCGAGGAAGGAGTGACGATGCACGTTCTCTATTTCGCTTGGATGCGGGAGCGCGTGGGCTACGC
Source organism: Pseudomonadota bacterium (assembly GCA_039815685.1). Classification (GTDB taxonomy): domain Bacteria; phylum Pseudomonadota; class Alphaproteobacteria; order Rhodobacterales; family Rhodobacteraceae; genus Thermohalobaculum. The sequence goes on along the minus strand of JBCBYV010000025.1, from coordinate 23,172 downwards.
GACCGAGGAGATCGATCCCGGTGCAGCGCGCACTGCCCGCGAGCTTGTCGAGACCCTCAAGACAAGGTCCGAGGGACACGCGGCGGCCTTCGAGGATCTGCGCGCCGTTCGCTGCGCCGTAGATGAGGAGATGGGCGACCTGGACATGCCCATCGCAGGCGCCCGCGAGGTCGCCTTCTTCCCGCCCGTCACCGGCGGCTGAGGCAGAGCGCTGAGCATGGATGGCGCCGCCGCACTGCCAAAAGTCTCGGTCCAGCGCGAAGACTTCGATCTTGGCGCCGAGCAGGCGCGACTTGCCGGCACGAGCCGCGACATCGGCGCCATCGTGAGCTTCACCGGGCTCGTGCGCGAAATCACCGGGCAGGGCGCCATCGAGAGCATGGAGCTCGAGCACTGGCCCGGCCGGACCGAGAAGGCGCTGGCGGAAATCGTCGCCGAGGCCGAGGCGCGCTGGCCCCTCAACGGCGTGCGCGCCATCCACCGCTATGGCCGCCTCGCGCCGGGAGACCGGATCGTCCTGGTCCTCACCGCCAGCCGCCACCGCCAGGCCGCCTTTGACGCCGCAGCCTTCCTCATGGACTATCTCAAGATCCAGGCACCCTTCTGGAAGAAAGAAACCGGGCCCGAGGGCGGGCGCTGGGTCGATGCGCGCGACGCGGACGAGACAGCAGCAGCGCGATGGCGCACCGCCTCGGAAGGTTGAGCGTACGAGCCGAAACAGGACCTGCCGCTGCGCCTTGTCGAGCATGACGAGTGCCATCGGGCCGCGAGGTCGCGTTCGGGCCGAGGGTCACGGCTGAGCGCGACGTGCACACGGTCAAGGGCTACGGATAGTCTCATGACCCGCCCCTCACCGGCAAAGCGGGTTACGACCGCCCTGTCCGCCAGCATCTCGACCGGAACGCGAGCGCTCGCATGGCGGTCCAAACGGAAGGCCAATCGGCGAGTGTTCGCATAACGTTCATAGGTGGCGGCCCATGCTGACGCGGGCGGGTGCGGGCGCGATCGATCACCACATGAGCGGTTCAGGAAGCGTCAGGCGGTTTGGGCAATGTGCCAGACGCGGGTGCCGTCACGTCGGTCCTCGGGTGTGATCAACTCCCGGCGGTGCAGGTGGTTCACATGCGCGACGGCCTCGACCAGCGCCAGACCGAACTCGCTGCCGCCGATGGGGCGGCGATAGAGCGGATCGAAGAGACCGCTGGCGGTGCAGGGGGCGGATGCCAGCGCCGCCAAGATCCGCTCCAGCGCATGCTCGTGGTTCTCGATGAGCTGCCGCAGCCGCCGCTGGCCGCCCCTGAACGGTGGATGATGGCCCGGAAGAACCAGCGGATCCAAACCGCTCTCACCGAGCATGCTCTCGAAGCGAACGCAGCTCTCGAGCCAGCCACCCAGGGGATCGGCCTCGGGCTCGGTCGGATAGACGCCGATATTCGGTGAGATTGAGGACAGGATCTGATCGCCCGCCAGCACCAGCGTCCCGTCCTCGGACCAAAGCGTCACATGCGCTGGCGCATGCCCCTCGCCGAGCCGTACCTGCCAGCGCCGCCCGCCCGCCTCCAGCACGTCGCCCTCCTCCAGGGCCGTGAAGCCGAGGGGGATCGGTGCCACGCAGTCGGCGAAGTTGAAGGGACGATCCGTTGCATAGGCGTCGAGTGCTGCCCCCGTCACCCCCGCCCGCCGGCGAAAGGCGATCTGCTGCGCGTTCGGTCGCTCCTGCGGGTCGAGGGTCAGCATGCGGCCCGTGAGCCAGGCGATCCGGCTCGCCAGAATCTCGGCACCCCGCGCTGCAAACATCCCCGCAAGCCCGATGTGGTCCGGGTGATGGTGGGTCAGCACCACACGCTCGACCGGCTTCCCAGCGAGCGGGCCGCTCAGCAGCGCATCGAGCGCCTCACGCCCCCGCGCCCAGTTGAGCCCGGTGTCGATCAGGGTCCAGCCCGTACCCTCGTCGATCGCGAAGAGGTTGACGTGGTCGAGTTTCATCGGCAGCGGCATGCGCGCCCAGAGGATGCCCTCGGCGACCTCCACGGCCTGGCCCGGGGCCGGGACCGCCTCGAACGGCATCGCGATCACTGGCAGGGCTGCCGTTGCCGCACCCCGCCGTCGTGTGGCTGGGCGCGCTGGCTGCACGCCCCCCATCACCGCCTTCGCACCCGCCTCATTCATCGCCTGCTCCGCCCGCTGATGCCGTGGAACTGCGATGCGAGGCGCCGAGAGGCAAGTCGAACCGCCTGCTGGTTGCTGATCGGAACGGCGCAGCGCAGTCTCAGACCACTGCCGTCAGCCGCTCCGCATCCAGGGCATAGAGCGCCGTAGCTTCTGCACGCGCTGCCGCCGCATGCGCCTCGACCATGGGAAGGAGCTGCAGCAGGTGGAAGTGCGCGATCGCCGTCTCCTCTTCCCCACCATCCTCGACCGCGCCGCGCAGAAGCGATGCGCCGCCGAGAACCAGCGCCATGAGCTTGAGATAGGGCGTCGCCGCCGCTCCCCGGTCGATCTCCGCCGCCCCGGCGAGCCGGCGGGTCACATCCTCGGCCGTGTCGACCGCCCGGCGCAGCGCTTCTGCGAGCGCCCCCGCCGGCCCGTCTTGCCCCGACCGCTCCGCCGCGGACGCTGCCGCCCGTGCCTCGGCCAGGAGCGAGAGCGCCGTTGCCCCGCCATCCCCGGCGAGCTTCCGCCCAACGAGGTCCATCGCCTGCACCCCGTTCGTCCCCTCATAGATCGCGGTGATCCGCACATCGCGCAGGTACTGCGCGATGCCGGTATCCTCGGCATAACCCGCGCCGCCATGCACCTGCACGGCGAGGTTTGCGACCTCGATCCCGGTATCGGTGCCATAGGCCTTGGCGATGGGCGTCAGGAATGCGCCGCGGCGCGCGTGATGCGCCCGCGCCTCCACATCCTCCGCCGCATGCGCCATATCGAGCGAGAAGGCGCAGTCGTAGCAGATCGCCCGCGCCGCCCGCGTCAGCGCCTTCATGGTCATGAGGTTCCGCCGCACATCCGCGTGGCCCACAATGGTGCCGGAGCCGTCCACCGTGTGCCCCTGCACCCGTTCCATGGACCAGGCGAGCGCCGCCTGCGTCGCCATCTCGGCCGTGGCCACGCCCTCGATGCCGACCAGCAGGCGGGCGTTGTTCATCATCGTGAACATGCAGGCGAGGCCCTTGTTCTCCTCACCCACAAGCCAGCCCGTTGCCCCCTCGAAGGCCATGACGCAGGTCGGCGAGCCGTGAAGGCCCATCTTGTGCTCCAGGCTCACGACCGAAACGCTATTGGCGGCACCGGGCCGCCCCTCCGCATCCGGCAGCCGCTTCGGCACGAGGAAGAGGCTGATGCCGCGCGTCCCCGCAGGCGCATCCGGCAGCCGCGCGAGCACCAGATGCACCACATTCTCCGCGAAATCCGCATCGCCCCAGCTGATCCAGATCTTCTGGCCCGTGATCCAGTAGCTGCCGTCGCCCGCAGGCTCTGCCTTCGTGCGGAGGGCACCCACATCCGTGCCCGCCTGCGGCTCCGTGAGGTTCATGGTGCCGGTCCAGACGCCCGAGGTCAGCTTCGGTAGATAGACCGCCTTCAGCTCTTCCGAGCCATGCGCCTCCAGCGCCTCGATCTGACCAGCACTCAGCACGGGGCAGAGCGACAGGGAGAGGCAGGCCGAGGCCATCATCTCGTTCACCATCACGCTCAGCGAGCGCGGCAGTCCCATGCCGCCATGCTCGGGGTCCGCGCTGATGCCGACCCAGCCACCCTCGGCGATGGCGCCATAACCGTCCGTGAAACCGGGCGATGTGCGCACCACGCCGTTCTCGAGCCGCGCGCCGCTCTCGTCCGAGCCGCGGTTGAGCGGGGCCAGCACCTCCTCCGCCATCTTCGCAGCCTCGGTCAGGATGGCAGAGCGCGTCTCGGCCGTTGCCTCAGCAAAGCGCTCCGTCTCTGCAAGCCGATCATGACCGAGCCGTCGGGCAAGGCGCTGCATCTCCGCGACCGGGGCCTGGTAGCTCATGGGTTTCCTCCAAAGGGTCGTTTCTTGTCATCCTGGTGGCACTCTTCGGCGCGTTGGCCGACGTCATCGCCATCTTTCCGTATCTTGGTGTCGGCGGCACTATAGACGCACCAAGGCTCACGCGGTCGGGAGATAGGGGTTGACGCATAGGATAACCAGAGCGCGTTCACGGGTCCGCCGGGGGCCGTGCACGTGTCTGTGAAGGACGGTGCCACCGTGACCACGCGCCACCTGCGCGCCGACCCGGCCGGTATCGCCGATGCGGCGAGCCTTCTCGCACAGGGTGAGCTCGTGGCGTTCCCAACGGAGACTGTCTACGGCCTCGGCGCCGACGCCCGCTCTCTCGAGGCCGTGGCCGGGATCTACCGGGCCAAGGGCCGTCCTTCGGCCAACCCCCTGATCGTTCACGTCGCTGATCTTGCCGCGGCCGAGAAGCTTGGGGTCTTCAACCCTGCTGCGCGTCGCCTTGCCGAGGCGTTCTGGCCCGGATCCCTCACATTGGTCGTGCCACTGCGCCCCGGTTCCGGCCTCGCGCCGGCCGTGACCGCGGACCAGGAGACCGTCGGTCTGCGCGTGCCGGCGGGCCAAGTCGCGCTCGCGCTTCTGACGAAGGCCGGCTGCCCCGTCGCGGCGCCGTCGGCGAACCCCTCGGGCCGCCTCAGTCCCACGGAGGCCGCGCATGTGCTCGATCCGGAGACCGGCCTCGGTGGCCGCATCGCCGCCGTTCTCGATGGCGGTCCCACGACTGTCGGACTCGAATCGACGATCATCGCGGCGACCGAACCCGATGGCGGTCATCTGCGCCTGCTTCGCCCCGGTGGGCTCACCGCCGAGCGATTGCAGGCCGCCATCGGCCTGCCGATCGTGACGCCGGACCACGAAACGGCCAGCGTAGCCGAACCGGCGGCTCTCGAGGCACCGGGGATGATGGCCAGCCACTACGCGCCGAATGCACGCCTTCGCCTCTCGGCCACCGCACCGCAGCAGGGCGAAGCGTGGCTCGGTTTCGGCCCTGACCCCGAGGGCGTTGCCGAGGCTTCCGTCAGTCAGAACCTTTCCAAGACGGGCGATCCGGCAGAGGCTGCACAGAACCTCTTCGCCGCCCTTCGCCGCCTCGACGCCGCGATCGGTGCAGGCGGCACCATCGCTGTCGCACCGGTACCCGACGGTGGCCTCGGTCGTGCGATAAACGACCGCCTCGCCCGCGCCGCTGCCCCAAGGAGCTGATGCCCCACGGAACGGGCGCCCAAGGCGAACAATTGCTCCGGGGAACCAGTCGCAGATCAGCCCCATCGCGAATGGGACGCCGAAGCTCAGCGCGGCGTCGTCGTGCCCTCCAGCGGACCAGCGCCCGAGAGGCGAAGGTCATCGCCATACCCCTCCCCACAGGTTGCCGGCGTACAACCCGTCTTGGGCGTGATCTGGACGCCCATCCCGATCGCGCAGGCAAGCGCCAAGACCACAGCCAGAAAGGGTGGCAGCACCAGGGCGAGAACAGGCGGCATGACATGCTCCAATCGATGTCGCGTATCCTGATGATCGTCCGAAAGACGCGTCGCTGAAACCCACCCTGACGCAGCGTTGAAGCCCCGTGAGGAGGCGCCATCCGGGTGCGACGCACGCTGGCCGAGCCCCGTCCCTGTCGCGTAGTGTTGCCCTCATGGCAGATGATCTGATCTCTTCGACCAAGCGTGCTGGCGATCCCGGCATCCCGACCGCCAAACTTGCGCCCGCGACCCCGGAGGACCTCGATACCCTGGCGGCCATGACCGACGCCGCGGGTCTTGTTCGCCCCGACGGTGATGACGGGATCGCCCGGATCGCCCCCTATCTCCGGGAGCCGCGCGACCGACTTCAGGGCCGCGCTGCAGCACTCCTACGCCCGGCTTCGACGGCGGAAGTCGCGGCCATGATCCGCTATCTCAACGATCGACGCATCCCCGTGATCCCGATCTCTGGCGGTACGGGTCTCGTGGGCGGCCAGATCTTCACCGCCCCTGCCGATATCTCCGACGCTCTCCCATCGCCGGTTCTTCTCAGCCTCGAGCGCATGAACCGCATTCGCGAGGTGGCGCCGGACGACGGCGCCCTCGTCGCCGAGGCTGGGGTGACGCTGGAGGCCGTGCAGCAGGCCGCCGCCGACGCGGGCCGGCTCTTCCCGCTCGCCATGGCGAGCCAAGGCTCGTGCTGCATCGGCGGCAATCTCGCCACCAATGCGGGCGGCGTCGGCGTGCTCCGCTACGGCAATGCCCGCGAGCTCGTGCTCGGCGTTGAGGCGGTGCTGGCGGACGGCACGGTCCATCACGGGCTGAGGCGGCTCCGCAAGGACAATATGGGCTATGACCTCCGCGGCCTCCTCGTGGGCTCGGAGGGGACGCTCGGCGTCATAACCGCAGCCGTCCTCAAGCTCTTCCCGGCACCGGGGGAGCGCGTGACAGCGATGCTCGCGATCCCCGAGGCAGAGACGGCCGTAGAGCTTCTCCACGCGCTCCGGGACAGGCTCGGCGACGGGCTCACCGCCTTCGAGCTGATCGCCGCCCAGGGCCCCGCCTTCATCGCAGAGCACTTTCCCGACTGGCGCGACCCGCTCCCCGGCCACCCCGCCTGGCGCGTGCTCCTCGAGGCGACGGGCCCGACGGATGGCAGGCTAGAAGAGCGTGCCGAAGCCGTGCTCGCAGCGCTCATGGAAGAAGGCACGGTCCTCGATGGCGTGATCGCAAGCTCCGAGGCGCAGCGTACCGAACTATGGTGGACGCGGGAGACGATCCCAGAGGCCAACCGCAAGGTCGGCGCGGTCGCGAGCCATGATGTATCGGTGCCCCTCTCCCGCATCCCCGCCTTCATCGCCGCCGCGGCGCGGGAGGTGGCTCATATCGCCCCCGCCCTCCGCATCAACTGCTTCGGCCACGTCGGCGACGGCAACCTCCACTACAACCTCTTCCCGCCGGCAGGTGCCGCAGCCGGTGACTGGCGCGAGGCGGGCGCCGAGGCGAGCGCCGCGGTCCACGAGGCCGCCCTTGCCGAGGGCGGCTCAATCGCCGCCGAGCACGGCATCGGCCGCGTCAAGGCGCGTCAACTCGCCGACCGCCTCGATCCCGCAAAGCTCGCCGCCATGCGCGCCATCAAGGCTGCCCTCGACCCGAACGGCATCCTCAACCCCGGCGCCGTCCTGACGCTGGACTGAAATGTTGGCCACTGCCCGAAGGATGGGCCGGGTCAAGGATGGCGCAGCCACCGGCAGAGCCGGCGCGCAAGGCGCGTCCTTGACGCGGCCCATTCTTCGGAAAGACGCTCGAGAAGGAGCCCCCAAGGCTCCTCCCCAGCCCCCTGATCACGCTGAATGTAGCAGCGCGACACCGCGGAAAAGCACTGCGATCTCGGCACAACAGAGATCCCGGAAGAACCGATCCCGGCGACCAGCCGGGATACCGTTTCCCTCAAGCACCCATAGGCGGTGCGAAGCGGCGCGCGTTTGCAAGGGTCGGCACGCGGCCACGGGCATCAGCGACCGCTGCAAGATCGAGATCGGCGAACGTCACCCCCGGCGCCTCTCCGCCATCGGCTAGGATCTCGCCCCACGGCGCCACGGCCAGACTATGGCCCCAAGTCGCGCGCTCCTGTCCCCGGCTCGCGCGATGCCGCCCGGTCTGGGCTGCGGCCAGCACGAAACTGCCGGTCTCGATGGCGCGGGCACGCAGCAGCACCTCCCAATGGGCCCGCCCCGTCGGCACGGTAAAGGCCGCGGGTGCGAGCAGGATCTCCGCCCCGGCTTCGGCCAGTGCGCGATAGAGTGCCGCGAAGCGCATGTCGTAGCAGATACCCATGCCGAGCCGCGCCCGCTCGGTCTCTAACACCACTGCCGCGTCACCCGGCCTGAACGACGCGCTCTCGCGGTAGCTCTCACCGTCGCCAAGCTCGACGTCGAACATGTGGATCTTGTCGTAGCGTGCCCCGATCGCCCCATCCGGCCCGATCACGAACTGTCGGTTGACGAAGCGCGTGTCCTCGCCCGACGGCTCCTTCAGCGCGAGGCTTCCGATCACCAGCGTGATCCCGGTCTCCGCGGCGACGGCGCAAAGGCGGGCGAGCGTCGGATCCTCGGCCTCGGTCGTCAGCACCGCGTCCTGATGCGTCCTGCTCGAGGACATGATGTTCGTGACCTCGGGCGTGACGACAAGCTCTGCGCCTCCCGCCGCTGCCGCGCGAACATACCCCTCGGTCACCTCAAGGTTCTCAGCCGGATCGTCCGACGCATTGAGCTGCACCAGCGCGACGCGCAAAGGCTCGTCCGAACGATCCGCCGCCGCCATCGTCAGGCAGCGCCCTTCAGCATCGGGTCGAGCTTGCCGGCGTCGTCGAGCGCGTAGAGCTCGTCGCAGCCACCCACATGTACCCCGTCGATGAAGATCTGCGGCACCGTATGCCGCCCGTTTGCGCGTTGCATCATCTCGCCTTTGGCCGAACGGTTCCCCATCACATTGGTCTCGCTATAGCCGACGCCCTTCTGCTTCAGGAGGCGCTTGGCCATCGTGCAGTAGGGGCAAAGCGGGCTCGTATAGATCTCGACGCTCGCCGCGCCGTTCGGTGTGCTGCTCATGTCATCTCTCCTCCGCGGCCGGCAGTCGATGCCGCCCCATCCGCCTCCCCATTGGACAAGGGCGGGAAATAGGCGTCGCTCCCGCCCTGCGCCAGCGCCATCACGAGCGCGTCAACACGGGCGGCCCCGGCTGCGCGCAACGCCCGGGCCGCTGCATCCAACGTAGCGCCCGAGGTCATGACGTCGTCCACCAGTACCACCCGCGCCCCGCTCAACCGGGCCGAGGCGTAGGGAGCGGCCGCAATGGCGCCGTCGAGATTGGCCCGCCGTGCCGCACGGTCCCGTCCCTCCTGGCTCGGCGTGCGCCGCACCCGTCTGAGGAGGTCCGGCGCAAAGACTGTGGCACCCGGTTCGCCCGCGGCGTGCCCGGCAACGGCGCGCGCAAGCTCCGCCGACTGGTTGAACCGACGCTTCAGCCGTCGTGTCCAATGCAGCGGGACGGGCACGATGAAATCCGCCTCCGCGAGAAGCCCACGCCCCGCCCGGTGCATCCAACCCGCCATCAGCGGAACGGTGTCGAGCCGGTCGCCGTGCTTGAGCGCGAGCACGAGCTTTCGTACCACGCCACCATAGAGCGCCACGGCCACGCCGCGCTCCCACGCGGGCTCGCTCGCCACGCAATCGTCGCAGCGATGATCCGGATCCGGCGCGCTGAGCCGAGGCTCGGGCCGCCCGCACTGGCGGCAGCACGGGCCCGCCAGAAAGGTGCAATCGGCGAAGCAGGAAGCACAGAGCCCCTCTGCGGCCGCGACATCCGCGCCGCAGGCCGGGCATTCAGGCGGGAACAGCAGATCCCGGGCTCCCCTCACGGTCGGGCCGAGCCAGCGTACCGGTGCTGCAATCCTGCTCTCCAAAGTCTCCTCGCTCGCCGCCATCCACGCGCCCTTTCAACGCCTTGCGGTAACTCCGCCGAAGTGTCACCGACTAGAGTATGGAAGTACAAGAGACGCCCCGCCTTTTCGATGCAAAGGCGCAGATTGCAACGCGCGAGCGGGCGCTGAGGGCGGGGTATGAAGGCGGCGGGGACTTTCTGATGCGCCGCGCGGCGCTGGGCCTTGCCGAGCGTCTGAGCGATGTGACCCGGTCGTTCCCGACCGTCGTACTGGCGGGCACCGGTGCTGGCGCGGTTGCCGAGGCGCTGCCGATGGCGATGACCGATGGCGGCGCCGGGCTCACCATGACCGACCCGTCGCCGGGTATGCTGACCGCGGCGGCGCGCCGGCTGCCGAACGCGCAGCCGCGTGCCTGGGAGGGGGAGACACTGCCCTTCGCGCGTGCCTCGGCGGATCTTGCGCTGTCTGCAGGGCTTCTCCACTGGCTCGAGGATCCGGTCGGCCACCTCGTGCAACTGCGCCTCGCACTTAGTCCCGACGGTCTCCTCCTCGCCGTCCTTCCCGGAGGGCAGACGCTAGCCGCGCTGCGCTCGGCCCTCACCATGGCGGAGGCTGAAGTGACGGGCGGGCTCAGTCCCAGGGTCTCGCCCATGGGCGAGATCCGCGACCTCGGCAGTCTCCTGCAACGTGCAGGGCTAACCATGCCGGTTGCGGATAGCGAGCGTCTCTCGCTCAGCTACGAGAGCGGCTGGCATCTGATGCGCGATCTGCGCGCGATGGGGGAGACGAACATCCTCGCCGGCCGGCTCCGCCATTTCACCCGCCGCGCCGTTCTCGAGCGGGCCGTCGAGATCTACGGGGAGACGGAGCGTCTGGCGGATGGTCGCGTGGGGGCGGAGATCGAGCTTGTCTACCTCACGGGCTGGGCTCCCGCGGAGAACCAGCCGAAACCGCTCCGCCCCGGCTCCGCCCAAACCCGCCTCGCTGATGCTCTGGGCACGACAGAGCAGTCTGCCGGCGAAAGGACATCTCGCGACGACATATAGCTTGTAATTTATATAAATAAATAGGTATATGATTCTTATGGACCACGTTCTCGATCCTTCGCCGCTTTTTGCCGCCCTGGCCGATCCGCATCGGCGGCAGATCCTCGCCTGGTTGCGGGCCGAACCGCTCACCGTGGGCCGGCTTGTGGAGCGCTTGCCGTTGTCTCAACCGGGCGTCACCAAGCATCTGGGCATTCTCGAGAACGCTGGCCTGATCCGGCGCCGCGCCCGCGGTCGCGAACGGGTCTGCGAGCTCGAACCGGCGGGCCTGCGCCCGCTCGATGACTGGCTCTCGGACTACCGCGGCTTCTGGGAGGCGGCGCTCGATCGGATACAGGAGATGGCCGAGGAGAGCCCCCATGACGACGATGACGACCGAGACGGCAACGCCCGTGGCGCAGACCGTGACGACAAGCCGTGATATCGCGGCGAGCCCTGAGCGGGTCTTCGCGCTCTGGACCGACCCGCAGGCGATGATGCGATGGTTCGGCAAGGACGACATGACCAATATCGACATGACCTTCGAGGCTGTCGAGGGCGGCCATTGGCATGCCCGCGCCAGGAACCCGGCTGGCGAGGTCTTCCGCATCCTTGGCACCGTCAGGGCAGTCGAGCCAGCCCGCCGCCTGTTGATGACCTGGACCTACGAGGCGCCGGATGGCGCGCTTGGCAACGAGACGGAGTTGGAGGTGCAGTTCGAACCGTCCGCCAAAGGCTGCCGGGTGACGATCAACCACCGCCGCATCCTCTACACCCCCGATGCGTTCCGCGAGGGCTGGGAGCAGTCGCTCGACCGGATGGAAGGGATGGCCGCCAGCGGGTGAAGCTGCCCGCGGGGACGCGACTGCCCTGGCCCCGCCCTCGAAAGATCAGCGCCGCAGCGGGGTTACCGCTGCGGCGCTGCATTGTCCTTGCAGAGCTCCATGAGATCCGCGGCAGAGAGCAGGCGCGCCGGTCAGATCCTGGCCGACCGGCGGCAGCCCTATGCCGTCTTGCTCGTGCGCGGTGCGCTCTTCTTCGGTGTGAAGGAGAAGACCCGCTGTTTGAGGTTCTCCAGCAGCTTCGCCATCCCCAGCGGCTCATAGATCATGAAGACGATGATCAGCACGCCGAAAACCACAAGCTCGATCGAGGAGATGATTGTCGCGTCGATCGCCCCGTGGAAGAGGTTGTTGCCGATGCTGTTCAGGAGCACCGGGAAGAGCAGGATAAACGCCGCCCCGATGAAGGCACCGCTGATCGTGCCGAGCCCGCCAAGGATCACCATGAAGAGGATCCGGAAGGAGAGCTTGATGTCGAACGCCACCGGCTCCATCGACTTGAGGTAAGTGAAGGCGAAGAGCGCACCAGCGACGCCACAGAAGAAGGCGCTGATCGCGAAAGCCTGCAGCTTCGTCTTCAGGAGCGAGATGCCCATGGACTCAGCGGCAATGTCCATGTCCCGCACGGCCATCCAGTTCCGGCCGGTGCTGCCGCGCGCCATGTTGATCGCGAGGATCGTCAGGATCGTCACCACGAAGGCCACGACGAGGTACATCTCGAGCGGCGAGGTGAAGGGCTTGCCGAAGATGACGATGTCCTGGGCGGTGATGATGCCCGAGGTGTCGTAGTTCTTGAACCAGCCGAACTTGTCGATCATCCAGATGATGAAGAACTGCGACGCAAGGGTCGCCACCATGAGGTAAATGCCGCGCACCCTCAGGCTTGGAAGACCGAAAAGGATCCCGAAGCCGGCCGCGATCACGCCCGAGAGCATGAGGGCGATGAAGAACGGGATGTCCGGAATGCGCAGGATCAGGTTGTAGCAGGCGAAGGCGCCTGCCGCCATGAAGCCTGCCGCACCAACCGCAAGCTGGCCTGCATAGCCCATGACGATCTGCTGCCCGATGGCGGCGAGCGCCAGACAGAGCCAGGGGATCAGGATCGACGCATACCAGTAGTCGGACTGCACCAGCATCGGCACGGCAGCAAAGCCGATCGCCATGATGACGATGAAGCCGATGATGTCGCCGACGGAATAGCCAAGAAAGACGGGTTTCGCGCGCATCTCGTTCCCCTCCTAAACTCTTCGGATGATCTTCTCGCCGAACAGACCTTCTGGTCTGTAGAGCAGGAAGAAGATCGCCAGGACGAAGGGCGCCCAGCCCTCGATGGCGCCGCCGAAAAACGGTCCGACATAGACCTCGAGGACCTTTTCGCTGGCCCCGATGATCAGCCCGCCCACGATCGCGCCCGGGATCGACGAAAAGCCACCGATGATCAGCACAGGAAGCGCCTTCAGCGCGAGGTCCACAAGTGCGAACTGCACGCCGGCACGCGCGCCCCACATCATACCCGCGACGAGAGCGACGACACCCGCAGCGGACCACACCATCAGCATGATGGCGGGCAGGGGGATGCCGATGGAGCTCGCCGCCCCCGGGTCGTCCGCCACCGCCCGCAGGCCGAGCCCCATCTTGGTGTACTTGAAGAGGAGCGCGAGGCCGATGATCATCCCCGCCGCCACGAGACCCGCGGTGAGGTCCAGCGCACTGATGAAGAGACCAGTGCTGTCGATGATCCACGGGATCGGGAAGTCGCCGATGCCGAGATCGAGCCGCCGCACCTCGACGCCCCAGGCAGCCTGCGCCAGCCCTTCGAGCACGAAGCCGAGGCCGATGGTCGCCATCAGCAGGGTATCTTCGCTCTGGTTCATCAGCGGCTTCAGCACCAGCCGCTCGGTACAGAAGCCGACAAAGGCCATGAGCAGGATGGTGACGAAGAACGCCAGCACAAAGGGTATTCCCAACTCCATGAAGCCCACGAAGGAGAGGACGGCGAAGAACACCATCGCACCCTGGGCGAAGTTGAAGGTCGAGGACGCCTTGTAGATCAGCACGAAGCCCAGGGCGACGAGCGAGTACATCGTGCCAGCCAGAAGACCGGCGACGACGACCTCGATAAAGAACAGGAATTCAGTCATGGGCCACTCCGAGGTAGGCGTCGATCACGTCCTGGTTGCTCCGCACCTCGTCGGGCGGTCCGTCGGCGATGATCTTCCCGTAATCCAGCACGACGACGGTGTCGGAGATGTCCATCACCACGCCCATGTCGTGCTCGATCAGCACCATCGTCGTGCCGAGTTCGTCGTTCACCTTGAGGATGAAGCGGCACATCTCGCGCTTCTCCTCGACGTTCATTCCCGCCATGGGCTCGTCGAGCAGCAGGACTTCGGCCTCCGTCGCGAGCGCCCGGCCTAGCTCGACCTTCTTCTGCAGACCGTAAGGGAGCTTGCCGACTGGTGTGTCGCGGATGTCCTCGATCTCCAGGAACTCGACGATCTCCTCGCACCGCTCGCGGTTCTCGCGCTCCTCCGCCTGCGCCTTCGGCAGCTGGAAGGCGACCTCGAGAAAGTTCGCATTCATGTGCAGCTTGCGTCCGACGAGAATGTTGTCGAGCACCGACATGCGCTTGAAGAGCGCGAGGTTCTGGAAGGTGCGGGACACGCCCTTCTGTGCAATGGAGTTCGGGCTGATCTTCTCCAGCACCTCGCCCTTGAAGGCGATGCTGCCTTCCTGCGGTTTGTAGATGCCGTTGATACAGTTCAGCATCGAGCTCTTACCGGCACCGTTCGGGCCGATGATCGCCTTGATCTCGTGCTGCAGCACACTGAAGGAGCTGCTGGTGATTGCTTTGACGCCACCGAAGCTCAAGGAGATGTCTTTCACCTCAAGGATGGGGTCGCCGATCGGGAAGGTTCGCGCCTGCGTCATGTTTCTCGATGTCTTCTTGTCAGGGGAACGTACGCTCAGTGGTGGTGAAGGCCGGCATGGGTCTCGCTCTCCTCGCGCAGGACATCGCGGAAGTTCTTCCGGCCCTCCTTCGAGATGCCGAGATAGAGCTCCATCACCTTCTCATCGTTCAGGAGCTCCTGCGCCGTGCCGTGCAGCATCACGTGCCCGGTCTCGATGATGTAGCCGTAGTCAGCGTTGCGGAGTGCGACGTTCGTGTTCTGCTCGGCCAGGAGGATGCTCACGCCTTCCTTCTGGTTAAGTTCTTTGACGATGTTGAAGATTTCGGCGACGAGCTGCGGGGCGAGACCCATCGAGGGCTCGTCAAGCAGCAGCATCCGCGGCTTTGCCATCATCGCGCGCGCCACGGCGACCATCTGCTGTTCACCGCCGGAGGTGTAGCCCGCCTGGCTCTTCCGCCGTTCCTTCAGGCGCTTGAAGTAGCCATAGATCTTCTCGAGCTCGTCCTTGATCTCGGTCTTCGAGAGCTTGCGGGAGTACGCACCCGCGATGATGTTCTCCTCGACGGTCAGGTGGCCAAAGCAACGCCGTCCTTCGAGAACATGGACGAGGCCGCGCCCAACCATGTCGGCGGGCGTCTGGTTCTTCACCGGTGCGCCGTCGTAGATGACCGAGCCGCTTGTCACCTTGCCGCGTTCGCTCGCCAGCATGGTGGAGATCGATTTCAGCGTCGTGCTCTTGCCTGCGCCATTGCCGCCGAGAAGGGCCACGATGCTGCCCCGCGGTACGGAGAGCGTAACGTCATGCAAAGCTGCAATAACGTTGTCGTAAACCACCTCGACATCGGCAATTTCCAGGATGTTGTCTGTCTTCGCATTCATGCAGGAACCGCCATCGGTTGCGCAGGGGAGGGACGAGTCCAGGGTCCGGCCGGTCGAGCCGGGCCCTGAATTCGCTGGTCCGAAGGCGGAGGCGCAGGTGCCGCCGCCTTCGGATGTCGGTCGGACTTAGAGGCCGCCGAGTGTCAGGAGCACTCTTTCGGCGTGATGTTGTTCTCGGAAGCGAACTTCGCTGCCGAGTCCTCGACCAGCTGGCGGATGTAGCTAGGATCGAGGGGTGCCTCCCATCCGGTCACCTGCACGAACTTCTCGCCATCCCACTGCATCATGGCGAACTTGCCCGCGCCTTCGTGGTTCTCACAGGAGATTGCGAAGGGAGCGACCATGCCCTTGATGCCGATCTCTTCGAGACGGGCCTCGGTCATGTTGAGCGCCTCATAGCCATCGCGGAACTCGGCACCCGTCACGGCCTTGCCAACCTTGCCGTGCATCTCCTGCGCGTTCTTCATCGCCTCGATCCACATCACGGCCGCGCCAAGCCCGCGGTTCCAGTAGACCGAGCCCACGCGGCTCTCGTCGGCGAGGTTACCCTTGCCGGCGCCGTACACCTGCTCCTTGATGGCTTTCACCAGCGGGAACTCCGTGCCGGGCAGGGCATTCGCCATGGCGTAGGTGCCCGTCGCGCTGTCGCCCGCCGGGAACATGTCCTCCTCGGCCGCGCCGAAGGTGACGTAGACCAGGCGATCACGCGGGAAGCCGACGCGGGCGGCGTTGGTCATGCCGGTCGAGTTCATGCCCGATCCTGCACCCCAGAACGTCACCCAGTCGGGCTGCTCGCGGCGCACCTGCAGCCACTGAGACTGCTGCTCGAGGCCCGGGGGCGGGATGGAGATCTCGACGAGTTCGACGCCCCAATCCTTGGAGATCTGGCGCATCGCGGGCAGAGGCTCGCGGCCATAGGCGCTATCGATGTGAAGGTGGACGATCTTCTTCCCCTTCATGTTCTCGATACCGCCCTCCTGCTCCGCCATGAACTTCATCTTCACGGCGATCTGGGACCAGTAGTGGCTGGCGGCGTTGAAGACCCACGGCCAGACGGTGCCATCGGCAGCGTCGGTACGGCCGTAGCCGTACTGGGCAAGCACAACCTCATCCTCAGCCATACGGTTGATCACGGCATAGGCGCCAGGGGTGCCGAGCGTGTCGAAGACGACGATTTGCTGGCCGTCCTTCTCGAAGAGCCGCTGGTAGCACTCGACGGTCTTAACCGCATTGTACTCCGTCTCGCACTCCTGCCACGTCAACATCACGCCGTTCACGCCGCCGTTCATGTTCACGTAGTTCATGTAGTCGATCTGCGCACCATAGTAACCGGTGCCCATCGCCGAGTAGGGACCCACACGGCTACTTGCAATCGGGAAGTACTGTGTCTCCTGCGCCACTGACGTCTCGGGGACTGCAAGCGATGCTGCCAGGACAGCTGCAGCCGCAGCTATCGGCATCCCGCCCTTCACTCTCCTTGTTGTCATATAGTTGGTCCTCCCTTTCGGTGCTTCTTTGCACTCACTTGTTACGGCGTCGCAGTGGGCTGCTTTTCTTGTTGTGGTGAGAACGGCAATTCACGGTGCCCCGGGGGCCCTGAAGCCCTGCGAACACGCGTTGAGTGTTGGCATTCTCGTGGTGTCGAGCCCGGCGTCGGACGCATAGTGTTGTCGCCGCCGACCACACCGTGTCTCCACCCGAACGCTCGCTCTCCGCAGACCCTCCCGACGCATGTAGCATCCAGCCCGGGCCTGACGCTCCTACCTGACGGCACGGTACGAAGCGCGTGAACCCGGGTTGGTAGGCTCACGTTATGGGCGAGCGCCGAGAAATGTCAAATAAGTCGACCAATTTGCAAGATTATTGCTGCACCGCCGAAAAAGAAACTGCGTCTGACTGAGGTTTCAAAAAGCAACCTGCTCTTTGAACAGTGATTTATCCAGTCTCCCTCGCGTTGTGCGCCACGGCATGATCCTGACCTGAAATGAGAACGGGACCCTCTTCCGGGGGATGCAAACGACTTTCTCGCGCAGCAAAGCGCTTCCTGGCATACCAGCACTCAAGTGCCGTCCGCCTGATGGAAAGCCGACAGCGCGTTTCGACGGGTCAGGTCGGGTCCGAAGGTCGCCGCTCGGATCGGGATCGCGAGCGGCGATCCGACAAGGTTCGACACCCGAGTGTTTTTGTCGGCATTGCAGCCTTCGTCCCGGTCGTGCGAACTGCTCTCAAGAAAGCGTCGCGCCTTGCATGATCGGTAGGGGCGAGCGTTGCGTGACCGCGGCGGCCAGATCCGCGGCATCGGGGGGAAAGATGCGCACACACTTCGTGCTCGCCGGGTTCGGGACGCTGATTGCCGGCGCCGCGATGCCGGCCATTGCTCAGGAAGCCGGCGCCGCCGAGGACGCACCGTTGCCGCTCGATGGGGGCGTGACGCTGCTGGAGCCGATGATCATCACGGCCGGCCGTCGCGAGCAGAGCCTCGAGGATATCCCCCGCGCCATCCTGACGATCGACAGCGAGCAGCTCGAGAAGATCAACCGCCGCAGCACGAATTTCTCCGAAACACTGCCCGAGGTCATCCCCGGCTTCGGCACGCCGGTCTTTCAGAACTCCACCCGCAGCCTCAGCCTGCGGGGGCGCGAGGCGCTCTTCCTGCTCGACGGCATCCCGCTCAGCGCTGGGGAGTTCGGCGTCGCCCTCGGCAATTTCGACCCGCTCACCATCGACCGGATCGAGGTGCTCTATGGCCCGACCGCGCTCTACGGCAACGGGGCGACCGGCGGGGTCATCCAGTTCTTCACCCGGGATCCGTCGCCCGAACCCTTCGAGCTCAGAACCCGGATCTCCGCGAGCAGCTTCGCCGTGCCGGACGAGTTCCTGACGGCTGAGGGGACGAGCTATAACGTCTTCGCCGAGGCGAGCGGGACGGTCGACAGCTTCAGCTATCTCGGCAGCGTCAGCTTTGAGTCCACGAACGGATTCTTCGAGCCCGACGGCGACCGGATCGCGCCGGGCATCCGGCTCGACGATACGAACGACATCACGTTCTTCGGCAAAGCCGGCTACGACCTCACGCCCGATCAGCGCATCGAGGGTTACTTCAACTTCACCCGCCTCGGCACCAATCGGACCGATTTCACCAGCGTGCCGGGCAATGACGGCAACGCTGTTGCGGCACCGCGACCCGTGACCTACGAAGTCGAGCCCGCGCAACGGACGATCTTCGCGAACCTGACTTACGAGCATGACGACCTGCTTGGCGGCTCGATGCGCCTCCAGGGCTACTACCGCGATGAGGAACTAACCCAGGACGGCGCCGATCTCGGTACCGGCCCCTTGCCCCCGACCTGGCCACGGCTCTTCCAGACGAATTTCGACGGCAATGCCTTCGGCTTTCGCGGCGACTACAGCCGCCGTTTCTTCGACCGCGTCGAGATCTCGGTCGGCGGCGATTATCTCAATGAGATGAACACGGTGCCCACGCTCATCTCGGACGGCGATGTGTTCGACGCCACCGCCAACTTCGACGCGAGCGGGGAGCGTCAGCAATTCGCCCCCACCGATCTCGTGACCTTCGGCCTCTTCGCTCAGGCGGATATCGAGATCACCGACACCCTCTCGATCTCCGGCGGTCTGCGCTACGACCGTTTCTCCTTCGACGCCGATCCGCATTTCCCGACCTTCGGGCTGCCTGCGGGACCGCGCAACGGTGGCTCGGGCTCGAATGGCGGCTTCTCCTTCAATGTCGGTGCGACCTACCAGGTGACCGAGGAGACGACGCTCTTTGCGAGCTTCGCGCAGGGCTTCTCGCTGCCCAACATCTCCGCGGCAACGAACGCGATTGCGCCCAACGCCTCGCTCGTCGGCTCGGAATTCGTCGAGCCGATCGACGTCGACAGCTTCGAGGGCGGCGTGCGCGGCTCGGTCGGCCCGCTCACCTATCAGCTCTCGGGCTTCTTCGCCCGCTCGGCGAACGGATCCGCCGTCAGCGTCGATCCGGTGACCGGCTTCGCCGATCTCGTCCGCTCGCCCCAGCGCAACTACGGCGTGGAGCTCTCGACACGCCTCGACGTGACCGACGCGTTGCAACTGGGCTTCGATGCGTCCTTCAACGAGGGGGAGAACGACCCGGACGACGACGGCGATTTCCAACCGCTTTCAAGCCTCACGGTGCAGCCTCTCAAACTCTACTTCTCCGCCGACTGGCGACCGATCCCCGAAGTCAGCCTCGGGGCGCGCGTGCTCTATATCGGCGACCGGGACCGCGCCTTCGACGAAGGCGTCGATGGGGAGGCGATCGACGGCTATGTGACGGTCGATCTGAGCGCGACCTACGATGTCGGGCCGGGCACGCTCGCCCTTGACGTCACCAATCTGCTCAACAACGAGTACCTCCCGCTCGAGAGCCAGACCCGCTTCGGCCTGACCGATCAGAGGCGCTTCATCGCCCCGGGCCGGCAATTCACGCTCACCTACTCGGCGACCTTCTGAAGACGGGACAGGTGCCTGCCGTGACCCGCGCGGGCAACACCACGCCGCGGCCTCCGTATCACGGTCGCGCGCCCGCGTGTCGGGGGAAGGGGGCCATGGGGGCTTGACGGAGCTGTTACAGTATAACGTAACAACGCGAAGCTGCGGCGATGAGGTGGACGATGACGGGCACCGCAGCGGCGGAGGGCAGGCCATGAACGTGGTGCGCGATCTCGCGACGATTGAGGCTGTCGGCATAGAGATCGCCGGCGCCCGCGACGGCCTTGCCGCGATCCAGCAGCCGGGATGTGCTGCGGTGGTCTGGCGTCGGCAGACGGACCCGGGCTTTCAGGCCTGGATCGATGCGCTGCCGCCCGATCTCATTCCCCGGGCACGCATCATCCTGCGGCCGGAAGAGCTGCAAGACGCCCTTCTCGAGCTATGCGACGAACAGGGCGTGCCCGACGGGGCGGAGAGGGCGTGGCTGCTGCAGGATATCGAAGGGCTCACGCGCACCTTCCTCAAGCTTGTCCCTGCACCCTTCCTCCGCCTGCGCCTCGAGGCTGTCAGCACGAACCGCTGCCGCAAATTCCATGTCGACACGGTCACTGCGCGCCTGCTCTGCACCTATCGCGGAACGGGCACCCAGTACGGCATCTCAGCCGACGGCGCCGAGCCTCGCCTGATCGTCACGGTGCCGACCGGTGCGCCGATCGTCCTGCGCGGCACCCTTTGGCCCGAGGCACCCCGCTCCGGCCTCGTCCACCGGTCGCCCCCGATCGAGGGCACCGGCCAGACGCGCTTCGTGCTCGTCATCGATCCGATCACCGACCCGGACGAGGAATACTGATGCACGGCAATCGCGGGCGTACGAGCCTCAAGCGACGGCGGCGGGCGGAGGATCCGATGCGGGAGTTCGACCGGCTGCCCGCGGTCCTTCGCACCTGGCTCGCGGGCGCTGTGCTTCCCTGGCGCCCGCGCTCCGTGGAGCAGTCCTTCCGCCGTGCCTTGGCGCGGACGGCCGACGAGACGCGCGCGCTGGCGGAGCTCGATCGCCTTCAGGACCGCCTGATCGCCAAGGACGCTCAGCGCATTTGGGGAACAGAGCATCCCAGCGCGGGCGGGGAGCATACGCCGCCACCATCCGCGCCCCAGAAGACCTGCCAGAGCGCCTGATCCCTCGCGAGCCATCAGACAGCTGGGTGCGGCATAGCTTCGCGCTGGCCCGTCTGCCGCCTCACAGATCATCGCTCGGCGCCCTTGGCGCAGATGCTCTGAGATACGCCCCAGAAGAAGCTGCCCAGAAACAGTTTTTTCGCATCTTGCGATACGCCCAGACGCTCCCCGGCGGACCTTGGGTGAAGACCGGCAGCGCGCCACCCCGCCAAGCCGATGCTGCCTGCGGGCTGGGTGGGCGCATTTCCGAGCGCGGAACTCGGGAAAGGGCTTTTTCCGATCAAATGACTCTGCTATTCCACTCTGCGGACGCGCTGCCGGCCCGTGAAGGCCTCCAGCCAGTCCCCAATTGGCAGTCGCTACGGGAAGGCAGACATGGCCCAGAGAGAGATTTTCCTGAAGGCACAGAACCGGCACTTCGACGATAGACCCGCGCCCGTCTGGTCGCCGGGCGAGTCCGTCGACAGCCGCCAGCTGCTCGGCACGTCGAACACGGTGACGATCCGGCATGGTCAGGAGGCCTATACCCTGCGGGAGACCCGGGCCGGGAAGCTCATTCTCACGAAGTGACGGTCATGCGGGATCCATCCAGCGACCAGCACCATGCCGGGTGGCTCGTGGAAGCGCGGCCGTCTGACCAGCTTTTGGTTGTGGCGCTTCGTCGCTGGCTCGATGGCCCGGACGGACAGCGGGCCGTGCGCACCGGCCTCTCCGGACAGATCGGCGCGGCCAAGACCCGGTCGCTCCTCGACGCCTTCGAGGCCTTTCTCTATGCGCTTGCGGAAGGTCTTTCCCGCCGTCTCACCCGCCACACTGCGCTCTGCCCCTCGATCGGGCAGGACGAGCGACTGCTGACGGAAATCGTTCGCGCCGCGGGCGAGGGCGACTACGAAACGGCCCATGCGCATGCCCAGGGGGTTGTGCGCGCGGCCGACCGTGCGATCGTGTTGGAGCGGGCGGCCCATCTCGGTAGCCTGCTCGACGATATGGGGCTTGAGCCTGTCTCCGGCACGGAGGCACGGGCCAGACTTCATTGAGCCCACCAACGACAAACGACGACTTAGACAGAGGAAAATCCCATGCTTAACGCTGCCAAGGGTGCCGCTGCGCTCCTAGCAACCACCGCTGTCATGAGCCTGCCGGCGCAAGCGGTCGAGAAATCGGCCGTGGTCGAGACCTATATGGACATCGCCGCGGCCAAATACGCAGACAGCCTCACCACGGCGCAGCGTCTCGGCGAAGCGATCGACGCCTTCATCGCGACGCCCAACGAGCGGACGATGGCCGATGCGCGTGCCGCCTGGCTCGCCTCCCGCGTGCCCTACCAGCAGACCGAGGTCTATCGCTTCGGCAATGCCATCGTCGATGACTGGGAGGGCAAGGTGAATGCCTGGCCGCTCGACGAGGGGCTGATCGACTACGTGGCAACCGGCGGCGCGACCGACGAGAACCCCTATGGCGGGCTCAACATCGTCGCCTCCCCGACGCTAGAGATCTCGGGCCGAACCATCGATGCCACCGAGATCACGCCCGAGCTCATCGAGGAGCTGCACGAGCTCGACGCGATCGAGGCGAACGTGACCACCGGCTACCATGCCATCGAGTTCCTGCTCTGGGGCCAGGACCTCAACGGCACGGGGCCGGGCGCGGGCGAGCGGCCGGCGACGGATTTCGACACGGCGAACTGCACCAACGGCAACTGCGACCGCCGTGCGCAGTACCTGAAGGTTGCCACGGATCTTCTGATCTCCGATCTCGAATGGATCGCCGCGGCCTGGGCGCCGGGGGGCGAGGCGCGGGCCGAGCTCGAGGCAAAGGGTGAGCGCGGCGCGCTCGTCTCCATGCTCACCGGCATGGGCAGCCTCTCCTATGGCGAGCAGGCGGGTGAGCGCATGAAGCTCGGCCTTCTGCTCAACGATCCGGAGGAGGAGCACGACTGCTTCGCCGACAACACTCATAACAGCCACTTCTACGACGGGCTCGGCATCCAGAACATCTACCACGGCCGGTATGTCCGGATCGACGGCACAGTGGTCGAGGGTCCGTCGCTCTCGGACCTCACCGCCGAGGCGGATGCCGAGACCGACGCGCGCATGAAGGCGAGCCTGACTGCGACCATGATGGCGCTCGGCGCGATCAAGACGACGGCTGAGTCAGGGATGGCCTACGACCAGATGCTCGATCCCGCTAACGAGACGGGCGGTGCGCTGATCAACGCGGCGGTCGATGCGCTCGTCGCCCAGACCCGCGATATCGAGCGTGCCGTCTCGACCCTCGGTCTCGAGGCCATCGCGTTCGAAGGGTCGGACAGCCTCGACAACCCCTCCGCGGTTTTCCAGTGATCGCATAAAGAAACGGCCGGGGGGCCGGCGGGGGGGGGGCCCCGCCCCGGGGCGCCCCCACCCCCCCCGAATGTGGGGGGGGGGGGG
>JBCBYV010000060.1:0-3840 GCA_039815685.1 Pseudomonadota bacterium | reverse complement strand
GACGCGCGAAGGGCTCGACAACGCCGCCGCCGCGCGGGAGCGGGAGCGCGCGCTTCTCGCCCTCGCCCGCTCGCGCCTCGCCGAAAGCCAGACCCTGGCTTCTGAGCAGGCGAAGAACCTCGCGCTTCTCAACGAACAGGCCGCCGAGCTTCGCGCGCAGGTCGCGACCCTTTCGGCCCAGCTTGAGGCGTCGGAGGCGAAGGACGCCGCGCAGTCCGTTCAGATCGCCAATCTCGGCGGCCGGCTCAACGCCGCGCTCGCCCGCGAGGCGCAGCTGAAGGCGCGGGAGGTCGAACGGCTGAGGCGCGAGAACGAGAGCCTCGAAGCCTATCGATCGGAGTTCTTCGGCGAGATGCGCAAGGCCCTCGCCGACCGGCGGGACATCCGCATCGTCGGCGACCGCTTCGTCTTCCAGTCGGAGGTGCTCTTCGGCACCGGCTCGGCCCAGCTCGGCTTCGAGGGTCGGCGCGAGCTCAGCGAACTCGCCGACGCGCTTCGCGACGTGATCCGCCGCATCCCCCCGAGCGTCGACTGGCTGCTGGTGGTCGAGGGCCACACCGACGACGTGCCGCTCATCGGCACCGGCCGCTATCGCAACAACTGGGAGCTGAGCCAGGGCCGCGCCCTCTCGGTCGTGCAGTACCTGACCGAGGTCGAGGGGCTGCCCTCCGAACGCCTCGCCGCGCTCGGCTACGGCGAGTACCAGCCGCTCGACACGCGAAACACCCCAGCCGCCCGCGCCCGCAACCGCCGGATCGAGCTGAAGTTCGACGAACGCCCGAACTTCGCCGCGCGTCGGTGAAGGCTCCGTTGCACGATCGTGACTGTCCGCTTCGGCTAAGAGAGCCTACGCATCTAACCGTGCTGGGATCCAGGACGCCATGGTGCTCGACGCTCAGTTCTGAAAGTTCGCGCTACCTGATATGGGCACACGTAGCCGCTCGCAGGCGAGAGCTGCGGCGTCCTGCACGACCTTTTGATCATTGGAGCCAATCTTCTCGGGAAGAGGCGCGCACGCGCGTGCGCCGCTTTGATGCTCCATGCAGACTTCGTCTTGCGCGATGCTCCAGCTGAACGAAGTTTCTGTGCCGGCGCCTTCGACGGCGCCGCCTCCATTGCGAAAGAAAAATAGCCATGCCGGCTGACCAAGCTTGACCGTCACGCACTTGTAGCCGGCGAGCGATTGAGTTCGGAGTCGATCGCGATCCGTACCCGTGTCGCCGCTTTGCGCGAGAGCTTGCATCGGGAACGTCAAGGCGATGGACAAGAAAAGGGCTCGTTCGAAATGCGGCATAACCGGTTCCAATAAGAAGTAGCTCCAGCGTCGGCATCGATACATCATTCGGCCGAGCGCATCCAGTCCGCGCCGTCGCGTCACCATCTTCCATGTTGTCGAGAAGGTTTGAGGCCGCTTCAGCGCGAGGCCCCGCTCAGGACCGAAGCCGTGCGGAAACGCTGGAAAACAAGTGCGAGTTAGGTGGCGGTCTCCCTTTCAAAGACGCACGAGCGACACCTTCGCGCAGCGCAAGACTCCTGAGCCCAACTATTCTCTAATGGCTCACGATCGATGACGACGCCGCACACCGGCGATAGCTGGTCCTGCTCTGACCGGTATGTCTCTCGACAGTTCTCACGATATCTCCGAGATGCGTATTCCGAGGCATCCGGACAGCCGTTCCAGTGACATCCGGACAGGGGTTCCGGAGCATCCGGACATCCTGGCCGCTGCGGCTGGCCGCGAGTTTCTGATGTCAGTCGGCACCTCTCTGGTCAAGTTCGCGGAGTTGTGCGGTTTGGGAGCTGCGCGCGGCGCAGCGTGCGCCCCATCACGCTGACGGTGCGCCGCGCGCGGCGGGCCGCTTGGCGATGATTGCGGCGGTCATTCGTCGTCCTCGGCGGTGGCGGCGTCATGGGTTTTGCGGAGCGACGGGCCGTCGAGGGGAAGCCGGTGAGCGTTGTGGATCAGGCGGTCGAGGATGGCGTCGGCGAAGGTCGGCTCGTCGATCACGGCGTGCCAGGCATCGACGGGGAGTTGGCTGGTGATGACGGTGGAGCCGGCCTGATAGCGGTCCTCGAAGATCTCCATGAGGTCCCGGCGCTGGCCGGCGGTGAGACGGTCGGGGCCCCAGTCGTCCGTTGCCCGGCAATGGTTTGTTTACAAACCATGAGAGGGGAGGATCAGGAGGTCCGCCTTCACGAGCTGGCGGAAGAGGCGGGTGAAGCGGCCGTCTGTTGCCCGACAGTCGAATGGAACATTCGACGAGAGGAGCCATGGGCGAGCTCGAGCTCGGCGAACAGCCGCGGCAGACGGTGGTAGAGGACGGATTTGCCGTCCCTGCAGGCTCTGTGGCCGAGGGCGCAGGCGAGCCAGGTTTTCCCCACGCCGCAGGGCCGGTGATCAGAAGGTTGCGGCGCTCGTCGAGCCACTTGCCCGTGGCGAGGTCTTTGAACAGCGCCCTGTCGAGCTTGCGGGGCGCCCGGTAGTCCACATTCTCGATTCAGGCGCCGACATGGCGCAGCTTCGCCGCGCGCATCCGGGTCTGGAACTTCTTGGTGCTGCGGCTGGCGGCCTCGCGGTCGATCAGGAGCCCCAGCCATTCGGCATGGCTGAGATCGCCAGCATCGTCGCGGCCCTGCAGCTCGGCGAAAGCATCCGCCATGCCGTCGAGCTTCAGGGATCGCAGCTGGTCGTGGGTTGGGTGGTCGAGCATGCGTCTTCTCCTCAGTGGAAATACTCGGCACCGCGGATGTTGGGATGAGAGATCGCCGGCCCCTCCGCGGGCTTGTCGGGCCGGTGGCGATGCAGGTTGTTCTTGAGAATGGAATTGACCGAGCTGTAGGACGTGCCGCCGATCTCGAGCGCACGCTGGCAGGCGGCCTCGAGGGCATCGCGGCCATGAGGCTTCGCGAGCCGCAAGATGCCGAGACAGGCCCGGAAGCCCTGTTCCGGGTGGGTCTTGGTTCTCAGGATCAGGTCGACGAGGGCGCCAGTGCTCGGTCCGATCCGCTCCGCCTGGCGCCGGATCTCGCTGGGTGTCCAACCCGCATAGCGGCGATGGCTCGCGGGCATGTGCTCGGGCACCGTGGTGTGCTGGCGGTTGCCGGAGGTCCGCACATGAGCGGCAACCCTCTGGCCTTCACGGAAGATCTCGACCGTGGGCGCCGTCACCCTCGCCCAGAGACTCTGCTTCAGGAGGGTGTGGGGCACCGAGTAGTAATGCTTGCCGACCTCGACGTGATAATCGAGCCCGACCTTGCGCTCGAGCCACTCGGCATACTAGTAGGGTGTCGCGGGCAGCGGCTTCAGCGCCGGCCGGTCGAGCGTCTCGAACAGCTGGCGGCGGCTCGCGCCCAGGTGCCGGGTCACCTTACCGTTGAAGCGCTCCAGCAGTTCGCGGATCGCCGTGTTCAGCTCGGCCAAGGAGAAGAACCGCCGCCCCCGCAACCGGGCGACAATCCAGCGCTGCACTGACCTTCCCCGTGATCAGGGCCACGGGGAAATGGAATTCTCCGGTTGGTAGTGAGTGTCGAGCGAAGACGCGGAGACCGCAAGAGTCTCAAGCGCCGGCGCGGCGGTTAAGTTCAGGAACTCCTTTGGTGGGATGTAGCCAAGCGCCGAATGGGGGCGCTCGGTGTTGTAGTGGTCCCGCCAGCGGTCGATCTTCTCACGGGCGTGGCGGAGCGAGCGGAACCAGTGGAGGTTCAAGCACTTGTCGCGGAACTTGCCGTTGAAGCTTTCGACGAAGGCGTTCTGCACCGGCTTGTCCCGCTGCCCGGCAGGCGAATGCATGCATTCGCCGAGAGGGGGTTCGATGAAGCGCAGCCGGACGCCGGTCCGCT
>JBCBYV010000021.1:0-89111 GCA_039815685.1 Pseudomonadota bacterium | reverse complement strand
TCTTTAGGAATTACGGCTTCATAATTCGGGTATTTTCCGTCAATGAGTCTACAAATCAGCTGCGTATCGGCCCCGCGCAGGAGGCCGACAGAACAAGGGACGGGAGAAGCCTGATGGATTTCGAACTATCCGAGGAGCGGCGCATGCTGGCAGATACGGCCACGCGCTGGCTCCGCGAGCAATACCCGCTCGAACGCCGCATGAAGGCGGTCGAGGCGCCCGAGGGCTTCGACCGTGCCGCCTGGTCCGACATGGCGGATCTCGGCCTTGTGGGCGCGCTCCTGCCGCCCGAGGCCGGTGGCTTTGGCGGCACCGGCGAAGACCTGATGGTGGTCTTCGACGCCCTCGGCCGCGGTCTCTCGGTCGAACCCTTTCTTGCCAGCGCCGTCCTTGGCGCCTGGCCGCTCCACCGCGCAGGCGAGGCCGCCCTTCTCGAAGACATCACAGAGGGCAAAACGCTCCTGGCCCTCGCCCATGGCGAACCGGGTGCGCGCTACCGCGCGGCCCGGGTCGTGACACGTGCCGAGGAAAGCCCCGATGGCTGGCGGCTCACGGGGCACAAAGCCGTGGTCCTCAACGGCGACGCGGCGGATCATCTCATCGTCAGCGCCCGCATCGCGGGAGACGTCGAGGACGAGGAAGGGATCGCGCTTTTCCTCGTCGATGCCGATGCATCGGGGCTCGAGCGCCGCGCCTATGGCACCGTCGAAGGCGGTCGTGCCGCCGACCTGATGCTCGAGGCTACCCCGGCCCGGCCGCTCATCGGCCCGGACAAGGGCTTCGCGGTCCTAGAGGAGACGCTGGCCCGCGGCGCGCTCGCGCTTTCGGCAGAGGCCATCGGCCTCATGGATGTCTGCAAGGACATGACGCTCGACTACCTCAAGGGCCGCACGCAATTCGGCCGCCCCATCGGCAGCTTTCAGGCGCTCCAGCACCGCATGGTCGATCTCTGCCTCGAGATCGAGCAGGCCCGTTCGTCCGTGATGTATGCGGCCGCCGTGCTCGACGGGCCGCGGGAGGGGCGCGAACGCACGGTCGCCGCGGCCAAGCACCTTGCGGGGCGCGTCGGCCGGCTTGTGGCGGAGGAGAGCATTCAGCTCCACGGCGGCATTGCGATGACCTGGGAATACGCCTTGCCGCATTACGCCAAGCGATTGGTGATGATCGACCACCTCCTCGGTGATACGGATCACCATGCGCGCCGCTTCATGGCCTTCGGCGGGGCGTTGCCGGAGCAGGCTGCTAATGCCGGCGCTGGCGGTGCGGCCACGGGTTGAGGGGTATGAGATGGATGCGCTCTGGCAACTTCCGGCGAAGGTCGTCGCCGAACTCGTGCGCTCGCGCACGGTCTCGGCACGGGAGGTGACGGAGAGCACGCTCGCCAGGCTCGAGGCCGTGAACCCTGCGATCAATGCCGTCGTCGATCCGATGCCGGAGGCTGCCCTCGCCGCCGCCGATGCGCTGGACGCCGCGCCCGGGGAAGGTCCCGGCGCAGGCCCACTCGCCGGTGTTCCGGTGACAATCAAGGTCAATGTCGACTGCCAGGGTCGTGCGACGACGAACGGTCTTCGCCAGCAGGCCCATCACCGGGCGGATGCGGACAACCCTGTGGTCGCCAATCTGCGCCGGGCAGGCGCCGTGATTGTCGGGCGGACGAACACGCCCGCCTTCTCGATCCGCTGGTTCTGCCGCAACAGCCTGCATGGCGACACATTGAACCCGCATGATGCCGGCCTGACGCCGGGTGGATCGTCGGGCGGCGCGGGGGCGGCGGTGGCCGCCGGGATAGGCGCGCTTGCACACGGTACCGATATCGCAGGCTCCGTGCGCTACCCCGCCTATGCCTGCAACGTGCACGGGCTCCGGCCCACGCTCGGCCGCGTGCCAGCCGCGAACCTCTCCTTCCGGGACCGGGGTATGGGGGCACAGCTCACGGCGGTGTCCGGGCCGTTGGCGCGGCGCATCGACGATCTGGCCATCGGGCTCGAAGCGATGGCGATGCCCGACTGGCGCGATCCCTGGCATATCCCCATCGCCACGAAGGGCGCGCCGCTGCCCCGCCGCGTGGCCTTCGACCGTGCGCCGGACGGCCTCGCCGTCGATCCCGCCGTCACGGCGGCGCTCGAGGCCGCCGCGGCAGCGCTCGAGCACGCAGGCTATGTGGTCGAGGAGGTGCCCGTACCACCCTTCCGCGAGGCCGCGGCGCTCAACATGGCGCTCTGGATGGCGGAGTTCCGGGAGGCAGGGCTGCCGAAGCTCGAGGCGGAGGGCGACCCGGACGCGATCGAGGTCGCGGGACGCCTCCTGGCGCTGGGCGCTGTGGCCGGGCCGATGGAGGCGCTCCAGCGCAGGGTGGCGCTGATCCGTTCCTGGCAGGGATTTCTCGAGGACTGGCCCATCGTCCTCTGCCCCGTCTCGGCCGTGCCGCCCTTCGCGGCCCATGCGGATCTCGGCGGCGAGGCGGCATTCGCCGCGGTCTACGAGGCGCAGCTCATCCAGGTGGCCCTTCCGCTACTGGCACTCCCGGGCCTCACCGTCGCGACGGGCGCGCCGGGCCGGCCGATGGGCGTGCAACTCATCGGCCCGCGCTATCGCGAGGACGCGCTGCTGGATGCAGGCCGCGCGATCGAGGCGGCCGGGCCGAAGGTGGCGCCAGTCGATCCGTTCCCGGCAGCCGCCGGTACTTGAGGCGTTGGCTCGCCGGTTGCTACGCGCCAGCAGGACTGGCGGAGACGGATGAGGCCTGCACTGGTGCGAGTGCTGCCATGCGGGCGGCGACCTCATCTACGGATGCGGGACCAAGGGCTGCGTCGGCAAGATCTTCGCCCGAGAGCGCGCCGAACTTGAAGCCGTGGCCCGAGCAGGCCGAGACGGCGAGGAGACGATCCTGCCATCGCAGCATGAAGCGCTCCTCGGGCGCTAGCATCCAGTAATTCGCCTGGGCGAAGACCGGCGTGAAACGCTCGATATCGCGGAGGCGGCCCTGGTAGCGCGCCAGGATGGTGGCGGTCTCTTCCGGGGTGATCTGGCGGTCGGTGTCCGCAGGATCGACGCGGCCGAGGGAGCCGCAACCGAGTTTGGGCGCGATCCCGTCGACCGGCGCGATGCCCCAGAGATCGGCATCGCCGCCGAGGAAGGTCCAGCAGGGGGCGGCCTCCCAAGCCTCCGCAAGATCCTCGGGCGGGCGGGCATAGGCGATGAGCGTCCGACGGTAGCCGAGATCCGCCGTGAGCGTCGGGGCGAGGTCGGGCATGCCCGCGCCGGCGCTGGCGATGACGAGGTCCGAGAAGAGAACCCGCCCGTCTTCGAGCGTCACACTCGGCCGGATGGGGTCGATGGCGGCGGCGGGGGAAAGCTCGAGGACTTCGACGCTCTGGGCGCGCAGGAGGTCGGCGAGAGCCGAGAGGATCCGGTTCGCCATCA
The DNA here is from genome assembly GCA_039815685.1 of Pseudomonadota bacterium. GTDB lineage: Bacteria > Pseudomonadota > Alphaproteobacteria > Rhodobacterales > Rhodobacteraceae > Thermohalobaculum. The sequence continues at coordinate 85,688 of JBCBYV010000021.1, read as the reverse complement.
GCGCGCCGCCCTCCGACAGCATCGCGAAAAGCGTGTTGGAGGCGAGTGCGGCCGTGTCGAGGATCGGCAGGCGCTCGGCAATCGCTGCGGAGCCGTCCAGCCGCTCATAGGGCATGTCGTGATAGTCGAAGAGCTTCCGGGATTCGTCGCCGTAATCGCCAGGACGTTCTGAGAGCGTGAGCACCCCGCGGTCGCAATAGAAGCGCTGGCGCGGGCCGAGGCGGGCCTCGGCGAAGTCGGCGAAGAGACGCGACCAGGCGGCGAAGGCATCATCCATGCGCGCCGCATAGCCCGGATTGCGCGGGTAGCTCCGCCGGATCATGCGGTGATGATCGGCCGAGGCGGCGGTCGGGCAGGGGATCGGTCCCTTTTCGACGACCGTGACGGCGGCGCCGCGCCGCCTCAGGGCCCAGGCGGCCGAAAGGCCGACGATACCGGCGCCGATGACGATCACATGCATGGGGCGCTCCTTCGCTCCGGCTGGCGGGCCGACGAGTGCCGGGCCTACTCGCCCGCCTGTCCCGTCGGACAGGCGGTCTCCGCGGCCGCCCACCCGCCGGCCCGCTCCCAGACGCGAGAGCGGCGTTTCTCAGGGCATCGATGCAGCCTCAGGTGAGGCTTCCGCAGAAGCGCTGGATGCGGCTGCAGGCGTCTTCCAGCGTCGCCTCGTCGGTGGCGTAGCTCGCGCGGAAATTGGGGCTCGTGCCGAAGGCGGCGCCATGGACGACGGCCACGCCCTCTGCCGCGAGGAGTTCGGTCACGAAATCCTCGTCCGTCTCGATCGTCTTGCCGCCGGGCGTCTTCTTGCCGATCAGCCCCTTGATCGAGGGGTAGACGTAGAACGCGCCCTCGGGCAGCGGGCATTCGATCCCCGTCGCCTGGTTGAGCATCGAGACGACGAGGTCGCGGCGTTTCTGGAAGGCTGCGCGCGAGGTGGCGATGTAGTTCTGGGGACCGTTCAGCGCCTCGACCGCCGCCCATTGGCTGATCGAGGACGGGTTGGAGGTCGACTGGCTCTGCACCTTGCGCATCGCCGCGATCAGATGCTCGGGTCCCGCGGCGTAGCCGATCCGCCAGCCGGTCATCGAATAGGCCTTGGAGACACCGTTTACGGTCAGCGTGCGGTCCTTGAGACCGGGCTCAACCTCGGCCGGCGTGCAGAACTCGAAACCCTCATAGGCGATATGCTCGTACATATCGTCCGTCATCACCCAGACATGCGGGTGGCGCATCAGGACATCGGTGAGCGCCTTCAGCTCCGCCCGGCTGTAGCCTGCGCCCGAGGGGTTGGAGGGCGAGTTGAAGATCAGCCACTTGGTCTTGGGTGTGATCGCGGCCTCCAGCGCCTCGGCCGTCATCTTGAAGGCTGTTTCGATCCCGGTCTCAACCACGACGGGCACGCCGCCGCCGAGGAGGACCATGTCTGGATAGCTCACCCAGTAGGGCGCGGGAATCAGCACTTCGTCGCCCGGGTTCAGCGTGGCGATGAGCGCGTTGTAGAGCACCTGCTTGCCGCCCGTGCCGACGCTGACTTCCTTGACCGTGTAGTCGAGGCCGTTCTCGCGCTTGAATTTATCCGCAATGGCCTTCTTCAGCTCCGGGATGCCATCGGGTGCCGTGTACTTCGTGCGGCCGGCGTCGATGGCGGCCTTGGCGGCGGCCTTGATGTTGTCTGGCGTGTCGAAATCGGGCTCGCCCGCGCCGAGGCTGATCACGTCCTCGCCGGCCGCCTTCATCTCGTTGGCCTTCGTGCTGATGGCGATGGTCGGCGAGGGTTTCACGCGGGCGAGGGCATCGGCGAGGAAGGCCATGGGGTCGGCTCCGAGGGGTTGTGGTCGCGTTTGTCGATACGCCCGGCGACGCCGGCTACGCAAGGGCAGTGCTGGGCATATCAGCTTGTCCCTCATGCGGGGACATGGTTGAGGGTTGTGCGGCGCAACTAATGCGTTGCGTGTCGCGACGTGAGGGTTGGTTGTCGCGAACGAGCAAGGCAAACCGTTTCCACTCTATGAGAACGGCGGTGCACAATGGCGAGCCTGACCGCTCGGCGCCACCGGCAGCGCGGCATCCCCCGCGAATGCCGGGAGCACTGGTCGAGCCCCAAGGGGCGAGGAGCAGAGACGATGGACGATTTCAGTGATGGTGCCGCCACTTTCGGCGACCGCGTGGCGCTTGCGCGCGAGGCGCAGGGCCTGAGCCAGGCGCAGCTTGCGCGCCAGTTGGGCCTGCGTCTCGAGACGGTGCAGAACTGGGAGGGCGACCGGTCCGAGCCGCGGGCGAACAAGCTGCAGATGCTCGCGGGCTTCCTGAATGTCTCGATGGTCTGGCTCATGACGGGTGAGGGCGAGGGCGGCCCGGCCTATGAGCCTGGCGAGATGTCGGATCCCGGTGACCTTGCGACGGTCCTCGCGGAGATTGCGGCACTCCGCGTGAAGCAGATGCGCATCGCCGAGCAGATGGGCCGGCTCGAGAAGCGGCTGCGCACCCTGTCCGGCTGCTGACGCCCCTCCTTCGCAGCCACGCCCGCGCGATGGTCTGCCTGCCGCAGCCCCGCGAGCGTGGTCGTGCGGCTGTTGGAGCGGGCGGCGAGGACATGACGGCATGAGCTTCAGGGTGGGGGTCGATCTCGGTGGCACGAAGACCGAGGCGGTGGCGCTCGGACCCGGGGACCGGATCCTGGCGCGCGAGCGGTTGCCCACACCCCGGACGGATTATGATGGTATCGTGCGGACGGTCGTTGACGTCGTCGCGCGCGTCGAGCGCCTGGCCGGCGGACGGGCTGACGGGATCGGGATCGGGATACCGGGGGCGCTGTCGCCGGCGACGGGGCTGGTGCGGAACGCCAACACCGTCGTGCTGATCGGCAAGCCGCTCGACCGAGACCTCGAGGCGGCTTTCGGGCGCGAGGTGCGCGTCGAGAACGATGCCAACTGCTTCGCTCTGGCCGAGGCGCGGGCAGGGGCTGCGCGGGGCCATCGTGTCGTTGTCGGGCTGATCCTCGGCACGGGCGCGGGAAGCGGGATCGTCGTCGATGGTCGGCCACTCGTCGGGCCGAACAGGATCGCCGGGGAGTGGGGGCATACGGCGTTGCCCCGCCCCAGCCCCGAGGAGAATCCCGGACCGGAATGCTATTGCGGTCGGCGGGGTTGCCTCGAGCTCTGGGTTTCGGGCTCCGGTCTCGAGCGCGACCACGCGGTGGTGAATGGCGGCCCGCCGATGCGCGGGGCGGAAATCGTCGCGGCCGCAAGAGCGGGGGATGGTGCGGCGCAAGCCACGCTTGATCGGCATCTCGACCGGCTCGGCCGCGGGCTCAGCCTGATCGTCAACATCCTCGACCCGGACGCGATCGTCCTGGGCGGTGGTCTCAGCAATCTCGACCATCTCTACGAGTGCTTGCGCGAGGCGACGCGGCCGCATGTCTTCTCCGACTGCTTCGACACGCCGATCCTGAAGAATGCCCTCGGCGACAGCGCCGGTGTCATCGGGGCGGCTTGGCTGTGGCCCGAGCCCTCTCAGCCGGGTATACGCAAAGGGGACTGACGGCGCCGAGGAGAGAGAGCAGGCCATGACGGGCAGCATTTCGGGGGGTGCGGCGGGAGGTGACCTGGCCGGCGGGCGCCCCGAGAGCCGCGAGACGCGGCTGAAGCGTCTCCGCATCCGCAGCTGGCGGAGGGGCATCCGGGAGATGGACATGCTGCTCGGTCCGTTCGCCGATGGCACGGGCGGGCTCGCGGCGCTCGATGAGGGGCAGCTCGCGGCCTACGAGGAGCTTCTCGAGGAGAACGACCAGGATCTCTACGCCTGGATGAGCGGCAGGGCAGAGGCCACGCTGCCGCATGCGCCGCTTATCGCCCATATCCGAGCCTGGCACGGTATCGCCTGAGGCGTTGGAGCGGGCCGTCAGGTGCCCGGCCTGTCCTCGCGCCCGCCTGTCGGCAGGCGCATCGGGGCCGCCCACCCGCCGGCCCGCCCCCAGTAGGCTGCTTGCCGTCCTGGCTTGCCCTCGCGCTGACTGCGTGTCAGGGCACGGCCGATGACGCTCAGGGAGGACGGCATGGCTCGGATCGGTTTCGTGGGTCTTGGCAATATGGGCTTGCCGATGGCGAAGAACCTTGTGGCTGCGGGTCATGAGGTCACGGGGTTCGATCTCTCGCCCGATGCAGTTGCCGCCCTGGAGGCTGCCGGTGGCGCGAGTGCTGGAACGGCGGCGGAGGCTGCAGCTGGCCGCGAGATCGTGGTCTCGGCCCTCCCGGCAGCACGCCATGTCATGGCCGTCTATCTTGGTGGGGATGGCATCCTTGCCGCGGCGGCGACCGGCACCGTCTTCATCGATACCTCCACCATCGATGTAGTGAGTGCGCGCAAGGTCTCTGTCGCTGCGGCCGAGGCGGGGCATTTGATGGTCGACAGCCCCATGTCCGGCGGCGTCGGCGGGGCCGAGGCGGGGACGCTCACCTTCATGGTCGGCGGCAGCGACGCGGCCTTCGCAGCGGCGCGGCCCGCGCTCGAGGCCATGGGCAAGAACATCTTCCATGCCGGCGACGCCGGCGCCGGTGCGGCTGCGAAGATCTGCAACAACATGATGCTCGCGATCCAGATGATTGCCGTCTCGGAGGGCTTCAATCTGGCGGAGCGCCTGGGCCTTGAGGCGTCGAAGCTCTACGAGATCTCTTCGACCGCCACGGCGCGCTGCTGGTCTCTGAACGACTATTGTCCGGCGCCGGGCCCGCAGCCCAACGCGCCCTCGAACCGGGAATACAAGCCCGGTTTTGCTGCGGCCTTGATGCTGAAGGATTTGCGTATTGCCATGGAGGCTGCGACCGGTGCTGCGGCCCATGTGCCCCTCGGCGCGCATGCCACGCAACTTTATACGATGATGGAAACCGCGGGAATGGCAGATCGAGACTTTTCCGCGATAATAAAGCTGCTTAGGGCTGAAATACCAGCAAGTTGAGCTCTGCCATTAATCAATTGTTTGTAAGTCCGGGCGAGCCTCGCGGGAGTGTCGATCTTCCGAGGAGTGCCGAGTATGAAGCTTGCCCACAACGGTGTCGTGGAGCGCGTCGATATCCGTGACCACGCAGCCAGCATCCCTGCCTATGGCCTTGGCGGTTACATCGAAACCCTGATGCTGGTCGAACGGCTGCATCGCGAACTGATCGATACCGTCAAGGCTGCGCTGGAAGCGGAAGGTCGTACGGACCCGACGGCCGTCCAGGCGATCATGCTCTATCATCTGGCCGAGCGTGAGATGACGGCGAGCGAGCTCGGTTCTCGCGGCCTCTATCAGGGGTCCAACGTGAGCTACAATCTCAAGAAACTGGTCGAGGGCGGCTTCGTCGAATATCGCCGCTGCACGACAGATGGGCGTGCTGTCCGGCTCAGCCTCAGCAGTCGCGGGCGGGAGGTGCAGGAGATCCTCGAGCGTCTCTTCGAGAACCACGCGGCCGCCTATGAAGGGCTCGCCCGCGAGACCGGAATCGCCCCCTCCGCCCTCCCGGAGGCGCTGCGACTCATCCGGCAATCCCGCATGTCGGCAGCGGTCCGGGCCGTTGCCTGAGGTGCAACGCTGCAACAGAAACAGTTAGGATTCGCAACCGTTCAACCTGAGGATGTGCAGAGACCCGGTGAAATCTCCTGAAGAGGCACAGGTGCCGTTGAAAAGGCCCGGCAGCTTCGATAAGCGTAGATTAACGTCGCAACGGCGTAGATAATGATCTCGCTACACGAGACGAGCAGGGGCAGCCCGAATGGAGCTTCGGGGTTTCGACAGTTACGAGGTCAGTCTCGGTGACGAATTGCGCGGTGAGCGCGCATGTCGCGGCTGGTCTCTTCGTGATGCATCGCGCGAGTTGTGCATCAAACCTGCGCTGATCGAAGCGATCGAGAATGCCGATGTTGCGGCATTCCCCAATCGCAGCGTCGTGCCAGGCTATGTCCGGTCCTACGCGCGTTACCTCGATCTCGAGGCCGATGAGATCTACCGCCGGTTCTGCGAGGAATCGGGGTTTGAGTCGTCGCTTGCAACCTACGGGATGACGACGACCCGCTCCGCGAGTTCCGGCGTTGCACTGTCCGGCACGGCCGGTGCCCTCAGCGGTGCGGTTGGCGCCGACTTCACGGCGTCCCGCTTTGCCGTGAAGCCTGCGCCGCGCCGGATCGGCGCCGCCGTTTCCCTGGGCGGTATCGTCTCGGTCGTTGGGCTGGCCGGCCTCGTATCCGCACTCTGCTATGGTGGCTATCTCGTCCTTCAGGACATCCAACGGGTGGGCATCGCTCCTCTGCCCGAGGCGCCCGCCGTGGTGGCCGACGCGCCCGTGATCCCGGAGCCGGGGACAGGCTACGCTGCTGCGGCCGACCGTCCGGCGGCGAGCGTTTATGACGAAGACGGCGTACTGCTCGCCTTTGCGCCCCCTGAGACACTCGCGACCCCTGCACCGGCTCGGCGCGATGGACCAATTGCTGCGATCGATCCGAACAAGGCTGGCCTGATCGCCGCAGCGTATGAACCCGCGCCCGAAACCGCTGTCCCCGATGCGGTGCCGACACGAACCGTGACGGCGGAGGCGGCAGCCCATAGCGCGACGTTTATCGGACCCGTTCTGCCCGCTGCGCTGTCCACGCAAAGGGGCGCATTGGTCGAGACCGTGGCGAACGGTGGCGCGCCGACCGATGCCCCTGCAGTGCAGAATGACGGCAGCATCACTGTCGTTGCGAGCGATCGCGCCTGGGTACGCGTGCGGGGCGCCGAGCGTGAGGTTCTCTTCGAAGGCATCCTCGAGGCCGGGGATACCTTCCAGCTCCCCACGGGTGCGGATGGCGCGACTCTCCGCGCAGGGAATGCTGGCGGCATCTTCATCGCGCTCGGGCCCACCCGCTTCGGCCCCCTTGGTCGTTCGGGTCAAGTCGTCAAGAGAGTGTCGCTCGACGCCGACACTGTCCGAACGACGCTGCCGAAAGCGGAAGTCGCTTCGACTGCGGTGAATGACAGCCCGGGCACCGTCGCTGGCCTCGCCGAGTAAGGTGTCCGCCGCTGGCGATGAGCACGCCTTCCCCCCTCGACTGTCAGCCCTATCATGCCTAGGTTGCGCGCAAATCGCCCCGCATCTCCGCCTGCCGTCGAACGGCGTCTGAGAGGAACCGCCCGATGAGCCTCAACCACGTCCGTCCCTGGCGGAACATCTATCGCCGGGAAAGCCGCAAGATCCGCGTCGGGCGCGTCGAGGTCGGCGGCGATGCGCCGATCTCCGTTCAGACGATGACGAACACCCTGACCACCGATGTGCAGGCCACGATCCGCCAGGTGAATGCCTGCGCCGAGGCGGGGGCCGATATCGTCCGGATCTCGGTACCGGACAAGGACAGCTCCGAGGCCCTGAAGCAGATCGTCCCGAACATCGACGTCCCGGTCGTTGCCGATATCCACTTCCATTACATGCGCGGGATCGAGGCTGCCGAAGCCGGCGCCGCCTGCCTCCGCATCAATCCAGGGAATATCGGCGATGAGAAGCGCGTGAAGGAGGTCATCAAGGCCGCGCGCGACCACGGCTGCTCGATTCGCATTGGCGTGAACGCCGGCTCCCTCGAGAAGGACCTCCTCGAGAAGTATGGCGAACCCTGCCCGGACGCGATGTGCGAGAGCGGGCTCGACCACATCAAGATCCTGCAGGACAACGACTTCCACGAGTTCAAGATAAGCTGCAAGGCCTCGGACGTGTTCCTCGCCGCCGCCGCTTATCAGCAGCTCGCAGAACAGACCGATTGCCCGATCCATCTCGGCATCACCGAGGCGGGTGGGCTGGTCTCCGGCACGATCAAATCCGCGATCGGCCTCGGCAATCTACTCTGGATGGGCATCGGCGACACGATCCGTGTCTCCCTCTCCGCCGATCCGGTGGAGGAGGTGAAGGTCGGCTACGAGATCCTGAAATCCCTCGGCCTGCGCCACCGCGGCGTGAACATCATCAGTTGCCCGTCCTGCGCGCGTCAGGGCTTCAACGTGATCAAGACGGTCGAGACGCTCGAGGAGCGGCTTGCGCATATCAAGACCGCCATGTCCCTCAGCATCATCGGCTGCGTGGTCAACGGGCCGGGCGAGGCGTTGATGACGGATGTCGGCTTTACGGGCGGCGGGGCCGGACGCGGCATGGTCTACCTCGCCGGCAAGCAGTCGCACAAAATGTCGAACGACGAGATGGTCGATCACATCGTCGAGCAGGTGGAAAAGAAGGCGGCCGAGATCGAGGCGGCCGAGGCGGAGAAGCTGAAGGCGGAAGCGACAGCGGCGGAATAGGCGCGTGCCGCGCTCTGCGGAGGCGCGAGGCGTCATGATGCGCTGGATCTCGGTATCGGCGCGGCTCCTCCTCGTCGGCATCGTCATCGCCGTGCTCTTGGTGAGAGCCGTCGGGCATGACCCCGAGCGCTGGCACGCAGATCCGGCGACCGCTGCGCGCACCGGGAACCCGAACGACTACCTCGTGGGCCCCGCCGGAAGCACGACTGCGCTCCCGGATCGCATCCTCGAGAGCACGCCGGCAGACCCGCTTGCAGCCTTTGACGCCGTAGCAAGGGCCGCACCCCGCACCGAGATCATTGCCGGCAGCCTCGCCGACGGTCACATCACCTATGTCCAGCGATCACTTCTCGTCGGCTTCCCGGATTACATCAGCGTGAAGCGCGTCCAGACCGGCGACGCGGCCTCGATTGTCGCCTGGTCGCGCTCACGGTTCGGCTACTCCGACCTTGGCGAGAACGCGGCCCGCATCGATGCCTGGCTCACTGAAGCAGGTTTCAGGTAACGGCCATCACCGACCGCTGCGACCGACGCAAATCGTTGCCACCAGGTGACCCAGCGACAACCGATCGCGGCGACCAGCCGCGATGCCGCTTGCCTTCTCGGCCGGGAACTCAGACGCCGAAACACCCCTCGCCCTGATGGCGCCAGATCGTGAGGTTGTCGGCCTCTTCGCAGCGGGAGGTTACTTCACGCCCGCCGATCCGCAGGCAGGCGAGCTCGCCCACCTCGACGCGACCGCCGGTACTGTCGGTGCAATAGCAGTCGGGGTAGCCGTACCCTTCTTTCGCGGGCGGGCGGACCCAACCGCGTGGCGACGCCTGTGCCTCACGCGTTCCCTCGGCCTGAGCCGGCGCGGGAACGGAGGCCACCAGAAGGGGCATCGCGAGTGTGGTGAGGATCAGAATTGGTTTCATGGATAAGATGCTACACCGCATCGGCATGATCTCAAAGCACTAGCACTTGACCCTCCCGCAGCTCCCGCATAGGCGATCGCGATGCTTCCTGAAGATCGTCTCAACGAAATTATCGCGCGCGCCGAATACCTTGAAGCGCGGCTCTCCGAGACGGCGAATGCCGAGGAAATCGCGACCTTGAGCCGTGACTATGCGGCGCTTCGTCCCGTCGTGGCGAGCATCGAGGAGTGGCGGCACGCGCGCACCGCCCTCGCCGAAGCCGAAGCGCTCTTCGACGACGCGGAGATGCACACGCTCGCGCGGGAAGAAGCAGCCGAGATCGAGGCACGACTGCCGGAGATCGAGCAGGCGCTGCGCCTCTCGCTCCTGCCCAAGGACGCCGCCGATGACGGCGCCGCGATCCTCGAGGTACGACCCGGCACCGGCGGAGATGAAGCAGCGCTCTTCGCCGCCGATCTCATGCGCATGTATGCGCGCTACGCCGATGCCATGGGATGGAAACTCGAGACGCTGGAGGAGAGCTTCGATGCGTTGGGAGGTCTGCGCGAAGGCGTCGCCGCGATCCGGGGGGAGGGCGTCTTCGCCAAACTCAAATTCGAGTCCGGGGTTCATCGCGTCCAGCGCGTGCCGGTCACCGAATCCGGCGGCCGCATCCATACCTCTGCCGCGACGGTCGCGGTCCTGCCGGAGGCGGGCGCCGTCGATATCGAGATCAGGCCCGAGGACTTGCGCGTCGACACCATGCGCGCCTCAGGCGCCGGCGGGCAGCACGTCAACACGACCGACAGTGCTGTGCGCATCACGCATCTGCCGACCGGCCTCGTCGTCACCGCTTCCGAGAAGTCGCAGCATCAGAATCGGGCCCGCGCGCTCGAAGTCCTGCGCGCGCGCCTCTACGATATCGAGCGCCGCCGGGCGGAAGCCGAGCGCGCGGCGGATCGCAAGGGCCAGGTGGGCTCGGGCGACCGCTCCGAGCGCGTGCGCACCTACAACTTCCCGCAGGGTCGCGTCACCGATCATCGCATCGGCCTCACCCTCTATCGCCTCGAACAGATAATGGCGGGCGATCTTGGCGAGATCGTCGGCGCGCTCGTCGCCGCCGATCAGGCAGAGCGCCTCGCCGCAGAGGGGTTCTAGTCCCATGGGTGTTAGGCGGATTGCCGCGGGACAGCCGCGGAGCGAAGCGCTGGTCGAGGCGACGGCGCGCCTCTCCGCCGCTGGCATTCCAGCGCCCCAGCGCGAGGCACGGCTGCTGCTGCGCTGGGCCGCACAGCTCGATGCCGCAGCACTTGCGAGCGCGGATGACGTCGTCCTCGAAGGCGCGGAAGCGCGCCGCTTCGAAGAGGGTGTAGCGGCGCGCGCTGAGCGGCAGCCACTGGCACAGATCGTCGGTGAAAGGCTTTTCTGGGGGCGCTCGTTCAAGGTCACGCCGGACGTGCTCGATCCGCGGCCGGAGACTGAGAGCCTGATCTCGGCCGCCCTCGAGGGGCACGCACCCGGCCGCATCGCCGATCTCGGCACCGGCTCCGGCTGCATCCTTGTGACGCTCATGGTGGAATGGCCGGGTTGCGCCGGTGTCGGCACCGACACCTCCGCCGCGGCACTCACGGTGGCGTCTGAGAACGCCGCGCGGCACAGTGTTGAAGACCGTGCGAAGCTCATCCGCACCTCATGGCTCGACGGCGTCGACGGCCTCTTCGACCTCGTCGTCTCGAACCCTCCCTACATCGCCGCCGCCGAACTCGCCTCCCTTGCGCCTGAGGTGCGGGAGCATGAGCCTCGCGCTGCGTTGGTGCCCGACCCGGATCCGGATGACGACGGTCTCGGCGCCTATCGCAAGATCGCGGCGGCGGTGCCGCGCCGGCTGATGCCGGGCGGGCGCCTGCTGCTGGAGATCGGCCACCGTCAGGGGCAGGCGGTCGCCGATCTCCTTCGCGGGGCCGGGTTTGAGAACGTCGAGATACGCCCCGATCTCGACGGTCGGGATCGTGTTCTGAGTGCGCGGCGCGGGCGCTGAGGCGTCTTCACGCCATCCAGTGTGCGGAATAGCGCTGAAAACGCCCTGATCCGGCAGGTTTCGCATTGAGCCAGCGAAGAAACCCGCTATAACAAAGTTCGATCCCAGCAAGGCGCAGGTCGTTGAGCTTCGCCTCGGTATCGTCCGAACACTCGTGACACGCAGCCGTTCCGGCTAGGATGGCGAGCATAAGTCGCGGGGTTGTCGAGACGGGCAGCGCCGTACCGCATGTGCGGCTGCCGCCCCAGAAAAAGATCGCGATGAGACCAGCACAGAAATCGAACCGCGCGCGCGGGCGCGGCAATCGCAAGAACGGCGGCGGCGGTGGCGGCAACAACATCAACCGCGTCTATGAAAGCGCCGGCCCCGAGGGGAAGGTGCGTGGCACGCCGCAGCAGATCGTCGACAAGTATCTTAGCCTTGCGCGCGACGCCCAGACTTCGGGCGACCGCGTGACCGCCGAGAACTTTCTGCAGCATGCCGAACACTATCAGCGGCTTCTGCTGACGGCGATGGGCGCGCAGGAAAGTCGGCGCGAGACCCAGCCCGACGATGACGACGACGAGGCGCCACAGGCCGAGAGCGCTCGCTCGAATGGCCATTCTGCCGAAGGCGATGCGCAGCCCGAGGAGGCGGCTGCGGACGCTCAAGGCGAGAGCAACGGTCACGCCGGTCAGGCCCCGCATCAGAACGGGCAGGGCAGGCGGAGCCGGCGCAACCGCGGGCCTCGGCCGAACGGCGAGCAGTCGGCAGAAGGTGCGGGCGGCGACGAGGGCGGCGATGCGGCAGCCCATGCCGGAAACGGCGCCGCCGCGACGGATGGGGCGACCATCACGGGCTTCGACACGATCGACACGGATGGCAGCCGAGGTCCCGACCTTCTCGTCGATACCGAGGAGATCGCCAAGAGCCAGCCCCGCCGCCGTCGACCGCGCCCGGAGCCCGGTGCCGACACCGACGAGGCCGTGGAGGCCGTCGAGCCGACCCCAACGGCCGAGGGCGGAGAAGCCTGAGAGCGGTCGGCCTCTCTTACGCTTTCGCTGCCATGATCTCGTGGAGCCGCGCGAGCTTCGCGAACTCGTCGATGCTCAGTGTCTCGGCACGACGGGTCGGTTCCACGCCAGCCGCTTCCAGCAGCGGTTCCGCTGGGCTGACAAGGCTCTTCAGCGACTGCCGGAGCATCTTCCGCCGTTGTGCGAAGGCCGCTGCGGTGACCTTCTCCAGCGCTCTGAGCGACGGGGTCCCGTTGGGCGTGATCGGCGCGTCGGTCGGCTCAAGGCGGATGACGGCGGAGGTCACCTTCGGCGGCGGGGTGAAGGCGCGCGGATCGATCTCGAAGAGAATGCGGGGGCGCGCGCGCCACTGGGCCAGCACCGCGAGACGCCCATAGGCCTTGGTGCCCGGCTGCGCTGTGATCCGCTCGGACACTTCCTTCTGGAACATCAGCGTCATGGAAGACCATCGGGGTGGCCAGTCGGACGATGAGAGCCAGCGGGTAAAGAGCTCCGTGCCGATATTGTAAGGAAGATTGGCGACGATCCGCGCGGGGCCCTCCAGCATCGCCAGGGGATCGAGCGAGAGCGCGTCGCCTTCGATCACCTTTAGCCGGCCAGGATAGCTGGCCACGATCTCTGCCAAGGCGGCGAGGCAGCGCTGGTCGCGCTCCACCGCGACGACCCTCGCGGCCCCTTCCATGAGAAGCGCTCGGGTGAGGCCGCCGGGGCCGGGGCCGATCTCCAGCACGGTCTGTCTCTCGAGCGGACCGGCGGCGCGAGCGATGCGGCGGGTGAGGTTGAGATCGAGGAGGAAGTTCTGACCGAGCGATTTACGGGCGGTGAGCCCGTGCTCGGCGATCACCTCGCGCAACGGCGGCAGGCCATCCTCGGCAGTGTCACCCGCCATGCGCTCAGGCCGCTGCCGCCTGCGCGCGATACGTGGCGAACCGGGCCGCTAGATTCAGCGCCTCCACGAGGCTCGTCGGCTCCGCGATGCCCTTGCCCGCTATGTCGTAGGCCGTGCCATGATCTGGGGAGGTGCGGATGAAGGGCAGCCCGAGGGTGACGTTCACCCCACGATCGAAGTCGAGCGCCTTTACCGGGATCAGCGCCTGATCGTGATACATTGCCAGCGCCACGTCGTAGCGCGCGCGGGCAGCGGCGTGGAAGAGCGTGTCGGCCGGGTGCGGACCCGTCGCTAGGATGCCGTCTGCACGAAGGGTCTCGAGCGCCGGTATCACGATCTCGATCTCCTCGCGCCCCATCGCGCCCTCCTCCCCGGCATGGGGGTTGAGGCCCGTGAAGGCGAGGCGCGGCTGGACGATACCGAAATCGCGTCGGAGGGCGGCGGCGGTGATCCGCCCGGTCTCGATGATGGCGTCGCGGGTGAGAATCTCCGGGACGCGCGCCAGCGGCTCGTGGATCGTGATTGGCACGGTGCGCAACGTCGGCCCCGCGATCATCATCACCGTATGCGAGACGCCGCCAAGCTCTGCCAGGAACTCGGTGTGCCCCGGGAAGGCAAAGCCCGCACCTTCGTAGAGCGCCTTCTTGTTGATCGGGTTGGTCACCACCGCCGATGCTTCGCCCGAACGCGCCAAGGCCACGGCACGCTCGATCGCGGCGACGACGACGGGTGCATTGGCGGGCGCTGGCTCGCCCGGCGGCGCGGGTGCTGCGAGAGGGAGTGGCAGCACGGGCAGCGCCTCGTGCCAGATCCGCGTTGCCGCCGACGGCGTCGAGATGGCGCGGATCGGCGGTGCCGAGGGCAGGGCTGCCAACCGGGCCGGGTCGTCGATCAGGAAGAACGGGTGCGCGACCTCGCCGCCCGCCCAGGCCCTGAGCGCGATCTCCCCGCCGATACCGGCTGGATCGCCCATGGTGAGCGCGAGCGGGGGCAGGGCGGTCATTACCTCAGCGCACCTCGATCAATGCGTCGCGGCGCAGCTCCTGCAAGAGCCCCTCAGCCAGCCGCTCGCTCTGCTCAGCGACGATTGTGCGACGGACGCGCTCGCGAAGCTCGGGGTCGTTCAAATCGCCTGTCTCGCCGCCGCCGCGGCGGTCCACCAGCCGGATGAGCGAGAGACCACCCGGCACAGCGAGCGGCTCGGCCACCTGACCGGGCTCGAGCCGCTGCAGGCGTTCGTTGAGCTCTGGGGGGAGCGTCGCACTCGAGACCCAGCCGACCTCGCCGCCCGAAGGCGCGCTCGGCGCACTCGAGAACTCGCGCGCCGCCGCGCCGAAATCGCCGCCGTTCGAAAGCTCCTCTCGCAGCCGCTCGGCCAACGCGCGCGTCTCGGCCTCGCTGCGGCCGTCACCGGTGATGGCGAGGCCGATTTCCTGAATGCGATAATCGATCCGGCCCCCGCTCGAGAGCGCGATCTCGCTGTCGATCTCCGCCTCGCCGGGCTCGATCCGGCTGGCGAAGCGCGTGCGCACGACCTCGTTCCAGACCATGTTGGCGCCGATGAAGTCGTTGACCGCCTGGCGCGTGATGCGTTGGTTCTCGAGCAGTGCTTCGAGCTCGCCGGGGCGCGCGCCGATCCGGCTTGCGATCTCCTCGAAGCCGCGCGTGAGCGAGTCGTCCGTCGCCTGCAGGCCAAGACGCTTGCCCGCCTCGAGCTTCAGACGGTCGTCGACAAGCAGCCTCAGCGCCTCCTCGCGCAACGCCTCCTCGCTCGCTGCGGGCAGGCCGAGGACGCGGAGTAGGCGCACCCGTTGCTCAAGATCGAATCCGGTGATCGCGCTGTCATTCACGACGGCGACGGGGCGCAGGAGCGTGCCCTGGTTCTGGGCCACGGCCGGCAGGCCAAGCGCGAGCACGGCGAGGAAAGCAAAAAGCGGGCGAAGAAGCATCATCGGTGGATCCGTCAGCAGCCAATCGGTCGCGATATTCTACGCGGGTCCGGGCCTCAACGGTCGGCGCCGATCAGCGCCCGGTCCTGGAAGTCGGTATCCCGAGACACGCGAGAAAGCGAGTCGCCGAAGCCCGCGAAGGTGTTCGGCGCAAATAGCCCCTCCCGCTGGTTCGAGGTGCCGAGCGTCAGCAGGCGGAGCTGGAGGCCGAAGGAGGTGCTGGCGGGCGTGTTCTCGCTCTCGGTGAAACGGCGGCGGATGAAAAGGTCGATAGCACAGCACTCGTTAGCGAAAGACACCGTGCCGCCGATCTCGACGAACTCGCGCTCCTCCAGGTCGCGCTGCATGTAGCTCGCGACCCGCCATTCCGGCGTCACCTGCACCGAGGCGAGGGCGGTCACTTCCTCGCGATCTGTGGAGGCTGTGACGAACGGGCTTTCCTCGAGGAAGACGTAGCCTGCGCGGAAGAACGCGGGGCCGAAGGAGAAATCGCCGAAGACTTCGTTGCGGCTGATATCGCCACCGCCCGAGAACCGCATGCGGTGGCGAAGGTTCACGAAGCCCTTGTAGCCCGCCGACCAGCTGGTCACCCAGTCCGACAGCTCGCCTTCGAGGCCCGTGCCCTCCAGGAATTCGTCGCTGTCGGTGAAACTCACGCTCCGCCCGACCGTCGCGTCGAAGCGCAGACCATCGGCCGAGAGCCGTTCATAGCGCATGCCGAGGTTGAAGCGCGGGCCCTCCTCGAAGCCGTCGAGACCCGAGAAATGCGACGTGTCGAAGAGGTTGAGCTCGTCGAACTCCGTCTGCTGGCTGTCTTCGTTCGGGATGTCATCCCCGTTGCCGCCGAAGGGCGCCGCGATGAACTGCACCACTGGCTCGATGATATGCGCGCTGCCGCTCTCCTGCTCCCAGATGAGCGGGTAGCGGGCCTCGACCCCGGCGAGGGGGGCTAGACGGAGCGCCGTGTCGTCCTGCCCGCTGCCGGCGTCCGAGAAGCTGAGGAAGAGATCGCCCCTGAGCTCGGCAAATCCGCGCAGCGCGAGGCCCTGGGGCGTGATCCACTCCCGCTCCCAATCCGCACCGAGGCTGATGCGTGTCGTGTCCGTGCCTTCGTTCCGGAAGAGCGTCTGCGTGTCCGCGAAGAGCCCCAGCTCGCCCCCGACGGTCGGCAGCTGGAATTCGCGGCGGAGGGTGACGTCCGGCAGGACGCGGGGAATGTCCCCGGCCGGCTCCTCGTCGCGCAGGGATTGGAAGTAGATGCCGGTGATCTCGTAGAACCCATCCTCCCAGTAGTTGCGCAGGAAGAGCTCGGAGACGAGCCGGTCCTCGTTCGAAATCTCGAAGAAGCGCAGATAGTCGTCATCGGACGCGAACTTGATGTCCCAGCCCCACTGCGCGCCCTGATCGAGATCGTTGAAGCTGAAGAGGCCTTGGGTGTCGACATGGCCCTCGAATTTCACGCCCTCGCCTAGGAAGCCCGAGCCGCCGCCCGAGCCGCGGAAGGTCAGGTTCCCGGACCTGAAGGCGCGGCGATAGACGACGTCCATGAAGCTGCCGTCTTCGGTTGTGAAGAACGGCTGGAAGGTAATGTCCGACTGCTCGTCGATCACGACATAGTAGGGAATGCGCAGCCCGAAGCCGAAGTTGCCGGAGCTCGGCGTCGGGATCAGAAACCCGCTGGCCCGGTCGATGGACGGATCGGGGTGCTGGAAGTAGGGCAGGTAGAGGACCGGCACGCCGAAGACGTCGAAATAGGCGTCCTCGTAATGGACGATCTTCGCCTCCTCGTCGTGGATCACCCGGCGCGCGCGGATGCGCCAGAGCGGTGTCGGGTTCTCCGCGCAGACTTCGCAGGGCGAGTAGACGGCTTTCGACAGGGCGTTGTAGCGGTCCTCGACGCGCTGCGCCTCGACAGCGGCGAGCTTGGCGGTGGTGTTGCGCCCGATGACCGAGCGTGCGCCCTCGATGAGACCGTCCACGAGATCGACGTCTAGATCGGCGACATCGGCGAACACGGTGCTGCCCTCGGGGTCGCGAAGGACGATGTTGCCCTGGGCGCTGATCCGCTCGGTGCGGCTATTGTAGACGATGCGCTCGGCCGTCAGCGTGCGCTCGCCGTAGTAGACCTCGACATTGCCCGAGGCGACGACGATGCCGGTGTTGTTGTCGTACTCGATGCTGTCGGCGACGAGGGCTACGGGCAGGTCACGCTCGATCGCGCCACCATCCTGGGCCGGCGCAGCCGTCGGCAACGCTGCGACCGCCATCAGCGATGCGGCGAGGATGCCGGCGCACAGGTTCCGGAATACCGCCAAGACTGCCCCGTTTATGCCTCCCGGCCCGCTTTGCGCACCGGATGTTTTTGTTGGGAACACCCTACCCGTCTTCGAGCTGTAGGAGAAGCCCGAGGGCGAAGAGAACGGCAGCTGTCGGTGGGGACCAGGCCGCAACGAGCACAGGCACGGTGCCCGAGGCGCCGAGGGCTTGTGCGAGATCGGAGAGGAAGAAGTACCCGAACCCCGCGAAGACGCAGCCGAGCGCCATCGCCCCGAGACCCCCGAAGCGGACATGGCGCATCGAGAACGCAGCACCGATCAGCACCATGGCGCAGAAGACGACCGGGATCGCCAGGAGGCTGTGCCAGTGCATGCGGTGGCGCGCGGAAGAAAAGCCGCTTTCGTCGAGGAGCGCGATGAACTCTGGCAGCTCCCAGAAGCCGATGGTGTTGGGGGCGGCGAAGCTCTCCTGGATACGCTCCGGTGTGAGGTCTGTGGCGAGGCGCAGCTCCTCGAACTTGGTCGACTGCGTCTCGAGCACGGCGCCTGCGTCGTCTTCGGGAGCTGGGGGCACGTCGGCGAAGTCCCAGCGGCGCACGGCGTTGAGACGCCAGGCGGCGACCTCGAGAACGGCGGTGCGCGCCTCGAGCCGGCTGACGAGCTTGTCCGCCTCGTCGAAGCGGAAGACGCTGACGCCCCAGAGCCGCTCGATCGTGGCCGAGGCCCGCTCGGCGCGGATCACCGTCTGCCCGTCGCTTCCGCCCTGGCGGAGCCACAGCCCCTCGGCCGAGACCGAGAGGGAGGAGGAGGAGCGGCCGAAATAGCGCTCCTCAAGCGCCTCGAAACGCTCGGCAAAGGCGGCCGAGACGGGGTTGTAGATCGAGAAGACAAGGATGCCGAGGGCGGCGGCGGACAGTACGGCCGGGGTCAGAACAGCCCAGACGGAGACGCCCGCGGCGCGCGTGACGACCAGTTCGGATGACCGGGCTAGCCAGGCGAAGCAACCCATCGAGGCGAGCAGGACCGTGAAGGGAGCGGCAGCGATGGTGATGACCGGTGCGTGCAGGAACGCCATGCCGACAAGATCCACGAACCCCGCGCGCCCGTCGGAGTTCTGGTTCATGCGCTCCACGAGGTCGATGATCACCACGAGGACGAAGACAGCCAGGAAGGCGAGGATCGCGACGCGCAGAAACCGCCGCGCAATGTAGAGCCCGAGGGTCCAGGTCATTCCGCCGCCTCCGGCAGCGCTGGCGTCGCGGACTGGCGCCGCGGGGCCATCCCGCGGCTCGATAGAAGCCAGATGGCAAGCGCGATGCCGAGAAGCGGCGGAGCATAGAGCATCGGCCAGAGCGCGGCCTCGCCGGCCGTCACGCTCTTCGCCGCAAGCCCGAGGACCCGGAGCACGACGGCAACGGCGACTGCACCGAGCACGCGGCCAAGGAAGCCCTGCCGGCGGAAGCCCGCGGAGAGCACGAGCGCCACCGCGAGCATCGGCAACGCCACGGCGTAGAGCGGTGCCGAGATCGCCTCATGCGCCTCGGCCCGAAACTCGCCCAGCGGTCGGAAGCGGCGCTCCGCCTCCTCCTCCGTCATGCTGAGAAGCTCGGGCAGGAACATCTCGCTCGGTTTTCGGAGGCGCCCGCCGTCCTCGCTGGCGAACTGCGCGAGATCGTAGCCGAGCTGCTCGAAACGGAGGATCGAGAGCGTCTCGGGCTGACCATCCACCTCGAACTGCGCCACACCGTCGAACATCACGAGCCGGGTGTTGCCGACATCCGACAGCAGCACCGCCCGCTCGGCGGTGTAGGTCGCAAGCTGCGCGGGATCGCGCCGGTCGTGGATGAAGACGCCGTCGAGCGCGCCCTGGCTGCCGATCGCGCGGATGAAGACCGTGACCCCGTCGGACGGCGTGATAAAGGCGCCCTCGCGCAGAAATGCCGCCGCGACATCACCGCGAACCTCGGAGATGCGGTCCCGCATCTCCCGCTGGCTCTGCGGCACGACATAGATCGAGATCGCGAGCAGCACGGCGAGGAGCGTGCCGGTGAACATCAGGATCGGGCGGAGGAGTGCGAGCCCCGAGATGCCCGCCGCGAACATCACCACGATCTCGCTGTCACCGAAGAGCCGGTTGATCGCGTAGAGCGTCGCGGCAAAGGCGGCGACGGGCAGGACCACCGTCATCACGCGGGGCAGGAGAAGCGCAGTAAACTCGAGGAAGACCAGCGCGGACTGCCCGTTGTTGACGACCGTCTCGATCACGCGCAGCGACTGGCTGAGCCAGATCACCCCCGTAAAGACGAGCACGAAGAACAGGAACGGCCCCGCAAGCTGAACATACACATAGCGGTGCAGGCGGTTCACGAACGGGCTCCCGGCGGCCTTGGCCAATGCCGGCGCACCGGCCGTGCGACAATGGCGCCTGGCGCGGGGCGCGACAAGCCGCCGCCTGCAACCCTTCGCATGCCGGCGATGCGACTGGCCAGCGGCCCGGGGGCGCGCTAGGTCAGCGACGACCGGCCAACGGAGCCCAGCACGGAGCCCAGCATGACCCCTCTCCCGAACATCGCCTTCGACGCCGAGGACGGCGCAGATATCGCCGCACTCGAGGGCACGCTCGTCGTGCTGGCGGGGGCCGACGGGACGATGACGTCCGCCGCCGCCGCAGCGGACGCGGCGATGGGGGGCGGGATCGCCCGGGCGCTGGCCGAAGAGAGTTTCAAGGGCAAGCCGGGCGTGGTGGGCAGCTTCGCCTTCCCCGCGGGCCTCGCAGTGAGCCGCGTGGTGCTCGCCTGCCTCGGGGCCGAGCCGGATGCGGCCGCGGCCCGTCGCACGGGCGGCGCTGTGGCCAAGGCGCTGGCGGCGAAGGGCGCGGTCACGCTGGCCGTCTCCGGGACCGCCGACGCTGTAGCAGCAGATCTCGTCTTGGCGGTCGCCCTCCGCCTCTACGATTTCCGGGAGTACAAGAAGGTCGAGGAGGATGCGCCGTCGCCGGGTCAGCGCAGCATCCGTGTGCTTGCCGCCAACCCGGAGACACTGGCGCGCGAGAGCAGGGCGCATATGGCGCTGGCGGAAGGCATCTATTTCAGCCGCGACCTCGTGAACGAGCCTGCCAACCGGCTCACGACGGGCGAGTTCGCCGCCCGTCTCGCGGCGATGCATGAGCTAGGGCTCGAGGTCGAGATCCTGGGCGAGCCGGAGCTCGAGGCGCTGGGAATGCGCGCCCTTCTCGGCGTCGGGCAGGGCTCGGAGAGCGAGACCAAGGTCGTCACCATGAAGTGGTCGGGCGGCGGGGATGAGGCGCCCTTCGCGCTTGTCGGCAAGGGCGTCGTCTTCGACACGGGCGGCATCTCGCTAAAGCCTGCGGGCGGGATGGAGGAGATGACCATGGATATGGGCGGCGCGGGCGTCGTGGCTGGCGTCATGCGCACCCTCGCCCTTCGCAAGGCCAAGGCGAACGTCGTTGGCGTCGTCGGTCTCGTCGAGAACATGCCCGACGGCAAGGCGCAGCGCCCGGGCGATATCGTAAAGTCCATGAAGGGCGACACGATCGAGATCATCAACACTGATGCTGAGGGTCGCTTGCTGCTCTGCGACGTGCTCTGGCATGTGCAGCAGTCCATGAAGCCCACGGCGATCATCGACCTCGCCACCCTGACCGGCGCCTGCATCATCGCGCTTGGCCATCATCGTGCGGCCTATTATGCAACGGACGACGGGCTGGCCTCGGATTTCGAGACGGCCTGCACGGCGACCGGTGACGACGCGTGGCGCATGCCGCTCGGCAAGCCCTATGCCGATCAGCTCAAGAGCCGGAAGGCCGATATCAAGAACACAGGCGGCCGGCCCGCCGGCTCGATCACGGCGGCGGAGTTTCTGCACCGCTTTGTCGAGGACGGCATGCCCTGGATCCATATCGACATCGCCGGCGTGGCGGAGAGCTCGAGCGGCACGGATCTCGCGCCCAAGGGTGCGACGGGCTGGGGCGTCGCCGCCCTCGATGCGCTGGTCAAGGCGCGATACGAGGGCTGATGGCCGTGGCCGAGCTCGGCTTCTATCGCCTGACCGAGACACCGCTCGACCGCGCCCTCCCGGTCATGCTCGCGAAATCGCTGGAACGTGGATGGCGCGTCGAGGTCCGCGGGCGCGACCGCGCGGCGATGGAGGCGCTCGATCTCTCGCTCTGGAGCCACGATCAGGCGGGGTTTCTGCCGCACGGTCTCGCCGGCGGTCCGCAGGATGCGCGTCAGCCTGTCCTGCTGACGACGGAGCCCACACCTGCGGGCGGCCCACGCGAGGCGCTTTTTCTGATCGACCGTGCGGCATTCGACACGGGCGAGGCGGCGAGCCTCACCCGCACAGCGCTTCTCTTTGACGGGCACGATGACGAGGCGCTGGAGGAAGCGCGAGCGCATTGGCGCGCCACGACCGCCGCTGGCCTCCGCGCCGTCTTCTGGTCCCAGGCCCCGGGCGGAAGATGGGAGAAGCAGGCGGAGAGCGGCGGCTAGGCGCTAAGCAAATTCCTTTGAAGGAATTTGCTCGGCACCCGGACGCCGATATCGGTCCAAGCAGATCTCAGGCAGCGGAGGCCGCGGCTTCAAGGCGTTCGCTTGCGGCGAGCCATTGCTCTTCCGCCTTCTCCTGGGTTGCGAGGAGCTCGCCGCGCTTCTGGGTGAGCGCGGCGATCTTCTCGGACGAACCCTCGTAGAGTGCCGGGTCCGCGAGCATCGCGTCGAGGCGTTCCAGAAGCTCGGTGATCTTCTCGAGGCGTGCCTCGGCAGCGGCGACCTCTGCCTTGAGGGGCGCGAGCGCTTTCCTGGCTGTTGCCCGCTCGCGCCGCTCCACGATGCCGGCCGCATTGCCGCCACCACCACCGCCACTGGCAGCCGTGTCAGACGTTGCGAGGATCAGGCGGCGATAGGCGGCGAGGTCTTCCTCGAATGGCGTCACCCGCCCGTCTTTCACGAGCCACAGGCGATCGGCGACGAGCTCGACCAGATGGGCGTCATGGCTGATCAGGATCACGGCGCCCTTGTAGGCGTTGAGCGCCTCCACCAGCGCCTCCCGGCTCTCCATGTCGAGATGGTTTGTGGGCTCGTCGAGGATAATGAGATGCGGCGCATCGAGCGCTGCGAGGCAGAGGAGGAGCCGCGCCTTCTGCCCCCCCGAGAGTGCGGAGACGGGCGTCTCCGCGATATCCGAGCCGATGCCAGACTGGGCAAGGCGGCTCCGCAGCTTCGCCGGCAGCGCGTCTGGCAGGGCGCGGCGGATATGCTCGAGCGGCGTCTCGGATGCGATCAGCTCCTCCGCCTGATGCTGCGCGAAGAACCCGATGCGGAGCTTGCCCGACGCCTGCCGACGACCCGCGAGCGGCAGAAGCCTCCCCGCGATCAGCTTCGCGAGCGTCGACTTGCCCTGGCCGTTCGCACCCAGAAGCGCGATGCGGTCGTCCTGGTCGATCCGGAAATCGAGGCGTCTCAGCACGGGCTCATCGTAGCCAACACTTGCCCCCTCGACCTTCAGCACCGGGGGCGCCAGCTCCTCTGGCTCGGGGAAGCGGATGGGTGCCACGGCGGCATCGGCCTCCACCGCGATGGGCTGCATTTTCTCGAGCATCTTCAGACGGCTCTGCGCCTGTCTTGCCTTGCTCGCCTTGTAGCGGAAGCGGTCGACGAAACTCTGCAGATGGGCGGCCCGCGCGGCCTGTTTCTTCGCGCCGGCGGCCTGGAGCGCCATCTTCTCGCGGCGCATCCGGTCGAAGTCGTCGAAATTGCCCGTGTAGAGCGTGAGCCGGCGATCATGCAGATGCAGGATATGGCTCGGCACGCGGTTCAGAAGGCCGCGATCATGGCTGATGAGCATGAGCGAATAGGGATAGCGGGCGAGATAGCTCTCGAGCCAGACCGAACCCTCGAGATCCAGATAGTTCGTCGGCTCATCGAGGAGCAGCAGGTCAGGCGCCGAGAAGAGCACCGCAGCGAGTGCGACGCGCATGCGCCAACCACCCGAGAACTCCGCCGTCGGATGGGATTGCGCGGCGGCGTCGAAACCGAGGCCTGCGAGGATGCTCGCTGCCCTCGCCTCCGCCGAATGCGCGCCGATATCCGTCAGCCGCGCCTGGATCTCGGCGATGCGGACCGGGTCCTCGGCCGTCTCCGCTTCGGCAAGGAGACGCGCGCGTTCCTCGTCCGCCGCGAGCACGGTCTCGACCAGGGAACGCGCATCGCCCGGCGCCTCCTGCGCCACGCCGCCAAGGCGGGAGCGAGAGGGCAAGGTGATGCTGCCCCGATCCGGCGACAGCTCTCCCCGGATCAGGCGGAAGAGCGTCGTCTTGCCCGCGCCATTGCGACCCACCAGCCCGATCCGCGCCTTCTCGGGCAGGCGGGCAGTCGCATCCTCGAGGAGCGGTTTGCCGGCGAGGGCGAAGGAAAGATCGGCGATCGAGAGCATGGGTGGCGAGCTAGCAAAGCGTCAAACTTGCGTAAAGAGTGCGCACAAAAGGGAGAGGCGCAGGTCTCCGGTGATGGCTGACCTTAAGGTCGCGTGCTACTAGTCACATTACTCCGAGTAATCGGCCTGCCTCGACGCGAGCGGGGCGGCCAGAGCGAAGAGGACGGGATGCGAGGGCGGCGTGGGCGTGCGACGACCGGAGCGCTTTTGCTGCTGGCAGGGTTGATTGCCGGCTGCGGCGCCGTACCCGCGTTGCCCAATCTCAGCATTCTCTACCGGACCGCGACCGACATTCCCGAGCCGCAGCGCCGCCCCATCATCGCCGTGCCCGGCATTCTGGGCTCGCGGCTGATCCATGAGCCGACGGGGGAGTTGGCCTGGGGTGCGGAGGGGTTGAGCCTCGATCCGAACGATGCGGGAAGCGCGCGCATCCTCTCCCTGCCGATCTCCGCGGGGGACGAGACGCTGGAAGCCCTCGTCGACGATGTGCGGCCCGACGGGATCTTCGGCGGCGGCGATGCTTCGCCCTTCTTCGTGCCGATCGAGATCGATGTCTATCGGGGCCTGCTCGAGACGCTTGTGACCGGCGGTTATGACTACCGGCTGACGCGTGAGGCGGAGCTTTCGCGCGAGTTCAATGCGGGGAGTTTCGAATTCCCCTATGACTGGCGGCGCGACGTGGTCGAGGCCGCGCGCATCCTCGACGACTTCATCAAGCGCAAGAAGGAGCAGGTCCGGCAGGTGCGGGCCGAGCGCTTCGGGGCGGTCCCGAAGGACGTGAAATTCGATATCATCGCGCATTCCATGGGCACGCTCGTGGTGCGCTACTACCTGATGTACGGCGGCCAGGACCTTCCGGCCGACGGCTCCCTGCCTGAGCTGACCTGGGAGGGGGCGAAGCATGTCGACTATGTCGTACTGGTTGCCCCGCCCTTCCGCGGCTCGGTCACAGCGCTCGAGAACCTGGTGAACGGCAAGCGCTTCAGCGCGATCACACCCGACTATCCGCCAGCGCTCTTCGGCTCCTTTCCCTCGATCTACCAGCTCATGCCGCGCCCGATGGACGGGCGGGTGATGGAGGCGTCGGGGCGGATCGTGGAGGAAATCTACGACGTCGATTACTGGGAGGCGCAGGGCTGGGGTCTTGTGTCTGAGGACGCGATCCAGACGCTGCGGGTGCTGATGCCGGATGCGCCGAGCGACGCGGTGCGTCGGGACCGGGCGCGGCGGCATCTGGGCAAGCTCCTCGCCCGCGCCGAGCAGTTCCATCGCGCGATCGACCGGCCCGCGCTGCCGCCAGAGGATCTCGACCTCTTCCTCGTCGTCGGTGGCGGGTTCGAGACGGCGGCGGGTGCGATGGTGGCGGAGGATGGCTCAATCAGCATCGATCGCTTCGCCGAGGGGGATGGGGTGGTGCTGCGTGCCTCCGCGATCCCGAAGCGGTTCGAGCCGGGGCACGATGCGGCGGAACTCTATCGCTCCGTTCTGCTCCTGCCGGAGGAGCATGTGGACATCGTGGCGAGCCCGGTCTTCGGGGACAATCTCCTCTACTGGCTCCTGCAATGGCGGGCGCCGCCGGCGGTCGAGAGCGTTCAGCCGACGGTTGCTGAAGCGCGCCCACGGCCACCGGCCGCGAAGGTGCTGGCCTCCGTTCCCTGAGGCGAATGCCTACCGGTGCTTGGGATGCGTCCCGGGCTCGACCCGGGACCTCTCGTTCGGTGCGGATCGCGCCCGACGAAGCGTCAAAGCGCTAAGGGACGGCCTCGCGGCGACGAATGATCACCATCGTGTCGAAGGTCATCACGGCGATGCCGTCCTGATTGATCACAGTGTGGCCGAAGGTCACCGTTCCCCGGTCGGGCTTCGAGCGTGAGGGGCGCGTCGCCAGCACCTCGACCTTGACGCTGAGTGTATCGCCGGGACGGACGGGCGCCTTCCAGCGGAGGTTGTCCATGCCCGGGCTGCCCATGCTGTTGTCCCGCCACTCGCGCGCCGTGAGCGTCAAACCAAAGGCGGTGAGCAGCGTCTGAAAGCCCGAGGCGATGAGCCCGCCATATGGCGAAGCCTCCGCAGCTGCCGGATCGGTGTGGAAGTACTGCCAGTCGTACTGCTCCGCGAAACCGATCATCTCGGCTTCGGAGAGCGATCTGCCGGTCGTCTCGAACCTCTGCCCGGGCTCGAAATCCTCGAAGCCCTTCATGCCATCTCGCGCTGGTAGAAGAGAAGGTCGAGGGGCGGGGCATCGCCCGTAAGGCGGGTCAGCAGCGCATGCACCTGCCCGCGATGATGCGTCTGGTGGTTGAAGAAGTGCGGCAGCGCATGGTCACGCCGCTGCGTCATCGTCGTGGGGCCGGTGATCGTCGTATAGGTGATGGTGGCCGTCAGGTCCGCCTCCGTCAGGTCATCGGCGTATCGGACGATATCGGCGTCAAGGACGCGCCGGGCAGCGGTGAGCTCGGCCATTTCGTCATGCAGGATGTCGATGAGGGCGAAGTTCGGCGGGCGCTGTTCACGCAGGCGCGCGAGCCAGAGCAGGTCGGCGATCATGATATGGTTGAGCGTGCCGAGCACACTGCCGAAAAAGGCGCCGAGATCCGCCTCCACATCCTTTTTCGAGAGCTGGCCGGCCGCGGCGTAGAGCCGCTCATTCGCCCAGGCATTGTAGGCTGCGAACATCTGGAAATGCGCTTTCATGGGCCCTCCATCGGTGCTAAGGCGCGCGCGCTATCTGACGGGTGCTCATTCCAGGGGAGTGCCCGACCGCGCCTGCGCCGTTGGCGGGGTGCGCGACCAGGACCAGACCGAGACCAGATCAAGACCAGACCACGAGGAGCTTTCGATGGCCGTCACCCGCACTTTCTCGATCATCAAGCCGGATGCAACCAAGCGCAACCTCACGGGGGCGATCAATGCGAAGCTCGAGGCGGCCGGGCTGCGCATCGTCGCACAGAAGCGGATCCATATGACGAAGGCCCAGGCCGAGAAGTTCTACGAGGTCCATGCGGCCCGGCCCTTCTATGACGAGCTGACCTCCTTCATGTGCTCGGAGCCCGTCGTCGTGCAGGTGCTCGAGGGTGAGGATGCGGTCGCGAAGAACCGCGAAGTGATGGGGGCGACCAACCCGGCAGAGGCTGCCGACGGCACCATCCGCAAGGAATTCGCGCTCTCGATCGGCGAGAACTCCGTGCACGGCTCGGACTCCGACGAGAACGCGGCCATCGAGATGGCCTATTTCTTCGCTGGCACGGAAATCGTCGGCTGATCAGGCGGTTGCGCCGCACGGCCGCCCGCTGACGCGGGCCGCCGCGCGACGCTCAGGCCCCACCCCCGCCCCCCGCCCCCTGCCACCACCCGCCTTCGGCGTGCGATGGCAGGGGGCGGTGACGGGGGCGGGGGTGTTTATTTGCAATGTTCTTTCCCTATCGGCACGGTTTCGTGAGGTGTGCTGGTGTTTTGCAGATGTGGTGGCCAAATTTCGGGCCGAGCCAAAGAAGGAGGCCGTGATGATGCGAAAGATCGACTGTGCGCTCGCGCTGTTCCTCGTCGCCGGCGGATCGGCTGCGTTTCCCGTGCTCGCTGCAGAACCCGTTCCGTTCAGGCCGGATGAGGCGATCCTTGCCTGTCATGCCCGGGGCCTTTCGGCGATCGCAGCGGAAGAAGGCGTCGGTGCGCGGGCCGAGGGCCGGTTTGAGACCGAGCGTATGCCCAAACATATGTGGCATGTGAGCGGGAAGTTTCTGGCGCAGTTCGACGGTGCGGACCGGGTTGTCGGCGTCGATTG
The DNA here is from genome assembly GCA_039815685.1 of Pseudomonadota bacterium. Lineage (GTDB taxonomy): Bacteria > Pseudomonadota > Alphaproteobacteria > Rhodobacterales > Rhodobacteraceae > Thermohalobaculum. The sequence continues at coordinate 58,100 of JBCBYV010000021.1, read as the reverse complement.
CGACGTCTCCTCGGAGGGCGTCGAGGTCTTCACCATGGAGATCGGCCGCTGAGCCGACCGCGCACGGTGGTGCTCAGATAACCACGGTGGACGCCGCGCGGCGCCACCAGTCGCGATGGTTAACGGGTTCTTCGGCGCGACTCTGCGACATTGGCTTGCCGCTGGCGTGAAGCGCTTAGCGGCGACCGAGGCCGAGGCGGTCGAGCTCAGCCTCGAGGCTTGTGCTGACCCCCTTGCTCCGACCGGAGGCGGTCGCCGGTTTTCCGGCTCTGATCGCCTCGTAGCGGGTGCGGAGCGCGGCCTTCTCCGCGCTGTCGGCGCTGTTCCAGTGCCGGCCCTCGAGGCCAAGGGCGACGGCCTGGAACGCTAGGATATGCGGGCGGTGGCCCGTTGCGATGAGGCGGGCATAGGCGGCATCGGCACCGAGCGCTTCCAGCTCCTCCGCCGTCCTGATGCCGGCCTTGGCGAAAGCGGCCTCCATCGCGGTGCCGAGATTGCGGATGGCGCTGACCGGTCGCTCAGCCATAGTCGAGGATGGCGATGGGGTTGTGGCGGAGTGCTTCCGGGTCCGCGACGAAGGCCGCGAGCACGGCGGGGTAGAGGCGGTGTTCGAGCCTGCGGATACGTGTGTCGAGCGCGGCGATGTCTTCTTCCCGCTGATAGGCCGTCGCCGCCTGGCCGAGGATGTGCCCGGCATCGAGATCGTCGATCACTTCATGGACGGTGCAGCCGAGAATGGCGCAGCCGGCCGTGCGGGCGCGGGCATGGGTGTTGAGCCCGGTGAAGGCTGGCAGGAGCGAGGGGTGGATGTTGAGCATCCGTCCCGCCCAGGGCGCGATCATCACCGGCGTCATGATCCGCATGAAGCCCGCGCAGGCGACGATATCGGTGCCGGCGTCCTGAAGTGCTGCGAGAAGGGCCGCATCGAAAGCCGCGCGGTCGCGCTTGAAGGCCCTGTGGTCGATGCCTTCGGCGCGAATGCCTCGGGCGGCGGCCTTCTCGAGCGCGGGCGCCGCGAGATCGTTGGAGAGAACGATGGCGGGCTCTGCGGCGATGGTGCCGTCGGCCATGGCGTCAAGGAGGGCCAGCATGTTCGAGCCCCGGCCCGAGACGAGGATGCCAATCCGCGGCTTGGTCATGCGAGATTGCCGGTGAAGGCGACGCTGGCGGGGCCGTCCCGCGCCTCGATGGTGCCGAGCGGCAGGACGCGTTCGCCGGCGGCGGCGAGGGCATCGATCTCGGCATCCGCCGCCTCGGCCGAGACAACCAGCACCATGCCGATGCCGCAGTTATAGGTGCGGAGCGCCTCCCCGTCGTCGAGGCCGGCGGTGTCGATCAGCCAGCGGAAGACGGGGGGCAGAGGCATGGCGGTAAGGTCGATCTCGGCTGAGAGCCCGTGCCCGAGGACGCGGGGGAGGTTTTCCGTGAGCCCGCCGCCGGTGATGTGGCAGGCCGCGCGGAGGCCGCCTCGGGCGAGGGCTGCGCGCACGGGTGAAACATAGAGGCGGGTTGGCTGGAGCAGGGCCTGGCCGAGGTTCGTGCCAGGGGCGAAGGGGCAGGGGGAGGCCCAGGCGAGGCCGGCGAGGTCCACCGTGCGCCGGACAAGCGAGTAGCCGTTGGAGTGGACCCCGTCGCTTGCGAGGCCGAGGAGGACGTCGCCCGGTGCGGCGGGGCGGGGGAGCATGGCGCCGCGTTCGACCGCGCCGACGGCGAAGCCCGCGAGGTCGAAATCCCCGTCGGCATACATGCCCGGCATCTCCGCCGTCTCCCCGCCGAGGAGGGCCGCACCAGAGGCGGCACAGGCCCGGGCAATGCCCTCGACGACCCGGGCCGCCGCATCGACCGAGAGTTTGCCGGTGGCGAAATAGTCGAGGAAGAAGAGCGGCTCGGCGCCCTGGCAGACGAGATCGTTCACGCACATCGCGACGAGATCCTGCCCGATGCCGTCGAGGGCGCCGGCGTCGATCGCGGCCATGTCGATCGCGAGCCGGAGTTTCGTGCCCACGCCGTCCGTGGCGGCGACGAGGACCGCGTCCTCGTAGCCTGCGGCCTTGAGGTCGAAGAGGCCGCCGAAGCCGCCGAGCCCTGCCATGACGCCGGGCCGATCGGTTGCGGCGGCCGCGGGTTTGATGCGCTCGACCAGGGCGTTGCCGGCATCGATATCGACCCCGGCATCGGCATAGGTGAGGGCGTTTCGCCCTGTCTCGTCACCCTCATGCGCCATGCCGATCTCCGCTTGCCCAGCCTCGTTCGGGGCACGTGATAGGCGAGGGTCGCGGCGGGCGGAAGGGTTTGCCGACAGCATATCGGTGCGCCGGCGTTGACCGCTGCCCCGCCGGGGCTTAGCGACAGCCGGGCGTGGGCCTGTAGCTCAATTGGTTAGAGCAGACCGCTCATAACGGTTTGGTTGGGGGTTCGAGTCCCTCCGGGCCTACGCGCGCGCCGGTATGTGACCTCTGGGCCCGGCCGCGGCGGCCGGGCGTCAGGCGACGGCGAACTTCTTCACGATCATCTCGATCTGGAGTTCGTTGAAGGGTTTCACGATCCAGCCCGAGGCGCCGGCCTCGCGCCCCTCCTTCATCTTGTCGGGCTGGTTCTCCGTTGTCAGCATCACGAGCGGCAGGCCGGCATAGCGACCATCGGCCCGGACCTTCCGAATCAGGTCGATGCCGTTCATGCGCGGCATGTTGAGGTCGGTGATCACCAGATCCACCTCGTTCGCCGTCAGCGTCTCGTAGCCATGCACGCCGTCTTCCGCCTCGAGCACCGCGAAGCCCAGTTCTTCAAGGGTTTCGCGGAGTGCCGCGCGGATGCTGCGGCTGTCATCCACTGTCAGGATCGTCTTCGCCATCTGTGCTCTCGTCAGCCTCATCTCCGTTACGGCCCCCTGCCGCACCCCATGCGGATAATTCAGCAACCCTTTCTTTCTACTGAAGGCGGGGCGGCCGGCGTGGTCGGCGGAGAGATTCGGATGGCAGGAGCGGGTGCTGCGATGGGTGAGGCGACGGGTGGAGCTGCGGGTGGCGGCGAGGAGAAGCTGGGTGTGGCGCTGGGAGCCGATGCCGTCGCAGCGCTGTCGGCGGGTATCGATGCCATGTTCGCCGGCATGGATGCGCCGGCGCGCGCGCTCCGCCGCGCGGTGTCGGCGCTAGGCGCTGCGATCGACGATGTGTCGGACGACGAGGCTGCGGCGGAGGCGACCGAGGCGAATGGTGCTGCAAGCAAGGCGCGCCAGAGGCTGAGCGGCGTCATGCAGATGGCCGACGAGGTGGCGCAGCGGCTCGACCATGTGCGCATCGCCGAGGAGCGGATCGCGGCGGAGGCCCCCGAGATCCGTGCCGTCGTCCGGCAGGTTCTCGCCCGCCAGCTTCAGGGGGTTGCCGAGGACATCCGCGACCGGCGCGATGAGAATGTGGCGACGCTGGCGGAGCTCGATGCCGCCCTCGAGCGTATCGCTGGGGCCGCACCGGATGCGCCGGTGTCCGCAGCGCATGCTGCCGCCAAGGAGATGGAAGCGGCGACACTGGCGCCGATGGAGGAGGCGATCGCGGGGCTTTCGCGGGCAGCGGAGGCTATGTCGGCGGCTGCGGGTAAGGCGGATCCGGTCGCGATGCCCGATTGGCTTGAGCCGCTCTACACCATGCAGGAGGAGCGCCGGCTCCATACGGCCGCCCTGGCCGAGCTCGGCGGCAATGACGGACAGCAGACGGCGCCTGCGCCGACGGACGCTGCCGATGCGACGGGTGAGCCCGGGAGCGTCACGGCACGCGAAGCGGCACTTGCCGGCGTCTCGCGGCGACTGCCGAAGGCCGAGAGCCCCGCCGGCTTCCGCCTGGCCTTCGGCTCGGTGCTCGTCGGCCTTGTCGTGATCAGCACGCTGATCGCGCTCGGCCGCGGGGGCACGCCGACCTGGCCCGGCCTCGGCATCTTCCTGATCGCGCATGCGCTTGCGACCTTCGGCGCCGCCTCGATGCTCTTTCGCAGCGGGAATGCGCGGCTCGCGCGGTTGCGCGACGAGATGGAGCGGCTGGCCTTTCGCGATTCGCTGACTGGCCTGATCAATCGCCGCGGGTTGACGCGCCTCGTGCAGGGCTGGCTTTCGGCCGAAGGGGAGCGTCGCCCGCGCGCCGTCGCGGTGATGAACATCGATCTCGATCACTTCAAGGCGGTCAACGACACGCTCGGGCACGATGCGGGCGACCACGTGCTGGCCGTCGCGGCGGAGCGGATGGTCGCCTGTCTCGGTGATCTGCCCGCCGGCCGTGAGGAGCATGACGATGCCGCGGTGTGCCGCACGGGGGGCGACGAGTTCTGCGTCGTGCTTTCGGACGAGAAGATGGCGCGCGCCGAGGAGATCGCGGGCGCCATCGTCGCTGAGACGGCCAAGAAGATCGATTATGAGGGGAATGCCTGTCAGATCGGTGCCTCCATCGGCATCGCCTATGGCGGCGGTGCGGAGGGAAGCTGCAATGTGGAGCGGTTGCTCGCGGATGCCGACCTCGCGACCTATGTCGCGAAGGAGGAGGGGCGCGGCCGCTTTGCGATCTTCGACCCGAAACTCCGCGCCGAGCAGGAGGCGGAAGCGCAGCTCGCCGGGGCTCTGATCCGCGCCCTGTCGGGCCAGGCGGAGGAGGCCGAGGGGCAGATCGAGATCTGGTTCCAGCCCTGTATCGCGATGCCGGCTGGCGATGTCGTCGCGGCCGAGGCGCTGGTGCGCTGGCGGCACGCGGTTTTGGGCGATGTGCCGCCTGAGCGGCTGCTTGCGGCGGCGGAGCGCAACGGTCTGGGCGAGCGTCTGAGTGCCGAGATTGCTCGCCAGGTCGTGGGGGCGGTGGCCGCTTGGCAGCAGGCGGGGATCGAAGCGCCGCTCGTGACACTCAATCTCGGCGCGACGGAGCTGCGCTCGCGCGATCTGCCGAAGCGGCTGGTCGCTGCGATGGCCGAGGCGGGGCTTGCGCCGGGCCAGATCGGTGTCGAGGCGGCCGAGGCCTCGGCGACGGGGCGCGGCGATGTTCTCGCGCGGGAGACGCTGTCGACTCTGCGTGGCGGTGGGGCGCCTGTGCTGGTCGACCGATTCGGTCGCGATGCCGTGGCACTGAGCACGATCTCGGCGATGTCGGCGACGGCGGTGAAGCTCGATCGCGGCCTTGTCGGCCAGCTCGGCGAGGATTCGGAAGGGATCACGCTGCTGAAGGGCCTCGTCACGCTGGCGCGCTCGCTATCCTTGAACGTGGTCGCGTCGGGGGTCGAGACGCGGGCGCAGCTCGATCTGCTGCGCGCCGCCGGTTGCGATGCCATGCAGGGTTTTGCCGTGGCCCGACCCGAACCCGCCGAGAGCTTCGCCGCCTGGCTGAGTTTTGCGGATGTGGTGCCGGCGGCGGCATGCCCGCTCGCCTTTCCGCCGGTTGCCGACGGAAAAGCGAAGCGGGCGGCCGCTTCCTGAGCCCGAACTGCACGCACTCTTAATCAAGTCCGGGTCATGATCGGCGCAGTGAGCATGGCAGTGAAACGCGTGAGTGAGGCGGGGGAGGCGATCGTGGTGGAGAAGACTGTGCCTGGGGACGCCGCCGACGATGCGCGGGAGGTAGAGGGGGTGACGGCCCCGCCTGCCGCACCGGCGATGCCCGAGGCCGCGTCTTCGGACACGGATCGCGAGGGGGCTGCGGCCGATGATGCCGCTGCGGGCGGCTCGTCCGAAGATCCCACCCTGCCGCCGGGGCTGGAGCGGCGTGAGGTCGGCCAGGACGTGCATCTCTCGGTGTCGCCGGAACTCAAGGTGACCGAGGCCGAGGCGGTCCGGGCCGCCCTCATCGACATCATCGCCTCGGACGCGGCCGAGGGGCGGACGATCAGCGTCGATCACGGCGAGGTTGAAGCGGAGGCTCAGATCGGTGTGCCCTCTCTGCAGCTTGCCATCGCCGGGGCCCGCTTTGCCGAGGGTGCAGCGACGAAGCCTGGCGGCGGCGGCCGGAAGTCGCGGAGAGGCAGAAAGGCTAAGGCATGAGTGGCAAGGGTCTATCCCCCGCGGCACAGAGCTTCGTCCTCGAGGCGGAGGAGCTGCTGGAAGCGCTCGAGAGGCAGCTTCTCGAGCTCGAAGATATCCAGGGCGCCGGGCCAGGCGAGCAGGTCGATGCCGTCTTCCGCGCGCTCCACACGGTCAAGGGCTCCGGCTCGATGTTCGGCTTCGACCGTCTTGCCCGGTTCACGCATGATTTCGAGACGGCGTTCGACGCGGTTCGCGAAGGCCGGTTGAGGGTCAACAGCGCGCTTGTCGATCTCTCGCTGAAGGCCCGCGACGAGATGCTGGCCCTTCTGGCCGCCGGGCCCGATGGCAAGGGGGCAGATGCGGAGCCGGGGCCTACGGCACGCGCCTTGAGCGAGCAGCTTGCGGCCCTGACGGGGAGCGCTGCCGACGCGTCCGGGGGGCCGGGCCGAGGGTCGGCTGCGGGAGACGCATCTGGGACCGGAGCCGCGGCGGCGCAGGACCCGGTCGTCTATGACATTCACTTTAAGCCGGCCGAGGGATCGCTCTGCCAGGGCATGCGTCCTGAGCTCTTGATCAGCGAGTTGTCGGAGCTCGGTGAGACGACGGTTCGGATCGACGCCGATGCCCTGCCGACGCTCGATGCGCTTGATCCGACGCTCTGCCATATCGGCTGGCATGTGACGTTGGAGACGCGTGAGCCGCTGGCAAACATCGAGGCGGTCTTCATTTTCGCCGACGACGCCGAACTGACGATCGAGGCGCGGGCCGTTGCGGCCGCCGAGTCTGAGGAAGGGGGCGCCGCAGGGACCGCGCAGCGCGCCCAGGCCGGCGAGAGCGCGGCGGCGAGTGATGGTGCGGTGACGCCGAGCCCGGCACGACGCGAGGCCGCGGAGAGCGTGCGCGTCCCGGCGCCTCGGCTCGACGAGATGATGGATCAACTTGGCGAGCTCGTGATCGCGCAGTCACGTCTCCGACAGGTCTGCGACAGGCTCGCGGACCCAGCTCTCATCAGCGTGGTCGAGGAGGTGGAGCGCTTCATCACCGGCCTTAGGGATACGACGCTGTCGCTGCGCATGCTGCCCATCGAAGTGGTCTTCGGGAAGTTCCGGCGTGTCGTCCGCGATCTCTCCACAACCTTGGGCAAGGAGGTGCGGCTCGTCACGCGCGGCGGTGAGACGGAGATCGACAAGAATGTGATCGACAGGCTCTCCGAGCCGCTGGTCCATATGATCCGCAACGCCATGGATCACGGCGTGGAGACCGCCGAGGACCGGCGGAAAGCCGGCAAATCAGAAGTCGCCACCGTGACGCTCGAAGCCTCGCAGCAGGGCGGAGAAGTGCTGATAACCGTCTCCGATGATGGCCGCGGTCTCGATACCGAGGCCATCCGGTGCAAGGCGTTGGAACGGGGGCTTCTCGGTGCCGAGGAGCGGCCGAGCGATGCGACGATCAACGAGCTGATCTTCGCGCCGGGTTTCTCCACGGCCTCGACCCTCAGCAACGTCTCGGGCCGGGGCGTTGGTATGGACGCCGTGCGAACCGCCGTCGACGCGCTTCGCGGCAAGATCGCGGTCGAGACGGCGTTGGGTAAGGGCACGCGGATCACGCTGCACATGCCGGTCACGCTCGCCATCATCGATGGCTTCCTGGTTCGTGTCGGCGCGTCGGTCTTCGTTCTGCCGCTGGCTGCCGTTGAGGAGTGCACCGAATTCGCGCCGGTCGCGCATGAAAGCGGGCGGCGCATGATCGAACTGCGTGAGCACCTCGTTGCTTACCTCGATCTGGCGGAACTCTTCGGCGTGAGCGCCGTAGAGCGCGAGGCGCGCCGGGTGGTGATCGTGCGCGCCAGTGGACGCCGTCTCGGCTTGGTCGTCGACGATATTCTCGGTCAGAACCAGACGGTCATCAAGCCACTGAGCGTCTATCACAAGAACATCGAAGGGATCGCGGGCGCGACGATCCTTGGTGACGGCGCGGTTGCACTCATTCTCGATGTGTCGGGGATCGCGACGGCGGCTGGCGGTCCTCCACCGCTCGGCACCGTACCCCCCAGCACGCCCGCAGAGCTGCCTCGCAACGCCGGTCTCGCCGCCTGAGGCAAGGTCTCTTTTCAGTGGAGGGGGAGACATGAAGCAGAACAGCAAACTGGACGCGGCGTCCTCGTCGTCAGACCGGACAACGCCCGAAGACGGGCCGCGCATATCAGATCCGAGCGAGACGATGCTCGTCTTCCGCATTGCCGGTGAGGCCTTCGCCGTACCTGTCAGCGAGGTCAACGAGATTGTGGACCCGATCGGGGAAACCAAAGTGCCCTGGGCTCCGTGCCACGCGCCTTCGCTCGTGAATGTTCGCGGTGCCATCGCACCCGTCGTCAATATCCGATCGCGCCTTGGCATGGGCGAGCGCGTGGAACGGCCGGAAGGGGCGCGGATGATCGTTCTGGAGCTTTCGGTGGGCGAGACGGACCTCCGCCTCGCGATCGAGGCGGAGGAGGTCGAGGAGGTCATCGAGATCGAGACGACGGCGCTCATGCCCTTACCTGAGCAGGGGGCAAGCTGGCCACCGGAACTCGTGCGTGGCGTGGCGAGGCGTGACGACGGCCTTGTCATCACGCTCGATACGGCTGCCCTCTTCGCACCGGTCGGGATCGCGAGCGGCGCTGATCGCATGAGGACGCCAGCGTGACTCCGCTCCGTAGTCTTGAGCTTGCAGTGCTTTCAGCGCTGCTTCTGGCGCTGTCGGTAACCTCTGGGGTCGTGTCGGTGGACGGGACGCTCGCCGTCGGGATCGTGTCGGTCGTTTGCCTGCTCATCGGTGCGGCCGCAGTCTTTGCGGCAAGGAGCGTTCGACAAATGTTCTCGCGCATCGAGGCTGAGGCGGCAGATCTCAGCCCTTCTGCCTCTCGCGATCGGGGACCCGTGTCTTCGGGATCCGATGGCACGGCGATCCGCGAGCATCTCGCTGCGTTGCGCGACGATCTTGCAAGTGCGCGCGAACTTGCCGGCAGAATTGCCCCCGAGAGCGACGCGTCTCATCAGAATGGGACCATCCAGGCGCGCTTGGATATCAGCGTGTCGATTGGTGATGCGGCGAAGCGTCTGGAGGCGAGGCGGCAAGCACTTGGAGCGCACGTAGATGCGATCGCCGCCGCGATTGGCCGAGGCGAGCAAAGGCCGCGCAATGGGGCGTCACCTCGTTCGACGGAGGAGGACGCCACGCGCCAGGCAAAATTCGCCATGACATCCGTCGCTGATCTCACGAACTCCGCAGCGGAGAACGCCAGGGAGACCGCGAAGATGGCGGGGGATGCGGCTGGCGACGCAGCGACCAGTCTGACGGTCGTATTGGAGGCGCTGGCAGCAATGGAGCGGATCGCTGAGCGGGTCTCCTTGGTTGAGGAGATCTCGAGGCAGACAGATCTTCTCGCGCTCAACGCGGCGATCGAGGCCGCACGCGCTGGCGAGCAGGGCCGTGGCTTCGCAGTCGTGGCCTCGGAGGTTCGGAAGCTCTCAGAGAGAAGCCGAGGTGCCGCCAACGAGATCGGGGAGCTTTCAGCGCAAACGCTCGATGCGGCGCGGCGGGCTGGGAGCCTTCTCGAAGCTCTCGAGCCGAAGATCCGCCGCACATCGGCTTTGGTCGAGGACATCTCTGCGGTTGCGCAGGAGCAGAGGATGGGCATCTCGCAGGCTGAAGAGGCGATGGTGCGGCTTGATGCGAGCGCCTCGGGCGGAGAGAGGGCTACGCCGCCTACTCGAAGCGATGCAGCCGAGTACCTTGATGTGAAGCGCGAGGTCGATGGAATCCGCGCCATGCTCGCATTGCTCGTGTCTCCGGGGCGCACCGCGCCGCAGGCGGCCCCCGATCGTTCTAAGGCGGAAGGCGCTGTTGCAGTCACGCGAGGCTCGAGCCGATCGGTCGCAAAGCCGGATCGACGCTCGGTGCAATCAGTGTTCGCGCCAAGAGCGCATCACCGACCAGAGCATCGGTCATCTAGGGCGCCGCTTCCTCCTCAAGAGACGGCGAAGCCCGCGTCCGTATCTCGTGCTGTTCCTCGAGAGGAACTGGGGAAGCCTGCCAATGCGACCCGGTCAGAAGCGTCTAACGTCGAGACCCTGCCTCAGCGAGCAGCTGACGCGGACAAGAGCGTCAGCGCCGGCGTCGTGATCGATCTCGGCGAGGACACATTCTCGGATGCTGAGTTCGAGCGGCAATAGGGCCCGCACGCCTAGCAGAGGCGTTGCAGAGCCAAGACGCTGATAGAGCGGAGGAAGTAATGCAGGACATGCTCGACCGCGCCCCTGCTAGCGCAAACTCTGATGAAACCGCGACGCCCGTGAGTTATTTGACCCTTGAGCTCGCTGGGCAAGTGTTCGGCATTGAGGTTGCTCGGGTCCTGCGCATTCATGATGAGCTGCAAATCGCGCGCTTGCCGCAGGCACCTCATGGCATCGAGGGCATCGTCGATATTGATGGTGAGAGCCTTGCGATTGCCGATCTGCGTGGCCCTCTAGGCCTGCACGGCGACGATGGAACAGATGCCAAGCGTCTTGTTGTGCTCCAGCTCGGCAACCCACCGCGCGCGATCGGGGTCGTGGCCGACCGCGTCCTTGATGTCGTCGCGATCCGGCCCGACGAGATTGAGGCATTGCCTGCCGGCAGCTCGGAAGGCGGGCCGGTGACCGGCATCGCTAGGGTCGCGGGCCGGATCGTGATGTTGCTCGCAATCGAGAAAGTTGTCGGCGCGGTGACAGCTGGCCCCTTTGACTTCGATTGACCGACGTGGCCAGAAGCACCGCTGTATCCGTCGCCCTAAACGGGCACTCCGACGGCCCGGACGAGAGAGTGACACTCCCCGCGGTCACTGCAGCCCCGTCGATCACCGAGGCAGATATCTCTGCGCTGATCCAACTCGCCTACACCGAGGCAGGGATCAGTCTGTCAGACGACAAAGGCGAGTTTCTGCGCCTGCGCCTCGGGCGGCTGCTGCGAGACGCTGACTGCGGGGACTTTGCGGATCTCGTCGCCTCGCTTCGTCGTCCCGATGCGACCGACCTCAGGCGAAAGTTCGTCGAGGCTCTCACGACGCATACAACCAGTTTTTTCCGAGAGAAGAGGCATTACGAGTTCATGACCGAATGCGCCCTGCCGGCCCTCTTCGGCGATGGTGCAGGGGCGAAGCGCCCACTCCAGGTCTGGAGCGCTGCCTGCTCAACCGGCGCTGAGATCTGGTCGGCGGCGATGCTTCTCGACAGCGTGCGCTTGCCGAATGGAAAGCCTGCTGACTGGCGCTGCATCGGCACTGATCTTTCGGAGCGCATTCTCCGACGTGCGCAGAACGCGATCTTCGTGGAGGAGGAGACAGCCGGGATCCCTGAAGAACTCTCGCGCCGATACCTTCTGAGACGGCGCCCACGCAATGCGCAGGAGCCGTGCCTCTTCAGAGTTGTCCCTGAGCTTCGGGAGCGCACGAGGTTTCAGCAAGCGAACCTCTTGGCGCTCGACCGCGGTCCGCGGCTTTCGGTGGACATCGCCTTTCTGCGCAACGTGCTCATCTACTTCGAACCCAAGGATCGGGTGAAAGTGGCACGGGACGTTGCCGCCCGCGTTCGGCATGGCGGCTATCTCTTCACTGGCCATGCAGAAAGCCTTGGAAACGCCGTGCCCGGGCTGCGTCAGGAAGCGGCCTCAATCTACAGAAGGGTCTGAGCGATGCCACCGCCCTACAAGGTCCTGATCGTCGACGACAGTGCCGTCGTTCGACAGGCGTTGAGCGAGATTATCGGTTCCGACCCTGAACTCATGGTGATGGGAACGGCCGCGGATCCGTTCATGGCAGCCGAGAAGCTGCGTCGCGAGAAACCCGATGTGATCACGCTCGATGTCGAGATGCCGCGGATGGATGGGGTTACTTTCTTGCAGAAGCTGATGAGCCAGCATCCGATCCCGGTGGTCATGTGCTCGACGCTGGTCGGTGCAAACACCCACACGCTTGCCGACGCACTCGCCGCCGGGGCAGCGGAGATCATCTGCAAGCCGAAGCAGGATGTGCGGGGTTTTCTGGAGGAGAGCCGGATCAGGATCTGCGATGCCGTGAAGGCCGCGGCGCGATCCAAGGTCTCGCTGCTGCGTGCGCCCCCGCGCGCCGCGCCGAGCTCTGCCCATTCCCCAGATGCAGTGACGACGCCTCCGCCCGTGCGGCGTCGCGTGATGACCACTACCCAGAAGGTCATCGCCGTCGGGGCTTCGACCGGCGGCACAGAGGCGCTGCGCTTCTTCCTCGAGGCGATGCCGGCGGCTGCGCCACCGATCATCATCGTCCAGCATATGCCCGAGCAGTTTACCGCGGCGTTTGCAGAGCGGCTCAACAGCCTTTCGGCCGTTGCGGTGAGGGAGGCTCGGGACGGTGATCGGCTTTTGACCGGCCATGCATTCGTTGCCCCAGGCAACCGCCACATGCTGCTGACCCGTAGCGGCGCGGTCTATAGCGTGAAGCTTAAGGACGGCCCGCTCGTCACGCGCCATCGACCCTCGGTGGATGTGCTGTTCCGATCGGTCGCTAAGGCGGCGGGGGCGAACGCTGTCGGTGTGATCATGACTGGCATGGGTAGTGATGGTGCCAGGGGCATGCTTGAGATGCGTGAGGCGGGGGCGCTCACCTTCGGTCAGGATGAGGCAACCAGCGTCGTCTACGGTATGCCGAAGGAGGCCATGAAGGCGGGTGCGGTCATTACGGAGCTACCGCTCGAACGCATACCGGAAGCCGTCCTGGCGGCCTGCGAGGACCGTCGCGCGGAACGTGCATCGGTTTTCACGTTCCGCGCGCCACTAAGATCTCACGAGAGCCCTTCGTCGTGATCGATCGCCAAAGCTCTGCCTGCTGGATTGCACTGACAGATGTTCCGCATCTGGCCAGTGGTTTTCCCAGTTTCGGGATGGATTTGGCATTGCTTCTCGGGGTCTGCAAGAGTACTCACGCGCCCCACAGGGTCACCGATCCCAACCCCGTACCGCGGGGGGCTGCTAAGGGGCGCTGGGTTTTGTCACTGGTAGGGAGGGTGCGCCATGAAGGCGGCGAACCTCTTCCAACTGGGGATGGACCTGGAGGCAGGCACCACCCACGCGGAAGAAGCGGGCAAGTCCCGACATCTGACTGTGCTCGAAGGCGGTCTCTTCGATGCGGCGCGCGCCGATCATTTCATCCGGCGCGATGGCAGAGTTTTCGCCGGAACGCATCTGATCATCGAGGTGGTTCATGGCGAGGGCCTGGACGATGAAGAGCGCATCGAGAGGGCTTTTCGCGATTGCGTCGCCGAGTGCGGCGCAACATTGCTGCATATCCATACCCACAAATTCTCGCCGCAGGGCGTGAGCGGCGTGGCCGTGCTCGCAGAGAGCCACATCTCCGTGCATACATGGCCGGAGATCGGATACGGCGCGTTCGATGTCTTCATGTGCGGCGACGCCGAGCCTTGGAAGGCGGTGGACGTATTGCGTCAGGCGTTTTCCGCTCGCGACGTTCGGGTGAAGGAGCTTCTGCGCGGCGAAGGGTTGGTGGCGGCTCGCCTCTAGGCTCCCGTCCGCAGGAGTGAATTGTTCCCGCCAGTCCTCTGCGGCTGGCGTGCTTCGAAGGTCAGGTCGTCATGGCACCTAGGATCCCCGGTTGGACCGTAGAGACGCTGTATGAGGATTACGCGCAGGCGTTGCGTGAGAGGCGTGTGCTCTATGACAGCGAAACTGAACTGCAGCGCATTCGCGTCTTCGAGAATGCACGTTTCGGCCGGATCCTGACGCTCGACGATGTTGTTCAGACGACCGAGGGCGATGAGTTCATCTACCACGAGATGCTCGCGCATGTGCCGATCCTGTCTCATGGAGCGGCAAAGAGTGTACTGATCATCGGTGGAGGGGATGGTGGCATGGCGCGCGAGGTGCTGCGCCACGCCAATGTCGAACGTGTCGTTATGGTTGAGATCGACGAAGGCGTGGTCGAGTTCTGCAAAGAGTTCCTGCCGAGCCTCTCGGACGGGGCCTTCGACGATCCCCGGCTCGAACTTTTCATCGATGATGGCGCGGCCTTCGTTCGCTCCGCGTCGGAGAAGTTCGATGTGATCATCTCGGATTCGACGGATCCGATCGGGCCAGGCGAGGTGCTCTTCACCGAGACCTTTTATGGCCATGCCAAGTCTTGCTTGGCGCCCGGCGGAGTCCTGGTGACCCAGAACGGTGTGCCGTTCCTGCAGCCGGACGAGTTGGCGGGAACGATGCGGGCGTTCGCCGGGCTCTTTTCTGACGCCACCTGCTATCTTGCGACCGTGCCGACCTACGCGTTCGGTCCGATGGCTTTCGGTTGGGCCACGGATGGCAGTGCGCGAGAGACACCCGAGGCGGTGCTCGAAGCGCGGCTGTCCGCGGCGGGCTTTTCGCCTCGCTACTACACGCCGGCGGTTCACGTTGCGGCCTTCGCGCTGCCCGGCTATGTCGCAGCGCTCCTGCCGGATGGTTGACTACTCGGTCGTCACCGCAAGAGGCGCGCGCAACGCTGCTACCTCGCTCGGCAGGAGGCTGACGCCATCGGCGCGTTCGAGAGTGGCGCCCCGATCGGTGCCGCTGAGCGCGATCACGGGACTGAAGACCGGTACCGGTCGTTCCGCGATAACCTCACCATTGGCGCTATAGACGAGGCGCAGCCGAAGCGTGATGTCCTGGATCGGCAGACCCTCAGCAGTCTCACCGCTCCAGGTGGCTGGCTCCCCAGCCTCCACGTCGAACCCAGCGAGTGTCGTCCCGTTCTCATCGACCACTTCCGCCCTTACTGCGGTCGCGCCCTCAACCAGTGGAACGTCGAAGTCGACCGCCTCGCCCGTGGCGGTGAAACGTCCGTCGGTGGCCGCAGCTTCTTGACCGATCCAGCCCGCGAGGGCGGCAAGGTCGCCTGCAGCAAGGTCTTGGCTGAGGGTGTCGAGGCGCTCGTTCGTGCCTATGAGCTGCTCCACCGTGGAGAAGCTGGCGAGCTGGGCGACGAATTCGGTGCTGTCGATCGGTTGCAGCGGATCCTGATTGCGCAGCTGTGCCGTCAGGAGCGTCAGGAACGATTCGAAGTCACTCGCCGCTGTGCTGCGCTCCGTCGGTGTGGCAATTGCGCCGGAGCCATCCTCAGTTGGGGTTGGGACAGCAGCGGCTGCGTTTGATCGCGGTGGGAGAAGCGCCGGACTGGTCTCCGTCTCCATCTGTTCGTCTCCTTCCTATCGGTTCCCGGTTTTCGGGGAGCACGAGGGTCTGGCCGGCCTGTCAGAGGCGCAGATCCAATCCCTTTTGAGCTGTCTCGACGCGCATGTCGGGCAGAGGGTCTGTGGTCAGCGAGCCGCTCGGTGCTGCCTTTTCTTCCACGTCGCGCCTTTCGGGCGGCGGGTGTCGCTCGGCGCGCTCGCCGAAGTCCAGTGTCGCGTTGTCGAAGCCGGCCGCCCGCAGCTGCTGAAGCAGCATTTCGGCATGACGCCGGACGAGCTCAGCTGTCCCTGCACGCTCGCTCGCGAGGGACGCTCGCAGCCCATCGTCGCTGAACTCGAACGATATCTCGACGCGGCCGAGTTCGGGCGGGTCAAGCTGGACCTCGACGCGACCATCCGACAGTCGATGGACGTGCATGACCTCGATCATCGGGGCGCGTTGCTGGGCCGCTGCGAATGTCGTCTCGAAGCTTGCACGCGAAGGAGCAGGCGACGCGGACTGGTTTTGAGGGGCGAGGAAGTTGGGTGCGCCATCCGACGAAGACTGGATGGCGCCTCGATCACCGCGAGAATCGTCGGGCGTCGAGGCGGCGCTCGTGATCCCGATTGCAGGGGTTTGGGGCAGAGCCGGGCTCGGCAGCAGTGGCTCAGCGTCGCTCACCGCTGGTGCGCTGCCGCCAACCGCCGGGGCGAGCGGTTGGGATCGGTCGAAACTGACCGGGTTGCGCTGGGCTGGCCCGACCGCGGCAGATCCGATGGTTGCCGCCGAAGCGAGGGATGCGCGCGATGGCTCGGTCCCCTGACGCCCGAGACGGTCGTCATTCGCACCGGTGTTGACAGCTCTTGCGTCGGTGGACGGCGGTGTGCCGGCGCTCTCACCAGGCTTTGGTCTAGCGCTGGCATTGAGTGTCGGCGCGTCCTGCTCCGCGCTGGCGCCGACGCCTTCCGGCGCTGCGGCTGCATTTCGGGGCTGAGGCGTTGGGGCCGAAGCTCCTGTGGCCCCCGCCTGGGGGTCAATCCTGGCCTCGGCGCCAGCCGTCTGAGAGCGATTGAACCCGGACCCGGCAGGCGAGGTCGTGTCAATGCCCGACCCAGCGCTTGCGCTCGACGTCGGTTGTGCTTGCTGAGCTGCCCGGGGCGGTTCGGGTTGTTGGCTGTCGAGCGGATTGATGCCTCGCGGCGCCACAGCGCGCTCAAGATTGCTTTCCTTGCCTATCTCCTCGGCGACATTCGCGGTGCTGCCAGACAGCGCTGCGGTTTGGCCTTGTGCCGTTCGGTTGTCGGTTGGGGTTCCGAGAGAGGGACGCAGGGCCACTGCTTGCGCGCCTCCCGAAGTGCCCGAAGGCGAGGCACCCAATTCAAGCGTGGTCAGCCGATTGGAGAGGCCCGCTTCGGGGCTCTGATTCGAGGGAGAGGGGAGCGGGCTATTGGT
This sequence comes from Pseudomonadota bacterium, assembly GCA_039815685.1. Taxonomy (GTDB): domain Bacteria; phylum Pseudomonadota; class Alphaproteobacteria; order Rhodobacterales; family Rhodobacteraceae; genus Thermohalobaculum. The sequence goes on along the minus strand of JBCBYV010000021.1, from coordinate 41,455 downwards.
GCTTGCGCTATCTCCGGAGGCTGCTGCCGAGGGTGGCTCGAGATTGCTGCCGCCGATGGTGGATGAGCGTGCTGGCGATGCTCCGGTCGGCGCGTTCGGGATTGGCGCGATCAGGCTTGTGTTCTCGGCAGAAGCATCTCGTCTGGGCGCCTCGGGGCGACGTTCCGGTACAGAGGCGATCTCGCGATAGGCAAGCTGAGGCGTTGCGGAAGATGATGCTGGCGTGGCCCAAGCCTCCGGGAGTGTTCCGTTGCCTGGTGCTGCCGGCTGGCCGGTCGCGGATGGAGCCTGTGCGCCTGGCGGTACCCCATTGTCTGATGGCTTCTTCGCGCCGTTCAGGGCCGCGGCGAACGGTGGCTCGCCGCCGGGTGATCCGGACGTCGATCCTGCGATGCGCGTGGCCGTCTGGGGGCGCGACGTGGCGGCGCCAAGCGCGCCGATGGTCTGTGCTGCAGTCATGAAGGGCCTGTTTCTGCCGTCGCGAGCGGTTCTATCGCCCAATGACTAACCGTGCGTTCACGGCCGCCGGTTAGGTGTCGGCCCTGGGAAGAGCTCATGGAGGTTTGCGCGATGGCTGCATTTGACGGACCGGTGTCGCGGCTGCCGGCGGTCGTCGAGCCTCGGGTCTCGCCGCTGCCGCGGGTCGGCACAGATGCCGAAGCGGCGGCGCAGGAGTTTGAGGCCGCGTTCCTCGCGGAAATGCTGCGCCATGCGGGGTTTGGCGGGCGCGAGGGGCTGATGGGCGGCGGGGCCGGGGAGGCTCAGTTCGCGCCGATGTTCATCGATGCGGTGGCCGCGGAGATCGCGCGTTCGAAGCCCCTTGGCATCGCCGATCTGGTGGCGGCCCGGTTGCGCGCGGCGGCGGGCGAGCAGTGAGCGAGGCGGTCGAAAGCTTGCGAGCGGTCCTCAGCGAGGCATCGGCGCTCCTGGCGGAGGAGCGGCGGCTTTGCCTGGCGGGACGGCTGGACGAGGCCGGGCCGCTTGCCGAGCGCAAGCAGGCCATCGTGGAGCGCCTCGGCACGGCGATGGCGGCGATTGCGATGGTGGGCGCCGGCGATGCGGAGGCGAGCCTGCGCGAAGAGATCGGTGCGGTGCAGCGCGCGGCGAAGGAGAACGAGCGCATCCTCGAGGCCGCACGCACCGGGCTGAAGCGCGCCCGGCGCGAGCTGGCGCGGGTCGCAGCGGCGCGGCGCGGCGCGGTCGCGTACGGCGCCAAGGGCGAGGAGATTCTGAGCACGGAAGATGCGGCCGGTCGCTCAAAGACTGCGTGAGCGCTTTACGCGGACTTAGGGAGTTTCGGTCCACAACACGCCTGTCGCGGTAGAGAACCGCACTGCCGGCGAAAGGCTGGCGCTCCTGTCAGAAGGCATTTCTCAGCCGCTCAAGCGGCGGAACGGTCAGGGCATCGCCCGGGCCCAGCACAGTTTACGGCGCGGAATGCGCCTCCTGATGGAAGGGATACGGAACTATGACTTCGAGCATTCTCACGAATCAGAGTGCGATGATCGCGCTACAGAACCTGCGCAGCACGAACAGCCAGCTGAGCGACATCAACAACCAGATCTCCACCGGCAAGAAGGTGGCGACGGCGCGGGACAACGCGGCTGTCTTCGCCATCAGCCAGGTGATGGAGTCGGATGTCGCCGGGTTCCGGGCGATCACCGAATCGCTCTCGCTCGGCTCCTCGACCCTCGCGGTGGCCTCGAACGCGACCACGGAAATCGGCAGCCTTCTGAATGAGATCAAAGGCAAGATTGTCTCGGCGAATGAGGAAAACGTCGATCGCGCGACCCTGCAGAACGAGATCGATCAGCTTCGGGGTCAGATCGACGGCATCGTCGGCTCGGCGCAGTTCAACGGTCTGAACTTGCTGCAGAGCGAGGAGGAGATCTCGGTGCTCTCGTCGCTGAACCGCGGCAATGACGGCGGTGTGACGACGGACAATATCGGCTTCACCGGCCGGAACTTCTCGTCGACGTCGGGCACGGTCGGCACGGGCGCCAGCGGCAAGAACGCGTCGCTCTCGGGTACCGGCGTGACGGGGGAGAGCTCGACGATCCAGTTCACATCCTCGGCCGGCTTCGTGACGGATGCGGGCGGTGCGGCGGACTTCTATCGCCTCGAGGTCGATGGGATCGCCATCGATGTGAGCGCCGCCGACGTCCAGGCCGAAGGCATCATCGCGGCTGGCGCCGATGCGACGGATGAGGATGTGGCCGAGTTCCTGGCCCGCGCGATCAACGGGACCCTGACTGCGGACCCGTCTAAGAACCTCGGGATCCAGGGTGTGACGGCGACCGTCGGCGCGAATGCCGGCACGCCGGCCAATGCCGAGCTGATCATCACCTCGACCTCCTCCGAGGCCATCAGCATCGCCGATGACGACACCAATGCGGCAGGTGCCACCGCGGCGCCTTCGGATGCCGACCTTGCCGCCCAGACGGGCACCACGAACACGCCGGCCTCGATCGGTATCGATCTCGTCGATGCGAACGCGGCCGCGGATGGCCAGGTGTTCGCGGTCACCGTCGGTGACGAGACCTTCACCTTCACGAACGACGCCACGAACCCGGCCAACACCGGTGCCGCCGCGACGGAGATCGTGGACGCGCTCAACGCCGATGCGGAGGCACAGGGCATCAGCGACGTGCTGTTCGAGGTCGATGCCACGACCGGCACGCAGATCAATGTGATCAACCTCAACTCCGAGGAAGGGGCGGATGTCAGCTTCACGACCGATTTCGGCACCAATGCCGGCAACGTCGTGCAGCTCGCGCCGAGCGTGGATGCGGCGACGGCCGGGGCGGTGAACATCGACATCTCCGGCAATGTGGTCGAGGGCGACAGCTTCACCGTGTCCATCGGCTCGACCTCGGCAACCTATGTGGCCGGCAAGAACGAGAGCGTGAACGACGTTATCCGCGGTCTGCAGAACGTGATCGCAGCCGACGGCCCGGCGGACACGAACACCGAGCTGAGCTTCGCGTCGGACCCGGCCACGGGTGTTGCCACGCTCTCCATCTCCAGCGAGTCGGGCCAGACGGTTGGGCTCTCTGAGGCACGGGGCGGCAGCGAATCGACCGGTGATCTCTACGGTCTCTCGCGTCTCGATGTGACGACGGCCGAGGGTGCTGAGAAGGCTCTCAACACGATCGAGAACCTGATCCAGACCAACATCAACGCTCAGGCTGACTTCGGTGCGTCCGAGCGGCGGATCGAGATCCAGTCGGACTTCATGAGCTCGCTTATCGACAGCTTCAAGTCGGGCATCGGCGCGTTGGTGGATGCGGATCTCGAAGAGGCATCGGCCCGTCTGCAGGCGCTTCAGGTCCAGCAGCAGCTTGGCGTTCAGGCGCTCTCGATCGCGAACCAGGCGCCGCAGAACATCCTGGCGCTCTTCAGATAAGGGCGCCGCTCGGCCCGGCGCCACGGTGCCGGGCCTTCCATCAGGGGACCCTCCCGCCGTCCGCGGCGGCGCGCGGGGCGGTTCCGACTTCCGTGCCGAAGAGGCGCGCGACGCCACCGAGAGGAAAATCTCATGACAGCGCCCGGCGCTTCCCACGCCGTCTACGGTCAGGCCAGCAGAGCGCTCGGCACGCCGCGGTCGATCGAATACCAGGTCTTTGCGCAAGTGAACGGCCGGCTTTCCGCTGCGTCGGGACCGGAGGGCACCTTTCCCCAGCTTGCGGATGCGCTGTGGGAGAACCAGCGGCTCTGGACCGCGCTCATCACCGATCTCGCCCAAACCGAGAACGCGTTGCCGGAGGCGTTGCGCGGTCAGCTCATCTCCCTTGGCGCCTTCGTAATGAACCATACGCGCCGCGTCGTGGCGCGGGAGGCGGAGGTGGGACCGCTCGTCGACATCAATGCGGCCGTCATGCGGGGTCTCAGGACACGCGCCGACGCCGCGGACCCGGCAGCGTGAGGAGGGGGCGATGCCTGGGCTCATCCTGAAGCTTCGCGCCCATGAGCAGATCCTCGTCAACGGCGTGGTCATGCAGAACGGGGAGCGCAACACGCGTCTTATCATCAAGACGCCGGACGCGAAGATCCTGCGTCTGCGCGACGCGATCCATCCCGACGAGGTGAACACGCCCGTGAAGCGCGTCTGCTATATTGCGCAGCTCGCCGTCGCCGGGGAGGCAGCACCCGAATCGGCGACGCGCGAGCTTGAACGGGGGATCGCACAGCTGCACGAGGCTCTGCGTGGCCTGACCGGCTGTGCGTCCCTCGACGATGCCGGGCGCGAGCTCTCCCGCGGCAACTTCTATGGCTGCCTTCGAAAGCTGCGACAGCTCCTGCCGGTGGAGGAGAAGCTGTTGGCGGAGGGCGGCAATCCGCTGCCCGCGCCCGCGCATGCGGGCGGACGGCCCCGGATGCCGTTGCCCGCGGATCGCCCGACCTCTGTCCCTTCGGCAATGCGCAGGGTAACGGGTGCTACCGGTGCGACCGCGGCGGTCACGGGCATCGATCGTCAGGGTCTGCAGAGTGCTGGTTGGCCGAGGGCGGGCGAATGATACCGCCCGCGATACCGCTTGGCGGCGTTGCGGGCCTCAAGCTTCTCGACCGGACCTTCGACCGGCAGCTCGAGACTTTCTCGCGGAGCCCGGAGTTGCAGCGCGAGATCGACGACTTTCTCGATCGGGCGGGTGAGGTCCAGTCGGCCGAGGATCTGGTCGCGGACCGTCAGCTCTTGAAGGTGGCCCTGGGCGCCTTCGGGCTCGAGGACGAACTGCCGAAGCGTGCTCTCGTGCGCACGGTGCTCGAGGAGGGCACAATCGATCCCGAAGCGATCGCGAACCGTCTCGTCGATCCGGCCTGGGGACGCTTCGCTGCCGCGCTCGGTTTCGGCGATCTCGGCAACCGGCTCGGCTCGGAAAGCGTGCGCCGACAGATCACCGAGGACTATCGCGTGCGCCAGTTCGAGCGTGCGGTCGGCGATATCGACGTCGATCTTCGCCTGGCGCTCAATTTCCGGCGCGAGATCGACGACATCGCAGGAAGCGGGACTGTGGAGCGGAGCGGGTGGTTCCGTGTGATCGGCTCCGAGCCATTGCGGCTTGTCGTGCTCGGTGCGCTGAACCTGCCGGAGAGCATCGGTGCCCTCGACATCGACGCGCAGGTGACGCGGCTCGAGGAGCGCGCGCAGCAGGTATTCGGCGGCCGGACGCCGGCGGTCTTCACCGACCCGGCGGTGGTGGAAGATGCGATCGAGCGGTTTCTCTTCTCGAGTGCCGCTCAGCGCGCACCGTCGGCGACGGCACCCGGGGTAGCTGCCCTCACGATCTTGCAGGCGAACCCGCTTGGCGCGGCCGGGACCGCAAACCTCTTCGCGTCCAGGCTATAGGGCGCGGTGACCTATCAGACGCTTGTCGTCCGGGTCTGATCGAGGATCTGCGCCAGGCGCTCGAAGGCCCAGCCCTCTGACGGTCGGGCCTCAAGTTGACCGAGAAAGGCATCGAGCGCCGGGAAGGCCGCAAGAGCGGCATCGACCCCGGGATCGCTGCCGGGGGCATGCAGCCCTGCGCGCACCATGGGCAACACTTCCTCGCGCTGGGCGAGCAGGGCGCGGAGCTTGCCCGCCAGCGCCGCCTCCCCACGCGACCAGGCGGCCGGGGCGGAGCGGGAGAGCGAACGCGCAAGGTCGATCGCTGGATAGCGGCCCCGCTCGGCGATGGAGCGGTCCAGGACGACATGCCCGTCAAGCATGCCGCGCAGCATATCCGCCACCGGCTCGTCGAGATCGCTCCCCTGCACCAGCACTGTGAAGATCGCGGTGATGTCCCCGTCGTGACCGACCGGTCCGGGACCCGCACGCTCGCAGAGCGCAGCGACGGTCCCGGCGGTGGAGGCTGGGAAGCCACGAAGTGCCGGTAACTCGCCGGCCGTGAGCGACGCATCGCGATGCGCCTCGGCGAACCGCGTCACGCTGTCCATGAGGAGCAGAACATGCGCGCCCTCATCCCGAAAATGCTCGGCGACGCTGAGGGCGAGCCATGCGGCACGGCGCTTCTGAGCCGGAGACGCGTCGGATGTCTCGCCGATCGTGACGAGGCGCGTTGCGGCCGGACCGGCCATGCTTGCCCGCAGGAACTCACCCATCTCGCGCCCGCGCTCGCCGATAAGGGCGAGCACCACCACATCGGCGGCCACGCTGTCGGCAAGGTGGCGGAGAAGCATGGTCTTGCCGACGCCGCTGCCGGCGAAGATGCCGAGACGCTGACCACGGCAGAGCGGGAGGGCCGCGTCGAACGCAGCGACCCCGGTTTCGATACGCGGGCCCAATCCACGGCGCCGCGCACCTGCGGGCGGCGCGCAGCGGAGCGGTGCGGGCTTCGCGCCTGGCAACGGATTGCCGCCATCGAGCGCGAGGCCATCCGCATCGAGCGCCCGCCCGAGCCAGTCGGGCCCCGGGCAGGGCTGACCGGCGCGGCGGAGATGCGCACGCTGTCCCGTCGCGATGCCCTCGCCTGGTGCCGCGAGCAGGCCGATCACGTGTGCGCCGTCGAGCGCGATAATCTCGGCCCCGATCGCGGCTCCCTCATCGTCCACGACCTCGAGCCGATCCCCGAGCCGTGCAATCCCGCCGAGCCCCTCGACCGCGAGCCGAGCGCCGTCGCAGCCCGCAACTTTGCCCCAGATCTCCACACATTCCGGCAGCATGTGCCCCTCCCCGTGATTTGGGGCGGGATACACTGTCTTCGCATACGGGATGTTAAGCGTCCGCCGTTATTGAGGCTCCAGACAAGATGGATGGGCCAAGAAATGGGTCGGACATGCTGACGGAGCTAACGGTCTTCGACCGCGCGGGCGACATGGCGCGTTTTGCGGCGGCGCGGCAGCGGTTGGTGGCGGAGAACCTCGCGCACGCCGACAGCCCCGGGTTCCGAGCGCGGGACCTGCCCCCATTTGCAGACGTCATGAGCCGCCAGCAATTCGGTAGCGCTCCTGTCAATGGACCTGAAGCGCCACGCGCGACCCGCCCGGGGCATGTGACGGATCTAGGCGGTCGGGCAGAGGCTGCTGGCCTTCCTGCGCCGCGCATGCTCGACACCGCGCGCGCGCCCAATGGAAACAACGTGGTGATCGAGGAGCAGACACTGCTCGGCGCGCAGGCGGCGGGGCAGCACCGGCTCGCCATGAGCGTCTACGCCAAGAGCCTCGATCTTCTGAAGCTCGGTCTCGGTCGGCTGCGGTAGAGGGCACGATGTTCGATCTGAAGAAGGCGATGCAGACGGCGTCGAGCGCCATGGGAGCGCAGAGCTTGAGGATGCGGCTCTTGAGCGAGAACATCGCCAATGCCGATACGCCGGGCTTCAAGCGCAAGCTGACGAGCTTTGATACACGCCTGGATAGCGCGACAGGCGCGACCGTCGTGAACCCCGGTCCGGTTCGGCTGGGAGAGGCGCCGATGCGCGAGGAGTACGACCCGGGCCATCCGCTCTCGGATGCGCGCGGCATGGTCTCTTACTCGAATGTCGATCCGGTCCTCGAGCTGGCGGATGCGCGCGAGGCGAGCCGCTCCTACGAAGCCAATCTCGCCCTCTACGACCAGGTTCGGGGCATGCGCCGGAGCATGCTCGACCTGTTGAACCGATAGGCCGACAGGACATGTCAACGGGAGAAGCCCTATGACCTTCGAAAGCGCGATTGCCACGCAGCTCTACGGCACGATGCGTCAGGCGACGGATGCAAGCGCGGGAGCTGGACCGATGGGCGCCGGCGACGCACTCGGCGAGAGCTTCTCGCAAGCCTTGGCGGAGGCCGCACGGGCGCTCGAGGGCACGTTGCGGCGCGGGGAGAGCACGGCCACGGCGGCCGTCAGCGGGTCCGGGGACATGCAGTCGCTGGTGGAAGCGATGACCGCCGCCGAGATGGCGGTCGAGACGGTTGTCGTGATGCGCGACCGGGTTGTGGAGGCCTATCAGGAAATCCTGCGTATGCCGGTCTGACGGAGGGGACCGGTCATGGACACCACAATGGTGATCGCGCTGATGCGCGAGGCCGCCTGGACCGCGCTTGTGATCTCGGGCCCGGTCTTGACCGTGGCGCTCGTCACGGGGCTTGCCATCGGCCTCTTGCAGGCCTTGACCTCGATCCAGGAGCTGACGCTCACCTTTGTGCCGAAGCTCGTGGCGATCGTCGTCACGTTCGTGGCAACGCTCACCTTCATGACCAACGGTCTGCTCCGCCTCTTTGGCGAGGTGATCCTGCCGCAGATCGCAGCGATATGAGGACGCCTGCATCGCAACGGCGTCGTTGCAGGTCAGCCTTTTGGCTTGCGGTCCTTCTTGTCGCGCCGCTTTCTACCGTCGCCAGCAGCAGCGCTGCATCGGCTGGCGGTCTCTGCGAGGCTGCGGGACGCGAGGCGGCGGCGGCCTTGGGCGTGCCGGAAGAGCTCATGCGGGCAATCGCACTGGTCGAGACGGGTCGGCGGCGGGGCGGCGGCGTCGAGCCATGGCCCTGGGCGATGAACGCGACGGGCAAAGGTACTTGGTTCGAGACCCGTAAGGCTGTGCTGGCCGATGCCGCCAAGCGTCTTCGCCGTGGCGACCGGAACTTCGATCTCGGTTGCTTCCAGATCAACCATCGCTGGCATGGGGATGCTTTCGCGTCGCTCGAGGCAATGATTGAGCCTCGGAGCAATGCCGCCTACGCGGCGCGGTTTCTGAGCGAACTCTATCGTGAGACGGGGGACTGGATGATCGCGGCCGGTCTCTACCATTCCCGCACGCCGACGCTGTCCCGCGCCTATCGTGCCCGTGTGGCGCGTGTCATGGGCGCCCAGCTGCCGGAGGTGAAGGAGAGAACCGCGCTTGCGGATGTTCAGGTCCCAAGCGAGGGGCGTAAGAAAGAGCTGTCGGCCCTGGCATCCGCCGCAACGATCCGGACGGCGCGCGACCGGACCAAGGGCCGGTTCATCGATGCGGGCGCGGGGCGCGCGCTCATTGAAGCTGCGACCGGTCGCCTGCTCGTCCCGAAACCGGGCGGACCTCTGATCGGGCGTTTGCCCAGGGCGGGCAGGCCGCCCGGAGAGGATGGCACGCTCTTTCCGAGCGAAAGGCATGCCGCTCGAATTGACAGTCAATCGTCGCTGAGCACCACCAGATGAAGCTGCCCGTCATCGGGGAGATATCGGCCGCGCCGCCTCCGACGGTGATGCTGGCGCTGGCGCTGATGGGGGTCATCTGCATGATGATCCTGCCGATGCCGGCCTGGCTCCTTGATATCGGGCTGGCGGCCTCCTTTGCGCTCGCGATCCTGATCTTCACCATCACGCTCTTCATCCAGCGGCCGCTGGACTTCTCATCCTTCCCGACGGTCCTGCTGGGCGCGCTGATGCTGCGCCTCGCACTCAACGTCGCCTCGACGAAGCTTATCATCGGAGAGGGGCACACCGGCCCGGACGCAGCGGGCGGCGTGATCGAGGGGTTCGCGCGCTTCATCATGAGCGGCAACATTTTCCTTGGCCTCGTGGTCTTCTGCGTGCTGCTCATCGTGAACTTCGTGGTCATCACGAAGGGCGCGGGGCGTATGGCGGAGGTCGGCGCGCGCTTCGCGCTGGATGCCATGCCCGGCAAACAGCTTGCGATCGACAGCGACATGGCGGCCGGCGCCCTGAGCCATGCGGAAGCCAAGGAGCGGCGGCGTCTCGAGCAGGAGGAGACCACGTTCTACGGCTCCCTCGACGGTGCCTCCAAGTTCGTGAAGGGCGACGCGGTGGCGGGCCTTCTGATCACGCTCCTCAACCTGGTGATGGGCCTTGCCATGGGCCTTGCCGCGCATGGCCTCACGCTGTCGGAGGCCGTCGAGACCTACACCATGCTGACGGTGGGCGACGGGCTGGTTAGCCAGATCCCGTCGGTCATTACCTCGATCGCGGCGGCCCTCCTGCTCTCGAAGGGCGGGGTCGTGGGGACGGCCGACCGGGCGCTCGGCAGCCAGCTCGGCGGCTACCCGGCGGCGCTGGCGACTGTCGCGGGGCTGATGGCTCTGCTCGCCTTTCTGCCGGGATTGCCCTTCATCCCGTTCGTGACAGGTGCGGCCCTGCTCGGCGGCGTTGCCTGGCTCGTCTGGCAGCACCCAGCAGAGGATGAGGCCGAGCCCGAACCAGAGACGACCGATGAGGGCGTGCTTGGCCGCGACCGGCCGCTCGGGGATCTCCTAGACGTCGACGAGATCCATGTCCGGTTCAGCCCAGCGCTTCTGCCGACGATCATCGCGCCGGGTGCTGGGCTCGATGCGCGGATCAGCAATATGCGCCGACACATCGCGACCGAGTTCGGCTTCGTGATGCCGGAGGTGCGGCTGACGGATGACCCGCTCCTGCCCGGCAATCACTACGCCATCCTGATCCACGGGACAGAGGCCGCGCGCGCCCTGCTGGAGCCCGGGCAGGTCATGGTGCTGTTGCGGGAGGATCTGGCGTTGCCGGCGGAGGGCCGGGATGTGGCCGAGCCTGTCTACGGGGCTCCGGCGCGCTGGATCTCGCCCGAACGCCAGGAGGAGGCGGAGGTCCTGGGCCTGCCGATCATCACACCCGCCGAGGTCGTTGCGACGCATCTTCTGGAGACGGTGAAGGGCAATCTCGGCAGGCTTTGCACCCGCCGCGCGCTCCGCCGGTTGCTGGACGAATTTGCCCGGCCTTCCGACGCCACCCGCGCCGAAGCGAACCGCAAGCTCGTCGATGAATTCGTGCCGGAGCGCGTGCCGCACGACCTGCTGCAGGGTGTCTTGCGCGGGTTGCTGGAAGAACGCGCGCCGGTCCGCAACCTGCAACTGATCCTCGAAGCAGCGGCGGAAGCGCGATCGGCTGGTTTGGCGCTCGATGCGACGATCGAGCATGTTCGCCGGCGCATCGCCTTTCTGATCGTGTCCCGGCTGACGGATACGGAGGGCCGACTACCGCTCATCCAGCTCGATGAAGGGTGGGAAGCGCTCTTCGAGAAGCACGAGCAACCGGTCGGCGAGGCGCCGGCGCCGAGCCCTGCCGCGCCGACCCCATCGGCTGACATCGCGCTGCCGCCCGATGCCTTCAACCGTCTGGCCGAGAGCGTGAAGCACGCCCTCAGCGCCCCGGCGCGTCGCGGCCTGACGGCAGCGATTGCCACCAGCGCGCGGCGGCGGCGTTTCCTGAGCGAGATCCTCGAGGCCAAGGGCATCCTGAACCCCGTCCTGTCTTACGAGGAAATCGGCAACCGGACGCCGCTGAGCCTGGTGGGAACGGCGCAATGCTGAACCGTCTTAGCGCGTTGCAGTGTCCGACCCGCCCCCCGAGGGCATCGTGAACGGGATGCCCGGCGAGGACGTGCTGATCGCCGTTCTCGCAGGCCTGCTGGGTGCCGCACCACCCTTCGTGATCGCGGCGGCGGGCGTCTTCGCGCGGGTCGGCGCGACGATGGCGGTGCTGCCCGGGCTTGGCGAGCGCGGCATTCCGATCAGGGTGCGCCTTGGCATCGCGCTCGCGATCGCCTGGCTTCTCGCACCGCTGATCGCGCGTTTTGCCGAAGAGGTGCCGGCCCTGCCGCTCCCGCTCCTTCTGCTGATCTCCGCCGAAGCGGCGGCGGGGCTCCTCATCGGCATCGCTTTCCGGCTTCTTGTCTGGGCCTTGCAGATCGCGGGCACGGTCGCGTCGCAGAGCATCAGCATCAGCCACATCTTCGGCAATCCGCTGGCGGGTGAGTCGGAGCCTTCGCTCGCGACGTTCCTGACGATGGGAGGCATCGCGCTCATGCTGGCGGCAGGGCTGCATGTGGATACCGTCGCCGCTCTCGCGGGCCTCTATGCGCTCTTGCCCTTCGGACTGGGGCTCGCGGGACCCGCCGTGGCGGACTGGTCGGCCGAGAGGGTTGCCGACACGTTCTCCTTGGGCCTCAGCCTCGCTGTGCCCTTCGTGCTCGCAGGCTTCGCCTATAACCTGATCCTGGGCGCCTTGAGCCGTGCGATGCCGCAGCTTCTGGTGGCGCTTGTCGGCATACCGCTCCTTGTCGGGCTCGGCTTTGCGGTCCTCTGGCTGTCGCTGCCGGACATGATGGCGCGCTGGGAGGACGCGCGTTTTGCGGTGTCGCAGGATCCGCTCGCCGGCCCGCTCGCGCCCCGCCCGGGACAGGGCGGGCTGCCGTGAGCGGGGGCGGGGGCGGCGAGGATGGCGGGCAGGAACGCAGCCTCCCCGCGACGGAGCGCAAGCGCGAGGAGGCGCGCCGAAAGGGTGATCTTCCGCGCGCGCAGGACGCCCAGACGGCCATAGCCTATATCGGGCTGGCGGTGGCCCTCGCCCTCGGCGCGAGGGACGGCGCGGCCGCGGCTGGCGCCTCGCTTACAGCGATCCTGGAGGCGCCGGGCGCGCTTGGCGCGCGGGCGATGGCGGGCGATCCGGCTCTCTGGTCCAGGCTTGCCGTGGATATGGGGCGGGCGGTAGCGCCCATCCTGTTCCTCCCCGCCCTCTTGCTGATCGCTTATCTGGTTGCCACCCGCAGCGTCGTCGTCGCGCCGGACCGCGTGATGCCGAAGCTATCGCGCATCTCGCCCATCGAGAACGCGGGACAGAAATACGGGCTGCACGGGCTTGGCGAGTTCGTGAAGAGCTCGGCGAAGCTGGGACTGCTCCTGCTCGTCTTTGCCGTCGTGCTCGTCGGCCTCGCGGACTGGATGGCCGGCAGCGTGCAGGTCGAGGCGCGCCTGCTGCCGCGGCTGATGGAAGTCCCGCTCCGGCAGATCCTGACGGGCACGCTCGGGGTCGCGCTCCTCGTCGGGCTCGCGGATTTCTTCTGGCAGCGCCACCAGCATGAGCAGCGCTTGCGCATGAGCCCCGAGGAGATGAAGCGCGAGCTGCGCGAGACCGAGGGCGATCCGATGCTGAAGGCCCGGCGGCGCGAGCGGGCGGAGGAGATCGCCACCAACCGGATGATCGAGAAGGTGCCGGACGCCGCCGTCGTGATCACGAACCCGACGCATGTCGCGATCGCGCTGAGCTGGACCCGCGGCGGCGCGAGCGCGCCGGTCTGTGTGGCAAAGGGCGCGGACGAGATTGCCGCGCGCATTCGCGAACGGGCGGAGGCGGCAGGCGTGCCGATCCATCAGGATCCGCCGACGGCCCGTGCGCTCTTCGCCACGACGCCGATCGGCGCGGAGATCGAGCCCGCGCAGTACCGCGCGGTGGCGGCCGCCATCCTTTTTGCCGAGGATCTGCGCGCGAAGCGCCGGGGTCAGGCATGAGTTCCCGGCGCTCGGCTGCTGCGGCCCTCCACTCGGTCGTCTCGGCGTCGGAGGCCTTGATGATGGCGGCCGAAGACGGTCTGCGCCGCGCAAGGGCGGAGCATCGGCGATGCATCGAGGTTCTTGAGGACGGCAAGCGCGAGAATGCGCCCCAGCGAACCGAGGCGACCACCGGCGGCGCGCTGTTGCTCGCCGCGCGGGCGGCGCGGCGCGCGCGGTTGGAGCAGCGGTTGCTGGAGGCGGCCTGTGCCGCTGCGGCCCTTGAGGAGCGTGAAGCGGCACACAAGCTGGGCGTTGCGCGACAGCGCGACGAGGCGGCCCGTGCGCTGTTGCGCGAGGCGCGACGCGAGGCGGCACGCCGGCAGGTGCTGGAGGCCGATCTGTCGAGCGCGGATCTCACGCTGATGCGTGCGGCGCATCCCGGTCGCGGCGCTCAGCGGTTGTCGTCGTCCCCGACCTCCCCGCCGTCCCCGCCGGCCGGGCGCACGGCTTCATCGTCTTCGCCGTCCCCTACCGGGATTGCATAGGCGCCGGTCAACCACCGGCCGAGATCGATATCGGCGCAGCGTTTGGAGCAGAAAGGTCTCATATCGCGTACCGTCGGAGCCCCGCAGATCGGACACCGGCCGCTTCTGACGCGCGGCTCGCTCATTTGTGCTCTCCTGTCACCTTTCCGTTCTGGCACCAACTTGGTGTAGGGTTAGGATCCCACGGCGAAAACCTACGCCGGGGTGGGTGCTCTTGGTAGCGGAGTATTTGGGGTGAACGACCGCGCCATTGCGAGAGCGACGCCGCTGCGACCCGCGGGTCCGCAGGCGGATGATGCGGCGTGGCCGGAAGCCGCGCCGCGCTCGGCGCCGCTATGGCACCGCGCGGTGTCGGGCGTACTGAAGGCGCTCGTGCCCCTTGCGATCCTTGTGGCCGCGGCCGTTGCCTGGGAGCGCATCGCCGCGACCGCGCCCGAGCCCGTCGTCGCGGGTCCGAAGCGGCTGCCGCGGCTGGTGAGCGTCGAGCCTGCGGCCCCCGCAGCGGTCGGACCGCGCATCGAAGCCTTCGGCCGGGTCGCCGCGGCGCGGGAGCTGGTGCTGTCGAGCGAGATCACGGGGCGGCTTCAGGATGTGGCCCCGGACCTGGTCGTCGACGGGACGGTTGCGGCCGGCACAGTCGCCTTCCGGCTCGAGACCACGGACCTCATGCTCTCGATCCGGGAGGCGGAGGCGCGTGTCGCGGAGATCGAGGCGCGCATCACCATGGAACTGGGGCAGGGGGACCGGGCGCGGCAGGACTTCGAGCGCCTCCCCCTCAAGGTCACGCCGCGGCAGAGATCGCTGATCCTGCGCGAGCCGCAGATGGCGGAGCTCGAGGCGGCGAAGGCGGCAGCGGTGGCACAGCGCGAGCGTGCGAGCGAGGCCCTGAACAAGGCCGTCGTCACCGTGCCCTTCGATGCCGTGGTGATGGAGGAGGCGATCGAGCCCGGCACGATCCTCACCGCCGGTGCCGTGGCCGCGCGGCTTGTGGCGACCGACGCCTTCGAGACGCGCGTGACGCTGCCGCTAACCGCTCTCGGCTGGGTCGCGCCGGGACAGACGGTCCGCCTCGAACAGCCCGGCGTCTGGCCCGCCGGGAGCTACCGCGAAGGTGTCGTCACGCGCATCGGCGCCGCGCTCGAGGAGGGCGGAACGCTCGCCGTGGTGACGGTGCGTATCCCGGACCCGCTCGCGCTCCTGCCGGAGAATGCGGACCTGCCGGTCGTGAGGCTCGAGAGCTACCTGCGCGCCGAGATCGCCGGTGAGGTGCTGCCCGGCGCGGTCGAGCTGCCGCGTCGCTATCTCCGCCCCGACGATACGGCGTGGGTCTATGGCAACGACGACAGGCTGGAGCTGCGCAAGCTCCGGATCGTCTGGCGCGGCGCGGAGGTCGTGCTGGTCTCTGACGGGCTTTCGGCCGGCGACCGGATCGTGACGACCGACCTTGCTGTCTACAAAGACGGCATGAAGCTCCGTCTCGGCGAGGATGCAGCCCCGGGCGGCGCCACTGCGCGGAGCGGCGGGTGAGCGAGCCCTCCGAGCGGCTCCCCCGCAACGGCGTCATCGGCTGGGCGGCGCGCCACCCGGTGCTGCCCAATCTCTTGATGCTGGTCCTGGTCGTGGGCGGCCTCATCTCGATGCAGCGGTTGGTGAAGGAGGTCTTTCCGCCCTTCAACGACCCCTGGGTGATGATCGAGGTCGCCGTGCCGGGGGCGACGCCGGAAGAGGTTCTGCAGTCGGTGACGCTGCGGATCGAGTCGCCGGTCTCGGAGCTCAGCAAGGCCGGTCCGATCTGGTCCTGGAGTGGGCAGGGCAGCTCGAAACTGGCCTTCGACGCCAAGGTGGAGAGCGAGAAGCAGGAGCTTCTGACCGAGGCGCAGCAGATCATGTCGACCCTGCGCACGCTCCCGAGCGATGCGGAGCGCCCGCGCGTCCGGCTCAACAAGGAGCCGAAGCCGATCCTCGATGTGCATGTCCATGGCGAGGTGGACAGCCGTTCCCTGCGCGCCGCGGCCGAACAGGTCGCCGCCCGGCTCGAGGCGGAGGGGGGGATCAGCACGGTCGAGCTCAGGAACGCGCCGGATCACGAGATCCTGGTGGAGGTCTCACGCACGATGCTGCGCGCCACGGGCGTCACGCTGGCGGAGCTTGCGAATGCGATCAACCGCGCGACGGAGGATCGGAGCGGCGGGCGTATCGAGACCTCGCGCGGCGATGTGCAGCTTCGGGTCGACAGCAGCCTCGAGACGATCGAGGCCTTCCGCGCGTTGCCGATCGTGCTGGGTGCCGAGGGGCGGATCGCGCGGCTCGGCGACATCGCGAGCGTCACGCGCGGCTTCGATGAGAGCAAGGTGAGCCGGTCCTTCGACGGGCGCCCGGCGGTGATGCTGCAGGTCATGCGCGTCGGCGACGAGAGCCCGCTTGCGATCTCGGACGCGGCGAAGCGGGCGGTCGCGGATATCCGCCGGTTCCTGCCCGAAGGGCTTGCCGTGACGATTGCGAATGATCGCAGCACGCTCTTCGAGGACCGCATGAACCTCCTCCTGCGCAACGGCCTTATTGGTCTTGCGCTCGTTCTCCTCCTGCTGAGCGCCTTCTTGGAGGTTCGGCTGGCCTTCTGGGTCGCCGTGGGCATCCCGACGGCGTTTCTGGGCGCTTTCCTCCTGCTGCCCCTGGCGGGGGTGACGATCAACATGGTCTCGCTCTTCGCGTTCATCGTGGCCCTCGGGCTGGTCGTCGACGATGCGATCGTGGCTGGTGAGAACATCTACGAGTATCGAGAACGCGGGCTGACGCCGGCGGATGCGGCGGTGCGCGGCGCGCAGGACATCGCGGTGCCGCTCAGCTTCTCGATTGTCACCAACATCATCGCTTTCCTGCCGCTCGCCATGGTGCCGGGCTGGTTCGGGTCGTTCTGGATCGTGATCCCGATCGTCGTCGCCTCCGCCTTCCTCGTGAGCTGGCTGGAGGCCTTGTTCGTGCTGCCGGGGCATCTTGCCGGCGTGCGGCGGCGCGAGCGCGCTTCGGCAGGGCTTGCGCGCATACGCCATGTCTTCTCGGACGGCCTTGCTTGGGTGGTGCGCCGGCTTTATGCGCCGCTGCTCGCCTTCGCGATCTCCTGGCGATACGCGACCCTCGCGCTGATGGTCTTCATCTTGGTGCTGACGGTCGCCTGGCCCTATTCCGGGCGCATGGGCTTCAGCCTCTTCCCGCCGATCCCGCGCGATACCGTGCAGCTTGTCGTGGGGCTCGACAGCCGGGCGCCGGAGGAGGCGAAGGAGAAGGTGCTGCGGCGTCTCCTCGCCACAATCGACGCGGTCAAGGTGGAGAACGGCGGCGAGCGGCTGGTGAAATATGTGGCAACGAAGCTCGAGAACGCCCGCCTCGAAGTGGATGTGTATCTCGCCCGCCCCTCCGTCCGGACGATGGAGAGCACGGACTTCGCCGATACGGTGCGGGAGCGTCTGGGGCCGATGCCTGAGATTCGCTGGACGAATTTCCGCGCGCGCTTTGGTGGCGGCAATGACGAGGTCGGGATCGAGGTGCTACTCGGCCATCCGGAGAGCGAGACCCTGCGCGCGGCGGCGGATGCTCTGGTGGAGCGTTTGAGGGCGTTCGAGGCCGTGAAGAGTGCGCGCAAGGATTTCTCCCGCGGGCCCGAGCAGCTGACCTTCCGGGTGACGGAGGCGGGGCGAGCGCTGGGCTTCACAGCGCAGGTCGTGGGCGAGCAGGTGCGCCATGCCTTCCTGGGCGTCGAGGCCATGAACCTGCAGGAGGGCAATAACGAGGTCACGCTGCGATTGCGTCTGCCGGCGGTGGAGCGGCGGTCGGAATACGATATCGCGACGCTTATCCTGCGCGCGCCCGACGGGACGGAGGCGCCGCTGTATGAGATCGCCGAGGTCAGCCGCGCCCGGGCGCAGGGGCTGATCACGCGGCTCGAAGGTGCGCGCGTGGTCAAGGTCTTCGGCAAGCTGAGCCCGCCGGATGAGGAGGCGCAGGTGATCGCGGCGCTCGAGCGTCGCGTGCTGCCGGCGATGCAGACGGAGTTTCAGGGGCTGACCTGGCGCTTCGGGGGCGATGAGCAGACGCGGCGGGAGACGCTCGGCAGCTTCGAGATCTCGGTGACGCTCGGCCTTCTGCTGATGTATGCCGCCCTTGCGATCCCGTTCCGCTCCTGGGTGCAGCCGCTTATCGTGATGGCGGCGATCCCGTTCGGGTTTGCCGGTGCGGTGATCGGGCATCTGATCATGGGGATGGGGCTTTCGATCATCTCGTTTTTCGGCGTGATCGCGCTGGGAGGCGTGGTGATCAATGCCGCGCTGGTGATGATCGATTATGCGAACAAGGCGCGGCTGGCGGGATCGGGGCCGGTCGAGGCGATGATGCTGGCGGGCACGCGGCGCTTCCGGCCGATCCTCCTGACGACGCTCACGACCTTCGGGGGGCTCGCACCGATGATCTTCGAGACCTCGGCGCAGGCGCGTTTCCTGGTGCCGATGGCGGTGAGCCTGGGCTATGGGATCGTCTTCGCGACGGCGATCGTCCTTTTCCTGATCCCGTGCCTCTACATCATCGTCGAGGATGTCCGCTGGCTCGCCAATCCGCGGCCGCGGCGGGTGCGCCTGGAGGGTGCGGCGGGCTGACAGGTGCCCGGCCTGTCCTCGCCGCGCGCTGGCGCGCCCGGCATCGGGGCCGCCCACCCGCCAGCCCGCCCCCAATGGCGGGTGGCTTGTGTTTCAGAAAAGGTGCTGGGTGCGGTTGTTGCCGGGCTTGAACCGGTAATCCGGATTGCTGCCAGATTGTTGGGTTTGAGGGCTTCTCTGGGTCCTCGGGATCAGGGCCGGGGATGACCTCGAGCGGCTCCTTCGGTCGCGGTCCTGCCCCTAGCGAAGTTCGTGGAGGGGGCGGCGTTCGCGTCTGCGCTGAAGCTCGAAGAGGCCCATGGTGGTGAAGCCGTGGGCAGTGGTCTCGATCGCGTCCCGTTTGAGGGCGGCCTTGAGGGCGCTTTCGACGGTGCGGCGGTCCTTTTTCGGCATCGGGGCGAAGTCGATGAGGATCTGGCCGCCGAGCCCGCGGAGACGGAGCTGGCGGGGCAGAGCGCGGGCGGCCTCGATATTCGCCTTTAGCCCCGCTGCGGGCGAGAAGTCGCCGCCGGTGTTCACATCGACGGCCACGAGCGCCGTGGTGGGTTCGATCACCATGCCGCCGCCGGAGGGGAGTTCGGTCGCGCGGCCGCGGAGGGTTTCAAGGCTGTCCCAGACGCCGAGACGGTCGAGCGGGTCGCCGTCCTCAGCGCGCAGCAGGCGGTGGAGGTGCTTTGGCAGGCCACAGCCCGTCGGGTCGCCGTCGCCGAGTGCGGGGCGTCCGTAGGTCTTTTGCAGATCGCGGGCGAGGATGATCGCATCGGGTGCCGGGGTGCACCATTCGAGGAGCGCGCGGTCGGTGGCGGGGATCGTGCCGACCGCCTGCGATACGTCCTGGTCGCGGTCTAGGAGGGCGTCGAGGTTGCGGCGCTGAGCGAGGAGCCCTTCGAATTCGTCGGTGAGCTCCGCGTCGCTGACGCCATGCGCCGCGCTGCGGATGATCATCCCGCCATCTTCGAGGAAGACGCCGTTCATCGCCATGATGCGGTGGCGCTTCTCGGCCGGTGTGGCGTCGGGGTCGGGCGCCGGCACGCCGCCCTCGGCCGCGGTGAAGTAGGGCTCGGCGGCGGTTTTCAGGATGTTTTCGAGGCGGCTCCGCTCCTCGGCGTCCTTGATCTGGCGGGAGACGTTCAGGCCGGGGGCGCCGGGGGTGTGGATCAGGAGATGGCCCTTGAGGAGGAGCCGCCGCGTGACCGGCGGGGCCTTGCCCGGCTCGGCGTAGCCGGCCACCTGCACGAGGGTCGTGCGCCCCTCTTTGAGCCCGCCGCCGTCGCGCAGGAAGCCTTGCTGGCCGGTGTCGAGGCTGACGAAACAGCCCGCTCCCTTCCCGCCTGCGCGCGCGACCTTGGCCACGTAGATCTCGCCGAGTTCGGGCGTCCGGTCCTGCCCGTTCTCGAGGTAGTCCTCCAGCACGCCGTCCACGAGGAGGGCGGCAGCCGGGGCACCGGTGGGGGATTGGCCGAGGACGATTATGCGGCCCTTCATGCCGGGGAGCCGTCGAGGGGTACGGGGTAGCCCGCGCCGCGGAGGAGGTTGGCGGTCTCCACGAGGGGCAGTCCGACGACGTTCGTGTAGCTGCCGTGGATCGCGGGGATGAGGGCCGCGCCGATGCCCTGGATCGCGTAGGCGCCCGCCTTGCCCTGCCATTCGCCGGTGCGGAGATAGGCGGAGAGCTCGTCGTCCGAGAGGCGCTTCATCTCGACGCGCGTCTCCACGAGGCGGAGACGGCGAAAGCCGGGGCCGGAGAGGCAGACGGCGGTGCAGACGCGGTGGCGCCGGCCGGAGAGGCGCAGGAGGAACCGGGTCGCCTCGGCCGCGTCGGCGGGTTTGCCGAGGATGCGGCGTCCGGCGCTGACGACCGTGTCTGCCGTGAGGATCAGCGCGCCGGGTGCCGGGTCGCCGAGGGCGATGTTCTTCTCGCGGGCCAAGCGCTCGGCATAGCGGCGCGGCAGCTCCGCTTTGAGCGGGGTCTCGTCGATATCGGCGGGGGTGACGGCCGCGGGCTCGACACCGATCTGGGCGAGGAGGGCCAGCCTGCGGGGCGAGGCGGAGCCGAGGATGAGGCACGGGCCGTCGCCCCTGACGGGCGCTGCGGCGGCTGCCGCGGCTGACCCGGGCGCAGACAAGGCGCGCGCCTTACTTGAAGCGATAGGTGATGCGGCCCTTGGTCAGGTCGTAGGGCGTCATCTCGACCTGCACCTTGTCACCGGCGAGCACGCGGATGCGGTTCTTGCGCATTTTGCCCGCGGTGTGGGCGATGATCTCGTGATCGTTCTCGAGCTTCACCCGGAACGTCGCGTTCGGCAGCAGTTCGACCACGACCCCTGGGAACTCGAGGGTCTCTTCCTTGGACATGAGCAACCCGGTGTTTCTGCAGCGACGCCGCGATATGACGCCGATACGCGGGGATTTCAAGCGGCAATGGTGTGTTTGCCCAGGCCCTCAGCCGCCGAAAGTGCTGCGCACGAGGCCGAGGATCTGGTCGCGGGTCTGGCGGTAGGCGTCGAGTTTCTGCTCCCGGCTCTCGCCGATGCCGCTGGGATCGAGGACGGGCCAGTACTCGATATCGACGGCGGCCGCGCGGGTCCGCTCCAGGGCATGGCGCTGGGCGGCGGGGGAGAGGGCGACGATGAGGTCGTAGCCGGTGATGTCATCGCCCCAGGCCTCCATCTCGTCGAAGCTGCGGGGTCGGTGCTTGGCGATGTCGACGCCCGTCTCGGCGGCAACGACGGCCATGAAGGGGTCGACCTCCTCGGACTCGCGCACCCCGCAGGACTGGACGAAGACCTTGCGGCCATGGAGCTGCTTCAGCAGCCCCTCGGCATAGGGCGAGCGGATCTGGTTCTGGTTGCAGCAGAAGAGGACGGCGCCCGGGAGCGTGCCGGTAGTATAGGTCCGGGGCTTCGGGCCCTCGCCCATCCCCTGGCCCATCCCCTGGACCATGGCTCAGCCCCGGAACTGCAGGGCGCAGATGACGGTGAAGAGGCGCCGCGCGGTGTCGTGATCGGTGACGATGCGCCCCTCGAGCCGTTCTGCGAGGAGCCGGGCGCCTTCGTCATGGATGCCGCGGCGGCCCATGTCGATGGCCTCGATCTTGGAGGGGGGGAGTTTCTTGACGGCGTCGAAATAGGCCTCGCAAATCGCGAAATAGTCCTTGATGACGCCGCGGAGCGGGCCGATGGAGAGGCGGAGGTCGACGGGGTCTGCGGCCTCGCCGTCCCGCACCTCGAGCTGGAGAAGGCGCTCGGCCATGCCGATGCCGAGGGTGTAGGGCCCGCCCTCGCCGGGATTGCGCTGGGCGGGGCGGAAACGGTTGTCCTCCATGAGGTCGAAGAGGGCGACGTCGAGTTCCTGCTGGATCTCGGGCGTGCGGGCGCGGGGCTTGTCCTCGATCAGGTTGACGGCGGAGAGGCGGTCGGTCTCGGCGAAATCGCTCATTCGGCGGCCTTTCTGGAGGCCAGCCGGTCGGTGACCGAGAGGGCGTGGGCTTCGAGGCTCTCCGCCTCGGCAAGGCGCGCGGCGGCGGGGCCGATGGCGGCGAGGCCCGCGGCGCTGGCGCGGGTGAGGGTAGTACGCTTCATGAAATCGAGCACCGAGAGGCCCGAGGAGAAGCGGGCGGAGCCAGCGGTGGGCAAGACGTGGTTGGGACCTGCCACGTAGTCGCCAAGCGCCTCGGGCGTGTGGCGGCCGAGGAAGATGGCGCCTGCGTGCCGGATCTGGCCGGCGAGGCTGTCCGGGTCCTCCACGGCGAGTTCCAGGTGTTCGGGCGCGATGCGGTTGGCGAGGTCGGCGGCATGGGAGAGGTCGCGGGCCACGACCACGCCGCCATGGCTCTCCCAGCTTGCGGCTGCGATCTCGCGGCGCTGGAGGCGTGCGAGGCGCTGGTCGACGGCGGCAAGCACCGCCTCGCCGAACCTGGCGTCGGTGGTGATGCAGATGGATTGGGCGGTCGCGTCATGCTCCGCCTGGGCGAGGAGGTCGATGGCGATGAGATCGGGGTCGTTCTCGGCATCCGCGATCACCAGCACCTCCGAGGGCCCGGCGATCATGTCGATGCCGACATGGCCGAAGACCTGGCGCTTGGCGGCGGCGACATAGGCGTTGCCGGGGCCAGTGATGACGTCCACGGGCTGGATGGGCGCGGCGCCGTATGCAAGGGCCGCCACCGCCTGCGCGCCGCCCATGCGCCAAATCGTGTCGATGCCGGAGAGACGGGCGGCGAGGAGGACGAGCGGGTTGACGACGCCGTCCGGGGTCGGCACGCACATGACGATGCGGCTGACGCCAGCGACGGCGGCAGGGATCGCGTTCATCAGGAGCGATGACGGGTAGCTGGCAAGCCCACCCGGCACATACAGGCCCGCGGCATCGACAGGCGTCCAGCGCCAGCCGAGGCGGAGGCCCGCCGCATCCTCCCAATCCGCATCCTCAGGCAGTTGGCGTTGGTGATAGGCGCGGATGCGCTCGGCAGCGAGCTCGAGGGCGGCGCGGGTTTCGGACGGGACATCGGCGATGGCCGCGTCGATCTCTGTCGCGCTCATCGCGAGGGTTTCGGCGGTCGCGTCCCAGCGGTCGAAGCGGCGCGTGAGCGCCAGCACGGCATCGATGCCGCGGGCGCGTACATCCGCGATGATCTCGGCCACCGGGCCATCGACGCCGGCGTCGGAGGCGCGCTTCGCCTCGGTCAAGGCGGCGAAGGCGGCCTCGAAGTCCGGGGCATCGTGGCGGAGGAAGGCGGGCATGGCGTCGGCCCCTGTGTCTATCGCAGCGTTGCGCCCTGATTGGCCCGCGTTCGCGCCGCATGCAAGGAGGTGTGCAGGTGAGGCGTGCTGGCGTGCCGCTGGCATGCCGCAGGCGGAGGGCCTATGAACGCGCGGCAGTTCGGTAGGGGAGGATGCCATGGAGGAGATCGCGGTGGAGATCCGCCGTCTCGCGCTCGAGGCCGGGCGCGCGATCATGGCGGTCTATGAGAGCGATGATTTCGGGACGCGCGCAAAGGAGGATGCCTCGCCCGTGACGGAGGCGGATCTTGCGGCGGACGACATCATCGGTGCGGGTCTTGCCGCAGTCTTTCCGGACATCCCCGTCGTGACGGAAGAGCGGGCGGAGAGCCAGGAGGGGCCGGTGCCGGACCGCTTCTTCCTGGTCGACCCGCTGGACGGCACAAAGGAGTTCGTGCAGCGGCGCGGAGATTTCACCGTCAATATCGCCCTCATCGAGAACGGCCGGCCGCGCATGGGTATCGTGCTGGCCCCGGCGCGGCGTCGGCTTTGGCGGAGCCTGGCGGGGGGTGGCGCCGAGGAGGAGGCGCTGGACGAGCTCGTCCATCCGATCCACGACAGCGCCCGGCCCATCGCGGTGCGGCACGCCGCTCCCGAGCATCTGGTGGTCGTTGCCTCGAAATCACACGGTAATCCGGAGACCGAGGCCTTCATCGGCCGCTTCAAGCCGAGTGAGAGCCGGAACGCGGGCTCCTCGCTGAAGTTCTGCCTCGTGGCGACGGGGGAGGCGGATTTCTATCCACGGCTCGGCCGGACGATGGAGTGGGATACGGGTGCGGGGCATGCCGTGCTGCTGGCCGCCGGCGGGGAGGTTCGCACGCTCGAGCATCTCCGCCCGCTCGCCTATGGCAAGCCCGGCTGGGAGAACCCGCATTTCCTCGCCTACGGGCCCGGGGTGCCGGTGGAGGAGGGGTGATGGCGGCCACGGTGGCCGAGGAGCCGGTCACGATCGTCATTCCGGCGCGCCATGCATCGAGCCGCTTTCCGGGCAAGCCGCTGGTGGCGTTGAAGGGTGCGACGGGGGTTGAGAAGAGCCTGATCCGCCGCGCCTGGGAAGCGGCGCGGGCCGTGGCTGGCGGGCCGAGGGTGATCGTCGCGACGGATGATGCGCGCATCGCCGAGGCGTCGGAGGCTTTCGGGGCCGAAGTCGCAATGACCTCGCCCGAGTGCCGGAACGGGACGGAGCGCTGCGCCGAGGTTGCCGGTGCGCTCGGGCTCACGGGCATCGTCGTGAATCTGCAGGGCGATGCGCCGTTGACGCCGCCCTGGTTCGTCGAGGCGTTGGTCGGTGCGATGCGGGACGACCCGGCATGTGGCGTGGCTACGCCCGTGTTGCGCTGCGACGAGGACGCTTTGGCGAATTTCCGGGCGGACCGTGCGGCGGGCAGGGTGGGCGGCACGCTTGCGGTGACGGATCGGGCAGGGCGTGCGCTCTACTTCTCGAAGGAGGTCATCCCGTTCGGCGCCGGTGGTGCAGTGCCCGCGTTTCACCATGTGGGCGTTTATGCCTTTCGCGTCCCCGCCCTTCTCGGATATCTTCGGCTCGAGCCAGGGGTGCTCGAGTTGGCGGAAGGTCTGGAGCAGCTTCGCTTTCTCGAGCACGGCCAGCCGATCACCTGCGTCGAGGTCGAGGGTCGCGGGGCTGCATTCTGGGAGGTGAACAACCCGGCGGATGTGCCGCGCGTGGAAGCGGCTCTTCGCACTCGCGGGATCGAATAAGGCAGCGTCCGCGTTTTGGTCTCACTGCTGTCAATAACCGTCGTCACTCTATCTCATCGCCGAGCGGTATAGGTTCGGCAGCATGACACCGGAGCCTGCCGCGCGCGTCTGCGCGATGGCGCCCAACACGAGAGGACATCCGATGCCGCAACCCGTTCGCACCGCGGTCTTCCCCGTCGCCGGCATGGGCACGCGCTTCCTGCCCGCCACGAAATCGATGCCGAAGGAGATGCTGCCGCTCGTCGACCGGCCCCTCATCCAGTACGCGATCGATGAGGCGCGGGAGGCCGGGATCACCGAGTTCATCTTCGTGACGGCGCGGGGGAAGTCCTCGTTGGAGGACTATTTCGACGGGCATGCCGAGCTTGAGATGACGCTCGAGGAGAAGGGCAAGGACAAGCTTCTGGCGGAAGTGCGCAACGCTACCATGCCGTCTGGTGCGATTGCTTATATCCGTCAGCAGGAAGCGCTGGGCCTCGGTCACGCGGTGTGGTGTGCGCGACGGTTGGTCGGCGATCAGCCCTTTGCCGTGATCCTGCCGGACGATGTGATCACGGGGCCCAAGGGCTGCATGGCGCAGATGGTCGAGGCCTATGAGGCGCGCGGCAAGGGCGGCTGCATGGTCGCGGCCTTCGATGTGCCGAAAGACCAGATCTCCTCCTACGGCACGCTCGATATCCGCGAGGACAATGGCGCGGTGGTCGAGGTTGCCGGGATGGTCGAGAAGCCGAAGATCGAGGTGGCGCCGTCGACCACGGCCGTGATCGGGCGGTACATCCTGACGCCTGAGGTCATGCGATTTCTCGACCGCAAGGAGACCGGTGCCGGCGGGGAGATCCAACTGACGGACGCGATTGCGGCGCAGGTCGATGCGCCAGGCGGCGTGACCGGGTTCCGCTTCAGCGGCCGGCGCTATGACTGCGGCTCGAAGCAGGGGTTCCTGCAGGCCACCGTCGCCTTTGCGCTGATGCGCAACGATCTCGCGCCGGAGTTCACGGCGTTCCTGCGGGATCTGATCGCGGACGACCTGGCGGCCTGACCGACATTTTACGCGATGCGCACGGTTTCGCGTTACGCGATACGTGCGGTCTTGCGGGCGAAACAGAGCGGGTGAGCGTGGCGTTTAGCGGGAGTGTGTCGCGCGGGCTGGGTATGCGGCCCGTGGTGCTCGATGTGACGCGGACGGTGATGCGCGCGGCGATCGTGCGGCCGACCGGGATCGACCGCGTGGAGCGCGCCTATCTCGACTGGGCGGTCAACAGGCCGGGTGGTGCCTGGCTAGCGGCGCGCCTTGGTGGGGAGGGCGGATCGGGTGGCGGCAGCTTCGGCAGCAGGCTCCATCTCTGTCCTCCTATTGCCTCCAAGGCGCTTGCGGCGGCGTTGTCCAGTGATGCAGCGGGGATGCTCGACTTTCGCGGCCGGTTGACGGCGTGGCGCGCCTTGGAGACGCGGCAGGCCGAGGCGGCGGTCAGGCGGGCATCGACGGTTTCGGGACCGCTCTCCGGTCCGGGGCTCGTTCGACGTCTTCGCGAGGCGTTTCCCTCCGGTGGCTACTGGCTGAATGCGGGGCATGAGAACCTTTCTGCGCCGCTGCTCGCGGCGTTCGAGGCGGTGGGGCTCGCCTCGGTCGTGCTGCTTCATGACCTCATCCCCATCACGCATCCCGAGTTTGCCAGGGCCGAGGCGGCGCAGCGGTTTCGGGCGAGGCTCGATGCGGCGCTGCGGGCGCGGCGGCTGATCTACAATTCTCTGGCGACGGAGCGGGGGGTCGCCGCATACGCGGCGTTGCAGGACCGGGTGCCGCCGCGAGGTACGGTGCTGCCGCTCGGGATCGCGCCGCCCCCGTCGTCGGATCCATCGGCATGCGCTGCTGATACGTCACGCGGCGCAGGCCATTTCGTGCAGCTCGGCACGATCGAGGGGCGCAAGAACCATGTCCTGATACTGATGCTGTGGCGCGGGCTTTCCGAGGGCGTCGAGCCGGAGCGTGCGCCGCATCTCCACATCGTCGGGCGGCGCGGATGGTCTGCGGAGCAGGCCTTCGCCATGCTGGACCGGGGTGAGATCGCGGGACGGACGGTCTTCGAGCACAACGATCTGAGCGACGGGGCGGTCGCGGCTCTCATGGCGGGGGCGAGGGCGCTGTTGTTCCCGAGCTTTGCGGAAGGCTACGGGTTGCCGCTCGGCGAGGCGCTGGCGGCTGGCGTGCCGGTGATCGCCGCGGATCTGCCGGCGCTGCGCGAGCTTGGCGGGGATGTGCCCGAGTGGATCGCGCCGCAGGACGGGCCGGGATGGTTGAAGGCGGTCCGTGACTATGCGCAGCCCGGCTCGCCCAGGCGCAACGCGCAGCTCGCACGAATGACCGAGTGGAAGCGACCCGAGTGGCCGGACCATTTTGAGGGGGTGGAAGCGGTCCTTGCCGACCTCCCCCGGTGAGGGCGCAGCCGGACGGCGGACGCCCTTTGCTTCTCTGCGCGTCTCCGCGGCTCCCGGGTCTCAGCCGACGGCCGGTCTGGATCAGAAGGTCTGGTCGTAGTCGCCGACGCTCGGCTCCGTCCGGATGACGGCGTCGATGGCGTCGAAGATCGCGCGCAGCTCCTCGCGGCTCTCGGGGCTCTCGCAGACCACCACAAGGTTGGGGGTGTTGGAGGAGGCGCGCACGAGCGCCCACGCGCCGTTCTCGAGCATCACCCGGGCGCCGTTGACGGTGACGACATCCGTAATGCGGCGGGGGCCGAGGCTCTCGCCCGCCTCGCCCAGGGCGACGAGCTTCTGCTGGAGCCGGTCGATGACGCCGTATTTCTCCTCATCGGGGCAGAAGGGCGACATCGTGGGCGTGTTGTGTACGACCGGCAGGGCCTTGCGCAGGTCCGAGAACTTCTTGCCCGGGTTGCGGTCCATAAGCTTGCAGAGCTCGACCGCCACGCGCATGCCGTCATCGTAGCCTTTGCCCAGGGGCGGCGCGAGGAAGTAGTGGCCGGATTTCTCGAAGCCTGCGAGCGCGCCGAGGGCGTGAACGCGGCGCTTCATGTGGCTGTGCCCGGTCTTCCAGTAGTCGGCCTTCGCCCCGCCCTCGATCAGCGCGGGGTCCGAGGCGAAGAGGCCCGTCGATTTCACATCCGCCACGAAGGTGGCGCCCGGGTGCAGCTTGATGAGGTCGCGGGCCATGATGACCCCCACCTTGTCGGCGAAGATCTCCTCGCCCTCGTCATCCACCACGCCGCAACGATCCCCGTCCCCGTCGAAGCCGAGGGCCATGTCGGCGCCGGTGGCGCGCACCTGCTCGGCCATGTCGTGCAGCATGGCCATGTCCTCGGGGTTCGGGTTGTAGTTGGGGAAGGTGTAGTCGAGGGCATTATGGCTCTCGATCACCTCGACCCCGATGCGGCGGAGCACCTCGGGCGCGAAAGCGGAGGCGGTGCCGTTGCCGGTGGCGCAGACGACGCGGAGGGGGCGGGACATCCGGAAACCGCCGGCGAGGTCGTCGATGTAGCGGTCGTAGACACCCTCCGCGTGGGTGAGGGCGCCGCCCGATCGCATCACGCCCTCGCCCTTCAGCACGATGTCGCGCAGACGCGCCATCTCGTCCGCTCCATGGGTCAGCGGGCGCTCCATGCCCATCTTCACGCCGGTCCAGCCGTTGGGATTGTGGGACGCGGTGACCATGGCGACGGCCTGGGCGCCGAGGTCGAACTGGGCGAAATAGGCCATGGGCGTGATGCAGGGGCCGATATCGTGCACCTCCGCCCCACCGGTGACGAGGCCGAGGGTCAGCGCCTGTTTGATGGCGAGCGAGTAGGAGCGGTAATCGTTCCCGACGGCGACGACCGCCGGCAGCCCTGCCTCGTGGAGCTGTGTGGCGAGGCCGAGGCCGAGGGCCTGGATGCCGAGGAGGTTGATCTCCTCGGGATAGCGCCAGCGCGCGTCGTATTCGCGGAAGCCCGTCGGCTTGATCATGGGCAGCGAGAGGCTGTCCCAGGTGTTCTCCTCGACCGTCTGGCGGGGGGCTGGCAGGCTCATGATGTCCTCGTCGGATACGCGTCGGTTGGGGCTCAGGCGCCTTTGGCGAGCCGGTCGAAAGCAGCGAGGCGGGCGATGAGCGCGGGCATCGCGTCCATCGGGATCATGTTCGGGCCGTCCGACGGGGCGTTGTCGGGGTCGGGATGGCACTCGATGAACCAGCCGGCAACGCCGATGGCCGTGGCGGCGCGGGCGAGGACCGGTGCGAACTCCCGCTGCCCGCCCGACGCACCGCCAAGGCCGCCGGGCTGCTGGACCGAGTGGGTTGCATCGAAGATCACCGGGTGGCCGGTCGCCGCCATCTGGGGT
Source organism: Pseudomonadota bacterium (assembly GCA_039815685.1). Taxonomy (GTDB): domain Bacteria; phylum Pseudomonadota; class Alphaproteobacteria; order Rhodobacterales; family Rhodobacteraceae; genus Thermohalobaculum. The sequence continues at coordinate 12,238 of JBCBYV010000021.1, read as the reverse complement.
AGGGCGCGCATATCGACGACGAGGGTGTTGTAGCCGAAGCTCGACCCGCGCTCGCAGAGCATGATGTTGCCATTGCCCGTGCTCGCGATCTTGGCGGCGACGTTGGCCATGTCCCAGGGCGCGAGGAACTGACCCTTCTTGACGTTGATCGGCAGGCCCGTCTCACCGGCCGCGAGCAGGAGATCGGTCTGGCGGCAGAGGAAGGCCGGGATCTGGAGGGCGTCGGCAACCTCGGCGACCTTGGCGCATTGGTCGGGCAGGTGCACGTCAGTGAGGACGGGGAGGCCGGTGGCGCGCTTTACCTCGGCGAGGACCGCGAGGCCTTCGTCGATGCCGAGCCCGCGCTTGCCACCGAGCGAGGTGCGGTTCGCCTTGTCGAAGCTCGCCTTGAAGACGAGCCCCATGCCGTGCGTGGCGCAGGTCTCCTTGAGCGCGCCCGCGATATCGACGGCGTGCGCGGCGCTTTCGGCCTGGCACGGGCCGGCGATCAGGGAGGCGGGCGCATCGTTGGCGAAGGTCGCAGCGCCGATACGGACCGCGACCGGGCGGGGATGCCGGGGCTCGGTCCCGTCCCGGGGCTCATGCAGGGCATCGTCCATGCGCATCTTCCCCTCAAACTCCCTCTGGCGGTCTTCTAGACGAGATGCGGTAGCGCGTCACGGCCCGGCTTGCCGGGATCGCGGGCGATGCGCCCCAACGGGAGCTTTCGGAGGCGCGCGAGCGGCGCTATATGGCGCGGATGCTTGATCGTATCATGAAGAAACTGACGGGGCATCAGGGCGCGCCTCAGCGCCTTAGCGCCCAAGACGCCCGCGATGCGCTGGCCGTCATCCTGGTTCACGCCGCTCGGGCGGATGGGCGCTACGAAGCCTCGGAGCAGGATGACATCGACCGGGTGCTGACGAGCCGCTACGGGCTCGACGCTGCGGGGGCGACGGCGCTCCGCGCGGAGGCGGAGGCGGACGAGGAGAACGCCGCCGGGCTTCAGCGCTTCACGAGCGCGCTGAAGAACGCCGTGCCCTTCGAGGAGCGCATCGGGATCATCGAGGCGGTGTGGGAAGTGGCCTATGCCGACGGCGTGCGGAGTGCGGAGGAGAGCGCGCTTGTCCGCAAGCTCTGCGGGCTCCTCTATGTCGAGGACCTGGACGCCGGGCTCGCGCGGCAGAGGGTGGCGGCGCGCCTCGGGGTCGATGAGGGCTGAGCCCGGAACGGGTACCGGAACCGGCACCGCCACGCTCGGTGGGGCGGGGACCGTCCCCGAGCGGCTGCGGGCCTGCACGCTTTGCGCTGGCCGGTTCGCCATGACCGAGACGCAGCACAGCCCCCGCCCGATCTTCCAACTCGATCCGCGGGCGCGGCTCCTGATCGCGAGCCAGGCGCCGGGGATGCGGGCGCATCGCTCCGGGCTGCCCTTCGACGACCCCTCGGGCGACCGGCTGAGGGCGTGGCTGGGGATCGGGCGGGACGTCTTCTACGACGCGGCCCGGATCGCCATCGTGCCCATGGGGTTCTGCTTTCCTGGCTACGATGCGAAGGGCAGCGATATCCCGCCGCCGCCTGTCTGCGCGGAGACCTGGCGGGCCGAGATGCTGGGGCTTTTGCCGAATATCGGGCTGACGCTCGCGATCGGGCAGTACGCGCAGCGCTGGCATCTGGGCCGTGCGCCGAAGGGTGGGCTGACGGCGCGGGTCGCGGCGTGGCGCGAGAGCCCGGCCGGCATCCTGCCGCTGCCGCATCCGAGCTGGCGCAACACCGCTTGGCTGAAGCGCAATCCGTGGTTCGAGGCGGAGGTTCTGCCGGAGCTGCGTGCCCGGGTGGCGGCCCTCGTGTCGTGAGGCGCATCGTTCACAGCCTTGGCGCCTTGGCACTCCTCGGCATCTGTGCGGCCTGTGTCGCCGGCGGACCCTTGCCGTCGGGCGTGGCCGGTGCGCCGGAGCGGCCGGGGACGCCGGCTACGGTCTCCGTGACGCTCGATCTGCCCGGGGCTGATGGCGAGCGGTTGCCGACGGAGCGTTGGGCGCCTGAGGGCGAGGCGAAGGTGGTCATCCTCGCGCTGCACGGTTTTGGGGACTACGGCGCGTCGACCTTTGCCGCCGCGGCGGCCTATTGGGCCGAAGCGGGCGTTCTGACCTATGCGCCGGACCAGCGGGGGTTCGGGCGCGGGCCGACGCGCGGGCGCTGGCCTGGAGCGGCCGGGCTGGCGGCAGATGCGGTGGCGATGGCGGCGTTCCTGCGCGGACGGTACCCGGAGCTGACGCTGATCGTGGTCGGCCATTCCATGGGCGGCGGGGTCGCCCTCGCCGCGGCCGACCCGACGCGGACGGATGGCGGGCTCGGTGCCGATGGCCTCGTGCTTGCGGCCCCCGCGATCTGGGGCGGGCAGGCGCTCAACCCGTTCCACCGGATGGCGGCCTGGACCGCGGCTTTCGTGGCACCGGAGAAGCGGTTCACCGGCGAGGGGGTCGTCCGCATCCAGGCGAGCGACAATATCGAAGTGCTGCGCGCGCTCGGTCGCGACCCGTTCTACCTCGGCCCCCCGTCCGCGCGGGAGCTTCTCGGCCTCGTCCGGGTCACGGACGGGGCGGCGGAGGCGGTCGAGGCGGTGCGGGTCCCGTCCCTGCTCCTCCTCGGCGAGAAGGATGAGATCGTGCCGGAGGACCGCGTCGAAGCCGTCTTTCTCCGGGCGCCGGGTGCGCGCGATGTGCGGCGATACGCGGATGGCTGGCACCTCCTCTTTCGGGATCTCGGCGCAGAGGCTGTGTGGCGCGATGTGGCGGCCTTCGCGCTCGAGATTGATGAGGAAGGCGAGTTGGCCGCGGGCGGTTGAGCCCGACGGGCGCCCGGTCGCCCGACTTCTCGCATCAGCACCGTCGCCTGTCTTCTCCTAGCGAAGCGCGGGGCTTGCGGCGCCGACGCAGCGCGCATAGACCGCGCGGCGGCTGCGCCATGCGGCGCGGCGGACTAGCGGAGGGCTTCGGCGATGAGCGCACCCCAGAAAGTGGTCCTGGCCTATTCCGGCGGGCTCGACACGTCGATCATCTTGAAATGGCTGATGGTCGAGAAGGGCTGCGAGGTCGTCACCTTCACCGCCGATCTCGGACAGGGCGAGGAGCTCGAGCCCGCGCGCGCCAAGGCCGAGATGATGGGTGCCAAGGAGATCTTCATCGAGGATCTGCGCGAGGAGTTCGTGCGCGATTTCTGCGCGCCGATGTTCCGGGCGAACGCGCTTTATGAGGGGCAGTACCTCCTCGGCACCTCCATCGCGCGGCCGCTGATCTCGAAGCGGCTGGTGGAGATCGCGCGGGAGACCGGAGCCGATGCCATCGCCCACGGCGCGACGGGCAAGGGCAACGACCAGGTGCGCTTCGAGCTGTCGGCCTATGCGCTGGAGCCTGATATCAAGGTGGTCGCGCCCTGGCGCGAATGGGATTTGACGTCGCGCACGCGGCTGATCGAGTGGGCAGAGCAGCATCAGGTGCCGGTGCCGAAGGATAAGCGGGGCGAGGCGCCGTTCTCGGTCGATGCGAACCTTCTGCACACCTCCTCGGAGGGCAAGGTGCTGGAGGACCCGGCCGAGCCTGCGCCGGATTATGTCTATCAGCGCACGGTGCACCCCGAGGAGGCGCCAGACAGCCCCGAGATCATCGAGATCGGCTTCGAGGCGGGCGATCCGGTGAGCGTGAACGGTGAGGCGCTGTCGCCCGCCGCGATGCTGACCCGCCTCAATGAGCTTGGGGGCAAGCACGGCATCGGGCGGCTCGACCTTGTCGAGGGGCGCTATGTCGGCATGAAGTCGCGCGGCATCTACGAGACGCCGGGGGGCACGATCTGGCTGGCGGCGCATCGCGGGATCGAGAGCCTGACGCTCGACCGGGGGGCGATGCACCTCAAGGACGAGCTGATGCCGCGCTATGCGGAGCTCGTCTACAACGGCTACTGGTTCAGCCCTGAACGGGAGATGCTGCAAGCAGCTATCGATCACAGCCAGCGGCATGTGAGCGGCACGGTCACCGTGAAGCTCTACAAGGGGCAGGCGAGCGTGATCGGCCGGCAGTCGGATCAGAGCCTCTATTCGGAGAGCCATGTGACCTTCGAGGAGGACGCGGGCGCTTACGACCAGAAGGACGCGCAGGGCTTTATCAAGCTCAATGCGCTCCGCCTGCGCCTGCTTGCGGCACGCGGCCGGCGCTAACGCGGCACTTCGCTGCCACGCCCGGTTGAAATCGGGCGAAAATGTGGCGGCAAAACGCCAAATGCCCTTTTGCCACTCGCCTCGGGGTGCGATATCGCCACTGGGGAGCGAGCGGAGCAATTATGATCACACGCATCGAAGCCTTTGTCCTGCTGAACGGCGGATGGAAGCCGGATGCGATGGATTTCGCCGCCGCCCTCGGTGCGCGCTATCCCGGTATCGGCCGGGTGCGGGGCAAGCAGGCCGAGGAGGGGAGCGGCACGCCGCATGTCATCAGCGTCGATGGCGCGGCGCTGCAGATGTTCGTCGTGAACGCGCCCTATCCGACGGAGCAGCTTCTGCCGCCTCTCCGGCTGATCGAGCATGTCGATCCCGAGCCGGTGGCGAGGGCGCAGGTCGCCTATGTGATGCTGAGCGCCGAATGGCCGGATCTGGGCGAGGATGCATCGCCCGCGGAAAGGGCGGAGATTGCGGGCGCCTACAGCGCTCTCCTCACGCTGGTGACGGCGATGACGATGCGCGAGGCGCCCGCGCTTGCCGCGTTCTGGACGGAGAGCTGGCGGTTCTGGAGTGCCGAGCAGATCGAGGCTGCGGCGGAGGGCGTGATGCGCGGCGAGCCGCCCTTCTCGCTCTGGTACTCGCTGGCGGAGATCAAGGGCGCGCGGGCCGGCGGAGGGGACATGCTGGGCGCGATGACCTTCGGCCTGAAGCCCTTCTGCGGGCGGGAGGTCGAGGTGGCGCCGGCGCCTGTCGGCTCGCAGATCGTGCAGGCGCTGGCGAAGGGGGTGGCCGAGCGCATGCTCTCCGGCGCGCTCGTCGAAGACCATGAAGCGTTGATGCAGCCCGGGCTGATGGAGCCCGCCGTGATCAGGCTCGCGGACCGGTTCATGCGGCCGCGCCAGCCCGTGGTGCTGGTGGTGCCGCCCGATGCCGGGATCGACGCGCAGACGCTCGAGTCAAAGAAGGCCGCCGGAGCGGCGCGCGGCGGCGGCCTTGTCTCGCGGTTCTTCGGGGGCAAGCGATAGGCGATGGCGAGCCGGATCGACCATCTCGTCATCGGCGCTGCCGATCTCGAGGAAGGCGTGCGCTGGGCCACGGCGGCCTTTGGTGTGGCGCCGGCGGCGCGCGGGCGCCATGCGCTGATGAGCACGCATAACGCGCTCTGGCACCTGGCCGTTCCGGGGCGGGAGGATGCGTTTCTCGAAGTCATCGCGGTCGATCCTGGCGCGCCGGCGCCCGCATGTGCCCGGTGGTTCGGTCTCGATCTCGCGCATGTGAAGGCGCGGCTGAGTGCGGGCCCGCAGCTTCTGACCTGGCAGATACGGCCCGAGGGCGGGCTCGACGCAACGGTTGCGAATCTTCGGGCGGCGGGGCTTGAGCCGGGCGAGCCGACGGCGTTGCAGCGGGACAGTCTGACCTGGCGGCTGACCGTGCCCGGGGACGGGCGGATGCCCTTCGAGGGCCGCTTTCCGGTCCTTATCGAATGGGACGAGGGTGTGCCAACGCCGCCGGAGACGCTGCCGCCTTCCGGCCTCTCGCTCGAGCGGCTCGAGATCGCGGGCGGGGATCAGGAGATGATCAAGGCGCTGATGATGGCCGGTGCGGGCGGTCTGGCCAGCATCGGGCCGACAGACGCGCCACCGGTGCGGGCGACGCTGAACACCCCGGCCGGTCGCGTTGTCATCTGACCCGGGGACCCGGGTGCAAGGGTCGAACGTTCAGGCTCAGAGCAGACCGATGAGGTGGAGGCCGACCCCAAGTCCGGCGCCGAGCGTCACCAGCGACAGCACTGAAATCCCGCGCACGAAGATCAGGTAGAGCGCGAGGCCGAAGAGCGCGATCTTTGCCCAGGCGGGGTCGCCGGAGACACCGCCCGGCAGGAAGGCGGCCTCGGCGAGGTAGAGGGCGAGGTTCGCGACGACGCCGACCACGGCTGCCGAGACCCCGGCCAGCGCTCGGCGCGCCCAAGGGACCGTGCCGATGCGCTCGACCGCCGGCGCGAAGGCGAGGATCAGCATAAAGCTGGGGGCGAACGTGTAGAAGGTTGCGAGCAGACCCGTAAGCACGCCGGCGCCGGCGGTTCCCGAAGCGCTCCACCCGGCGAAGAAGCCGGCATAGGTGTTCACGAGAATGAGGGGTCCGGGTGTTGCTTCCGCGATGGCGAGGCCGTTCAGCATCTCCGCCGGGCTCAGCCACGCGTAGTGCTCGACCGCGCGGTCGGCGACATAGGGCAGGAGCGCGTAGGCGCCGCCGAAGCTCACGAAGGCCGCGGAGGTGAAGAGCGCCGCAACCCCGTCGAAAGGATCGTCCCCAACGAGAGCCCGGGTTGCAAGAAAGACGACGGTGACGAGGGCCACGGTGGTGGCCACGATGGTGGCGGCACTTCGCCAGAGGCTGCGGCCGACATGCTCGGTGGCGGGTGCGTCGCCCGAGGTCAGCGGCAGGACCAGCCCGGCCACTGCGGCGAGTGCGACGATGAGCGGGAAGGGCAGGCCGAGGATTGCGATGCCGATAAAGGCCGCGGCCGCGACTGCATAGGCCAGTGGCTTGCCGAGGGCGCGGCCGGCGAGCTTCTTCATCGCCTGCAGGACGACCGCGATCACCATCGGCTGCACCCCGGCGAAGACCGCGGCGACGAGCGGCACGTCGCCTTGCGCTGCGGCGATCCAGGCGAGGGCGAGCATCAGCGCCATGCCGGGCAGGATGAAGGCGAGCCCTGCAGCGAGACCTCCGGCCAGTCCATGCAGCCGCCAGCCGAGCCAGGTGGCGAGCTGCTGCGCCTCCGGCCCCGGCAGCAGCATCGAGAAGGAGAGACCTCGGTCGAAGGCGGTGCCGGAGACCCAGCCGCGCCGCTCGACGATCTCGGACTGCATCAGCGCGATCTGCCCTGCCGGCCCGCCGAAGGAGAGGAGGCCGATCCGGGTGTAGACGCCGAGCGCCTCGCGGAAGGGCACGCTCGCTGCGTTGCGCGCCTCTCCGCTTGCGATGTTATCCGCGCCGCTCATGGCGTGATCTCCGCGATCTTGAGCCCCGGCGGGGGCGCTGTCTCGAGAGCCTCGAACCCGCCCCGCACGTAGCGTGCCTTCCCGCCGTGAACGAGCAGAAGTGCGCAAAGGTATTGTGACACTTCGTGGCCGTGGACGCAGAAGACGGCGACGGGGCGGTCCCGGCCGATCTCGGTCAGCAGTGCCTCGGCCTCCGCATGACCGAAGGCGAGAGGGTCGATCGTCAGCGCGCCTGCGACGCCGCGGCCGGAGGCGGCGCGGGCGGGCGGTTTGCGGGCATCGATCAGGAACGGGTCGTCGGCGAGACAGTCGGCCGGGTCGGTGAAGGGCAGGCGCATGGCATCGCTCTCCTGTAACAGGAGGTCAGGCGATGCTTGGGCGTGGCGCCTCGAGCGGGAGACCGCGACACCCCGCAGCGCGTTGGTGCCGGAGGCGGGAACGATTCGCCAGTCCTCAGGCCACACGGCGGGCGAGGAGGCGCAGGATACGCGCGGTGCCGGTGTGGCGTGGCCCGTCGTCGAGGCGCGCGAAGCCTTCGAACGCTTCGGTCTCCTCGACGCCCTCGATCTCCCGGAGCCATGCCCGGGTCTCGGCCATCTGCCAGCGGACGGGTTCGGGCGGTCCGAGGGACGCGTTGGGCATCGGTGCTCCGGCGAAGGTTTCCAGGACGAGGTGACCGCCCGGGGCGAGGGCGCCGATGGCGGCCGAGAGGGTTCTGCGGCGGAGATCTGCAGGCAGTTGCAGAAAAAGGATGGTGGCGAGCGCCACTGATGCGCCATCGGGTGACCAGGTTTCGAGATCGGCGACGATCCGTTCGACGGCAACGCTGGCGGCTTCGTCGCGCAGACGCGCGTGCTCGGTCGCGATCGGCGAATAGTCGACGGCTGTGACCGTCCATCCTCGCGTCGCCAGCCAGGTGCCGTTGCGCCCGTCCCCGTCGGCCAGCATCAGGGCTTTGCCTGGGGGTGTCTTCAGACGCGCGATGGCTTGGACGAGACCCGGGCAGGGGCGGTCGCCGAAGGGTGCGTCTCCGGCATAGGCCTTGTCCCAGTCGGCTGCCGTCTTGCCCATGAGCTCCGAGCCTCCGCTTCCCGCCCTTGACGCCCCCGTGCCGCTGGCCGACACCGACGCCCATGGATGCGGTGCAGGCGCAGTACGAGGCCTTCCCCTATCCGGCCCGCGCGCCGGGGGACGAGGCGCGGCGGTTGATCGAGGGCTCGCCCTCGCATCCCGTCGAGATCGACCATTTTCTCTTCGGCGGGCGGCGCGATTGGCGCAAGCCCTTCCGCGCGCTGGTGGCGGGTGGGGGTACGGGCGACGGCCTCGTGATGCTGGCGCAGAAGCTGGCGGATATCGGGTGCCCGGCCGAGATCACCTATCTGGACCTTTCTGCGGCCAGCCGAGCGGTGGCGGAGGCGCGGGTGGCGGCGCGGGGGCTGACCTCGGTGAGCTTTGTCACCGCCGATCTGCTGGAGGCGCCGAAGCTCGGCCCCTTCGACTACATCGACTGCTGTGGCGTGCTGCATCACCTGCGCGATCCGGATGCGGGGTTTGCGGCGCTGGCGAAAGCGCTGTCGCCCGAGGGCGGTGCGGGGATCATGGTCTACGCGCCGCATGGCCGGACCGGTGTCTATGCGCTCCAGGATGCCTTCGGCGCGCTGCTTTCGGAGGATGCGCCCAGCGAGAAGGTCGGGCTGGCGCGGGAGGTGGTGGAGGGTTTGCCGGAGAGCGCGTGGCTCCGCCGCAACCCTTTCGTCAACGACCATCGCGACGGCGATGCGGGGCTCTACGACCTGCTGCTGCATTCGCGCGACCGGGCCTATGAGATCGACGCGCTGGAGGCGGCGCTGGTGAGAGCCGGGCTGGGGCTTGCCGGGATTGTCGAGGCCGCGCGCTACGACCCGATGCGCTACCTGCCGGGTACCGATGCGATGCGGGCGCGGGTCGCCCGTCTGACGGCGACGGAGCGCCGCGTGCTGGCTGAGAGGCTGGTGGGGAACATCAAGACGCATGTCGTCTACGCCGTGCCCGCCGCACGGGCGGGGCGTGCTGAGGTGCCGGGCGGGACGCTGGTCGCGCCGATGCCGGGCGATCTGGTGCCGCATCTGACTGTGTCTTCGGATAAGCTGGCGCGCGCCGTGATGCGCGAGGGTGCGATCACGCTCACGCTCGACGGCATGGCGCACCGGGTCGCCATCGCGCCCGGGGGGCGGCAGGCGAAAGCGACGGCGGCGATGCTGGCGGCGGTGGACGGGCGACGGAGCCTCGATGCGATCCTCCGCGCCGGCGCACCCGCCGGGGGTGACGCAGCGCTCTGGTCGACGGCGGAGCGGGCGCTGAGGGGCTTCAACCTCCTGCACTACAGTCAGGGTGCGCGGCGATGAGGGCGCTGGCGCCGATCCCGGCGGTGGCAGATCGGGCGATCCTGATCGCGCCTGCGCCGCATCTGCCGTTCCTCGAGCCGAGGATCGCGCATGCGCCGGGGCTGATGCCGCTTGATCCGGCCGCATGGCTGCGCGTCGATGGCGATTTCGGGGAACAGATGGCGGCGCGCGAGGCCCTGATCGAGGCGCGTCCCGAGGTGGTGCTGGCGCTCGACGAGGGTGCCAGGATGGCTGCCGAGGAACTGCTCGACATGATGCTGGAGGCGTTGTCCGGCCTGCGCGGCTATGAAGTGGGTGACGAAGAGGTCCGCCGCCCTGACGGGGTGACGGTGCCCGTGGCACGGGAGATGCCCTTCCGGACGATCGGACGGCTCTCCGCGGACGACTTCTGCATCCTCATGCCCGATGCAGCGGGGGGCGAGTATCGCCTCGGTGGGGCGGTGCTATGCTTTCCCGCGCGCTGGTCTTTGACCGAGAAGATGGGGCGGCCGATGACCGCTATCCACGCGCCGGTGCCGGACTATGACGAGACGCTGGCCCGCCGGGTGAACCGCGTCTTCGAGGCGATCCGGCCCGAGCGGCCGATCTGGCGGATCAACTGGCTTGTCTATGGCGATCCGGTCCTGCATCAGCCGTTTTTTCGCGAGGAGACCCCGGAGGATGAAGGCAAGACCTGGTCCCCGCAGGGGCCCTTCTATCTCAGGACCGAGCGGCAGACACTGCGCCGATTGCCAAGAACGAATGCCGTCGCCTTCGGGATCAAGTCGTCGGTCACACCCATTGAGGCGCTGGCACCGGCGGAGGCGGCCGGCTTGTCCTCAGCGCTCGGCGGCCTCGATCCAGCGGCTGCGGAGTACCGCATCGGGGTGGAGGCGCTGAAGGCGATCAGGCGGCGGCTCGATGCGCTGGCGGCAGTGGCATAGAGCAGCGGCATAGCAAAGGGCAGGAGGAGAGAGGCATGTCGGATCCGATCGTGATCGTAGGCGCGCAGCGGACGCCGATGGGCGGCTTTCAGGGCGTGCTCTCGGAAGTGACGGCGCCGGAGCTCGGCGCGGTGGCGATCAAGGCGGCGCTCGACCGCGCCGGTCTTCCCGCGGCGGAGGTCGACGAGGTGCTGATGGGCTGCGTGCTGCCCGCGGGGCAGGGTCAGGCGCCCGCGCGGCAGGCAGCCCTCGGCGCCGGGCTACCGGAAAGCGTGCCCTGCACGACGCTCAACAAGATGTGCGGCTCGGGCATGAAGGCTGCGATGATGGCGATGGATACGCTGCGCGCAGGCGAGGGGCGGGCCATTGTGGCGGGCGGCATGGAGAGCATGACCAACGCGCCGTATATCCTGCCGAAGATGCGGGGGGGCGCGCGGCTCGGCCATGGGGAGGTCAAGGACCACATGTTCCTCGACGGGCTCGAGGACGCCTATGACAAGGGCCGACTGATGGGCACCTTTGCCGAGGACTGCGCCGAGCACTACCAGTTCACGCGCGATGAACAGGACGCCTATGCGATCAGGTCGCTCGACGGCGCGCTGGCCGCGGATCGGGAGGGGCGCTTCGAGGCCGAGCTTGCGAGTGTCGAGGTCGTGACGCGGAGGGGAACGACCGTGGTGGCAGCCGACGAGCAGCCGCGCACCGCCCGGCCCGACAAGATCCCGACCCTGAAGCCCGCCTTTCGGAAGGACGGGACGGTGACGCCGGCGAACGCCTCCAGCATCTCGGACGGGGCGGCGGCGCTGGTGCTGATGCGGGAGAGCGATGCGAAGGCGGCGGGGCTGCCGGTCCGCGCACGGCTGCTCGCGCATGGCAGCCACGCGCAGGCGCCCGGATGGTTTACGACGGCGCCGGTGCCGGCGATGCAGAAGGTGCTGGATCGTGTCGGCTGGCAGGTGGGCGACGTGGACCTCTGGGAGATCAACGAGGCCTTCGCCGTCGTCCCGATGGCCGCGGAGCGCGAGCTCGGGCTCGAGCGGGAGAAGCTCAATGTGAACGGCGGGGCCTGCGCGCTCGGCCATCCCATCGGCGCGTCGGGCGCGAGGATTATCGTGACGCTGCTCCATGCGATTGAGGCAGCGGACGTGACCAAGGGTATCGCGAGCCTCTGCATCGGCGGGGGCGAGGGCACGGCGGTGGCGTTGGAGCGCGTCTAGACCCGGGACCTCGAGGCACGCGGTATCGCGGCTGGTCGCCGCGATCGGTTGTTGCGGGGACGCCCGGTGCGGCGATCGGGGCGAGGCGGGGGATGCAGGTTTCTATCCGTCGCATGGGTGGCGCCTGCCGATCGGACCGGGATTGTGACGGGCGGGGCGAGTGTGATCGGACGCCTTCCGACCGAGGTCGTGCGTTAGGGGCGCTTGCTGGCCCCTGTAAGTCTTCGGCTCTTGCGGCGTTCGACGGTCTTTGTGTTCGTGGGAGGCTGACTGCGGGCGCCATGGGTGCGGTGTTCGGTCGCCTGCGTTCAGAACCTGTCGGGCCGCGCTGTCCGAACTAGACGTTGCTGCTTTGCGCCCGTCTCCGGGTGCGGTCCCAAGGGAGGCCGATCATGCTGGCACTCGCTCTGGTGCTCGATGCCGTGATCGGGGAGCCCGCGCCGCTCTGGAAGCGTGTGCCGCATCCCATCGTGCTGATGGGACGGCTGGTGGATGTCCTCGACGACGGGCTCAACCG
>JBCBYV010000037.1:0-34328 GCA_039815685.1 Pseudomonadota bacterium | reverse complement strand
TGCTCCGCAAGGCCGCAAGCCGTACCCGCGATACGCTCTGGGATGCCGTCGGCGTCGCGCTCAACGCCTTCACCACCCACGAATGCCGAAACTACTTCACAGCCGCAGGTTATGAGCCCGAGTGATCAGAATCTGCTCTAGCTGACCGAACCAGTCGAACGATCCTGTCATCTGCTGGCTTGACCGGAGGGTCCGACAGAAGAATCCGGCGCCCGGTACCGTGGATCACCGGGCCGCGCCCGGCGATGACGACAGTCGCGCAGGCTGATCGGACAGCGCTCCACACCACCTTCTTGCCGCACGTGCTCCCGTCATCGCTGAGCTTGACCCGAGCATGACGGCCGGTGGCGCGGTACTGCCGCAACAGGCCCGGCCACGACGCAATCTCAATGAGTATGTCAGGTCGGTCCGCGCCTTGGCTTAGTGCTTCTCGACGCCGTGCCGCAGCGTCGGGGTCAGGCGGCGGGGGGCTGATCGGCGATCCGCATGCGGCGGTCCTGCTCCAGGGCATCCGCAGCACGGGCGAGCAGGGCGCCCGGCCGTTCGGCTTTGGTATGGGTCGCGCAGCCGAGCGCCGCGACGACCGCAGCCAAGGGTTGGCGCGTCTGGGTGTTGATGAGCTTGAGCTCGCTCAGCTCCCGGCGGAGCGTGTTGAGCACCTCATGGGCGCCCGTCACGTCCAGGTTTCGCAGGAGGAGCCCGAACCGCTCGGTATCGAGGCGGAGCGCGACATCGCCGTCACGCTGCTTCCCGCGCAGAAGCGCCGCACAGCGTGTCAGCACATGTTCCGTCGGCTTCCGTCCGAAGCGGCTCACGAACTCGTCGTAGTTGTCGATCTCGAACAGGACGAGGCTGAAGGGCTGTCCCGCGCGTTCCGCCTCCGACGCGATCCGGGGCAGGGCGTCGTCGAAGAAACGCCGGTTCGGCAGCTGTGTGAGCTGGTCCAGCAGCACGCTCTGACGCAGCTCGCGCAGCTCCCGCTGCATCGAGAGCATCTGTGTCCGCACCGTTTCGAGACCCCCGCCTAGCCTGCCGAGCGCTCGCACATGCTGCTGGCTGTCCCGCCGAAGCTCACCGAGGAGACGTTGCTTCGCGTTTGCGTCCGACGCCTTCTCCATTGCCCGATCGGCCTGCTCGATCTTGTAGGCGAGCGCTTCGCCATGCGCGGCCCCGTCTTCGACGAGATCGATGATCTCCGCCAGCTCCTCCCCCATGCGCGAGCCGATCCGCTCCATCCCCGCATTGATGCTCTCCGGCGCGAGAAACTGCTGGTGCAGCTGATCGATCAGCTGCAGCGGAACCTCACCCTCCTCCAGCGCGGCGTCTATGCGCGCGCGCAGGGCATCGTTTGTGCCGCTCACATAAGTGAACCAGACTTCATAGGCGCGCGGAAAGGGGGGGACGCGGTAGCGCTGTGCGAGATCGAGCACGCGCGATGCAAGGACGCGCGCCTCGGCAAACGGCGACTGCTCACGCTCCATGACCTGTCTCTCCCGACCGCCCGCTGCCGGCGACGCACTCCGCATCGCCCTCCCGCGCGGTGTAACGCGCTTTGGTAAGCAGTCGGTGAAGCCCGGGACCGTTTGCGCTCAGCGCCGCTCGAAAAGCTTCTCGAGCTGCGCGCGGTCGAGGCGGACCGAGGTCGGCCGGCCGTGGTTGCAGCGCTGCGCGCCCGGCGTCGCCTCCATCTCGCGGAGGAGTGCGTTCATCTCCGGCAGCGTGAGCCGCCGTCCCGCCCGGACCGAGCCGTGGCAGGCCATGCGCGAGAGAACCGCGTCGAGGCGTGCTTCGAGGCTCTCCGCCGTCCCGGTTTCCTCCAGCCCATCCGCCACGTCGCGGAGGAGTGCTGCGGGCGCGGCCTGTCCAAGGATTGCCGGCATCGCCCGGACACACACAGCCCCCGCCCCGAAAGCCTCGACCTCGAGCCCGAGCTCAAGAAGAAGCGGGGCGGCATCCAGCACGGGCCCCGCCTGATGCCCAAGCTCCACGATCTCGGGAATGAGCAGTGCCTGGCGTGCGACGCTCGCCGTTGCCCGCGCCGCCTTCAGCCCCTCCAGTACGAGCCGCTCATGGGCGGCGTGCTGATCGACGATGACCACGCCGTCCTCGGTCTCGGCCAGAATGTATGTCTCATGGAGCTGTGCCCGCGCCTCTCCAAGCGGCAGGTGGCGGAGCGGCTCTGCTTCCGGCTCGGCCCGGCCCTCGGTGGCCTGTTCCGGTGCGGGGTCCGAAGGCGGCAGGGGTGCCTGCATCGCGGCGGCCTCGGCAAAGCCTTGGGGATTGGGCGGTCGCCACTCTCCCCAGCTTCCGCCCGCGCGCCGCCAGGGTGCCGCAGCCCCGCCGTGCGATGCGGTGAGCATGGGCTGCTCGGGCGATGGGGCGCCGTCTCTCACACCGCCCGAGACCGGCCGTGCGGTGACGGCCATGCCGCCCAGAGCCCGGTCCGACAGGCCGTGCCCCGCGATATGCCCGGCCTCCGCCAGCGCCTGACGGATCGCGGTGACAACCAGCGCCCGCGCCGCCGCAGGGTCGCGAAAGCGAAGCTCCGCCTTCGCCGGGTGGACGTTCACATCGACAAGCTCCGGCGGGCAGTCGAGCCGCAGCACAGCCACCGGATGGCGATCCCGCGCGAGGAAATCCCCGTACCCCGCCCGCAGTGCAGAGAGGAGCAGCCGGTCCCTCACCGGCCGCCCGTTCACCACTAGGTACTGATGCACTGCCGCGCCACGCGCGATGCCGGGCAGTCCCGCGAGCCCCGTCAATCTCAACCCCTCGCGCACAGCGTCGACTGCCACGGCGTTCTCAGCGAACCCTCCCCGGATGACGCGGTCCGCGCGGGCGCGCAATGCTGCCGGGCCGTCCCCCAACTCCGGCGGATACTCGAAGACCCGGCGCGGCGCGCCGTCGCCGCTCGCATCGAGGAGGGTGAAGCCCACCGCCGGTGCCGCCAAAGCCAGCCGCCGCAGCGCCTCGCCCACGGCCTGTGCCTCGGCCTTGGGGCTCTTGAGAAAACCGAGCCGCGCAGGCGTGGCCGAGAAGAGGTCGCGCACCGTCACGGTCGTCCCGCAGGCGCGCGCCGCCGGCCGCACCGGTCCCGGCACGCCAGCTTCCACGGCGATGGCCGACGCAGCCTCCGCCCCCTCCGCCCGGGTCACGATCTCCAACCGTGCGACCGCGCCGATGGAGGGCAGCGCCTCCCCCCTGAAGCCCAGCGTGGTGATGTTGACGAGGTCGCTGCCGTCGATCTTCGAGGTCGCGTGCCGGGCGAGTGCCAGCGGCAGGTCCTCGGCCGCGATCCCCACGCCGTCATCCTCGACGCGGATGAGCGTGCGCCCGCCATCCGCGAGCGTGACCTCGATGCGCCGGGCACCGGCGTCGAGGGCGTTCTCCACCAGCTCCTTCACGGCGGAGGCCGGACGCTCGACCACCTCGCCCGCTGCGATCCGGTTCTGCGCCGCTGCATCCAGTTGCCGGATCGGCCGGCGCGCCGCCATGGGCGCCGGCGCTTCGTCGGGTGTCGGCGACGCTCCCGCGACGCTGGCTTCCGGGAAGAGACTGTTCACGATCTGGTAGCCCCTGGCTAATAGACCACTACAGATAGCAGAGCCAGCGTGAAGAGCCAAGAGAAGCGCGATGGTGGCGGCCATACCGCCACGCGCACCGTACCTGCCGCGCGCCGCGGACGGGATCTCACCACGGGTGCGATATCAGACGCGGCGCTCTGAGAGAGGGGGCAAGGACCGAGGCGCTCCGAAAACGGCGCCTCGGTCGTCAGAAATGCGGGCTCAGAGCCCGGCGGGTTGGCCGACCACCACGGTCGACAGGGCGTCGGCATCGAGAAGTCGGGCAGCGACCCTCGCGATGTCCTCGCGCGTTACCGCTTCCACCAGCCCGTTGCGCTCGGCGATATAGCCGAGGCCGAGATCATATTCCTGGGCCGCGACGAGGAAGCCGGCGATCTTGCCGTTCGAATCGAACCGCAGCGGGAAGGCGCCCGTCAGATAGCGCTTGGCATCCGCCAGCTCCTGCGCCGTCACGCCATTCTCGGCCATCCGGGTCCACTCCGCGCGGATCACATCCAGGCTCTCGCCGATCCGCTCGTTCTCCGTCGAGACCGAGCCCAGATAGAGCGGCGCTCCGTCGATATCCGCCAGATAGGCATAGACGCCATAGGCAAGCCCGCGCTTCTCCCGCACCTCCGTCATCAGGCGCGAGGAGAAGCCGCCCCCGCCGAGGATGTAGTTCATCACGAAAGCAGGGATGTAGTCCGGGTCGTCGCGCGGGATGCCCGCATGCCCGAAGATCGCGACCGATTGCGGGATCTCGAGGTTCACCACCTCGACGCCCGGCGGGGGTGAGAGCTCAGGCGCGGGCGGCAGTGCCGCGTCCGCGGCGGCCGTCTCGGGCAGTCCCGCGAGGATCGTATCGACGATCCGGCCGGCACGCTCGGCGTCCACAGCACCGACCACCGCCACATGGGCGCGGTCGAGGCTCATGAGCCGGGCGCGCTGCGCTACGAGATCATCGCGCGTGATGGCGCCGACGCTCTCCGCCGTCCCGTCCACCGATCGGCCATAGGGATGGTCGGGGAAGAGCCGCTTGTAGAAGGCCTTCGAGGCCTGCGCCCGCGGATCGGTCTCGTCGCCCGCGATGCCCGAGAGCGCCTGCGTGCGCACCCGCTCGATGGCCGCCTCATCGAACCGCGGCCGCACCAGCCGGTCGTTGAGAAGCTGGGCGGAGGGCTCGAGGCTCTCCTCCAGCATGCGGGCCGTCACG
Organism: Pseudomonadota bacterium; assembly: GCA_039815685.1. GTDB lineage: Bacteria > Pseudomonadota > Alphaproteobacteria > Rhodobacterales > Rhodobacteraceae > Thermohalobaculum. The sequence continues at coordinate 29,552 of JBCBYV010000037.1, read as the reverse complement.
TTCACGCTGTCCCGCCGCGCCGAAAAGCCGAAGCGCGCATTGAGCGCGTCGGCCGCGTCGGAGGCGGCGACCGCGTCGCGATCTGCGGCACCCTCGTCCAGCAGGCCCATGGTGAGTCGGGAGAGACCCTCGAGCCCCTCTGGATCCAGCCGCGCACCGCTGGCAAAGCTGATTTCGACCGAGACGATGGGGATCGTCGGCGCTTCGAGATGCCAGAAGACGATCCCGTTCGGCGTCGTCTGCTCCGTGACGGGGAGCGAAAACGTCGTCTCGGCATCGGACTGCAGGGGCGCGAACAGCAGGAGACCGGCAGTTGCCAAGCCCGCTATTCCAAGGGTGCGTGGCAGGGTGCTCCGGATCGGTGTCATCGCGCTCATCCTGCCTTCTCCTCGCTCTCCGTCAGCCGGCCCGTGACGGATGCCTCGGGGCGCAGAAGCTCGCTCGCCGCCCGCTGCACGTCCTCCGCCGTCACGGCATTGAGCACTTCGGACCAGCCATGGATGTCATCGACGCTGAGGCCGAGCACGATGGCGCTGCCATAGACCCGCGCAAGCCGGGACTGATCGTCGAGCGAATAGAGATGGCTCGCCCGCGCCTTGTTCTTCACTTTCGCGAGCTCCGCCTCCGTCGGACCCTCCGCCGCGATACGCGCAAGCTCCGCGTCGAGACCGGCCTCGACCTCGTCCAGCGTCCGCCCGGGCTTGGCCGCCGCGTAGACGCCGAAGGTGCTGATGTCTCTCGCCATCGGAATGTACCAGGCGGCCGAGCCGACCGCGGGCCCGTCCCCGAACTCCAGCGCCTGCGTGAAGCGGGAGGATTTGCCGTCCGAGAGCACATCCGCCAGCACCGAAAGTGCTGCCGCATCCGCCTCGTGGCCGGGGCCATAGGCGGGGACGTTATAGTAGCGGACCACATAGGGCTGGCGGACGCGCGGATCGCTCATCGCAAGTCGGCGGGGCGCGAGCTGCGGCGGCTCCGAGGGCCGCGCTTCCGGCGGTCGGCCCGAAGGGGCGAGGGGGCCATAGTGTTCCTCCGCCAGCTCTCGCACTTCCTCCGGCGTGATATCGCCCGCCACCACGAGCACCGCATTATCCGGCGCATAGAAGCGCTCGTAGAACGTCATTGCATCCTCGAGCGTCAGCTCTTCGATCTCATGACGCCAGCCGATGATAGGCACGCCGTATGGATGGTTGAGATAGAGGGCCGCGCGCAGTTGCTCGCCGAAGACGCTGCCGGGGTCGTTGTCGGTCCGGCTGTTGCGCTCCTCCAGGATCACCCCGCGCTCGGTGTCGACGAGTTCCTTGTTGATCCGGAGGTTCTTCATCCGGTCCGCCTCCATGCCCATCACGAGGCCGAGGCGATCATTCGCGATGCGCTGGAAATAGGCGGTGTAGTCCCAGGAGGCGAAGGCATTGTCCTGCCCGCCATTCGCGGCGACGACCTTCGAGAAGGCCCCCTCCGGGATCTCGTCCGTGCCCTTGAACATCAGGTGCTCGACGAAATGCGCGATGCCCGACTTGCCCCAGGGCTCGTCCGCCGCGCCCACCTTGTACCAGACCATGTGGGTCACGACGGGCACGCGGTTGTCCTCGATCACCACCGCCTGCATGCCGTTGTCGAGCGTGAAGCTGGTGACCGGCGGATAGGGCCAGTCGGTCACCGCCGCTGCCGCTTCGGTCTTCGCCTCCGCCGCCGTCTCGCTGGCGGACGCATCCTGGCCGAGGGCCGGGACGGCGACGAGTGCTGCCGTGATGGCGAGCGCGCCGAGGAGCGGGGCGGTCATGACGGGCAGTGACGTTGAGCGATCCGGTGCCTCTGCGGCGATCGCGACGGACATCTCCGATTGCCGCGCCTCGGGCGCGGCGGGCGGATGGGGCAGGCGCATGCATCGTCTCCCTGAGGGTTCCTCGACGCAAAGATAGGGAGGAGCGGCAGACAAGTCAGGCCCCGCGCGCGGATTGACGCGCAGCGAGGCTCCCCCAAACCCCTTCCGCTCGCGGAAATGTCAGCGGAGAGGTGGGGTTTCCGACCGGGATGGGAAGCCGGTTGCGCCCCGGACTAGCCTTCCGTGGCCGACCCTTCGGCCGGTGCGGTCGCCGGGTCCGCCACCGCGGTCGGGTCGTTCGGGGCGGGAATGCCGCTCCGCTGCAGGCGCTGGCTCTCCGGCACCGGCTCGATCACGTCCTCCGGATCGAAGGCGGGCGGCTCGCTGAGGCCGATGACCTCGAAGATGCTCGGCGGCACATAGGGTCCTGCGGCCTCGGCCTCCGCCTCGGCCACCGCGTCCGCTTCGAGCGCCGTCCGGATCTCTCCATCCGCACCCGTAGCCGCAGCACCGACCAGCACCTGCTCGCCCCGGCTCGGCGTCGTGCCGACCCCGGCCGCACCAGCACCCGCGCCCAGGAGCGCAGCCTGCGCGTCGCGCCCCGGCTGCGGATCGAGCGGGGAGGGCGCGCCGGGCCGCGGCTCCGGTAATGCCTGCACCTGCCGGCCTGCGCTCACCTGCGGCGGCACGTAGAGCGGCGCGCGCGCGACCACCTTGAACTCGTCCGGCGACGGCTTCTTCTTGGCGAAGACGTCGAGCGGGCTGCCGATCTTGTCGCAACCAGCCAGCGCGGCAGCGCCTGCAAGGAGCGCCGCCATCGTGGTCACGCGTCGGTTCATGGCCATGTCCTGTCCTCCCTGCGCGGTCTCAGGCTTTCCAGGCGATGAGCGCCGCACCCGCGAAAATCGCCACATCGGCGATGTTAAACGCGTATGGGTTGGCAATACCGCAACAGCTCATGTTGAGAAAGTCCGCGACGGCGCCGTACTGTACCCGGTCCCAGGCATTCCCCAGCGCCCCGCCGATCACGATACCGGCACCGAGGGCCACGGCCCTCTGCCCTTGCTGCGGTGCCCGGCGCCCCGCCCACCAGAGCAATCCGGCCGAAATCGCGATGGCGAGCGCGATCAGCCCCCAGCGCATCACCTCCGGCGGCGCGAAGACGAGGCCGAAATTGATCCCCTCGTTCCAGGCCATCACGAAGTTGAGGAAGGGGTCCACGACCTCCATGCGCCCGACCCGCGGCAGGTCGATCAAGTCGATCACCGCCCATTTCGAGAGGCGGTCGGCCAGGAACAGGATCCCGGCCGACCAGAGGATAAGGCGCATCGAGGGCGAGAGGCGCGCCATCATCGGTAGGGTGGGGTTCCACCCCACCGTCCCTCGCGGCTTCCGGCCATGGTGGGGTCGAACCCCACCCTACCCCAAAACCGCATCGCAGCGCGCACAGACCATCGCGTGCTTGTGCGTTCCCACATCCGGCAGGATCTTCCAGCAGCGCGCGCATTTCTGACCCTGCGCCTTGGCGAAGAGGACGCCGATCGTCGGCTCCTCCAGCCGGAAGGCTTCCGCGGGTGCGGGTCCCTCGCGCAGCTCGAGGGCGGAGGTGATGCAGAGCTCCGCCATATCGACACTGCGCACAAGCGCCGCCACTTCCGCATCGTCGACGAAGAGGATCGGGGCCGCTTCGAGCGAGGCGCCGATGGTCTTCTCCCGCCGCTCGATCTCGAGCGCGCCGAGCACGACGCGCCGCGCCGACCGGATCTTCGCCCATTTCGCCGCCAGCGCCTCGTCCCGCCACGCCGCCGGCGTCTCGGGGAAGTCCATGAGGTGCACCGAGCTCTCCTCGCCCGGGAACCGTGAGAGCCACACCTCCTCCATGGTGAAGACCAGGATCGGCGCCAGCCAGCGCGTCAGCCGATGGAAAAGCGCGTCCATCACCGTCCGCGCCGCCCGCCGCTTCGGGCTCGTCGCCGCGTCGCAATAGAGGCTGTCCTTGCGCACATCGAAGTAGAAGGCCGAGAGGTCCGAGGTCACGAAGGAGAAGAGCCGCGAGAAGACGCCATCATAGTCGAAGGCCCGGTAGCGCGCGCCGACCTCCGCATCGAGCTCCGCGAGGCGATGCAGGACCCAGCGCTCGAGCTCCGGCATCTCCTCGGGCGCGACCCGCTCCTCCTCGGTGAACCCGTCGAGGGCGCCGAGGAGGAACCGGAAACCGTTCCTCAGCCGCCGATAGCTGTCCGCCGTCCCTTTCAGGATCTCGGGCCCGATGCGCTGATCCGCCGTGAAATCCGCCTGCGCGACCCAGAGGCGGAGGATATCCGCCCCGTACTGCTTGATCACCGCCTCGGGCACCACCGTGTTGCCCAGCGATTTGGACATCTTCATGCCCTTTTCGTCGAGCGTGAAGCCGTGGGTCACGACGGACTTGTAGGGCGCGCGCCCCTTGGTCCCGCAGGCCTGCAGGAGCGAGGAGTGGAACCAGCCGCGATGCTGGTCGGTTCCTTCGAGATACACATCCGCGGGCCAAACCCCGTCCGTCCGGTCGCGGAGCACGAAGGCGTGCGTCGAGCCTGAGTCGAACCAGACATCCAGGATGTCGTCGACCTTCTCCCACTGGTCCACATCGTTGCAGCCCGCGAGGAACCGCTCCTTAGCGCCCTCGGCGTACCAGGCGTCGGCCCCCTCCGCCCGGAAGGCCTCGACGATGCGCGCGTTCACCTCCGGATCGCGCAGGATGTAGTCGTCCGACGCCGGATCCCCGCCCTTTCGCTTGAAGCAGGTCAGCGGCACGCCCCAGGCACGCTGGCGCGAGAGGACCCAGTCCGGCCGGTTCTCGATCATCGAATGGAGCCGGTTCCGCCCGGTCTTCGGTGTCCACTCCACCAGCGCGTCGATCGACGCCAGCGCCCGGTCCCGGATCGTCGTCCCGTGCTCGCCCATACCATCTTCCAGCGCCCGGTCGATGGCCACGAACCATTGCGGCGTGTTGCGGAAGATCAGCGGCGCCTTGGACCGCCATGAATGCGGGTAGGAGTGCTTTAGCCGCCCGCGGGCCAGCAGCGCGCCGACCTCGACAAGCTTGTCGATGACCGCCTTGTTCGCCTTCCCCTCCTTGCCCTTCGGGTCGAGGATCGCAAGGCCGCCAAAGAACGGCAGCGTCTCGCGAAAGCTACCGTCCTCCAGCACATTATACGTCATCGGCAGCCCGAACCGCTGCCCGACCTCATAGTCATCAGCACCGTGGCTGGGTGCGGTGTGCACGAAGCCCGTGCCTGCCTCGTCGGTCACATGATCGCCGGGTAGCATCGGCACATCATAGTCCCACTCGCCCCCGGCCTCGCCTGCGCCGCGCAGCGGATGCGCCATGGCAAGCCCCGACAGCTCCTCGACCGACACGTCCCGAAGCCGGCGATACATGCCATCGTCGAGCCGCGCCTGGCCCATCACGCTCTCGGCCAGCGCGTCGGCCACCACGTAGCGGTCGCCGATCCGCGCCCAGCATTCCTCGGGCCGGCCCGTCACCTCGTAGAGCCCGTAGGAGAGACCCGGGTTGAAGCACACCGCCCGGTTCTGCGGGATCGTCCAGGGCGTCGTGGTCCAGATCACGACCTGCGCGCCCTCGAGATCGCCGAGCGGGTCGACCCGGCCCCGGCCCACCGTGATCTCACCGTTCCGCGCCTCCACGGGCGGCGTCGCCTTTTCCGCGAGCACCGGGAACCTCACCCAGATCGTGTGGCTCTGGTGCTCGTGATACTCGACCTCCGCCTCCGCCAGGGCCGTCTTCTCGACCGGGCTCCACATCACGGGCTTCGAGCCCTGATAGAGCGTGCCGTTCATCACGAAGGTCATGAACTCCGCCGCGATGGTGGCCTCCGCGTCGAAGGCCATGGTGAGGTACGGATCCTCCCAGTTGCCGGTGACGCCGAGGCGCTTGAACTCCTCGCGCTGGACGTCGATCCAGCCTTCCGCGAACTTGCGGCATTCCGCGCGCAGCTCGTTGATCGGCACCTCGTCCTTGTTCTTGCCCTTCGCGCGGTACTGCTCCTCGATCTTCCACTCGATGGGCAGGCCATGACAGTCCCAGCCCGGCACGTAGCGCGAGTCGTAGCCCAGCATCTGATGGGAGCGGACCACGAAATCCTTCAGGATCTTGTTGAGCGCGTGCCCGATATGGAGATGCCCGTTGGCATAAGGCGGGCCGTCATGGAGCGCGAAGGGCGGGCGCTCCCCCGCCTCCGCGCGCAGGCGGTGATAGACATCCAGCTTTTCCCAATGCGCAAGCCATTCGGGCTCGCGCTTCGGCAGGCCGGCGCGCATCGGAAAGTCGGTCTTCGGCAGGAACAGCGTATCGCGGTAGTCGGGGCCTTCCTTGCCCTCGGTCGGGGCCTCACTGGGGGCTCGGGCCTCGGCCGCGCGGTCGGTCGTCTCGGCGCTCATCGGTCGCCTCCGGTCAAACTCGTCTCATGGGGTCGGTCTCGGCGCGCAAATCGCAGCACCTCAATTTCCCGGCGCCGCGCTCAGCGGGCCGGGCCAGTAATTCGCCGGGCGCGCCCAAGCGGCGCCCGGGCGGATATGACCGTGATCTGTCTCATGCGCTGGAGGCTATAGCGCCACCCCCCGCCGCCGTCCAGCGAGACGGGGTCGCGCGACAGGGCTCTGCCGGGCGCTACGTGGTCTTGGCCGGCACGATACCCGTCGGCTTGCCATCGATGCTGACCGCGTTGCGGCGGCGCCAGAAATCCTCGACCCCGTCCTCGCCCATCTCCTCGAAGAACGGCACGAGCTCGGTCTCGCCCCGCCCCGACTGAAACGTCATCAGCGGGACGCCGCTGCCGCAGGAGGTCTGCACCCGCTCGATCGTCATGTCGAAGACCTGCCGGCTGCCCGCCATGGCCGGGAACGGGGCCGCCGCCTCCGCCCACTCGGCATCATGCGGATGGACCGTGCGCGCGGTGCCATAGGCGCGCAGGATCATCGCATCGCCCTCGAACGCGCACCACATCAGCGTCATCCGGTTCGTGTCCGCCAGATGCGCCGCCGTCTCGTTCCCGCTGCCGGTCAGGTTCAGCCAGACCATCCGCCTGTCATCCACGATCTTCAGCGTCGCCATCCCCTTGGGCGAGACATTGACTTGCCCGTCCCTCGCTGCGGTCGCGACGAAGAACATCGGCTGACGCTCGATAAAGGCGCGGAGGGTCGGGTTGAGCTTCGAGCCAAAGGCCATCGGATCTGCTCCATCGCTGTGTTGCTTGTGGGCAGGCTAGGGGAGGGCGGCGCTGCCGGGAAGCACCCGCGACGCATCGCGCGAAATCTGCTGACGCCCCCGCTCCACTCCTGCCATCGGCTGACAGCGTCCCTTCACAACGCCGTCAGGTCGCTTGGACCGCTCGCATCCGCCGCCATCTGTTCGCACAGACCGCACTCAAAGGAGCAGCGCCATGACCCCGAGCCGCCGTCAGTTCCTCGCCATTGCCACCGTGACCGCGGGCGCCGCCGCCCTGCCGGGCCGGGCTTCCGCCGCGCCAAAGTCGCGCCTGATCGACGACCGCTGGACCACGCATGGTAGCGGCGGCGATCCGGACCACGCCGCCTGGGGCGGCATTCTCTCGAAGCATCTGCGCACCGGCACAGCGAGCGGCGTGGCCCTCTTCGACTACGGCGCAGCACGGAACGACCGCGCAGCTCTCCAAGGCTATATCGAAGCGATGCAGGGCGTGCAGCCGACCACGCTCTCCTCGGGCGCGGCCTTCGCCTACTGGGTCAACCTCTACAACGCGGTGACTGTCGACCTCGTCCTTGGCGCCTATCCGGTCGAGAGCATCCGGGAGGTCAATGGCGGGCTCTTCAACACCGGGCCGTGGACGGATGACGTCGTCAACGTGGACGGGCAGGACCTCAGCCTCGATGATATCGAGCACGGCATTCTGCGCCCCGTCTGGCGCGATCCCCGCATCCACTATGCCGTCAACTGCGCCTCCATCGGCTGCCCGGACCTCGCCGCGAAGCCCTACACCGCCGCGTCGCTCGAGAGCATGCTTGAGGCGGGTGCCCGCTCCTATGTCGCCCATTCCCGCGGCGCCTCCGTCAGGGGCGGCGGCATCGTCGCCTCCTCGATCTATGAGTGGTTCGAGGAAGATTTCGGCGGCAACGAGGCAGGCGTGATCGCCCATCTCAAGGCCTATGCGCCGAAAGCGAAGGCGGCCGATATCGGCGCTGCCGGCGGCATCGACGACTACGAGTACGACTGGTCGCTCAACGATGCAGGCGCCGCTGGCTGAACCGATATCCGATCAGCGTGCACCGCCCTCATCATCGCCGGGCAGCGCCTGGCGATGATGAGGTGCCAGGTCCACTGGTCAGGCCGAGGCATGACAGGATCGTTCGACTTGTTCCGTTAAGACGGACGCTGTTCGAGTACCAAGGAAGTAGCCGGCGACTTAAGCCTGCTCGAAGACAAACTGCGCCTTCGGGAAATAGTCCCGCAGGATACGGTAGACTTCAGCGGCTTCGTCTGAGGTGCGAAACTGGTAAGCCAGTATGCACTCGCCCTCTGCGTGTACTTGTAGTTTCATTGCTCGCTCAGGCTGGGCCTGTTGGCAGGGGGCAGTATTACGCATCCGACTCAGTTCCCAAGGATTCGACACACTCAACGCCATACGATTGCCTCATTTACCGTGAAGTGCCGATTGTCACAAGCAACTGCTGCTTGAAATTGACCATGCGTCACACCCTCCGGTCTGCATGACGTAGCCTCCCCTTGCAAAACCCCATGATCGCCGGTAGTTACGCGCGCTCCCGCCCGAGCGATCGTGCGGGCACGGAATCGTCGGCCGGAAAAATGGGCTGCCGTACGGTTCTCGAATTCGGACATGGAGACGAAAATGCCCAAGATGAAGACGAAGTCGGGCGCCAAAAAGCGCTTCAAGGTCACGGCCAATGGCCGTGTGAAGGTGCAGCAGGCCGGCAAGCGGCACGGCATGATCAAGCGCACCACCAAGTTCATCCGCAACGCCCGCGGTACCACGGTTCTCTCGGCACCTGACGAGCGGATCGTGAAGACCTACATGCCGTATGCGCGCTGAGGGGGATCAGACATGCCACGAGTAAAGACCGGTCCGATCCGCGCCCGCCGCCACCGCAAGGTGCTCGACAGCACCAAAGGGCATTACGGCGCCCGCTCGCGCAGCTTCCGCGTCGCCAAGCAGTCCGCCGACCGCGCACTGCAGTACCAGACGCGCGACCGCAAGGTGAAGAAGCGCACCTTCCGCGCGCTCTGGATCCAGCGCATCAACGCGGCCGTCCGGGCCGAGGATGCGGCGCTCAGCTACTCGCGCTTCATCAACGGTCTGGACAAGGCCGGGATCGAGGTGGATCGCAAGGTTCTGGCGGATCTCGCCGTGCATGAGCCGGAGGCGTTCAGCGCCATCGTCACCCAAGCCAAGGCCGCGCTCGCCGCGCAGCCCGCCTGAGCCCGGAGGAGATAGGCCATGAAGATCAAGAACTCGCTCCGCTCCCTCAAGCAGCGGCACCGCGATTGCCGCGTGGTTCGCCGCCGCGGCCGGGTCTACGTGATCAACAAGACCCAGAAGAAGTTCAAGGCGCGCCAGGGCTGAGACCCTGCTGCACCGAGACGATCAAGGGCCCGCGCCACTGGCGCGGGCCCTTTGCATTTCAGGCAACCTCCGGAAGACGCCGAGCCTGCGGCGCGTGTCCGACCGGACCGTGGATCAGTCGGCCGGCACGGTCTCGAGCGTCGGCGGCGAGGTCAGGAGGCCCGGCGGCAGTGCCGAACTCGCATCGGCCGGCGGCACCGGATTGATGCTCATGATGAAGGCGCCCGGCGCTTCCGGCCGCACCGTCGGCTCGGTGGATGCGCCCACGCGAACGCCGTTCGAGCCTTCTGCCTCGCCGATCGGCGACTGGCCCAGCCCCGGCAACGGTACCGGCTCGCCCCGCGCCGTCGGCCGCTGCACGGCCAGCGCATCCGGCGTCGGCGGCTCGCTGTCGAGGGAGGCGATGGAGGGAACCGCATCGGTCGTCGCCGGCTCATCCGCGGCCTCGCGGGCGACCGAGAACGCCCCCGGCACCAGCCGCGGCGCGTTCGCCGTCTCCGTGCCGTCCTTCTTCGCCTCGTCGCGCGAGGAGAGCAGGGTGCCGTCGGCGGAGGGTGCGAGGAGATGCACCTCGTCGATCCCCGCGACCTCGGCCAGCAGGAACCAGGCGAGCGCCGCGACGCTTGGATCGCGCGCCTCGATATGCACCGGCACGTTGCCCCAGGGCAGATCGAGCGACTTGAAGTTCCCGACCGTCGCAACGGCCAGGTCCGATAGCGGCAGCGTGGCCTCCCCCACCGTTTCCGCCGCCGGCTCGATCACCGAGGCTTCCACGACCGTCAGCTCATCCGGCGAGCCGTCGCGCCCGTCGCCGACGCGCAGCGCGGCACCGCTCGGCTCGGGCAGGTTCAGCGGTACGCGGAGAAGACGCGTGACCGGCAGCCCTTCCTCGGGCCAGCTCTGGCGCACAGCATCGAGCACCGCGACCTTCGACGCACCGGCGTTGCGCAGCGCCCAGAAGATCTGTGCCGCCGCGCCCATCGCCTCGTAGCTCTCTTCGCCCGGCACCAGCACGATCTGCTTCGTGAGGTCGAGCTCGGCCGCGGCTAGCAGCGCCTTCATCGCCGCGTCGTCATCCGCTACCCCGGTCCAGAACTCGAAGGGCAGGGAGACCGCCCCGTCGATCACATGCTCTGTGCCGCTCCGCTGCTCCGCAAGATCGACGATCTGCAGGTTCGCGTCGCCCTTCATCGCGCTCAGCAGCATCTCGGCCGAGAAGATGGCGCCCGACTGCTGTGCTGCGGCGCTGAGATGGCGGCTCGGCAGCTTGAAGCGAATGCCCGCCGGTGACGTACGCGCGACCTCGGTCTCGACCTTCGCTTCGCGCAGATCGATCTTCGGCGTCGTGCCTTCGATGCAGGGCAGGACCAGCTCCATGCCGATCAGGATCAGGTTCGGATTGCTGCCAATCGTATCGGTGTTGGCCGCGAAGATACGGCGGAACATGTTCATGTTGCCGTAATGCTCGAAAGCAATCGCGCTCAGCGTATCGCCACGCTCGACGACATGCACCGCATCGCAGGCATGTGCCTCGGGCGCGCTGGTCAGGAAGGTCGCCCCCAGGAGAGCTGCAACCGCACCCCACCGGCCGATCCGCACCCCACGGCCAGCCCGCTCAGGCTTACTCTCAAAGCACGGCGCGAGATCACCCGCGCATTCAGCCTCGTAACGACGCCCCATTTCTCGCCCAACCCACAAAGCACCCAAACGACCTACGACAGGACCTTCGCCCTGCCCAAAAGTTGACACTCTTTGAACAAGCCGCAACCAAAATCGTTAATCGGGCGAATAAACGTCAAGGTTATCAACCTGGGCGTGTAAATTGGCACATCTAGCGCATGCTGCCGGAATTCCGTCACGCTACGGGAGTTCATTCCGGCGAATCAACCTGGCCTGGTGAATGAGCACGCGCACACGTTCGCAAGCGCCGAAAGGTCAGAGTGTGGTGCCCGCCGGATTGAAGGTCAGACAGTCCCGCCCGATGGCCGCACGGATGGCCGGCTCGATACGGTCGTCGTCCTCGGCATAAGGCCCGGAGGCGAGCAGAGCGTCCCGGATCGTCATCTCCCGCGGTACCCGGCGCCAGACCACGCGGGTGGCATAGGGCGCGCCACCCATGCGCCAGGAGCTACCCATCATCAGCCCGTTCATGATGTCGGGCCGGAAGGGATGCGGCGTGTCGAGCGTCAGCAGGCAGATGGCGCGCGGCTCCCGCATGTTCTGCTCCATCACATGGAGCCGACCGTCTACCATCTCGACGAAGCCGCGATAGCGCGCGCGCTGGCGCACGCCCAGCACCTTGTCGACGCCCCACTCTGCGGTGCGCACCGCCACGCGGTCCGCCTCCTCCGTCAGCACGCTCACCCCGCATTTGATCGCTTCGGGCCAGGAGGGCGTGCGGTAGTAGCTGAAATAGATGCCGAAGAGGCTGCGAAAGGCGCTGGCCGGCGCCGTCGCGACAAAGCCCTTGCCCACAGGCTGTGAGACCGTCGGGCCCAACGGGCGCGCTGCCGCCTCATCCGCCTGCGCTTCGAGCCGCGCAGCACTCTCCGCCACGGCCTCGCCGCGGACATCCATGGCCAACTCGCTGGCGAGCTCTCCGGTGACTTCCTCGGCAGCCTCGCTCTGGAACCGGACCCCGCGCCCGTACTCCCATGCGATGCAGCTCGCTTCGCCCCGTTGCTCGCCCAGCGCACGGCGAAGGGCGCTGACCCGGCTATAAAGGGCGGCGTCAGAGACGGCGCGCCCGTCCCAGACGGCCTCGACCAGTTCGTCTTTCCCGACGGTGCGGCCCGCATTCGCGACCAGATGAACCAGCAGGCGCATGACACCCGGTTGCAGGCGCTTCGTCGTGCCCCGTCGGCTGAACGCCCCCGTGGTCAGGTCCAGCGTCCAGTCCCCCTCGCTGATGCTGTCAGGCTGGGTCATCGGCAAGATCCGGTTCACAGCACTTCCCCCAGTGCGGCTTCCTCAACGACCCTCAAGACATCACGCACGGCGCAGCCTGGCGGCTGTGACGGTCCGCACATCACATATCGGGGAAATTGCTCAGAAAGTCGTTCAATTCTTGTCAATCCTTGCGAGGGGGCGCGAGGAAAAAACGACTTCTTCAACAGGATTTCTGCTGTCCGCTACGGCATCGTCAGAAACATCGATGTGTTGGAGGGGTCCGAACACCTGAGGGGGCGGTTCGCATGTCCAGTAGGTCTGCAGTGAATAGCGTGGCGTCGATGCCTGTCATGGCGGGTGGTGTATCGGCGCGTAGGTCGAGGAGGTCGCGGCGTTGGAGTGCGAGGCGAGGAAATCGCTTCGGCGGCGCTGCGTCCGTTTTCGCGCCGCTCGAGGCGATCAGCGGGTTTCCGAGGGACGGCTGGGAGGCTGCGAAGACCTTCGGGCCAGCGACGGTCGAGCCGGTGCGGTTCATGGTGACCGCACTCGCCTGCGTCTTCGTTGTGTCCGAGGTGCTGCTTCTCTGCCTCTGTCCCTGAGGTTCTCCTTCCCGCCGGTGCAGAGCGGGAGGGCGGGCGCGGTGCCGGGTAGCCCCGGGGTCGCGCGACGCCCTCCCCAAGCGGCGCCCGGGGAAGACATCGGGACTGTGCGCTGGGCCGCTTACTCGGCCTTGTAGACGTCGAAGCCGATGATCTTCGCCGGGGTGTCGCCTGTGTTCTCCCACCAATGGATGAGCCCATGGGGCTCGAGGCTGACCCCGCCCGGCCCCAACACCTCCGGCTCCGCGCTGTCCGAGCGGTGCTCGGTCATCTCACCCTCCACGACGACGGCGATGGCGGGCCGGCCGTCATGGCTGTGCTTCGGTACCACGCCCCCCGGCGCGATCTCGAAGAAGCGCACGCGCATGCGGTGTCCGGGCAGGGAGGCGGGGCCGGAGGCATCGAGCGGGAACTCGCCCGAGGGGACGAGCTTCACCCCGCCGCCCTTCTTCGAGTTCTCGAGCGCGTTGATCCCGGGCTCGCCCGGCTCGGCCGGCGTATTCGGGATCTCGATCACATGCGCGCCTGCGGCACCGGTGGTCAGGGCCGCAATCAGGGTGAGCGTCAGGCGAAGGCGGGGCATCGGCGATCTCCATATGAGGCGCAGTGTCATGATGGCGCATTGCTGCACTGCACACCGACCCTGCCGCCGAGCCTCCGGCGGGGCCACACCGAGCGGTTCAACTCTTGCGGCGCTCAGTCGTAGCTGCGGGTGTCGTCGATCACCTTGCCGTCATTCGGCAGGCTGCCGGCAGCGGCGGGCGTCACCTCGCCGCGCAGTTTCAGCACCTCACGCATGGTCTCCCCCACGGCGACGGCCACGGCCGTATCCGCCGTCTCGATGGCAAGGTCCATGACGTCCTGCTCATGCACCCGGCTCACGGTCAGGCGCGCCTTCAGCACCTCCGGATGCCGGGCCACGATCGCGGCCACCTGCTCAGGGCGCACGAACATGCCCTTCACCTTGGTCGTCTGGTCCGCCCGTCCCATCCAGCCCTTGATGCGTGGCCCCGTGCGGCCGCAGGGGGAGTGCCCGTCGAGGAAGGCCGAAAGATCGCCCGTGGCAAAGCGCAGGAGCGGGTAGTCGGTGTTGAGAAGGGTGACGAGGACCTCCCCAACCTCGCCCGGCCCCACGGGATCGCCGGTACCGGGGCGCACGATCTCGAGGATCACGCCCTCGTCCACCACCAGCCCGGCATTGGGCGCGGACTCGTAGGCGATATTGCCGAGATCGGCGGTGGCATAGCCCTGCAGACACGCAATCCCCCGCTCCGCATAGGCCGTGCGCAGGCTGGGAAAGAGCGCCCCGCCCGACACCCAGGCCTTGGTGATGCGGGAGAGGTCGCGGCCGAGCTCATCGGCCTTCTCCAGCATGACCTTCAGGAAATCCGGCGTGCCCACATAGGCCGTCGCCCCCGCATCGGCGGCAAGGGCAACCTGCGCCTCCGTATTGCCGACCCCGCTCGGCAGCACCGTGGCGCCGAGCGCGCGGGCGCCGGAAGCCAGCATCGTGCCCGCAGGGACGAGGTGATAGCTGAAGGCGTTCATCACGCGGTCGCCCGCACCGATGCCGCCTGCATGAAGCGCCCGGGCGAAGCGCCACCAATCCTTCGCGCCCGACCGCCCCGGCTCGTAGATCGGTCCCGGCGACTGAAAGATCTCGTCGAACCCCTCGGGCGCGAGGCCGGCCAGCCCGCCGAAGGGCGGGTTCGCGCGCTGCATCTCGACGAGGTCGGATTTCCTCAGCACCGGCAGGACCGCCAGCATATCGCGCCCGGTGAGCGCATCGAGGGCGACGCCCGTCAGCCTGTCGCGGAGAGCGGGGGCCGAGGTGCTCCGCAGCTGTGCCCGCAGCGCCTCGAACTGCGCGGCTTCGCGCGCCGCCGGGCTGCGGGTCTCGAGACTGTCATAGGGCTCGATCATCGCTCTCTCCTGTCGCTGCCGCCGGGTCGCTTGCCCACGCCCTTTCTAGGCGGGCGCGCGGGGGCTGTCAGCCGGTGGCAGCGCGGCGATGTTCGGAGGGTTGCGGGCTTCGCGACCCGGCGCGCCCGAGATGGCGGCGGCCGACACGCGGCCTGCGAAGAGCACTAGGATATCATGTTCCGGCGGAGAACCCCGTCGGTGGGGCCGTGACCAGCGATGTTTCCCCGCCCGAGGCGGGTGGTCTCAGTCGAGCCCGTCGGCCACCCGCTTGCCGAGCCCGGTAAGCTGCAGATCGCCTGTGGCGACCTCCACGAGGCCGAGCTGTATCATGCTCTCGGCCGCTTCCCGGCAGGGCTGGCGCATCTTGCAGGCGCAAGGACGCCTGAGTTTTGCCAGCACCGTCTTCTGCTCTTCGCTCAACAGGGTGATCACTGAAAAGACGCTACCCATGCTCCCGATCCCATCCATCGGCTTACGCACACAAAGCTAAGTGCGCGAGATGAACAAACACATCTCGCAATTGCGGCAATATCGCGTAGATCGACGGTGCTGTGACAGTTCCGCCTCGAAAACGTGAAGGCTGAAACACGCGACGCAATGATATGTGAGGATCTTGCCCCGTTTTGGGACAGATTCTTGCGTCAGCTCAGCCAGCGCTTGCGGCGGCGGTAGCTGCGGACCTCCCGGAACGATTTGCGGCCCTCTTCGGCCATGCCGAGATAGAACTCCTTCACATCCGGGTTTTCGCGGAGCGCGGCCGCAGGGCCGTCCATCACCACGCGGCCGGATTCGAGGATGTAGCCGTAATGGGCGTAGCGGAGCGCGACATTGGTGTTCTGCTCGGCCAGCAGGAACGTAACGCCCTCGTTCTCGTTCACCGATTTCACGATCTCGAAGATCTGCTCGACCAGCTGCGGCGCGAGACCCATGGACGGCTCGTCCAGCAGGATGGTCTTCGGCCGGCTCATCAGCGCGCGGCCGATCGCGGTCATCTGCTGCTCGCCGCCCGAGGTGTAGCCGGACTGGCTCCGCCGCCGTTCCTTCAGCCGCGGGAAATAGCTGTAGACCATCTCCAGGTCGGTATTCACCGCACCCCGCCCGTCACTCCGGGTATAGGCGCCCGTCAGCAGGTTCTCCTCGACGGTCAGGTGCTCGAAGCAGTGGCGCCCCTCCATCACCTGAATGACGCCGCGGCGCACGAGCCCCGCAGGATCGAGCTCCGCGACCGGCTCGCCCTCCATCAGGATCTGGCCCTTGGTGACCTCCCCGCGCTCAGAGCGGAGCAGGTTGGAGATCGCCTTCAGCGTCGTCGTCTTGCCCGCGCCATTACCGCCCAGAAGGGCCGTTATGCCGCCCTTCTTCACGTTCAGGCTGACGCCCTTCAGCACCAGGATGACGTGGTTGTAGATGACCTCGATGTTCCGGACCTCGATGAGGTTGTCGGTCTCGCTGCGGGCCTCGGGCGTCGCGGTGTCGAGCATCGGGTCGTCCTCCAGATGGGCGTCAGGCAGCCTCGCGCAGGGGTGCCGCTTCCGCCTTCTCCGCGGGCTCGGGCAGCGCTGCCGCCGCCTCCCGCTCCGAGCGTTCCTGACGCGCTTCCTCCGCCGTGCGGCGGGCAATCATCCAGGCGCGGACGATGAGGGCGAAGGCGCCGAGCTTGGCAAGGGCGAGGAGTGCTCCGGCTTCCATATTGGTCTCCGTTCTGAACCTATCTCACTCATGAAGATAAGTCGCAGAACACCGAGACCAGCCCCCACTGGCGATTGCGCCATCCGTCGCAGGTCCGACCGCGCGATACGGATCAGGCTCACCCCGGTCTGGCCGACCCATCGGGCATCGCCGGCGCTCACTCGGAAGCGGCGGCGGCCTTCTTGCTGCGCGACTTGGCGGGCGCGCGGGCCGGTGCAGGCTCGTCGCGCACATACTTCACGCGATCCTCGGTCTCGCCGCGGAGAACCTTGACCATGTCCGAGCCGAACATTCCGTTGAGGGCCACATATGCGGGTCCGACGAACATAGCGGTGACAAAGAGCCAGCCCATCTATCTCTCCTCGATCAGCTGATTAGGCCGGCAGATCCTGTCCCGGCTGTTGGCGGTGCCGCGCCCCCGAGGAGCATCCCCGGGGGCGCGGCTTGATTAGGTTTTATCAGGCATCGCCTGAACGTGAAGCCCTCAGTTGCAGGCGCGCGGCTCGATGCCTGCCTCTGCAGCATAGGCAGCACTGTCCTCGGCAATCAGCGGGTCAACCACCTCACGCTCCGCGACGATAAAGTCGGTGATCAGCGACCACTTGCCGGCTGCCGCATCCCACTGCTGGATCGCGCCGAGGCCCGGGGGGCCGTGGTTCTCGCAGCTCACCGCGAAGGTCGGCATGAAGCCCGGCACGCCCATCTCGACGAGGGTCTCCTCGGTGATCTCGAGGTTCTCCATCCCGTCGCGCATCATCGCCGGCGTGATGTCGGCCACGCCATGCATCTCCTGCGCTTTCAGGACCGCCTGATGCGCCAGCATGCCGGCGACCAGACCGCGGTTGTAGAGCACCGTGCCATGCTGATCGCCCGCGCCAGCCGCCAGGCCCTTGTCGTAGACATGGGTCTTCAGGTCCTCGTAGATCGGGTAGTCGTCGCCCACGCCATGGAGCGTGATGGCCTTGTACCCGTTCGCCGCGTCGCCCGCAGGCAGCACGTCATTCTCCGAGGCCGACCACCACACACCGATGAACTTGTCCATCGGGAAGCGGACCGAGGCGGCTTCCTTGATCGCCACCTGGTTCATCACGCCCCAGCCCCACATGACCACATAGTCCGGGCGGTCGCGGCGCACCTGCAGCCAGGTCGCCTTCTGCTCCTGACCCGGATGGTCGACCGGCAGCAGCATGAGCTCGAAGCCGTCGCGCGCGGCCAGCGTCTCCAGCGTCCGGATCGGCTCCTTGCCGTAGGCGGAGTTGTGGTAGACGAGCGCGATCTTCTTGCCCGAAAGGTCGCCGCCCTCTTCGGACGCGATGTATTTCGTGATGATCGAGGCCGCGTCCCAGTAGGTGCCCGGATAGTTGAACACCCACTCGAAGACCTTGCCGTTCGCGGCGGAGGTCCGGCCATAGCCCATCGAGTGGATCGGGATCTGATCGGCCGACGCCTTCGGGATCAGCTGATAGGTGATGCCCGTGGAATACGGCTGGTAGACGAGCCCTCCCTCGGCCTTGGTGGACTCGTAGCACTCCACGCCCTTCGTCGTGTTGTACTCGGTCTCGCAGGGCAGCACGCGCGTCGGCACGCCGCCGATACCGCCGTCCCGCTCGTTGAGCATCGTGAAATAGTCCGAATACCCGTCGGCCAACGGAATGCCGTTCGGCGCATAGGGCCCAGTCCGGTAGTCAAGCGACGGGAAGACCAGATCGGCCGAAGCCGTGCCCCCCATCATGGCCGCCGCGGCGGCGATCAGTGCCAGTCTTCTCATAGGTTCACTCCCTGTGGTTCTTGCCCCTTTCGGGGTCCTTGGTGGTTGTAAACTCGCATCCTTGGCGCAAGCGGACAAGCTGATCTCTCAGCCAGCCTAGGGTGACTGGACAGTGCCCGTGGGGCTCTCCTGCATCTGGTGATAGCCAACAAAACCTGCGGCAAGCGAAAGCAGACAAAACGGGATCCAGACGCCCCGCATGATCTCGATGGCGATCTCGGTGTTCATCCGCGCTGAAAGCCACGGGCCCGGCATCGCCCGCTGCCGCCAAAGCGGCGCGATGAAACCGAAGAACACCCAACCCACAAGGCCGAGGAGCAGCACGACCATGGTGCTGCCGATGAGCTCGGGCAGGGTCATGGCTTCCTCCCCGCCATCATCAGTGCGGGAATGGCCAGAGACGGAGCTTCTCCTTCGTCGTGCGCCAGAGCGCGGCCATCCCGTGTGGCTCCTTGATGAGGAAGAAGATGATCAGCGCGCCGATCAGCATCACCTGGAAATGCGCGGCAATGTCGGTCGGCCAGCCGAAGGTGTCGACCAGCCCCACCTTCACGAAGACCGGGAAGAGGACGAGGAAGGCCGCCCCCATGAAGGACCCGAAGATCGAGCCGAGCCCGCCTAGGATCACCATGAACAGCACCTCGAAGGAGATCTCGATCGAGAAGGCCTCCGTCCCCTCGGCCGCACCCTTCCAGATCGCGAAGTAAAGCGCACCGGCCATGCCTATATAGAAGGACGAGACCGCAAAGGCCGAGAGCTTGGTCAGCAGCGGGTTCACCCCGATGATCTCGGCGGCGATGTCCATGTCCCTGATCGCCATCCAGGACCGGCCGATCCGCCCCCGCACGATGTTCCGAGCGACCCAGCCGAAGAAGAAGACGAAGACCAGGCAGAAGAGATACGTGGCCCAGGGATCGGTGTTCGGCCCCGTGACCAGCACGCCCAGAAACTCCCGCTCCGGCGCCGTGATCTGTCCGGTGGCGGAATAGTTGTAGAACCACCCAACCTTGTTGAAGAGCCAGATCAGGAAGAACTGCGCCGCCAGCGTCGCCACGGCCAGATAGAAGCCCTTGATCCTGAGTGATGGCAGCCCGAAGAGCACGCCGACAAAGGCCGTGACGATCCCAGAGAGGACGATGACCAGCGGCATCGGGATCTCGGGTATCCCGGTCATGATCTTGTAGCAGGAATAGGCCCCGCAGGCCATGAACGCGCCCGTGCCGAGCGAGACGAGCCCGCAATACCCCGTCAGGATGTTCAGCCCCAGCGCCGCCATCGAGAAGACCAGGAAGGGCAGGAAGATCGACTGCTCCCAATAGTCGTTGATGAAGAGCGGGACGATCAGGAACCCGATGGCAATCACCACCCAGAAGCGCCAGAAATCGAAGGCGATGGGGAAGGTCGCGTGGTCCCCGGCATAGGACGTCTTGAACTCGCCTGCCTCGCGATAGAACATCAGCGCGTCCTTCCTGTCATTGCCTCGCGGCTATTGTTTCGCCCGCCCCGGCACAACATATCTTGACCAAGGGATAACCGGCCGGGCAAGTGCTCCGTGCCGCTGGGGAGGGTGCGTTTCATGTCTGTTACTGCCGAGCTCGAGAAACTCGTGGCCCTGCGCAAGGCCGGCACGATCACCGAGGAGGAGTTCGTGAAGGGCAAGCGCCAGGTGCTGGACGGCGGCGGGCATGCCCAAGGCCGCAGCACCCGGTCGGTCTTCGACTGGCGCTTTGCAACGGTCGCCGTCATCGCCATCGGCGCGCTCGGCATCATCGGCTGGAGCCAGTTCGGCATCGAGCCTGAGCCCGACCCGATGCTTGTCCTCGTATCCATCGGCGTCGTCTTCCTAGCCGTCCTCTTCGCCCGCCCCTTCGCGTGGTTCGGCTGGGGCCTGGGCTTCGGCGCGGACGACGAGCCGGTGATCCCGCTCGTCGCTGTCATCGCGCTGGGCGCGGCCGCGCTGGCGGGCGGCGCGGTCCTGATCGGCCTGCCGCTCATCGCCATCGGCCTCGTCGTCGTCGCGGTCCTCGGTGCGGCGGCGTGGTGCTGGGAGCAGCTCTTCGGCGACTGAGCGGTCATCGCTTCGCCCTCGCCTGCGGCTTCTTGAGATAGCGCTTCACCTGATCCCGCGTGGCCTTGAGCGCTGCCTCCTCGGCGGCCGCGCGCATCCGGTCGGGCTCCACGGCCATGTAGCGCGAGATCACGAAGCCCAGCGCGGCGTCATGTGCGTTCCCGCCCATCCCCCGCAACTGCTTGCAGAGGAGTGCCAGCGCCGAGAACTCGTCCGGCCGCGCGGTAATCCCTAGGGCGCGGCGGAGCAGCAGAAAGGTCCGCACGCGAAAGCGGAGATCGGCGAACATCGGCACCCCCTGGCCGCTGATGGCAAGCGCGCTCACCCTTACCCTCCCAAGGCTGTGGCGTCGCGCGCCGCGTCCTCATCCTGCGCAGAGGACCAGCACTCGATTGCCAGCCCGAAACCGCCGGTCCTCAGCCCGATGACGATGGCGCCGACCCACGTGCGACAACTCATGCCAGCTCCCCGCCCCGGCCGGGATGGAGGAGCCTCGTCGCCGCCACCGCCGCCGCTGCCGTCAGAAAGGCCGAGGCCGGGTGCCAGTAGTCGGTGATGCTCGCGGCCTTCCGCCCGAGCGCGCCCAGCCCATGGTCGGGCGCAACCACGCCCCAGGTCAGCAGGCAACCCGCCATCAGCACCAGCGCCACGCGACCGCGCCGCAACCCGCGCATCGCATCACGCCAGGGCGTCGGGTGCCCGGCCACGCGCTCGAGTGCTGCGCGCTTCATCGCCGGGGCCGCCAGTAGCGCCAGCGCCGCCGCCAGCGCCAGCGCCGCGACGCCCGCCACCATGGTCCGCCAGCCACCGCCGAGGGCCGCAAGGGGGCCGACGGCCATCAGCCCGGTCAGCCCTGCATAGAGCAGCACGTGACCTGCGAGGACCGCGACCGTCGCCCCCATGATGCGCCCGCCGGTCACCGCTAGACCCTCTCGATGATCTTCTCGCCGAAGAGCCCCTGCGGCCGGAACAGAAGGAAGAAGAGCGCGAGCATATAGGCGAACCAGTTCTCCGTCGCTCCACCGATCTCGGGCCCGATATAGATCTCGAAGAGCTTCTCCCCGACACCGATGATCAGCCCGCCGATGATCGCCCCCGGGATCGAAGTGAAGCCGCCCAGCATCAGCACCGGCAGCGCCTTCAGCGCAATGAGGCTGAGCGAGAACTGCACGCCCGATTTCGCGCCCCACATGATCCCGGCAACCAGCGCCACAAGGCCCGCGACGGACCAGACGATCCACCAGATCGTCTCGAGGCTGATACCGACCGAGAGCGCCGCCTGATGGTCGTCCGCCACCGCACGCAGCGCCCGGCCCATCTTGGTGTACTGGCTGAAGAGGGTGAGGGCGACGACCAGCAGGATCGCGATGATCGCCGCTGCGATCTCGATCTTCTCCACGAACATGCCGGTGAGGTCGATGATCGCGTCCGACGGCCCTGTCGGCAGGCCTACATCCAGCGTCTTGACGTTGGCGCCCCACATGAGGTCGCCGAGCCCCTCGAGCACGAAGGCAAGCCCGATGGTCGCCATGAAGAGCATGATGCCCTCCTGGTTCACCAGCGGCCGCAGCACGACCCGCACCACGACCCAGGCGAGCAGGATCATCACGACGAGGGAGAACAGGATTGCGAGCACCGTGTGCACCCCGTTCCCCCAATGGTGGATCTCGGTCCCGAGGAGCCAGTTGATCATATGCGCAAACGGCACCTGCCCGGTCTGGAACCCGACGAGCGTCAGGCCCGCAAAGAGCGCGAGCACGCCTTGCGCAAAGTTGAAGATGCCGGACGATTTGAAGATCAGCACGAAGCCGAGGGCCACGAGCGCATACATCACGCCAGCGAGCAGCCCCGAGACCACGACCTCCCAGAAAAAGACGTCGAACAGCGCTCCGGTCACCGCCAGAAACACCATCGCCGCCAGCACAATCCCGATCCCAAGCAACCACCCGGGGCTAAGATGAACCCCCCCGACGGTCACCCCCGTCTTGGTCAGCTTGTCGGCCAAGCTCGTCTGCTCCGGCGTCACATCAGTCATTCACATGACCTTTCTTGGCCAATCAGTGTGCCCTTTCGCCCGAAGCCGCCATGGTCGCGAGCATATCGAACCCTTCTTCGGGGAAGGAGATGTACGTGTCCATGACGTATCCATCATGAACAGATTGCAGGGCGAAGATGATGTCTTCGTCTTGATCTTCCTCACGATACTCAAAGGATGCATCATCCCTCGCTACCAGCCCATCAAGGTGGGCCTCGAGGCTCTCCCGGTCGATGTTCTTCGCTATGACACCAGCGATGATGGGGCCATCGCCGGCCGCCACCATTACATTCCCGTCAGCCGTGACGAGACCGCTCCGCCAGTCA
Source organism: Pseudomonadota bacterium (assembly GCA_039815685.1). Lineage (GTDB taxonomy): Bacteria > Pseudomonadota > Alphaproteobacteria > Rhodobacterales > Rhodobacteraceae > Thermohalobaculum. The sequence goes on along the minus strand of JBCBYV010000037.1, from coordinate 6,814 downwards.
AACATGAACGGAAAATTCAAGAGGACGTCCTTCTCGTCGGCGATGACGATCTCTTGGGCACTCTCCGCGCGCCACGGCGACGTATCACCGCTGAAGGCTGCGGCCGGCAGCACAGATGCAATGACGAGGATGACCTCTGCTGCCACATCAGTCATGACTGACACCCAGGTAAGCGTCGATGACGGCCTGGTTGTTGCGGACCTCGTCCGGCGTGCCGTCGCCGATCTTCTGGCCGTAATCGAGGACGACGACGCGGTCGGCGAGATCCATGACCACGCCCATGTCATGCTCGATGAGGGCGATGGTCGTGCCGAACTCGTCGTTCACGTCGAGGATGAACCGGCACATGTCCTCCTTCTCCTCGACATTCATGCCCGCCATGGGCTCGTCTAGAAGGAGCAGCTTCGGCTCTGCGGCCAGTGCGCGCCCTAGCTCGACGCGCTTCTGAAGCCCATATGGGAGCCGGCCTACGGGGGTCTTCCGGATGGCCTGGATCTCCAGGAAGTCGATGATTTTCTCGACTGCCTCGCGGTGTTCGATCTCCTCACGTTCTGCAGGCCCGGACCATATCGCCTGCCAGAACATGTTGCGCTTCATCTTGGTGAGGCGCCCGGTCATGATGTTGTCTAGCGTCGACATGCCCTTGAAGAGCGCGATGTTCTGGAAGGTGCGCGCGATCCCCTGCTTCGCAATCTGATGCGGTTTCAGCGCGCCGCGCTTCTTAGCACGGAACCAGACCTCGCCGTCCTGAGGATGATAGAACCCACTGATAACATTGAGCATCGATGACTTGCCGGCCCCGTTCGGCCCGATGATCGCCCGTACCTCGCGCTCGTGAATATCGAAGCTCACATCCTTGATCGCCGTCACGCCGCCGAAGCGCAGCGTGATGTTCCGGATGTCCATCATCTTTCCGCCGATCTTGCGAGCGGCGAGGCCATGTGCTTCTTCCGCCGCCGAGTAATCAGCGTCGTTATCGGCGGCAGAAGCGACCGGGGCGTGACTCATGGAACGTTCCTTACTCGGCCGCGACTTTGTCGGATGTCCCTATCGTCTCGAACGTCTCGACGTTTCGGATCTTCAACGTGGCTTTGATCGAGCCCTTCCGGCCGTCTTCGTAGGTGACTTCGGTTTCGGTGTAGATCTCATCCTTGCCGTCGTAGAGGGCATCGACAAGATCGCCGAACTTCTCAGCGATGGACTTTCGGCGGACTTTGCGGGTGCGGGTCAGTTCGCCGTCATCGGCGTCGAGTTCTTTATGGAGCACTAGGTATCGGGTGATCTGACAGTGGCCGAGCATCGGGTCGGCCGCGAGGCTGCGGTTCGTCTCCCGAATATTCTCCCCGATCATCTCATAGACCTTCGGGTGCTGTGCCAATTCCTGATAAGACGCATAGCCGATATTGTTCCGCTCAGCCCAGTTGCCGACGGCATTCAGGTCAATGTTGATGAAGGCCATGCAGCTATCACGATCATGCCCAAATACGACAGCCTCGAGAATATTGGGAAAGAACTTCAGTTTGTTCTCAATATATTTTGGCGCAAAGAGCTTGCCGTCCGCTAGCTTGCCCACATCCTTGGCGCGATCCAGGATCCGCAGTTGCCCGTTGCCCTCGTCGATGAAGCCAGCATCGCCCGTCGCAACCCAACCTTCAGGATCCTTGGTCTCGGTCGTCGCGTCAGCGTTCTTGTAGTACTCCTGAAAAACACCCGGAGACCGATAATAGACCTCGCCATTGTCGCCAATCTTGATCTCGACCCCCGGCGTCGGCACGCCGACCGTCTCCAGCTCTACCGCATCGTTCGGATGCTGCGTGATAAAGACGCTGGCCTCGGTCTGCCCGTAGAGCTGCTTCAGATTGATCCCGATCGAGCGGTAGAAGTTAAAGAGGTCGGGCCCGATCGCCTCACCCGCCGTGTAGCCAACGCGCACGCGCGACATGCCGAGGATATTCTTCAAGGGACCGAAGACCAGGATCTCGCCCAGCGTCGACAGGAACTTCTCCTTGCCGCTTGGTACCTCTCCAGCCTTCTTCTTCTCTGCCATCGCCTTCGCGTGGTCGATGAAGAAGTGGAACATCTTCTTCTTGATAGCGCCTGCATCCTCCATCCGGATCATCACGGTCGTCAGCAGGTTCTCGAAGATACGCGGCGGGGCGAAGAAATAACTCGGCCCCAACTCGCGCAGATCATGCATCATCGTCTCCTGGCTCTCGGGACAGGCGACGGACATGCCGGTCGTGTAGGCCTGTCCCATGGAGAAGATGAAGTCGCCGACCCAGGCCATGGGCAGGTAGGCGAGCATGCTGTCGCTCTCCTCGAGCCCGTCGAACTCCGCCGCCGCCCGCGCGGTGACCAGGATGTTGTCGTGGCTCAGCACCACGCCCTTGGGCCGTCCCGTCGTGCCGGAAGTGTAGAGCATGACACAGGTATCGGCGCCCTTGGCATCGGCGATCCGCCGGTCGAGCGCGGCACCATGCGTCGCTTCCGCCGCAGCCCCCGTCTTTTGCACGTCCGAGAGCGCGTGCAGCGTCGTGTGGTCATAGTTCCTGAGGCCGCGCGGGTTGAGATAGAGGATATGCGCGAGCCGCGGCAGCCGCTCCGCCACGCTCAGCACCTTGTCCACCTGCTCCTGATCCTCGGCGATGACAAAGCGCGCCTCCGCATGGTCGAGGACGTAGACCATCTCCTCTGCCACCGCGTCCTGATACATCGGCACGGGAACGCCGCCCGCCATCTGCGTGGCGACCATCGACCAATAGAGATGCGGCCGGTTCGAGCCGATGATCGCCACCCGGTCCTCGGGCTCGAAGCCCAGCGACAGAAGCCCGAGCGCGATCTGCCGGGTCTCGGCGGCAACCTCGGCCCAGGTCCAGCTCTGCCAGATCCCGAACTCCTTCTCCCGGCTCGCCGGCAGCGTCGCACGCTTTTCCGCGTTCAGCGCCAGGAGCTTCGGGAACGTATCGGCGGTCTCGGCATGGTCGAGCACAGTATCCTCCCCTCTGGCGTGCGGTCTCGCGCCGCTTCTTCCAGTAGTGGACTGATATTCATGCAAGACTGGAAAGGGTCAAGGGCAACGGACCCTTGGTACGCACGACCCATGCGCCGAGACCCGATCCTGAACACGAAAATTGCGCCCGCCGGTTGGCGGACGCAATCCGTGTCGTGTCCATCAGTCGAGAGAGCCGGGCACTGCCCGGCGCAGCGTCACGCCTCGATCGTGCGCTGTGCGTTGCCCTGGGACGAGATAGCGATGGTGCGGGGCCGCAGCGCCTCCGGGATCTCGCGGACGAGATCCACGTGGAGGAGGCCGTTCTCCAGCGCTGCACCGTTCACTCGGACGTGGTCGGCAAGCTGGAAGCGGCGCTCGAAGCCGCGCTCGGCGATGCCGCGATGCAGATAGGTGCGCTTTGGCGCATCGTCTTTCTGCATCCGCTTCGCGGTCACGGTCAGCACCTGATCGCGAACCTCGGCGTTCAGCTCACTCTCCGCGAAGCCGGCGACGGCAATGCTGATGCGGTAGGCATCCTCGCCAGTCTTCTCGATGTTGTAGGGCGGGTAGCTCGGTGCCGCATTCTCACCGGCCATGACCTGATCGAGCAGGCCTGCCATCCGGTCGAAGCCGACGGTCGAGCGATAAAGGGGGGTAAGGTCGATTGCGCGCATCGTCATATCCTTCTCACAAGCGATATGGTTACGGGTTCCCGCATGGGCGAACCCTTAGTCATGCCCGAGACCCGTTCGGCGCCTCGGTGAGAAGGAGGTGGGAAGCGGCGGCGCACCCTTCAAGTGCCGCGAGCGCGCGTCAGCCACAAACGAGACGGTTGTGAATGAGAAGCAGGATGTTCGTGGTACGTTCATCACCCGCGGCCTCCTGGCGCGGGTGGGGGCGGGCCCCGGGCCGCCGATCGGTCTCAGTTGAGCCCGGGCAGGAGCGACGGGATCACCGCATCGGCGCGAACGGCGAAGGCCAGCGGCTTTCTCGCCTGCCGGTCCCGGCCCTTCGAGGAGATGACCGCCACAATCCGATCCTCCCCCCCGATCCGAGCAAAGACGGGCGAGCCCGATGCGCCGAAGGTGACGTCGCAATACATAACCATCAGCGGGCCGCGCACGCCGTTGAGCTCGCAGCCCTCCTGCTTCGTCAAGGCATGCGCCCGGTCGCGCCGGTAACTCAGAAGGGTCAGCGGCTCCGTCCCCTCGTTGAGCTGCCCGAACTGAAAGGACGGTGCGACGTCCGCGGGGATCGGGCTCTCGAGCAGGATGATGGCGAGGTCCGTCCCCATCTTGTCGAGCGTCAGCTCCGCCAAGTGATTGTAACCCGGATGCACGACGATCCGGCTCGCCTTGCGGTAGGCGACCTTCTGCCCCAACCGCCAGCCCGCGACGAAGGTCACATTCCCGGGTGCATACTGCCTGCCGGACACATTCGAGTAGACGCAGTGCGCCGCCGTCACCACCAGATCCTCGCCGATCAGCGTGCCGGTGCAGTGCCCCTTCTCGGACCGCGAGGCGACATTGACCCGCCCGATCCCCTTCCAGGGCTCATGCTCCTTGGCCGACAGCATGCGCCGCCGGTCGAGCTCCAGCGCGTCCACTGGCAGCGGAAGCCCCACCGGCACCAAAAGCGCCAGGGCAAGGAAGGCGGGAAGGATGCGTGTCACCATGCTCATGTCCCAGAGCTAGCTGAATACTGTGAAAGAAAAGAGGCAGGCCCCCTCACTCCGTCGCGAGACCGGGTATCCGAGCCTGTCCTCCGTACCTCTCGACATAATCCGTTTAATGGAGACCTCCGGTGCTCGCGAGCGGGAGGGTCAGGTCATTCAATCCCAACTCATCGAAGAGGATATGCGAAGGCCCTCCAAGCCCAGACCGGCAGAGCCGCCGCTCAATCGTGGCGATCGCGAGCGGGATGTCCTTGACCGCTGCATCGACATAGGCGTGCGCCCGGCCAAGTCCTTCACCGAAGACACCGCCCAAGCCCTGCACCCGCAGATCCGCGTCAATCGCGACCGCCAACCGCCCAAGCTCCTGGGGCGCATCGAATGTCGCGATCGGTGTGCGGGCGACGCGGAGGCCGATCAGGCTCTCCTCTGCCCTCGTGAAACGCGCCGCCACGATCGGTGCGCCATCGAAGCGTGCCTTGGCGTAGTCCGGGCGCGTGGTCTCGTAACGGAAGAGATCCGCTCGCGGCCAGGCACCGTCAGTCGGTGCAAGATCGTAGAGCGCATGGCTGGCACCGTCGCGAGGCGGGGCAAAAGGGCCCTGTGGAACACTGTCCTGCAAGGCCGCCAGAAGCGCCCGCGCCTCCTCCGCAAACGCCGTCGTCCAAGCCTCAGTGGCGTGATCCCGCCCCCCAAGGAGGCGGGCGATGCCGGGTACTCTGGTGGCGGAGGCGGGCTCCGTCGCGATCTCGCCAAGCCAATCCCGCTCCAGCGCTTCGCCGACGACGAGAGAGAAGAGCAATCCTGCCTCATTGCCCGGCTCGTCGCTCGCGTCCTCGTCCGCACCGAACCCCAAGACATCGACCGTGCGATGCGTGCCCTTCCGCACGGCGGCGCCCACCAGGGTAACATCGCGAAACGCCCGGGCAGCGACGTTCTCGAGCAGTCTCTCGTCGCTCTGTGCGGGGGGCCGCGCGTCGCCGAACTTCCATCCCGGAAGGTCGGGTGCTGCTGCGATCAGGGCCCGGGCGAGCGGGCGCTTGGCATGGTAAAGCTCTGGCGTCAGCGCGAGGAAGTGATCACCTCCCGTTGCTTCGTCCGCCGCACTGAATTCCCAGAATATCTCGTCGGCGAGTGGTCCGAGGGCGTCAGTCATGCACTCGGCAACGTCCCCGGCCGCGCCTGAGCGGTCTGTGCCCGAGAAGATCCCGTCGAGAAAGGCTGCATGGCGCGCGAAATGCTCCCAGAAGCTCGCGAGCGCCGCCTGTTCTGCGCGCGCCAGCCGCTCTGCCCAGAAATCATAGGCGTCCGCCACGGCCCACCCCCAAGCGCAGCACGGCACGATCGAAATCCGTCCTGCCTATTGTCGAGCCTAGCCGCCCGTGATCGATGCGCCTAGAGCACCGCCTTACCTCACCCGCTCACGTCACGCTCGGGTTTGACCAGAGCATGGCGTGAGCAGGTGAAGTCGGATGTCGCTCTACGCTTGGGCCTCATGACCGTTGGGCAGCAGTGCTGGCGGTGGCGGAGGGGAAGTTCTGGGCGAGCCTGTCATAGCGGGTGGCGAAGCGGCGCCAGTCCTTCAGCCTCGAGAAGGTCCGCTCGATCACGTTGCGCAGCCGGTAGGCGCGTTGGTCAGAGGGGTGGTGTCGATTGCGCGTAGGGTTGTTTGGGATGACCGGGATTGGCCGATGGCCTGGACCTCGGCCGCCCTTTTTCGCCCACCGCCGAACGGTGCGCATTCCAACGCGTCGCGTCGATCATAAGCGCGGTGGGTGACGCGACCGCCTCGCAGATCGCTTCGGCGTCTACCGCGTCGTTCTTTTGGCGCTCACATGGGCTCACATGAGGAGGATCGGATCAAGCGGTGATTTCAGCCCATCGTCTTCTCTCCAGTTGATCTTGGGATCTCGGGTCCGAACCCCTTCGATGGAACGCGTGTGGAAGACCTGCGCGCTCAAGCTCACATCCGGTCGCCGGTGATAACGGCTGAACCATAATTCCGCATCCTGCGGACAGGGCTCGGGAGGACGGGACCAATCTTAACTACGGCTGGTAAGGCCAGAGCCTATGCCGGTTCGTCCACCCGGATCCGCCGGAACTGATCAGGTCCCGGTGGAAGCTGTTGCCGGTTTCTCGGCCGACGATCA
>JBCBYV010000027.1:0-64096 GCA_039815685.1 Pseudomonadota bacterium | reverse complement strand
TCGCGCGGCCGCGGCGCGAGATCGGCTCGAGCTCGATGCCGGCGCGCATCATCGCCCCGACCCCATTGCCATGAGTGCCGCGCCGACCGCCATGACCCTATTCCGCGGCGCGGACCGCGTGGGTCGCGGGCCGGTTGAAGACACGGCTGGCCAGATCCTCGAAATCGAGGCGCACGCGCTCGGCCGTCCCCTCGAAGAAGCTGAGCGCGGCCGAGGCGGGGATCGCCACCGCCATGCCGGCCGCCGTGGTCAGCAGCGCCTCCCAGATACCGCCGGCGAGCGTCGCGGGGTTTGCCTGCGCGCCCGAGGCCTGCAGCGCCTGGAAGGCCGCGATCATGCCGAGAACGGTGCCGAGCAGGCCCATCAGCGGCGCGAGGGTTGCGATCACGTCGAGCGCGCGCAGATTGGAGGTCGTGTCCGCAAGGAGGCCCTTGGCTACCCGCGTCGTCTCCTCGCGCGCACGCTGCTCGTCATGCGGATAGGCGCGCGCCGCATCCATGGCGGCGGCGACCAGCTGCGCGCGCAGGCCGTTATTCGTCGCCACCAGCGATTTCGCCCGCATCGGATCGCCGGATACCCAGGCTTCGACAGCCTCCTCGGCCGTCTTGGTCGCCCAGGCCTTCAGTATCAGCAGCATGCCGAGCTTGTAGAAGATCGTCGCCAGCATGATCACCGAGGTCAGGCAGATCAGCCAGAGCACAGGACCGCCCTGGCTCAGAAGGCTCACTGCACTCGCGATCCCACCATCGCCCGACGCCTCCGCTGCCGCAGCCGTCGCCTCCGCGGCTGCCGACTGTGCGAACTGCAATCCCGCGCTCATCGCTACCACCCCGTCTGACGCTTTCCCCGGGCCCTCACCTAAACTGACCCACGCCTGCAACGCCTATATCCCTACTCGTCTTCTGAGCGAGGAGTGTGACTAGAATGCGGCGCAACATCGGCGCCTTATTGGGCCTTTCGCAACCAAAAAGGGCCCGGCCAGGCGGCCGAGCCCACGCTTTAGGCATCCAGAGGGCGCGCGATCAGTCGTAGCCGACCGTGTTGTAGATGTTCTGCGCCGCCGTCTGGTTGCGGCCCAGCGCCTCGAGCGGCAGGTCGTCCGCGCGGAAGAGGCCGAGCGTCGCCATCGACGGGGCGAGCGCCGTGCCCGGCACCGCCGGATACTCCTGGTTGCCTTCCGAGAAGTACTCCTGCGCCTGCGCGGTCGTCAGGTACTCGAGGAACTTGATCGCGTTGTCGCGGTTCGGCGAGTTCGCCGTCACGCCGGCGACCGAGATATTCACATGCGCGCCTTCGCCGGACTGGTCGGGGAACACCCAGCCGATGCCCTCGATGCCCGAGGTCAGACCGTCCACGTCCTTCGCCAAGCCGCGGCCGAAGTAGTAGGTGTTCGAGACTACGATGTCGCACTCGCCCGAGACGATGGCGCGAAGCTGGTCTGTGTCACCGCCCTGCGGCTCGCGGGCGCGGTTCTCCCACATGCCCTTGGCCCAGGCCGTCGCCTCTTCCTCGCCGATATGCTCGATCATCGCGGCCATCAGCGACAGCATGTAGATGTTGCTGCCCGACCGCGTGCAGACCTTGCCCTTGTAGGCCGGATCGGCGAGCTGCGCGTAAGTGCTCGGCGGGTTCTCTACGTCGTTCTTGTCGTAGAAGATGATGCGCGCGCGCTGCGACAGGCCGAACCAGTGGCCGTCCGGATGGCGCAGGTAGTCCGGGATCCGCGCCGACAGCACGTCGCTCTCCACGGGTGCCAGCAGGCCGGCCTGATCGGCGCGCCACATGCGGCCCGCATCGACCGTGATCAGCAGGTCGGCGGGGCTGTTGTCGCCCTCGGCCTCGAGCCGCGCGATCAGCTCGTCAGCCTTACCCTCGATGCGGTTCACTTTGATGCCGGTGGCCTCGGTGAATTCGCTGTAGAGCCGCTCGTCGGTGTCGTAGTGACGCGAGCTGTAGATGTTCACTTCGCCTTCGGCCAGCGCGGCGCCGGCAGGGAGCGCGGTTGCTAGGGCGAGAGTGGCAAGAACACTGCGGGCGGGGGTCATGAGTTTCTCTCCTCATCCTGCTAAGACGCATCAGGCGCGCTGACGCACACCCGAGCCGATGGGCGCGGGTATGCGTCATGATTCCCGAGTGTTCAAGTCGGAAATTAATTCGTTGTGGCCTTGTCTTGACCGTGATTCCCGCTATGGCCGCCATGGTTGCTGTGGTCCGCTTCGCCATGCGCCGCGCCACGCTTCTCCACAGCCAGTTCGACCGTCACGCTGCCAGCTTTTTCGAAGACCAGCTCCATCGGAACACGGTCCCCTTCGGCCAGCGGTTCGACCGCATCGAAGAGCATGATGTGATAGCCACCGGGCTCGAAGGACAGCGTCCCGCCCGCGGGGATATCGACCGCGTCCTGCGCCTCCATCGACATCACGCCATCCTTCTCGGTCGTGCGATGAAGCTCGACACGCCCGAATGCGGGGGAGCTCGCCGAGATCAGCCGGTCAGCCTCCCCGGCAGTGTTGTCCAGCCCGAAATACCCGGCTGTCGGCCGGTTCGGCAGGGTCGGGCGGGCCCAGGGGTGGTCGATCACCATCGCCCCGGCCTTGTAGTCATGCGCCATGGTCGGGGCGGCGGAGAGGAAGGCGAACCCGATAAGGGCCGCCGAAAGAAGGGTCTTGGAGAGCATGGTTCTTCCCGTCATGCGTGTTTCGAGGTGACGCGCCGCGCGTGCACCCTCCGTCGGTGATTGCTGGTCGATCGGTCGCTTCAGCGCGTGGGCGGTGCGCGCGCCCGCAGCTCGGCCGGGCGCCTGTCGCCCGTCGCTGCGATCGCCGCAGGCAATTGTCGGGGCTGAACCTCCAGCCCCGGCAGCGGTATCGCCAGAGGTGGTGCGGCAAAAAGCCCAGAGGAGAGCGCCGCTGCGGGGCAGGGGTCCCGCTCGACCTCCCGCTCGTCCTCGCCGATCGGCATGAAGACGAGGCTGCCCCCGCCGCAGAGCACCGCCCAGGCACCGCCCCCCGGCATCGCCACCGCGAGCCCGCCGAGCGAGCTCCCGAGAAGGAGTACAAGGGCGAGGAGGCCCGCCGTCAGTCGCCTGACCAGCCCGTCGACGCTCAGCATGGCATCGCTCCGCTTCGTCATGCCTTACCAATAGCCCTTACCGGCCCCGCGCGAAACGGTTCCATGAGCCGCAGCGGCCCGCGCACCCTGTTGCTTAGAATCCACTGCAGTGTCGCTTCGCCAGCGCATAAAATCCCGCATGCGCGGGCTCTTGGGGCCAAGAGTTGAGAGTGTGCACATTACCGTCACATCAAAGCACACAATAACAAGCACATCCTCGCCGTAGAGAGCGCCCGAGTTTTCTGGTAGGCCGGCCAAAACGTTAAACGAGATTTACGGGGACGGTATGAGTGGAGAGAAGGACAGCTTCGATGTCTATCAGGACAAGCGAGGCGAATGGCGCTGGCGCCGCAAGGCAACGAACGGTCAGATCGTGGGCGCCGCCTGCGAGGGCTACAAGAGCAAGAGCGACTGCGAAGCCAACATGAAGCGTGGCCACGTCGCCTCCGACAAGTGGGAGTTCTACAAGGACAAGAGAGGCGAGATGCGCTGGCGGCGCATGGCCTCGAACGGCAAGATCGTCGGTGCATCGACCGAGGGCTACAGCTCGAAGCGCGATGCCGAGGCGAATGCCGAGCGCCAGGGCTGGAAATCCTGATCCGCCGTCACTGATCGTCGCTGGGCGCGGAACCGGCCTCACCGCCCGCGCCCTCGTTCCCCGGCAGCTCGATCAGCTCATTCTCCTGACCGCGGATCGCCCCAACGGGTCCTGCAAGCGGCAGGCCGTTGAGCGAGATGCCCGTCTCCGCAAAGTCGATCGTCGCGCGCAGCTCCTGCGGCGTCTCACCCGCACGCGCATAGTTCGCGGCCAGAAGCAGGACCGTCTCCGCCGAGACCGGCGACAGCAGATCCGCCTGCACAAGGTCCCTGATCGTCTGCATGCTGTTCATCGCGGTGAGTTCCAGCGCGCCGATGGGCAGCATCTGCGGCTGCAGGAACTCAAGGCTCCCCTCCGCATCGAACACGGTGCCGAGCGCTCGGATATGCGCGTGCTTGAGGCTCAGATTGCCGAGCTCGGCGGGCAGCGGCGCATCCTCATCCGTCAGCCGCACCGTCCCGTCGAGTTCCAGCACCAGCTCCATCGGGCTCTGGTCGAGTGCGCCGGCCGGGTCCAGCGCCTGCCAGACGGTGGCATCCGGCATCACCTCCGCCGCCGCGATGCGCAGGCCGAGCGGGCTCATCGCATCCGCCGGCCCAGTCGGCGCCTGATAGGCGAAGTCGACGCGGTTGATCGCGATGGGCCCGCGAAAGACGGCCTCGGGCGCGCTCGGCTCGGCGACGAGCCGCGCGGCCTCGATGCTGAGCTGCGTCTCGAGCGACCCGTCGCCGAGCGTCAGCACTCCCGCCGCCGTGCCGAAGCCCAGGGTGAAGCGTCCATCCGCCCCACCCGCCTCGGGCAGCAGGGAGGACGCGCCGTCCGACGGCGCCGTCGCGGTCACCACGTCGCTCGGCCCCGCCTGAAGCGTCATGCGCACCGGCACGCCCGCGAACCGCTCGGCCAGCGCCATCTCGAAGGGCCGCTGGCCAAGCGCGAACTGCGCGGTCAGGAGCGGGCCATCCGCCTTGGCATCGACCGTGTAGATGAAGGGCGTCAGCAGCTCCCCGCGCCGCCCGCCGCCCGTGACGATGGTCTCGAACTGCGCCGCCTTGGCCGTGAGAACGGCCTTCGCGTCCTCCCCCGCAGGCTCGATCAGCAGCGTGGCGTCGAGCCCCGCAAGCTCCGCCGCGGCACCGGTCACGCCGTCATGATCCTCCTCGGCCGCGTCCTCCGCCGCTTCCACGGCGAGGAGCGAGGCCGCCGCGACACGCACATCGCGCGCACCCGCAGCCGGCTCGGCGAGCGTGATCACCAGATCCTCGCTCTCGATGTCGATCCGGCGCGGCGCCGCCCCCGCTTCGCTCAGCGTCATGGCCATCTCGCGCGGCAGGGTGATCGTCAGCCGATCGGGTGCCGCGGCATCGACCGCTGCGACAACCTCCGGCACCGCCAGTGCGACGCCCGCGCCCTCGGCCGTCACCGCCACATCGCGCAGCGTCACGACATAGCCCTGCGGGAAGCCGCCGATCTCCTCCTCGGCCCAAGCGATATCGATCCCCCGCGCCGCCAGCCGCTCGACCTCCAGCGCCAGCCGGTCGCTCACCTCGCTCCGGCCGAGATACCAGAGCGCGCTCCAACCGGCGCCGGCAGCGACAACCACGCCAACCACGATGAGAGCGATACGTTTCACGGCGCTTCTCCCTGCGCTTCGATGGCCAGCCCGTCGAGCGACGCACCAAGGGGCGCCGTGGGCCGCGAGATCATGTAGCGGCGGACCCAGACAAGCTCCCGCTCGGCCCGCGTCACCGCCACATAGGCAAGCCGCTTCCAGAGCGCGATACCCGCCTCCGTCTGACCCGACCGCGCGGCCGCCATCAGGTCCGGCGCGAAGACCTGCACCCGCGGCCATTGCGAGCCCTGCGCCTTGTGGATCGTCACCGCCGCACCGTGCAGGAAGAGCGCCCCCATCCGCGCGGCGGAGGCGAGGACCGGCTCGTCCTCGGGCTGCTCGATCTGGATGATCGCGGAGACGGAGATCGCACCCGCCTCCGTGCCCGCGACGTCGATCCGCGCGTAGTTCGGCTTGCGACCGGGACCCAGATACCGCGCCTGTGCGCCTTTCACGAGGCCATGCGCCTCGAGCTCGATCCGGTTCTTCCGCTGCTTCAGCGGCAGCTCCAGCCCGTCGCAGATCAGCGGCTCGCCCTTGGCCAGCTCCCCCGCCGCGATCCGCTGCGCCGCACGGAAGGCCGCGATCAGACGCACCCGCGTCTTGTTCCGCCAGACCAGCATCGGGCTCTCGCACATGAGATCCGCATCCGCCCGTGGGGCCAACACAATCCGCTCATCCCGCGCCGCCGCGTCCTCCACCATGCGCTCGAAATCGTGGAAGTCGAGATCCGGATCCCCCAGCGCATGGGCGAGGTCCAGGATCGGGCTGTCATCGGCCTGGCGATGGATGCGCGAGAGGTGGAGCTGCCGCCCCTCCGGCAGGGTCTCGAACACCATCGTGCCCCGCTCGCCCACCGGCGCGAGCTGTGCCGGATCGCCGAAGAGCACGACCAGCGCAAAGATCTCCTTCAGGTCATCGAGCTGCTTGCTGTCCACCATCGAGGCTTCGTCCACCAGCGCGATGTCCAGCGGATCCTCCCGCCGCTTCCAGCCCGTGATGAAGTCCGAGCCCCGCAGGCCCGCCGCCGCCAGGGCCCCCGCCACGCTCTCGTGGCGGTCGTAGAAATCCTTGGCGCGGTCGAGTGCCGCTTCGGTCATCCCCTCGACCTCGGGCCGGGTCTTGCGCTCGCCCTCCAGCCACTCGGCCACCTTCTCGTATTCCGGGTCGTAGACGGGCGTGTACATGATCCGGTGGATCGTGGAGGCGACGACGCCCCGCCCCCGCAGCACCGATGTCGCCTTGTTCGTGGGCGCTAGCACCGCGAAGGACCGCTTCTCGCCCCGCCGCTTATGGCTGTCCTCGGCCGTCACGGCCTGCACGCCGGCAGCTTTCAGCGCCCCCGCAAGCCCTGCCAGCAGCACCGTCTTGCCCGATCCGGCCTTGCCCAGCACTGCCAGCACCTCGCCGTCGGTCCGGTCTTCGGCGAGCGGCGTGATCTTTCCTTCGGCCAGATCGACGCCATGCGCCGTCAGCCGTGCCGCCACCGTCTCCCAGGCGACCTGCTGATCGGCGGAGAGGTCTGGCAGCACAGGGGCGGGCATCGGGTCCAGCATGGCAGCCTTCTATCCCCCCCGGCAGCCCGCGGCCAGCGCGCCCAAGCGTCAAGGCCTGCCCTTCGGTCACGCCCCCGCGGGCATGATGTGATGACGAAAATTCAACCTTTCACGGTACACTGACACCGTCGCGTATCGCTAGCTTGCGTCCAGAATTGTGCGCCCGGGTGCGAAGCCGCCCTGAGATGTTCCAGCGACCCCAATTGCGAAGCCAGCGGCGACCCGAGTTGCGACCCCGAACACGACGCCGGTCAGAAGACATCTCGAGACCGCAACCCGACCACCACCTATCCGGAGCGCGCCCGACGACGCGGCGCGCATGAGACGACAGAGGACCCGACACTCATGAGCCTTTCGCCAGTGCCCCAGGCAGAGAACCAGCCCGAGCCCGAGGCCGAAACCCAGTCCGACGCCCTCACCGTGCCGGGCATCGTCCGGGCCTCCACGGCCGAGCTGCCTTGGTTCGTCTCCGAGACGCCCGACTGGTCCTGGCAGCGTGCCGAGGCGCCGGGCGCGCCCGCCGGTATCGACGAGGTGCGCGTCTTCGAGGCAACGACGCCGGAGGTCGAGACCCTCGCAGGCCAACCCCCCGCCCCCTACCGCGCACCGGGCGCGCTCGTCGCCGACGGGCCGAACATCGCCACCGCGAACGGCCCGTCGCCCGCGACCATCCGCTCCTATGACGGAGAGGGACAGGTGATCGTCGTGATCGATGACGGCACCTCGCCCTTCTACGACCAGTCCAACACGATCTGGTCCTACGACTTCTCCGGCAGCAACGACCGCGATGCGAGCGTCGAGACGGTGAACAGCCACGGCTCCTGGGTCGCGCAGGCCGCGCTGGCCGAGGCGTCGGCGGCCGGCATCATCCATCTCAAGGTCTTCCCCGATAACGGCGACGGCGCCTCGACCCGGGATATCGAGGAGGCGCTGCGCTTCAGCGAGACGCTGGCCGGCGTCTTCGACATCGCCGCGGTGAACCTCAGCCTCGGCTTCGGCAATGCCCGGCAGACGACCCTCACTTCGCTTTCGGACGAGTTCGCCCGGCTCGACGATCTCGGCGTCATCTCCATAGCGGCCGCCGGCAATGACGGGCAGCGCTACGCCGACGGCGTCAACGTCATCGCTGCGGACCCGAACGTCGTCTCCGTCGCCGCGGTCGACCAGAACGGCAATCTCGCAGGCTTCAGCCAAACCTCCGACACGCTTGTGGATGTCGCCGCCACGGGCGTCGGGGTGCGGGTCGAGACCACCTCCGGCGCCTTCGGCTTCGTCAACGGCACAAGCTTCGCGGCACCCGAGGTCTCCGGCATCGCCGCCCGCCTCTCCCAGGCCTCGCAGGAACTCCTCGGCGAGACCCTGACGAATGAGGAGCTCATCGCCATCCTCAACGCCACCGGCACCGAGGTCGGCGGCGCCGTCGTCCCCTTTCTCGAAGCGCAGGGCGACGCCGCGGTCGCCCACTTCCTCAGCAATCTCGCCCTCTACGACGACGACCCTTTCGTCGCCTGAGACGCAAAGGGCCGCCTCGCGAGATGCGGGCGGCCCCTCTGACCCTCTATCGACCGATCACGCGGGCGCGGCCGCCTCGCGCGTGTCCGCAATGGTGCGCAGGCCTGTCGTCGGGGCGCTCACCAGCACGGCCATGTTGCCGGGCTTATGCTCGTTCCGGAGCATCTTCATATGCGCCTCGGGCAGGGAGTTCCACTCGAAGACCTCGGACATGCACGGATCCAGTCGCCGCTCCAGCATGAGCTGGTTCGCGGCCGAGGCCTGCTTCAGATGCGCGAAGTGGCTGCCCTGCACGCGCTTCTGGTGCATCCAGACATAGCGGGCGTCCATTGTCAGGTTGAACCCGGTGGTCCCTGCGCAGATCACGACCATGCCGCCCCGCTTCACCACGAAGGTGCTGATCGGAAAGGTGCTCTCGCCCGGATGCTCGAACACCATATCGACATTCACGCCCTTGCCCGTGATGTCCCAGATCGCCTTGCCGAACTTCCGCGCCTCCGCGAACCATTCCTTGTATTCGGGGCTGTTGACCTTCGGCAGCTGACCCCAGCACTTGAAGTCCTTGCGGTTGATCACGCCCTTCGCGCCGAGCGACATGACGAAGTCGCGCTTGGTCTCGTCCGAGATCACCCCGATCGCGTTCGCGCCGGCCGTGTTGGCAAGCTGGATCGCGTACGAACCAAGCCCGCCCGACGCTCCCCAGATCAGCACGTTCTGCCCGGGCTTCAGATCATGCGGCTCGTGCCCGAAGAGCATCCGGTAGGCGGTGGCAAGCGTCAGCGTGTAGCACGCCGCCTGCTCCCAGGTCAGATGCTGGGGCCGGCGCATCAGCTGCTGCGCCTGCACGCAGGTGAACTGCGCAAAGCTGCCATCCGGCGTCTCGTAGCCCCAGATCCGCTGGGAGGGGCTGTACATCGGGTCGCCGCCATTGCAGTGCTCGTCGTCGCCGTCATCCTGGTTGCAGTGGATCACGACCTCGTCGCCCACCTTCCAGCGGCTGACCTTGTCGCCCACGGCCCAGATGATGCCCGAGGCGTCAGAGCCTGCGATGTGATACGGCGCCTTGTGCCCGTCGAAGGGGCTGATCGGCTCGCCCAGCGATGCCCAGACGCCGTTGTAGTTGACGCCCGCGGCCATGACGAAGACCAGCACCTCGTTGCTGTCCGGCTTCGGGGTCTCGACGACCTCGAGCTGCATCGCCGTGTCCGGCTTGCCGTGCCGCTCCTTGCGGATGGCCCAGGCATGCATCTGCGCGGGTACATGGCCGAGCGGCGGGATCTCGCCAACCGCATAGAGGTCCTTCAGGGTGTCCTGCGCACCGTCCATCTTCGGGCTCCTGTCGATTCAAAAGCGCGCAAGATTCGTGCGCGCAAACGCTGCCAGCGTTCCTGACATTGCGCTCGCATCCGCGCAAGCCCCATTGTGCGTCGCAGCACTCTTCTGCTCTGCCCGGCGAACCGAACATGCGCATCTGAAAACACTGCGCCTCGAACGTTTCGATCATTGAACCGCATGCGCGAGCGCTGTTGGCGAGCATGGCTCTTAGGGACGAGCAACGCGAGTGAAATATCTATGAAGTGCATGCGCGTTGCCGCCGTGGCGGTGGTCGCCGGCGATGGCTATTGTCTACACCGTCGATTTGTCCGGTCCGAACACGTCGCTGACCGGTACGATTGAACTGCACACGACAGGCACGCTTTCGTCGACGGAATTCAGAACAGCGCTCGTCGACTACGACATCACGCTTTCCATCGGCGGGGTAGCCGATAGCTTCCTGCCGTCAAATAGAAGTTTCGGCGGCTTTATCTATACGGTCGATGAGAGCGAAATCCGCGTTAGCAGGTCCCGGGAGGGCTCCTTCTTGGATGGAGGAACCAACTTTTCCGAGGTCTACTTCTTCCCCGGGAGAAGCGAGTTTTTCGTTGCTATCGGCGCAGCGAGCTCCGTCGGGAGCATCCCGTTTACCAACGGGGCCGTCCTTGCCGTGAACGAGGTTCCGTTGCCGGCCGGCGGATGGCTACTGATCTCCGGGCTCGGCGCGTTCTCTATTGCCCGGCGCCGTGAAGCCTGAAGCCTACGGCTACGGCGCATCGCGCCATCACGGAGCACGATTCTTGCTTCTTTGGGCTTGACGGCGACGCTATCTTGCTCGATTGCCGTGTTGCAGTGCGGCAGCAGAGCCAGGGAGTAGGACCCATGAGCGTGAGCGAAGCAAAGCCCGAGCGGGACCGGCCCTGGATCTTCCGCACCTATGCCGGCCACTCCACTGCGGCTGCCTCGAACGCGCTCTATCGCGGCAATCTCAAGAAGGGGCAGACGGGTCTCAGCGTCGCCTTCGATCTGCCCACCCAGACCGGCTACGACAGCGACGACCCGCGCGCCAGGGGCGAGGTCGGCAAGGTCGGCGTGCCCATCGCGCATATCGGCGACATGCGCACGCTCTTCCACGAGATCCCGCTGGCCGAGATGAACACCTCGATGACGATCAACGCCACCGCCGCCTGGCTGTTGGCGCTCTACATCGCGGTGGCCGAGGAACAGGGCGCCGACCCCAAGACGCTGCAGGGCACGGTCCAGAACGACATCATCAAGGAGTACCTCTCCCGCGGCACCTATGTCTTCCCGCCCGAGCCCTCGCTGCGGCTCATCGGCGATGTCGCCGCCTATTGCTACCGCGACGTGCCGAAGTGGAACCCGATGAATGTCTGCAGCTACCACCTGCAGGAAGCCGGCGCGACGCCGGAGCAGGAGCTCGCCTTCGCCCTCGCCACCGCCACCGCCGTCCTCGATGGCGTGCGCCCCAAGGTCCCGGCCGAGGACTTCCCCAAGCTCGTCTCCCGCATCTCCTTCTTCGTCAACGCCGGCATCCGCTTCGTGACCGAGATGTGCAAGATGCGCGCCTTCGTCGATCTCTGGGACGAGATCTGCCAGGAGCGCTACGGGGTCGAGGACCCGAAGCTTCGCCGCTTCCGCTACGGCGTGCAGGTGAACTCCCTCGGCCTCACCGAGCAGCAGCCCGAGAACAACGTGCCCCGCATTCTCATTGAGATGCTGGCGGTCACCCTCTCGAAGAAGGCCCGCGCCCGCGCCGTGCAGCTCCCCGCCTGGAACGAGGCGCTGGGCCTGCCGCGCCCCTGGGACCAGCAATGGTCGCTCCGCATGCAGCAGATCCTGGCCTTCGAGACCGACCTCCTCGAATACGGCGACCTCTTCGACGGCAACCCGGCGGTCGAGGCGAAGGTCGAGGCGCTGAAGGCCAGCGCCCGGGAGGAGCTCGCCCGCATCGATGAGATGGGCGGCGCCGTCGCCGGCATCGACTACATGAAGGGCGCCCTCGTCCAGTCGAACACCGAACGTCTCCGCGGCATCGAGGCGGGCGAGGTCACGGTTGTCGGCGTCAACCGCTTCACCGAGGGCGAGGCCTCGCCGCTTCAGGACGAGGAGGGCGGCATCCTCGTCGTCGATCCAGGCGTGGAAGCCGACCAAATCGCGCGCCTCGAAGCTTGGCGCGCGGACCGCGAACAGGGCGCTGTCGAGAAGGCCCTCGCCGATCTTGCCGAGGCCGCACGCTCCGGCGCGAACGTCATGCCCGCCAGCATCGCGGCGGCCAAGGCCGGCGTCACCACCGGCGAATGGGGCCGGGTCATGCGCGAGGCCTTCGGCGAATACCGCGCCCCCACCGGTGTCGGCCGCGCCGCCACGGCGCCGGCGGAAGAACTCGCGCCCGTGCGTGCCGCCGTCGAGGATGTCTCGCGCCGCCTCGGCCGCCGCCTCAAATTCCTCGTCGGCAAGCCCGGCCTCGACGGCCATTCGAATGGTGCGGAACAGATCGCCGTGCGCGCGCGGGACTGCGGCATGGAGGTCGTCTACGAGGGCATCCGCCTGACGCCCGCCGAGATCGTCAACGCAGCCATCGAGGAAGGGGTCCATGTCATCGGCCTCTCCGTCCTTTCCGGCAGCCACATGGCGCTGATCGGCGCGGTTCTCGAGGAGATGCGGGCCAACGGCCTCGGCGACGTGCCGCTCGTCGCAGGCGGCATAATCCCGGAGGAGGACGCAGCCCAGCTCCGCGCCATGGGCGTGGCCCGCGTCTACACGCCCAAGGATTTCGAGCTCAACCGCATCATGGCCGACATCGTCGAGGTCGTGGCCGCATCCAGCCTCGAAGCCGCCTGACTGGACTGGCAGCACCGCGATGATCCGCTACGCCATCATCGCGCTCGCGATTCTCGCCATGGCGGGCGCGGTCTTCTTCGCCGCCGAGCCGAAGACCGACCTGCCCGACGCGACCGTGACGATCGTCGGCGAAATCGTTCCCCGCAGCGAGGACGAGAGCGGCCAGCGCATCTGGCGCGTCCGCCGCGCGGACGGAGAGACCTTCGGCGTCTCCAGCTTCCGTAACGAGCGGCTCGCTGAAGGCGACACTCTCTGCATCGCCCAGGCCAAAGGCACGATCAGCGGCCAGATCACCACGACCATCCGCAAGACCAGCCCGTGCTGAAACGCCAGTACACCGCGCGATGCGTCCCGGGCTTGACCCGGGACCTCCTGGCAGCCCTCGGAGAGGTCCCGGGTCGAGCCCGGGACGCGTCGCGCGGGGCCAGGATGCGGTTCAGAGTGTGTTGAGGAACCGGCTGACCGCGGCGAAGAAGGCGTCCGGTTTCTCGGCATGCAGGAAATGGCCCGCACCCTCGACCGTCTCGAACTCGGCATCCGGAAAGAGGGCTCGGATGCGGGGTTTTGCGGCCTCCGCCAAATAGTCGGAACGTTCACCATGGATGAAGAGCGTCGGGCCCTCATAGGCCGGCTCGGGCAGGGCGTCGGGGAAGCCGAGGATCGCGGGCATGTTCTCTGAGAGCGCCGAGAGGTTCGGCTTCCAGCGCGCCGCACCGTCCTCGATCGCGAGGTTCTGGAGGATGAAGGCCCGCAGGCCCGCATCCGGGATCGCTTCGGCGAGCAACGGGTCAGCCTGGCTCCGGCGCGTCACGGCCGAGAGATCTGCGGCCTGCATCGCCGCGATGATGCCGCCATGCTCGTAGTGCTCGTAGGGCACCGGCGCGATGTCGGCGACGATCAGCGCCTCGAGGAGATCCGGGGTGCTGAGCGCCAGCGTCATCGCCGCCTTGCCGCCCATGGAATGGCCGAGGAGCACCGCGCGTCCCCGCGCCTCCGACCGGATGACGGCGGCGAGATCGGCGGCCATCGCCTCGTAATCCATGCGCGCATCATGCGGTGCATCGCCATGGTTGCGCATGTCGACGGAGATGACCGTCCAGCCATCGCCGAAGCGTTTCGAGAGCGAGCCAAAGTTGCGCCCCTGGCCGAAGAGGCCATGGGCGATGACGAGCGGTACTGCCCCCTCGGGTCCCGGGACGATGCTGGTTGTGAGCGCGACGGCGGCGGGATCTGTCATCGGTGGCTCGGTTGCTCCTCTGGCCCCGTTAACTGTCGCAATCGGTGGCGCTTGGCGATGACCACCGTGGCCTCGATCTGTCCACCGGCCCACCGACGCAGCGAAAAGCGCCCGCGCCGCTTGGCGCACCGGACATACGAGAACGGGCGGCCGCTGGGGCCGCCCGCCTGTCCCTCGGATACACCGGGAAGGCTGCTTGTTACTTGATCTTGCCTTCCTTGAACTCGACGTGCTTACGCGCGACCGGGTCGTACTTCCGGACAGTCATCTTGTCGGTCATCGTCCGCGAGTTCTTCTTCGTGACGTAGAAGAACCCGGTCCCGGCCGTTGAATTCAGGCGGATCTTCACCGTGGTCGGCTTCGCCATGGCTTGGCTCCGAATGACGCGCGCGACCGTTGCGGGCTGCGACGCTCAGTTACATGCGAGGCGGCCTAATGCCCCTTGGGCGGGGTCCTGTCAAGGGGCGCGGGCGAGCCGCCAGAGCGCGAGGGCGAGATAGGCAAGGGCGGCGAGGGCCGCGACGAGGAGCAGCCCGTGCGGCGGCGCGATCCGGTCCATGGCAAGCCCGAAAAGACCGGGGGCCAGCAGCGCGCCGAGCCCGTAGGCGAGGGTCACGGCCGCATTCGCCTCCGCCAGCCGCACGCCCGAATACCGCCCCCCGAGGGCGGTGAGCGCCACGGTGTAGAGCCCCGCGCCGAACCCGCCCCAGACGATCATCGGCAGGGCGGCAGCCGCGGCCGAGGGGGTGGCTGCGATGATCGCGAGCGGGCTCACGACAGCGATCCCCGCAGTCAGAACCAGGATATGGCGCGGATTGAACCGGTCCGCGGCCCAGCCGAGCGGCAGCTGCAGCGCCATGCCGCCGGCGGCGAAGAGCGCCATCAGCACCAGGGCCGCATCCGCGCCGAGCCCTGCGCGCACGCCCCAGACACTGACGAGGCTGAGCGCCCCGAACTCGATCGCACCGAAAAGGATGACGGCGAAGAGGAGCGAGGGATCGGTCCGGAAAAAGCGGAGAGCAGCGCCCAGTTCCGGGCGCTCCTCGCGGCCCGGATCGGGGGCGCTCGCCGCCC
This sequence comes from Pseudomonadota bacterium, assembly GCA_039815685.1. Taxonomy (GTDB): domain Bacteria; phylum Pseudomonadota; class Alphaproteobacteria; order Rhodobacterales; family Rhodobacteraceae; genus Thermohalobaculum. The sequence goes on along the minus strand of JBCBYV010000027.1, from coordinate 49,223 downwards.
CGCGCGCCAGGAACGGAAAGGCACAGAGCGTGATGAGCGACGCAGCGACGAAGGGAAGCGTGCCGGTATTGCCCGTCATCAACAGCACCAGCGGCCCGAGCATGAAGGCGCCCGAGAGCGCGATGGCATAGACTGCGATGACCCGCCCGCGCGTGGCCGCCGGCGCCGCCGCCACGATCCAGTACTCGGAGGAGAAGAAAAGCGCGGACGAACAGGTCCCCCAGACGAGCCGCAGGAGCGTCCAGGCCACGAGCCCGTCGACCATCGGGATCACGAGGAACATGGCGGCGAGCGTGCCCGTCGCGAGCATCGCGAGCCTTGCGAGCCCGACAAAGGCCATGATCCGCGGCATCAGCGGGGAGGAGAGCACCATGGCCAGAGGGGCGGCCATGGTGTTGAGCCCGATCACCGTGCCCGAATGGCCCGCGCGGTCCATCAGGAGCGCGAAGAGCGGCAGGCCCATGGAGAGTGCAAGGCCGAGGACCGAGATCGCGGCGATGGGCGCGCCCAGCGGGGCGAGGGGCCCGAGCGCCGCCTGCACCTCCCGCACCGCACGCCTGAGGTCGCGGATGTCGGCGGCTGGGCGCATGGGATCAGAGCGGGTCCAGGAAGGATCGCCCGCCGTCATGGTGGAAGAAGGGCGCAGGGCGGCGCGCGGCCTCGGCCCCCATGGCCAGACGCGCGTCCAACTCGCCCAGCACGACCTCGGTGATGAAGGGCAGATCGAGGCCACGCGCCTCGGCAATCGTGATCCAGCGGAGATGGGCGAGCTCCTGATCCGCGCCGCTGAAATCGTCCGGATCGCAGGCCAGCGCCGCGGCATCGAGGGTCAGGAACCGGGCATCGAAGCGCCGCGTGCGCCCGGGCGGGGTGATGGCGCGGAAGATGAAGCCGAAACCCGCAAAGCTCGGCCGGCCGTGCTCGGCGGCAAAACCCTGCCAGGGGCCAGGTAGCATGGCCGGCACGGCACCGGCCTCCGCATGGACGAGCCCCGTCTCCTCCCAAAGCTCGCGCACCGCGGTGAGCGCGAGGGCCGCCCCAAGCCGCGCATCGCTCTCCCCCGCAAGCTGCGCACCGAGACGCTCGGCCAGCGGTGCGGGCGGCGGGAACGCGGCCGCAGCCTCCGCGTCCGCGGTATCGAGCGCGCCGCCAGGGAAGACGAATTTCGAGGGCATGAAGGCGGCCGACTTGCCGCGCTGGCCCATCAGCACGCGCGGCGCCGGCCCGTCGCGTCTGATCAGGATGACCGTGGCGGCATGGCGCGGCGCGTTCTCCTCGGCCCTCTCACCGTCCATGTATCGCCCCCTCCTGCAGCGCGCCCCGCGACCGCCAGCCCCAAGCGCGACGATCAGACAGTAGAGGCGCCCTCGGCGTTCTTCAGCGCTCCTCTGCGCCGAAGCCGTGCATCCGCATCGCCCACTGCATGCCCACGACAGCCCCCTTCACCCGCGGCAGCATCCAGAGCGAGCTCAGGATGATGAAGGGCCCGAAGATCAGCCCATGGACCCAGAGCGCCGGCGCGTATGCATTCTCCACCGCCAGCAGCGCGACGGCGAGGATATGGCCGACGACGATCATGGTGATCCAGGCCGGTAAATCGTCCGCCCGGTGATGGTGCAGCGGCTCGCCGCAGGCCGAGCATGTGTCTGCCACCGTCAAGTAGCTCGAAAAAAGCGTTCGTTCCCCGCAGCTTGGGCAGCATCCCCTCCAGCCACGCTTAAGGGCCGGCATCAATGGGCGTTCGTCGCTCAGGCGGTGTTCTCCGCTGAGCGGCGCGGCGGCGCTGGGCTTGATCGTCATCGCGACCTCCTTTGACATCCCCGACCTATCCCCTCCCGCGCCTATCGCCAAGAAAATGCAGCCTTGCTGCGACGGAATGGGTAGGGTGCGGCGTTTCTTTTCTTGATCGGCGGCAGCAGACCCGCCGGCGGCGTTGCAGGCAGGCAGGCATTCGGAGGACGGCGCGATGACGCATCCGGCGCAGAGAGGGCTTCGACCGACGCGACCGGCGGCTTGTCTGCCGCTCACCCCGCGCCTTGCGGTGGCGCTGGTCTTCGCCGTCGGCGCCCTCGCCCTCGCGCCGGTCGCCAAGGCGCAGGAGAGCGGCAAGTTCGACAGCGCCGATGCGAACGGGGACGGGCGCGTCACGGCGGCGGAGGCGGCCGCCGTCAATGCTGCGCGGGACGCGCGCCTCGACCGCGACGGGGACGGGCGCATCAGCCTCGCTGAGGCCGAGCAGGCCGCCGCCGGGCGCGCGATCCGCCAGGCGCGCATCGCCTTCGCGCGCCGCGATCTTGACGGGAACGGCTTCATCGAGCCCGAGGAGAGTGCCGCGCACTACGCTCGCCGCTTCTCGCGGCTGGATCTGAACGGGGACGGGGCGGTGACCGAGCGCGAGGCCAAACAGGCGCTCAGGGCTATCGCTGAGCCCGGCCGCTGAGGCAGAACGGGGAGAGGGGCAAGGGCGGCAGAGCGCCCGCCGCCATTGCGCGCAGACTGAGCGCGGCCCGCGAGGAAGGCGCCGAGAGTGACGGCTACGATGTTCGACTGCGAAGGCACCAGCGAGGATGAGGGGGCGCTGATCGCCCGGTTCGCTGCAGGCGACCGTCTGGCCGCCGCGCGTCTCACGTCCGCGCTTCTGCCGGCTGTGCAGCGGCACGCCCGTTGGCGGCTCGGCTCCGAGGCGGAGGCCGAGGAGGTGGCGCAGGAGGCGATGTTGCGCTTTTGGCGCCAGGCGCCGGAATGGCGCGCGGGCGAGGCGAAGGCGTCGACCTGGCTTTATCGGGTGACGCATAATCTCTGCATCGACCGCCAGCGCCGGCGCCGGCCGACATCGGATATCGACGACATCCCCGAACGCGCGGACCCCGCGCCGGGGCAGGAGGCCCGCCTCGAGACGCGGGAGACGATGCGAGGGCTCGCGCGCGCCATCATGGCGCTGCCCGAGCGACAACGCGATGCGGTGGTGCTGAGGCATTTCGAAGGCCTCGGCAACCCGGAGATCGGCGAGCGGCTGGGCTGCTCGGTCGAGGCTGTGGAGAGCCTGCTCGCCCGGGCGCGCCGCCAATTGGCGGCAAGCTTCGGCGCAGGCGAGGGAGATGAGTAATGACCGGCCAGGGACGGCAGATGTCGGTAGTTGAAACGGATGGCCTCGGGGCGGCGGAGCGCGACCGCCTCGAACGCGCGCTGGGCGAGCTTGCGGCGGAGATGCGGCGCGAGACGCCTTCCGACGCGCTCTTCGACCGGGTGATGGCCGATGCGGCGGAGGTGCAGGCGCGTCTCGCGGCGAAACCCGGCGGCGGGTCGCCTCCGCTGCCGGCGGCGGACGGGGCGCGGCGCACGGGGCGCGGCCGCCATGCGCCGCGCCGCAGCCATGCGCGCAGCGTCACCGCGCGCTTCGGCGTGAGCCCGGGCTTTGGTGCGGCGGCACTGGCCGCGTCGCTGATGCTCGGCCTCTTCGTCGGCGGCTTCGGCGGTGCGGCGATGGCGCGGCTGGCGCCCGAGGAGGCGACGTTGCTTGTGGCGGACGAGCTGGGTCTGCGCGTCGCCGATGCGGGCGAGGTGCTCTTCGCGAGCGAGGCGCCCTTCTGAGGGGCGGCGCGAAGGCGGGGGTCGGCGGGTGGCGTCCTTCGGGCGCCGCCCGCATGCAAGGGACAACGACTGAATGACGACCGAGGGCGAAGAACCCGACAACAAGCCAGAGGACGACGGTGCGGCCCGCCGGTCCGGCACGCCGCGCTGGATGAGCCTGCTGCTGATAGGCTCGCTGGCGGTGAACCTGCTCGTCGTGGGCGTGGTCAGCGGCACGGCGATCCGCAGCATGGCGAGCGACGATGACGGCCTGAACCGGCGTGAACGCCGGATGCAGCGCCTCCTGCCCGAAAGCCATCACGAGGCGTGGAAATACACCGTCCATGCCGGCGAGTCCGAGAAGGCGGCAATCTGGGAGAGCATAACCGTCGTCCACAGCCGCATGGTCACCATCCTGCGCAAGGATCCGTTCGAGCCCGAGGCGTTCGGCCGCGCCTTCCAGGAACGCGTGACGCTCCAGGGCAAGATGCTGGGCCTCACGGGGCGCCAGCTCCTCAGCATGGCGAGCACGATGAACGCGGCGGAGCGCGCGGTGATGGCCGACCGGATGGAGGAGGCGGTCGCCCGCCGGAGTGCCCGCCGCGCAGAACGCGCGCAGAAGGCGCAGAAGCAGTAGCGGTACTGCCCGTCGACGACCGCGCTCAGGCTACGTTCGCCTCCATGCCGGCATCCGCCTCGGCGACCAGTTTCTCGACCGCCGCGGTGAGCCGGCGCGGGTCCACCGGCTTGCAGAAGAAGAGATCGGCCCCCGCCTTGAGCGCGGCCAGCCCGTCCGCGGACCGGGCGAAGGCCGAGACGGCGATGACGGGGATGCCGGATGTCAGGGGCTTGGCGCGCAGATCACGGATGACGTCGAGCCCCGAAGCCTCCGGCAGCTGCAGATCCACCAGCGCCACGGCGGGGCGCACGCTCTCGGCCAACCGCTGCGCCTCCCCGCCCGTCGTGTCGCAGATCGTCGCGAAGCCGGCATGGCGGAGGATTTCGAGGAAGAGGGCGCAATTCAGGGCGTTATCCTCGACGACGAGTGCGGTCTTCTTCATGCCCGTCCCTCGATCCGGCCGGCTGGGCGCGGTGCGACACGCCGTTCTTCAGTCTTGATTCACCATGCATTTCGAAAGTTAAGAAACCCTTGCCAGAAAACTTTTGGCCGTGAGCGCACGGTTGCAGAGGCGGGATGCCGGCCGCACTTTGCCCTCCGCCGCCAATTGCGCTAGGCCCCGCCCGGCTGAGCGCAGTCGCAGCGAAGGGGGGCCTGCCCGATGACACCGGATGCAGCAGAGGGATTGGCCGCAGAGGCGCTCGCCTGGATGGCGGCGGATGCCGACCTCGTCGGCCGCTTCCTCGCAGCCTCGGGTGCTGCGCCAGGCGACCTGTCCGCCGCGGTGCGCGATCCCGCCTTCCTCGGCTTCGTGCTCGACTTTCTCCTGGGCGATGAGGAGAGCGTCACCGCCTTCGCAGCAACCGTCGGACGCCCGCCCGAGGACGTGCTCCGCGCCCGCGCTGCCCTGCCGGGCGGCATGACGCCGGAGTGGACGTGATGGCGGCCGAGAAGAAGATCCCGCGCGACACGCTGGCCGAGCTCGAGGCCGCCAGGATCGCGCCCGGCAAGCCGCTCCTGATCGTCGATTGCGACGAGGTGATCGTGGAGTTCGCGGCCCACCTCGGCCGCTGGCTGCCGCAGCACGGCTATGAACTCCGCCTCCAGAAATACGAGCTCGAGGGCGCGATCTTTGCAACGGGCGAGACCGATCCGGTCGGCTTCGAGGCGGCGATCAACCTCATCAACGCGTTCTTCGAGGAGGAGACGGCGAGCCAGACCCCGATCGAAGGCGCGGTGGAGACGCTGCAGCGGATGGGCGAGGCGGTGCAGGTCGTCATCCTCACCAACATCCCCCGCCATGGCCGCCGGGATCGGCTTGCAAACCTCGAGGCCATCGGGCTCGGCCGCTTTCCGGTGATCGTCAACACCGGCGGCAAGGGGCGCGCCATCGCCTGGGCAGCCGAACGGGCAGGGGCGACGACCGTCTTCGTCGATGATAGCCCCTATCAGATCGCCTCCGCCGCCCGGCGCGCGGAACATGTGGGCCGGCTGCATTTCCGCGGCGCGAACGGGCTCGGCGTCCTCCTGCCCAAGGCGCCGGAGGCGGATGCCGAGCCCGAGAGCTGGTCCGAGTGCGAGCTGCTGCTCGCCCGCCGCTTCGGTCTCTGAGCGGCTCCCCTTTCGACGCCTTTCCGCCGCCCGGCCGGCGGCGGCACCGCCTGCGACGACGGCCCCCTCCGATCCGTCGCCCGAGCCCGCTTCCCCTGGCCGCTTGGGCGTAGCAGAATGCGGCATGCGCTTCTTGCCCGCTTTCCTCGACGATCTCAGATCGCGCTTCGCCCTATCGGACGTGGTGGCGCGGAAGGTGACGTGGGACGCGCGCAAATCGTCGCCGGGCAAGGGCGATTTCTGGGCGCCGTGCCCCTTCCATCAAGAGAAGACGGCGTCCTTCCACGTCGACGACCGCAAGGGCTTCTACCACTGCTTCGGCTGCCAGGCCTCCGGTGACCTCTACAAATTCGTCATGGAGACCGAGAACCTCAGCTTCGCCGAGGCGATCGAGCGGCTGGCGAGCGAAGCGGGGCTCGAGCTGCCCGAGCGCGAGGACAACCCCCGCGCCGCCGAACAGCGGGAACAGCGCGACCGCCTCGGCGAGACGATGGAGGAGGCGGTCCGCTTCTACCGCGCCATGCTGAATTCTGCCTCGGGGCAAGGCGCGCGGGACTATATCCGCCGCCGTGGCCTCGCCGACGAGACCGTGAAGCGCTTCGAACTCGGCTACGCGCCCGAGGGTGGCGCGCTCGCCAAGCACCTCGCCGCCAAGGGGCTGACCAAGGAGGGCATCGAGGCGGGCCTTCTGATCGAGCCCGATGACGGCCGGCGCCGCGACCCCTTCGACCGGTTCCGCGACCGGCTGATGTTCCCGATCCGCGACCAGCGGGGCCGGGCCATCGCCTTCGGCGGCCGCGCCCTCTCGGCCAACGCCCAGGCGAAATACCTCAACAGCCCCGAGACACCGCTTTTCTCCAAGGGCCGCACGCTCTTCAATGTCCGCGACGGCCGGGCGGCGGCGGGCAAGGCCGGCGCGGTCATCGCGGCCGAGGGCTATATGGACGTCATCGCCCTCGTCGCCGCGGGCTTCGAGCATGCGGTCGCCCCCCTCGGCACCGCGATCACCGAGGAGCAGCTCGCCCTTCTCTGGCGCATGGCGGATGAGCCGGTGATCGCCCTCGACGGCGACAAGGCAGGTCTCCGCGCCGCCAACCGGCTGATCGACCTCGCGCTGCCGCATCTCGCACCGGGCAAGTCCCTCCGCTTCTGCCTGCTGCCCGAAGGGCGGGATCCGGACGACATGATCCGGCACGAGGGGGCGGTAGGCATGGGCGCCGCCCTCGACGCCTCGGTCCCGCTCGTCGAGATGCTGTGGCGCCGCGAGGTGGCATTGGGCCCCGTCGACACGCCCGAGCGGCGTGCGGGCTTCGACCAGCGCCTCCGCGCCTGCCTCGGCCGGATCGGGGACGGCTCCGTGCGCAGCCACTACGCCGCCGCCCTCAAGGAACGCCGCGCCGCCTTCTTCCGTCCGCCGCCCCGCAACCAGCGCGACGGCGGCGCGGGCCGACCCTTCGCGCCCCGGGGCGGTTCCGGCGGTTTTGGCGGTTTCGGCGGCTCGACCAAGCGCGGCGGCGGCCGGGGCGGGCGCGGCGCCGCGGGCTGGGCGCCTTCATGGGGTCCCGCACCCGGTCCGACGCCGGAGGCACAGACGCTCCGCACCGGGCTCGCGCGGGACGGGCAGGGTGCGGCGCTGGCGCGGGAGGCGGCGATCCTCTGCTCCATCTGGGAATGCGCCGATCTGCTGGAGCCCGCCGCCGCGGCCATCGAGGATATGGAGGTGACGGCGACGGAGATGCAGGCGCTCCACGCCGCCGCCCTCAACCGCGTCTTCGGCATCGAGACGGATGTGGACGAAGCGCTCTTCGCGGCGGCTGCGAAGCTCACCGGCGCGCGCCCCTTCTCCTTCCTCGCCCGCCTCTCCGGCACCATGGCGCGCAGCACCCGGCCGAAGCCGGCCGAGTGCCGCCAGATCGTGCTCGACGCCATGGCCTTCCACCGCGCCGAGCTCGCGCGCGAGGCCGAGCGCAGCGCAACCACGGGGGCCGACGCCCCGGATGTGGCGGAAGACCTCGACCTCGAGAGTGCCGAGAAGCTGAGTGAGGAGGACCAGGCAGCCTTCGCCCGCAAATACGGCGCCGGCGTCGCGCAGCTCCGTGCCGTGATCGAGGAACGGGACCGCCTCGCCGACCGGATCGGCGGCGCGGAGGAAAGTGATTCGTCTGCTGCGGAATGGGCGCGCGTCCTCGAAGAGCTCGATCTGCCGCCGAAAAAGAGCTAAGCGCCCCTTTCGCAATTGGAATAGTCGCCCTAGATCCTCACTGGCCGGTAGAGTGTCCACCGACGATGTACTGATTCGCGACACATGCCGACGCTAGCGGCGCTTCCCCCGGGATGCGGCGCCTTGACGGTATTCAGCCAGCGACCGCATCGCGCACGGTCGCCACGCCGAACGAGGGGAAGCATGGCTCCTAAGGACGAAGATCAGTCTGAGCAGCAGGAGGGCGAAGGCAACCTCCTCGACATGAGCCAGGCCGACGTCAAGAAGATGGTGGCCAAGGCGAAAGCCAAGGGCTTCATCACCTATGACGAGTTGAACCGCGTCCTGCCGTCCGACCAGTTCTCGTCGGAGCAGATCGAGGATGTGATGAGCCTCCTCTCCGAGATGGGTGTCAACGTCGTCGAGGATGACGAGGAGAGCGACGAGGGCGATCAGGAAAAGAAGTCCGAGTCGAAGGAAGTCGCCACCACCCCGCAGCAGACGACGACCGAGGTCGACCGGACGGACGACCCCGTGCGGATGTATCTGCGCGAGATGGGCACGGTGGAGCTTCTTTCGCGCGAGGGCGAGATCGCGATCGCCAAGCGGATCGAGGCCGGCCGGGCGACGATGATCGGGGGCCTCTGCGAGAGCCCGCTGACCTTCCAGGCGATCACTGTCTGGCGCGAGGAGCTTCTGGACGAGAAGATCCTGCTGCGCGACGTGATCGATCTTGAGACGACCTTCGGCCAGTCGACCGATGCGGGCGATCTGGTGGAGGCGGCGCCCGTCGCACCCGCCGTCAACGGCGCGGCGGCGCCGGCAGCCCAGCCCGCAGCCCAGCCCGCGGCGTCGGCGGCGGACCCGACCGCCGAGGGGGACGAGGACGGCGGCGAGGCGCAGCCCGCGGATGGCGAGGATGATGACGACGCACAGGCCAACCTCTCGCTCGCCGCGATGGAAGCGACGCTGAAGCCCGAGGTTCTCGAGACGCTCGACAAGATCGCGCATGCCTATCAGGACCTGCGCGCCTTCCAGACCGAGCGGATGAGTGCGGCTACGACCGCAGGCCAGAGCTTCACGGCCACGCAGGAGCGCAGCTATCAGCGTCTCCGTCGCGAGATCGTGGACATGGTGAACTCGCTTCACCTCAACTCGAACCGGATCGAGACGCTGGTCGACCAACTCTACGGTATCAACCGCCGGCTCATGACGCTGGAAGGCCAGCTCGTGAAGTATGCCGACGCGCACAAGGTGAACCGCCGGCAGTTCATCGAGGAGTATCGCGGCTCCGAGCTCGACCCGGGCTGGGTCGACCGCATTGCCAAGCTCGCCGGCAAGGGTTGGGCGCGCATGATCGAGAAGGACCGCGCGAGCATCGAGGCGACCCGCGCCGAGATCGCGGAGATCGGTCATCTCACCGGCGTCGATATCGGGGAGTTTCGCCGCATCGTTCACACGGTGCAGAAGGGCGAGAAGGAAGCGCGCGTCGCCAAGACCGAGATGGTCGAGGCGAACCTCCGCCTCGTGATCTCCATCGCCAAGAAGTACACCAACCGCGGCCTGCAATTCCTTGATCTCATTCAGGAAGGCAATATCGGCCTTATGAAGGCGGTCGATAAGTTCGAGTATCGGCGCGGCTACAAGTTCTCGACCTACGCGACCTGGTGGATCCGCCAGGCGATCACCCGCTCGATCGCGGACCAGGCGCGCACGATCCGCATCCCGGTGCATATGATCGAGACGATCAACAAGCTGGTGCGCACCGGCCGCCAGATGCTGCACGAGATCGGGCGTGAACCGACACCTGAGGAATTAGCGGCTAAGCTCCAGATGCCGCTCGAAAAAGTCCGCAAGGTGATGAAGATCGCCAAGGAGCCGATCAGCCTCGAGACGCCCATCGGCGATGAGGAAGACAGCCAGCTCGGCGATTTCATCGAGGACAAGAACGCGGTCCTGCCGCTCGACAGCGCGATCCAGGCGAACCTCAAGGACACCACGACACGCGTCCTCGCCAGCCTGACCCCGCGTGAGGAACGTGTGCTCCGAATGCGCTTCGGCATCGGCATGAACACGGACCATACGCTCGAGGAGGTGGGCCAGCAGTTCAGCGTGACGCGCGAGCGCATCCGCCAGATCGAGGCAAAGGCGCTCCGCAAGCTCAAGCACCCGAGCCGGTCGCGCAAGCTGAGGTCCTTTCTCGACAACTAAAGAAAACCCTGCAATATTCTGAACAGGCGAGATATTCGCGAATGAAGGGTATGGCCCCGGGAACCGGGGCGCGGTGTGTGGAGCGAACGGCATGACACCGGAGACAGGGAACGGTCTAAGGCCGCCTCTGCCGGCCTCAGGGCATGTTCGCGGCGGGGTGTAGGCAATGCCCGGCCGCATCGAACGCAAAACCCGGGAAAGCCTTGAGAAGCGCGACCATTTCGCTGGCATCCTGCCGCTAGCGCAGCCTTTCGAGCCCGACCTCGAGAGCATCGTAGAACGCGCACAGCGGCTGGTGGCCCCGGCGGGCGCCAAGGTGCTGCTCCACCCGATGATGCGCAAGCTCGAGCAGGCGAGCGAGGGCAGCATCTTCAGCTTCGGCGCGTCGGAGCCGACCCGGACCCGCATGATCTTCCTGGTCATCGACCATGTCGGGGTCTGGATCGCGGCGCGCGAAGGCCAGCTCGAACATCGCGGCGATCTCTCGCGCTGGCCCAACCCCTCCGCCTGGCCCGGTGGCGCCATGGAACTCGCGCGGCACACGGCCTGGCTCGAGGTCGTCGATCTCGGCTTCATGCGGGACCGCGGCATCGCGCGGCTCGATCGCGCGTTCAATCGCGCGGCCGCCGTCACCGCCGCGCTCGCCGCCGTCGCGGGACAGGTCGATCCGCTCGGCATCCTCTGGTGGCCCGCGCAGAACGCCATCGGCCCCGACCGGTTCGCAGCCCAGGTAGAGCGCGTGCTGGGCGGAGAGGCGCCGCTCGAGCTCTGGCTCCGCTGGTTCTACACGAAACCCCTCAACGAGGGCGATGAGGACGGCATCCTCACCCGCGGCCTCCTCTCCTTCACCGGCTTCGAGATCGAGGTGCCGCCAGGTCCCATCGAGCCCGAACTCGCCCGCGCCATCGTCTTCGAGTTTGCCCGCATGGTGATCGATCACGGCACCGAGCCCCGCACCGGCATGGTTGTGGCGCTCTCGGGCCGGCGCACCGCCACCATCCGGCTTGGGGACAGCCTGACCCGGCCGGGCCTGCCGGTCTGCGAGCTCACGGTGACGGAGAAGCTGGGATCGGTGAGCGCGCGATCGACGACCCGGCCCGCCGCCACCCCGGCTCAGAGCGCCATGAGGGTCGGGGCGCGCCGGTGAGCGATCCGGCACCGGCCGTCACACAATCCCAGATCCTCGTGGCCGGCGGCGGCATCGCCGGTCTCGCCGCGGCCACCGCGCTGGCCCGGGCGGGGTGGCGGGTTGTCCTGGCCGAGCGTCGCCCCGATCTCGGCATCGCCGATGGCGGCGACGGCCTGCCGCCGCCGGCCCTCGGTGCGGGCATCCAGATCAGCCCCAATGCGTCGCGCTGCCTCGAAGCCCTAGGCGCGCTCACGATGGTGGCGGACAGGGCCTTCCGCCCGGAGGCTGCGACATTGCGGGAGGGCCGCTCGGGCCGCGTGATCTACCGCGCAGCCCTCGGGCCGGCGGCCGAGGCCCGCTGGGGTGCGCCCTATCTCCATGTCCACCGCGCGGACCTGATCGAGGCCCTCGCCACCGCCGCCCGCGTGGCCGGCGTGGATATTCGTGAGGGCGCAGCGGTCGAGGTCGTCCGGAACGACGCTAACGGCCCCGTCAGCGCGAACATTGGCGCCACCGCCATCGAAGCCGATCTTCTGGTGCTCGCCGATGGCCTCGGCTCCCGTCTGCGCACCCAGCTCTTCGGCGAGGCGCCCCGCCGCTTCACGGGCCAGACCGCCTGGCGCGCCGTCCTGCAGGCGGAGGCTCTGCCCCCCGCTGCTCGTATGGCACCCGAAGCGACCGTCTGGGCCGCGCCGGGCCGCCACCTCGTGACCTACTATCTGCGCGGCGGCTCGCTCCTCAACATCGTCGCGGTGGAGGAGGCGAGCCGCTGGGACGGCGAAGACTGGACGATGGAGGGCGATCCCGCCCGTCTCCGCACAGCCTTCGCCGGGCTCCACCCATCCGTCGAGGCGCTGCTCGAGGCAGTAGAGACATGCAGCCTCTGGGGCCTTTTCGAGCGTCCCATGCCGCCAAGCTGGCACACCGGCCGCGCCGTCCTCATCGGCGACGCCGTGCACGCCATGCTCCCCTTCATGGCCCAGGGCGCCGCCATGGCGCTGGAGGACGCCGTCGCCCTTGCCCGCGCCCTCGGCCAGCCATCCGCAGCAGCGCAGGACGCCGCCACCGCCCTCAAGGCCTACGAGGCTGCCCAGCGTCCGAGGGTCGAACGCGTCATGCGCACAAGCCGCGCGAACGGCACCCTCTTCCACCGCGGCCCGGGCCTCCGCCGAACCTTCGACCACGCTCTCATCGGCACCGTGAGCCGCCTCGCTCCCAACATCGCCGCCGGCCGCCTCGACTGGCTCTACGGCCACGATGCGACCGCCCCTCAAGTCCGCACTTGACGGATAGGGTCGGGCCGGGATGCTGGAGTAATGCACCTGCAGGTGGGAGGGCGGTGCCGGGGGATAGAGGATGAGGGAAGATGATTGGAAGACTGAAGCAACTCGTTTCATCAGCGGTCATGGGCAAGCGGTCGCGACCGGCCGACGGCTCATTTGATCAGGCGGATTACTGGCGCAAGCGTCATCGGAAACTGAAGGGCGATCCGCGATCCGTCGGCAATCTCGGCGCCGACCTCGAGGCCAACCAGCGTATGGAAGTCAACCTGGCGGCCAGCGCCGGCCGCATCGCCGGCGCGCTCGCTCAAGAGGGCAAGTCGAGCGTTCTCGACATCGGTTGTGGCTATGGCCGCGCGACCAGCGCGTTTCTGGAGCATGGCTTCGACTACACCGGGCTCGACGTCTCCGATGATGCCGTCGCGCAGGCGCGGGAGCGCCATCCGGGCGCGCGTTTCGAGCAGCAGGACCTGCTGCGCTGGAAGCCGGGCAAACGCTACGATGCGGTGCTCTGCCTCTATGTGCTCGTGCACTTCGTCGACGATGCCGATTGGGAGCGTCTGCTCGCCAACCTTGCAGGCTCCCTCGCCCCTGGCGGCGTCCTGGCGATCGCCGATGTGTTCCCGGAGGAGCGGGTCAAAGGCGGGGACCATGTCGTGACACGCCCCTTCGCCGACTATAAAGCGCGCCTCGATCGGCTGGGCCTCACGCTCGACGACGCCCTGCATGCAAAGGCCTTCTCGGAGGATGCGCCGGCCGGGGAGCCCTTCCGGCTGCTGCGTGCCGCCTGATCGTCGAGCATCGTACCTGCGCGCGGTGCGCCGCGATCAGCAGAGCTCCCGCGCCATGAGCTCTAGCGCAACCTGACCGGCCACCGAGTTGCCGTAGCGGTCGAGGGGTGGCGACCAGACGGCGGCGGCGAAGGCGCGCGGATGAACGACCACGATCCCGCCGCCGACGCCGCTCTTGCCCGGCATGCCCACGCGGAATGCGAACTCGCCTGACTGGTCGTAAAGCCCGCAGGTGCGCATGATCGCGCGCAGTCGTTGCCCGTGGGGGGCCAGCGCCTCGGCCTCCGGCACACCGGCACATGCCTCGGGCGCGATCAGGAACCGCGCGGCCCGCGCCAGATCCCGCACGCTCATCGCCAGCGCACAGGCCCGGAAATAGCTGTCCGTCACCTCATCGGGCGGGCAGCGCAGATTGCCATGCGCCTTCAGCACCCAAGCCATGCCGCGGTTGAGGTCGCCATGCGCGCGCTCGGAGCGATGCACCGCGCCGTCATATTGCAGCGTCCCGTTCCCGGCGAGGCGCCGCATCTGCGTCCGGAACGACGTCTCGTAGTTCCAGCGCCGCTCGACAAGCGCGTCCGTCACGACCAGCGCGCCCGCATTGATGAAGGGATTGCGCGGAATGCCGTCCTCGGTCTCGAGCTGGATCAGCGAGTTGAACCGCATGCCCGAGGGCTCGCGCCCGACCCGCGCCCAGAGATCCGCGCCGACCCACTCCATCGCCAGCGCCAGGGCGAAGAGCTTCGACATGGACTGGATCGAGAAGGGCATATCCGCGTCCCCGACCGCTGCCTCCCGCCCCTCCGCCGTGACGATCGCCATGGCGAAGCGGTCCGCGGGCACGGCGGCGAGGGCAGGGATGTAGTCGGCAACCTTGCCCTCCGCGGCCGAGGGGCGCGCCGCGGCCGCAATGTCCTCGAGCAGCGCTTGAAGTGCCGCATCGCCGTCGCCGTATGCCGCCATGCCGATCCCCCACCCTGGCCTCGCCTTGGCCCCGCCTGGACCTCCGAGGCCCCTTCTCTACGGGCTGGAGAACCCGCGCGAAAGCGAGCGGCTCATGAACCAGTCCGTCCCGCGAGCGAGAACTCCGTTGAAGACGATGCTCGTGAAGCTCGACGCGCAGGCACGGGCGGCGTGAATGCGCATCCGGCCCAAGGGGCGAAGGGGGAGGGGCCGTGCCGTCGACCGCTCCCACGGCGCCGCGGCACCGAAGCCTGCGATGCGGGCGAGAGACGCGGGCTAGGCGGCGGCCTGCGCGCCGTGCCAGTGTCGGCTCAGAAGCGGCGCAGGAGGACCCCCATGCTGATCGATCCCGAGCGGTTGCTGGCCGACCTCCACACCCTGCGCGGCTTCGGCCGGCGCGGGAACGGCGTGGTGCGCCCCGCCTTCGAGCCCCCGGAAATCGAGGCGCGGCGCTGGACCATGGCACGGATGGCGGAGGCGGGGCTCCGCGTCTCGGTCGATCCCGCGGGCAACGTCTTCGGCCTGCCGGAGGGAGAGGGCCCATGGCTCCTCGCTGGCAGCCACACCGACAGCCAGCCCGAGGGCGGCTGGCTCGACGGCGCCTATGGCGTCATCGCGGCGCTCGAGGCCGCCCGCGCCCTCCCGGGTCGTGTCGCGGTCGTGAACTTTCAGGACGAGGAGGGGCGCTTCGGCGGTCTCACGGGCTCGAGCCTCTGGGCCGGGCAGACGACCGGAGACCTTACGCTCGAGGAGGCCGATGCCTGGACATCGGCAGAGGGCGTGGCCTTCGGCGATGCCCGCGCGCGCATGGCCGAGACGGCGACGGGCAGCTGGCTGCCGCCCGCCCGCTTCAAGGGCTTTCTCGAGATCCATATCGAGCAGGGGCCGAACCTGATCGAGGCGGATCAGGCGGTTGCCGTGGTCGACCGGATCGTCGGTATCGGCCGGGCGGAACTTGTCTTTGAGGGCGAGCAGAACCATGCGGGCACCACGCCCATGGCCCGCCGGCGCGACGCCTTCGCGGGCCTTGCGCGCTTTGCCGTGGCGCTCGATGCGGCGATGGCGGCGATCGTGACGCCGGCTTCCGTCTGGACCATCGGGCGGGCGGCCGTCCTGCCGGGCGCGCCCAGCATCGTGCCGGGCCGGGTGACGGCGACCGTGCAGTGGCGCGACGGCGATGGCGAGCGGCTGCGCGCCATGGGCGAGGCGATCCGGGAGACGGCGGCCTCGGTCGCCCGGGACCGGGGTCTCGGCCACAGCATCGAGATGGCCGAGTTCATCGAGCCGCGCCGCTTCGATGGAGCCGTCTGCTCGGCGCTCGATGCTGCGGCGGAAGTGGCGGCGCCCGGGCGCTGGCGGCGGCTGCCCTCGGGGGCGATGCATGATGCTACGAACGCGCAGAAGGCGGGCCTGCCCTCGGCAATGCTCTTCGTCCCCTCCATCGGCGGGATCAGCCACAGCTTTACCGAGGACACCGCCGAGGCCGATCTGGTGGCGGGCGCCGAGGCGCTCGCTCAGGGGGCGGCGCGGTTGGCGTAACGTCGGCCCGCGCCCGCGCGCCGACCCACCGCCGCCCCCACCCGCCCACCCGGCGACGGTGCGCCGGCACGCGTGCGCGGGGGTGAGGGTGGGCTGGTCTCAGAGCCCGGCGCGGTCGCGCAGGCCCATCACGTCGAGGATCTCGAGCCGCCGCCCGTCCCGCCTGATCAGGCCGAGATCGCGGAGCTTCGACATCTCGCGCCCCACCGCCTCGCGCTGGGAGAAGATCAGGGCGGCAAGGTCCTGCTGCGTCGGCAACGGTTCGAGGACCGCCGTCTCGTCCTCCTCCTCCGCCCCGGCAAGCGACAACAGCTCCGCCGCCAGCCGCTGCTCCGCATTGAGCGTCGTGACCGCGCGCATCCGGGCCGAAAGGGCGCGCACCCGGTCCGTGAGGTAGAGGATGACCGCCCGCGCCACCGCAGGCTCGGAATCAAGCACCGCGCCGAAGCTGCGCGCCGAGAGCCGGGCCGTGCGGCAGGCGGTCAGCGCGAGCACGTTGGTCGAGCGCGGCTGCCCGTCCACGGCCGCCAGGATCCCGAAGCTCTCGCCCGTCTGGATGTCGGAGAGCAGCACCTCCTTGCCCTCATCCGTGAAGGTCGCCGCGCGGGCCGTGCCCTCCAGGATGAAGAAGACGTCGTCATCCGTCTCCTCGTCGCTGACGATCAGCGCCCGTGGGGGATACTGCGCCTCCTGCCAATGCGCGGCGAGGGCGGCGATGCCGTCGGGGCCGCATCGGTCGAGCGTGCTGCCTTCTGGAAAGCCCGTCATGTGACCTCCGTCGCGTCCGTCGCCGATCGTTAGCACGGCGACGCGAGATGTCATATCGGCCAGCGTGGAATGCTGCCAGAGGCAGCTGTGGCGCAGTCAGACGAGGGATTTGAGATCCCGGGCGGGATCGGCGAGGCCTTCCGGGTCGGGCGTCGTCCCCGCCTCGATCCAGCGCTTGCCCTGCATATAGGCGCGGGGCTCGTTGATCGCGTCGACCGCGATCAGCCTGTCCGCGCGGTAGTACCAGAGCGACGACGCCCCCTCCCGGCTGCCGGGGCGGCGGACGATCCGGTCGGCACCGGTGCCTAGGCCCGCGATCTGCAGCTTGGTGGTGTATTGGTCGGACCAGAACCACGGGCTCGGGCGGTATGGCCTCGTCTCGCCCAGCATCGCGGCGGCGGCGTGCTCGGCCTGGTCGATCGCGTTCTGCACCGATTCGAGCCGGATGCGCCCGTCCTGCCAGGGGAAGGACGCACAATCGCCGGCGGCCCAGATCGCGGGGTCCGAGGTCCGGCAGGTCTCGTCCGTCCGGATGCCGTTCTCGATGGCGAGGCCCGCCTCCTCGGCGAGCGCCGTGCCCGGGACGACCCCAATGCCGACAAGCGCGAAGTCCACCTCCAGGCTCGTCCCGTCAGTGAGGTTCGCGGTCAGCCTGCGCTCGCTTCCGGGGGCGAGCCCTTCGAGGCCCGTACTCTCCCGGATCGTCACGCCGTGGCGGAGATGGAGCGCGCGCACAACATCCGCCGTCTCGGCACAGGCCACGCGGGCGAGGATACGGGGCGCCATCTCGACGAGCGTGACCTCGAGCCCGCGGGAGGCGGCGACCGCCGCGGCCTCGAGCCCGATATAGCCGCCGCCGATGACGAGCGCGCGCCCGCCCTCCGCCACGAGCGGCGCGAGCGCATCCGCATCGGCGAGATCGCGCATCACATAGACGCCGGGCAGGGATCCGCCGGCCGCCTCCGGCAAGCGGCGCGGCGCGGAACCCGTGGCGATCAGCAATGCGTCATAGGGCAGGGTGCGCTTCGCCGTCGTCACGGTCTTCGATGCGGGGTCGATACGCTCCGCAGCCTCGCCCGCGCCAAGCTCGATGCCGTGCTCGGCATAGAAGCTCTCGGGCTTGAGGTAGAGGCGTTCGCGCTCGAACTCGCCCAGCAGGTATTTCTTCGAGAGCGGCGGGCGCTGATAGGGCGGGACCGGCTCCGCCATCAGCAGCGTGATCGGGCCATCAGCGCCAAGCGCGCGGAGTTTCGCAGCGGCGCTCGCCGCTGCCTGCCCGCCACCGATGATCACGACCCGCATCGTCGACCTCCATGCTCGCCGATCCGCAAATGACTGCGGGCAAGCCTGGCTGGCAAGAGCGGGGGCGACCTTTCGGGTCGCTCGCGGTGCCGCAAAACGTGAAAGGGCGGCCGCACGCGGCGGCCGCCCTTCGCTCGCGCTCCTTCGCCGGTCAGCCGGCGGTGAGCAGCGGGGTCTTGTTGCCCGGCAGGCGCGGGTTGTCCGGCGGCGAGATCTGGAGATCGAGCTTGCCGTCCTTGACCGCGACCTTGACGAGGCCGCCCTTGGAGAGCTGGCCGAAGAGCAGCTCCTCGGCGAGCGGCTTCTTGATGTTCTCCTGGATCACGCGGCCGAGCGGCCTTGCACCCATGGTCGCATCATAGCCCTTGTCCGCCAGCCACTCTGCCGCGGGGCGCGTAAGCTCGATCGAGACGCCCCGTTCCATAAGCTGGACCTCGAGCTGCAGGACGAACTTCTCGACCACCTGCAGGATGACCTCGCGGGGCAGGGCGCCGAAGCTGATCACCGCATCCAGACGGTTGCGGAACTCCGGGCTGAAGGTCCGCTCGATGGCGGCCGTATCCTCGCCCTCGCGCCGGTCGCGACCGAAGCCGATAGCGGCCTTGGCCTGCTCCTGCGCGCCCGCATTGGAGGTCATGATCAGGATCACGTTCCGGAAGCTCACCTGCTTGCCGTTGTGATCCGTCAGCCGGCCATGGTCCATCACCTGCAGCAGGATGTTGAAGACATCCGGATGCGCCTTCTCGATCTCGTCGAGCAGCAGCACCGAATGCGGATGCTGGTCCACGCCGTCCGTCAGCAGCCCGCCCTGATCGAAGCCCACATAGCCCGGGGGCGCGCCGATCAGGCGGCTGACCGAATGCTTCTCCATGTATTCGGACATATCGAAGCGCTGCATCTCGACGCCGAGGATCGAGGCTAGCTGCTTCGCGACCTCCGTCTTGCCGACACCCGTGGGCCCGGCAAAGAGGTAGGAACCGATCGGTTTCTCCGGCTCGCGCAGCCCCGCGCGGCTGAGCTTGATCGCCGATGCCAGCGCTTCGATCGCCGCATCCTGGCCGAACACCACGCGCTTCAGGTTCCCGTCGAGATCACGCAGCGCCTCGCTGTCGGTCTTCGAGACCGTCTTCGGCGGGATGCGCGCGATCTTCGAGACCACGCCCTCAATCTCCTTCGGCGTGATGGTCTTGCGACGCTTCGCCTGGGGTACGAGGTGCTGGGCCGCACCCGCCTCGTCGATCACGTCGATCGCCTTGTCGGGCAGCTTGCGGTCGTTGATGTAGCGCGCCGAAAGCTCCACCGCCGACTTGATCGCCTCCATCGTGTACTTGACGTCGTGATGCTCCTCGAAGAACGGCTTCAGGCCCTTCAGGATCTTCACGCTGTCATCGACCGTCGGCTCGTTCACGTCGATCTTCTGGAAGCGCCGGCTGAGCGCGCGGTCCTTCTCGAAGTGCTGACGGAACTCGTTATAAGTCGTTGAGCCCATGCAACGAAGCGAGCCCGACTGAAGCGCTGGTTTAAGGAGATTGGACGCGTCCATCGCGCCGCCCGTCGTCGCCCCTGCGCCGATTACCGTGTGGATCTCATCGATGAAGAGCACCGCATCCGGGTGGTCCTCAAGCTCCTTGATCACGGATTTCAGCCGCTCCTCGAAATCGCCGCGATAGCGCGTGCCGGCCAGGAGCGCGCCCATGTCGAGCGAGAAGATCGTCGAGCCGCCGAGCACGTCCGGCACCTCCTCCTCGACGATCTTCTTGGCGAGACCTTCGGCAATCGCGGTCTTGCCCACGCCCGGGTCGCCCACCAGCAGCGGGTTGTTCTTGCGCCGGCGGCAAAGCACCTGGATGCAGCGCTCGACCTCGTCTTCGCGCCCGATCAGCGGGTCCACCCCGCCGCGGCGCGCCTTGGCGTTGAGATCCACGCAGAACTTGCCGAGCGCGCTGTCGTCGGACTTCTCCTCCTTGCTCGAGCGCGGCGCCTCCTTCTCCTCATCCGCCTCCTCGGCCCCGCGCACGGCGCGTTGTTCGCCGAAAGCCGGATCCTTGGCCACGCCATGGGAGAGGTAATTGACCGCGTCGTAGCGCGTCATGTCCTGCTCCTGCAGGAAGAAGGCGGCGTGGCTCTCGCGCTCGTTGAAGATCGCGACCAACACATTGGCGCCCGTCACCTCCGAGCGGCCGGAGGACTGCACATGGATGGCCGCGCGCTGGATCACCCGCTGGAACCCGGTGCTGGGCGCGGCCTCGCTTCCCTCACCCTCAAAGACCAGCGTGTCGAGCTCGTTATCGACGAAGCGCGTCAGCGTCGCGCGCAGATCGCTGAGATCGACCGAGCAGGCGCGCATCACCCGGGCTGCGTCCGGTTCGTCCACCAGTGCAAGCAACAGATGCTCGAGGGTCGCCAGCTCGTGTCGGCGCGCATTCGCCAGGCCGATGGCCCGGTGGATCGCCTCTTCGAGCGTCTGGGTCAGTGAAGGCATGCCCGTCTCCTATAGCGCCTCGATGCTGGCGATTCTGGCTGCGGATCAATACCCGGCGGCGATCGCCCCTCTAGAGTATGTTGGCGCCCTATATCCTACGATCAAGCGAAACGTCGCGGTCAGGGCGGTCAGTCTCAGATGGGTGTCTTAACGGAGAGCGAGCCGTTGCCCGCTCACTCTTTCTCCATCGTGCACTGCAGAGGATGCTGGTTCGACCGGGCACAGTCCATGACCTGTGTCACCTTCGTCTCAGCCACCTCGAAGGGGTAGACGCCCACCACGGCCACCCCCTTGTTGTGAACGGTCAGCATGGTCTCGACCGATTGTGCATGATCCATGTTGAAGAACCGCTGAAGGACGTACACGACGAATTCCATCGGCGTGTAGTCGTCATTCAGCATCAGCACCTTGTAGAGTGACGGTCGCTTCGTCTTGGCACGCGTCTTGGTGACGACCCCGGTATCGCCATCGCCGTCCTGTTTGTCAGGTCCGCCGCGCACGATCAGTGATGCTGCGCCATGCGAAAGGCTCTGCATGCGGAATAGCTTCCGTGTCCGACTGTTTCGCGCTGCACGATATAAGCGGAGGCGGGGGTAGGGGAAGGGGCGAGCCCTCCCAAATGCGCAACGAAGCGACAGCGTCGCACGCTGCCGCTTCGTTCGGTCGACCCTGGCACCGCCTCGATCAGGCGACCGGCCCGTCTCCTCAAGCGGTCTTGAAGAGCTCGGTCGAGGCGTTGACGCGCGCCGTGATCGGCGCCGTCGCGTCCTTGGTGGCCGCGGCCATCAGATCGGCCAGCTTGTTGGCACCGTTCACCATCGTGTCCATGGAGGCCTTGGTGAAGGCGGTCTGCTTCTCGAAGAACTCGGTGACCGATTTCGCGCCGGTGATCTCCTTGGCGGCAGCCAGGCCGTCCTCGTAGGACTTTTTCTGGATTGCCATCATCTCGGCGTTGATGCCCTCGAAAGCCTTGGCGGCGATGCGCCCGCTCTCGACCATCGCCTCGAAGTTCTGCTGACCGAAGCCGGCAATCTCGCTCGCGGACTTCTGCATCTTCTCCACGTTCTCTTCGACGGCCTTGGTGGCCCCGGCGGCGAACTCTTCGACCTGCTTGGTGGTCTTGTCAGCCATGATGAATCCTCCTTGGCTCGGCTTCGCAGTCGTTGCAGCCCTCGCTGCACACGCCAGAGATGGCCATTTTGCTGCAGCGCGTCAAGGCGCAATGCTGCACTGCACAAAAATCCTGGATCACCAGCCCGCGAGCTTTCGTGGCAAATCCGAAAACCCAGATGGCAAAAAGCGATTCTCTTTGCGACTCCGGCGTGTTACGGTTGATTCCACAATGATAACCGGATCGGGCATAGACCTGGCCGGGGCGAGGCAGTTTCGGATACGGGGGACACCATGGCACGGGTAAGCCATCGGGTAGTCGGGGTTTTCATGTGCGCGCTCGTGCTGGCCGTTGGGCTTCTGGCCCAATCCGCCGCTGCTGCGCCCTATGCCGGCATCGTCATGGATATGCGGTCGGGCGACGTCTACTATGCGCGCAGCGCAGACCGACGTCAGCATCCGGCCTCGCTGACCAAGATGATGACGCTCTATATGACCTTCGAGGCGCTCCAGAGAGGGCAGATCACGCTCGATCAGCGCGTCCGTGTCTCACGCCACGCCGCCCGGCAGCCGGCCTCCAAGCTCTATCTCCGCCGTGGGCAGCGCGTGCGCATCCGCGACCTCATCCGCGCGACCGCCATCAAGTCCGCGAACGATGCCGCGATGGTGCTGGCGGAGACGGTCGGCGGCAGCCAGAAGCGCTTCGGCCAGCTCATGACGCAGAAGGCGCGCGAGCTCGGCATGAAGCACTCGACCTTCAAGAACCCGCACGGGCTGACGCAGAAGGGCCATCTCTCGACCGCGCGCGACATGGCGATCCTGGCGCGCCATCTGTTCTACGATTTTCCCCAGTATTACAATGTCTTCGGAAAGAAGACCCACATGGCGGCGGGCAAACGCATCCGCACCACCAACCGCCTCCTCGCCACCTATCGCGGGGCCGAGGGCATGAAGACCGGCTATACGCGGGCGGCCGGATACAACCTCGTCTCCGTCGCCAAGCGCGGGAACGAGCGGGTGATCGCCGTCGTCATGGGCGGCAAGAGCACGCGGACGCGCAACGCCCAATCCGCCAAGCTCCTGGACCTCGGCTTCCGCAAGGCGCCCACGCGCGTTGCCGTCAACAAGCCCTCCAAGCGCTCGAGGGGTAAGAGCGTCCTCGTCGCCCGCGCGCCCCTCCCGCCGCTGCGCCCGGGCATGCGGGCGACCGGGGTTGCTGCAATCGCCGAGGCTTTGGGTCCCGCACAGGCCGTCGCGGCCATCCCAAGCTCCAGCTCCGCCATGGCCCCGCTCTATGCGGAGATGCCGCGCGCCCGCGCCGATCATGACGTCGCCTGGCAACTCGCCCTCGGCAACTTCAAGCGGGAGACGGACGCGCTCGCGCTCATCGCCGCCCTCACGCTGGCCGAGCACAAGGCGCTGAAGGGCGCGGATATGAAGATCACCAGCGCCAAGGCCCGCGGCGCCACGCGCTACCGCGTCGAGGTGAAGGGCCGTGTTCCCATGCCGCCCGCCCGCGCCTGTGCGCAGCTCGCGGATATCGAGAGCAACTGTCTCAAGATGAAATTCTGACGCCCCCGCCTGTTCCGGCCCCCTCCCCACCGGCCCGATCAATAGCGACCAGCAACGAAAAAGACCGCCCGGCAGTCTCGGGCGGTCTTTTTCGTCAGCAGCCGCTTTCGCGCCTGCAGCGGGCTCAGAAGCCGAAGCCCTCGAACTTCTTCTTGAACTTCGACACACGCCCGCCCGTATCCATCAGGCGCTGCGATCCACCGGTCCAGGCGGGGTGCGCGCTCGGGTCGATGTCGAGGGTCAGCGTGTCGCCCTCACTCCCCCAGGTCGACCGCATCTCGACGCTCGACCCATCGGTCATCTGCACCTTGATGGTGTGGTATTCGGGATGGATCTCGGCCTTCATCGCTCGCGTCCTTCGCTCCTAAGCCCCCGCGACCGTCGCGGCGCATGCCGGCCCATACCCGGCAAAACGATAGGGGAGCCGAGGCTCATGCCCCGCTCCGGAGCGCGCCGGATACGCGATCTTCGCCGCGTCGGCAAGCCCCCGGCTTGAGCCCTCAGCCCGATCCGTCCCCAGGCTCAGGCGGCTGCGTGACAAATCTCTCAACACCTCCCCCCGATGACCCTATATCTGCGGCAAACGCTAGGTGGGGAACGCTTTGGACCACATGCCCGAGGACGCGGCGGTCGCCCGCAAGATCGCCCTCAAATCGCCAGGGGACGGGTTCGACTATCCCGTCTTCGTCGAACGCCTGCTCGTCAGCGAGGGTGAGCGGGTCGCCGCCGGCCGCCCCTTCGCCATCGTCGTGAGCGCGCGCGAGCGGCGCCGCGTGCTCGCAGCCCCCATGGATGGCCACATCGTCGAGATCCGGCACAGCTACGGCGCGACGCTGGCCAAGCAGGACGTGCTGGCGGTTCTGGAGACCTTCGCACCGATCCTTCGCCCTACGCCGAAGCCCCAGCCCCAACCGAAGCCAAAGCCCGCGGATCGCCGGCCACCCCCTCAGCGCCCCCGGCAGCACCCCCCGGAGCGCGAGGCGAGGCCCGCACCTCCGTCGGAGCCGCCGAAACCCGCCACGGCGACGCCGAGGAGCGATCGTGACATCCTGCGCGTCGCAAGTCCCAGTCTGACCGAAGCAACGGCGGGGGCGCTCGAGCGGTCGGGCGGTTTCGCAGGCATCCTGCTCTTCGCGCTCTTCTTTCTGCCCCTCGCCTTCCTGCTCGCCGCGCATGCCGGCTACGCGGCGCCGGAATATCAGCGCCTGATCCTGCTCGCGCCCATTGCGCTTACCGTCGGCACGCTCATGGCGCTCACGGTGCTCTTCCACACGCGCACTCGCCTCGGCCGCCGGATCGGGGAGACGATGCTTGGCCTCGGCATGGGTGCCGTGCTCGTGGTCGTGATGCACGGCCTTTTCTATCTCGCCAGCACCCCCGGGGTGCTCGAGATCCGCGAACAGTTCGAATGGCCCATCCTCACCGACTTCTTCGCCCGCCAGTTCGGCGCGTCGTGAGGGCGGACCCGGGAGCGGTTCCCCGCGCCGGCGGCACTCCCCGACCCGATCCCGCTTCGCGAGCGTGACCGCGACCCCTCTCAGCCCGTCAGTAAAACGCCTCGTAGATCGGGGCGAGCGTCTCCTCCTGAAAGAGCGAGGAGACCGAGGTGCCGTTCGAGACGTTCAGCACGGCCTGCGCGAAGAGGGGGGCGACCGAGACGACGCGGATATTCGGCGCTGCGCGCACATGCTCCCGCGGCTCGATCGTATCCGTCACCACGAGCCGCTCCATCACCGACTTCGTCACCCGCTCGACGGCCGGACCGGACAGCACGCCGTGGGTGATATAGGCATGCACCTCCGTCGCCCCCTCGTCCTTCAGCAGCTCCGCCGCCTTGCAGAGCGTGCCGGCCGTGTCGCAGATATCGTCGACGATCACGCAGCGCTTGCCCTTCACATCGCCGATCACGGTCATGCTCTCGACCTCGCCCGCCCGGGCGCGCCGCTTGTCCACCACCGCGAGATTGCAGCCGAGCCGGCGCGCAAGGTCCCGGGCCCGGATCACGCCGCCCACATCGGGCGAGACCACCGTGAGATCCTCGCCGCCCTTCAGATGATGCTTGATGTCGAGCGCGAAGACGGGGGCGGCATAGAGGTTGTCCGTGGGGATATCGAAGAAGCCCTGGATCTGGCCCGCATGCAAATCCATCGTCAGCACCCGGTCGATGCCTGCTGTGGTCATGAGGTTTGCGACGAGCTTGGCGGTGATCGGCGTCCTTGCCGCGGTCTTCCGATCCTGCCGGGCATAGCCGAAATAGGGTACCACGGCGGTGATGCGGCGCGCCGAGGCACGGCGCAGCGCATCCGTCATGATCATCAGCTCCATCAGGTTGTCGTTCGCCGGGCTCGAGGTCGATTGCAGGATGAAGCAGTCCTCGCCTCGCACGTTCTCGTAGATCTCGACGAAGATCTCCGCATCGTTGAAGCGCTCGACCCGCGCTTCGGCCAGCGCGATGCGCCCGCCGCGATAGACCGAGACGCGACGCGCGATGGCCTCGGCCAGCGGCCGGCTGGCATTGCCTGCGATGAGTTTCATGGGATCTCCCCGCCTGTTGAGCCCCAGGGCGGGGCATACGCTGCGGTCAATGACGCCTGCCCGCGGGGCCCTGATAAGCGAGGCCGAGGCGCGCTGCCAAGCCAGGAATCCGCTTTCGCTCCGGTGGATCGGCGGATGCGCTGCGCGGGGTGGGGCACGGGCCAGGGATTGCCGCGCCGTGGCGGCTGCGGGCATGAGGGGAGCCGAAGCCCAGCGCGCCGGAGACGCCGATGACGACGATCGATTACTACTTCACCACCGTCAGCCCCTACGCCTATCTCACCGGCGACCGGATCGAACGGATTGCCGAGAAGCACGGCGCCCGGCTCGCCTATCGCCCGGTGGATCTCGGGAAGGTGTTCCCGACGACGGGTGGGGTGCCGCTCGCCAAGCGGGCGCCGGCGCGCCGGGCCTATCGCTTTCAGGAGCTCCGCCGCTGGTCCCAGGCGCTCGAGATGCCGATCACGCTCGAGCCTGCCCATTTCCCGGTCCCGCCCGAGGCGTCGTCGCTCGCCATCTGTGCTGCGATCCGGCTCGGCGCGGATGCGGGCGCGCTCGCGCGCTACTACTTTGCCGCCTGCTGGGTCGAGGACCGCGATATCTCGGATCCGGGTGTGGTTGCCGCAGGGCTCGAGGCGGTCGGCCTCGAGGGGCATGCGGTGACCGAGGCCGACCGGGAGATGTTCGACGCGAATGCCGAAGCAGCGCTTGCCGCGGGCGTCTTCGGCGCCCCGAGCTTCGTTGTCGGCGACGAGCTCTTCTGGGGGCAGGACCGGCTCGACATGCTGGACCTCTTCCTGTCGGGCAAGGTTCGGGGCGCTGCTTGAGGGGGGCTGGCTGACGGGCGCCCGTTCCCGCGTCGCGGGGCGATGCCCCGCGCCTTGGTCCGCCCACCCGCCAGCCAACGCCCCCATCGAGAATGGGCGGCCATCGCCGAGCAGTGGCAGAGGCGGCGTTGACAGCGGCGCTGGGCCTCGCAAGGGTCGCGCGGAAGTCGGCCCGGATAGTCGTCCATGAGCCCGACGCCATAAGGCCCCGCCGGTCCCGGCGCGCGGCAGCCAGAGAGGAGGCACCCCCATGACCTTTCGCGCCCTCATCGTGAACAAGGCCGACGACGGCAGCGTGAGCGCCTCCATCGACGAGATCGGGGAGGACCGGCTGCCCAGCGCCGAGGACGGGGCCAACGTCACCGTCGCCGTCCATCACTCGACGCTGAACTACAAGGACGGCCTCTGCCTCACCGGCGGCGGGGGGCTCGTGCGCAACTACCCCCATGTGCCGGGGATCGATTTCGCAGGCGAGGTCGAGGCCTCGGAGAGCCCCGACTTCAAGCCGGGCGACAAGGTCGTGCTCACCGGCTGGCGCGTGGGCGAGGTCTGGTGGGGCGGCTATGCGGAAAAGGCGCGGGTGAAGGCCGACTGGCTCGTGCCGCTGCCCGACGGGTTCGGGACGGACACGGCCATGGCCGTCGGCACCGCGGGCTTCACGGCCATGCTCGCCGTCATCGCGCTCGAGAAGCAGGGGCTGAAGCCCGGCGACGGCCCTGTGCTGGTCACCGGCGCTGCGGGCGGGGTCGGGTCGGTCGCGACGGCGATCCTCGCCAAGCTCGGCCACGAGGTGCATGCCGTGACCGGCCGGCCCGAGACGGGCGACTATCTCAAAAGCCTCGGTGCGGCCGCCATCGTGCCGCGGGAGGATCTGGCCGAGCCCTCGGGCAAGCCGCTCGAGAGGGAGACCTGGGCAGGGTGTGTGGACAGCGTCGGGGGCAACATGCTCGCCAAGGTGCTGACCCAGATGGGTTACGGCCGCTCTGTCGCCGCCGTGGGCCTTGCCGGCGGGCCGAAGCTTGCCACCACCGTCATCCCCTTCATCCTGCGCGGCGTGAACCTCCTCGGCATCGACAGCGTGATGCGCCCGAAGGCCGACCGCCTCGAGGCCTGGGCGCGGCTCGCAAGCGACCTGCCGCGCGATCTTCTGGAGAGCATGATCGAGCGGAAGACGCTGGGTGAACTCCCGGAACTCGGGCCCGCCATCCTGAAGGGCCAGGTCAAGGGCCGGGTCGTCGTGGACGTGCGCGCATGAGCCCGGACGGCAATCGGGGCGGGCCGGATGGCGAGGCTGCGGGCGATGCGGCGGGCGCGCCGGCGCTGGACCTCGATTTCGTCCGTGCGCAGTTCCCGGCCTTCGATGCGGGCGGGGACGATGTGGTCTTCATGGAGAACGCCGGCGGCTCCTACGCCGCCCGCGCGACCGTCGAGCGGCTGACCCGGTTCTATACCCGCACCAAGGTCCAGCCCTATGGCCCCTTCCGCGCCTCGGCCGAGGCGGGCGAGGCGATGGACGATGCCCGCGCCCGCCTCGCCGCCCTCATGGGCGCCGGTCCGGACGAGGTGCTGATCGGCCCCTCTACGACCCAGAACGCCTATGTGCTCGCCCAGGCCTTCGGGGAGATGCTGGCGGAAGGCGACGAGATCGTCGTCACCAACCAGGACCACGAGGCCAATACGGGCGCCTGGCGCCGCCTTGCCCGCCGCGGCATCGCGGTCAGGGAGTGGCAGGTCGACCCTGAGACGGGGCATCTCGATCCGGCGGCGCTCCGCGCGCTCCTGACCGACCGCACGCGGCTCGTGGCCTTCCCCCACGCCTCGAACATCGTGGCCGAGATCAATCCGGTCGCCGAAATCGCGGCCATCGCGCGCGAGGCTGGGGCAATCACGGTGGTCGACGGTGTCTCCGCGGCCCCCCACGGTCTGCCGGACATTCCCGCGCTCGGGGCCGATATCTACCTCTTCTCCGCCTACAAGACCTACGGGCCCCATCAGGGCGTCATGGTCGTGCGCCGGAACGTGAACGCGCGCCTGCCGAACCAGGGGCACCATTTCAACGATCGCTCGCCGGAGAAGCGGCTGGTGCCGGCAGGCCCCGACCACGCCCAGATCGCCGCCATGGCGGGCGTGGCGGACTATGTGGACACCCTCCACGCCCATCACTTCGGGAGCGGGGAGAACGACCCCGCCGCCCGCGCCCGTGCGGTCGCCGGCCTCATGCGGGGCCAGGAGAAGCGGCTGACCGCCCGCCTCCTCGACTACCTCGCCACGCGCCCGGACCTCCGCCTCCTCGGCCCCGCCGACCCCGAGCGCCGCGCCTCCACCATCGCCCTCGCCCATGCTCGACGCGGCGAGGATCTGGCCGAGGCACTGGCAGGGGAGGGTATTGGTGCGGGCGGCGGCGACTTCTATGCGGGGCGCGTGATCGAGGCGATGGGCGTCGATCCCGCCCACGGGGTCCTGCGCCTCTCCTTCCTCCACTACACCACCGAGGACGAGATCGACCGCGTCATCGCAGCCCTCGACCGCGTGCTCTGAGCCGGGCGGCCCAATGCGCATCGTCGGCGGACGCTTCCGGGGCCACCGGCTCGCAGCCCCCGGGCCGGCCGGCGGGGGTGCCGCGCATCTCCGCCCCACGGCGGACCGGGTGCGCGAGGCGCTCTTCAATCTCCTCGCCCATGGCGGCTATGCCACGCCCCCGCTGCCCGAGGGCGCACGCGTCCTCGACCTCTTCGCCGGCACCGGCGCGCTGGGGCTCGAAGCGCTCTCGCGCGGGGCTACCCACGTGGTCTTCGTGGATGACCACGCACCCTCGCGCGCTCTCATCCGCACATCCGTCGACGCCCTCGGGCTCGCGGGCTGCACCAAGATCTGGCGGCGGGATGCCCGGCGCCTCGGCCCCTGCCGCGGCGGCCCCCACGACCTCGTCTTCGCCGACCCGCCCTATGACGACCCGGGCGCCGGGATCGCCGCCCTCGCCTCGGCGCGCGACGGCGGCTGGCTCGCCCCGGGCGCCCTCGTGGTGATCGAGAGCGCGGCCGCCGCCGGCGCCTCCGCCTCGCCGGACTGGCTCGTGCCGCTCGACGCCCGGCGCTACGGCGAGACGCTGATCCACATCCTGCGCGCCCCCGACGACGCCGCACAAACGAGAGCAGGAGAGACCCCATGAAGATCGGTGAGAACACGCCCGCCCTCGTGACCGGCGGGGCGAGCGGCCTCGGCGAGGCCTGCGTCCGCGCACTCCGCGCCAAGGGCGCACCCGTCGCGATCCTCGACATGGCCCGCGACAAGGCCGAGGCGGTGGCCGCCGACACGGGCGCCCTGGCGCTCGACTGCGATGTGACGGATGAGGCGAGTGTCACCGCCGCCCTCGCCAAAGCGGCAGAAACCGCCGGCCCCGCCCGCATCGCCATCTCCTGCGCCGGCATCGCGCCCGCTGCCAAGACCGCAGGCTCGAAGGGCCCGCACGACATGGCGCTCTTCGAGAAGGTCGTCGCCATCAACCTCTTCGGCACCATGCGCGTCATGGCCCATGCGGCGCAGGCCATGCGCGCGCTTCCCCCGCTCGACGACGACGGCAGCCGGGGGGCCATCGTCAACACGGCCTCGGTCGCGGCCTTCGAGGGGCAGATGGGCCAGGCCGCCTATGCCGCGTCGAAGGGCGGGGTCGCGGCCCTCACGCTCCCCGCCGCCCGCGATCTCTCGCGCGACGGCATCCGCGTCTCCGCCATCGCCCCCGGCATCTTCGGCACGCCGATGCTGAAGGGCTTGCCCCAGGACGTGCAGGACAGCCTCGCAGCCCAGGTTCCCTTCCCCGTTCGCCTCGGCGAGCCTTCGGAGTTCGCGGCCCTTGCGATCTTCATGATCGAGACGGGGTATATGAACGGGTCCGTCGTCCGCCTCGACGGCGCGATCCGCATGGGAATGCGCTGACGCGCGCTCCGGCGCTCACCACGATCATCACGCCGCCGCCCACACCATCGGGCCGCCACCTCCCCCGCCCACCCACCCGTCGGTGGCGGCCCGATGGCGTGGGCGGTGTGGCCGTGGAGCCAGCCGGCAATGCGCGATCCCCCTGTCATCCGCGCCGCCCAGGCGCTATGCGTGGCGCGGGCCCTCCGTCCGGAGGCCCACACCCGCATCAGATCCGAGAGAGGGACGCCCCATGACCATCGCCGTCGGTGACAGCCTGCCCGCCACGACCTTCTTCGAGATGACCGCCGACGGGCCCAAGGGCGTGCCCTCGGCCGAGGTGCTGGGGCAGGGGACGGTCGCCGTCTTCGGCGTGCCCGGCGCCTTCACGCCCACCTGCCACATGAAGCACATGCCGAGCTTTGTCGCCGGTGCCGATGCCCTCCGCGCCAAGGGCGTGGACAGCATCGTCTGCGTCACCGTCAACGATCCCTTCGTCGCCAAGGCCTGGGCCGATGCCGCGGGCGCTCCGGGTGCCGGCATCCGCGTCGTGGGCGATCCGGCCGCGGAGTTCGCCCAGGCCACGGGCATCAGCTTCGACGGCAGCGCCGTCGGCCTCGGCATCCGCGCCCAGCGCTTCTCGATGCTGGTGAAGGACGGCAAGGTGGCCGCACTCAACACCGAGGAGAAGCCCTCGGACATGGACGTGACCAGCGCCGCAAAGCTCCTCGAAGCCCTCTGATCCGAGACGACACCCGACACAATGCGCCGCGCCCTCTGAGTTTGGCGCATTGTGTCCGATACAATGTGGCGCGAGCGAACTAGGGCAGCGCCCGACCTTGGGCAGCGTGCAACCTGACATAACCGGTCGAACGATCCTGTCATCCCCCGGTTTGACCGGCGGTCCATCACCAGAACCCGATGCGCGGTGTCGATGATCGCCGGGTCTAGAGCAGCTTCTTCCCTCACCCGCCGCTGTCATGCTCGGGCTTGACCCGAGCATCCACGGCCGGTGGCGCAGAATTGCCGGGTCGAGCCCGACAATGCCGCACGTACAGTGAGCACGTCAGGTCGGTCCGCGCTCGAGCCCGGCGATGACGAGTGTGGCGCAAGCTGATCTGCTGTCGCTCAAGCAGTAATGCATGCATTGCGGCCGGTAACGCGGTGGCGATGTCGCGCTCCAGGCCCTTGCCACAATCGCAACCGGTGGTGCTGGCGGAGCGCCACCGAAGCACCACAGCAGCACCACGGCCCGTCCGGGCTCAGCCGTCCTTCTTGAAGGGCCTCATCTCGCCGAGCGCCTGGTTCTCGGCCTCAACCGCGCGCCGTTCGCCTTCGAGATACCGCGCAACCGCGCTCCGGAACCCGGAATTCGGGATGTAGTGGATCGAATGCGTCGTGACGGGCTCGTAGCCGCGGGCGAGCTTGTGCCCGCCCTGCGCCCCGGCCTCGACGCGCTGCAGCCCATGAGCGATCGCAAAGTCGATGGCCTGATAGTAGCAGGTCTCGAAATGCAGGAACGGCTGATCCTCGGCACAGCCCCAGTAGCGCCCGAAGAGCGTCTCGCGCCCGATGATGTTGAGCGCCCCTGCGATCCAGCGGCCCGCGCGGCGGCAGAGGATCAGGAGCACGTCGCGCCCCATGGTCTCGGAGAGCCGCGAGAACGCGGCGCGCGTGAGATATGGCCGCCCCCATTTGCGGCCGCCCGTGTCCTGATAGAAGTGCCAGAACGCGTCCCAGTGCTCCTCGCGGATATCGCTGCCCGTGAGCCAGACGACCTCGATCCCGTTCTCCAGCGCCTTCGCCCGCTCCTTCCTCAGGTTCTTGCGCTTGCGAGAGGCAAGCGCGTCGAGGAAGTCTTCGAAGCTGCCATATCCCTGATTTTCCCAGTGAAATTGCTGGTCCGTGCGTTGGAGATAGCCGTGCTCCGGCGCTAATTCCCACTCCGCGCGCGTGCAGAACGTTACATGGAGGGAGGAGATGTTGTTCGACGTCGTGATCTCCGCGGCCGTGTCCAGCAGCGCCCCGCGCAGCGCCTCGGCCGGATAGGCCGCGTCATCGACCGCCAGAAGCCGGGGCCCCGTCGCCGGGGTGAAGGGCACGGCGCATTGCAGCTTGGGATAATAGTCGCCGCCCGCCCGCTCCCAGGCATGCGCCCAGGAATGGTCGAAGACGTACTCGCCCTGGCTGTGACCCTTGAGATAGAGCGGCATCGCGGCAACGACGCGCCCCCCGAGCCGGGCAACGAGATGATGCGGCGCCCAACCGGCCCGCGCCGTGGCCGAGCCCGAGCTCTCCATCGCCTCAAGGAAGGCATGACTGACGAAGGGGTTGAGTGGATGGCCCCCATCGGTCGCCTCCGGCGCGGCACAGGCGTCCCACTCGGCCGCCTCTACCTCGGCAATGTCGCGATGGATGGTGATCTCGAGCGCATCGGCGCCCTCAACCATCCTCCCCTCCGCTCGCCCAGATCCCTGCATGACCGGGAAAGTGGCGGCGGGAGACGGGATATCAAGGTGCTATGCGGCGGTGCAGCGCAGCCCGCCGCTCATCTGCCAGGTCGCGAGCACCACTCACTGCCAGAAAGGCTTCGACGCCTCGTCCAGCGCCTCATCCCGCGACACGCCGATATCCTCGAGCAGATGCGGCGGCAACGCCGCAAGCCGCCGCCGCATGCGGATCCGATCCTGAAAAACCAGAAACAGCTCCACCACCCGCCGCAACCGCCCGAGATGACGCGGGCTACGCGCCAAATCCTGGCTAATGGTGGCGCTGAAGACGGATGGCTGGACGATAGGCATGGCGTCGCTCCTTTGTATCGATTACAATGCCTGACAAAGCAGTCTGTGTGGATACAATCTGTCAATACAGCACAAAAAAGGGAACAATTTTATTGTGACCGATACAAATCTCTCGCTGAACCCCGCGCTCGTACTGCCGCTCGCGGGCTCGCCGCGCTACAGGGCGCTTGCGGACAGGATCGCCGAGGCGGTCGAGAGCGGGCGGCTGGCCGCAGGCGAGCAGCTCCCGCCGGTGCGTGAGCTCGCCTTCCGGCTTGGGATCGGACCTGGTGCCGTCGCTCGCGCCTACCGGATCGGGATCGAGCGGGGACAGCTTGAAGCGACGGTCGGGCGCGGCACCTTCGTGCGGCAGGGCGAGCGGTCCCTCTTCCACCTCGACGCGCTCCTCAGCACCGCGGAGCCCGAGACCATCGACCTCCGCGGCAATCAGGCCGTCGATGTGGGCCAGAACGCGGACATCGGAGCAGCGCTCCAGCGTCTCCTGACTGCGCATGGCGGCGCACCGCCGCTCCTCGGCTATCGCCGGCGCGAGGACGACCTGGGCTCCATCGCGACACTCGCAGGCTGGCTGCGGGAAGGCGGGGTGCCGGCGGAGACCGAGCGGCTCCTCGTCACCATGGGCGCGCAAGTCGGCGTCGTCGCCAGTCTCTCCATCATCAGCCGCGGCGGCTCCGGCATCGTGCTCACCGGCGAGACCATGCATCCGGGCCTGATCGATGGGGCGGAGGCGTTGAAGCTCCGGCTCGAGCCTGTCGCCGGCGACGGCGAGGGTCTGCTGCCGGACGCGCTCGACGCTGCGATCCAGCGCCACCGGCCCGATGCACTGCAGATCTCTCCGACGCTGCACAACCCGACCATGTCGCTGATGGGGGAGAAGCGCCGTCAGGAAATCGCAGCCGTGCTGCGCCACCATGCACTGCCGGTCGTTGAGGACGATGTCTACGGCCGGTTGCTGACCCCGCATCCCGTGAGCTTCGCTACCCTGACGCCCGAGCTTTGTTGGTATGTGACCGGCTTCTCCAAATGCGTCGCCGCAGGGGTCCGCGCGGGCCTCGTGCTCACGCCGCCCGGACGCATGATCCCGACGCTGCGCGGGTACCAGGCCCTTGCGCATCAGACCTCGTGGCTGATCAAGGCGCTCGCGGCGGAGCTCGTGACGGGCGGGGAGGCGGCCCTGATCGAAGCGCGGGTCAAGAAGGAAACGCGCCGCCGCTCGGCTCTGGCGGCGGAGGCGCTCAGCCGCTTCGGTGCGCGAACGCATCCCGCGGCGAGCTTTGCCTATCTGCCGCTGCCCGAGGGCTGGACGGCAGCAGAATTTCTTGCCGCGACTGCGGCCGTCGGCGTCCTCTTGCCGCCACCGATGATCTATCAGGTCGCCCGCAACCTGCCGCCCTTCACCCGCATCGCGCTGGGCGGCCGCGTGACAGAGCCCGCGCTGATCAAGGGTCTGCATCGCATCGCGCAGATCCTCGGCGAAGGGCCCCATCCGGCGGACATCGCAACCTAGGGGTCCAGCCGTGACGTGAAGCACCGTCCGCGGTCATCCCCGGGCTCGACGGGTCACCCCCGGGCTTGGCTCGGAGACCCCGAAATCCACTCAATTTCAACCGCCTGGCAACAAGCTGGATTGCCGGATCGAGGCACGCGTTGACGGTGCCAATTCTCTCGGCCCCGCCATCAGGCATTCAATCGACAAGCTGCTCAGCACCCCCAAGGACAACAGGTTGGAGCGCTCATCGCGAAGAAGGGGTAGGCGTCGTACCGACCCGCAACTCCGCAACTTCGAGACCGGCCACCCATCGCGGTCGTTCGGCAGATATTCATGCCGATCGGTCAATGCCCACGTGGGTGGGCGCGGGCGAGGGGACGAGGATCGACTGCAACGTCCCGGCGGTCGGCCGCGGCACAGGAGGGGGCCGGAGCCCCTCCCGCAGGGTGTCAGTCCTCGCGCAGGGCGCGGTCGAAGAAGTCGGTCATTGGGCGCATGAGGTAGTCGATCGGCGTGCGCTCGCCCGTCTGGATGAAGACCTCGACCGGCATGCCGGGCTTCAGCTCCTGACCCTTCAGCTTCTGGATCTCGCCCTCTTTCAGGACGACTTCGGTACGGTAGAAGCTCTCGCCCGTGTCTTCATTCTGGAAGGCATCGGGTGAGACCTGCAGGACCGCGCCGTATAGATCCGGCGTCGTGCGGGTGTTGAAGGCGGAGAAGCGGAGCACCGCTTCCTGACCCGTCCAGACCTCGTCGACATTGATCGGCTGGACCTGCGCATCGATCACCAGCTTCGCGTCCGAGGGCACGATATACATCAGCGGCTCCGCCGGGCGGACCACCGACTTCAGCGCGTGCACGATCGAATCGTAGACGACGCCGGCCCGCGGGGCGCGGATCTCGAGACGGGCGAGCTGGTCGATCAGGCTGATCCGCCGCTCCTTCAGCTCGAGCTCACGGTAGCCGAGCTCGGAAAGCTGCGTCGCCGCCTCCTCGCGCTGGCTCGAGACCAGACGGAGCCGCTCGATCTCGATCTCGGACTTCTGGCCCTCGAGC
This sequence comes from Pseudomonadota bacterium, assembly GCA_039815685.1. Classification (GTDB taxonomy): domain Bacteria; phylum Pseudomonadota; class Alphaproteobacteria; order Rhodobacterales; family Rhodobacteraceae; genus Thermohalobaculum. The sequence goes on along the minus strand of JBCBYV010000027.1, from coordinate 13,456 downwards.
TGTGCCACCCGGGCGAGGAGCTGGTTGCGTTCGCCCTGCAGACGCGCCCGCTCGCGCTTGAGCGAGAGGACCCGGTTCATCTGCACGAGGCCCTGGGCCATCAGGCCCTCCATGGCGACCAGTTCCTCCTCGATCAGCTCGATCTGCTGGCCATAGGCTTCGGCCTCACGATCGGCACCGACGATCTGCTCGCTCGTCTGTGTGGTGCGCTCACCGAGCACCTCGAGTTCGCGCGAGAGCGTCTCGGCCCGTGCCGCGAAGAGCTGACGCTGACCCTCGACGAGGGCTGCGACATCCGGGTTCTTCTCGGCGACGTCCAACAGCTCCTGGGGGAAGACGATCTCGTCGCCCTCGACCTGCTCGACCGCGAGGCGGGCGCGGCGTGCCATGATCTCGTAGAGCTGGCTTTCGAGCGCCGCGAGTTCCGAGCCGAGGGCGGTGCCATCGAGCTCGATCAGAACCTGGCCCGCCTCGACCAGATCGCCGTCGCGGGCGAGGATCTCGCCGACAACACCGCCGTCGGGGTGCTGCACGATCTGGCGCTGGCTCTCGACGCGGAGCTGTCCGCTGGCGATGACGGCGCCCGAAAGCTTGGCGATGGCCGACCAGGTGCCGAGGCCACCGCCGAGCAGCAGGACGACGAAAAGACCCCAGCGGATATAGCCCGATGCCGCCCACCGCTTGTCGTCGGCCTGCGGGACGCCGCTGCTCATCTGAGCGTCGCGTCCCTGGCGCGGTTTCGCAAGTGCTGTGCCCTTGGCGCCGCCCAGCGCTGCAAGTGCCAGCTCCTTGCCTTTGTTATCGTTGCTTCCCACCATGCCTGCGCTCTCCCAATGTCGCAGTTCTCGTTTAGCGCTGCGCCCGACCGTCGGCCGCCGCGGTTCGCGGCATCAGGCTCAGTCGCCCGAGCCCGTGCCGCTGGGTTCGGCCGTCTTGGTCTCCGTTGCGGAGCCTGCGGCCGTTTTGGTGTCGCCAGTCTGCTGCGGTGCCGGGCCTTTGGCCATACCGGTGCCCAGGGCTGGTGGCATGATCTTCACGCTCTGACGCTCAGCGGGCTGTGCGATACGGGTACGTTCCCTCCGGCCGGAAAAAAGTTTCCTCGAAGGCGTCGGGGCGACCGGTTTCGGGGCGCTGGCGGCGGGCTTCTCGACCGCGGCCTCCTCGCCGAGCTTCAGGATGCCGCGATCATCCTCCGCTTCTGCAGCCGTTCCGCCAGTGTTGCCGCCAGTGTTGCCGCCAGTGTCACCGCTAGCCTGTGCTCCATTGGCAGCCCCCGCGCTGGCCGCTGCGCCACCCCCCGACGGCGGGCGCTGGGGCGTGCCGGCGCCTGGGCCTGCCGGCGCCGACCCCGCGGCGGGCGGGACAAGACGCTGCGTCGGCGTGCCGGTAACGCGGGTAGGCTTTGCCGCGCCGTCAGCGGGCGGGCCGTCGGCAAGCTGGCTGTAGTTCTTCGTGCGCCGCTTCAGCACCTCGTCGCGCGGGCCGAAATCCACCTGCTGTCCCTTGTCGATCATCAGGAGGAGGTCGCAGGCCGCGATAGCGCTCGGCCGGTGCGCCATGATCACCACCGTCCGCCCGCGCGAGCGCGCGTCGCGGATGGCATCGACAAGCGCCTGTTCGCCCGGGGCATCGAGGTTGGCGTTCGGCTCGTCCAGGATCAGGATCGGCGGGTCGCCATAGAGCGCGCGGGCCAGCGCCACGCGCTGCCGCTGCCCGCCCGAGAGACGTTGACCGTTCGCCCCGATCTGCGTGTCGTAACCCTGCGGCAGCCCGAGCAGCAGTTCATGCGCACCGGCGCGCCGAGCCGCGTCGATGACCTGCTCGTCGTCGCGCTCCTCGCTCATTCGGGCGATGTTCTCGGAGACGGACCCGGCAATCAGGCCCACTTCCTGCGGCAGATAGCCGATATGCAGCCCGAGATCGTCGAGACGCCATTGGTCCGTCGCCGCGCCATCGATGCGGACCTTGCCTGCCGCCGGCCGCCAGATGCCGCAGAGGACCTTGGCGAGCGTGGTCTTGCCCGAGCCGGACGGGCCGATGACGCCGAGCGCCTGTCCGGGCTTGAGCTCGAAATCCACCGCCCTCAGCGTCGGCACGCGCTCACCCGGCGCCACGACGGCCACGCCCTGCACCGAGATGAAGCCCTTGGGCGCAGGCAGCTTGGTCTTCTCCTCCTCGGGCGGCGTCTTCTCCAGCATCTCGGAGAGCGCGCCCCAGGCGCGATGCGCCCGCTGCATCAGCGACCATTGCTGGATCGCCTGCTCGATCGGCGCGAGCGCGCGACCCATCAGGATCGAGCCTGCGATCATCATGCCCGGGGAGATCCGGCCCTCGAGCACGAGATAGGCACCGACCGCGAGGATGAGGCTCTGGAGATAGAACCGCAGCGACTTCGAGGCCGCCGTGTAGCTCGCCGTACGGTCCGAGGCGAGGATCTGCGTCTCGAGCGCCTTTTCCCTCAGCCGATACCAGCGACGCATGCCGGCGGGCATCATGCCGAGCCCGTGCACGGCCTCGGAATTCTGTCTCAGCTGCTCCGAGACATTCTCCGCCTCCGTCGTCGCGATCATGCTGTCATGGTTCGGCTGCGACGACCGGATCTGGTTGATGATCGTGAGGACGACGAGGATCAGCGCGCCCGCCACCGCGGTCGCGGCCAGCAGGGGATCGAAAAGATAGATCGCGCCGAAGTAGATCGGCACCCAGGGCACATCGAAGAAGGCAAAGGGGGCGGGCCCGGCCAGAAGCTGGCGGATCGAGTCGAGATCACGCGCGCCCGTATTGGGACGCGCGCGCTCGTTTGGCGCCACGCTCCGCAGCATGACTGCCTTGAAGATACGCGTCTCGAGGAGCGTCGAGAACTTCGCCCCGGCCCGCGCCAGCACGCGGCCCCGGATGAAGTCGAGGACACCCATGATGAAGAAGAGGCCCGTCACCAGAAGAAGGAGCGTGACCAGCGTCGCCTCTGATCGGCTCGAGAGCACGCGGTCGTACACCTGAAGCATGAAGATCGGGCCGGTAAGCATCAGCAAATTAACGAAAATGCTGAAGATACCGACATTCCACATGTGGCGCCGGCACTCTCTCAACGCGCCGCGCAATTCCTCGCGGCCAAACTTCGTCTTCATTCGCGTCTCCGCCTGCCGCTGCCGCGGGCGCCGCTCGATCCGGCCGCGCGCCGCTGCGCTCTCGCGCCTAGTCGTGCCTGTGCGACTGGCGTCGTGCTGCTCTTCGCCGCTAGGCCGCGCCCTCGTTGCGATTGAGGCCGTTTAACGAGCGGGGCGCTCAGCGTATATACCACGCGACGTGTGTGCGCGACGGGCTACCCGAACGTGCGCGTAGATGCAACTGACGGATGCGAGCCGGGATCGCAGTCGCCCGAACACTTTCAGGTGTTTCGGCGAACCTGATCGGTCCGTGTCGCGTTAAAGAAGGCCAAGTTGGCGAGCAGGAGACGATCATGACCGCGAACCGCAATTCGCTGCTGCAGGGGAACACCGCAGGGCGCGGGGACACGCGCGCAGCCGGGCAGGAGGTGGCGCGTGGCGCATCCGTTTCGCGCCGGGGCGCGCTGCGGGGCGCGTTGGCCGGTCTCATCGGTGCGGTGGCGCTCGCGCTGCCGCTTGCGACCCTCGCACCCGCCCCGGCGCGGGCACTCGATGCAGCCGGGGCAAAGGACCATGTGCGCGGCACGATCGACGAGGTTCTGGCGCTTGTCCAAAGTCCGGGCGAGGCGACGGGCAAGGCGGACCAGTTCCGCGCGATCCTCGAGAAGCGCGCAGCACTGCCGCAGATCGCGCGCTTCGCGGCTGGGCCGCTCTGGCGCGAGATGTCGGGCGCACAGCAGGACGCCTACACAGCCGCCTTCAAGCATTATGTCGCCGCGGTCTATGCTTCGCGCTTCCAAGAGTATTCGGGGCAGAAGGTCGATCTCGGCAACGCCTCGGACCGCGGCAAGCGCGGCATCGAGATCGCGAGCACCGTGAAGGGCGGCGGTCAGGCGCCGATCAAGGTCGACTGGCTGGTCTCGGACCGGCCCGGCCGCACGGTGATTGCCGACATCACGATCGAGGGCGTCAGCCTCCTGATCACCCAGCGCGAGGAGATCGCCGGCATTCACGCCAAGCAAGGCAGCATCGACGGGCTCATCGACTTCCTGAAGAACGTGTGAGCCAGGCGCGGCGCCCTCGCCCAAGACGCTGCGTTCTCGGGGCGTCAAGTTCTCGGGGTTCAGCGTTCTCAGGGCGCCGCGTCTACCTCTGCACAGCTGGCACCATCCCGCCCGCGGCGCGTCGCGGCCATCGCGGCGGCTGAGATACGCGGCAGCGTCAGGGCCCGACGGCACCGGGCCTGCGGCTGTCGAGATACTTCCAGAGACCCGAGGCGCGCATCACCTGCCGACCGCCCGCCCAGATCTCGCATTCCATGAAGCTGAGGCTCTTGGCACGGCGGATCTGCCGCGCGGTGGCGAGCACGCGCTGCTCTCGCTTCGCCGCTGCGATGAAATGGCAATCCATCTCGACGGTCGCGCAAGGATGCCCGCCCCCCGCCTCGAAGGTCGCCGTGCCCATCGTGATATCCGCCATCGTCATCAGCACACCGCCATGGCAGACGCCGCCGACATTGATGTGCTTGGCTTCGAGGGTCAGCCGCGCCTGCCAGCGGTTCTCTCCCGCCCGCGCGATCTCGAACGGGCCGACATGGGCGTTGAAGCCCTCGCCCCGCACGCGGCGCCAGGGCAGGGAGGGGTCCATTTCCATGCTCGGCTCCTTGGCGTGTCGCGGATGGGGCGGCCTGCTGCGACTTGGGCTTGCTCATGTCGTAGGCCGCGGCGATAGCATGGCGTCATGCGCCAGACCACGACCATCATCGCCATCGAGACGGACGGTCCAGGCCTCCATCGCATCGACCGGCCAGTGCAGGACTGGCTTGCTTCCGTGAGTGGGGCGACGCCCGCGAGCGAGGGGCTCTTGACGCTCTTCTGCCAGCACACCTCCGCCTCGCTCACGGTTCAGGAGAACGCGGATCCGGATGTGCGTCTCGATCTGCAGGACGCCATCGCTGGGATTGCGCCCCATGGCAGGGTGCCCGTCGCCGGCACGCCCTACCGGCACGCCTCTGAAGGACCGGACGACATGGCGGCGCATCTTCGGAGCGTGCTCACCGGCGTCCAGCTCTCGATCCCCGTGATCGGCGGGGCGCTGGCGCTCGGTCAGTGGCAGGGGCTCTATCTTTGGGAGCATCGCGACCGGCCCCATCGCCGCCGCATCGCGCTTCACCTCCTCCTCGACTGACACGGCTAGCCGCACGGGTGGGGCACGCATCGCTCTGCGCTCTGGCCGCTCTGCTCTCATACCGCTCACCGTCTCGTCGGCGGGCGTGATCGGCCGTGGGGGTGATGCCGCGCCGACGCGTCGCCACATACCGGTCATCGAAGGCGCGCACGGCACGCGGCGCGCTGCCAGCCCCCGCCGGCCCCGTACCGGGCGACCCTGAACCGGGCGCGCAGTACCGGCCGAGGAGGCTCAGGAAAAGGACACGAGACCATGACCCGCAGCCTCACGATCCTCGCCGCCGCCGTCCTCGTCGCCCCGTTGCTCGCAGCCGGCCCTGCCGCCGCCAAGGGCGATGGTGGTGCCGAGGCGCGGAAGGCCCTCGCCGCCGCCCAGGCCGAGGCCCGCGACCGCAATCGTGGCGGCAGCGAGAGCACGAGCTTCTTCGGCACGCTCTTCGGCCTCGACGACCGCGCTGAAGAGGCCGCCGAAGGCAAGGCGAAGGCGCGCAAGACCGACGAGTAAGCCCCTCGCTGCCGCTGGCCCCCGGGGTCGACGCCGACCGTCGACCCCGCGCGTCTCGATCCGGCTGAGCCGCGCCTGCATCGCTCCGGCATTCGTACAGGACTCCGAGCGCCACGATCCGCCGCGATCCGTCACCGGGCACGGCGGTTGACGTGAGCCCCGCATCCGCCTTGGTTGTGCCGAAGCAGCCAGGAGGAGGGCGACATGACCGCTCGCGAGAACGCCGGCTCCAGCAGCAGCACCGGGATCCCCGAGTGCCGCGCGCAGGATCTCGACAGCATTCGCGCGGCCATGCGAGCCGACACGATCCCGGACGAGAATGCGGTGCTCGCGCATCTCCTGGCGGCAAGCGGGCTCGATACCGCCGCGCGGGCGGAGGTCGGGGAGGAGGCCGCAGCGCTCGTTCGTGCCGTCCGGGGGGCGGGCAGCCCGGGCCTCATGCAGAGCTTTCTCACCGAATACGGCCTCTCGAGCCGGGAGGGCGTCGCGCTCATGTGCCTCGCTGAAGCGCTCCTCCGCGTGCCGGACGAGGAGACCATCGACGCCCTCATCGAGGACAAGATCGCCCCATCCGACTGGGGTCGTCACCTCGGCCATTCCTCCTCCCCGCTGGTGAACGCGTCGACCTGGGCGCTGATGCTCACCGGCCGCGTCCTAGACGATGACGATACGGGGCTTGCCGGTGTCCTCCGCGGCGCCGTGAAGCGCCTCGGTGAGCCTGTGATCCGCACGGCCGTGGCACAGGCGATGCGCGAGATGGGCCGTCAGTTCGTCCTTGGCCGCGATATCGGGGAGGCGATGAAGCGCGGCCGCGAGATGGAGGAGAGGGGATACAGCTACAGCTACGACATGCTGGGCGAGGCCGCGCGCACGCATCGCGATGCGGAGCGCTACCTCCTCCACTACGCCGATGCGATCAGCCGCATCGCCCCTGCCTGCACGCCTGCGGCGGAGGGGGGCAGCGTCCGGAACAATCCGGGCATCTCCGTGAAGCTCTCGGCCCTAAGCCCCCGCTACGAGATGGTGCAGCATGCGCGGGTGATGGCCGAGGTCGTGCCCCGTGTCATGGCGCTGGCCCAGGTCGCGCGGGCCGCCAATATGGGCTTCAACATCGATGCCGAGGAGCAGGACCGCCTCGACCTCAGCCTCGACGTGATCGAGGCGGTGGTCTCGCACCCCGCCATGGCCGGATGGGACGGTTTCGGGGTGGTCGTTCAGGCCTACGGTCCGCGTGCGGGCCATGTCATCGACTGGCTGCAGGCGCTGGCGGAAAGCCATGACCGTCGCCTGATGGTCCGGCTCGTGAAAGGCGCCTATTGGGATGCGGAGATCAAGCGGGCGCAGGTGCTGGGGCTCGATGGCTTCCCGGTCTTTACGCGCAAGGTGAACACGGATGTGAGCTACATCGCAAATGGCGCGAAGCTTCTCGCAGCCTCGCGCCTCTACCCGCAATTCGCGACGCATAACGCGCACACCGTAGCCGCGATCCGGCATCTCGCCCGCGCGGCCGGGACGACCGACTACGAGTTCCAGAAGCTCCACGGCATGGGCGATGAGCTCTACGACGAGGCGACTAAAGTGGCGGGTACGCACTGCCGCATCTACGCCCCTGTCGGCGCCCATCGCGATCTCCTGGCCTATCTCGTGCGACGGCTTCTGGAGAACGGCGCTAACTCCTCCTTCGTACACCAGATCGTGGACGAGGCGATCCCGCCTGAGGAGATCGCCAAGGACCCGTTGGCAGAGGCCGAGGCGCTCGTGGCAGCGGGAGCGGCCGCCAATCCGCGCATCCCCGCCGGTCCTGCGATCTATGGGCCGGGTCGGGTGAACGCAAACGGTTGGGATCTGACCGAGCCGCTCACCCTCGCGACGCTCGACGCGGCCCGGGAGCCTTGGCGCGCCCATATCTGGCAGGCAGGCCCGCTGCTCGGCGAGGGCACGTCGCCCGAGGGCGGGCGGGCGGTCACGAACCCGACGCGTCCGGACGAGGTCGTAGGCCATGTCGTGGAGGCGACTGCTGAGGACGTCTCCCGCGCCATCGATGCTGGGCTCCATGCGGCGCCTGCCTGGGGCGCGATGCCTGCCGCTGACCGTTCGGCGATCCTGCGCCGGGCGGCTGATCTCTACGAGGAGAACGCGACTGAGCTCTTCGCCCTCTGCGCGCGGGAAGCCGGCAAAACCCAGCTCGACGCCGTGGCGGAGTTGCGCGAGGCGGTCGATTTCCTGCGCTACTACGCGAACGAGGCCGAGCGGCTGGCGGTGGAGGAGCCGGGGCTCAGCCCCCGCGGCCTCGTCGCCTGCATCAGTCCATGGAACTTTCCGCTCGCGATCTTCACCGGCCAGATCGCGGCGGCCCTCGCCGCCGGGAACGCGGTGATCGCGAAGCCCGCCGAGCAGACGCCGCTCATTGCGTGTCGCGCCGTCGCGTTGATGCGGGAGGCCGGTGTGCCAGCGGGGGTCCTGCAACTCCTGCCCGGAGACGGCCCGACGGTCGGCGCCCCGTTGACCGCGGATCCGCGCCTCGGCGGCATCGCCTTCACGGGCTCGACGGAGACGGCGAAGCTTATCGAGCGGGCGCAGGCCGCGAACGCCACCTCGGACGCGATGCTGCTGGCGGAGACGGGCGGGCTCAATGCCATGATCGTCGATTCGACCGCGCTGCCGGAGCAGGCGGTGCGGGATATCGTGATCTCCGCCTTCCAGTCCGCCGGTCAGCGCTGCTCGGCCTGCCGCATGCTCTATCTGCAGGAGGATGTGGCTGACCGGGTGCTCGAGATGCTCGGTGGCGCGATGCAGGCGCTGGTCCTCGGCGATCCCTGGGCGCTCTCCACCGATGTCGGCCCCGTGATCGACGCTACGGCGCGGGACGACATCGACGCCTATGTCGAGAAGGCGCGCAGCGAAGGGCGCCTCATCCGCCGCCTTGAGGTACCTGCCGAGGGCAATTTCGTTGCCCCCGCCATCCTCCGCGTCGATGGCATCGGGGATTTGGAGCGGGAGGTGTTCGGCCCCGTCCTGCATGTCGCTACGTACCGGGCGGAGGATCTCGACCGGGTGATCGACGCGATCAACGCCATCGGTTACGGCCTGACCTTCGGCCTCCATACCCGCATAGACGACAGGGTGACGCAGGTGATCGGTCGCATCCGGGCGGGCAACGCCTATGTGAACCGCAACCAGATCGGTGCCATCGTCGGATCCCAACCCTTCGGTGGTGAGGGCTTGTCGGGTACCGGGCCGAAGGCGGGGGGGCCGGCCTATGTCGCGCGCTTCATGAAGCCCGAGCCGCCGCATCGCGCGCCGGCGGGCGGCGGCTGGGAGGTGCGCGAGGCGGGCGCTGAGGAGCTGGAGGCAGCCGTCACGGCACTGCGCATGCCGCCGTTCTCGCCCGCGGCCGTCAGCCTGCCTGGGCCCACGGGAGAGTCGAACCGGCTGTCGGAAGTGCCGCGCGGCATCGTGCTCTGCCTCGGCCCCGGGCCGGACCTTGCCATGGCACAAGCTTCGAAGGCGCTCTCGAAGGGCAACGCGGTGCTGGTGGTGACGGAGGGCAGCGGCAGAATGGCGCTCCGCCGCGGGCCGCATGCCGCCTTCATCCAAGCCAGGCTCGCACCGGAGGCGCTGGAGACGCTCACGGGGATCGCCGCCGTCGCTCATGACGGGCCGGAGCCCGAGCGAGCCATGTTGCGCCGCGTGCTGGCGGAGAGGACGGGGCCGATCCTGCCGCTCCTCTCCGCCGCCGATCTTGAGAGCCGCTACGCGCTGGAACGCCATGTCTGCATCGACACGACGGCCGCTGGCGGCAACGCAACCCTGATGGCGGAAGCGGATGATGCCGGCTCGGCAGCGGCCTGAGCCCGGGAGTTCGGCGCAGGTCCCGTCCCCGGTCATCGTTGCGATGGCCGCCCCTACCCTCAGATCCGGCGCCCGCGCCCACCCACGCCAGTGTCGGGGTCACGGCCTGAACGGGCGGTGAAGATCGGCGTGGCGGTTTGCAAGGGTCTCGGACCGGGGCGATTCTCGGCGCGGGCGCGCCGGTGCATCCTCGCGCGCTCGGCGGCGCGATGTCTTCAAATCGTCATCGCCCGGCGGTAGGGCGGGTCGGACGAGAGGAGGCCCCCATGCAGCACATCGCCTTTGCGCGCCCCGGTCGGTTCTGGCGCGGCAACCTGCACACCCATTCGACCCGGTCCGATGGTGTGCTCCAGCCGGGCGAGGTCTGCCGCCGCTATGCCGAGGCGGGCTACGACTTCCTCTGCCTTTCGGACCACTTCATCGGCCGCTACGGCTATCCGATCACGCCGACGGAGGCGTTCCGGACCAACCGCTTCACCACCGTGCTGGGGGCTGAGGTGCATAACGGCAAGCTCGGCAACGGGGAGCTCTGGCACATCCTAGCGGTCGGCCTGCCCAGCGACTTCCCGCCTCCCGATACGGCGGATTTCGGCGCGAAGGAGACCGGGGAGGGCGCACCGGCACTGGCCCAGCGCTGTACTGAGGCAGGTGCCTTCGTCGCCATCGCCCATCCAGAATGGTACGGGCTGACGCCTGACGATGCGCGCTCGATCGGGGCTGCGCATGCCGTCGAGATCTACAACCACGGCTGCGTCGTGGGCGCCGACCGCGGCTCCGGCATCGCCATCTGGGACATGCTGCTGAACGACGGGCTGAGGCTCTCTGGCTGCGCCACGGACGACGCACATTTCATCGGCCCCGACTATTTCGGGGGCTGGGTCATGGTGCGGGCGGAGGCGAACGAGCCCGAGGCGCTGGTGGCAGCACTGCGCGACGGCGCCTACTATTCGAGCACGGGGCCGGAACTGCGCGACTTCCGGATCGAGGGCGACGCCGTCGTCGTCGAAAGCTCGCCAGCGGAGAACGTTATCGTCATGGGCGGCCGCTCGGGCGCGAACGCGGTGCATGGCCGCTCGATGACCCGCGCCGAGATACCGCTCTCCGACAGGCTGACGGCGGGGGGTTACTTGCGCGTGGCGGTGCAGGACGCCGCGGGCCGCCGCGCCTGGTCCAACCCGCTCTGGCTCACATGAGAGAAGCCGCCCTCGTCGATTACGCCAAGTGCCTGCTAGTCTTCCTCGCCATCCCGGTGGTGCTCTTCGTGCTGTTCGCGAGCTTTGTTACCGTGGAGGAAGCTGAGCGTGATACCCGGGCGCTCGATCCCTCCGTGATGTCGCTCATCGCAGCCGCCCTCTATGCCGCGGGCCGTCAGGCGGTAGCTGGCAGACCGGCGGTGGAAGGCTGGGAGGCTTGGCGGATTGCGTTCTGGATGGCGGCGGGCGGGCTTGCGGCGATAGCCGCTCAGAGCCTCGCCTTCGAGCTTCTTGCCGCGCTTTGGGGTATCTGGCCGGCATGGACGTTGCTTGCTTCCGGGAAGCTCGCGGTCGCGTTCCTGATCGTAAGCCTTATGCTCACCGTTCCCTTCCGTTACGGTTATCCCTTCGCGGTTCGCCAGATCGCGCGGGCGGCGGGAAAGATTGAGACCCGCCCTGGCGAATAGGCACTCGCGCTTGCGCCCGGCGTCTGCATCATGGCGGGATGGAAAGCGAGACCACGACGCGCGACGCCCGGCGCCATGACCTGCCTGCCATCGCCGCGATCTATGGCGAGGCGGTCGTGAACGGGACTGGATCCTTCGAGCTCGAGCCTCCGGATGTCGCGGAGATGGAGGAGCGCTGGCGCGCCGTCGTGGAGGCACGGCTGCCCTGGATCGTGGCGGAGCGATCGGGTGCCGTCGCGGGTTTCGCCTATGCCGCACCCTTCCGCCCGCGGCCGGGATATCGCGGGACGCTCGCCTCCTCAGTCTATGTGGCACCGTCAGCGCGGGGGCAGGGGGTCGGCCGCCTTCTCCTCGATGCGTTGCTGAGGGCGGCAGAGGCGACCGGCGCGCGCCAGATCGTGGCCTCGGTCGGGGACAGCGCGAACACGGCCTCGATCCGGCTGCACGCGGCCGCCGGGTTCGAGCGCGTCGGCACCGTCAAATCCGTCGGCTGGAAGCACAATCGCTGGCTCGACGTCGTCTACATGCAGCGCGCGCTTGGCCCGGGCGACAGCGAACCGCTCGACTGACCCGACTGCCTCGGGAGAGGCACAGGCTTGAGAGGCGAGTGCGCGTCTGCAACCCCGTCTGGCATTGGCGCACATCGCGGGGAATGGTGCGGCACCGCGCGCCTCCCGCTTTCGCCCCCTCGCGCCGGCCAGGAGGTCCAATGCTCTTCCACCTCACGATCATTTTCGGCTGCCAGCTTGCGGGCGAGACGCTGGTGCGCCTCTTCGCGCTGCCCTTGCCGGGGCCCGTTCTGGGCATGGCGCTGCTCTTTGCGGGGCTTCTGGTCTTCGGTCTGCCCGACGATTTCCGGCGCACGGGCGAGGTGCTGATCTCGAACCTCTCCCTCCTCTTCGTGCCGGCGGGCGTCGGCGTGATGCTGCATGGCCGGCTGATCTCGGCGGACTGGCTGCCGATCGGCGTGGCGCTCGTTGGCTCGACGCTCATCACTATCGCCGTCACCGCGCTCGTGATGCGCCGGATGGGGCGCAGTGCCGCGATGGATGGGGAGGAGGGCTGAGCGATGGATGCGGAGCTGCCCTTCACGGCGCGGAGCGCGCGGGACATCTGGGTCTATCTCGCCGAGGAGCCGCTCCTCCATCTCTTCCTCACGCTCCTCGCGTTCCAGATCGGGAGCTGGCTTTACCGCCGCGCGGGGCTCAGCCCGCTCGTGCACCCGGTGCTGATCGCCGTGATCCTGGTGGTGGCGGCGCTGCTGGCGACGGGCACGGACTACCCGACCTATTTCGAGGGAGCGCAGTTCGTTCACTTCCTCCTCGGTCCCGCCACGGTCTGCCTTGCGATCCCGCTCTACCGTCAGCTCGCACGGGTGCGCCGCTCGGCCCGGGCGCTCGGTGCGAGCATCCTCACCGGCTCGCTCACGGCCAGCATCAGCGCGGTGGCGATTGCTTGGGCCTTGGGCGGTGGTCGGGACACGCTGATCGCGCTCGCGCCCAAATCGACGACCGCCCCGGTCGCCATGGGCATCGCTCAGACGCTCGGCGGCCTGCCCTCTCTCACGGCCGTGCTGGTGATCCTGACGGGCATCCTCGGCGCGATGCTGGGCCCGCCCCTGATGACGCTCATCGGCGTTAAGGACTGGGCGGCGCGAGGGGTGGCGATGGGCACGGCGAGCCACGGGATCGGCACGGCGCGGGCCTTGCAGGTGAACGAGGTCGCCGGCGCCTTCGCGGGCCTTGCCATGGGCCTCAATGCCCTGGCGACGGCCCTTCTCCTCCCACTCCTCGCGCGCCTCGTCCTCTGAAGACGGTCCCGCGCGCCGTCTCGAACGCCGCGTATCTTTCTTGGTCCCGACTGGATCGACTTCGCCGAGAGGTGTCAAACGGCGTCCAATCGGGGCTCTGCCTCACTCTCGGTGCAGTTTTCGTCCTTCATGCGGCGATCATCCTCGCCTTGAGTAGGTCGAGCTTTGCTCGGCCATACATCTGGCGCTTCAGGATTTTCAGGCGGTTGATCTGTCCTTCGGTCTGCCCGTTCGACCATGGTTCTTTCATCGCAGCGGCGACCGCGTCCCGGTCGGTCGCGAGCCCACGGGCGAACGAGGAGATAAGTCCGCGTTCTGCCTTCCGCAGCCACGCAT
>JBCBYV010000058.1:0-7620 GCA_039815685.1 Pseudomonadota bacterium | reverse complement strand
GCTGGAGATCGTGAACACGGCCAAGCGGACCGGCGCCCAGGTGCGCGGCCCCATTCCGCTGCCGAACAAGATCGAGAAATTCACGGTCCTTCGGGGCCCGCATATCGACAAGAAGAGCCGCGAGCAGTTCGAGATCCGCACGCACAAGCGGCTCCTCGACATCGTGGATCCGACGCCGCAGACGGTGGACGCGCTGATGAAGCTCGACCTCGCTGCCGGTGTCGATGTCGAGATCAAGCTCTGAGGAGGCAACCATGCGTTCCGGCGTGATCGCAAAGAAGCTGGGGATGACCCGCCTCTTCCTGGAGGACGGCAAGCAGATCCCCGTGACGGTGCTCCAGATGGAGAGCGTGCAGGTGGTCGCACAGCGCACCGCGGAGCGCGACGGCTATTCGGCCGTGCAGCTCGGCGCGGGGGCCGCGAAGGCGAAGAACACCTCGAAGCCGATGCGCGGCCATTTCGCGACAGCGAGCGTGGCGCCGAAGCGGCGGCTGGCGGAGTTCCGGGTGAGCCCCGAAAACCTCATCGAGGTCGGCGAGGAGATCACCGCGGACCACTACTTCGCCGGGCAGCTGGTGGACGTGGCCGGCACCTCGATCGGCAAGGGCTTCGCGGGTGCCATGAAGCGGCACAATTTCGGTGGTCTGCGCGCCTCGCACGGCGTGTCGATCAGCCACCGCGCTCACGGCTCGACCGGTCAGTGCCAGGACCCGGGCCGGGTCTTCAAGGGCAAGAAGATGGCTGGGCACCTGGGCGCTGCGCGGGTGACCGTGCAGAACCTCGAGGTGGTGAAGACCGACAGCGAGCGCGGGCTGATCATGGTCAAGGGCGCCGTGCCGGGCTCGAAGGGCGGCTGGGTGACCATCAAGGACGCGGTGAAGAAGCCGGTCGCGGAAGGCACGATCTTCCCGGCGGCGCTGAAGTCCGCGTCCGAGGAGGCGAAGCGCGCGGCTGAGGAAGCGGCGGCGGCTGCGGAGGCCGAGCGGCTGGAGGCTGAGCGGCAGGCGGCCGAAGAGGCTGCGGCGGCCGAGGCCGAGGCGCTGAAGGCGGCCGAAGCCGAGATCCAGGCCGAGAAGGCTGGGGATGACGGCGCCGCGGGCGGCGAGGCTCCGGAAGGGGACGAGCAGAAATGAAGATCGATGTGATCAACATGGACAGCGCCGCGCAGGGCGAGGTCGAGCTGCCGGAGGCGCTGTTCGGCGTCGAGCCGCGTGCCGACATTCTGCACCGCGTGGTGCGCTGGCAGCTGGCGCGTCGTCAGGCCGGCACGCACAAGGTCAAGAGCCGGGGCGAGGTCAGCTACTCGACGAAGAAGATCTATCGTCAGAAGGGCACGGGCGGCGCCCGGCACGGCGACCGGGCGGTGCCGCAGTTCCGCAAGGGCGGTCGCGCCTTCGGGCCGAAGGTGCGCAGCCATGCGCATGAGCTGCCCAAGAAGGTTCGGGCGCTGGGTCTGAAGATGGCGCTTTCGGCCAAGGCGAAGGCAGGCGAGATCGTGGTGATCGACGAGGCGAAACTGGCGGAGGCCAAGACCCGCCAGCTCGCGCAGAAGATCGACAGCCTCGGCTGGAAGACCGCACTGGTGATCGACGGCACAGATCTCGACACGAATTTCGAGCGCGCGGCCCGTAACCTCGACAGCGTGCATCTGCTGCCGGGCGAGGGTGCGAACGTCTACGACATCCTGAAAAACGAGACCCTGGTGCTGACGAAGGCGGGTCTTGCGGCCATCGAGGCTCGGTTCGCGCCGAAGGCCGAAGCGCAGGCGGAAGGGGCCGGGGCATGACCGAGAAGGCCGAACTCTACGAGGTGATCCGCAAGCCGATCATCACCGAGAAGGCGACGATGGCGTCCGAAGCGAACGCGGTCGTGTTCGAGGTCGCGATCGACGCGTCGAAGCCTGTGATTAAGGAAGCGGTCGAGACGCTTTTTGGTGTCAAGGTCAAGGCAGTGAACACGCTGCGCACCGACGGCAAGGTGAAGCGGTTCCGCGGCCGGCTGGGCCAGCGGAAGGAAGTGAAGAAGGCGTATGTGACCCTCGAAGAGGGCCATGCCATCGACGTGACGACCGGGCTCTGACGGTGGGGTGGAGCCCCACCCTACCGGTTAGCGGCAGGGTGGGGTTTGAGCCCACCATCGACCGCGGCGGGAACTGAAGACGGAAGACAGAAACCATGGCGTTGAAAACATACAATCCGACTACGCCGGGCCAGCGCGGGCTGGTGCTGATCGACCGTTCGGACCTTTGGAAGGGCCGGCCCGAGAAGACGCTGACGCAGGGTCTCTCGAAGAAGGGCGGGCGCAACAACACCGGACGGATCACGGCACGGCGCATTGGCGGCGGCGCGAAGCGGCTCTACCGCATCGTCGACTTCAAGCGTACGAAGCACGACGTTTCGGCGACGGTCGAGCGGATCGAGTACGACCCGAACCGGACGGCCTTCATCGCGCTCCTGAAATACGAGGACGGTGAGAAGGCCTACATCCTGGCGCCGCAGCGGCTGCAGGTGGGTGACACGGTCGTCGCCGGGTCGAAGGTCGACATCAAGCCGGGCAACGCGATGCCGTTCAGCGGCATGCCGATCGGCACGATCGTGCACAATATCGAGCTGAAGCCCGGCAAGGGTGGGCAGGTCGCGCGCTCCGCGGGCAACTACGCTCAGTTCGTGGGCCGTGATGGTGGCTATGCGCAGATCCGGCTGAGCTCGGGTGAGCTTCGAATGGTGCGTCAGGAGTGCATGGCGACGGTGGGGGCGGTGTCGAACCCCGACCACTCGAACCAGAACTTCGGCAAGGCGGGCCGTACGCGCCATCAGGGCAAGCGCCCGGCCGTACGCGGTGTCGCCATGAACCCGATCGATCACCCGCATGGTGGTGGTGAGGGTCGGACCTCGGGCGGCCGGCATCCGGTCACGCCCTGGGGCAAGCCGACCAAGGGCCGGAAGACCCGGAAGAACACGACCACCGATCGCCTGATCATCCGCTCGCGCCACGCGCGGAAGAAGAAGTAAGAGGACCGCCTAGATGCCACGCTCAGTCTGGAAGGGTCCGTTCGTCGACAGCTACGTGCTGAAGAAGGCGCAGAAGTCGCGCGACTCGGGCCGCAACGAAGTCATCAAGATCTGGTCGCGTCGTTCGACCATCCTGCCGCAGTTTGTGGGCCTCACCTTCGGTGTTCACAACGGCCAGAAGCACATCCCCGTCTCCGTGTCGGAAGACATGATCGGGCACAAGTTCGGCGAGTTCGCGCCGACCCGTACCTACTATGGCCACATGGCCGATAAGAAAGCGAAGCGGAGGTAACGGGCGATGGGTAAGGACAAGAACCCGCGTCGCGTGGCCGAGAACGAGGCCATGGCTAAGTGCCGGATGCTCAAGACCTCGCCGCAGAAGCTGAACCTCGTGGCGGGCATGATCCGCGGCATGCCGGTGGAGAAGGCGCTTGCGGCGCTGACGTTCTCGAAGCGGCGCGTCGCGATCGACGTCAAGAAGACGCTGCAGTCGGCCATCGCCAATGCCGAGAACAATCACAGCCTCGACCCGGACGAGCTGGTGGTGGCGGAGGCCTATGTGGGCAAGAACCTGGTGCTGAAGCGCGGCCGTCCGCGCGGGCGCGGCAAGTTCGGCAGGCTCCAGAAGCCGTTTAGCGAGATTACGATCAAGGTGCGCCAGATCGAGGAGCAGGCCTGATGGGACATAAAGTAAACCCGGTCGGCCTGCGCGTCGGCATAAACCGCACCTGGGACAGCCGCTGGTTCGCCGATGGGGCGGAGTACGGCAAGCTCCTGCATGAGGACCTGCGGATCCGGGAATTCATCAAGAAGGAGTGCGCCCAGGCCGGCGTCTCCCGCGTGATCATCGAGCGTCCGCATCGGAAGTGCCGCGTGACCATCCACACGGCGCGCCCGGGCGTGATCATCGGCAAGAAGGGCGCGGACATCGAGAAGCTGCGCAAGAAGGTGGCAGCCCTCACCTCGAGCGAGCTGCACCTCAACATCGTCGAGATCCGTCGCCCGGAGCTCGATGCGCAGCTGGTGGCCGAGAACGTGGGCCAGCAGCTCGAGCGTCGCGTAAGCTTCCGCCGCGCGATGAAGCGGGCGGTGCAGAACGCCATGCGCATGGGTGCTCAGGGTATCCGCATCAACTGTGCGGGTCGTCTGGGCGGTGCGGAGATCGCGCGGACCGAGTGGTATCGCGAGGGCCGCGTGCCGCTGCACACGCTCCGCGCCGACATCGACTACGCCCATTCCGAGGGCAAGACCGCCTACGGTGTCATCGGCATCAAGGTCTGGATCTTCAAGGGCGAGGTCATGGACCACGACCCCTCGGCGCGCGACCGGCTGGAGCAGGAGCGCCAGGAGGGTGGCGCCGGCGGTGGCCGTCCGCGTGGCCGCGACCGCGACCGCTGAAAGGACTGAGAGATGCTTTCCCCGAAACGCACGAAGTTCCGCAAGCAGCACAAGGGCCGGATACACGGTCAGACCAAGGGCGGCTCGGACCTCAATTTCGGCAGCTATGGCCTGAAGGCCGTGACGCCGGAGCGGGTGACCGCGCGCCAGATCGAGGCGGCCCGGCGGACCATGACGCGCCACATGAAGCGTCAGGGTCGCGTCTGGATCCGCATCTTCCCGGACGTGCCGGTGACGCAGAAACCCACCGAGGTTCGGATGGGCAAGGGCAAGGGCTCGGTCGAGTACTGGGCGGCCAAGGTGAAGCCTGGCCGGATCATGTTCGAGATCGACGGTGTGGCCGAGCCGATTGCGCGCGAGGCGCTGCGCCTTGCCGCGATGAAGCTGCCGCTGCAGACCCGAGTGGTGGTCAAGGAAGACTGGTAAGGTCCTCGCCACGAAATCCCGACGCGCGCCCGTTGCGGCGCGCGTCGTTGTCTTTGCTCCCAAGGCGTTCGAGATGCAGGGTTTTGGGAGTGGCTAACTGTTGATTAGGGGTTGCCTTCAACGCCGTACGGGCTTAGGAGGCGCGCTCACTCTGATCTCCGCCGGAATCATGGTGACCTAGGCCGTTTCGAACACGGCGGCGCGGGGCCTACCGGCGATGTTGAAAGGACGACGATCGATGAATGCGAGCGAACTTCGCTCCAAGACGCCGGACGAGCTCCGGGACCAGCTGGAGGCGCTCCGCAAGGAAGCCTTCAACCTGCGTTTCCAGGCGGCGACCGGTCAGCTTGAGAACACGGGCCGCGTGCGCACGGTGCGCCGGGACGCGGCGCGCGTGAAGACGATCCTGAACGAAAAGGCGCGCGCGGCTGCGGCCGGCGCTGCTGCTGCCCCCGAGGCGGCCACTGGGGAGACTGCCTGATGCCGAAGCGTATCCTTCAGGGCACCATCGTCAGCGACAAGAACGAGCAGACCGTGACCGTTCTCGTCGAGCGTCGCTTCACGCATCCCGTTCTGAAGAAGACGATCCGTAAGTCTAAGAAGTACCGGGCCCATGACGCGGAGAACGCGTTCAAAGCCGGGGAGACCGTGCGCATCATCGAATGCGCGCCGATCTCGAAAACCAAGCGCTGGGAGGTTCTCGAGCGGGTCAGCTGATCCCCCGATAACCTTTCGGCTCGTCGAAACCGCAGGGCGCGTCCCTGCAGGTCGGGAGAGCGACTATGATCCAGATGCAGTCCAATCTGGACGTTGCCGACAACTCCGGCGCGAAGCGGGTTCAGTGCATCAAGGTGCTGGGCGGTGCGAAGCGCAAATATGCGAGCGTCGGCGACATCATCGTGGTCTCCGTCAAGGAGGCTATCCCCCGCGGCCGCGTGAAGAAGGGCGATGTGCGCAAGGCCGTCGTCGTGCGCACCGCGAAGGAGGTGTTCCGGGACGATGGCACGGCGATCCGCTTCGATCGCAACGCCGCGGTGATCCTGAACAACAACCTGGAGCCCGTGGGCACCCGCATCTTTGGCCCGGTGGTGCGCGAGCTCCGCGCCAAGAACTTCATGAAGATCATCAGCCTTGCGCCGGAGGTGCTGTGATGGCTGCGAAACTCAAGAAGGGCGACAAGGTCGTGGTCCTGACGGGGCGCGACAAGGGCAAGGAGGGTGAGATCACCCTGATGCTGCCCAAGGAGAACCGTGCGGTCGTCGCTGGCATCAATGTGGTCACGCGCCATCAGCGCCAGACCCAGCAGAGTCAGGGTGGCCGCATCCAGAAGGAGCTGCCGATCCAGGTCTCGAACCTCGCGCTCGTGGATCCCAAGGATGGCGGGCCGACGCGCGTCGGCTTCAAGTTCCTCGAGGACGGCACCAAGGTCCGCTACGCCAAGAAGTCCGGGGAGGTCATCGATGGCTGACGGCTCGACATACATCCCGCGCCTTCGCACCCATTATCGGGACACCGTTCGCCCCGCGCTCAAGAAAGAGTTCGGCTACAAGAACGACATGATGATCCCGTCGCTCGACAAGGTCGTGCTGAACATGGGTGTCGGCGAGGCGGTTGGCGACTCGAAGAAGATCAAGGCGGCGCATGACGACCTGATGCGCATCGCCGGTCAGAAGCCGGTGATCACGAAGGCCAAGAAGTCCATCGCCGGCTTCAAGGTGCGCGAGGAGATGCCGCTCGGCGTCAAGGTCACGCTCCGCCGCGACCGGATGTTCGACTTCCTCGATCGCCTGATCACGATCGCCATGCCCCGCATCCGCGATTTCCGCGGCCTGAACGGCAAATCCTTCGATGGCCGCGGCAACTATGCCATGGGCATTCGCGAGCACATCGTCTTCCCCGAGATCGAGTACGACAAGATCGATCAGATCTGGGGCATGGACATCATCATCTGCACCACGGCGTCGACGGACGCTGAAGCGAAGGCGATGTTGAAGCATTTCAACATGCCCTTCCGGAACTGAGGCGGAGGACGGACCGATGGCAAAGGTTTCCATGGTCGAGCGCGAGAAGAAGCGCCAGCGCCTGGTCAAGAAGTATGCGGCGAAGCGCACGGCGCTGAAGGAGATCGCGAGCAACACGGAGCTTCCGATGGAGGACCGCTTCAAGGCGCGCCTCAAGCTCGCGAAGCTGCCGCGCAACTCCTCGCCCACGCGGCTTCACAACCGCTGCGAGGTCTCGGGCCGCCCGAAGGCCTATTACCGCAAGCTGCGGATGAGCCGTATCGCGCTCCGCGACCTGGCCTCGATCGGTCAGGTGCCGGGCATGGTCAAGTCGAGCTGGTGAGGGAGGGCAAGTCATGAGCATGAACGATCCGCTCGGCGATATGCTGACCCGCATCCGCAACGCGTCGCTCCGCCAGAAGTCGACCGTCCGCACGCCGGCCTCGAAGCTGCGCGGCTGGGTGCTCGATGTGCTGGTCGATGAGGGCTACATCCGGAGCTACGAGAAGATCGATCAGGGCGATCACAAGCCTGAGTTCGAGATCAGCCTGAAGTACTTTGACGGCCAGCCGGCCATCAAGGAACTCAAGCGCGTCTCGACGCCCGGCCGGCGCAGCTACCAGGGCTCGAAGAACATCCCCTCGGTCCGCAACGGGCTGGGCGTGGCCATCGTCTCCACCAATCGCGGCGTGATGTCGGACCACAAGGCCCGCGCCGAGAATGTGGGCGGCGAAGTGCTCTGCACGGTATTCTGAGGAGGCTGAGATGTCGCGCATTGGCAAGAG
>JBCBYV010000061.1:0-2743 GCA_039815685.1 Pseudomonadota bacterium | reverse complement strand
GCCGAGACCGCCTGGTCACAACCACGACCAGACAGGCAGGCAAAACAGCCCGCCAGAAACCGCGGGGTGGAGCAGCCCGGTAGCTCGTCAGGCTCATAACCTGAAGGTCGCAGGTTCAAATCCTGCCCCCGCAACCACCTAAACCTACGTCCTTCCCGGGATCGCCCGCAGTCGGGTGAGGAATAGGCGAAGGCCCTTCCCCGCAACCACCTATTCCTACGTCAGCACCAGCACCAGCACCAGCACCAGCACCACGCGCCGGAAGCCGGTAGGTGAGGCGTGCCAAGGACTTGGCAGCCTCCACGGTGGTCTCCTTCGTCCCTCTCGCGGCGATCGACAGGATCCCTGCAAGATCGCCCTCAAGATCGACCATCAGCCGTGTGCCCGTCGGATCGGGCGTGAGGATAATCCGCTCGACGAGGGTCCGTATGAGCGCGGCAGCTTCATCGCGGTGCGCCGCATCGTTCAGCGTCTCGGTCAAGCGCCGCACCTCTTCAGCATACATCTTGGCCATGGCGGGATGCAGGATCGGCGCCGGCTCCTCCGCATCCCCGATTTCGCGCTCAAGCACCGCCATCCGTGCAGCGATCCGCTTGGCATCGTCGCGGAACATCTCCGCCGGCATGCCCTCCTCGATCGCGTCGACCATGCGGACCCGCTCGCGCTCGAGCTTCGCCAGCTCCTTGCGATGGCTCGAGGCCGCGTCGATGCGGCCGCGGCGCAGACGGTTCAGATGGGCGGTGTACTCCTTGCAAAAGACCTCCGTGAGTTCCGGGTCCATCAACTGGCTCTGAAGGGCGCCCAGGATGTC
Source organism: Pseudomonadota bacterium (assembly GCA_039815685.1). Taxonomy (GTDB): domain Bacteria; phylum Pseudomonadota; class Alphaproteobacteria; order Rhodobacterales; family Rhodobacteraceae; genus Thermohalobaculum. The sequence goes on along the minus strand of JBCBYV010000061.1, from coordinate 1,932 downwards.
TTCCTCGAGATAGGTGCGGCTGATGGTCAGGCGGTTGTCGCAGGTGCCTTTGTTGCGGGCCGTCGAGCACCCGATCTGGTTGGCGTTGATCAGTGAGCAGCCGCCACCGCAGGTGCCGCACTTGATCAGATAGGAAAAGAGGTTCTTCGGGCGGCGCGCGTTCATGAAGCCGGACTTGGCCTGCTTGTTGATCGTGCCCTGCTTGGCCGTCACCGCGTCCCAGATGGCCTGGTCGATGACGCGGAGCTCCGGGATCTCTTGGGTGACCCATTCGTCCTCCGGATTGAGCCGGGAGATGCGCTTGCCCGTGGCCGGGTCCTTCACGTAGCGCAACCGGTTCCAGACCATGCGGCCGATATAGAGTTCGTTGTTGAGGATCCCGGTGCCGCGCTCGCGATTGCCGTAGAGCGTGCTCGGTCCCCAGTCGCGCCCGGACGGGGCAGGGATGCCTTCCTGATTGAGCGCGAAGGCGATCTTCTTCGGCGAGGTTCCGGCGAGATAGTCCTTGAAGATGCGATTGATGACGGCGGCCTCGCGTTCATTGATGCGGCGTTGGCCTTTGTCGTCCTCGGACTTGACGACGTCATAGCCATAGGCGTTGCCGCCGCCGGAGCGCCCGGCCTCGACGCGCCCGCGTAGGCCGCGGCGGGTCTTGTCGGCGAGGTCCTTCAAGAACAGCGCGTTCATGGTGCCCTTGAGGCCGATATGGAGCTCGCTGATCTCACCCTCGGAGAGCGTCACGATGCGAATGCCCGCGAAGCTCAAGCGCTTGTAGATGGCGGCGATATCTTCCTGGTCGCGGCTCAGCCGATCGAGTGCTTCCGCGTAGAGCACGTCGAACTTGCCCGCGAGCGCGTCGTGCAGGAGCGCTTGGACACCTGGACGCAGCAGCGTCGAGGCGCCGGAGATCCCGTGATCGGCATAAGTCTCGACCACCTGCGCGCGCTCGCCTTTGGCACGGAGCGTACACAGCCGCACCTGATCATCGATCGAGGCGTCGGACTGCAGGTCGCTCGAATAGCGCGCATAGATCGCGATCCTGGTCATGGGCGTCGTCCTTCCTTCTCGGGTGGCGGGGCGACTGGCGGCGCGTTCATCGCCTTCCAGGTCCGTTCCGCAGCACGGCGCGCCATGAACCGCACGATCGCGCGCAACCGCTCGCGCCGTCCGGCCGCCGTGGCCATCCAGAGTTGTTCCTTGTTCTTCCAGTCTACAGGCTTCGTCATACGCTATACCTCAAAAAAAAGACCACCCGCGGGGTTATCCACAGGTGGCCGGTCATTTGAGATGCATAGTAACAGAGCTTCCGCGAGAAGTAAAGAACAAATATAGAACATCTCCAGAGCGCATTCGATACGCACCGGCTCGGTTCGATACATGCGCTCGCCAAGCATCCGTTCAGCCCATGCTCTGTGAACGGCTTCGGCTCTGCAACTTCTCGGCCTTGCGCTCGGCGATCTCGGCCTCGCGAACCGGGCGGTGATAGGCCTCCTCCAGCTCTTTGCCGGCTTCATAGAGATCCCGATCATGGGCTGCCTGATAGGTCTCCTTCATGAGCGCCTTGGCCCCGGTTTGCGTGATCTTGAGCTCCTCCGCGAGGCTCACGGCCGCCCGATCATAGGCCCGGTAGAAGGGCTGGGTTGGTGGCTTCTCAATGAGCTGGCCGATCGTCTCAGCCTGAACCAGCGCTCGGGCACGAGCTGTCTCGGGGAAGGCCTTCTCAGTCCCTATCAGCCCTTCGCGCGTCTGGTTCAGTGTCTCGCCGTAGCGCGCCTGGTAGACATCTCTGATTGGACTGCCCCCACCGAGTGGTCCGGTTGAATTGTTAGTGCATGACCGGCCTCTGGTCGACGGGGATGATTGTTTGTGGCGCGGGCGGACGGTAACCGAGGGCGCTGTGGGGCCGGACGGTATTGTAGTGGCGGCGCCACT
>JBCBYV010000017.1:0-102149 GCA_039815685.1 Pseudomonadota bacterium | reverse complement strand
ATCGGGACGATTGGGCATGTGGATCACGGCAAGACGACGCTGACGGCGGCGATCACGAAGTATTTCGGCGAGTTCAAGGCCTATGATCAGATCGACGGCGCGCCGGAGGAGAAGGCGCGCGGGATCACGATCTCGACGGCGCATGTGGAATACGAGACCGACAACCGCCATTACGCCCATGTCGACTGTCCGGGCCATGCCGACTATGTGAAGAACATGATCACGGGGGCGGCGCAGATGGACGGCGCGATCCTCGTTGTGAACGCGGCCGACGGGCCGATGCCGCAGACCCGCGAGCACATTCTGCTCGCGCGCCAGGTCGGCGTGCCGGCGCTGGTGGTCTTCCTCAACAAGGTCGACCAGGTGGATGACGAGGAGCTTCTGGAGCTGGTGGAGATGGAGGTGCGCGAGCTCCTCTCCTCCTACGACTTCCCGGGCGACGACATCCCGATCGTGGCGGGCTCGGCGCTGGCGGCGATGGAGGGGCGCGACAACGCGATCGGCGAGGACAAGATCAAGGAGCTGATGGCGCAGGTGGATGAGTACATCCCGACGCCCGAGCGTCCGATCGACCAGCCGTTCCTGATGCCGATCGAGGATGTGTTCTCGATCTCGGGCCGCGGCACCGTGGTGACGGGGCGCGTGGAGCGCGGCGTGATCACGGTCGGCGAGGAGATCGAGATCGTGGGCCTGCGCGAATCGAAGAAGACGACCTGCACGGGCGTCGAGATGTTCCGCAAGCTTCTGGATCGCGGTGAGGCGGGCGACAATATCGGCGCACTTCTGCGCGGTATCGGGCGCGAGGATGTCGAGCGCGGCCAGGTTCTGTGCAAGCCGGGCTCGGTGAAGCCGCACACGAAGTTCGAGGCGGAAGCCTATATCCTGACGAAGGAAGAGGGCGGTCGTCACACGCCGTTCTTCACGAACTACCGGCCGCAGTTCTACTTCCGCACGACGGATGTGACGGGCACGGTGGCGCTGCCGGACGGCACGGAGATGGTGATGCCGGGCGACAACCTCAAATTCGAGGTGACGCTGATCGCACCGATCGCGATGGAGGAGAAACTCCGCTTCGCCATCCGAGAAGGCGGCCGCACCGTCGGCGCAGGCGTCGTCTCCAAAATCATCGAGTGACGCGCTCTTCCGTGGCTTGATCCAAGGGCTCCGCTCCGGCGGGGCCCTTTTTCGTTTTGCGACCGATTGTGATCGCGGCCGAGGTTGCGCTTGGCGAGGGGCGTGGCACCCTGCCGGGGCATTCTTGGAGGTTGCCATGCGCCGCTCGTTGCCGCTTCTTCTGCTCGTCGCCGCCTGTGCTGCGCCAGTGCGCCCAGCCGGGGAGGCTGTCGTGGATGAGGGCTATGGACGCGGCGGGGCGCTCTTCAGCACTGGCGCCAGCCTTGAATTCGCTGTGGCAGCCGGGCAGGAGGCGGGCAAGGTCAGGATCTGCGGTGCCTGGGTGGCGCGCGGCGTGACGGGTCAGACGACGCTCTATCTCGACCGTGCCGTCGCCTCAGGTCAGGTGCAGCTTGCCGGACGAACCGTGCTGCGCGACCCTGGTCGGTTCGCACGCCGGCCCGATGGCGCCACCCTCGAGGGCGGCCGTGCCCGGTGCTTTCTGAGTGAGACGCCCTGGGCTGAAGAGTTCGCGACGGTCGAGCCGGAAGTGCGCTTCGCCCGCCAGGTCTTCGACCGCGACACCGAGGGTCTCGGCGGCGGGGAGATCACCTTCAGGCAGGTTCCCGCCTCCTTTGAATTCCCGTTCTGACGGTGAACGGGGCGAGAATGGGCCGAAATGAGGCAGTTTCGCCGCAATCTATCCCGCAATGACACAAACTATCACTATCGGGCCTGACTCTCGCCCGGGTTGCAGTGCAACTCTGAGTTGGCGAGAGGGGCACTTCCCGGGGCGCGCAGCGGTGAGAGGCAGACGCTGCGCCAGCTGGGGAAGGGGGATCCGCGGAGGCCCGCTGCTTCGGGGGAGGCAGCGGGCCATTCCTTTTTTCGGCAGCTCACGCAGGCGTTGACAGCCCGTGCTGCCGGCGCGCCAATGCCGCGCATGAACGCGACCGACACCATCCCGCCGACGCCCGCCGCACCACCGCCGCAGACCGGGGCACAACTGCTCGTCTCATCGCTCGAAGCGTTGGGCGCCGACATCGCCTTCGGTGTTCCGGGCGAGAGTTATCTAGCCGTCCTCGACGCACTCCACGACAGCGCCATTCGCTTCGTGCTTTGCCGACAGGAGGGGGGTGCGGCCTTCATGGCAGCGGCTGCCGGCAAGATGACGGGGCGGCCCGGGATCTGCTTCGTGACGCGCGGTCCGGGAGCAACGAACGCGTCCATCGGAGTGCATACGGCGCGGCAGGACGCCTCTCCCATGCTGCTCTTTGTCGGCCAGGTGGCGCGGGGCATGCTGGGGCGGGAGGCGTTCCAAGAGGTTGATTACACCAAGTTCTTCGCGCCGCTCGCGAAGGGCGCCTTCGAGATCGACGACCCGGCGCGCGTGCCCGAGATCGTCGGGCGGGCGCATGCGCTGGCCCTCTCGGGCAGGCCGGGCCCGGTCGTAGTCTCGCTGCCCGAGGACATGCTGACGGAGGTCGTGGCGGCTGCACCTCTGACCCGCGCGCTCCCCACACCACGGCCTGCGGCCGATCCGGGGGATGTGGCGCGGGTAGCGGCCGCATTGCATGGCGCCGAGCGCCCACTGGTGCTGATCGGCGGCGGCGGGTGGGACGATCCAACGGCGCCTGTAGAGGGGCGCCCGACCCTCGCCGGGCTGACCCGGGCCGCTGAGGCAGCGGGCGTCGCCGTCGCCACTGGTTTCCGGCGTCAGGACCTCATCGACAATCACAGCACGGTCTATATCGGCGATGCGGGCGTCGGTATGCCGCCGCAGGTGCGCCGCGCGATCCGGGAGGCGGATGTCCTCGTCGCTCTCAACCTCAGGTTCGGGGAGACGGAGACGGACGGCTATACGCTTCTCGAGGTGCCGGAGCCGAAGCAGCGGCTCTTCCACGTGCATCCCGAAGCCGGCGAGCTTGCTAAGATCTACCGGCCGGAAGCCGCGATCCAGGCTTGTGGCGCGCGCTTCGCCGCCGCTTTGGCCGAGGCGCTGACGGGGCAGGGGCCGCGTGCGGGCATTGGTGCGGCCGCTTGGGTTGCTGCGCTGCGCGAAGGCGTTGGCGCGCAGCTCAGGCCGCCGGCACAGCCGGCGGGGCTCGACATGGCGGAGGTGATGCGAACCCTTCGCGATCGGCTGCCGGATGATGCGGTGCTGACGAACGGGGCGGGCAATTTCGCGATCTGGCCCACGCGGCTCTTCCTCTTCGGCCCTGGCCACCGGCTGCTGGCGCCGCAGTCTGGCGCGATGGGCCATGGGCTGCCCGCGGCGGTGGCCGCGAAGATCATGGAGCCGGGGCGGACAGTAATCTGCTTCGCCGGGGACGGGGACATCCAGATGACGATGCAGGAGCTCGGCACGGCGATGCAGGCGGGCGCGCAGCCCGTGGTGCTGGTGATAAACAATGCGAGCTACGGCACGATCCGCATGCATCAGGAACGGCATTATCCTGCACGCGTCAGCGGCACGGAGATCGTGAACCCCGACTATACTGCCATCGGTCGCGCCTACGGCATGCATGCGGAGCGCGTAGCCGAAACCTCCGCATTCGCTCCGGCGATGGAGCGCGCCTTGGCCTCGCCGACCGGCGCGCTCCTCGAGCTGATCCAGCCGACCGAGGCGCTGACGCCGCGCGAGACGCTGAGCCAGATGCGGGAAAAGGCGCTGGCCGCTGCTGGAGGGGCCTCGTGAGCCCACGCATCGTCGTCGTCGGCGGTGGGATCGTCGGCACGGCGGCCGCCTGGCAGCTTATGGCCCTTGGCCACTCGGACGGGGTGACCGTGGTCGAGCGGGACTTCTCGCTTCACGCCGCCTCCACCGGCCGCTCGACCGCTGGCATCCGGCAGCAGTTCTCGACACCCTGCAACATCCGCTTCTCCCGCTACGGGCTCGACTTCCTACGCCGAATGGGGCTTGAGAAAGCGGGGTTTCGGGAGAACGGATATCTGGTGCTTGCGGGGGCTGAGCCGGCGGCCGAGCGGATGCGTCGCGCCCATACCCTGCAGTTGGCGGAGGGGGCGGATATCGAGCTTCTGGAGCCTGCAGACCTCTCGCAGTCGTTTCCGCATCTCAACACCGATGACGTCGCTCTCGCGAGCTTCGGGCGAACGGGCGAGGGCTGGTTCGATCCCTTGGCAGTACAGGCGCAGATGAAGGCCGAAGCCATGGCCGCGGGTGTCGTCTGGCGCGAGGCCGATGCCATGGCCTATGTCAGGCGGGGCGACCGTGTGACCGGCGTAAGGTTGTCGGACGGTTCTGTGCTGGAGGCCGATTTCGCCGTCAACGCCGCGGGTGCCCGCGGGGCTGCCATGGCCGCGACGGCGGATGTGTCGATCCCGGTCGAGCCGCGGAAGCGCACGGCCTTCGCCTTCACCTGCGAGCAGTCGCCAGCGAAGCGGGAGAGCCTGCCGCTGATGATCGACAGCTCCCTCATCTGGTGCCGGCCGGAGGGGCCGGGTTTCATCGCCGGCCGCCATCCGGAGCCAGATCCGGCGGTGGATCCCGAAGATCTAGAGCCCCGGTCGCTTGAGTTCGAGGAGGTGATCTGGCCGCTTTTGGCGGCGCGTGCCCCGTGCTTCGAGGCGATCCGCATGATCGGGCTTTGGGCCGGCCATTACGCATGGTGCACCCATGACCAGAACGCGATCATCGGCCCCGCGCCGAGCTGCCCGAACCTCATCCTCGCCAACGGCTTCTCGGGCCATGGGGTGCAGCATGGGCCTGCGACGGGCCTCGCGGTGGCGGAGTACATCCTGAAGGGGGCCAGCGAGACGCTCGACGCCTCGGAGTTCTCGCCCGAGCGGCTTTCGGTGCCGGTCTCGGCCGAGACCCATGTCTGGTGACGGACCTGGAGGACATAGGCGGCCCCAGGTGCAGTGCGTCCCGGGCTTGACCCGGGACCTCTGCAGGCTCCCGGGAGGCCCCGGCTCGGGGGCCGGGGCGGATCGCCCCCGGATTGGGCGTCAGTAGCTGTACTGAGCGTAGATGCGGGATAGATCGCCCTGCCACTCGTTCTCGTAGGCGACGAGAAGCTCGTCGGCGGGGCTGACACCGCTTGCCGCGATCTCGTGGAGGGCATTCAGGAAATGCGTCTCGTCGCGATCCACGGTACCTGCCCGGGCGCGCGCGGCGAGCCCGGCCTTTGAGACCTCCAGCACCTCCTCGGCAAGATCCTGCATCGTCCGTCCCCGGATCGTCGTGCGCAGCCCGTCCTTGGCGGCGCCAAGTCGAAGCGCCTCCCGCTCCTCCGCCGTCCAGTCCTTGGCGATGTCCCAGGCGGCATCGAGAGCGCTCGCATCGTAAAGGAGACCGACCCAGAGCGCCGGCAGCGCGCAGAGCCGCCGCCATGGTCCGCCATCCGCCCCGCGCATCTCGATGAACTTCTTGATCCGTGCCTCGGGGAAGATGGTCGTGAGATGGTCGCCCCAGTCCGAGAGGGTCGGCGTCTCCCCGGGCAGCGCCGGCAGATTGCCTTCGAGAAAGTCCCGGAAGGATTGGCCGAGCGCGTCGATATAGACCCCGTCACGGTATACGAAGTACATCGGCACATCGAGCGCGTAGTCGACCCAGCGCTCGAAGCCCATGCCATCCTCGAAAACCCAAGGCAGCGTGCCGGTTCGGTCGGAATCGAGGTCCTGCCAGATGCGCGAGCGCCAGGACTGATAGCCGTTCACCTTGCCCTCGAAGAACGGCGACGCGGCGAAGAGCGCGGTGGCCACGGGCTGCAGCGCGAGGGCGACCCGCAGTTTCTTGACCATGTCCGCCTCGGACGCGAAGTCGAGGTTCACCTGCACGGTGCAGGTCCGGTACATCATCTGCGTGCCGTGGGTGCCGACCTTGCCCATGTAGTCGGTCATCAGCTTGTAGCGGCCCTTCGGCATGCGATCCATGTCCTCATGCCGCCATTCGGGCGCGGCGCCGAGGCCGATGAAGCCGATGCCGAGTTCGTCCGCCACGTTGCGAACCTCGGCGAGATGCGTGTTCACCTCGTCGCAGGTCTGGTGGATCGTCTCGAGCGGTGCGCCCGAAAGCTCGAGCTGCCCGCCGGGCTCGAGGCTCACATTGGCGCCGTCCTTGGTGAGGCCGATGATATTGCCGCCTTCCTCCAGCGGCTGCCAGGCGAAGCGGTCCCGTAACCCCTCCAGCATCACGCGGACTGAGCGGGGACCGTCATAGGGCAGGGGCCTGTGGCTCTCGAGACAGTAGCCGAACTTCTCGTGCTCTGTGCCGATCCGCCAAGCTGCGGCCGGTTTGCAGCCGCTCTCGAGATAACCGGCGAGGTCGTCGCGGCTTTCAATCGGGCCGCCGCCCTGTTGGGGTATGGACATCGGAGTGCTCCTCGCCCTGGGAGTGCTGGGGGAGACAGTCCGCCCCGAGAGGTCAGCGCGGCGTTCCGGAGGTTAGTCGGCGTAGCCGAGGCTGTCGAAGCCCGCAAGCCCGCCATGGGGATGCCCGCAATCGGACCAAGAAATGTCGCAGTGCAGCAGGATGCCGTCGGTTAACCGGCTTTTCTGTTGCCGGGTCTTATGACCGTCGGCATACCGGCGAGATCGTTCCGAGAGTGCAGAGGTGAAAGCTCGGCATGACTGACAGCATCCAGGGGCGACTGGCGGCGATAGCGGCGAGGCTCGAGGCGCGGGCAACGACAGTCCTGCTGCTCATCATGCTCGGGGCGCTGGCCATTCGCGTGCTCTGGGCCTCGCTTGTCGTGGTGCTGCCGACCTCCGACAGCGGCGCCTATATGCTGTACGCCAAGACGCTGCTCGAGACTGGCGAGTATGCCATGGCTCCCGGGCTGCCGAACGCCTTCTGGGCGCCTGGCACGGGCATGCTGATCGCAGCGCTCTGGTTCGTCTTCGGCCAATCCTTCACGCCGATCATCATCGCCAACATCGTCTTCTCGGTCGCCCTCGTTCCTCTGATCTACGTTTTGGCACAGCGTTGGGCGGGCACACTGACCGCGCTGATCGCCGCCTTCATGATCGGGTTCTGGCCGACCTTCGTGATGTATGTGACCGTGCTGCAGAGCGAGCAGCCCTTTCTCTTCGTCCTCTGCCTCGGCCTCGTGGCTTACGGCTCGGACTGGGGCAAGCAGTGGCAGCGGGTGCTTGTTGCCGGCTTCTTCTTCGGCATCGCCTGCTATTTCCGGCCCGTGGCGCTCTTGCTGCCGATCGCGCTCGGCTTCGTCACTGTCCTCAGGCAATGGCGCGTCTGGCAGCGTGAGGCGGTCGTCGCTCTGGCGACGATGCTTGCGATGCTGATTGTGATCTCGCCCTGGACCTACCGGAACAGTCAGGTGCTGGGTCAACCAGCGCTCGTCAGCACCAATTTCGGTCTGGCGCTCTGGAACGGCAACCATCCGGGAACGCCGGGTACCTACGTCCCACCGCCGCCCTGGATCAAAGGGCTGACCCATGTCGAGGCGGATCGGCTGATGCTCCGCCGTGCGCTCGAATACATCGAGGCGGACCCCGTCGGTTTCGTGCAGCGTACGGCCTGGAAGGTTCTGGTCCAGCATCGGGGGCAGACCATCGCCGTTGTCTGGAACCCTTCTGTCGAGCAGCGCTACGGGCCTTGGGCGGTCTTCTTTCTCAAGGCGATCGGCACAGCCTGCTGGTACTCGACCGTGCTGCTGGGGCTGGTGGGGGTCGGGATAGCGATCTGGCGGCTCGGTGTGATCGGGCTCTTCCATCCGGCCTTCATCATCTGGGCGTACTTCACCGGCGTACATGCCGTGACGCAGGCGGGGGGGCGGTTCCAGCTGCCGAGCGTACCCTTCGTGATCATCATGGCCGCCATCGCTATCGTCACGCTCCTTCGCCTCGGTGAAGCCTTGCCCGCTTACCGCCGACCGCCTCAGGCACTGCGACCGGAGCCGGAGGGCGCGAAGCCTGCTTGATGTTCACCTCTGCTGACTGCTAGAGTGTCAACAATAGTTGACGCTCGCGCTGTCGCCCACTCGGTTGCAGCGCCCTGCGCCAGCATCTCGAGCACCAGGCCGGGAGGCAGCGATGCGCGACCAGGAGGCGGCCCGCCGGGCCCCGCAGTTCCCCTTCAGTGCCGTCGTTGGGCAGGACGATCTCAAGCGCTCGCTGATGATCGCGGCGATTGAGCCTGCCATCGGCGGTGTGCTGGCCTTCGGGGACCGGGGCACTGGCAAGTCGACGACGATCCGCGCATTGGCAGGCCTTCTCCCACCAAGCCCGGGTGTCGAGGGATGCGCGTATGGCTGCACGCCCGAGAACCCGGCTCCGGTTTGTGAGGTCTGCCGCGATCCGAACCGGCGCGAGGTCATGCGGCCCGTGCCGGTCGTCGATCTGCCGCTCGGCGCGACGGAGGACCGGGTGGTTGGCGCGCTCGATCTCGAGCGTGCGCTCGCGACGGGGGAGAAACGGTTCGAGCCGGGGCTCCTCGCCCGCGCCCATCGGGGCTTTCTCTACATCGACGAGGTGAACCTCCTCGAAGACCACCTGATCGACCTGCTGCTGGATGTCGCCGCCTCGGGCGAGAACGTGGTCGAGCGCGAGGGGCTCTCGCTCCGACATCCGGCCCGCTTCGTGCTGGTCGGGTCCGGCAATCCGGAGGAGGGGGAACTGCGGCCCCAACTCCTCGACCGTTTCGGCCTCTCGGTTGAGGTGCGGACGCCGCAGGATGTCGCCTCCCGCATCGAGGTGGTGAAGCGGCGCGACGCCTTCGAGCGGGATCCCGCCGGTTTCCTCGCCGATTGGGCGTCGGAGGAAGAAGCGCTCGCCGAGAAGCTGCAACACGCGCGCATGGGTCTCGATGATGTTCTCCTGCACGATGAGCTGCGCGAGGCGGCGGCACGGCTTTGTATCGCCCTCGGCACCGATGGGCTTCGCGGGGAGCTCACGCTGATCCGGGCGGCGCGCGCTGTGGCGGCGCTCGAAGGCCGGGGTTCTGCCTCGATCGAGGATCTTGCGGCCGTCGCCCCGATGGCGCTCGGCCACCGGCTGCGGCGCGATCCGCTTGACGAGACGGCTTCGACCGCGCGGGTCGCCCGGGCGGTGGCGGAGGTCCTCGGCGCACCGGCGGAGGTCTGAGCGCCTGTGTCGGGGATAAACTGCGGAGGAGGCGATGCGAGATCTGAACGACGGCTACCCCGCACCATCCTCGGGCGCGCCCGAGGATGGTGAGGAGGTATGGGCCCGCGCGGGCCTTGCCGCCGTTCTCCTCGCCATCGATCCGCGCGGCCTGCGCGGCGCGGTCCTGCGCGCGCGGCCGGGTCATGCCCGCGATGCCTGGCTTGAGGGGCTGCGCGCCCTCATGGGGGATGCGGCGCCATGGCACCGGCTTCCGCCCGGCTGCGGCGCGGCACCGTTGCTGCCGCGCCTCGACCTCGCAGCGACACTGGCGGAGGGGCGTGCGATTGAGGCGCCTGGGCTCCTTACCCGGGCGACGGCTGGCGTCTTGGTCGTGCCCGGGGCCGAGCGGCTCGAACGGGGTGTCGTCGGTGCCCTCACACAGGGTCTCGAAGGAGCGGCCGCGCCGACGGTGATCGCCTTCGATGAGGGAGCAGAGGCGGAGGAGCGCGTGGCGCCCGCGCTCGGCGACCGCCTTGCCTTCGCCCTCGGCCTCGACGCGCTGCCGCTTGGGGCGGTGAGCCCGCTCGTGGCGACGCTGGACGACGTCCGGGCCGCCCGAGCAATGCTCTCCTACGTCGCGGTGCCGGACGATGCGCTGGCAGCGCTCGTGGCGATGGCGGCGGGCATGGGGATTGGCTCAGCGCGCCCGCCTACGATGGCGCTTGCTGCCGCGCGCGCCCACGCGGCGCTCCACGGCCGGTCGGCGGTGGCGGAGGAGGACGCGGCCATCGCGTCGGAGTTGGTGCTGCTCCCGCGTGCCCTCTGGCTCCCCGGTGCGGAGGAGGAGCAGGCACCAGAGGAGCAGCCGCCTCAGGACTCCGAGCCGGAGGACGGCGAGGCGCAGGCGCCGGAGGGAGAGGCCGAGGCGCTGGAAGACCGATTGCTGGAGGCGGTGCGGGCAAGTCTGCCCCCGGAAGTGCTGGCCGCTCTCCTCGCCGGGAATCGTCAGCGATCAGGCGGGGCGGCCGGCAGCGCTGGCGCGCAGATGGCGACCCCCCGCCGCGGGCGTCCCGCGGGCGTGCGTCAGGGCCTGCCGGGCGGGCACCGCCGTCTTGCGCTTGTCGAAACCCTCAGCGCCGCCGCCCCCTGGCAGCCGCTCCGCCGCCGGACCCGGGCAGGGTCCGCTCCAGGCAACCGGCGCCTCGAGATCCGGCGCGACGACCTCCGCATTCGCCGGTTCAAGGCCCCGCGCGAGACGCTGACGATCTTCGTCGTCGATGCCTCCGGTTCTGCTGCCATCGCGCGTCTGGCCGAGGCAAAAGGGGCTGTCGAGCTGATGCTGGGCGAGGCCTACCGGCGGCGGGACAGCGTCGCCCTCGTCGCCTTCCGCAAGGAGGGCGCCGAACTTCTGTTGCCGCCGACCCGAGCGCTCGCCCGCGCGCGAAAGGCGCTGGCGGCGCTGCCGGGCGGGGGTGGCACGCCGATCGCCGCAGGTCTCGATGTCGCGCGCCGACTGGCGGAGGACGCGCGGCGAAGGGGCCAGAGCGTCGGTATCGTCCTCCTCTCCGACGGCCGGGCCAACATCGCCCGGGACGGCACGCCGGGGCGCGGTCCGGCCCAAGCGGATGCTGAGGCCGCAGCGCGCGGTCTGGCCGCGACCGGTGCGGCAAGCCTCGTGATCGACACGAGCGCCCGGGCTGCCCGCACCGGTGCGCGGGCAAGGCCCGAGGCGCGCTCTCTCGCTGATGCTATGTCGGCCCGCTACCTCGCCCTTCCCGGCGCGGGCGCCGAGAGCATTGCGGGGGCCGCCGGCATGCTGAGCCGCGGCTCTGATGGAGCGCGGCGATGACGCTTCTGGTTGCAGCCGAACTCCCCTCCTGGGAGCGCGACGGGCAGGGTTGGCCCCACGCCGATACCTCGACCTTTCCTCGTGCGGGCGGTCTCGAGTGGCATGTGCAGGTGAGCGGGCGGGGGGACGAGACCGCACCCGTCCTGCTGCTGCTCCACGGCCTCGGCGCCGCCACCCATAGCTGGCGGGACCTGATCGCCCCCCTTGGCGAGCATTTCCGCGTCATCGTCCCCGACCTGCCTGGCCACGGGTTCACGTCCCGGCCCTCGATGAACGGCCTCTCGCTGCCCGGCATGTCGAACCGCCTCGGCGCCCTGATCGAGACACTGGGTGCAGCGCCCACGATGGTGGTCGGCCATTCCGTCGGTGCGGCCGTCATGCTGCGCATGGCGATCGACCGGCAGGTCCGCCCCCGCGCGCTTCTCTCCTTCAACGGCGCGTTCCTGCCGTTCGAGGGACTGGCGGGGCAGCTCTTTCCCCCGCTTGCCCGGGTCCTCACCTTCAACCCCTTCGTGCCGCGCTTCTTCTCTCTCGGTGCGATCATGGACCCCGCCTCGATCGAGCGGCTGATCACCGGTACGGGCTCGCGGCTCACGCCGGAGGGGCTCGCCCTCTACCGCCGTCTTCTGCGCTGCCCGGGCCATGTCAGCGCGGCGCTCGCGACGATGGCGCGCTGGGACCTGGAGCCGCTGATCGCCGATCTCGACCGGCTGGAGGGCGCGCTCACTTTGGTCACCGGCACGGCGGACCGGGCGGTGGGCGAGCGCGACGCGGAGGTCGTGGCGTCCAAAGTCCCCGGCACGCGGTTGGTGGAGCTCGGCGGCCTCGGCCACCTCGCGCATGAGGAGGCTCCGGAGCGGGCGGTCGCCCTCGTGCTCGAGACGGCAAGGCGCGCCGGCATCCTGCCAGCAAACGCCAAGGCATGAGCGGAGAGTAGCGATGCCGTTCTTGTCTCGTCGTATTGTCACGCTAGACTGACAGTCTCGGAGTAAGGTTGCCATGACGCATCAGCGCCCCATCCCAGACCCGTCGCGTGCGACGCCCCAGCCGCACGCCGTGGTCATCGGCTCGGGCTTCGGCGGGCTCGCGACAGCCGTGCGGCTCGGTGCTCGCGGCTTTCGGGTCACGGTGCTCGAGCGGCTGGATTGCGCCGGCGGGCGGGCCCGGGTCTTCCGGCAGGACGGCTTCACCTTCGATGCGGGCCCCACGATCATCACCCTGCCGCATCTCCTCGACGAGCTCTGGGCGCTTTGCGGGAAGGACCGGGCGGCGGACGTGCCGCTGGTCGAGATGGATCCATTCTACCGGATCCGCTTCAACGACGGCAGCCATATCGACTGCTCCGGAGATGCCGCGAAGATGCGGGCGGAGGTCGCGCGCCTCTCCCCTGGCGATGTCGCGGGCTATGAGCGCATGCTCGCAATGGCGTTCGAGCGTTATGAGTTCGGGTTCGAGAAGCTTGGCCGGATGGAGTTCTCCCGTCTCCTTACCATGCTGGGCCAGCTGCCCGGGATCGCGCTCCGCGGCGGGCACCGGACGGTAGCGGCGGGGGTGCGGCGGTACCTCAAGGACGACCGGCTTCGCACCGCGTTCAGCTACCACCCGCTCCTGATCGGCGGAAACCCGCATGGGACGACTGCGATCTACCTCCTGATCCTGGCGCTCGAGCGGCGCTGGGGCGTTCATTTCGCGATGGGCGGGACCGGTGCGCTGGTGCAGGGCCTCGTGCGGTTGATCGAGGGGCAGGGGAACAGCGTGCGTCTCGGTGCTGAGGTCGCCGAGATCGAGATTGCCGGCGGACGGGCGGAGGCGGTGCGGCTTGCGTCGGGCGAGCGGATCGAGGCGGACGTGATCGTCACCAACGCGGACGCCGCCTGGACCTGGAAGCACCTGATCGCGCCGAAGCACCGGGTACGCTGGACCGATGCGAAGCTCGACCGCGCGGCGTACTCAATGGGCCTTTTCGTCTGGTACTTCGGGACCGACCGGCAATGGCCCGATCTGCATCACCACACCATGGTGCTCGGCCCCCGCTACAAGGGCCTCCTGCGCGACATCTTCCGCAGGCACCACCTCGCACAGGATTTCAGCCTCTACCTCCACCGCCCGACCGCAACCGATCCGTCGCTCGCGCCGAAGGGCTGCGACGCCTTCTATGCGCTATCGCCAGTGCCCCATCTCGACGGCACGACGGATTGGGAGGATTACGCCGAGACCTACCGCGCGAAGATCGAGGCGCGGCTGGAGGAGACGGTGATGCCGGGGCTCAAGGGCCGGGTGATCAGCCAGCGCATCCTCACGCCGCGGGAGTTCGAGACCGACTACCTCGCATACAAGGGAGCGGGCTTCAGCTTCGAACCGACGCTCTTCCAGTCCGCCTGGTTCCGCCCGCACAACAAGGCCGAAGGGATCGACCGGCTGTGGTTCGTGGGCGCCGGTACCCATCCGGGCGCCGGCGTGCCGGGCGTGCTCACCTCCGCCGAGGTCGTGGACGGCATGATCCCGGATGCAGGGGCGCTGATGCGGGAAGATGCGCATGTCTGAGGTAGTCGCAGCCGTCCCCTTGGCCGAGACCGTGGCCGGCATGGACGATGCCACGGCATGTGCGACCATGATCAAGGGCGGCTCGAAGAGCTTTCATGCAGCCTCCCTCGTTCTGCCCCGCCGGGTGCGGGAGCCAGCCTATGCGCTCTATGCCTTCTGCCGGCTGGCAGACGATGCCGTGGACCTGCGCGGTGGGCCCGGTGCGGCAGCGCGGCTCCTCGACCGTCTCGGCAGGCTCTATGCGGGCAAGCCGTTTGCGCACCCAGCCGACCGGGCCTTCGCGAAGGTCGTGCAGCGTTACCGGATCCCGATGGATGTCCCGGCGGCCCTGATCGAGGGGTTGGCCTGGGACGAGGCGGGGCGGCGCTTCGAAACTCTGCGCGATGTCGAGGACTACTCGGCCCGCGTCGCCGCAGCCGTGGGCGTGATGATGACACTGATCATGGGGGAGCGGCGGCCTGCGGTTCTGGCCCGCGCCTGCGACCTCGGCACCGCGATGCAGCTTTCCAACATCGCGCGGGATGTCGGCGAGGATGCGTGCGCCGGGCGGCTTTATCTGCCCCGCGCCTGGCTGCGGGCCGAGGGGCTCGACCCGGACGCGTTTCTTGCGGCCCCCGTCTTCTCCCCTGCCATCGGTCGGGTCACCGCGCGTCTCCTCGAGCACGCGGAGATGCTCTATGCCCGCGCTTTACCCGGGGTTGGTGCGCTGCCGCGGGACTGCCGTCCCGGGATCGCCGCCGCGCGCCTTCTCTACCGCGAGATCGGGCGGGAGGTCGGGCGGCGAGGCAACAACAGCGTGCTCTCCCGAGCGATCGTGCCGGGACGGCGCAAGGCACAGCTTCTGAGTGCCGCTCTGGCCGCGTTGACCCCGCGAGTTGGCGGCATCAAGGAGGCACCACCGCTCCCCGCCAACGCCTTCCTGATCGATGCGGTGACCGACGCCGATGCAATGGCGCCGGAGGTCCCCGCGCTCGAAGACCGCCTCGGCCGCGCGCTCGACATCTTCGTCACTGCAAGCGTCAACGTGACAACCCAGGGCCGCACCGCTCCCTGGCAGTCCTGAATGAAACCGCGGCAATCCTGAACGACAATGGGCGCCCGCTTTCGCGAGCGCCCCTGTCAGAGACCGGCAGTTGTCCGGCGGATTACTCTGCGGCCTGCGCCATCGCCTGGGTGCCGGAGGTGAGGTACCAGTCCTGGGCCGCGGCGACGCCCGAGCCGAGTTCGACCCGGTAGCCCGCATCGCGAAGCGACATCTCCGCGAGGCTTAGGGCCGTGAGGCACATGCCCTCGTTCAGGTCGCCGAGATGGCCGATGCGGAAGACCTTGCCCATCACCTTCGCGAGGCCCGAGCCGAAGCTGATGTTGTAGTTCTTGTAGCCGGCCGCGATCACGTTCCGCGCGTCGATGTCCTCGGGCACGAGGATCGCCGAGACCGTGTCGGAGTGCCATTTCGGCTCGGCCGCGCAGAGGCGGAGCCCCCAGGCGTCGACCGCGCGGCGCACACCCTCGGCGAGGCGATAGTGGCGGGCCCAGATGTTCTCGATCCCCTCTTCCTCGATGAGGCGGAGGCTCTCCTTCAGCCCGTGGAAGAGCTGCGTCGGCGGCGTGTAGGGGAAGTAGCCGTCATCGTTCACCTTCATCATGTCATCGAAGGAGAAGTAGCAGCGCGGCAGCGTCGCCGTCGTCCGCGCATCGAGCGCCTTGTCCGAGACGCCGAGGATGCCAATGCCGGCGGGCAGCATGAAGCCCTTCTGCGAGCCCGCGACCGCGAGGTCGACGCCCCAGGCCTCCATGCGGAACTCGATGGACGCGATGGAGCTCACACCATCGACGGCGAGCAGCGCCGGGTGGTTGCAGGCATCGAGGGCGGCGCGCACGCCGGGCACGTCGGAGGTGACGCCGGTCGCCGTCTCGTTCTGCGTGACGAAGACGGCCTTGATCTCATGCGCCTTATCGGCTTCGAGGACCCGGGCGTACTCCTCGACGGGGACGCCCGTGCCCCACTCGCAATCGATCAAATGCACATCGAGGCCGAAGCGCTGGCACATGTCGACCCACAGGCCGGAGAACTGGCCAAAGCGGCTCATCAGCACCTTGTCGCCGGGGCTGAGGGTATTGGCGATAGCACTTTCCCAAGCGCCCGTGCCGGAGCCCGGGAACATGAAGATGCGCCCGCTCTCGGTCATGAAGGCGCGCTTGAGGCCGGCGAAGAGCGGCTTCGTGAGGTCGCCGAAATCGGGGGCGCGCATATCCTGCATCGGCACGTTCATCGCCTGACGAACGGACTCGGGAATGTTCGTCGGACCCGGGATGAACAGATGGTTGAAACCCTTCTTCATGGCGCGTCTCCTCATGAGCCCGGATGGCGGGCGTGTCTGCGGCGCAGCGCCGCTTTCTGCGGGCGAGATAGCTGCCCAACGCGACCTACGACCACCAAAAGCGCGTAGGGTTGTTGGTGGTGTTGGTTACAGCTGCGACAGTTGTAAAGTTTGTAAGTGATTTGCCGCTTGTCCTGCCGTAGAGTGGAAATCTGGGTTCCACGACGCGGAAAGGATCAAGATGTTGTGGCCACGCGGCTCTCTGAGCCGACGCAGCAGAAACGACGGATCGGCGTCTTTCGCGGCACCCTGGGGCGAATCACTTTGAAGGCCGCGAAGAACTTCGTCGGCCCGCGGCTTCGCCAACTGAGGCGGGAGCGTCAGCAGACACAGGCCGAGATGGCGCGCTCGCTCGGGCTCTCGGCGGCCTATGTGAACCTTCTCGAAAACAACCAGCGCTCGCTCTCCGTGCAGGTGCTCATGCGCCTTTCGGACGTCTATGGCGTCGACTGGCGAGAGATGGTGGCGGATGACGGGCCGACGCGGCTCGCCGATCTGCGCGCGGTGATCCAGGACCCGATCTTCTCGGGCGAGAAGCCGGATCTAGAGGAGATGCGCGCGGCGATTGACCACGCACCGGCGCTCGTCGAGGCGTTGTTGAAGCTGCACAAGAGCTATCGGGCGCTGGGCGAGCGGCTGATGGCGGCGACCGAGGGCGATGCGCGGGCCTCCGGTGGCGTCGTGGGGGCGACGCCCGAGAGTGCGGTGCACGATCTCTTCCGCGCGCATCGCAACCATTTCGAGACGCTGGAGGCGGTGGCGGAGCGGTTCCTGGCGGAAGCGGATATGGAGCCTGACAACCCCTATGGCACGCTGAAACGCCGGCTCGACCATAAGCACGGGATCAGCGTCGAGGTCGTGCCGGTGGAGGCGATGCCGAACGCGCTGCGGTATTTCGACCGCTCGGAGGCGCGCATCATGCTCTCCCAGGGGCTCGACTATCAGAACCGGGTTTTCCAGCTTTCCCATATACTTGGGCTCATCGAAGGGGGCGCGGCCATCGACCGGATCATCGCGGAGGGCCGTGTGCAGGACCCGCGGGCCGCCGCGCGCTGCCGGGTCGAGTTGGGCAACTACGTCGCTGCCGCGATACTGATGCCCTATGACGCGTTTCTGGCGGAGGCGGAGGGACACGGCTACGACATCGACCATCTGGCGGCCCGTTTCGGCGCAAGCTTCGAGCAGGTCTGCCACCGGTTGACGACGTTGCAACGGGAAGGGGCGCTGGGTGTGCCCTTCTTCTTCATGCGCATAGACAAGGCGGGGAACGTGACCAAACGGTTCAACGCCACGCAGTTCCACCTCGCGCAATATGGCGGGGCCTGTCCGCGGCTGGACATCCATACCTGTTTTCGCCAGCCCGGCCGGATCGTGCCGCAATTCGTCGAGATGCCGGAGGGACCGCGCTATTTCACAGTGAACAGAACTGTCGACCGCCCGGTGCTGGGGCGGCAGAGCCAGGACAATCGTCTGGCGGTCGCGCTCGGCTGTGCGCATGAGCATGCGGATCGGCTGGTCTATGCCGCGGCGTTTCGGCTGGGCGATCCGGGGCTGGTGACGCCCATCGGGATCAACTGCCGGCTCTGCCCGCGCCAGCATTGCAGCCAACGGGCGCATCAGCCGGTGCATCTGGACCTGCCGATGGATGTGGACCGGCGCGGTGAGACGCGGTTCGAGAGCTGACAGGCTTGTCTGACAGCCGCCCTGGGGCGCCCCGTGCCGCCGCTTGCGCGGCGCCGCCTGCCCGCCCGCCAGCCTGCGCCCCGCCCCCGGCGAGTAGGTCGTTTGCCCTGGGTCGTTGGTCCTAGCTGTTGGGTCCTGAGGCGGGGGGTCGCCTTGCGCCGAGGGCTATCTTCGTTTCATTTGGGAACCGACGGCAGCAGCGGGATGAGACCATGAGCACGCAGCTCTACGGCTTTATCGAGATCACGATCTTCTTCGGCGGGGTGATGGCCTTCGCGGTCTATCAGCTCTGGGCGATCAAGAAGATGAACCGGGAGGATCGCGAGGCGCGGGCTCGGGGCGAGGACCCGGCCGAGCGCGAGCGTGGCAAGAACAGCCGGACGCGCGAGGACATCTTTTGGGACACGATCGCCAAGCCGCGGACGGAGACGGCGAAGAAGCGCGCCGCGCGGGCGGGCGCCCGGCGCTGAGGAGCGGGTCGTGCGGCTCGGTGTCCGGCTCGTGCCCTGGCCGACGGGGGTGCCCTATGCCGAGGTGCTGCGCGAGGCGCGGGCGGCCATCGTCGACGACGGGGCGCCGGATGCCTATCGTGTGGCTGGCTTCGAGGCCTGGGTCTCGCCGGCGGGCGAGGGGGTCTCGCCCTGGCTCGGGCTGCCGATCCGGGCGCTGGTGGAGCATGAGCCGACGGGGGCCGTGCATCTGAGTGCGCGGCCGCTCTCGGTCCGTGGAGCCAAGGATCTTGCGGCCTTTACGATGGCGCCGCCGGATTGGCTGGCGCCGGGGGCGCTCACGGCGTTGATCGAGGCTTCCGGCTTTGGGGTGGTGCGCGAGGTCGGCTTCGCGGACCGTGCGCTCCTGATGCCGTCGATGCTGGGTTTTGCCTATGAGAGTGCGGCGGAGAGCCTTGCGGCGGAGGGCGCCTCGGCGACGACGGCGGCGCGGGTTCTGAGCGGTGTCGTGTTGCCGGGGGCGACGCGCTTCGAGATCGAGCGGGATCTCATGGTGCTCTCGAGCCTTCTGGGCGAGGAGCTCGGGGTGGCGCTGGAGCTCGTCGCCGAGGCGTGAGCGCCTCTCCTGGAGCACTCTCTTACCTTACGTGATCTCGTCATACCCGGGCCTGACCCAAGCATCCACGGCCGGTGGCGCTGGATTGCCGGGTCACGCCCGGGAATGACGCAATGGCAGTGAGCACGTCAGGTTGGTCGGTGCTCTGGCTTCGCCACTTGTCGCAGTCTTGGCGCTCCGACCCGCGAGCGTGAGTCCCAGCATATGCTCGGAACACGGTCAGGGGCGACGGGGCATGCGCATGGGCAGCATGGCTTTCACCACTGGCGAGGCGAAGCGGGGGCCGTTAAAGGTCTCGTGCACCGCGGGCACGCGGGCGCCGAGGAGCGATGTCTCGATGGCGGCGCGGGTGTAGAAAGGCGCCTCTTCGAAGCGGCGTGTGAGCTTGGGGGGCGCCTCGCTCTGGGTTTGACGCGCGATGCCCCAGAGACCTGTGGGCAGGCGTTGGCGGTGTGGTGGCGCGAATGGTTCGGGCGTGCCATCGGGGGCGATGCGGCGCGCGATGCTTTTTTGCGTCCCGTCCGGGTAGGTGAGGTCGTAGAGGATCGCGGCGGCGCCGTCGGGCAACGTGGCGCGGGACCAGTCCCAGCGCCGAAAACCGTCCTCCAGCATCTCGGTCCCGCTATTGGTGTCGATATAGCCGTGGCCCGACCAGGCGAGGCTTGGCTCGCCCACGGCGATCTCCGCGCGGGCCATGGGTGAGATGGGCTCCCAGCGGTGGCGGCCCTTGGGGTCGAGGCTGTGGGCTTCCTGGCCGAGGGTTTCGGGGTGCAGCGTCACGCGGCCGCGCATCGGGTAGGGGAGCGGCCGGGGGAAGGGCGAGGCGCGTTCGTCGAAATCCAGCGTGAGGCGCGTGCCGTCCCAATGAAGCGCCGAGGGGCCGACCCGAAAGTGCTGCGCCCCGCGGTCGAGGGCGCCGCGGCCCCGCTCCGTCATCGCCCAGTGGTGGCGCCGGGGGCCGTAGAGGCAGATATTGATGCAGACATGGTCCTCCGGATCACGATGCCGCGCCCACCAGTAATAAGGTGAGAAGACGGAGCCCACGAAGGCGATGACCGTCAGGCCGTGCTGTCCGTCGTCCGAGAGCGCGTCGAGATACCACCAGAGATAGCCACCGGGCGGGACGGGTGCGTCGAAGCGAGGTGCGCCATCACCGCCTCGGCCGCAAGGCGGCCCGAGAGGACCGCCATCGGTGCGCCCGCCCCGGGATGGGCGCTGCCCCCCGCCAATGCGAGGCCCGGGATCGCCGTTGCGTTCGCCGCCCGCCTGAAGCTCGCGAAGGGGCCGTGCGTCGCCTCCCCGTAGAGCGCGCCGCCCGTCGCCGGAAAGAGGGTCGCGAAGTCCTGGGGCCGGGTCAGCCGCGTGGTCTCCGGCGTGAGGGAGAGGGTGAGACCCGCGCGTGCCATCAGGGCTTCGGTCTGCTGGCGGCATGTCTCGATCTCCTGGTCGGTGGGGGCTGCGGTGTCGCCGGTTGCGCCTCCGATCGCGTCTCCGGTGGCGGGGGCGTTCACCTGGACATGCAGGCGCTCGGGCCCGCTTGGCGCGGGGCCGTCGGCGGCGTCGCGATCCATGGCGCAGATATAGGTGGTGGGGTCGGGCGGGAGCTTGCCCGCGGCCATGGCGGCGAACTCGGCCGCGTAGTCCGGGCCGAAGAAGACGGTGTGGTGGCTGAGGGGGAAGCCCCTGGGCTCGGCCACGGCACTCCAGACGAGGGCGGAGTAGGAGCGGCGGGCGGGCGGCACGGGCCGCGTTGCCCGACGGGTCTCGTCGCCCAGGAGCCCGGCGGGCAGGGCTGCGGCGTCGCCGTTGAAGACCACGGCATCGGCTGCGAGGCGGTCGCCATCGGCCAAAATCACGCCGGTTGTCCTGCCGCCTGTCACTTCGATGCGCGCGACGGCTGCGTTCGCACGGATCTCGGCGCCCGCGCGCTCGGCCAGCCGGGCGATGGTGGCGGCGAGGGCGGACATGCCACCCGAGACCGTCCAGACGCCGAGACGCTCGACATGCGCGATGAGCATGAGCGTGGCGGGCGCCTGGAACGGCGAGGAGCCGCAATAGGTCGCATACCGCGCGAAGAGCTGGCGGAGGCGCGGGTCCCTGAGCTGGTCCGTGAGCACCCGCCAGAGCGTGGCCGAGGGGCGGGCGCGGAGGAGGGCGGGGATGC
Organism: Pseudomonadota bacterium; assembly: GCA_039815685.1. Lineage (GTDB taxonomy): Bacteria > Pseudomonadota > Alphaproteobacteria > Rhodobacterales > Rhodobacteraceae > Thermohalobaculum. The sequence goes on along the minus strand of JBCBYV010000017.1, from coordinate 81,301 downwards.
CCGAGAGGCCGATGCGGCGGAGCACGTCGAGCGGCGTTGGGCGCGTCGCTTCGACGAAGCTTGGGCGGAAGAGCTCCCAGCTCTCAGCCGTCGCGGCGGCGAAGCGGCGGTAGTGGTCGGCCTCGGCTCTGCCGGCGAAGGCCTCGACCGCGGCGACGGTTTCCTCGAGATCGGAGAAGAGGTCGAAGCGGCTGCCATCAGGCCAGGCGTGGCGGGCGAGGACGCGGGCGGGCGTGAGCGCCACTTCCGCGTCGAGGTCCGCGCCGGCGGTCGCGAACAGTTCCTCGAAAACGGGGCGCATGGTGAAGACGGTGGGTCCGGCCTCGACCGCGCGGCCAGCGACGGGGAGCGTGCGTGCCTTTCCGCCCACCTTGGCGCTGCGTTCGAGCACGGTGACCCGGCAGCCCGCGACCGCGAGGCGGAGCGCCGCGGCGAGGCCACCGAAACCTGCCCCGATGACCGCGACATGGCGTGGCTTCATGGGGGCTCCTCCGCTCTCCGCGCCTTGGTCGCCCGTGGGTAGCCCGTGGGTCGCCAGTGCCGGTTGCTCCGACAGCACGTGACCATGCGCGTTGCTTCCTGAGCGACACATGCTAGTGTAAGAGAAAGTTGACAACAATCGGCGACAACCTGGCGTGACGTTCCAACACGCAACGGATGGCAGGCCGATGAACCGCTTCGGGAGGACGCCATGGACGAGGGATCGCGCATCGAGGCAGCGCTGGACCGGGCGCTCGCACATGCCGAGGCTCCGGGGGCGCCGCCGTTTCTTGCCGAGGCTTTGCGCCATGCGGTCTTCCCCGGTGGCGCGCGGGTAAGGGCGCGGCTTTGCCTTGCCGTGGCGCGGGCCTGCGGGGAGCCGGAGCCAGCGGCGGCGGATGCGGCGGCGGCGGCGATCGAGCTCATGCATTGCGCGAGCCTCGTGCATGACGACCTGCCCTGCTTCGATGATGCTGAGACGCGACGGGGCAAGCCCTCGGTCCACGCGGTCTATGGCGAGCCCTTGGCGGTGCTGGCCGGCGATGCGCTGATCGTGCTCGCCTTCGAGACGCTGGCGCGGGAGGCGGGGCGCGACGGGCAGATGCTGGGCCGGCTGGTCACGATCCTGGGCCGGGCGACCGGCATGCCGGGCGGGATCTGCGCGGGGCAAGCCTGGGAGAGCGAGGATCATATCGACCTCTCCGCCTATCAACGTGCGAAGACCGGTGCGCTCTTCGTCGCGGCCTGTGCGGCGGGGGCGACGGCGGCGGGCAAGCCTGCCGCGCGCTGGACACCGCTCGGCGACCGGTTGGGCGAGGCCTATCAGGTGGCGGACGATCTGCGCGACGCGATCGGGGATGCTGCGGCGCTCGGCAAGCCCGTCGGTCAGGACGAGGCGCATGAGCGGCCGAACGCGGTCGGTGCGCTGGGGCTTAAGGGTGCGAAGGCACGGCTCGATCAGCTCGTGACGGCGGCGGTCGCCTGCATTCCGGATTGCCCGGGCCGCCCGCTCCTGGAGGCGCTGGTCAGATCCGAGGCCAAGCGGCTCGTCCCGCCGCAGCTTGCAGCACAGCTGGCGAGCGAGGCGGGCTGACATGGCCGATGGCGGCCGGAGCGGCGCGATGCCCGATGGGCAGCCGCTCGGCGTCGTGCCACCCATGCCCGCGCGACCGGGCGGATTTCTGGCAAGGCTATCCGACCGTTACGCCGCCTGGCGAAACCGGGTTGTGCGGAGTGCAGCCTTTCAGCGCCATTGCGCGCGCAACCCGTTGCTGCGGCCCGTGGCGAACCGCGAGGCCCGGGCGCTGTTCGATCTCACGGCAGGCTTCGTCTACAGCCAGGTGCTGCTGGCGATCGTGCGGCTCGGGCTGCTGCGTGCGCTCGAGGCGGGGCCGGCGAGCACGGAGGCATTGGCGCGTGATGCGGATCTCAGCCCCGAGCCCTTGGCGCGGCTCCTCGAGGGAGCGGCGGCGCTTGGGTTGATCGAGCCCGCGGCGGCGGGGCCAGAGGGCGAGGCGCGCTGGCGGCTTGGGATGTCGGGCGCGGCCCTTCTGGCCAATCCCGGCGTGGTGGCGATGATCCGGCATCACGACATGCTTTATCGCGACCTCGCCGAGCCCGAGGCGCTGCTCCGGGGCGAGACGGATCCCGAGATCGGGCGCTTCTGGGCCTATGCGCGGGATCCCGGCGGGCAGGCTGGGCTCTCGCACCGGCTGCCGCCCGGGTCGGTCGGCGCCTATTCCGAGCTGATGGCGGCGAGCCAGGCCTTCATCGCGGAGGATGTGCTCGACCGATTGCCGCTCGGCCGCTATCGTCGGCTCCTCGATATCGGGGGTGGGGAGGGCGCGTTTCTGATGGCCGCGGCCGCCCGCGCCCCGGCGCTCGAGCTGCGCCTCTTCGACCTGCCGGCGGTGGCTGATCGCGCGCGGGCGCGCTTTGCAACGGCCGGGTTGTCGGCGCGGGCGGTGGCGCGTGGCGGGGACTTTTTCGCCGATCCGCTGCCCGAAGGCGCGGATGCTGTCAGTTTGGTGCGCGTCCTCTACGATCATGACGACGCCTTCGCCCTCGCGATCCTCGGCCGAACGCGTGCCGCGCTGCCGCCGGGCGGCACTCTGATCCTCGCCGAGCCGATGGCAGGGCTTTCGGGTGCGGGGCGGGTAGGCGCCTATTTCTCGTTTTATCTCATGGCGATGGGCTCGGGCCGTGCGCGCCGGCCCGAGGAACTGATGGCCCTCGCACGGGCTGCGGGCTTCCGCGATCTCCGCCGACACCGCACGGCGCGGCCGATGCTCACGGGGCTCATCACCGGCCGCGTCTGAGCGCCGGTTTTCCACACGAAATGGTTGCGCATCGATAGTCTCAGGCCATTGAGTGTCAGTCTGACTTGACGCATACTAGCGTGAAGTCAAACTGACACTGACGAGAGTGAACACAACAAGGCCGGGCAACCGGCTGTCCTGGGAGGTGTTCGAATGGAAGCGCAAGCGGTCGTGTTGGAGAAACCCGGCAAGCTAGCCCTTCGCACCCTCGCGCTCGAAGAAGCGGGGGAGGGCGACATCGTCGTCGAGACCCTGTTCTCTGGCATTTCCACGGGCACCGAGAAGCTGCTCTATGAAGGGCGCATGCCTACGTTCCCGGGCATGGGCTACCCGCTTGTCCCTGGTTACGAGAGCGTCGGCCGCGTCGTGCAGGGCGGCGGCGGCATCGAGACGGGCGAGACGGTCTTCGCCCCTGGCGCGCGCTGCTACGGCGATGTCCGCGGGCTCTTTGGCGGATCGGCCCGGCGCATGGTGCTGCCGGCCGCGCGGGCGGTGCGGCTCGACCGCGCGCTCGGGGCGCAGGGGGTGCTGGTGGCCCTCGCCGCCACCGCCCATCACGCGCTCCATGATCGCGGCGAGCCGGCGTTGCCGGGCCTTATCATCGGGCATGGTGTGCTTGGGCGACTGATCGCGCGGCTGACGGTTGCCATGGGCGGAGCGCCGGTCGTGCACGAGACCGCGGCGGAGCGGCGGGCCGGCGCGCTCGGTTACGCGGTTTGCGAGCCCGGGGACGATGATGGCCGCTATGCCCGGGTGCTCGACGCATCAGGCGCTGACGGCACGATCGATCGGGCGGTGGCGCAGCTTCAGAAGGGCGGGGAGATCGTTCTCGCCGGCTTCTACGAGCGTCCGCTCAGCTTCGCCTTCCCGCCCGCCTTCATCGCAGAGGCGCGGCTGCGCATCGCGGCCGAGTTCACCCCCGCGGACATGACCGCCGTGACCGAGATGGTCGCGAAGGGCGCGCTCTCGCTCGACGGGCTGCTGACGCATCAGCTCCGCGCGGAACAGGCGGCGACCGCTTACGAGACCGCCTTCGCCGACCCCGCCTGCCTCAAGATGACGCTCGACTGGAGGACCACCCCATGACCGCACTCGACGACGCCGGCGCGCCGCCGGATCTCTCCGATGCCGTGGAGACCCGATCCTTCGACGCGATGACGGCGGCGCTCCGCGAGGAGGCGGCCGAGGAGCCCGATGCGCCGGTCACTGGCGAGGTGAAGAAAGAGACGCAGATCATTGCGATCTATGGCAAAGGTGGGATCGGCAAGTCTTTCACCCTGTCGAACCTCAGCTACATGATGGCGCAGCAGGGCAAGCGCGTGCTGCTGATCGGCTGTGACCCGAAATCGGATACGACCTCGCTCCTTTTCGAGGGACGCGCCTGTCCCACGATCATCGAGACCTCCACCGCGAAGAAGGCCGCGGGCGAGGAGGTGCAGGTCTCGGATGTCTGCTTCAAGCGCGACGGGGTCTTCGCGATGGAGCTCGGCGGGCCGGAGGTCGGGCGCGGCTGTGGCGGGCGCGGCATCATCCACGGCTTCGAGACGCTGGAGAAGCTGGGCTTTCATGACTGGGACTTCGACTATGTCCTCCTCGACTTTCTGGGCGACGTGGTCTGCGGCGGCTTCGGCCTGCCGATCGCGCGTGACATGTGCCAGAAGGTGATCGTGGTCGGCTCGAACGACCTGCAATCCCTTTATGTCGCGAACAATGTCTGCTCGGCGGTCGACTATTTCCGCAAGTTGGGCGGCAATGTCGGCGTCGCGGGCCTCGTGATCAACAAGGATGACGGGACGGGCGAGGCGCAGGCCTTTGCCGAGGCGGTGGGAATCCCGGTGCTCGCCGCGATCCCGGCGCATGAGGATATCCGTCGGAAATCCGCCAACTACGAGATTGTCGGCAAGCCTGGCGGGGAGTGGGCGCCGCTCTTCGAAGAGCTTGGTATGAACGCGGCGAAGGCGCCGCCGGTGCATGCGACGCCGCTCACCCATGAAGGGCTGCTCGGCCTCTTCAAGGCCAAGGACACGGGCGCGGATTTCACGCTCCAGCCCGCGTCGCTCGAGGATATGTGCGGGGCGAACTATGCGCCGAAGCCCTCCCTCGAAGTCGTCTACGACGACGCGTGAGGGCGGGGCGATGGACGAGCATATCCCCCGGCGGAGCAGCGATAACGAGGCGGTCTACGATGCCGCGGGCGACGCGCCGCTCAGCCCCCAGCGCGAGATGGGGCCGGTCGAGGCGCCGGGAGCGGAGGGTGCTGCCGGGGCAGCGGGCGGTTGCCACGCGCCGGGCGAGATGGCTGCATCGGCCGAGAAGGCCGGCAAGGGCGAAATCCTGCGCCAGTTCGCCGAGGACTATCCCACCGGCCCGCATGACAAGCCGCAGAGCATGTGCCCGGCCTTCGGCTCGCTCCGCGTCGGGCTCCGGATGAAGCGGACGGCAACCGTTCTTTCCGGTTCTGCCTGCTGCGTTTACGGGCTGACCTTCACCTCGCACTTCTATGGCGCGAAGCGGTCGGTCGGCTATGTGCCCTTCAGCTCGGAGACGCTGGTCACCGGCAAGCTCTACGAGGATATCCGAGAGGCGGTGGTCCAGATGGCCGACCCCGAGCGGTACGACACGATCGTGGTCACGAACCTCTGCGTGCCCACGGCCTCGGGCGTGCCGCTGCAGCTTCTGCCGAAGGAAGTGAACGGCGTGCGGGTGGTCGGGATCGACGTGCCGGGCTTCGGCGTGCCGACCCATGCGGAGGCGAAGGACGTGCTCGCGGGCGCGATGCTCGCCTATGCGCGGGGTGAGGTGGAGGCGGGACCTGTTCAGGCGCCGTCTGCGCGGAGTGCGGAGCCGACGGTCACGCTTCTGGGTGAGATGTTCCCGGCCGACCCGGTGATCATCGGGCGGATGCTGGCACCCATGGGCCTCGCGCCCGGGCCGGTCGTGCCGACGCGGGAGTGGCGGGAGCTCTATACCGCGCTCGATGGCGCGGCGGTGGCGGCGATCCACCCCTTCTACACGGCGAGCATTCGGGAGTTCCGCAAGGCCGGCCGGCCGATCATCGGCTCGGCACCGGTGGGGGCTGAAGGAACGGATGCCTGGCTCGCGGCCATCGGTGAGGCCTGCGGCGTGAAGCAGGCGCGGATCGATGACTCGCGGAACGCCTTTGCGCAGGCCACGAAAGCGGCGCTGGCGAAGGCGCCCATTTCGGGCCGGATCACGATGTCGGGCTACGAGGGCTCGGAGCTCCTGGTCGCCCGCCTCCTCGTCGAATGCGGGGCCGATGTCCGCTATGTCGGCACGGCCTGTCCGCGCACGGAATGGTCGGCGGCGGATCGGGAATGGCTCGAGGCCAAGGGTGTGCATGTGGAGTTCCGCGCGGCCCTCGAGACCGACCTTGCCGCGATGGAGTGCTTCGAGCCCGATCTTTGCATCGGCACGACGCCGGTGGTGCAGGCGGCGAAAGAGCGCGCGGTGCCAGCGCTTTACTTCACGAACCTCATCTCCGCCCGACCGCTGATGGGGCCCGCGGGAGCCGGGTCGCTGGGCGAGGTCGTGGCCGCGGCGATCGCGGGCAAGACCCGGATGGATGCGATGCGCGCCTTCTTCGAGGGCGTGGGCCACGAGCACAGCGCCGGCGTCTGGGAAGAGACCCCGAAGGACCGGCCCGATTTCCGCAAGAAGTTCGCGCGCCAGCTCGAGCGCATGCGCGAGCGCCAAGGGCGGGAAGAGGAGATCGGGACATGACCGGCGCGCGCCTTGCCGGTGGCGGCCGTCGCCGGTCCGCCACCTCCCCCCCCCACCCACCCGTTCGGTGCCGATGACCTGCGACGGCCGCTGGCTGGAGGAGATGTCATGCTGATCCTCGATCATGACCGGGCAGGGGGATACTGGGGCGCCGTTTACGTCTTCACGGCGGTGAAGGGGCTGCAGGTGATCATCGACGGGCCTGTGGGGTGCGAGAACCTGCCGGTCACCAGCGTCCTCCATTACACCGACGCCCTGCCGCCGCATGAGCTGCCCATCGTCGTGACGGGGCTGGCGGAGGACGAGCTCTCGAAGGACGGCACCGAGGGCTCGATGAAGCGGGCCTGGGAGACGCTGAGGAAGGACGAGCCGTCGGTCGTGGTCACGGGCTCGATCGCCGAGATGATCGGCGGCGGCGTCACGCCCGAGGGGACCGGCATCAAGCGCTTCCTGCCGCGCACGATCGACGAGGATCAGTGGCAGTCCGCCGACCGGGCGTTGGCCTGGCTCTGGACCGAGTTCGGCAAGAAGGCGGGCAAGGCGCCAAAGCCGCGCAAGCGGGCGGAGGATGCGAAGCCGCGCGTCAACATCATCGGGCCGATCTACGGCACCTTCAACCTGGCCTCGGACCTTCATGAGATCCGCCGTTTGGTGGAGGGTCTCGGCTGCGAGGTGAACATGGTCTTCCCGATGGGAAGCCACCTGGCGGATGTCGGCCGGCTGGTCGATGCGGATGTGAACATCTGCATGTATCGCGAGTTCGGCCGGCTTCTCTGCGAGGCGCTGGACAAGCCTTATCTGCAGGCGCCCATCGGGCTTACCTCGACAACCAAGTTCCTGAGGAAGCTTGCGGAAATGACGGGTCTCGACGCCGAGCCCTTCATCGAGCGAGAGAAGCACACGACGATCAAGCCGCTCTGGGATCTCTGGCGCTCGGTCACGCAGGACTTCTATGCGACGGCAAGTTTCGGGATTGTGGCGGGCGAGACCTATGCCCGCGGCGTGCGGCATTTCCTCGAGGCGGATCTGGGGCTGCCTTGCAAGTTCGCCTACTCCCGCACCGCCGGGGCGAAGACGGACAACGAGACGATCCGGGCTGCGATCCACGAGACGCCGCCGCTGATCCTCTTCGGCTCCTATAACGAGCGGATGTATGCGGCGGAGGCGAAGGCGCGCTGTCAGTTCGTGCCTGCGAGCTTCCCGGGTGCCATCATCCGGCGGGCCACGGGGACGCCCTTCATGGGCTACGCAGGGGCCACGTATCTCGTCCAGGAGATCTGCAACGCGCTCTTCGATGCGCTCTTCCACATCCTGCCGCTCGGCACCGACCTCGATGCGGTGGATGCGGCACCGACCCGCCTTGTGCGTCAGGTGCCCTGGGAGGCGGAGGCCGAGCGCGCGCTCGAGGCGCGGCTCGAGAGCGTGCCTGTCCTGACCCGGATTTCCGCGGCCAAGCGGCTGCGCGATGCGGCGGAGGCCGAAGCGCGCGCAGAGGGCGCGGGTGCGGTTGCTCTGAAACATCTGGAGGAGGCCGTGAAGCGCGGCCTCCTGCCTGCCTGACGACCTGGGAGCCGGGGGTGCCGCCCCCGGAGAGAGCGGCCCGCAAGAGGCCAGACAAGGAGTGAAGCGATGTTCGACCAGGCGATGACCGGCGTGCAAACGCCGACGGCCGAGCCCCGGAAGCTCGCTGACCGGATCGACCCTGCCCGCCTCAAGCGGCTGAAGGATCGAGAATATCGCACGATGTACTGGCTGATCGTCCCGATCTGCCTCGTCGTGGCGCTGGTCGGGCGCATCGCCCGCGCGCTCGGCTTCGGGCGGGACGCCTATCACTCGAGCTACCAGGTCGCGCGCGGCAGCCTCACGGCCGAGGCCAGCCGCATGGCGCACACGGTGATCCCCTTCGCCTTCTGGCGCTGAGGGACGGGATCCGCCGGGCGACCGGCGGTGCGAAGGCTCCGCTCCCTGCCCGTGGCTCCGGCCGCGGAACGGGTGTGGAGGAGGTCCTCCAGGGGCAACCCCGGGGGGCGCTGGCAAGGGGCCACGGCCTCGAACCATCCCCGCCGCACGGGATCGGGTGCGGTAACGGCCCCCTCGCGAGAGGACAACGGGCCAGCAGCCGGAGGTGAAGAATGGCTGAAGAAAAAGGCTCGCTCACGGGCCTTACCGACGAGGAAGCGAAGGACTTCCATGAAGTCTACATGAGCGGCCTCGTGCTCTTTACCGGCGTCGCCGTGGTCGCGCACCTGCTCGTGTGGCTGTGGCGTCCTTGGTTCCCGGAAGAGGGTGGCTACGCCGCGCTCGAGGGGGCGACGAAGGTTGCCGAGGCAGCGCTCTCGGCGCTCGTGTGAGGAGGACCTGACAGATGCAAAAGTTCTATAAAATCTGGCTCGTCTTCGATCCGCGGACGGTGCTGATCGCCCAGGCGATCTTCCTGTTCTCGCTCGCCGCGCTCATCCACCTGGTGGTGCTCTCGACCGACCGGTTCAACTGGCTGGACGGCCCGACGACCGCTTCGGTCTCGGAGGCGGTGATCGAGATGGACACCCGGATCGGTTGACGCCGACCTGAAAAGAGCGCTGGGGCCGGCCGCATGCCGTGCCGGCCCCGGCGGACCATGGAGGCTCAAGGTGCTGGCGGCCGCGCCCGTCGCGGGCCAGATGCACGGAGGATAAACCGATGGCCTTGCTCAACTTCGAGAGAAAGTACCGCGTCCGAGGCGGCACGATTATCGGCGGAGACATGTTCGACTTCTGGGTGGGGCCTTTTTACGTGGGCTTCTTCGGTGTCACGAGCGTGTTCTTCGCCGTCCTCGGAACCCTGCTGATCGCTTATGGCGCCTCCATGCAGGCGCAGGTGATGGACGGCGTGAACCTCTGGACGATCCATATCGCGCCACCCTCGATCGATGTGGGCCTGGGGCTCGCGCCGATGAACGAGGGCGGCCTCTTCCAGATGATCAGCATCTGCGCGCTCGGCGCCTTCGTCAGCTGGGCGCTCAGGATGGTGGAGATCAGCCGCAAGCTCGGCATGGCGCTGCATGTGCCGATCGCCTTCAGCTTCGCGATCTTCGCCTACTTCACGCTGCAGGTGATCCGCCCGGTGCTGCTGGGCGCCTGGGGCTATGCCTTCCCGTATGGCATCTTCAGTCACCTCGATTGGGTGTCCTATGTCGGCTACACCTACGGCAACTTCCTCTACAACCCGGCGCATATGATCGCGGTGACGTTCTTCTTCACCACGTGTCTTGCACTCGCGCTGCACGGCTCGCTCATCCTCTCGGCGGTGAACCCCGAGAAGGGCGAGACGGTCAAGACGCCGGAGCACGAGGACACCTATTTCCGCGACCTGATCGGCTACTCGATCGGCACCCTCGGCATTCACCGGCTCGGCCTCTTCCTCGCGCTCAACGCGGGCTTCTGGTCGGCGGTCTGCATCGTCATCTCGGGCCCGGCCTGGGAAGGCTCGTGGGCCGATTGGTGGACCTGGTGGCCCGAGCTGCCGATCTGGGGCCCACTCGAGGAAGGCTCCTTTCAGTGAGGAGGTATGAACCATGCCAATGATCGAATACCAAAACATCTTCACGCAGACGCAGGTACGCGGTGAGCCAGAGGCGGGGATCCCGTCGGACCGGGACACCTGGTCACGTGCCGGCGAAGGCGGGTTCTCCTGGCTGGTCGGCAAGATCGGGAACGCGCAGATCGGCCCGATCTATATCGGCGGGTTGGGCTTTGCCTCGATCTTCTGCGGCACGCTCTGGTTCGTGATCGTCGGGCTCAACATGCTCGCTTCGGTCAACTGGAACCCGCTGCAGTTCGTGGGCAACCTCTTCTATCTCTCGCTCGATCCGCCGCCGGAGGAATACGGGCTTTCCTTCCCGCCTCTGAACGATGGCGGGTGGTTCCTGATCGCCTCGCTCTTCCTGCTGATCGCCGTGCTGCTCTGGTGGGTGCGGACATGGGAGCGGGCACAGTCGCTCGGAATGGGCAAGCATGTTGCCTACGCCTTCGCCTCGGCGATCTGGCTCTTCCTCGTGCTCGGCCTCTTCCGTCCGATCCTGATGGGCTCGTGGTCCGAGGCGGTGCCCTACGGGATCTTCACCCATCTCGACTGGACGCTGAACTTCTCGGTCGCGCACGGGAATCTCTTCTACAACCCGTTCCACGCGCTCTCGATCGTCTTCCTCTTCGGCTCAGCACTCCTCTTCGCGATGCACGGGGCGACGATCCTGGCCTGCTCGCGGCTGGGGGCGGATCGGGAGATCGAGCAGATCGTCGATCGCGGCACGGCCTCCGAGCGGGCGGCGCTCTTCTGGCGCTGGACCATGGGCTTCAACGCGACGATGGAGTCGATCCATCGCTGGGCCTGGTGGTTCGCGGTGCTGACCACGCTCACGGGCGGTATCGGCATCCTCCTGAGCGGGCCGGTGGTGCAGGACTGGTACCAGTGGGCGGCGGACCATCACTACCAGCCGCAATACCCGGACGGGAACATCCCGGGCGTCTACTGACGCCCAGCCCTCCCGCCGCCGCGCGGGAGGACGCCGGAAAACAGGCGCCGCCCCCCGGGGCGGCGCCTTTCTCTTTGCCGAAGCTCCTCACGCGTCAGACCTGACAAAGCCGTTCGAACGAGCCTGCCATCCCCCGGCTTGGCCGGGGCGTCCAACACCACAACACAGGTCCCGATGCCTTGGATCGCCGGGTCAAGCCCGGCGATGACGACAATGGCGCAGGCCGAGCGGATGGCGCTCTGGTGGATCGACGCAGACAGAGCGAGCCCATGGAGATTACCCCCGGGCGTGACCCGGGAGTCCGGAGAACTCATCGTTTCCAGTGTGTTGGGGCGATCGGGAGCGACGGATCAAGTCCGGCAATGGGCTCTCGGTCGTCTCGGCTGATCCGCTAGGCGAGGAGGGGTTTGCCTTGCCAGCTGCCTTCGGTGTCCAGGACGGCGAAGCGGGCGAAGAGCTCCTCCGAGAACCAGTCGCCCGAGCGGACGGCCGCGATGGCGGTGCGATGGCCCTCGCCGCGATAGGCGAAGGCGCGCATCGCCTCGGCGCTCCGCCAGACGCTGAAGGTCACCTGATGGAGGAGCGGCACCTCGCCCATGCCGAGGCGGAAGAGCATGCCCGGCCCGGCCGCGATCTGGCGGTTGATGGCGGGCACGCGGCTCCAGAACGCCCAGGCATGCCGCGGCTTCACGGTTGCGCGGGTGAGGACGGCGAGCGGCCGGTCGCCGAGGCTCGGGGCGCCGCTCGTCTCGCTGCACTCGAAGGGTTCGACGCCGCCCCAGCGACCGGTCGTCGTCAGCGGCGCCATGGTGATGGTGCAGTGCTCCTCGGCTCTCGCGGCTCGGGCGGCGAAGGGTCGCGCTCCGAGACCGCGCGCGGCGGCGTCCCTGTCTTCCCAGGCCGCGAGCACGGTCCAGACAGCCGTGTTCGGGGCCGGATCGAAGCCCTCGCCGGTGCCCGTGCCCATCATGCGCGCGAAGCCGCAGCCCGGCAGTCGGGCGAGCACGCGCGGGCCGAGCGCCATGCTGCCGATCTGGCGGAGGCGGGCGAGGGGCCGCTCGAAGCGATAGCAGGTGAGCGTGACGACCTGGCTTCCCGCATGATGGCCTGTCAGAGCGGCGGGACGCGTGTAGGAGAGGCGGCTGCGCGGCGCGCTGGCCGCCACAGGCGCCGGCTGTGGCGCCAAGGCAGGAGGTCCCGGCTCTTCGGCCGGGACAGCGCCGTCCCTGGGGTCGTCATCGGTCGAGAAGGGCCGGTGTTCCGCGATGTCCGCCTCGAGGCCGTCGTCATGCGGCATCGGCGGGGGCATCGTGACGCGTTCCGGCCCGGTTGCCGCTCTACTGGGCGGCGCAGGGCATGCGGGCGAGCTTGCACTCGGACCAGAGCGAGGAAAGCGCCTCGGTCAGCCGGTCGATATCCTCGGGCGTATGGAGCGGCCCGGGCGTGAAGCGCAGGCGTTCGGTCCCGCGCGGCACCGTGGGGTAGTTGATCGGCTGGACGTAGATGCCCCATTCGTCGAGGAGCCGGTCCGAGAGCCATTTGCACTTCACCGGGTCGCCGACCATGACCGGCACGATGTGGCTGGGGTTCGGCAGATGCGGGATGCCGATCTGGTCGAGGCGCTCGCGCAGGACGGCGACGTTCTCCTTCTGAACGTCCCGCTCTTCGGAGCTTTCTTTGAGGTGGCGGATCGCGGTGGCGGCGCCGGCGGCGACGGCGGGGGGCAGGGCCGTAGTGAAGATGAAGCCCGAGGCGTAGCTCCGCACAAAGTCGCACAGGGCAGCGGAGGCCGCGATATAGCCACCCATGACACCGAAGGCCTTGCCGAGCGTGCCCTCGATCACCGTGATGCGGTCCATCAGACCCTCACGCTCGGCCACGCCGCCGCCGCGGGGGCCGTACATGCCGACGGCATGCACCTCGTCGATATAGCTGAGCGCGCCATGCGCTTCGCAGACGTCCAGGATCTCCGCGATCGGCGCGATGTCGCCGTCCATCGAGTAGACGCTTTCGAAGGCGACGATCTTGGCGCGACCGTCCTCGATCTCGGAGAGCTTGCGGTCGAGGTCCTCGACATCGTTGTGCTTCCAGATCCGCTTATCGGCGCGGCTGTGGCGGATGCCCTCGATCATCGAAGCGTGGTTGAGCGCGTCCGAGAGGATCACCGCACCCGGCATCTGGCTGCCGAGGGTGCCGAGGGCCGCCCAGTTCGACACATAGCCCGAGGTGAAGAGGAGGGCGGCTTCCTTGCCGTGGAGGTCGGCCAGCTCGTTCTCGAGGGCGACATGGTGAATGTTGGTGCCCGAGATGTTGCGCGTCCCGCCCGCGCCCGCGCCACACTGGTCGATCGCGTCCTTCATCGCCCCCATGACCGCGGGGTGCTGGCCCATGCCGAGATAGTCGTTGGAGCACCAGACCGTCACGTCGCGTCGGTTCGACCGCGTATTGTGACGCGTCGCGCGCGGAAACTGGCCCTGATGGCGCTCGAGCTCGTGGAAGACCCGGTAGCGGCCCTCGTCATGCAGGTCGTCGATGCGGGCCTTGAAGAAAGCTTCGTAGTCCATGGGTTCCAGGGCTCCTCTTTCAGGCGGCTTCCGGGCTGGCCGTGCCACCCTTTTCGTTGCTGGTGCCTTCGGTTGTGATCGGTATGTATGGGCCAAAGGTGTTTTTGGCGCCAGTATCGGACGCTATGACGCGGGTGTGCGTAGTGCCGGTATCCGACCGCCCGATCGGGGCGTCGGATGGGCTCTCCCGCTCCAAGAACCAGCGCCAGAGCGCGCTCTCCCGAACGGGCAGGATCAAGAACCAGTGCTCCGCGATGCCGAGCACCAGCAGCGTCCAGATGAGGGCGTAGGCCGTGGCGCTGAAGGCGTCGATCGAGGGGCTTGCCGCGCGCCAGGCGATGAGAGTGGCGAGCGCGGTGGCCGTGGTGATCGCGACGGGCAGGAGCAGCGTGAAACGGCGCACGCGGAAGTAGCTCTCGAGATGGGCGAGCGGGCGGGGCAGGAGTGCTGTCGGCGGGTAGGGTACGCCGAGGAAGAGGTTGAGCTTGGCCGAGATGCGGAGCGCCATCAGGAGCGCGAAGCTCCAGGCGCCAGTCTGGTTCGGGGCGCCCCAGGAGAGGGCGATCAGCGCGGCTCCGACGCCAAGGATCGCAAGCTCGTGCCAGAGAAGCGTGCCGACGGCGAGGCCAAAGCGACGGAGCCCCGTCGCATGCGGCGGGCAAGGGCGGGTCACCGGGCCGGTGAGCACACCGGTCAGGAAGGTCAGCTCCACGAAGCCCCAGGCGCCGAGCCCACAGAGAAACGAGAGATAGGCGGCCTCGACCGTCGCCGTGCCACTGAGCGACGCCGAGCCGTAGAGCGAGACGCCGAGGAGTACGCAGGCGCCGAGAAGGGCGTTCTTCTGCCCGCCCCGCTGCTCATCCCGCTGCTCGCCCTGGTGCACGCCCCGCTGCCCGGTCTCGGGATCGATCGCCCCGCCCTCAGCCCTTGCCCACGTCGCCGCCGCCGGCGCGATGGCGCAGCGGGCGAGCCAGAGGAGCGCACCGGTGCTGAACCACCACAGGAAGAGGGCGGTCAGCACGGCGAGCAGGACGGTAGGCAGGGCGATCATTGCGGCGTTGTCCTCACCAAACGGGCTCGAGACGTACATCCTCCGGCAACTTGTTCTCCTTAACGGGGCGGAGATACATGCGCAGGAAGATGCTGGCGGCCCTGAGGCCGAGCCCCGCGCGGCGCACGGCGCCGAGGGGGCCCTTGCAGGCTGCCATCTTCATGTTGATGTCCGAGAGGCGCTCGCAATCCGCATAGAACTTGTCCGAGAGGTCGAGTTCGATGGGGAAGCACTGCCGCGAGATCTCGGAGGTGAGGCCGATCACGCGCCTGTCGTAGTCGTCGATCTTCACGCCGAGCGCCTCGTGGAAGGCCGGGCGCATATGGTCGCGCACCCACATCGTGGTGAAGACGGCGAGCAGGAAGAAGCGGATCCAGAGTCGGTTGGTGCCGGAGGTGAGCTTGGGGTCGGCCCGCATCAGAAGCGCGAAGGCCTCGCCGTGGCGGAACTCGTCATTGCACCACTGCCGAAACCACTTGAAGATCGGGTGGAAGCGCTGGTCCTGGTTCTTCTCCAGGTGACGATAGATCGTGATGTAGCGCGCGTAGCCGATCTTCTCGGAGAGATAGGTGGCGTAGTAGATGAACTTCGGGCGGAAATAGGTGTACTTCTTCGTCTTCGTCAGGAAGCCGAGATTGACGCCCACATTCGCTTCCTTGAGCGCGTCGTTGATGAAGCCGGCATGGCGGGCCTCGTCACGGCTCATGAAGCTGAAGAGCTCGCAGATATCCTTGTTCGAGCCGCGGCGCTTCATCTCCTTGTAGAGGACGCAGCCCGAGAACTCGGCCGTGAGGGAGCTGACGAGAAAGTCGATGAACTCGCGGCGCAGCTCCGGCGTGAGCGCGTCGAAATCGATCTTGTCCCACTCCTCGTTCTTCTTGAAGTGGCCCTTGTTCGGGTCGGCCCGCATCTCGGCGAGGAGCTTGTCCCAGTCGCCGCGCACGGGCTCGACATCCGTCGCGTCCAGCGCTTCGAAATCGGTCGTGTAGAAGCGCGGGTCGAGAAGGGTCGTCTCCTGTGCCATGCGCGTCGTCTCGTTGACCGCGAAATCGCCCTGGATCTCGCGAGCGACGACTTCGCCCGAAGTCATGCCCTTGTTGTGCGCGTTCATGACAGGGCCTCCTCGGAGAAGGAGAACTCGAGCAGCTCCATGTATTCGAGATCGCCCGTCGCCTTGGTCCACATGCGCTCGAGCGCATGGGCGCGGGTGACGGTGGCGCGGCGCTCGAAGGACTGCACCTGGCCGTAGGGCACTTCGATGGGCCGGCCGTGGACCAGCACTTCATCGCCCGGAGCGAGCTTGACGCTCTCGGGCAGTTCCACATGGGCTTCGAGGCTGTCGAAGGTGTTCGTGACGATCACCTTGCAGTGGACCTCTAGCCGCTCTCGCGACAGTAGCTTCATGGTTCCCAGGTCCTCTTCTTCTTATGAGCCGTGCCCCGGATCAGAAAAGGGCAGCGGCAGCCTTGGTGTTGCCCGGCCCGAACGCATTGATATCGATCATTTGGCCGGTGGCAGTGTCGACGAATGAGATCTTTCCGTCGGCATGGGCGGTGAGGCGGAAGGGCTCGCTCATGGCGATGCCCTGCGTCTGGCGGCGATAGGCGACGACCCGCTCGAGGCTGCCGATAAAGCCGCTGTCCTCAGGTGTGTATTCCGCGATCAGCGCGCCGGTCTCCGCGTCGTGCAGGACGACGCGGCCGTTGTCGCGCGAGGTTTCGGTGAAGGTGACGAGCCGCTCCGCCGTCACGGGCGTCTCCGAGACGGCGGTGGGCGGGGCGCTGTCGCGGCCCGTGCTGGCCCAGGCCGTGAGGGCGAGCGAGCCGACCATGACGGCGAGGCCGATGCCGGCCGCCCAGTCCGGGATGATCTCGCCGTTCTTGTTCAGGAGCCGCTTTGCGTTTTCCGCTTCCATGACGGTCCTCACTCGGCCGGGGTGATGCCGATGCCGCCGACGGGCACGGGCTGGGGGCTGGCCTTCGGCCTGGGCGATGTCTCTGGCATCGGCGCGGCCTCGGATGTGGCGTCGGTGCCGAGGCGGCGGGCCTGATCCGCCACCAGCGCATCACCGAGGAGCCTGGCGATCTTCTCCCCCTCGGGCAGGGCGCGGAGCATCGGTTGCGGCCTCGACCAGGCCCAGGGTTTGCTGTTCGGCCAGACATGCCAGATGCCGAGCGGGTGCTCCCCGGTAAGCCCGAGGACGAGATCGGTCGTCCCGTCCCAGCGGCGCGCCATGTCGAGCCGGCCGATCTGGGGGAAGGGCAGGTTGACGGAGATGTCCATCGCGAGGCCGAAGCGCAGCACCACCCGGCGGTTCGTCACCGTGTAGATCGTCTGTGCCGCCGAGGCGTAGGCCATCGCCGCGAGCACGCCCATGGCGACCAAGACCAGGAGGGCCTGCAGCACCACCGTCCGCACCGCCACCGCGACGGCGAGATCGCCGGCCATGACGTTCACGACATTCCAGGCGAGCACGAGGAAGAACCAGAACAGCACGAGGCGCGTGGTGAAGCCCCGTAGCGTCAGGGCCTTCCACGAAGGCGAGCCCTGCCAGAGGATCCTTTCGCCCTTGGGCAACAGGGCGGGAAGCCCCCGGATCGGCTCGAACTTGAAGTCGTCATTGTCCTGCATTCTCGGCTCCTACGATGCTCGGCGCCTGTCCTCGGTTTCGGCACCGTCGTGGGGTCTCGCGGCGCGCGACGATACGCGCGCCGGAAGCCGGGCCGGCCCGCTCAGATGAGCGGCTCGGTCCTGGCGGTCGTTGCGTAGAGGGTGCCGCCGGTGAAGTAGCCCATCACCCGGTCCTCCTCGCGCAGCGTGATCTCGTCGCCCTTCGCGATCGAGGGGGCGTTCAGGAACTGCGCCTTCGTGACGGAGCGGACCTGGAGCACGCCCTGGCTCGGGAAGACGGAGCTCAGGTTGAAGGGCACGAGCTTCAGGCCCTTCGGCGTCTCGACCTCGAAATAGCGGATGATCTGCTCCGCCCGGTCGACCCAGATATCGGCGACGGTGCCGGGGCTCTCGCCATCGCAGCAGATGACCTTGAAGCCGCGCGGATCGGCGTCCTGGGAGGCGACCTCGAACTCGTTGTCGAAGCGCATCGGGCGGATGCGGACGTCGCCCTCGGCGTTCTTGTCCGGCCATTCCGGGCGCTTGACCCAGGCCGCGGGACCGACGCCATCGGCGAGGGGATCGCCCGTCGGCGTGAGCGGCGAGCCGGTGAAGGCGTTGGTGGGCACCGCCTTCAGCTCGTACTCGTCCGGCTCCTCCGGCACGGTGATGGTGCTGCCATCGCGGCGCAGGAAGGTCTTCGGGCTCGGCCGCGGGAAGATGAAGGCTTTGGAGATCGGTTTGCCGTCCTGCTCCGATACGGTCGGATAGCCTTCGCGCATCCCCTCACGCGTGAGGTAGATCACGAGGCCGCCGAAGAAGAACCAGAAACCGTAGAGCGCGATCTGGGCGAGATCGATGGTGCCGACGATGTAGTTCATTGGGGTCTCCCTGAGCTTCAGGCGGGGAACTCGGTCAAGCCGAACTCCCCAGGGGTGCGGGACCGCTCGGCGCCGCGGCGGCGGACGAGCGGACCGATGGCGACGAGCGCGGCGAAGAGAAGGCCGATCTCGAGGTGATAGACGACGCCGTAGCCGGCGGCGGCGTCCGCGAAGGCGGGGCCGAGGCTGCCGGCCTCGGCGAGCGTGGCGACGGCGTCGCGGATGAAGCCGCCGAGCGCGATGGCGCCGCCGGCGGCCGTGGCCTGCACGGCACCCCAGGCGCCGAGGGCGAGGCCGGCGGAGCCCGTGCCCTCGCTATCCGCGCGGGCGAGGTCCATGGCGGCGGTAAGGGTGCCGACGGCGAAGAGCCCGGCGCCAAGCCCGATGGTGAAGCTGCCGGCGCGGAAGAGGAGGGCTGAGTCGAGCGGGGCCGCGAAGATCACGGCCGAGAAGGCGAAGACCCCGAAGACCGCGCCCCAGGCGGCGATCCGGCAGGGATCGCCCGACCGGCCGAGCCAGCGCGCCGCCCAGGCGAAGCCCAGGAGCGAGCCTGTGGCGAAGATCGCGGTCAGGAGCGTCGTGGCACTGACGCTGAGGCCAAGGACTTCGCCGCCATAGGGCTCGAGCAGGATATCCTGCATCGTGAAGCCCGCGGTGCCGAGACCGGTCGCCACCAGCAGCCGGCCAGCACGGCCACCGGCCAGGAAGTCCGCCCAGGCTTCGGCGAAGGGCGGGCGCGGTGCCTTGGTGCGCGTGAGATGCGGCTTCAGCACCTCCTGCTTCCAGAGGGCCACGAGGTTGAGGAAGAGTGTCGCGACGGCGGCTCCTTGAACGACGCGGATAAGCGTGAGCTGGCTGAAGTCCCGCAGGAGCCAGCCGAAGACCGCAGCGCTGCCGGCCATGCCGACCAGCAGCATCACGTAGAGAAGGGCGACGACGCGGGGGCGCGTCTCTTCGGGCGCGAGATCCGTCGCGAGGGCGAGCCCCGCGGTCTGCACCGTATGGAGCCCCGCGCCGGTCATGAAGAAGGCCAGCGCCGCGGCGGCCGGGCCGACCCAGTAGGGGCCCGTCGTGTCGCCGGACATCAGGATCAGGGCGAAGGGCATGATCGCAAGCCCGCCCCATTGCAGAAGCGTGCCCCACCAGAGATAGGGGATCCGCCGCCAGCCGAGTGCGGAGCGATGCGTGTCCGACCGGTGGCCGACAAAGGCGCGGAAGGGCGCGAAGAGCACCGGCAGTGCGATCATCGCGGCCACGAGCCAGGCCGAGAGCCCCATCTCGACGATCATCACCCGGTTGAGCGTGCCCGCCAGCAGCACCAGCCCCATGCCCACCGACACCTGGAAGAGAGAGAGGCGGAGGAGCTTGCCCAGCGGCAACTCCTCGCTCGCCGCATCCGCGAACGGCATGTAGCGCCGGCTGAAGCCGACGAAGGGGTTGATGAGTTGGCGGAGCGCGCTCATTGGGCGGTCACCTCCAGCGCTTCGGAGATGTAGAAGCCGCGATGGACGCGGTGGAGCCGGCAAGGGCGCAGGCCGCGCTGGCCGAGGCGGCCGGCGATGCGGGCGCGCGGGATCGGCTCGATCCGCGGGGAGCGATCGGATTTCGGGAAGACGCTGCCTGCGACATGCATCGCGGCGAGCAGCGGCGTGCGCGGGGCGTAGGTGAAGAGGAGCCCGCCCTCCGCCCGCTCGGCAAGGCGCGTGACCGCGTCCACCATGTCGTGCTGGCGATAGTGGATGAGGCTGTCCATCGCGATGATGAAGTCGAACTGCCCGAGGGACGGGGCCAGCATGTCGCCCGCATGCCAGCGGATGCGCCGTGCAGCGGCGGGGGTCAGCGTCTCGGCCGCGCGCTCGGCGGCGACGTCGACGAGGTTCGCGGCGACGTCCACCGCCACCACTTCCGCGCCCCGGGCGGCGAGGCGCATGGCGAGCGTCCCGGTGCCGCAGCCCGCATCGAGGATGCGCGCGCCGGTGAGGTCCTCGGCCAGCCAGCCGGCGAGGGTGTCCGCCATCTCCGCCCGGCCCGCGCGCACGGTCGCGCGGATGCGGGAGACGGGCGCGTCCGAGGTCAGCCGCTTCCAGGTCTCGGCCGCCGTGCGGTCGAAATAGGTCGTCAGCTCGGCGCGGCGGCTGGCGTAGCTCGGGCTATGCTCGCTGAGGCTCATCGTAGTCCCCCCTCAGTCGAAGCCCAGGAGTTCGAAGATCTCCCGGTCCTTCATCGGCGCGGGCGCCAGCGGATCCGTCCCGGCCCAGAGCGTCTCGGCGAGCTTGATGTACTCGGCCTGAACCGGCGCGACGTCGTCATCGTCCATCTCGAAGAGCGTGCATTTCTTGAGGCGGGAGCGACGGATGGCGTCGAGATCGGGCAGGTGGGCGAGGCGGCGGAAGCCGACCTTCTCGCAGTACCGGTCGACCTGCTCGGTCTCGCGGGAGCGGTTGGCGACACAGCCGGCGAGGCGGACCGTATAGTTCTTGGACTTTGCCTGCACGGCGGCGACGATCCGGTTCATGGCATAGATCGAGTCGAAATCGTTGGCGGTCACGATCACGGCCCGGTCGGCGTGCTGGAGCGGTGCCGCGAAACCCCCGCAGACGACGTCGCCGAGGACGTCGAAGATCACGACATCCGTGTCCTCGAGGAGGTGGTGCTCCTTGAGGAGCCGGACCGTCTGGCCGACCACGTAGCCACCACAGCCCGTGCCCGCGGGCGGGCCGCCGGCCTCGACGCACATCACGCCGTTATAGCCCTCGTAGACGAAGTCCTCGGCCCGCAACTCCTCGGTATGGAAATCGACGCTTTCGAGCGCGTCGATCACCGTCGGCACGAGGCATTTCGTGAGCGTGAAGGTGCTGTCGTGCTTAGGATCGCAGCCGATCTGCAGCACTCTCTTGCCGAGCTTCGAAAACGCAGCGGAGAGGTTTGACGAGGTTGTCGATTTTCCGATTCCGCCCTTGCCGTAGACCGAGAAGACCTTCGCCCCCTCGATCTTCATCTTGGGGTCCATGTGCTGCTGCACCGAGCCCTCGCCGTCTCCCTTCTGACGGGGCCGGCGGGCGACGATGGCAGGTGGTTCTCCGAGCGGGCTCATGGGCGTTCCTTCAGATCGTGATGCCCTCGAGGCGATCCTCGAGTTCGTCGCTGGCGGCATGGAGGGCGGCCAGGGTTTCGGCGTCGGGTTGCCAGTAATCGCGCTCATGCGCTTCGATCAGACGGCTGGCGAGGCGAGCGCTGGCTTTGGGGTTGAGGCTGGCGAGGCGGCGGCGCATGGCCTCGTCCAGCACGAAGGTCTCGGCCGTGCGCTGATAGACCCAGGGTTCCACGGCGCCGGTGGTGGCGGACCAGCCGACCGTGTTGGTGATGCTGGCCTCGATCTGGCGTACGCCTTCGGAGCCGTGGGCGAGCATGCCCTCGAACCATTTCGGGTTGAGCGTGCGGGTGCGGGTCTCGAGCGCGACCTGTTCGGAGAGCGTGCGGACCTTGCCTTCGCCCCGCGTCTGGTCGCCGATATAGACTGGCACCTGCTGGCCGCCGCGGGCGCGCTTCACCGCCCGGCCGATGCCGCCCAGCGTGTCGAAATAGTGGTCGATCGTCGTGACGCCGAGCTCCACGCTGTCCAGCGTCTGATAGGCGAGATCGACGCCCGTCAGCATGTCCGCGAGGTGGCGGGGCCGCTTCATCGGCTTGCCGTCCGCGCCATAGGCGAAGCACTTCCGGGCCGCGTAGGCGTCGGCCAGTTCGTCCTCGTCGGTCCAGAGGCCGCTGTCGATCAACTGGTTGACGTTCGAGCCGTAAGCGCCGTCGGCATTGGAGAAGACGCGGAGGGCGGCCTCTTCGAGCTTGGCACCGGTGCGCTCCATCAGCGCGCGGCTCTCGGCCCGGATGAAGTTCATTTCGTCGGGCTCGTCCGCGGCGGCCGCTCGCTGGCACGCCTCCGCCAGCACCTGCACCTGGATCGGCAGGAGGTCGCGGAAGATGCCGGAGAGTGTGAGCATCACGTCGATGCGGGGGCGGCCAAGTTCCTCGAGCGGGACGAGGCGGGCGCCGCAGACCCGGCCGTAGCTGTCGCGCCGCGGCTCCGCGCCGAGGAGGGCGAGGGCCTGCGCCATCGGCCCGCCTTCCTGCTTGATCGTATCCGTGCCCCAGAGGACGAGGGCCACGCGGCGGGGGAGGGCGCTGTGCTCCTCCCGATGCCTGGCCAGCAGCTTCTCGGTCTGGCGCGCACCTTCGGCCATGGCGAAGGCGGAGGGAATGCGGAAAGGGTCGAAGCCGTGCAGGTTACGCCCCGTCGGCAGGACCTCTGCGCTCCGGATCAGATCGCCGCCGGGTGCGGGGCGGATGTAGGAGCCGTCGAGCGCGCGGAGAAGCGCGGGGATTTCATGGTCTTCGGCGAGGAGCTTCGCAGCCTCTGCGAGTCTGTCGAAAGCGTCGCGCGTCTCCGGATTGATCACGATCCCCGAGATCGCGAGGCTCTCCGCTCCCGTCCCGCCCATCGCAAGTCGCTCAAGCGCCGGGCGGGCGGGGGTCAACCGGTGGCCCGCATCGGCCATGACGCCGAGGAGATCGGCGCGTTCCTCAAGCGAGGGCGGCCGGCCGACGACATGCAGGCCGTGAGGGATAAGCGTGTGCTCGAGCTCGGTGAGGGCGGCTAGAAGCCCGGGGATCCGCGCCTCCGCATCCGCGAGGCACCAGATCGGCTCCGGCGCGCAGAGATCGACGGCCGCTGCCTCCGCCTGCACCTGCTCGGCAAGGCGCGTGCGCGTCTCCGTTGGCATCGCGTCGTCGCCCCGCCAGCGTTCGAGCGAGGCGCGGAGATCCGCAAGGCCCTTGTAGAGCCCGGCATGCGCGACCGGCGGCGTGAGATAGCTAATGAGCGTGGCGCCCGCGCGACGCCGGGCGATGGCGCCCTCGGACGGGTTGTTTGAGGCGTAGAGATAGAGGTTCGGCATATCGCCGATCAGCCGGTCGGGCCAGCAGAGCTGCGAGAGGCCCGACTGTTTGCCCGGCATGAATTCGAGCGCGCCATGGGTGCCGAAATGCAGCACCGCGTCCGCGCCGAAGTCCTGGTCGATCCAGCGGTAGAAAGCGCTGAAGGCATGTGTCGGTGCGAAGCCGCCTTCGAAGAGCAGGCGCATCGGATCGCCCTCCCACCCGAAGGCGGGCTGGATGCCGACGAAGACGTTGCCGAAGCGGGCGCCGAGGATGTGGATGTTGCGCCCGTCGGTGTTGTGCTTGCCCGGCGCGGGGCCCCAGACCTGCTCGATCTCCATCAGCCACCGCTCCTCGGCCACGTGCCGGTCGGCGGGGATGCGGTCGGCGATGTTTGCCTCGGTCCCGTCCTCCTCGGGCCGGCCGAGAACCGCATCGCGAAGCGCGTCGACACAGGCGGGGGCTTCCAGCGTGTAGCCCGCTTCCTCCATGGATTTCAGCGTGTTTAGGAGGCTTTCCCAGACGGCGAGGAACGCGGCGGAGCCGGTGGCGCCAGCGTTGGGCGGGAAGTTGAAGAGGACGATGGCGACCTTGCGCTCCGCCCGTTCGCGGCGGCGGAGGGCGACGAGGCGGGCGGCGCGGCCCGCGAGGCGGCGGACACGATCTTGACAGACATGCATCTCGCGCAGATCCGTCGCGGGGAAGAGGCACTGGCTCTCGCAGCACTGCGCCGGCAGGCCCGAGCCGTCTGACCTTCCGCCGAAGACCATGGGGTTCGTGGCGCCGTCGAGCTCGGGGATCGCCACCATCACCGTCGTCTCGATGGGCTGGAGGCCGCGGCTCGATGCACCCCATTGCTCGAGCGACTGGAACTCGAGCGCATGGGCGGCGATGTAGGGGACGTCGAGCTTGGCGAGGATCTCTTCGGCCGCACGCGCATCGTTGTAGGCGGGGCCGCCGACGAGGCTGAAGCCGGTGAGTGAAATCACTGTGTCCACAGTGCTTTCGCCGTCCTCCATGAAGAAGCGCTCGATCGCGGGGCGCGCATCGAGGCCCGCGGCGAAGACGGGCACGACGGTCAGCCCCTCGGCCTCGAGTGCGGCGATGGCGCCATCGTAATGGCCTGTGTCCTTGGCGAGCACGTAGGAGCGGAGGAGGATGAGGCCGACGCGCCCCTTGGTGCCCTGCCGGTTCGGAAGCGCCGCGAGGTCTTCCCCGACGCGGCCAGGCATGGCCGGGTGGTAGAGCCCCGTCTCCGGGTAGTCGATGGGCGGCTCCACACGGAGCCGGCCGCGCCAGACCGCGCGGGGCCCGTCGGCGTAGCGGTCGACCAGCATGGCGATGAGCGAGGCGAGGTTCTCGTCCGACCCGCTCAGCCAGTACTGCATGGCGAGGAAATAGGCGCGCAGGTCCTGTGCGCTGCCGGGGATGTAGCGCAGGATCTTGGGGATGCGGCGGAGCATCGCCATCTGCCCCGCGCCGGAGGACGCGCTCTTCGACCCGCCGCCCTCGCCGCCGCGTTTGCCGCGGAGGCGCTTGAGGAGGCTGATCACCCCCTTCTCGGGCTTGGCCATGTCGAGACGGCCGGCAT
This sequence comes from Pseudomonadota bacterium, assembly GCA_039815685.1. Lineage (GTDB taxonomy): Bacteria > Pseudomonadota > Alphaproteobacteria > Rhodobacterales > Rhodobacteraceae > Thermohalobaculum. Next base: position 56,623 of record JBCBYV010000017.1, on the reverse strand, counting down.
GCGTGAGCTTGACGATCTCGGGCGCGGAGACGATGGCGATCAGCGCGTCGCAGCGGGCACGCCGCGCCTCGAGATCCGGCATGATCGCGCGGATATGGTCGTCGATGAAGAGCATCGCGCAGAGGACGATGTCCGCCTCCGCCACCGCGGCCTTGGCGGCACCGAGCGCTTCGGGGCTTTCCGCCCATTCGGTGGCGGCGTGGAGCGAGATCTCTAGCCCCGGCGCTTCGGCCGAGAGGCGACGTCGCACGCGGCCGAGGGCGGCTGCGAAATGCGCATCGAGCGTGACGATGGCGACGCGCACGCGCGGCGGTGCGGCGCGCCCGCCGCCAGCGGGGGTATCGGGGCCTTCAACGCGCATAATGGGCCTTGGCGTCGTAGAGGGTTTCGAGGGTGATCTCGGGCCGTCCTTCCGCGGTCGCGAAGGCCTCGGTGTTCCGGCGTACCTTGCCGCGCACGAAGAACGGGACCTTCTTGAGCTCCTTCTCAGCTTCGGCCGTCCAGCCGAGCGGGCCGGCCTCCGCTTCGTCCTCCTCGGCAGCGGGCGCTTCCTCCGCGCGCGTGCCGTGGCCGAGATGGCTGGGCTGGGCTTCGTCGTTGAACTCGAAATCCTCGCGGAACATGCCGAGGAGGTGTTCCTCGAGCCCCATGACGAGGGGGTGGACCCAGGCGTCCCAGAGCACGTTGGCGCCCTCGAAGCCCATCTGCGGCGAGTATCGGGCGGGGAAGTCCTGCACATGCACAGGCGCCGAGATCACGGCGCAGCCGACGCCCAGACGCTTGGCGATATGGCGCTCCATCTGCGTGCCGAGGAGGAGTTCGGGCGCCGCGTTCGCCACCGCGCGCTCGACCTCGAGGTAGTCGTCCGTGATCAGCGCCTCGAGCCCGTGGGCCTTTGCCGCTTCTCGCACCGGGCGGGCCATCTCGCGGCTGTAGGTGCCGAGACCGGCGAGGGTGAAGCCGAACTCCTCGGTCGCAACCCGCGCGGTGGCGAGGGCGTGGGTGCCGTCGGCGAAGACGAAGACGCGCTTGCCGGTGAGGTAGGTCGAGTCGATCGAGGCCGAGTACCACGGCATGCGTGCGCCGAGCGCCTTGGCCGGGGCGGGATCGGCGCCGGTGATCCCAGCGAGCTCATCGATGAAGTCGTTGGTGGCGCCGATGCCGATGGGCTGCACGGTCGTCATTGGCTGGCTGTAGGTGCGCTTCAGCCAGCGTGCCGCGCTCTCGGAGATCTCCGGATAGAGCATGATGTTGAGGTCGGCGGTGGCAAGGCGCGTGAGGTCCATGGGCCGCGCGCCGAGGGGGGCCACGAGGTTCACCTCGATCCCCATCGCATCAAGGATGCGCCGCACCTCCGCCACATCGTCGCGGTTGCGGAAGCCGAGGGAAGTGGGCCCGAGGATGTTGGCGCGGGGCCGGTCCCAGGTGCGTTCCACCGGGCCGTCGGCGCCGATCGGGGCGAAGCGGCGGATGAGCTGATAGAGCGTCTCGGCCGCGCCCCAGTTCTCCTTCTTCTGGTAGGCGGGGAGCTCCAGCGGCACGACAGGCAGATCGAGGCCCGCCCCCTCCGCCAACCCGCCGGGGTCATCCTGGATGAGCTCGGCCGTGCAGGAGCTGCCGACGATCAGCGCCTCGGGATCGAAGGTCTCCACGGCGCTCTCAAGCGCGCGGCGGAAGAGATTGGCCGTGTCCGAGCCGAGGTCGCGCGCCTGGAAGGTGGTGTAGGTGACCGGTGGGCGCTTCTTGTCCCGCTGGATCATGGTGAAGAGGAGATCGGCGTAGGTATCCCCCTGCGGCGCATGCAGGACGTAGTGCAGACCCTCCATGGAGGCCGCGATGCGCATCGCGCCGACATGGGGCGGAGCCTCGTATGTCCAGAGGGTTAGCTTCATATCTTCAGCCTCGTCTTGCGCTCGAGCGGGCGGGCGAAGAGTTCGGCGAGATCCCCGGCCTGCTCGTATCCCTGGATCGGCGTGAAGACGAGCTCGATGGACCATTTGGTCGTCAGACCCTCGGCCTCGAGCGGGTTCGCGAGACCGAGGCCGCAGACGGTGATATCGGCGCGTGCGTCGCGGGCGCGAGCGAGCTGGCGGTCGACGTCCTGGCCCTCGGAGAGCTGAACGCCTTCGCCGAGGAGGGCGATCTCGGGTCCGTGGTGGCGGGCGTGGAGATACGGCATGCCAACCTCGACCGGCGTCATGCCGGCCTCGCGGGAGAGAAAGCGCGCAAGCGGCAGTTCGAGCTGGCTGTCCGGGAAGAAGAAGATGCGCCGCCCGGCGAGGTCCGCGGCGCGGCGGGCGACGGCGGCCTCGGCCCGGGCGCGGGGCGCGTCCGTCACCTTGCGAAAGCGCGGCTCGGGGATCCGGAAAGCCTCGGATGCCGCACGGAGCCATGCGGTGGTGCCTTCGGCGCCGAGGGGGTAGGGCGCCTCGAGAAGCTGCGCGCCACGGGCTTCGAGAAGGCGGCAGGTTTCGGGCAGAAAGGGCTGAGCCAACAGGATTTTCGTATTCGGCCCGACGGCTGGCAGATCGCCTGCGCGGCGGGGCGGCAGGAAGCCCACGGGGATATCGAGTTCGGCGAAGAGGCGGGCGAACTGGTCCTCGACGATCTCCGCCAGGGCCCCGGCGACCAGTAGACCCGGCGCCTCCGTCTCCGGCAGCTCCGGCACGAGGGCGGCGAGGCAGGTATCTTCGCCCTCGGTAAACGTCGTCTCGATCCCGCTGCCCGAATAGTTGAGGACCCGGCAGTGGGGATGATGAGCAGCGCCAAGACGTTCGGCGGCACGGCTGAGATCGAGCTTGATGACTTCCGACGGGCAGGAGCCGACGAGGAAGAGGAGCTTGATATCGGGCCGGCGCTCCAGCAGCTCGCCCACGACGCGGTCCAGCTCGTCATTGGCGTCGGCGAGGCCCGCGAGGTCCCGGTCGTCGATGATCGCGGTGGCGAAGCGCGGCTCGGCGAAGATCATCACGCCCGCGGCGGATTGCAGGAGATGCGCGCAGGTCCGGCTGCCGACGACGAGGAAGAAGGCGTCCTGGATCTTGCGATGCAGCCAGATGATGCCGGTGAGACCGCAGAAGACCTCCCGCTGTCCCTGCTCGCGGAGGACGCGCGGCCCGGCGAGCGCGGGCGCGGCCCCGGCGCCTGCACCGCGCACATGATCGTCGGGCGCCATCAGGCCGGCTCCCCGACAGGTCCCGCATCCAGGCGGGCGCGGCGAAGCTTCAGCAGGAACTGCGCGGCATTGACGACGTAGAGGGCGTAGGCGGCGAGGGCCACGGCCATCTGCTCGCCCGCGTTGCCATAGCCGCCGAGCAGCATCACGAGATAGGCGGTGTGAAGCGCGATCACCGCGAAGCTGACCATGTCCTCCCAAAAGAAGGAAGGGGCCAGAAGATACTGGCCAAAAACGACTTTCTCCCAGATCGCACCGGTGACCATGATCGTGTAGAGCACGAGTGTCTTGAGCACGATGGAGGCGGCTGCGAGCCCTTCGCCCTCCCCCGTGATGAGGAAGCGCAGGACCAGCGCCAGGCTCACGAGGAAGACGGCGAACTGCAGCGGCGCAAGCACACCCTGGACCGTGGTCCAGGCGGTCTCGTCCCGGCGCTGCCGCTCCTCCGGCGAATAGAGGGGTCTCGGCGCCTTTCGCACAGAATGGCGGGGGGCTGGGCTGGTGCGCATCCTCGGGCCTCTGACGGGCGGTGTGATGCGGGAAGGCTACGCGGCTGACAGTCGCAGTGTCAATCTTAGTTTACGGTTTCATATGTATCAGAAACTGGGTGAGCGCGTGGGGATTGATCGAATTAATCTCATCTCGCGCATAATGTTGCGTTGTTCACCAATTATTTGGGACGATAGGCGCAGCTTGCGTTGCTAGTCTCGTGGAAAGGGGGTAAGCACAAGTTGACGCTAGGCTCCTGAAGGCACGTGACTCTCGTCCGGGTTCCGAGATGGAGGCGATGACGAAAGCCAGCCAGATGGCCCGCGACGGCGTCAGGAGGATCGCGGATGACTGGCAATGCCGGGGACAGTGCGAGCAACGTGACGAGGCCGCGTGACATGGCGGCCGCGGGCGATGCATTGCAACAGCTGCGCGCGGCGCTGTCGGAGCGCGTGATTCCGAGCCTTGTAAAGCAGGCGCGCCGCGACGCGCCCGTGCCTGACGATGCGATGCGCGACATGGTTCTGCGCTATGCGCTTCGCGGCGAGCGGGAGGGTGCGCTTTCGCTGATCACCCGCGCTGTGCAGGCCGGTATGCGCCCCGAGGTTCTCAGCGAGGAGCTGCTGGGGGAGGTTGCGCGCGCACTCGGTCGCGGTTGGGAAGAAGACTCCTGCGATTTCGTGGCCGTGACCTGCGGCGTCGATCTGATCGAAGCGATGCTGCGTGAGATCCGGCAGCTCGCACCGCCCCGGCTGGTCGCCGCGTCGGCGGCGCGGCCCGCGGTGCTGCTGGCGAGTGCCCCCGGCGAACAGCATGTGCTCGGCATATCGATCCTGCGCGATGCTTTTGAGCGCGCTGGGTGGGATGCGACACGTTCGGTCGGCAGCGCCGCGCATGTGCTGCTGGCCCAGATTGCGGCGCAGCACTACGATGCGCTCGCTCTCTCGGTGGCGACGGACCGCCATCTCTCGACCCTGTCAGCGCTGGTCAAGTCGGCGCGCAGGCTCAGCAAGAATCCCCGCCTCCACGTGCTCGTCGGCGGGGCAGCCATCCTGCGCCATCCGGAAACTGGGACTCGGATCGGTGCTGACGCCATCGGCCTCGACGCGGAAACCGCGCTGGGCGAGGCGTCGCGTCTCCTGAAAGAGACAAAGGTGGCGACGAAGGACGGAAAACCGGCGTGACGACTGGTTTCCGGCAGGAGGACTGACCTAGAATCGGGGAATTGCGATGTCGATGCGGTCGAAAGGAACGCGTCTTGAAAAACTTCGCTGCGCCCCAGGAGTCTCTGGGGAACCTCAACGCTGAGGCGGCCGCGCGGCTGATTGCGACGGCGGCCGATATTGCAATCGTCGTCGATGAGGACGGGATGATCCGGGATCTTGCCGTGGATCATCGCGAGTTCGCGCTGACGGGTCATGAGCAGTGGCTCGGCCGGCGCTGGGTCGACACCGTCACCTCCGAAAGCCGCCCGAAGATCGAGGCGCTGATCAAGGAGGCGTTGAGTTCGGAGCGCACGCGCTGGCGCCAGGTGAACCATCCGACGGCGACGGGCACGGATGTGCCGGTGCTATACTCCTGTCTGCGGGTGGGTTTCGAACAGCGGCTGGTCGCCTTCGGACGGGATCTGCGGACGATCTCGTCCCTGCAGCAACGGCTGATCGAGGCGCAGCAGAAGCTCGAGCGGGACTATACGCGCCTCCGCCATCTCGAGACGCGGTATCGGCTGCTCTTCCAGCTTTCGGACGAGCCGCTTCTGGTGATCGACGGGGCGACGGACAAGGTGCTGGAGGCGAACCGCGCGGCGCTGCGCATGTTCGATGGCGGGACGCGTGGCATCGTCGGCCGCGCCTTTGCGCAATGCGTGGCAGATGAGGCGAGCCAGGAGATCGACCGCTTGCTGGCGACCGTGCGGGCCACGGGCCGGGCCGATGAGGCCGAAGTGAGGCTCATGCCCGATAGCGGGCGCTGGAAGGTCTCCGCCTCGCTCCTCCGCCAGGAAAGCGCCTGGGTCTTCCTCGTGCGTCTTCTCCGCCTCGATGGCGGCATGGCGCAGGCGGTGGAGAGGGGGCCGGATTATGCCGCGGTCGCAGCAGCCCAGCCGGATGCGCTGGTGCTGACCCAGCCGGACGGGTCGGTGATCTCCTGCAACCCCGCCTTCCTCGAGCTGGCCGAGGTGCCGACGGAGGATCAGGTGCGCGGCGACACGCTCGACCGCTGGCTCGGCCGACCTGGGGTGGATCTGCGTGTGCTCCTCTCGAACCTGCGCGAGCACGGGACCGTGCGGCTATTTGCGACGACCCTGCGCGGGGACTATGGCAGCGAGACGGAGGTCGAGATCTCGGCCTGCGCGACGCCGGGCAACAATCCGACCTATGCCTTCAGCATGCGCGACCTTCGCCGCCGCTTCGGCGCGGCGGGGCCCGAGGCTGCGGTGATGCCGCAATCGGCTGAGCAGCTGGGCGAGCTTGTGGGCCGCGTGTCGCTCAAGGATCTCGTGCGCCAGACCACCGACATGATCGAGAAGATGTATATCGAGGCGGCACTCGAGATGACGGGGGACAACCGCGCCTCGGCCGCCGAGATGCTCGGTCTCTCGCGCCAGTCGCTCTATGTGAAGCTCCGCCGCTACGGGCTGCGCGAGCTCGGCGATGGGGATGATCCGGAGGGTGGGGATTAGGGCGCTCGTGGCTCCCGTGTAAGTTGCAACTTCGGACTTTCGCGACTCTGCCTGACTGTCTAGTTTGATTGACAGTCATGCCGGTCAACAGCGCCATATCCACCCGGTCGCGCCGCGCCGCACCGCGCTTCGACAATCCGAGGCGGCGCCTTCCGCGCAGGCCGCGGCTGCTGCCGCCCGCACCATGGCCGAAGCCGTCGGCGGTGCTGGAGCTCCTGAAGCCCGTTACCTGGTTTCCGCCGATGTGGGCCTTCGGCTGCGGGGTGCTCTCCTCCGGCGCGGCCCTCGCAGGGCACTGGCATCTGCTGATCGGTGGGCTGATCCTGGCAGGGCCTGTGGTGTGCGCCATGAGCCAGGCGGCCAATGACTGGTACGACCGGCACGTGGACGCGGTGAACGAGCCGCAGAGGCCGATCCCTTCGGGCCGCATTCCGGGCGATTGGGGCTTTCGGATCGCTGTTCTGTGGACGCTGATCGGGCTCGCCCTCGGCGCGGCTCTCGGCGTTCATGCCTTCGTCGCGACCGTGGTTGCGGCGATCCTCGCCTGGATCTACTCCGCGCCGCCGCTGCGTCTCAAGGCCAATGGCTGGCTCGGTTGTGCTGCCACGGGGCTCGCCTATGAGGGTCTGCCCTGGATCACGGGGGCGGCGGTGATGCTCGGCGCGGTGCCGGAGCCGCGGGTCTGGGCCGTGGCGCTGCTCTATGCGCTCGGCGCCCACGGCATCATGACGCTCAATGATTTCAAGGCGATAGAGGGGGATCGGCAGCACGGTCTCCGCTCCCTGCCGGTGACCCTTGGCCCCGCCCGAGCGGCGCGCCTTGCCTGCTGGGTCATGGCGGTGCCGCAGGCCGTGGTGATCGCGCTTCTCGCAAGCTGGGGCTTCGGTTGGCACGCGGCTGGCGTCGCCGTCCTCCTCGGCGTCCAACTCGCGATGATGCCCCGCCTTCTGGCCGATCCGGAGGGCCGGGCGCCTTGGTACAACGGCGTGGGCGTCGGGCCCTACGTCCTCGGCATGGCGCTGGCTGCGCATGCGATCGGGCAGGGGAATTGAGACCATGCGTGAGACCGTGAGGGCGCCCTATCTTTCGTGGCTCGGCATCTTCCGGCTCGGCTGCGTGCAGCTGGCGCTGGGCTCGGTGGTGGTGCTGACGACTTCGACGCTCAACCGCGTGATGGTGGTCGAGCTTGCGCTGCCTGCGATGCTGCCGGGCGCGCTCGTGGCGCTGCACTATGCCGTACAGCTCAGCCGTCCCCGCTGGGGCTACGGCGCCGACCGGGGCGGGCGGCGCACGCCTTGGATCATCGGCGGCATGGCGCTGCTGGCGGGTGGCGGTCTGGGGGCTGCCGGGGCCACGGTCCTGATGGGCTCGATGACCGGGGCAGGGATCGCCGCGGCCGTCATCGCCTTCATCGCCATTGGGCTCGGTGTCGGCATGTCCGGCACGAACCTGCTGGCGCTCCTAGCGACCCGGACCGCACCCGAACGCAGGCCCGCCGCCGCCACCCTCGCCTGGTTGATGATGATCGCCGGCATCGCCGTCACGGCGGGTGTTGCGGGACAGCTTCTGGACCCCTTCGGGCCTGCGCGCCTGATCGCGGTCGCCGCGGGTATCGGCGCGGTCGCCATGACGCTCGCCCTCTTCGGCACCTGGGGCATGGAGCGGGAGGCGCCCGCCGCGGCACCGGCGGAGAAACGCGAGCCGCCCGCCTTCATGAAGGCGCTGCGCGAGGTCTGGGCGGACGGGCAGGCGCGGCGCTTCACCGTCTTCGTCTTCGTCTCGATGCTGGCCTATTCGGCGCAGGACCTGATCCTTGAGCCCTTCTCCGGCCATGTCTTCGGCTTCACGCCCGGTGAGAGCACGGCGCTCGCAGGCACGCAGCATGGCGGGGTCTTCCTCGGCATGCTGCTGACGGGGGCGGTGGCGAGCGTCTGGGGCAAGGGGCGGCCCGGGTTCCTGCGCGCCTGGAGCACCGGGGGATGCATCGCCTCGGCCGGGGCGCTCTGCCTCCTCGCCATCGGTGCGGTGCATGGGCCGGGCTGGCCGCTTTCGGTGAACGTCTTCTTCCTCGGCGTCTCGAACGGTGCCTTCGCCGTCGCCGCGATCAGCGCGATGATGGCGCTCGCGGCCGAGGGCGGGCCGGCCGCCGACGGCTCGGGGCGCGAGGGCACGCGCATCGGCCTCTGGGGGGCGGCACAGGCCATCGGCTTCGGGCTCGGCGGCTTCCTAGGCGCGATGGCGGCGGATGTCGCGCGGGCCGTCGCATCCGATCCCGGCCCTGCCTATGGCGCGGTCTTCGCGGCCGAGGGCGTGCTCTTCCTCGTCTCCGCCCTCCTTGCCGCCCGCGCCGGCCGCAGGCTCGCGCAAGCCGCGCCTCCGCGCGCCCTCGTTCCCGGAGAATGACATGAGCCCCAGAGACTTAAGCCAGGAAGGTGCGCGCCCGGAGGGTGAGGTTTTCGACTGTGTCGTGATCGGCGGCGGCCCGGCAGGAGCGACGGCAGCCGACGATCTGGCGCGCGCGGGGCTTCGTGTGGCCCTCCTCGACCGCGCTGGGCGCATCAAGCCCTGCGGCGGCGCGATCCCGCCCCGTGCCATCGACATGTTCGAGCTCTCCGAGGACCTGCTCGTCGCCCGCATCACTAAGGCGCGGATGATCTCGCCCAAGGGCGCGAAGGTCGTCATGCCGATCAAGGACGGCTTCGTCGGCATGGTCGACCGGGACGTATTCGACGAGTGGCTGCGGGTGCGCGCGGCCGAGCATGGGGCGGAGCGGCATACGGGCACCTTTGTGCGGATCGAGCGGGGGGATGACGGGCTTGCGCGCGTGCTCTACCGCCCGAAGGCCGAAGGGCATGATGCAGCGGTCACCTCGCTGCCGGCCCGCATGGTGATCGGCGCGGACGGCGCACGGTCGAGCGTGGCGGAGCAGGAGGTGCCCGAGGCCGCCGAGGCGCTGCGCACGGTCATCGCCTATCATGAGATCGTCGAGAGCCCGTCCGACCCAGCGACGGATTTCCAGGCGGATCGCTGCGACGTCTACTACGACGGGCGCATTAGCCCAGATTTCTATGGCTGGGTCTTTCCCCACGGTCACAGCACCAGTGTCGGTATGGGCACCGAGACGCCGTCCTTCGGCGTGAAGGACGCGACCGCCCGCCTGCGTGCCATGGCGGGGTTGACGGAGGCGCCGACGATCAGGCGGGAGGGTGCGCCGATCCCGCTGAAACCCCTGCCGCGATGGGACAATGGGCGGGACGTCATCCTCGCGGGCGATGCCGCAGGCGTGGTCGCGCCCTCGTCGGGAGAGGGCATCTTCTATGCCATGTATGGCGGGCGCATCGCCGCGGGCGCGGTCGCCGAAGCGCTGGCTGCGCGGACTGAGAAGGCGCGCGCGAAGGCGCTTGGCCGCGCAAGGCGGCGCTATATGCGGGCCCATGGCGGGGTCTTCTGGATCCTCGGCAAGATGCAGGACTACTGGTACGGCACGGATGAGCGCCGCGAGCGCTTCGTCCATCTCTGCCGCGACGTCGACATCCAGGAGCTGACCTTCGACGCCTATATGAACAAGGAACTCGTCAAGGCGCGGCCGCTGGCGCATGTCCGCATTTTCGCGAAGAACATCGCCCACCTCACCGGCCTCGCGAAGGTCTGAAGCGCCACGGTGGCGCGCGCCAAGCGCCACCGGGTGCGATGGTTAACGGCTCCGCGAGCGCGACATCGCGACATCCGCTCCGGGGGCGTCCGAGGTGTCCGCTGCGACGTCTGCATGCGGACTTGGTGCGCGGGATCCGGCACCGGCTTGCGGGGCTCAGTCGACAAGGCGCGCCTCATGCGATCCGCGAAACTTCGGGCTTGATATCCGCGCGCAGATACTGAGGCTCGGCGCTTATCCCACCCCTTGGAGACCCATCATGGCCAGATCCCACCATCTCCTCTTCGCCTCCCTTCTTGCGCTGATCGCGGCGGTTCCGGGTAGCGCGATGGCGCATTCGGCGGGCGGTATTCCGGGCGGTTTCGTGAGCGGCTTCGTCCATCCGATGGTCGGCTGGGATCATGTTGTCGCGATGGTGGCCGTCGGTCTCTGGGGGGCTTTCCTCGGCGCCCCAGCGATCTGGTCGCTGCCGGTCGTCTTTCCGCTGGTGATGGCGTTCGGCGCCGTGCTCGGGATCGTTGGGGTTCCGGTGCCGGCTGTCGAGATCGGCATCGCAGCTTCCGCCGTGGTTCTGGGTCTGCTGATCCTCTTCAAGGCGCGCCTGCCGCTCGTGGCGGCATCGCTGATCGTCGGGGCGTTCGCCATCTTTCACGGCTACGCCCATGGCACCGAACTGCCCGCCGCCGCGAACCCCGCCGCCTTTGCCGTCGGTTTCGTGATCGCGACGGGGCTGCTCCACCTCGCCGGCATCGCCTTCGGGTTGCTGATCCGCCAGCCGCGGGGCGTCTATGCGGTCCAAGCCGGCGGGGGCGTCATCTCGCTGGTCGGGGTGGCCTTCCTGTTCGGGATTGCCTGACCGGGCTGGGTGCCGCGCGCTCGCGCTGGGGATTGCGCTCCTCCCCGGAGCCGCCAACGCCCATAGCCCGGCGCCGGGCATCGAGGGCTTTTATCTCGGCGTGCTCCATCCGCTGACGAGCCTTGGGCAGGTCCTCGTCTTCCTCGCGCTCGGCCTCGTCTTCGGTCAGCGCTGGCCACGGAGCTTCGCGCTCGGATGGGCGGTCTTCGCCGCCGGATGCGTCATGGGCATCGTGCTCGGTCAGATGGGCGTGCCGCTGGATGCGGCGGAGCCGATGTTGCTTGCCCTGGCGCTTGGGGCCGGCGTTTTCGCGGCCCTCTGCCCCTCCGGTCCGGCGATCCCGGCAATCGCGCTGGCAGGGATGGCGGGCATCGTGATCGGGCTTGTCTCCACCCCCGATCCCGGGCCGCCGCGCTCTGTCGCGGTCACGTTGACGGGCTCTTTCGCGGGGGCCGTTGCGCTCCTGCTCAATGCCGCCGCGGGTGTGGGCTGGTTGCGCGAGAACGCAAAGGCGGTGTGGGTCCGGATCGGGCTCCGGGTTGTGGCCGCCTGGGTGGCTGCGATCTCGGCGCTCCTGCTGGCGCTCGCACTGTCCGGTCCGAGTTGAGCTGTGGTGGGGTGACGGCTGCGTACTCCGGACGTTCTGTCAGGCTCGAGGAGGACTGATGGACGGAATGGATGTTGCTGCGTCGGCCTCTCTGCATGGGACCGGGTTTGAAGCCCGTTGCTGCGCCGACCGCGACCATGCCCGCGGAGTGGGCGCCCAGTGCGCCATGCGATCAGCCTGCACGACTGTCGTCATCGCCTGGCTTGACCCCCGATCCAAGGCACCGGTCTCTGGGCTCTGGCAGTGGAACCCCCGGTCGAGAAGGGGGATGACACGGTCGCTCGGCTGGTTGGGTCCGGTTGGACGCTGCCCCAGAGCGAAGCGCAACTCAGGGGCTCGCGCCATTCTCGGGCTTGAGCCGAGTATCCAGGGCCGGTTGCGCCGGATTGCCGTGGCAAAAGCCCGGGAATGATCTCGGACGGCATCCTTCGTCTAGGGCCCCGCGCTAGAAGGCTTTGAAGGTTAAGGTCGTCAGCGTGCGCTCGATGTCGGGGAGGTCGAGGAGGCGGTCGTTCAGCCATTTGCCGATGTCCTCGCTCTCCGGGACGTAGATCTTGGCGAGGAGGTCCCAGTCGCCGCTGGTCGAATAGAGCTCGCTGACGATCTCGCGGTCCCAGATCGCGTCGGCCACGGTGTAGGTCGTGCCGGGGCGGCAGCGGAGCTGGACGAAGATGCACTGCATGGGCGGGCTCGCGGTTCTGGTGGGTTCAGGCGCCGAGGAAGGCGCGGGTGAGGGGGCTGTCGGGATGCTCGAGGGGCTCGATAACGTCGAAATGGTTCAGGCCGGGCTGGACCATGAGCCGGGTCGAGGCGCCGAGGCCGAGCCAGATATTGGCGATGAGGGCGGACTGGCGGACGAACTCGGGCCGCTCGTCCCCGCCAACCCAGGCGGTGTAGCGAAGGCCAGGGCGCGGGGCGCGGAGGGCGGGGCTTTCCGCGGCGGCGGTCTGCTCGTCGAGGCGGAGATCGTCGTTCTTGTCCGTCGCGAGGAGCGGGCGGAGGTCATGGAGCCCGCTGATGCTGAGGATATGGGCGATGCGCCCGGCGACCGCGGCGGGCAGGGGCCCCGCTTCCTCCCCGAGCCGGGTGACGAGATGGCCGCCGGCGGAGTGGCCGGCGAGGTATAGGGGGCCCGCGATCCTGTCTGCGGCAAGCGTCACGGCCGCGGCGACATCCGCCGTGATCTGGGGCACGCCGACGGTGGGGGCGAGGCGGTAGGAGGGGACGGCGACGGCATATCCTGCCGCGCGCGCGCCCGCCGCCAGATGGCCGAAGCTCTCCCGCCCGAAGCTTCGCCAATAGCCGCCATGGACGAAGACGGCGAGGCCCGAGGGTTCGGTGCTGGGCATGTAGAGATCGAGCTGCTGACGCGGATCGGTACCGTAGGCGATATCGAGGATGCCTCGGCCGCTCTCGCTCCCCGCCGGCCCGGCGGTCTCGCGCGCCTTGGCCCCGGCCTCGGCCCAGCGGTCGATGAAGCGGTCGAACCCGGGGACATGGGCGCGGTTCTCGTAAGCATCGCTCCAATCCGCGATCTGCTCGAACCCGTCTTGCCGCATGGCGCCATCCCAGTGTTGATGTTGCGCTCTCTCTATGCCCAGTGAGCGGCGCCCCTGTCGAGGGCGGGCATGATCCGCCTACCAGTGCGGCATTCCGCAGCGCGGAAGGTCATTTCAACCATCGGCGCCTTGCGCGGCTTGGTAGCGGTTTCCATTTCAGTGATGGTAGCAGGATCGTATTACGCGCGCGGCGTCAGCACGGATTTACGGAGGTGCGGCGCGGCCCGTCGGCAAAGGAGCCGTCGCTGTGCAATACTGGCGACCGTCGATCGAGACGCAGACGGATGCGTGGCAGACGGCTTTCGGCGCGGAGGCGCAGGCGGCGCTGGACCGCACCGTATGGCTGGTCGCCCGCAACCTTGGCGTGCCGGTGTCGCTGCTGACTATCGTCGAGGCGGACCGGCAGGTCTTCCAGGCGCAGATCGGTCTCGATGAGCCCTGGGCGACGCTCGGTGAGACGCCGCTCAGCCATTCCTTCTGCCAGTACTGTGTCGCGGACAACGATGCCTTCGTCGTCGAGGATGCGCGCCGCGAGCCGAGGGTGGCTGGCAACCGCGCGCCGGCGGAGCTTGGCGTGATCGCCTATCTGGGCGTGCCGGTGCGTGACCCTGCAGGCAAGACGATCGGTGCGCTTTGCGCGATCGGCGGTGAGCCGCGGCGCTGGCAGGACGGCGACCGGGAGGTGATGGAGGCCTTTGCGTCCAGCGTTGAGGCGGAGTTCCGCCGCTGTGCCGAGCTCATGAAGCTGCGCCGCTATCTCAGCGAGGCGCGGGAGGAGCAGCGGGCGCAGGGCGATTTCCTGCAGACGCTGGGCCATGAGCTGCGGTCGCTCCTTCACGGCATTTCGGGCGGCGCGCAGCTTCTGCGCAAGCATGTCGAGGAGGATGATGGCGAACGTCTCCTCGACATCATCGAGCACTCCGCCGGCCTGATGCGGCATTTCACCGACGATATCCTCGAGCTCGAGACGCTGAAGCGGGACAAGATCAGGCTTGAGCAATCGCCCTTCTCGCCCCATGCGCTGCTGCGCCGGGTCTATGAGCTTTTCCGTGAGCGCACGGCGGCGGGGGTGGCGCTCAGGCTGGAGCTTGGCGCGGGATTGCCCGCGGCCTGGTACGGCGATGCGCGGCGGATCGAGCAGGTGCTGATCAACCTTGTCGGCAACGCGGCGAAGTTCACGCATTCGGGTGAGATCGTCCTCTCGGCCGAGCTTTCCGAAGGCCGCCTCCTTTTGCGTGTCTCCGATACCGGGCCCGGCATTCCGGAGGCTGCGCGCCGGCGCATCTTCGCGCGCTTCGGGCGGGGCGATGCGGTGGCGGAGGACGGCCAGCGGGGCTTCGGCCTCGGCCTTGCCATCTGCCGCGAGGTGGCGGAGCGCACGGGATGCGAACTCCGCCTCGAGCGCACGCAATGCCCGGGCGGGTCGGTCTTCAGCTTCGCCGTGCCTGCGCCCGCCGTCTGAGCCGCCCTTGCCCCCGGCCCCCGGCCCCTGCACCCTGTTCGCGCGGGAGAACGGGAGGCTGAGCGATACGGCATGAACGAGGTGACGTTGCCTGACGGCCAGGAGCCGGCCGCGGCATTCCAGGCGCTGCAGCAAGAGCTCGGTCGATGGTTCGAGCGGTCTGCGGATCATCTGCGACCGCAGACCGTGGTGGTGCTGCCGAGCCTGTCGCTCGATCAGGAGGTGCTGGGCAAGATCACGGGTGTCCTGCAGTACGAGCAGCGGCTTCTCTGCCTCCTGCTGCTGCTTCGATACCCGAACACGCGCGTCGTCTACCTCACCTCGGATCCGGTGCCGCAGAGCATCGTCGACTATTACCTCCATCTCCTGCCGGGCATCCCGCGTTCCCATGCGATGGCGCGGCTGACGCTCATTGCGTGCCATGACAGCTCGGCCCGGCCGCTGACGGAGAAGGTGCTGGAGCGGCCGCGGGTAATCGCGCGTCTGCGGGCGGCGGTGGCGCCGGATGCGCCGGCGCATCTCACCTGCTTCAACGTCTCGCCGCTCGAGCGCTCGCTGGCGCTTGCGCTCGGCCTGCCGGTCTATGGCTGCGATCCGGATCTCCTGCCGCTCGGCTCCAAGAGCGGGTCGCGCAGGCTCTTTCGCAGGGCGGGCCTCCTGATCCCGGACGGGGCGGAGGATCTGCGCGATGCGGGCGATATCGGCGAGGGGCTGGTGGCGCTGAAGGCGCGCAATCCCGGCCTCCGCCGCGCGGTCGTGAAGGTGAACGAGGGGTTCTCGGGCGAGGGGAACGCGATCTTCGACTTTCGCGGCGAGGAGGCGCCCGACTGCCTGCGTGCCGAGATGACGGATCGTCTGGCCCGGCTCCGCTGTGTCGCCGCCGGCATGGGCTGGCCGGCCTTCGAGGAGAAGTTCATCGAGATGGGCGGGGTCGTGGAGGCCTTCGTCGAGGGCAAGGTCAAGCGCTCGCCCTCGGCCCAGTACCGGGTCGATCCGCTCGGCCGGCTCGATGTGGTCTCGACGCATGATCAGGTGACGTCAGGGACGGGGGGGCAGGTCTTCGAGGGCTGCCGGTTTCCGGCGAACGCGGCCTATCGGCTGGAGGTGCAGGAAGCCGGTCTGGCGGCCGCCGAGGAGCTGCGCGCAGCGGGGGTGCTGGGCCGGTTCGGCGTCGATTTCGTCTCCGTGCGCAAGGCGGAGGGTTGGCGGCACTACGCGCTCGAGATCAATCTGAGGAAGGGAGGGACGACGCATCCCTTCCTGATGCTGCAGAGCCTGACGGACGGGCATTACGATCCGGAGACGGGCACGTTCCGCTCACCCTCGGGCCGGCCGCTCTACTACTATGCCTCGGACAATCTGGCCGCGCCGCAGTATCGCGGACTGACGCCCGACGATCTGATCGACATCGCCGTGGAGCACGGCCTGCATTTCCATACAAGCCGGCAGGAAGGGGTGGTGTTCCATCTCATCGGCGCGCTCTCGGAGTTCGGCAAGCTCGGCCTTGTCTGTGTCGCGGGCTCCGAACGCGGTGCTGACCGGCTCTACCGCGAGACGGTCGCGGTCCTCGACCGCGCCGGGATGCCGGAGGCTGCGCGCTGAGGGCGCCGTTCGCCAAATTCCTTTCAAGGAATTTGCAAATCTCTTGAAAGAGATTTGCGCGCCCGGCTCAGCCTTTGGTGAGGCCCGAGACATCCATCTCGGCTTCCGAGGCGCCGGCACCGCCCTCCGCGCGTTCCCGCAGCAGGTTGCTGAGCCAGTCCGGGTCCATCTCCGGCACGGAAGAGAGCAGGAGCTCGGTGTAGGCGTGGTGCGGGGGCTTGAACATTGCCGTCTTGTCGCCCTGCTCGACGACGCGGCCCTCCTTCATCACCACGACCTCGTCCGCGATCGAGCGCACGGTCGCGAGGTCATGCGTGATGAACATATAGGCGAGGTCGAACTCTTCTTGCAGCCGGTCGAGAAGCTTCAGGATGCCTTCGGCCACGAGTTGGTCGAGGGCGGAGGTGACCTCGTCGCAAATGATGAAGCTCGGCTCCGCGGCAAGTGCCCGGGCGATGCCGATGCGTTGTTTCTGCCCGCCCGAAAGCTCCGACGGAAGGCGGTCGATATACTGCTCGGGTGCAAGTTCGATGAGGTCGAGGAGCTCGCGCACCCGATCCTCGAGCGCCTTGCCCGAGAGGCCGCCGTAGAACTGCGCCGGCCGGCCGATGAGCTCGCGGATACGGGACTTCGGGTTAAGCGCCGTATCCGCCATCTGGTAGATCATCTGCGCCTGGCGGAGCTGGTCTTTGCTGCGGTTGCGGTAGTCGGCGGGCAGCGCCTCGCCCTTGAAGAGCACCTGGCCGTTCGACGGCGGCAGGAGCCCGGTGATGACGCGGGCGGCTGTGGATTTGCCGGAGCCGGACTCGCCCACCACGGCCACGGTGCGTCCGGCATGGATCTCGAAGCTCACATCGTGGAGCACCGGCACCTTGCCATAGGCGGCATCGACCCGGTCGAGCTTCATGATCGGCACGGTGCCGGGCGCGGGCGCGGGCTGCTGCGGGCGGGCATAGGAGCGGACGGCCCAGAGCGACTTCGTGTAGTCCTCCTGCGGGTTCGAGAGCATGGAGGCCGTGTCCGCTTCTTCAACCTCGTCGCCCTTCAGGAGCACTTTGATGCGATCCGCCATCTGGGCGACGACCGCGAGGTCGTGGGTGATGTAGATGGCAGCGGTGTCGAACTGCTCGACGATGTCGCGGATGGCGGCGAGCACCTCGATCTGGGTCGTCACGTCGAGCGCGGTCGTCGGCTCGTCGAAGATAATGAGGTCCGGCCGGCAGGCCATGGCCATGGCGGTCATGGCGCGCTGGAGCTGACCGCCAGAGACCTGGTGGGGATAGCGGAAGCCGATCTCGTCGGGGTTCGGCAGGCGCATGCGGCGGTAGAGATCGACCGCGTCCGCCTCCGCGTCGCTCCTCGGCATCACGCCATGCTCGACCGGTGCCTCGCAATACTGGTCGATGAGCTTGTGGGCGGGGTTGAAGCTGGCGGCGGCGGACTGGGCGACATAGGCGATGCGCTTGCCGCGGAGGCCGCGGCGCGTCGCCTCGGAGGTCGTGGTGAGCTCCATCCCGTCGAAGGTCACGCTGCCCGACTTGATGCGGCAGCCGCCGCGGACATAGCCCATGGCAGCGAGGCCGAGGGTGGATTTGCCCGCACCAGACTCGCCGATGAGGCCCAGCACCTCGCCTTTGCGGAGCGTCAGAGACGCGCCGTTGATGATCGGGTTCCAGTCGTCGCCGGATTTGCCCTCGATGAAGACGTCCTTCATCTCGAGAAGCACGGGCTTGTTGGCGAAGGCGTCGGTCATGTCTCTCTCCCATCAGTCGCCTTCCTGGCGCTGAGGCGTCCCGGGCTCGACCCGGGACCTCTCCGAGGGCTGCCAGGAGGTCCCGGGTCAAGCCCGGGACACGATGCTCCCGGCCGCTGGGTCACTCCTGTAGCCCGCTGGCGCGGTGCAGCATCCAGTCCACGACGAAGTTGACAGCCACCGTCAGAAGGGCGATGGCCGCGGCCGGCAGGAGCGGCGTGATATCCCCGAAGGTGATCAGCGTCGCGTTGTCGCGCACCATCGAGCCCCAGTCGGCGGTCGGCGGCTGGATACCGAGGCCGAGGAAGCTGAGCGCCGAGATGAGCAGGATGGTGAAGCAGAAGCGCAACCCGAACTCGGCGATGAGCGGTGCTGTGGTGTTCGGCAGGATCTCGCGGCCGATGAGCCAGACCAGCCCTTCGCCGCGGAGCTTCGCCGCCTCGATATAGTCCATCACCACCACGCCGCCGGCGACCGCGCGGGCGAGGCGGTAGACGCGCGTCGCCTCGATGAGGGCGATGACGATGATCATGTTGGTGATCGAGGTGCCGACGATGGTCAGGAGCAGCAGCGCGAAGATGAGCGGCGGGATGGCCATCAGCACGTCGACAAAACGGCTGAGGGCCTGGTCGACCCAGCCACCGAGGGTCGCGGCGAGGAGCCCCGGTATCGCGCCCGCGACAAAGGCGATGCCGGTCGTCAGGAACGCGATGCCGACGGTGTTCTGCGCGCCGTAGACAAGACGCGAGAGCATGTCCCGGCCGAGATTGTCCGTGCCGAGGAGGTAGGTGTTGTCCCAGGGCAGGTACTCGGCATCGACGATCTCCCGCTCGCCGAAGGGTGCGATGATCGGCGCGAAGATCGCGACGATGGCGTAGAGCGCCACGACCAGAATGCCGAAGCTTGCGGTCAGCGGCATCTGCGCGAAGGGTCTGGCCCAGTCCGCGCCGACAAAGCGGAAGGGCAGGCGGAAGACCCAGGCGATGACGGCGCAGGCGGCGAGGGCGCCCGCGAACCAGGCGAGGTTTGTCAGGAACTCCATGGCTTCAGCGCCTATGCACGAGACGGGGGTTGGAAAGCGTCGACAGGATGTCGGCGAGGAGGTTCAGCGCCACATAGGCAAGCGCGAAGATGAGGGCGCAGGACTGCACCACCGTCACATCGCGCTTGGCGACGCTGTCCACCATGAGCTGGCCCATGCCCGGGTAGACGAACACCACCTCGACCACGACCACGCCGGTGATGAGGTAGGCGAGGTTGAGGGCGATGACGTTGATGATGGGTGCGAGCGCGTTCGGCAGGGCGTGCTGCAGGATGATGCGGGCGGGCTTGATGCCCTTGAGCCGCGCCATCTCGATATAGGGTGAGGCGAGCAGGTTGATGATCGCGGCCCGTGTCATGCGCATCATATGCGCGGTGACCACGAGGGTCAGCGTGAGGGCGGGCAGGAAGCTCCGATAGACCCGCTCCATCAGGCCCATATCGTCCGAGATGTTCGACATCGAGGGGAAGAGGCCCGACTGCGCGAGGAAGTAGATCAGGATGTAGGCGACGAAGAACTCTGGGAACGAGATCGAGGAGAGGGTGAAGACGTTCACCGCCCGGTCGTAGAGCGAGTTCCGGAAGAGGGCGGCCAGGATCCCGAGAAAGAGGCTGAGCGGCACGGCAATGAGTGCCGAGAGGGCCGCGAGGAAGAGCGTGTTGCCGAGCCGCGCGCTGATCAGCTCCGCCACCGGGCGGCCATTGGCGAGGCTGTTGCCGAAATCGCCGATCATCGCGCCGCCGAGCCAGTCGAAATACCGGATATAGGCCGGCTGATCGAGACCGAGCTCGCGCCGGAAGGCGGCCACCGTCTCCTCGGTCGCGGCCTGGCCCAGGATCTCCTCCGCCAGATCGCCCGGCAGGAGTTCGAGGGCACCGAAGATGATGAGGGAGATGACGAAGAGGGTGACGAAGCCAAGCGCGATGCGGCTTGCGGTCATTTGCCATACCGCGCTCATCGGCGGCCTCCAGGGCTGGCGGGCGCGAACGCTGGCGGGGCAGTGGGCATGCGGTACCTCGTTTACTGACCGCGGCGCGAGGCGTGGGCCCGGGCCTTCCGGTCGCGCGGGGAGTGTCGGCGGGGTGCCGACGGGCGGGACGGTAAAAGGCTACGAAACGGAAACCAATTCCGCAATCGGCTTGGTACGGTATTGCGCAGGTAGGTGTCGCGGCGCACGAAGCTTGCGCAGGCCCAGGCGGTGCCGCTCAAGGCTCGTGCATCGGGCGGCATGGGGCTGCTAAGGGAGCGGCGAGGATACCCGGACCGAGAGCCCAGTGAGAGCCCAGTGAGAGCCCTGTGCGAGACCAGTGAGAGCCCAGTGAGAGCCCAGCATGCCTGACGATTTCGACGCCTTCCGCCAAGGCCCCCGACCGCTTCGCCCCGAGACGCCTGCAGCAGGCGCGCGTCCGCTCGTGACCCCGCTCTGGCAAAGCGTGGTCTATCGCGAGGCGGATGCGGATGCGCTCGATGCCTCCTACGAGGCGGGGACCGAGGGCTATACCTATTCGCGCGAGGGCCATCCGAACGCCACCGCCTTGGCCGCAGCGATCGATGCGCTGGAGGGGCTCGACCCTGGCGCGGGCGGCGGCACGGTTGCGGGCTCCGGCATGGGGGCGATCAGCGCGGTGCTGCTGGCGTTGCTCGAGGCAGGGGATCATGTGGTCGCGTCCGACCAGCTCTATGGCCGTACGCTGAGGCTGATGACGCGGGAGCTGCCGCGCCTCGGCATCGCGACGACGCTGGTCGATACGACGGATGCGGCTGCGGTGGCAGCCGCGATGCGACCCGAGACGCGGATGATCATGGTGGAAGTCGTCTCGAACCCGACGATCCGGGTGGCGGACATGCCGGGGATTGCGGCGGTGGCGCGGGAGTGGGGAGTGCTCCTTTTCGTCGACAACACCTTCACGACGCCGCTCTCCTATCGGCCGTTCGAGGAGGGGGCGGATATCGTGATGCACTCGGTCACGAAGCTCATGGCCGGGCATTCAGACGCGATGCTGGGCTGGGCGGCGGCGCGGGATCCGACGCTCAACCGCGCGATCCGGGAGGCGGGGGAGACCTGGGGGACGACGCCGGCACCCTTCGACTGCTGGCTGGCGGAGCGTGGGCTTGCGAGCTTCGCGCTGCGCCATGCGGCGGCCTCGGCCAATGCGGCAGTGCTGGCGGAGAGGCTGGCGGGCGTGGCAGGCGTGGAGGCCGTGTTCTATCCGGGCCGGCCCGACCATCCGGACCATAACCGGGCCTCGGCGGTGCTGGGTGGGCGCTGGGGGAACATGCTGTCCTTCCGGCTGGCCGGCGGGAGGGCGGAGGTGAACGCGTTCCTGCGCGCGGCGGGCGAGGTGCCCTTCGCGCCGACGCTGGGCGATGTGGCGACGACGCTCAGCCATCCCGCATCGAGCTCGCATCGGGCCGTGAGTGTCGAGGCACGGGAGGCGATCGGGATCACCGAGGGCTTCATCCGCATGAGCGTCGGCATCGACGATGCGGGCCATGTCGGCGATGTGCTGGAGCGCGCGCTGCGGAGCGCCTTGGGATAGTCGGGCAGCGGCCGGTGTGCGCTGTGGCGTCCCGGGCTCGACCCGGGACCTCTCCGAGGGCTGCAAGGAGGTCCCGGGTCGCGCCCGGGACGTCCGGTGTGGGCAGCCACCGTCATCGCGGCGCCAGGGGTCAGTCGCGGCGGCGGGCGAGGCGGACGGCGGTCTGTCCCTGCCAGAGGCGCATCGACGGCATCACGAGCAGGCAGTTCTCGTAGGGCGTGCGGACCGGTTGGTCGCCGTCATGGCCTATGAGGGTGCCGGCCTTTGGAAGGATCTCCCCGCCGGTGAAGGCTTCGGCGAAGCTAAAGCCCTTGGGGCTCCGGATCGTCACGGCTTCGGTGACCTCGAAGACCTGCTGGGGTGCGGGCTCCGCCGTGGCGAGGTCGCGGGCGGGGCCATTGAGGTTTGCCGCGAGGCCTTCGTCGGCGAGGCCGAGATGGGTCAGGAAGCGGCAGGTGGCGGCGAGGGCGAGGTCGGCGGAGACGGCGGCCCAGTGCTGGCCGCATTCGAGGAGCAGGGCCGCGGGCGCGGCGTCCGCGTCGCCGAAGGCACCGTGGTCGCGCATGCGCATGCCGGCGGCGTGGCCACGGTCCATCACGATGCGCTCGGGCAGGCCCGTGCCGCGCGCGAGTGCCACGCCCTTCTCGCACCATCCGGCCATGGCGAGCGGCGGGCCGGGGTGCTGGAAGCTGTGGAGATCGAGGAGGTAGTCGGTCGCGGCGACGATGGCTGCCACCTCCCGCGCCCGCTCGCGCTCCCGCGTCGCCGCGCCTTCGTCGAGACGGCCGGGCGCCCAGAGGCGGTTGAAGTCCTCGTCGAGCCAGCGGGTCGCGTTGGGGTCGGCCGGGTCGAAGGCCGCGTAGGCCGTGTGGTTCATGAAGGTGAGCGTGAGGCTGCCGCGGAGGGGCCGGAAGCCGGTGCGGAGCAGCCAGTCGACCGCGACGGCGCCGCAGGGCTCGTTGCCATGAACGACGGCGGCGATCATGACCGATGGGCCGGGGGCGCCGCCCTCGAGCCTATGGACATGAGCCACGCCGGTGTTGCCCGCGGCCCAGGGCGTGATGTCGGGCGGGACGATCTCGACCGGGTAGGCGTTGGGCAGCGGCGCGCTCACGCCCGGCATTCGTCGATCAGGCCGGCGAGGAGGTCGGTGCAGTTGGTAAGCTCCGAGATCGCGACCCATTCGTCCGCCTTATGCGCCTGGTCGATCGAGCCCGGGCCGATCACGACGGCGGGGATGTCCGCGATGCTGCCGAAGAACCCGGCCTCGGTGCCGTAGGCGACCTTGGCATGGGCGTTCTTCCCGGCGAGGCGCTTGGCGAGGGCCACGAGCGCGTGCTCAGGCGCCGTGTCGAGCCCGTCGATGGCGGACATGAGCTCGAAATCGAACCCGGCACCGGGAGCGCGGCTCCGCATCTCGGGCTCCAGTACCTCGCGGGCATGGGCGATGATGCGCTCGATCACCGCGTCGGGGTCATCGGCGGCGATGGCGCGCACCTCGAAGACGAACTCGCAGCGGTCTGGCACGATGTTGACGACGTCGCCGCCATGGACGGCGCCCACATGGGGCGTGGTGAAGGGCACGTCGTAGAGGTCGTCCCGCGCGCCGGAGCGTTCGAACTCCGCCGCCATCTCGCCGATATGGCTGATGAGCCGGGCCGCGTAGGAGACGGCGTTGACGGCCGAGGGGGCGAGCGAGGAATGGGCCGTCGTCCCCCGCGCCACGGCGCGGTAGGACCGCTTGGCCTTGTGGCCCACGATCACGGCGCTGGAGGTCGGCTCGCCCACGAAGCATCCGAGGGGTCGGACAGGCCAGGCCGCGACGCGTTCGAGTGCGGTGCGCACGCCGATGCAGCCCACCTCCTCGTCATAGCTGAAGAGGATGTGGAGGGGGCGGGCGAGGGGGGCTGCCAGCATCTCCGGCACCATGGCGAGCACGCAGGCGAGATAGCCCTTCATGTCGCAGGCGCCACGGCCGTAGACGCGGCCGTCCTTGATGCGCGCGGTGAAGGGGTCGCCGGTCCAGGGCTGGCCGATGACGGGGACGACATCCGTGTGGCCGGAGAGGACGTAGCCGGGCGTGTCGGACGGGCCGATGGTGGCGATGAGGTTGGCCTTCTCCTCGGTCGCGTCCGCGACCCGCTGGCTTTCGACCCCGTGCTCCGTGAGATAGCGCTCGACCCAGTCGATGAGGGCGAGGTTGGATTTTGAGCTGACCGTGTCGAAGCCGATGAGGGCTGTGAGGATCTCGACCGCCCGCTCCGTCCTGCTGTGCGTGTCGGTCGCGGGGAAGGCGGGCTCGGTCGCGGTCATGGGGCCTCAGGGTTGGCGGCGGGCGGCATGCCGGCCTTGCTTAATGACATCCTAGCCGCCCCGGCGCCGATGACCATGCCCGTGAGGCGGATTGCGGATCACACCGCCTTGCGCAGCGGGCCTTTGGCGTCGTCCGGCGGGGCGGTGAGTTCGTGATCGCCATGGAGGCCCTCGGGCGACCAGCGGAGGCCACGATTGTCGAGATGTGCCGTCAGCCCTTCGCGCGCGCCCCTGAACCCGTCGGCGATCTTCAGCACGTCCTCGGCCTCGACGAGGAGGACGCGGGTGTCTTCTAGGGCGATGGCTGCCGTGCTGCGCAAGGTCTCGCCGGTGAGGAGGCGGGCGCCGAAGAGCTCGCCGGGTTTGACGAGGCGGGTCTCGCGCGCGCCGGTCTCGGGATCAGCGCGCGAGAGCTCGACGGTGCCGGAGATGACGGAGTAGAGGCCGTCGGCGCGCGTGCCCTCCTCGAAGATCGCGTCGCCGGCCCGGAAGAGCGCATAGCGGGTCGAGGGAGGCTCGGTCGTGGCGATCTGCACGATCGAGCGCGGTGTGAGCATGTCGAGGGTCCAGTTCACCACGACGCCGATCCGCGTCCAGACGCCGGGCAGGAAGCCGACATAGTAGGTGCGCCAGAGGAACCAGGCCGGGAAGCCCGCGATCTTGTAGCCGAAGACCTCCGCGACGCCCCGCTTTGCGCCGAGCGAGGCGAGGGAGCCGCGGGACCTGTAGGCGAAGGGCTGGAGCGGCTTGCCCGCGATCGCGGCGGCGATGTTCGAGGCGAGATGCCGGGCCTCGCGCACCGCGAACTGGGCGGTGGGCGGCGCGAAGTCGGTACGCTCGCTGGCGCCCTCCTTCATCGGAATGAGCGCGCAGTCGCCGAGGGACCAGACATTCTCGTGGCCCTTCGCGCGCAGGGTGCGCTCGACCGCGATGCGGCCGTGCTCGAGCTCGAGCGCCATCCCCCGCACGACCGGGGAGGGGGCGCTGCCGATGGTCGCGACGATGGTGTGCGTGCCGATGACCTCGCCCGTGCTGGTGGTCAGCGCCTTGGCCGTCGCCGAGGCGACGCCGGTGCCGAGCTTGAGCTCGATCCCGCGTTCCTGAAGCTTGCGCGCGGCATAGTCGCCGAGGGACGCGGGCAGTTCGGGCAGGACCTTGTCGAGGAATTCGACGACGATGACGCGAACCTCGGACGGGTCGATATTCGGGTAGTAGCCGAGGGAGCGGTCGATCAGCTCCTTCATCTCGCCCACCGTCTCGATGCCTGAGAACCCGGCGCCGACGACGCAGAAGGTGAGCGCGTCGCGCTTCACCTCGGGCACCTGCGATATGTCCGCGTGCTCGAGCTTCTCGATGACATGGGCGCGGAGGCGGCGCGCGTCCTCGAGCGTTTTCATGGTCATCGCATGTTCCGGCATGCCGGGCATGCGGGAGAGGTCGGTGGTCTGGCCGAGGGCGACGACGAGGTGGTCGTAGGCGATCTCCGTCGGCCGGCGCTGGATGCCCTGGAAGATGGTGACGACCTGCCGCTCGAAATCGACGGCATGCACCACGGCCTTGCGCACATGGACGCCCTTGAGCAGGAAGCGGAGCGGGGTGACCGCGCGGGGTGCGGTGATCGAGCCTGCGGCGACCTCGGGCAGGATCGGCTGGAAGACGAAGTAGTTCTGCTCGTTGATGAGCTCGATCTCGGCCCGGTCGCCGAGACGGCGCTTCAGCTCCTTGGCCGCGAACATGCCTGCGAAGCCACCGCCGAGGACAAGGATGCGCTCTTTCGTCATGATCGGTCTCTCCCTTCCGCTTGCCGCCGATGCTCGGTTGCTGGAACGGGCTGCCGCATAGCTCTGATGCACTGCAACATAGTGTATGTTCCAGCGGGATCATCGCAGGCGCGCGCAAGTTTGAACGGATCGAGGGGCCGCCCTTCCTTGCGCGGGGCCTTGGCGCGGCGGTCGAACCTGTTAGCGTAGGGCCGAGCGGCGGTCACGCCGCCCGTCCGACGACAGCACGCCCCGACCGGCCCCGGCAGAGGACCAAGGGGATACGCCAGTATCAGGGAGACGATCCATGACCACCACCACCCGCGCCGCGCTCCTCGCCTCGGCGGCGATCCTCCTATCCGGTCCAGCGCTTGCCGCATCCGACGAGGCGATCACCGTCGGCCTCTCCTCCGAGGTCACGTCGATGGACCCGCATTTTCATAACCTGACGCCGAACAACCAGATCGCGCGGCACATCTTCGATGCGCTGATCAATCAGGATGCGAACCAGGGGCTGATCCCGGGGCTCGCCACCGAATGGGGGCCGACGGACGACCCGACGGTCTGGGAGTTCAAGCTGCGCGAGGGTGTCACGTTCCACGACGGCTCGCCCTTCACGGCGGATGACGTGGTCTGCACCTTCGAGCGGGCGCCTGATGTGCCGAACTCGCCCTCGAGCTTCGGCACCTACACCAAGGGCAAGACGGTGGAGAAGGTCGACGACTTCACGGTTCGGATAAAGACCGCAGCCCCCTATCCGCTGATGGCGAACGATGTCAGCACCGTGCCGATCATCTCGGACGAGAAGGGCTGCAGTGCGACGACCGAGGACTTCAACACTGGCGTGGCCACCTTTGGCACCGGGCCCTTCGCCTTCGTGAGCTACACGCCGGGCGAGGGCATCGTGATGAAGCGGGCGGAGACTTACTGGGGTGATCCGGCACCCTTTGCGGAAGTGACGTTCAATCCCATCAAGTCCGATCCCGCGCGGGTCGCGGCGCTCTTGGCCGGCGATGTGGACATGATCAACAACGTGCCGACCACGGATCTCGCGACGGTGAAGGGGAACGACGATCTCACGGTATTCGAGGGGGTCTCGAACCGCGTCATCTATCTCCACATGGACCAGTTCCGTGAGGACAGCCCCCATATCACCGCCAAGGATGGCAGCCCGATCAAGAACCCGCTTCTGGATGTGCGGGTGAGGAAGGCCATCAGCCATGCCATCAGCCGCGAACTCATCAAGGACCGGGTGATGGAGGGGCAGTCCATCGTGGCGGGCCAGCTGTTGCCCGAGGGCTTCTTCGGTGTCTCCGAGAAGCTCGAGCCGGATGCCTACGACGTCGATCTCGCGAAGTCATTGCTGGCCGAGGCGGGCTACGAGGACGGCTTCAAGATCAAGATCCACGGGCCCAACGACCGCTACATCAACGACGCGAAGATCGTGGAGGCGATCGCGCAGATGCTGACGCGGGTGGGCATCGAGGCCTCGGTCGAGACGATGCCGCGCTCGGTCTACTTCAAGCGCGCCTCCACCGGCGGCGATGGCGGCCTGCCGGAGTTCAGTCTGATCCTTGTCGGCTGGGGCGCGGGGTCGGGCGAGGCGTCCTCGCCGCTGCGTTCGCTCATCGCCACCCATGACAAGGACAAGGGCATGGGGGCGTCGAACCGCGGCCGGCACTCGGACCCGGATATCGACGCGCTGATCGACCAGGCGCTGCGCACGGTCGACGATGCGGAGCGGGAGGCGCTGCTGGCGGAGGCGACGGAGAAGGCGATCGGCGAGAACTATGCCATCATCCCGATCCACTACCAGGTGAACGCCTGGGCGGCGCGCAAGGGCATCGCCTATACGCCCCGCACGGACGAGTACACGCTGATGCAGGGCGCGAGCGCGGCCAACTGACCCGGCATCGCCGCGGGCGGTAGGGTGGGGTTCCACCCCACCGCTCCTTCATCGTCGCTCATTCTCGATGGTGGGGTGGAACCCCACCCTACCGGTACCGGACAACGCATGGCGGTCTTCATCATCCGGCGCTTGCTGCAGGCGGTCTTCGTCGTCCTCGCGATGTCGATGATCGTCTTCGTCGGCGTGAACGCGGTGGGCGATCCGGTGCATATGTTCGTCTCACCCGATGCGCCGCAGGAGGAGATCGAGCGGGTCATCCGGCAGTTCGGTCTCGACCGGCCGGTCTGGGAGCAATACGGGCTCTTCATGCAGGGCGCGCTGGCGGGCGATCTCGGCAATTCCTACGTCTTCGGCACGCCGGCGCTCAGCCTCATCCTCGACCGGGCGGGGGCGACCTTCGAGCTCGCCTTCGTCTCGCTCATGATCGCGGTCGCCTTCGGCATCCCGCTCGGGCTCTATGCGGGGCTGCACCCCGACAGCCGGCTTGCGCGCGGCATCATGGCGACCTCGATCCTCGGCTTTTCGCTGCCGACCTTCTGGGTCGGGCTCGTGATGATCATCGTCTTTGCCGTGGAGCTTGGGATCGTGCCGTCGACGGGTCGCGGGGACGTGGCGACGTTCATGTGGATCGAAAGCTCGATCTTCACGCTCGACGGGCTCAGCCATATCGCGCTGCCGGCCACGAACCTCGCGCTCCTGAACCTGAGCCTCGTGATCCGGTTGACGCGGGCCGGGGTGCGGGAGGCCTGGGCGCAGGACTACATCAAGTTCGCGCGCGCCAAGGGGCTGACGGAGCGGCGCATCGTCAACGTGCATCTGATGAAGAACATCCTGATCCCCGTGGTGACGGTGCTGGGGCTCGAATTCGGCTCGCTCATCGCGTTTTCGGTGGTGACGGAGACGATCTTCAGCTGGCCCGGGATGGGGAGCCTGCTGATCGAGAGCATCCTGGTGCTCGATCGGCCGGTGATCGTCGCCTACCTGATGATGATCGTGCTGATCTTCGTGATCATCAACCTCGTCGTCGACATTCTATACTCGATCCTCGATCCCCGCGTCCGCCTCTCGGAGCAGGGCAGTTGAGGGACCGGGCGACAGCGCGGCCGATGGTGCGATGCGTCCCGGGCTTGACCCGGGACCTCCTTCTTCGCCGCGAGCCAGGAGGTCCCGGGTCAAGCCCGGGACGCATCGCGCCCAGAACCACGTGGGGGCGCGGATGACCGATCAGACGCTCAAGACCGGTGCGCCGCCCGAAGCCGTCGCCGTGCAGCCGGCAGCGCCTGCGTCGCCGTTCCGGCGGTTTCTGTCCGAGTTCGCTGAGAACCGGATTTCGGTCTTTGCGGCGGTGATGCTGGCGGTGATCGTCGCACTGGCGCTGGCCGCACCGTGGTTGGCGCCGCAGGACCCGTATGATCTCGCGCAGGTGTCGATCTTCGACTCGAAGCTGCCGCCGGGCTCGGAGGCGTTCGACGGCTACACCATGTGGCTGGGCTCGGACGGGGCGGGGCGGGATCTCTTCTCGGCGATCCTCTACGGGCTGCGCATCTCGCTCGCCGTCGGCGTGATGTCGGGCTTCATCGCGCTTGGCTTCGGCATGGCCGTGGGGCTCGTCGCCGCCTATGCCGGGGGCCGGGTCGAGACGGTGATCATGCGCGTCGTGGATCTGCAGCTCTCCTTCCCCGCGGTGCTGGTGGCGCTGATGCTGGTCGCGATCCTGGGCCAGGGGATCGACAAGATCATCCTCGCGCTCGTCGTCGCCCAATGGGCCTATTATGCGCGCACCGTGCGCGGCTCGGCCCTCTCGGAGCGGGGCAAGGAGTATGTCGAGGCCGCCACCTGCCTCGGGCTCTCGCATAGCCGCATCCTGTTCCGACACATCCTGCCGAACTGCATGGCGCCGCTGATCGTCGTCGGCACGGTGCAGACGGCGAGCGCCATCAGCCTCGAGGCCACGCTCTCCTTCCTCGGCGTGGGCCTGCCCCAGACCGAGCCGTCGCTTGGCGTGCTTATCTCCAACGGGTTCGAATACATGCTGTCGGGGCGCTACTGGATTTCGATGTTCCCCGGTCTCGCGCTTCTGGCGACCATCGTCGCCATCAACCTCGTCGGCGACCGTCTCCGCGACGTCCTCAACCCGAGGCTTCAACGATGACGCGGCCGAGCCGCGATGCGGTGCTCGAGGTCGAGGGGCTGCAGACGCATTTTGCCATGCGGGCGGGGCTGGCGAAGGCGGTGGACGGGGTTTCGTTCGAGGTCGGGCGGGGCGAGGTGCTGGGGATCGTCGGCGAGTCGGGCTCGGGCAAGTCCGTCACCGGGTTCTCAGTGCTGGGTCTGGTGGATCCGCCGGGCGAGATCGTCGGCGGCTCCGTGAAGTTCCGGGGCGAGGAGCTGGTGGGTGCCGATCCGGCTCGGCTCCGCGCGCTCCGTGGCGCCAAGATCGCGATGATCTTTCAGGACCCCATGATGACGCTCAACCCCGTGCTCCGCGTCGACACACAGATGATCGAGGCGGTGCGGGCGCATGGCGATGTCAGCCGGGCGGCGGCACGGGAGCGGGCGCGCGAGGCGCTGGCCCGCGTCGGCATCCCGGCGCCGGACGAGCGGCTCTATGCCTATCCCCACCAGCTCTCGGGCGGGATGCGCCAGCGGGTGGCCATCGCCATCGCCTTCCTGAACGCGCCGGAGCTTATCATCGCGGATGAGCCGACGACGGCCCTCGACGTCACGATCCAGGCGCAGATCCTCTCGGAGGCGCAGAAGCTCTGCCGCGAGGAGGGGACGGCGCTCATCTGGATCACGCATGACCTGGCGGTGGTGGCGGGCCTCGCCGACCGGATCGCGGTCATGTATGCGGGCCGGATCGTGGAGCAGGGGACGACGGACGATGTGATCGACCGGCCGCTCCATCCCTACACCGTCGGGCTTCTGGGCTCCGTGCCCGGGGCCGGGCGGCGGGGCCAGCCGCTGACGCAGATCCCGGGCATGACGCCGGATCTTACGCGCCTGCCGCCGGGCTGCGCCTTCCAGGCGCGGTGCCCGCGCGCGACGGCCGCCTGTGGCGCGGCCCCGGAGCCCGCGGCGCGCGCGGTCGGGCATCAGGCGCGTTGCCATCACCCGCATCTTGCCGCGGCCGCCGAGGGGTCGCTGGCGTGAGCGAGGTTGTGGCCGAGACCGAGACGACGCCGATCCTCGAGGTGCGCGGGCTCTCGAAGCGGTTCGTGAAGTCGCATGACGCGGCGGGTCGGATCGCCTTTCGCCTCGGCCTCGGCCCTGCGGAGGAGACGGTGCATGCCGTCGATGCGGTCGATCTTGCGGTCATGCCGGGCGAGGTCGTGGGCCTCGTGGGCGAGTCCGGTTGCGGCAAGTCCACCCTAGGCCGCATGATCGCGGGCGTGCTGCCGCAGACGGAGGGTCGTGTGCTCTTCGAAGGGCGCGACGTGACCGCGCTGACGGGGGCGGAGCGGCGGGACGCGAAGCTTGCCGTCCAGATGATCTTTCAGAACCCCTTCGCCTCGCTCAATCCGCGCAAGCGCGTGGCGGAGATTGTCGGCGAGGCGCCGCTGGTCCATGGGCTGGTGAGGCGCGGCGAGCTCGCGGACTATGTGGACGAGACGCTGACGAAGGTCGGCCTCGATCCGGGACTCAAGCGGCGCTATCCGCACCAGTTCTCGGGCGGGCAGCGCCAGCGGATTGGCATCGCCCGGGCGCTGGCGGTGCAACCGCGCTTCCTCGTTTGCGACGAGGCGATCGCGGCGCTCGATGTCTCGATCCAGGCGCAGGTGCTGAACCTCTTCATGAAGCTGCGTGAGGAGCTCGACCTCACCTATCTCTTCATCAGCCACGATCTCAGCGTCGTCGCCCATATCGCGGACCGGGTGGCGATCATGTATCTCGGCCGCGTGGTGGAGGAGGGGCCGGCGGAGGCGCTTTTCGAGGCGCCGAACCATCCCTACACGCAGGCGCTGATCGCGGAGGTGCCGAGACTCGATCAGCGGCGGCGGCAATTCGCGCCGGTCAAGGGCGAGATCCCCTCGCCGCTCGACCCGCCGACGGGCTGCCACTTCCATCCCCGCTGCCCGCAGATGCATGCCCGCTGCTCGAGCACGGTCCCGCCCCTGCGCCCGGTCGCGCCCGGGCGGCGGAGCGCCTGCCACCTCAACGACTGAGGGACTGGACCGGCTATGATCCTTTACTCAATTCTTTGGACAGCCACGATGATCATCGCCTTTGGTATGTTGAATCACCTTTTTATCGTTCTCATGAGATATACAGTGTTTCGAAGATTTCGTATTAAGAGCGCTGATGTCATTCAGGACATTCGCTCGATCAGAAGAAATCAAAATAGTGTGGACGACGGCGTGCTGATAAGATTGTATCTCACAGCCTGCATATTGCATCAGTATTTCATACCTTTATTTGCTTTTATCATAATTGGCAGCTGTTGCCTGTGGATATATGCAGAGCTTGCCGGCGTGTTTGCAGGCTGATGTCCACGGATCAGTCCGATCAAGCGCCGACGCCACCGCACGCGGTGCGGATTGCGGGCTCGAGGCATGATGGGCTGGCGCTGGCGGGGACGGTGTGTATCGGGGTGGGTGGTGCGATGGTGGCGCATCTCGTGGCGCTGCCGCTGCCCTGGCTCTCGGGCTCGCTGCTGGCGGTCGCGGGGGCTGCCGTGGCGGGCTTCAGGCTGCGCGGAGAGGCGCTGACCTTTCCGCTGAAGCTGCGCCAGTTCTTCGTGCCGATCATCGGGGTCGCCATTGGCGGGGCCTTCACGCCGGCGCTTCTGTCGGAGGCGCCGGGGTGGTGGATCACGCTTCTCGGCCTGATGCTGTTCGTGCCGGTGGCGCATGCGCTTGGCTATGTCGTCTATCGGCACATCGCCGGGTTCCCGCGGGAGACGGCCTTTTTCGCGGCGATGCCCGGCGGGTTGATCGAGGCGGTGGCGATGGGGGAGCGCGCGGGGGGCGACTCGGCCACGCTGACCCTCCTGCAGTTCTCGCGCCTCATCCTCTGCATCCTGCTCGTGCCGCTGGGCATCACGATCTATGAGGGGATGGCGGTGGGCTCGGCCTCGGGCATCGTCTTCGGGGCGGGGGAGAGCCTGAGCGTCGGCGATGCCCTGATCCTCTTTGCCGCGGGTGCCATCGGGTATCTGGGGGCCGTTCGGATCGGGATGCCGGCCGCGATCATCACGGGGCCGATCCTGGTCTCGGGCGCCGTGCATCTTGCGGGGATCACCGATGCGGACCCGCCCGCCTGGCTCGTGAGCCTCACGCAGCTCATCGTCGGCACCTCGCTTGGTGTGCGGTTCACGGGGTTTCCGCGCGCCTCGCTCCTTCGCGGCATGGTGGCGGCGGCGGCGAGCGTCTGCCTCGCCCTCGGCCTCGCGCTTTCCATCGGCCTCGGCCTCGCGGCGGCGGTGGGGGAGGATGCGGAGGCGGTGATCCTGGCCTTCGCGCCTGGCGGGGTGGTGGAGATGTCGCTCGTCGCGCTTTCGCTGCAGATCTCGGTCGTCTTCGTCAGCGCCCATCACGTGGCCCGCATCCTCCTTTGCGTGCTGATCGCGAAGGGGATGCATGCCTGGCTCGTGAAGCATCGCGGCTGGAGCGCGCCGGAGGACGGATAGTGCGCTCAGCGGCGGTGGAGGCGGATCGCGATCTCGCGCGCGGGGCGGGTCGTGAGCCGGGCGACGGGGCGGACGCGGTCGGCCTCGAGCGCCTCGATCCGATAGCGGCGGAGCATGGCGGCGATGATGAGCCCCGCCTCCATCATCGCGAAGGCGACACCGACGCAGAGGCGCGCGCCCTGGCCGAAGGGAAGATAGGCGCCCTGGGGCATGGCATCCTCCCGCCCCGGCGCGAAGCGGTCGGGATCGAAGCGGTCGGCATTGGGCCATAGCGCCTCATGGCGCTGGATCACCCAGGGGCTGACCAGCAGCATCGCGCCCTTCGGCAGGTTGACGGGGCCGAGGCGGCGGGCCTCGCGCGCTTCGCGCGCGAGGAAGGTGACGGCGGGATAGAGGCGCAGCGTCTCCCGGAACACGTTGCGCGTGAAGGCGAGGCGCTTGACCGTCGCGGCGGTGAGGGAGCCGTCGCCGCAGGTCTCCGCCACCTCCGCCCGCACGCGCGCGGCGATCTCCGGCACCTCGGCCAGGATGAAGAGGCTCCAGGTGAGGGAGCTTGCCGTCGTTTCGTGACCCGCGAGGAAGAAGACGGCGAGCTGATCGAGCATCTCGTCGCGGGTGAAGCCGGCCCCGGTCTCGGGGTCGCGGGCGGCGATGATGTCGCGGGCGATGTCGTCCGGCTGGTCCTTCGGCTCTAGCGCGAGACGCGTCTCCAGCATCTGGTCGACGAGGCTCCGGATCTCAGCCGCCGCCGTCTGTGCCGCCCGGGGCTGCCGGATCTCGGCGCCCGAGGGTGTCAGGAGCAGATGGCGGAGGGAGACGTTGGCGCAGGCCTTCTGGAACCGGGCGAAGGCCTCGAAGACCCGGAGCGAGAGCTCGCCGGTGAAGGTCTTGGAGAAGATCGTGCGGAACATGATGTCCGCGGTGAGGTGGCTGAGCTCGGCTTCCAGATGCAGGATGTC
Source organism: Pseudomonadota bacterium (assembly GCA_039815685.1). Taxonomy (GTDB): domain Bacteria; phylum Pseudomonadota; class Alphaproteobacteria; order Rhodobacterales; family Rhodobacteraceae; genus Thermohalobaculum. The sequence goes on along the minus strand of JBCBYV010000017.1, from coordinate 22,636 downwards.
GCCGGCATCCGCGGCCCGGTCGAAGCGCGCCTCCGCATCCGCCATGGCGGCGGCCATGTGCTGGAAGGCCTGGTTGATGCGCATATGGGCAAAGGCCGGGTCGATCATCCGGCGCTGCCGTTCCCAGACCGCACCCTCGCTGATGAAGATGCCGTCGCCGACGAGCGGCGCGAGGGCGCCCACCATGAGCTCGTTCTTGGGGTAGAAGGCGCGCGCGTCGCCGAGGACTTCCGCCACGAGCGCCGGCTCGTTCACGACATAGATGCCGCGGCGGGAGTAGCCGGGCCAGAATATGGGCTCACGATAGGCTGCGCCGGGCAGCAGGGTGATGAGGTCCCGCTCCATGCTGGAGATCGCGCGGAAGAGCGCGCCGAGCGGGGAGGCGGGGAAGGGTGCGGGCGGGCGGTAGAGCGCGTCCGGACCGCGATCGGCCCGGGCGTCTTCGGTGTTGGGCCGCTGCGCCCGGAGGTCCGGCACTCGGTCGGCCGACCTCTCGGGCACCGGTGACCTGATGACGTCGTCTGGCACGAACGGCCTCCCGTCCAGGGCGGTCCCTCATCATCGGTCGCGCCTCCGAGACTGTCCAGCAGCGTTACGCAACCGTTCGAAGTCCGTGGCTCAGGGCTGTATCCAGCGGCTCCGGCCGGGGCCGGTCATCGAGCCCGATATCGGCGCGGAGATGCGCCGGCATCGTCTCGAGCCTACGGGCATCGGCACGCCGCGCCTCGAAGCGGCCGAAGGCTTCCATGGCGGCGAGGAGCAGGGTGCCGAGGGACGGTATCCGGCTGCGCGGCTGACCGGGGGCGGCGGCCGGGCTGCGTTCGATGGTGATGATCGGTGTCGTCGTCATGGCTTGCCTCCATCCATCACCGACAGGGCGTCGGTGTGGGGGAGAGCATGCGTGGTGCAGCGCCCGGGCTCAGCCCGAACCTTGCGGTCGCGGGCTGGCGTGGTCGTTTGCAACTCTTGGTTAGTCGATTGCCGCGGGTGTGCCGGTCAGCGCAGGGTTTCGAAGAGGCGCATGAAAAGGCGCGTGCGGGGCAGGATGCTGTCGGTGACCACATGCTCGCCATGGGTGTGCATGAGCGCGCCCTCGATGCCGATGCCGTCGAGCACGGCCGTGTCGCGGGCGACGAAGCTTGCATCCGACCCGCCGCCGGAGGCCATGTCCTCGAGCGTGATGCCGAGCTCTTCGGCCAGCCCGCGGGCATGCTCGAAGAGGGCCGCTATGGCGTTGGATTTGGTGAAGGGCGGGCGGTTGAGGCCGCCTTCGAGGGTGAGGGTCACGTCCGGGTTGCGCGGCCGGAGCGCGCGGAGCCAGGCATCGGCCTCGGCGAAGGCCTCCTCGGTCTCGACGCGCAGATCGATGCGGCAGCCGGCGCGCTCGGGCACCGTGTTGTCGGTGGTGCCGCCCCAGATCCGGCCGACATTGAAGGTGGTGCCGCGGGCGTAGTCCGTCCGCTCCTCGATCTCGACGATCTGGCGGGCGAGCTCGGCGATGGCACTGCGCCCGTCAGGATGGTTGCCACCCGAATGGGCGGCGCGGCCCCGCGCTTCGAGCCCGTAGCGCGCCACGCCCTTGCGCGCAGTCACCGACTTGCCGCCGTTGCGCGCGGGCTCGGTGCAGAGCACGTAGGCCGCGTCCTTCGCCGCCTCCCGGATCAGCGCTTCGGAGGTGGGGGAGCCGATCTCCTCGTCCGAGGTCAGGAGCACGCGGACGGGAAGCGGCGTGTCGACGCCCTTGGCGTGGAGGGCTTCGAGCGCGGAGAGCGCCATGGCAGCGCCGCCCTTCATATCGGCGATGCCGGGGCCCCAGGCGTGCCCGCCCTCGATGCGGAAGGGCAGTGGGCCCGCGAGCGTGCCGACCGGGTGGACCGTGTCGAGATGGCAGAGGACGAGGATGCCCGGCGCCTTCGGTGCCGTGCGCCCGGTCCAGGGCAGGCGGATGGAGACATGGTCGCCCTGGCCATCGCGCCCGGGGATGCGCTCGATCTCGCCCCCGATGGCGGCGTACTCGGCGCCGGCATGGTCCATGAGCGCGTTGATGCCCTCGACATGCCCCGTCGGCGTCTCGATCTCGACCCAGGCGCGGATGCGCGCGAGGATCGCGTCCAGATGCAGCCCGTCCACCACTGACCCGATATCGTCCAAGATGCTCTCCCGTGGCTTGATGCGCAGCCTTGCGCCCGGCGTCCCATGCCGACACCATCCGGCGGCGCGGGGCAAGCCCGCGCGGTCCCGCACCCCGTCCTCTCCCGCCTGCAGGAGGCCACGCCCATGACAGAAACCGTCGAGCGATCCTCGAAGAACCGGGCGAGCGCGATCGCGGCAGCCGAGGGGCTGGTCGAGAGCGGGGCGTTCGAGGCGGCGCTGGCGCGGCTGGTGGCCGTGCCGACCGAGAGCCAGCGGCCCGAGGGGCGGCCGCATGTGGCGGGGTATCTGAGCGATGAGCTTGTGCCGATGCTGGAGCGGATGGGGTTCACCTGCCGGCTCTTGGATAATCCCGCGCCGACGGGCACGCCGGTACTGCTGGCCGAGCGGCAGGAGGGTCCGGGGCTTCCGACGGTGCTCGGCTACGGGCATGCGGACGTCTTGAACGGGATGGAGGAGGCTTGGACCCGCGGCGAGGGGCCCTGGCGGCTGGCACGCGATGGGGAGCGGCTCTATGGCCGCGGGACGGCGGACAACAAGGGCCAGCATCTCATCAACCTGCTGGCGCAGGGCGCGGTGATCGAGGCGCGGGGCAGGCTCGGCTTCAACGCCAAGTGGCTGATCGAGGGTGGGGAGGAGACGGGCTCTCCGGGGCTTGAGGCGGTGGTTGAGGCCAATCGCGACGCCTTCGCCGCGGATGTGATGATCGGCTCGGACGGGCCGCGAGTGGAGCCCGGGCGGCCGACGGTGACGCTCGGTTGCCGAGGCGGCGTGACCTTCGACATGGTCTGCCGGCTGCGGGAGGGCGCGCATCACTCTGGCAACTGGGGCGGGCTGATCCGGGACCCTGCGATCCTGCTGGCCCATGCCATCGCGAGCATCACGGATGCAAAGGGGAACCTGCTGGTCGAGGCGTGGCGCGCGCCGGAGCCTGCGCCGGAGATCCGCGCGCTACTCACCGGGATCGAGCCCACGGGCGGGCCCGCCATCGAGCCCGGCTGGGGTATCGCGGGGCTGACGCCGGCGGAGCGGGTCTATGCGGCCAACAGTTTCGCGGTGCTGGCGATGACGTCGGGTCGTCCGCAGCATCCTGTGAACGCGATTGCCGGGGAGGCGCGGGCGACCTGTCAGCTCCGCTACATCGCCGGCACGGATGCGGCCGGGGTGATCCCGGCGCTTCAACGGCATCTGGCGGCACGCGGTCTCGATGCGGTCGAGGTGATGCTGCGGGAGGGCGCGGGCGGGTTCGAGGCGTCTAACACGCCGGTCGATCATCCCTGGGTGCAGCGGGTGCTGGCATCGCTCGAGGCGGGCGGTCATGCGCCCGCGGTGCTGCCGCAGATGGGCGGGTCGATCTGCAACACGCTCTTCACGCATACGCTCGGCCTGCCCGCGATCTGGGTGCCGCATTCCTATGTCGGCTGCAGCCAGCACGCGCCGGACGAGCATGTCCTGTTGCCGCTTTGCCGCGAGGCATTGGGGCTGATGGCGGGGCTCTACTGGGACATCGGAGAGGCGGCGTGAGGGGTCGGCCCCGTGCGACGCCGCATCGTCGGCTCCCGCCCGCCCACCCCTACTCACCCACCACTGCCGCCAACCCGGCATCGCACAGGGCCGCTCCTCGCGGCCCGATCGACGAATGAGAAGGATTATGGCGATATGACAGAGGCGTGCGATCTTTCGGCGCGGGAGGCGCGGGCGTTGATCGGGCGCCGTGCGCTTTCTCCGGTCGAGCTCTACGAGAGCTGCTCTGCGCGCATCGATGCGGTCAATCCGGCGGTGAATGCCGTTATCTGGGAGGACCGGCAGGCAGGGCATGCGCAGGCGCGGGCGGCGGAGGTCGCGGTCATGCGGGGCGAGGCGCTGGGCGCGCTGCACGGGCTGCCCGTGGCGCTCAAGGACAACCGGGCGACGGCGGGCCAGCCCTGTACCAACGGCTCGCTGGTCCATGCGGACGATCCGCCTGCGCTGGCGGATGAGGAAGGGATCGCCAAACTTCGCGCCGAGGGGGCGGTTCTGGCGCAGCGCACGAATCTGCCCGAGTATGGCGCGGGTGCGAACACGGTGAACCGGCTCTTCGGAGCGACCGGCAATCCGTTCGATACATCGCTCTCGTCTGCCGGGTCCTCCGGCGGGTCGGCCGCGGCGCTGGCCTGTGGGATGGCGCCGCTGGCGACGGGCTCTGACTATGGCGGCAGTTTGCGGACCCCGGCGGCGTTCTGCGGTGTGGCCGGGTTTCGGCCGAGCCTTGGCGTCGTACCGCGGCCGGCGGCGGGCTCGCTCCTAGGCCCCTGGCCGGTGAACGGGCCGATGGCGCGGGATATGGCGGATCTGCGCCTCTTTCTCGCGGCGCAGGCGTTTCACGATGCGCGCGACCCGTGGTCCTTCGGGGCGGCCGTCGAGCCTAGCGCCGTGCCGGATCTTGCGGGCTTGCGGCTCGCCTTCTCCGCCGATCTTGGCTGCTGCCCGGTCGATGATGGGGTTGCCGAGACCCTTCATGCCCGGATGAGGATGCTGGAGGGCACGGTCGGGGACGTGGTCGAGGCGGTTCCGGACTGGCCGCTTTCCACCGATGGCATCCACGACGTCTTCGATGTGACGCGCGCGCTTTCCTTTGTGGGCTCGTTCGAGACGCTGGTGGCGGAGAAGCGGCAACTCCTCGGCCGCAACGTCATCGACAATACGGCGGCCGGGGCGGCCTATACCCTGTCGGACTGCGCGCGGGCGGAGGTGGGGCAGGCGCAGATGTATCGCGCCTTCACCGCGTTCTTCGAGCGGCATGACGTGCTGATCGCGCCCGGTGCCTCGGTCCCGCCCTTCCCCCATGCGGAGAACCATCCGGCGACGGTCAACGGGGTCGCGATGCCGACCTATATGCGGTGGTTGGCGCTCGCTTATGTGCCGACGCTCTGCTTTGCGACGGTCGCGGCGATCCCTTGCGGGCGGGGGCCGACGGGGATGCCGTTCGGGCTGCAGGTGATCGGGCCGCATCGGTCTGATGCCAAGGTGCTGGCGGTGGCGGAGGCGCTGGAGGGCTTCTTCGCGGGACATGACGAGAGCGCGCGGCCCGTGCCCGATCTCGAGGTGTTGGCGGCGGCTCCTGCGATGCCCCGGCCGGTTCGGGGTGCCGCATGAGGGCCGTCGTTACCGCGCCGCAGCCGGAGGCGGTGGAGGCCGGGCTCATCGTGCTCGAAGAAGGCGGCAATGCGGTCGATGCGGCCGTTGCCACGGCCTTCGTGCAGACGGTGGTCGATCCGCTCATGTGCGGGATCGCGGGCTTCGGCTCGGCACAGGTGATGATGCCGGGCGAGGCGCCGCGGATGGTGGATTTCCACGGACGCGCACCGCTGGCGAGCCGGCCGGACCAGTGGGAGCACCTGATCGAGCGGCAGTCCGATGACGGCTTTGGCTTCATTCTGAAGGGTCATGTGAACGAGTGCGGCTATGGCTCGATCACAACACCAGGCACGCTGGCGGCGCTGGCGCATCTGGTGGAGCGCTATGGGACGCGGCCGCTTGCGGAGTTGATGGCGCCGGCGATCGCACATGCCGAGGAGGGCGTGCTGATCCGGCCGCATATGGTGCAGTACTGGTCCGAGGTGCCGAGTGCGGGGCGCGTGCCGCATCACGATTTGATCGCAAAGCACCCGGCGACGGCGGCGATCTATCTGAACGCCGACGGCACGGCGCGGCGGGTTGGCGAGCGGCTCGAAAACCCGGATATGGCCGAGACGCTGCGCCGGATCGCGGCGGTCGGTTGGCGCGATTTCTATGGGGGCGAGATCGCGGGGCGCATCGTGGCGGATATGGCGGCCCATGGCGGGTTGCTCTCGGCCGAGGATCTGGCCGAGGTGGCGCCGGTGGAGGCTATGCCGTTGGAGGGGCGCTATCGCGGGCTCCGGGTCACGACCAATGCGCCGCCGGGGGGCGGCGTGATGCTGCTCATGATGATCAATATACTCGAGCAGTTCGATCTGGCCGCGATGGGACACAACAGCCCCGATTTCATCGCGACGGTGGCGGAGGCGATGAAGATCGCCACGGTGGAGAAGGATACGCGCATCGGCGATCCGCGCTTTGTCGACGTGCCGGTCGAGGAGCTGATCTCGAAGGACTTCGCGGCAGGCCACGCGGCGCGGATCAGAGCCGGAGAGCGGACTTCCGTGCCGCGGTTGAAGGGGGCGGCTGAGCCAGCGAAGGATACGACGCATCTTTGTGTGGTCGATCCCTCGGGCGGGATCGTGAGCATGACCCATTCCATCGGCATGCCATCGGGTGTCGTGAGTGCGGGGCTCGGCTTTATGTACAATGGCTGCATGGGGGTCTTCGACCCGCGGCCGGGGCGGGCGGGGAGCATTGCGCCGGGCAAGAGCCGGTTCACCGCGATGTGCCCTGCGATCCTGCACGACGCCGAGGGCCCTTGGGCGGCGATCGGGAGCCCTGGAGGCACCTTCATCACCATGAGCGTGCTGCAGGGCATTCTGAACATGGTGGATTTCGGGATGACGGCGGCGGAGGCGGTGGCGGCGCCGCGGTTCTGCGTGACCTCGGACACCGTAGAGGTGATGAACCGGGTGCTGCGGCGGACGGAGGGGGAGCTCCGCGCGCGCGGCTATCCGACCCGGCGGGTGGCGACGTCCTACGGCTTCGGTGGGGTGCATGCGCTCAAGCGGACGGCCGATGGCTGGGAGGGTGGAGCCGATCCGGGGCGCGACGGCATGGCGGCCGGGTTCTAGGGGGCGGGCCGGGAGGTGCCCGGCCTGTCCTCGCCGGCCCCTGCGGGCCCGGCATCGGGGCCGCCCACCCGCCGGCCCGCCCTCAGTGTTCACTCGGCTGCTGGCGGTGCGTTGACTGGCCAGCGGGAAACCGGGCCTTAACCGCTCCCGTGCTTCATGGCGCGTATTGGGTTGGTTGGAGGCGCGCGTGGCGGAAGCGGCGGCCGGAGCAGTAGAGGGATCGGGCGGCGGGACGGTCGGGGATCGTGGCCTTGGCGCGAAGCCCATCGGGCCCGCGCCGGCCGGTCGGCGACCGCGGACGCCGTCACAACCGGGATCGCTCGAGGCGCTGGGGCTCGAGACCAATATGCTCATTGGCCTTCTGGCCAAGGCGATCTATCGGCTTGGGATCGAGACGGCGCCGGATATGGCGGCGAGCCTGCATCTGCCCGTCGCGCTCACCTCGCAGCTCATCCAGATCGGAAAGGATCAGAAGCTGATCGAGGCGAAGGGCCAGCTTGGCGCGAGCGTGACTGCCGAGATGCGCTGGGAGCTCACGGGCAAGGGGCGGGAATGGGCGCTCGAGGCCTTTCAGCACAACGACTATGTGGGGGCGGTGCCGGTGCCGCTGGAGCAATTCGCGGCACAGGCGGCGACGCAGTCGATCCGGGGAGAGGTGCTGACGCGGCCGACCCTCGAGCGGGTCTTCGATGGTCTGACGCTGGCGCCCGGATTGATGCGCAACCTCGGGCCGGCGGCGAATTCCGGGGCTTCGATGCTGCTCTACGGGCCGCCGGGTAACGGCAAGTCCTCGATCGCCGAGGCGCTCTGCCGCGGCTTCGGGCATCATGTCTGGCTGCCCTATGCCATCGAGGTCGACCGGCAGGTCATCACGCTCTACGACCCCGCGGTGCACCGGGCGCTGACCGGGGAGGAATTGCGCGAGGCGGAGGCCGATCTGAAAGGGGCCGCAGGTCCGACGGGCGGCAGCAGCCTGCGCCGGGCGGTGACGGCGGACCGGCGCTACATCGCCTGCCGCCGTCCGAAGCTCATCGCGGGCGGTGAGCTGACGCTCGACATGCTGGATCTGAGCTTTGCGCCTGCGAGCCTGATCTACGAGGCGCCGATGCAGCTCAAGGCCTGCGGCGGCGTGCTGGTGATCGACGACTTCGGCCGCCAGCGCCAGCATCCCCAGGAGATCATCAACCGCATGATCATCCCGCTCGAGAACGGCGTCGACTTCCTGGCGCTTCAGTCCGGGCGGAAGTTCGAGGCGCCCTTCGACAGCCTTGTGGTGTTCTCGACCAATATCCCGCCCTCGGATCTGGTCGACGAAGCGGCGCTGAGGCGGCTGCGCTACAAGATCCTCGTTGACAGTCCGGACCGCAGCCTCTTCCTCAAGATCCTCGCGCTGACGGCTCAGCGGGCCGGCCTGGAGCTCGAGGAGAAACTGGTCATATTCATGCTGGAGGAGCTCTACGCCAAGCAGGGGCGGAGCTTTCAGGCCTTCCATCCACGCTTCATCATCGACCAGGCCTTCGCCATTTGCGCCTATGAGGGCATCGAGGCGCAGCTGACGCCAGAGGTCGTCGAGCGTGCCTGGGAGAACCTTTTCCCCGTGCACTGACGAGCGGGGAGGTTCGCCGAAGGGTGTGGCGGCGTGCCGATCATCCACGGTAAACTGCGTTCCGATCCCCATTCTTGCGATTGCGAAGAGGCATTGACGCGGCTTATGAGGGCGATGGGGGCATAGTCGGGGCAGTACGGATGGACGGTAGCATGCGGGCTTCTGGCGAGACGGTGCGCCCGGCGCAGCACCGGCGCGACGGCGCCTTTCGCCTCTCCGTCATCGTCCCGATGTTCAACGAGGAGGGCTCGGCCGATGCGTTCTTCGACGCGGTTCTCCCGGTTGCGGCGGGGCTGACCGACGATTTCGAGATCCTGTGCGTCGATGACGGCAGCCGCGACGCCACAAGCGAGCGGGTGCGCGGGCGAATGGCGGCGGAGCCGCGCATCGGCCTCATCCGCTTCAGCCGCAATTTCGGGAAGGAGGCGGCGCTGACCGCGGCGCTCGATAACTGTGACGGCGATGCGGTCGTCAGCATCGATGCCGATCTGCAGATGCGCCCCGAAGTGATCGCCGACATGGTGACGAAGTGGCGCGATGGCTGGGACGTCGTAGCCGCGACGCGCGCGGACCGGGCGACCGATAGCGGGTTGCGCGCCTTCTTCTCGCGCCGATTCTACCTCTACTTCAACCGGATCTCCGAGACGCCGATCCCGCCGGAGACCGGGGATTTCCGGCTCCTGGACCGCCAGGTCGTGCTGGCGCTTCGCCAGCTGCCGGAGCGCACGCGCTTCATGAAGGGCCTCTTCGCCTGGGTCGGTTTCTCGACCACGACCATCGATTACGATCATGGCGAACGGCATGCGGGCACGAGTTCCTTCAAGCTCTGGAAGCTCTGGAACTTCGCGCTCGACGGGATCACCTCGTTCAGCACCTTTCCGCTCCGGGTCTGGAGCTATGTGGGCTTTGCGAGCGCCTTCATGGCCTTCATCTACGGCTCGTGGATCGTGATCCGGACACTGATATTCGGGATCGACGTGCCGGGCTATGCTTCGCTCCTCGTCTTCATCCTCTTTCTCGGCGGCATCCAGCTCATCTCGCTCGGCGTGATGGGGGAGTATCTCGGCCGGCTGCTGACCGAGACCAAGCGGCGGCCGATCTATCTTGCGCGGAGCACGGAGCTGCCCGAGCGGGATGGCGCGCGCCCGGCCGACGACAAGCGGGAGGCGCCGCGATGAGCATCGTGGAGATGATCAGGAATGGCGACCGGGCGCGGCTGATCGAGGAGTTCTGGCGCGTCGTGCGCTTTGGCATCGTCGGTGTCGCGGCGACCCTGACCCATGCGCTAGGGGTGATCGCCTTTGTCGAACTTGCCGGGCTGACGCCCGCCTGGGCCAATCCGGCGGCGTTCCTCGTGGCGGTGCCGGTCTCCTATTTCGGGCATTACTTCTTCACCTATGCCGCGTCGAGCGCGCATGGCGAGACGATGCTGCGCTTCGTTGCCGTCTCGGGCTCGTCCTTCGCCGTCAGCCAGGCGATCGTGTTGGGGATGGAGGCGCTCGGCGGGCCTTACGAGCTTGCCGTGGCGATCTTCGTCGTGGTCGTGCCGGCGACCAATTTCGTGCTCTTCAACCTGCTGGTGTTCCGCCGGCGGGGGGACTGAGGGCGGCGCGGTCGCGGATGGCAATCGAGGGCGCGTTCTGGCATCCGGCGCGCCTGCGCGTCGTGCTCGCCTGCCTCGCGATGGCAAATCTGGCGATGTCGGCGGCGATTCTCTGGGCGTTGCACGGACCCGGCGGGAGCGGGACGCTGATGGACTTCAGCGCGCTCTGGGCGGCGGGCCGGATGGCGGCGCTGGGCGAGGCTTCGGCGGCCTACGATGTTGCCGCGATCACGGCGGTCCAGAGCGAGGCGTTGGGTCGGGCCTATGAGCGGGAGATGGCGTGGCTCTACCCGCCCTTTCTGCAGCTCGGGCTCGTGCCCTTCGGGCTGATGCCGATGCTCGCGGCCCAGGCGCTTTGGACCGTGCTGACGCTGGCGGCGTATCTGACGGTGTGCTGGCGGGTTTTGCCGGACTGGGGCGCTGTGTTGGCCGGGCTTGCGCCTGCGACCGTGGTCATGCTGGCGGTGAACGGGCAGACCGGCTTCCTGCTCGCAGCCTTCGCCGGGCTCGCGATGGTGGGATTCGTGCGGGGCATGCGGGGGCAGGGTGGCCTGCATCTCGGGCTTCTCGCCATGAAGCCGCAAGTGGCGTTGTTCCTGCCCTTACCGTTCCTCATGCGGGGCCCGTGGTTGGCCCTGGCCGTTGCGGCCGGGACGGTCACAGCGCTGGTCGCGCTCGCCACCGCCGTCTTCGGAACCGGGGTCTGGTGGGGGTTTCTCGACGGGATCGGGATCGGGGCGCGGGATCTCGAGCGGCCGGACATCCTCTCGAACCAGGCGACGGTGCGTGCCGCGCTGCTGATCGCGGGGGCCGGGCCCGATCTTGCCTGGGTGGCGCAGGTCTCCCTCGCGCTCGTCGCGCTCACGATCCTCATCCGGTGGCGCGGGCTGCCGACGGAGGCCCTGGCCGCGCTCGCGATCTATGCCGGGATCGCGGCGACGCCGCGGGTGATGGACTACGACCTCACGATTCTGGTGATCGGTGGGCTTTTTCAGGCGCGCCGGATGATGGCCGCGGGCGGGCCGGGTTTGGAGAAGGCCGTGATGGCGGTGGTGCTCCTGCTGCCGCTGGGCGATCTGCTCTCGGGCATGCCGCTCAACTGGATGGCGGCACCGGTGCTCATGCTGACGCTGCTTTTCGGGGAGCGGGTGCGCGCGCGGTCTGTCGCGGCTCAGTCGGGCAGGGCGACGGGGCCGAGTGCGGTATAGCAGTCGCCAGGGCCGGGGTTCGCCGGATCGCTTGCCCCGCCGAGCTGGTGCATCACACCCCACATTGCGTTGAGGCCGGTGTGGACCGCGCCCTCGACCCAGCCGGGCATGAAGCTCACATCGTCGCCCGCGATGAAGAACCCGCGTTGTTCGGGCGGCAGCGCGTCCTGCATGAAGTGGCCGAACATGCGATGGTTGTAGCGATAGTGGCCGGGCAGCGCGCCCTTGAAGGCGCCGAGGAAGTTGGGATCCGCCTCCCAGCTTACGGTGATCGGGTCGCCGACGATGTGGCCCGCGATATCGACGTCTGGGTAGACCTTGCCGAGCGCGTCGAGGGCGAGGGCTACGCGCTTCTCCACGGGCAGCGGCAGCATCTTGAGCGCGTCGGTCATCCAGGAGTAGCTGAGGCAGATGACGCCGGGTGCCTCCGCCCCGAACTCGAAGAGATAGGTGCCGCGGGTGAGCCGGTCCGTGAGGGTCATGGACATGACGTCCCGACCCTCGGCGTCGCGGTCGCGCCAGAAGGGGCGGTCGACCATGACGAAGGTCTTGGCGCTTTGCATGTAGCGGGTGCGGTCGAGCGCCATCCAGAGCTTGTTCGGGATCAGCTGCTCTTCGGTGTCGATCGAGGTGGTGAGAAGCCAGGACTGGCAGGTTGCGATCACCGCCTCGAAGGTTTCGGTCCGGCCCCATTGGTCGGTGACGGCGATGCCGGGCCCGTCGCGGCGGAGGGCGGTGCAGGCAGGGCGCGGCGCGCCGCCGTTCAGCGACTGGAGCGTCGTGTCGGCGGGCCAGTGGGTGAGGCGATGGGGCGCGCGGGACCATAGGCCCTTCGGCACCTGGTCGGCACCGCCCAGGATCAGGCGTTGCTCCGTGTCCTGCTCGGTGACCGCGACGCGCAGGATCTCCAGCATCGAGTTCGGGAAGTCGCTGTCCCAGCCGCCGGTGCCGAAGCCGACCTGGCCGAAGACCTCGCGATGGCGGAAGGAGAGGTTCTGGAAGGCGCGCGAGGTGGTGACGAAGTCGTAGAATGTGCGCTCGTCCCAGGCTGCGACGATGGGGTTCCAGAGGTCCTTCACACGCGCTGCGTCCCGCGCGGCGATGGCGGTGCGGAGGGCGGCGAAGCCCGCCTCCTCCTCGAGCGCGCAGTTATAGGCGTCCTCGACCTCGCGATAGAGCGGCGGCAGGTCGGCGGTGGTGCGGGCATAGTGCTTCTCACCCTCGAGCTCGATCACCGTGGAGCCGGCGGCGGGGGTGAGCGGGTTGGGGAAGGGCGCCGTCTCGAGCCCGAGCTTGTCCGCGTAGTGCCAGAAGGCGGTGGAGGAGGGCGGGAAGCGCATCGCTCCGAGCTCTGCGACGACGTTGTCGGCGCCGGTGAAGCGACGGGTACGGAGGCGGCCGCCGAGCTCCCCGGCTTCGTAGAACACCGGGTGGAGGCCGAGGCGCATGAGCTCGTAGCCCGCGACGAGGCCCGCCATGCCTGCGCCGATGATCGCGACGGGGGTGCCATGCTTCTCCGCCGGGACCTGCCCGAGGCCTGCGGGGTCGGTCAGCCAGCGGTCGTATTCGAAGGGGAAGTCGGGGCCAAAGACCGAGACCGCGGGGCTGCCTTGGTCGGGACGCGCGGGCGCGATGTGCTGGCTCATGGGGGCTCCGGGCTCAGGGGCCGAAGAGGTCGCGGCGAAGATCGGTAAGGTAAGGCGTGCGCTTGCGTATCTCGGCAAGATGCGCGCGGTCCAGCGTGGCGTGGAGGAGCGTCGGATCCTCGCCCGCACGGGCGCGATCCTCGCCATCGGGGCCCGCGACGCAGGAGAGGCCGCAATAGTCGAACGGGCCCTCGCGGCCGACATAGTTGGCGTAGGCGATGGCGAGGCCGTTCTCCTCCGCCCGCGCCGGGACTAGCCGGGTGCAGACGCTGGTGAAGGGGTGCATGTTGGCGGTGGGGATGGCGATCAGCTCCGCGCCGGCGATGGCGAGGCGGCGCGGGATCTCCGGGAACTCCACATCGTAGCAGATGGCCATGGCGACGCGCCAACCGGCCACGTCGAACACCGGGGAGAGGGCGTCGCCTGCCGCGAATTGCGCCCGGTCCACCTCGCCGAAGAGCTGGAGCTTGGCGTAGGTCGCAAGGAGGCCTGCGGGGCCGAAGGCGAGGGCTGCGTTGAAGACGGCGCCTTTGCGGAGGAGCGGGCCACCGGCGATGATGGTGAGGCCGTAGCGTGCGGCGATCTCGGCGACATCGCTCCAGGGTCGGGCATCGGGTGCGGCGGCGGCGGCGTGCACGGCCGCCGCCCCGATGGCGTAGCCCGACAGGAACATCTCGGGCGTGATGAGGAGGTCGCTGCCCCCGGCGGCGGCTTCGCGCGCTGCCGCTTCGATGGCGCTGAGCGCCTCCTCGGCCCCGCCGCTGACGGGCGCGCGCTGCATCAACGTCAAGCGCATGGCCGGGTCCTTTGCGATCCTCGCCCCGTCGCATTCCGAACCGGCGACGGCTCAGAGCGGCCTGATTGCGGCCCAGAGACCGTCACCTTCGCATGGTCAAAGCCCCACCGCGCGGATGAGCGCGTGCCAAGGCCAAGGGGGCCGGACGGCGCCCACCGCTCGATGCGGATCCGGAGAGCAGCATGTTTCGCGTTTCGACCCTTGCCGCGGCCCAGCAGGATGTGTCCGTGCTGCTCGACTTCGTCAGCGTCTCGAGCTTCGAGATCGATCTCGTGGTGGAGCGTGACGGCCGGGGTGGGCGGAACTTCTTCTTCGGCAACTTCTCGTTCAGCGAGCCGACGGTCACGACGGAGTTCGTGCCCGAGGTCTCGGTCCCGGCGGGCGCGTTCCTGTTCCTGAGTGCGCTGGGGGTGCTGCATCTGACGAAACGGCGCAGCGCCTGAAGGCTCCGAGCCGGGCGTGATCATGCCGTTTGTTGCTGCGGTTTGGGCGCGATGAGTTCGTCCGGCAGCCCTACGGGGCCGTCGCTATCGCCCGTCTGCACGACCTCGACCTTGCGCCGCGAGAGGTGCAGGTCGTTCTGGGCGAAGACATCGCGCAGGCGGTGATAGATCTCGCGGCGGAGCACGAACTGCTGGCGCGGCTTGCACTTGAACTTGACGCGGAAGACCAGCGCGCTGTCGTCGTCGACCATGTAGACGCCCTGGCTCTTGAGCGGCTCGAGGAACTTGTGACCGTGCTCGGGGCTCTCCGAGAACTCGAAGCCGACCTGTTTGACGAGCTTCTTGAATTTCTTCGGGTCGGTCTCGGGTTCCATCCGGAAGTTCATCTTGTAGATGACCCAGTCGCGGTTGTGGTTGGTGACCGATTTGAGCTCGCCGAAGGGGATGGTCACGACCGGGCCGCGGTGGTGGCGGAGCTGCAGTGAGCGGATCGAGATGTTCTCTACCTCGCCCCTGAGGTCGCCTTCGAGCTCGATGTATTCGCCGACGCGGAAGGCATCGTCGACGAGGAAGAAGATGCCGGAGAAGATGTCCCGCACGAGCGTCTGCGCGCCGAAGCCGACGGCGATGCCGACGATACCTGCGGAGGCGAGGAGCGGGCCGATATTGAGCCCCGCCTCCGACAGCGCGTACATCGCGAGCGTCACGACGAGCACGAGGCCGAGGGCGATGCGGAAGAGCGGCAGCAGCGTGTCGAGCCGGCTGGCGCCGCCGGGGATGGTCTGATCGTCCTCCTCCGCCCCGGTCGCGGCGCGCCGTTCCTGCCAGAGGGCGGCACGCAGGAGCTGCCAGACCGCCCAGGTGATGGCGATCGCCCAGACCACGTTGAGGAGGGGTGCTGCCCAGGTCGGCGCGCCGGGGCCATGGGCGAGGTCGAAGAAATTGAAGCCCCAGAGGCGCGTGATCACCCCGACGGCCATGATGCCGACGAAGAGCCGCCAGAGTTTGAAGAGCGCCGCCCGGAACCGGAGGCCGCGCGGCGTCGCACGCGGGGTCATCAGGCGCGTGATCTCCTCCCCCAGCCGGTCGACGAGCGGGAGGGCGAGGAGGACGAGGATCGTGCTGGAGGGACCCTTGAGGTGGATCTGCCCGCTCTCGAGCCAGTTCAGGAGCCAGTAGGTGGCGGCGACGAGAACGTAGAGGAGGCCGATGAAGGGTGCGGCCTGGGCAAGGCTCCGCTGCCACGGTGTCTCCCGCTCGGGCGAGGGGGTCGGGAGGATGCGCTCGACGCTTCGTGTGATGGCTTGGCGGTTGCTGAGCACGAGGACGACGAGCATCACCGTGACGATGGTCCCGGTGGTGGCGACAAGCACCATGGCGGGCGGGAAGCCGAGGCCAAGGGTCGGGGAGAGCCCCGCGAGCAGCCATCCCGCGACTGCGACCGAGACGACGCGCCGGCCGAGGCGGACGACGGTGGCAGCGCCCGCATCGTCGATCGAGCCGATCCTCAGATGCGGCACGTCCGGGGCGAAGGCGCGGTTGAGGAGGACGACGAAGCTCCAGCCCTGGGTGATGCCGGCCTGGAGGATCCAGATGTAATCCGTCAGGGGGCCGAGGGGGCCCGCGAGCATGCGGCCGGCCAGCGTGGTGCCGACGCTGAAGGCTGCGACGGGCAGAAGGTCGAGGATGGTGAGAAGGACGGTGCGGACCAGCCCCTCCCAATAGCCCAGCCGACCCGTGGCGGGCGGCTCCCCCGCCGCCATGCGCCGCCAGGGGATCAGGAACCATCGGACGCCATAGGATGGCAGCAGGCCCGCGGTGACGAGGAGGACAAGCGCGCCGAGGATGCCCCAGGGCCCGATGCTGCCGAGGCTCAGCCGCTCCTCGACGTTCCGCTGACGTTCGGCGAGGTTGCCGAGGGCGACCCACCAGCGCGACGTCCGCTCACCGATGGTGGTGGCCATGCGGTCGAGCCGCTCGACCACCTCGGCATAGCTGTCCATCGTTTCGTCGGCTTCTGCGGCCTGCTCTTCGGCCTGGCGCTGCAGCTCCTCGCGCAGGAGCCGGCGCACCTGTTCGTCGCTGAGCTCCGAGAGCGTTGCGTCCACAAGCTCGGGCGTCAGCGTGCTCGGCAGGGTCGGTCGTGCCGGCTCGCTCTCTCCGCCGGAGGAGGCTAGCGGCACGGGCGACTGCGCGGCCGCACCCTGAGGCAACATCACCGCGAGGGCGAGGAAGAGCAGCGTCAGGCTGGCGACCGAAGAGAAGCGCATGCCCCCACGCTTAGTAGCTGGGCGTGGGCGGCGCAATGCAACCGCCCTCGGCCCCAGCACTGGCATCAGCGCCGGGCGCAGTGCTGTCCGACGGCGGTCAGTTCGAGGCGACCGCCTTCTCGCCCTCAACCAAGGCCTCCTCGACCGTCTGGTAGTCGAGCGGGTGCGGCGACCAGCGATCGCCCGCCTCGCCGTGCTCGAAGCCAAGATCGTAGAGCGCCTGCATATAAACGGGATCGAACAGGCTATCCGCCTCCTGATCGAAGTCGGTCGGGATCGCCAGCACGTTGAAGTCGATCCCATCGCGCTGGGCGACCGTGAAGATGCGGTAGATGTCGCCGGTGCCCGAGCCGCCGATGAGCGAGGACGCCGCACGCCCCGCGATCGAGAAGATGCGGGGCCGCACGGGGTCGTAGGGTTTGCGCAGCTTGTTGTTGATGACGACGAAGACCTCGCGGTCGATATCGAGCCCCGTCGCCTCGTCGAGCGCGCGGGTGCTGAACTCCGGGCTGTAGAGGATCACTTGCTGCGTCGCGCCACCGTCCACATGCATCTCGTCATAGCGCCGCCCGTCCGCCGCCACGACCGGGATCAACACGGGTGGGAAGGCTGCGGGGATGGCGGAGGAGGCCTGCACGATGTCATGAATCAGGCGCCTGGCATCCGGGTGGCCGCTGGCGGCGATCTGCCCGACATTCCAGACCACCGGGCGCGATGCATCGATATTGGTCGTGCCGATCAGCAGGATGCGGCCATCGCGGTGCGCGGCGGCAAGCTCCGAGACGACCTCTGGCGTGATGTACTGCTCGATCAGGGCTCTGTAGCCGGCGGTGCTGAGGAGGGCGGTGCCGCCGGTGAGGCCCGCAAATATCGTCGGTGTCACGAGGTCGTCGGTCTCGTAGGACGTATAGATCTCCTTCAGCGCCTGATCGTATTTCGGGCCGAGATAGGCGTAGAGGGCGAGGATGGCGCCGGTGCTGACGCCGCTGACGAAGCCGAAGGTCGGCCGGTCGCCGCGCTCGGTCCAGCCGGCGAGGAGCCCTGCACCGAACGCCCCGTCCGGCCCGCCGCCGGAGAACGCGATGCTCGAGATCTTGATCGGGCCGGCTTTGCCCGTTTCGGATAACGCCTCCGCCCGATCCACCCTCTCGCGCAGGATGGTCGATCGCAGCTCTTCGCCGAGATTGTCCCCGTAGGAGCGAACGAAGCCTCCCTCGATGCCGTATGGCTTGGCGTCGACGACGTCCTCCTCAGGCACCGGAAAGCGCGCGATCACCGTCGTGCAGCCGGCGACGACCGTCACGAGGAAGGCAGCCACGCCGACCCGGAGGGCGCGCCTAACTTTCGATGCTTCAGGCGAAAAACAGATTGGCGATTGCATGGCATTACCTCCCTCAATCCCCATGGCGTAGTCCAGTTTGCCAGCTGGGGGCAATGAAAACGAAACGCCTTGTGATAGGATGGCGTCGCCGATATCCATGCCCGGCGAGGTCGCCGAGGGAGTGATCCTTTGTTCGCGCTCACCTATCTTGCGATGGGCCTTTTCCCGTTGCTGTCCATGATGATCTTCCTGCGCTTCGGCATGCAGCGGGGGATTGTCTGGACGGCGATGCTAGGCTTTCTGTTCCTGCCGGTGAGGCCGACCTTCGACCCGCCTCTGCTTCCGACGATCGACCGCAGGACGCTGACGATCACCTGCGTCGTTGTCTTCGCAGCGTTGATGGCAAAGGGACGCGGTTGGCGAGCCGACAAGTCGGACTACACGGCCAATTCCTGGCTGCCGAAGAGCAAGCTTTTCACCTTGTTGATCATCCTCGCGGTGTTCTCCTCGATCGGGACGTATTTCACGAACAGGGACAGCGGGCACACGCCCCATGGGTATCTCTTTGCCTTCGAGCTGCTCGATATCGGCCGCATGAGCTATGAGATCATGTTCCCGGCGCTTCTATTGATCGTCGGGCGTCGTTTTTTGAGCGATGAGAAGGGGATCTACTGCCTCCTGAAGGCCGCGGGTTTCACCGGGGTCATCTACGGGCTGCTGATCGTCTTCGAGTGGCGGATGAGCCCTGTTCTCAAGCTCTGGGTCTACGGCATTTACGATATCGACTGGGGCTTGGTCGCGCGCGAGTACGGCTTCCGCCCGGTGGTGTTCCTGGAAAACGGCCTACAGACCGCGATCTTCCACGCGATGGCGTGTGTGAGTGCGGTTGCGGTGTTCCGTGGCTCGACGGGCGGGGATCGAACGCTTTGGCGTAGCATCGCGCTCTTCAACCTTGCCTGCCTGCCCTTCACGCAGAGCGCCGCTGCGATCATCCTCGGCTTTGCGTTCTCGGCGCTTGCCTTCTTTGGCACGAAAAAACTGATCCTGATGGCTGTGGCTTCGGTTGCGTTCGTCAGCATGACCTATCCGGTCACGCGCACGCTCGACGTCGTGCCGACGCAGACCTTGTTGAGTGCTGCCTCCATCATCTCGGAACGGCGGGCTGGATCGCTGCGCACGCGCTTTACGTCCGAGGACAGGTACTTGGTGCGCGCGAAGAACCGACCCTATTTCGGCTGGGGGCAGCGGATCCGGGAAATGCCGCGGGACTCGAGAGATCGGCCGGCTGCCACGCCCGATGGATTCTGGGTGATCATGGTGGCACAGCGCGGCTTGATCGGGTTTGCAGCGATCTTCGGGCTCTTCACGCTCCCACTCATGCTGTTGTGGGTGAAACGACGAATAGCGCCGATCAATCACGCTGTTCTTGGTCTGGGCGTGGTTGTGAGTGTGGCAGTTGCGGACAACCTCCTGAACGCGTCCTTCACGCCGATGCTATGGCTCTGCAGCGGCATTCTGCTCGGCATCAGTGAGCGGGTGCTCTATCGCGAGGCCGATCAGGCGGCGATCGAGCGACGGTCGGCGCTCGAACTAGAGCGGCGAAAGAGGCGGGGCGAGACAGCTCTGGCCGGGAGTCACTCCGGTACGGTGCTTGCGACCGCGCGTGATGGTGCCAAGCGCCACGGGCTCGAACACGCGCGCCGCTGATGGGGCGAGGATCATCGTGGAAGCGGAGTTAGGCGGTGGTGCGTCAACGGCACGCAACGCTCCTTCTCGCGCATCCTTAATTCAAGCCTCGCCTCTGGCGGGCCCGCCTTGTCTGACTGTCGGCAAAGGGGTCTGCTTCTGAAGGCCTGACCCCCACAGCTCTGCTGCCGGGGTCGGAGATCGCGCCTTGGCTCTGGACCGAACCGCTTACGTCACCCTTGTGAGGGCGGGGGGGCCTTTGGGACGAAGCGATCCAGCCGTTCCATGACGCCTGCCAGCATGCTCTGCAGCCGCGCTTCCGCGGGTCCCACACCCTCGTTCTTGATGATCGGGGTCGTGATCCTGACAAGCGCGCCGTCAGAGCGGCCCAGCATGATCGCGTCGCGGAGGAGTGAGATCTTGGCGTAGTAGTCGAGAGCGGTCCGCCCGCCATACTGCTCGAACCAGTAGTAGACGAGGAGTTGCTGACCGTCTTTCTCGATGATCGCGCGGTTCACGGGCAGCGGCTCGTGGAAGCCGATGGCGGGACCGATATCGGGTCGGCTGAGCTCGGCGATCTCCCAGCCGCCGGCGGGCAGGCAGACCTCGGGCGAGTGGATGCCACCGCGCGTCTGATCCTCGTACCAGGCGATGAAGAGATCGACGCCAGAGGGCTCGCCGGGCGCGCCGTAGCTCGCAGACACATAATCGGTCGCGGCCAGCGCCTCGGCGATGTCGGCCTCGAGATAGCGCTGGGAGACCTGCTCCCACGGCCCGATCTGCATCGGGAAGGTGGCGAGCGGTTCGCGATGGACGTCCGGGGCGGCGCGGGAGGGCGCGAAGCTCCAGGCTGCCGCGGTGACGAGCATGATCGCAGTCACGGTCACGAAGGCCGGGGAGATCTGGATGAGGCGCAGGCGCGCGATCTGCGGCCCCACCCCCTCGGTCTCGAGATCCAGCGCCTCGGACAGCGTCATCTGCGTGTCCCGCTGCATCATCAGCATCACCTTGGCGAGGCCGAAGAGCATGATCACGCAGGTCACGAAGATCACCCAGCCCTCGAGGAAGTGGCTGAAGCCCATCGCATGCTCGATGCCGAAATTGTCGACCGCGACGCCGATAATCCCGATCCGGACCGAGTTCATGAGCACGGTGATCGGTGCGGCGGAGAGGAGCAAGACGGCCTTGTGCCAGGTCGGCCCCTTGTAGAGCGTCGCGAAGATGTAGCTGAAGCTCATGATCGGGAAGAGGTAGCGCAGGCCCGAGCAGGCATCCGCCACATGGAGCTTGTAGACGCCGAGATCGATGATGTTGCCGTCCAGGAAGACCGGGACGCCTGCCATCATCACGAACTGCACGCCGAGCTCGGACGAGATCTCGCGGAGGAAGATCGAGACCTTCCAGTAGAGCGTCCCAGGCAGGGGCAACATGAAGACGAGATGCAGGACGCCCGGCCAGAACTGCCGCCCGACCCTCCAGCCGAAGCTGGTGATCAGGATGCCTGCGACCCAGACGATGATGGCATAGGCGACGATGTCCGGGATGCGGCTGAATTTTCCGAGTAGCGCCAACCCGATAGCGCCCATGATGATCAGGATGCCGGGCCAGCGGTCGGCGACGGGCCCGTCATTCTCCGGCACCGTCCTAAGCTGGCGCAGAAAGAGGAGCCCCGAGAGGAGCGGGATGAGCGGGCCGTGGCTGTACTCGGCCAGTTGCCAGCCGTCGAGGAGGCCGAGGAACCCCTCGTAGAACACCACCGCAGCGAGTGCGACGTTGAGCATAAAGAGGATGAACCCGTGGCTTCGCAGCACAGGTGCGACGCCCGAGAGGCGCGGTGTCGGCAGACTAAGGACGCTCATGAACGGTCTCGCTCTTACCCTAGGGCTTCCTTTAGCAGAGATTGTGGACGTCGAAAAAGGCAACTTGAGGGTGATGTACGGTCTGACAAGGTTGTGATCGGGGCTCGATCACGGCAGTGCAGCATTCGCGGACTGTCGGGCAGGCAGAGGGAAAGGGATTGGGGATGCGTATTCTTTGTACCGGTGGTGCCGGATATGTCGGCAGCTTCTGTCTGCGTCATTTCGCGGCTGCGGGGCACGATGTCGTGGCGTTCGACGACCTCTCCGAGGGCAATGCGACGGCGGTGGCGCATCGGGGGCCGCTGGTCGAGGGCGACATCCGCGATCGGGAGGCGTTGGTCGCGGCGATGCGGACGCACCGGATCGATGCGGTGGCGCATTACGCAGCACTCATCTCGGTGCCGGCCTCGCTTTCGGACCCTGCGGCCTATTGGTCGGTAAATGCGCATGGCACGCAAGTCTTGCTGGACGCGATGCTTGAGGCGGGGGTCGAGCGGCTCGTGGTCTCGAGCACCGCGGCGGTCTACGATCACGAGGCGACGATGCCGCTTTCCGAGGGTTCGGCGCTCGCGCCGGCGACCCCCTACGGCACCTCGAAGCTCGCGATGGAGCACATGGTGCGGGACTACGCGCGGGCGCACGGGCTCGCGGCGACCGCGCTCCGGTACTTCAATGCGGCGGGCGCAGAGCCCGATGGCAGCCATGGGGAATGGCGGCGGGTCGAGAGCCATGTGGTGCCGCTCCTGATGCTCTTCGCCCTCGGCAAGCGGCCGGCCTTCAAGGTCTTCGGGACGGATTGGGATACGCGGGACGGGGCTTGCCTGCGGGATTTCATCTCGCTCCAGGATCTGGCGGCGGCGCATCTCCTGGCGCTTGAGACGGCGCGGCCCGGGGAGATGGGCGTCTACAATCTCGGCACCGGGCGCGGGACGAGCGTGCTCGAGCTTGTGACGGCGGCGGAGAAGGTGATCGGGCGGCCGCTCGGCTGGGAGGCGGCGCAGCGGCGGGCGGGCGATCCGCCGGTGCTCGTGGCCGATGCGGCGCGGGCTGGCGAGGAACTCGGCTGGCATCCCCAGTCGTCGTCGATCGAAGCGATCCTCGCCGCCGCCTGGGCCTGGCACTCGAACCACCCGGACGGCTATGGGCCTCACGACTGAGGGTAACCGCGTCCAAGCCTGCGGCCCGCGCGATGCGTCCCGGGCTTGACCCGGGACCTCTGCGGCCGTTTGGGAAGCGTCCCGTTGAGGCGTTTGAGGGTCGAAGGTGCGAGTCCTTTGGACGGAAGAGAAACGCTTCGGTGGTGCATTTCCT